>JBHLLT010000021.1:0-52581 GCA_048938855.1 Promethearchaeota archaeon
AAAGACAGTTGAGTAATTTTTTATAACTACATATTTTTTATTCTATTTTTTTGTTTTTAATTAAATTTCTTATTAGTTGTAATTTTATTTATTGGTTTTTATCAAAAAAAAAGCCAGAATAATAAGACCTGAGCCGATAAAAGGGGTAATAATACCAACATTAGGTGAATAATCTCCAAACCAATGGCTACCTCCCCAAATATTATAAAACACTTCCATCTTGATAATCCAAGCTAATGTTGATAGTGTTATGATTATACCAAATATTAACCAATACTTTTTTAATTTTAAAAAACTCTTTGACTTTCTTTTATAAATTACGGTTAACAAAATTACGATACTACTACTTACGAAATTCATCATAGATAAAATGATAGAAAGAGATAAAAGTAAAGGATCCCACCTCCAGAGACTAAGCTCTATAAATGGTTCTAGTCTCAATCCTAATTGGAACATCCATTGAATAGCCAAATTACCTACTGGGTGCCATGTAGTAACAGGTAGGAGAAGTGAAATTAAAGCAATTAATCCTCCAATCAGAGGAATTATCCAAAGTTTTTCCTTAAAATTTCTCATATGAAAAGTTCCTTTTTCTTATAAAATTATTAAATCTTATTTTTTTTAACTTATTTAAAATCTTTTTAGGAAAATGCAATTGATCTGAAATATTTTGACTGCATTTTTACCATATTTCGTGTTTTAAGGTGATTTAACAAGCAGAATTAGAAAATCTTACAAATTTATATAAGATCGCATATCATATAGAAATGTGAATTTCATCATAAGGTGATTATATGCCAAAAATTGAAAAGAAGATAGATATTGAATCTACTCCCGATAGAATCTTTAAAATTATCACTAATAGGTTTATGACAGCAAAGTGGAATCCTGCTGTAGAATCTGTTCTTGAACTTGAAGATAATAAATTACAATTAGACACTGATATTGGAGGCATAACCGTTATCAAATCTGAAGCAGATAAGAACCAATACGTAACTTGGTATACAGAAAACAGCGATATGAGTTCGATTGGTTATACAATAACACCTAAAAAGGAATATGTCGCAAAAGTTAGTATTTGGGCGGAATTTGATGACAAAAAGCAATCAAAATTATTTAAGGAAACTATTGATAAAGTTTTGATAGGATTGAAGAAATATGCTGAATATCTTGAAGAGGGAGGAGATCCTGACTTATATCGAAAATGGGAAGTATTAACTACTCCCTAAATCACTTTTTTTTATATTCCCGATTTAAAAGAGATTAGAATTTTTAAATAATCAAATAATTTTCCATTGTGGCCCATCTGGAGTATCTTCAAGCTGAATCCCCACTTTTCTCAATTTTTCTCTGATGTTATCACCGAGTTCATAATTCTTTTCTTTTCTTGCCTGTTCACGAATATCTATAACAATATCCATCAATTCATTTAATTTTACATCTGACCCGACTTCAAATTTAGTGAAATCAAGTCCAAAAATTCCTAAGAGCTCTAGTAATATTTCTTTTGCTTGATTGAGGAGTTCCTTCTTATTATCTAATGAGGAATTTATTTTCTTAATAAATTCGTATATAGCAGCAAGAGCTTTGGGATTGTTAAAATCGTCATCCATTGCCTCTTCAAAATCATTTCTAACACTTTTAATTGCTTCATTAAGAGTTTCTTTATTTCCGCCCTTAGAATTGTCTATAGCATTTAGACAATTTCTTATTTTTTCAATGTTATTCTTTGCATTCTCAATAACTTGAAGATTCCAATCAACTGCAGATCTATAGTGTCCAGACACAAGCCCCATTCTTACAATAAGACCTCCATATTCATCAATCAACTCTCGGGCAGTTACATAATTTCCAAGACTTTTACTCATTTTTTTGCCGTTTAAAGTAATAAATTCAGCATGCATCCAGTAGTTTACAAATTTTTTTCCTGTGGCTGCTTCGGATTGGGCGATTTCATTAGGGTGATGAGTTGGAATATGATCTATTCCCCCACAATGAATATCTAAAGTCTCTCCTAAATATTTCATTCCCATTACTGAGCATTCTAGATGCCATCCGGGATATCCTTCACCCCAAGGAGAGTCCCATCTCATAATATGGATTTGATCCCCTTTTCTTGCGTTTAACCATAAAGCAAAATCAAAATAATTTTTTTTTAACGGATCCTGGTCTACACGTGCCTGAGCTTTTTCTTCATCAAGTTTTAATCTTCCAAGTTTTCCATAATCTTGAAATTTCGTTGTATCATAATATATATTTCCTTGTACTTCATAAGCATAACCCTTGTCTAATAAGATTTTAATGACGTCTATCATATCTGGAATAAGTGCTGTAGCTCTAGGGGAGATATTTGGTCTTTGAATATTCAGATCATCAATAACTTCCCAATACTCTTTTATTTGTATGTCAACTAATTCCCACGGATTGATCTTTTGTTCTTTTGCTCTTTTCTCAATTTTATCTTCGCCTTGATCTGCATCATCAGTTAAATGACCGACGTCAGTAAAGTTTTGAACGTGGAATACATCATAACCTTTATATGTTAAGTATCTAATAACTACGTCCCATGAGCTATATGTCCTTGCGTTTCCAATGTGCACATCGTCATACACAGTTTGCCCACAAGTATATATTCTAACTCGACCTTCTTCTATTGGTTTAAAAACCTCCTTTTGTCGAGTCATGGTATTATAGATTTTAAGCATAAAATAATAAAGAATAGGTAAAAATAAGAATTTTACGGAAGATACTAAAATCTATCTTCCTCTTTTTCAGTTTTAGGTTAATTTTTTACTTCTATAAAAACCTCAACGATTTTATTTTCAATTTTTAATTTCTTTATGTCTGTTTTACCTTCTAAGTTTTGAATAATAGTGTCAGCTTGTATCATTTTCTTGATATATTTCTCATGTTTTTCTAGTGATTTTGAAATATCTTTATCAACTATTTTTAAATATAGATCAATTCGATTGTTCGTTGAGAGATTGAGTTGTTTTCTGTAATTGTTCAAATGTCTGATTAGATTTCTAGCAATACCTTCCGATCTTAATGTCGATGTAATTTTGGTGTCTAATTCAACTGTAAATTCTGACTCATCATGTTTATCAATAGTTACCTTTTTAACATTTATAGCTTCGGCTATAATTTCTAAATATTCGTTTTCAAGCTTTACTCCTTTAATGGTAAGTTCATTTAAGACTTGTCTTATTGGAATTTTTGCATTATCTCTTAATTCTAATGATCTTTTTACTATCTCTCTTGTTAATTCCATGTTTTTTAGAGTTTTAATATCAATTAAATCTTCATTAGATTCAGGCCAAAACTCTAAATGAACTGATTTTAAATTAACAATCCCATTATTCCTAAGTTTCTGGTATATCATCTCAGAAATAAATGGTGTTAAAGGACCTAATAGTTTTGCTAAATTTGTTAATACATACGACAATGTATTCATTGCTGATAATTTTTCATTTATATTTTCACTCTTAAATCGGTTTCTGCTGTTTTTAATATACCAAGTAGAGAGATCCTCAATGAAGTTGAATAATAACCTACTAGCCTCTGATGTATCATAATCATCCATTAGTTGCGTAATATCTCGTATAAGGCTATTCAATAAACTAATCATCCATCGATCTAAAATATTATCTGATTGTAGTTTATCCGCATTAATCTCATCAATATCGATTAATGAATAAAACTTTAACACATTAGCTAACAATAAATTAAATCTTCTATAGATTTGTTTCACTATTTCCTCTTTAAAGCTTAAATCTTGAGCCCTCATTAATTGTGATGACATAAGATAAATTCTTAAAGCATCAGCTCCATATTTCTCTATTATCAGGTTTGGGTCAGGATAGTTTTTTTTGGATTTTGACATTTTAGTTCCGTCTTCGCCAAGCAAATTACCATTTACTACAACATTTTTAAACGGAATTTCGTCAAATAGTAGAATTGATATTACATGCATATAGTAAAACCATGCTCTAACCTGACCAATATATTCTGATACAAAATCACTCGGGAAATTTTGCTTAAACCATTCAATATTTTCAAAAGGATAATGTTTTGCAGCATAAGGCATTGAACCCGATTCCAACCAACAGTCAAACACCTCTGATATACGATTCATTACTTTATTGCAACTTGGACATTTAAGATGGATTTTATCAACTATGTGTCTGTGTAGATCAAGATTATCTGGAACTTCTTCAATCGCATTTTCTTGTAATTCTTTCACTGATCCAATTACTCTAATTTCATTACATTCTTCACATTCCCAGATGGGCATTGCTGTAGCCCAAAACCGATTTCTCGAAATACACCAATCAGGAGCGTTCTCTATTATCTTTTGATATCTATATGAAATTTCTTTTGGATACCAATTTATATTTTTATTGGTTTTTAAAAGTCTCTGCTTAATTTTTTGAATGTTTATAAACCAAGCATCAAGAGCATTATATATTAATGGTGTATTACATCTATAACAGAAGGGATATGAATGCGTATAATCTTCTGATTCATATAAAAGATTCCGATGATGTAGATCCTCCAAGACCTCACCATCTACATCTTTAAACCATAAGCCAATCCAATCTTTTGGACCATCGGCTAACTCACCATGCTCATCAATATGTTGAATCATAGGAAGATCATACTTATTTATCATTTCATAATCAAATTCACCATAAAGTGCTATATGAATAATTCCTGTTCCTTCTTCAGATAATACTTCATCGCCACCATCAATTACCCGATAACCTTTTTTGTCTCTCATAGTTGAAATTTGATATAAAGGTTTATACTCCTTATTTAACAATTCTTTCCCTTTAAATTCCTCAATTATTTCATATTCCTCTTTGATGTTTTCTAATTTGTTATTTATTAAGATGAAAAATTCACCATTAACCTTTACTTTAACATATAGTTTCTTACTATTTACAGCTAAAGCCACATTTCCAATTAAAGTCCAAGGAGTTGTAGTCCACGCTAGAAGAAATGTTTTTTGTTCTTCTCTTAATTCAAATTTTGCTATAACTGATTGTTCAGTAACCTCCTTATAACTGTTATCCATAGAAATTTCAAAATTAGAGAGTGGAGTTTCACATCTTGGACAATAAAACAAGACTTTTTTACCTTTATATATAAGACCATCAGTATATATCTTTTTAAAAATATACCACACAGTTTCCATATAAGTATTATCCATAGTTTTATATGAATTATCAAAATCTATCCACTTACCCATTCGATCAACAGTTTTTTTCCATTCATTAGCATACCAAAGCACTTTTGATCGACAAAATTCATTAAATTCTTCAACACCCATCTGATAAATTTCATTCTTCTGCCTTATATTTAAAGCTTTTTCACAAACACTTTCTATAGGAAGCCCATGACAATCCCAACCCCATCTCCTCTCACAACGATGTCCTTTCATTGTCCAATATCTTGGGAATACATCTTTTGTTACAATGCTTAATATATTGCCATGTTGAGGTAACCCAGTAGCAAATGGAGGCCCATCATAAAATATATAAGGATTATCTTTAGGTCTTTGCTCCACACTTTCTTCAAATATTTTGTTATCCTTCCAAAAATCTATAAGTTCTATTTCCTTTTCAATATATGATATTTTAAACACCTATCTTACTTATTTTTCAATCTCAATCATTTTAACTTAAAAATTTTAAAAAAATAATTTAATTAACATATTTTAGTTTATATCATAAATGTCGAAAGCTTTATTCATGAAGCAGGATGTGGAAACAAAAGCTAAGAAAATTCACTTCATAAATAAATGAATTTAGATAATAATAATCGTGGATATGATCATAATTATATTTTTTACAAAACCTAAGAATTTACTGATAATATTCATAGCTTCCACATCCACTTTATATTTTAAATAAAGTAAAATGCTCTAAAAAATATTACGGTATTTTACTAATTTTTTTAACTTTAATCCAAAAATATATAGTTATGCGCAATTTTTCTTTTATCCCTTCCTGCTAGGATATGAATATGTTTGATTGTTTTTAGTGACTCCTTACTAAAATTATCAATAGGAATATAAACCAATTCGCGATTTTTAACTCCTGCTAATGAATAGAAATATCTACGAGGGGGTTCTTTTGCTACATACGCTATATAACGTTCTTTTGAATAATTAATAGCTGCCTTTAGTAGACGTTCTGCTTTATTTTTTGTGTCTTTATATTCATTGTCAAAATAAGGGTCAAAAATAGATCTTATAAATTTAGCTGGAAAGATTGACAGCAACCCTCCAACTTCTACATGTGTAATCCCAGGACCGATAATATAATCTCCAGGGTTTGTAGAATAGAATGCCATGTCACTCTCTCTATCATGTTCTGCCCACCAAGTCAATTTATAGGGATATTTTTCTTGTTCTCCATCATCCTTATCAAATATAACAATTATAGTATCGATTTTACCTTGGATTTGTTGAATGTTTTGTACATAAATTTTTTTTTTGAAAGCCCAATTCCGAATAGTTTCCTTGATCGCTATTCCATCCATTAAACTGGATTTAAATTCCTCTATTTTAATTCTCTGATTTTTTAAATCTTTAATTGTTTTTTTTCTAATAAAAGCAAAATAATCTTCTTCTAAAATATCCTCTGGAGGCCAAGAAACTGTGTAGTCTTTGCCTTCTTCCCATTTATTTTTCCATTCACCTGGATATTTTTCTTCAGGTCTTTCCTTCAAAGGAATCTCTTTTTCTTCTCCATAACTGTATGGGTGGTGCCTTCTTAATTTTACATATCTACCACTTGGATCATATCCTCCTTCTAAAGACATCTTCAAAGTTTCATAATTGTCACTTTCATCATTATACGGATATTTTATCGCCTCTTCTAAAACTTTCCATGCATAATCATCATCAATTATGTTTTTCGAAGCAACTAATAATTGAAATAAATTGGGTAATAATCTTTTTTCTGCTATAGAAAGATTCCTAGTATATTGAAATAAGGTTTTAAGCTTATGGAGATCTACAAATTCTTTGAATTCTTGCTCATATTGATATTTAGCTTTAATTAAAATGTTCCTTATCAACTCCTTTTTATCATAACTACTAAATATCTTATAGAGCTCCTCAGGAGATTCTATATCTTCTAAGAGTTCTTTAGAAAACTGCTTTCTGAACTTCAACCATTTGTAAGTATGATATGGTAATTCTCTCAAAAGGTATCTAGCATCAGAACTCCTTATATTGTAAATTTTTACATATTTATGAGGAATTAAATCTAAATTGATATCGTGTAATTGTTCTGGATTGTCTAAATAATATTTGATGTTTTCCCAATGAGCCATACCAACAATAAGCAAAATTCTGTGATATAAAGGCATCATTTTTAAAAGATGAGCAGCCATATATTTTTCTCTAAGAATATCTTTTTGAGTGTGGTCATAATTTGCATCAAATTGATCTTGATTTTTAAGGAAATCTTCCAAAATTACATTTTTTCTGAGTTTTTCTTTCTTTTTTTTAAATTTTTCTTCGAAATAATCAGATATATGATGATAAAATTTCTGAAGGCCAATATGATTAATAGCATAATCATCAGGAAGTCTGAAACTTGGTGGTAAATACTCTGAAACTGAAAGATCTATGAATTCAATGGGTATATTATGCTCAAGTCCAATTCTTATAGCTTCTATAATTGAATCTCCTGGATCTATTGGTATAAAATTTAATTTTGATGGGTTTAAACTGTCAGCATATCCAATTAATGATAAATAGGGTAATCTATCAACAGCTTCAATAACTTCTTCTTGAATATTATTTGGTAATTCAACAGCTATTACGTCAGGAAATGCTTTAAATAATGCTGTACGAACTAATTTCGCGAACTCAATACGAGAATGAAATGTAGGAATTACAAAAATATTTTTAAATTTTATATAAGGATTCTCATCCATTTGAATCTTTGTCAGGTTTATTTACAAATTTATCATAATAATTTTGAGCCTCATCAATATCCTTAAAAATCCTAAATTCAAAGGACTCGCTTTGTTGTTTTAAAAACTCTTTATAATTTTCTGGTAAATATTTTAGAGCAGCTTCTTCTAATATCTTAATCACAGAATTTTCAAAAGCAGTTTTATCTATCTCATCTTCATTTTCTTTACACATCAGTCTTGTTTTGATATAATATCTTAAAATATTAATCCCATCTCTGACTGTATATGGTTCGTCATGTATATGAGCATTCTGAAGGAATTCTACGCAATATTCTAATATTTCCTTTGAGGCAAAGGGTAAATTATATTTCAGAATTTTAAGCTCATCAACTTTATTAGGAAATTCGATGTAGATTTTAGGTTGTAGACGAGATTGGATATATTCTGGAATCTCATATGTTGACGCATCCGCATTCATAGTGACACAAAGCCGAAATTCTGGATGTGCATAAATTCGAATTCCAGCAATTATACTCTCAACATAACGTCTTTTATCCATTAAAGGAGCTAATGACGCCCAACTTTTTTCACTCATTCTATTTCCTTCATCTAATAAACATACTCCTCCTTTAATCATAGCAGAGACTAAAGAACTTGCTACATATGCTATTTTATTATCTGAAGCAATAACAGGACTGATTAATAAATCTTCAGGGCGAGTATCCATAGTACATTGAAACATATATACCTCTTTTTCTAATCTTTTACCCGCAGCGTAAGCAAGTGTTGTTTTTCCCACTCCCGGTTTTCCAAGAATACGAGGATTTAAAGGTAAATCATCTTTATCAACAACCATCCACGCTGCTTTCAATTGGTTTATTAAATCATCATTTCCAACCCATTCCATATCAACTTGAGCTGGTTCAGATAATAATAATTCTACGTCTGATATTATTACTTTCTCTAGCATATTAATTCACATCTATGATTCTTCTAATTAAGGTTATAAAAATTTAATATAAATAATTTTTTGAATTATAATCAAAATATTAATTCGTCGCAAATGCATGAAAATCTCTTAATTAGCTCAAATATAAAAAACATAAAATTATCTAATCTATAAAATATATTCAATAATTTCTAAAGATCTTTTAAGAACCATGTATACTATGTGTATACTAGATATATCTATTTTATAAGAAGTCTTTCATATCAATAAAGGAATAAGGAAATTAAAGTAAAGATGAAAAGTATCGAAACGAAGTCAAAACGTATAATTGTTGCAAAAGTTGAACCTAATGAGGATTTAATAGATTCAATCATTACCTTAGTTAAAAATTACGATGTTAAATCTGGTATTATAAACTGCATTGGTGCATTAAAAAAATTCACAATAGGATTTTATAATATTAATTCTAAGAACTATAATTTAAAAACATTTGAAGAATATGTCGAACTGATAAGTTGTATAGGAAATTTATCTTTCAAGGATAAGGATCCTGTTATTCATTTACATGTATCTTTAGGAAGAAGTGATTATACCGTAATAGGGGGACATCTCACTCAACCAAGTATAGTTTCTGTTACTGGTGAGGTCAAAATAATTGAACTTGACCAAAAATTACTACGTGCTGAAGATCCTCAATTTAATCTATCATTATTAGAATTATGATAATGGTGTAAAATTTAATGGGAGAAAAAAAAAATAAAGAGTGGGCATTAAAACTAGCAATATTAGGAGATCCCGCTGTAGGAAAAACGTCCTTGATTAATAAATACATCAGTAATTCATTTAAGGAAGACTACTCTCCAACACTAGGAGTAAATATTGTATCAAAAGATGTAAGAATTAAAGAAATCAATTCCAGAATTCGTTTACTCTTATGGGACATAGCAGGGCAAGATAAATATGAACTAACGCGTCAGAACTTTTTTCAAGGATGTGTTGGAGCATTTCTAGTTTATGATATAACACATTACTCATCATTTAGTCAAATTAAAACAAAATGGTTAGAAGATTTTAAAAAATTCAGCAGACCTAATGGTGTTTATATTTTAATAGGTAATAAATCGGATTTAAAAGAATCAAGTAACGTATCTTTTGAAGAAGGAAAAGCTCTATCTGAAGAAATTAATGCTGCTGAGTTTATAGAAACATGTGCAAAGTATGGTGATAATGTTGAGGAAGCCTTTAAAAAATTGGTAATACATATCCTAAAGAGAAATGGTGTAATCTTTAAGGAAAATTAATAAAAATAAATATGTGATTAATTAATAATCCAAAATAAACAGTTATGATTGGAGATTATAAAGGATTTGTAAAAAATAAAGTAGTAGTAGCACTACTCCAAGCCTATCATGATATACTTGATTATGATGGGATGAAATCAATTTTGAAAGAAGCAGGAATGATGCACATTAAAGATCTAAGAGATAAAGATCCTAATGATACATTAGATTTTTTCTCTTTTAAAAAAATCATATCTGCTCAAAATTGTCTATTATATGAGTCCTCTGATCTCCTTTTTGAAATCGGAAAGAAATTTTCATTTTATTTATTCCCTTTTGGAAAAAGATTTGAAGAAATTATCCATGAGATAAATTCTTTTATTATGACAGATTGGAAAGTAAGTATTATTGGAAATTGTGAAAATGAAATCTCTATAAGTGTAGAGCGATGTATCTTTTGTTCTGAGATTGGAGTTCCTTGTGATTTATTCAAAGGCTTCTTATTCAATTCATTACAAAAATCCTTACCATCAGAGCACAGAGTTATTTATGATAGAGAATTAAATAACGTAAATAATCCCTCTCATAACACGTTTATAGTTAAGTTAAAAATTGTCAAAAATATTAAATAAGTAAAAAACGAAATTTAAGTTATAATTAGATTTAATAAAAGAAATCCAATTCTCAAATAATATGTAATTTTTAAAAAATTGAAAAAAGTATTATATATTCCTATAACAAAATATTAAATTGCACAATGACAACCGAAGAAACTAATTTCGATCGAGAATTCGTGTACAAAATAGTTATTTTAGGAGATGCTGCGGTAGGCAAAACATCTTTGATAAATCGATTTGTGGAAAATTCATTTTCAGAAGATTACCGTGCGACGCTAGGAGCAAATATTGTGAGGAAAGATGTCAATCTAAATAACACAAAGGTTCGATTGATAATGTGGGACCTCGCGGGGCAGGAGAAATATCAAGTTGTGCGCAGCATGTATTTTCAAGGATGTCAAGGTGCGTTACTTGTTTATGATGTGACTCGTTATAGTACTTTTGATAGTATAAATTCTAAATGGTTACGAGATTTTAAGAAATTTGTTAAAAAAGAGGGAGCATATATCTTAATAGGAAATAAATCTGATTTAGCTGACCAAAGAACAGTAACAAAAGAGCGGGGAAAAGAGATAGCGAATAAAATCAAAGCTAGCCACTTTATTGAGACAAGTGCAAAAATGGGAGAAAATATTGAAGAAGCCTTTTCACTTTTAGTGAATCAAATCTTAAACAATCATGGTGTAGAGATTTAATAAGTTTTAATAGTCTCGCATAACTCTTTCTTGTATCAATAAATTTTCAACAAACCTTAATAAGAGACATATATTAAGGGAAGATTATGAAAGAAACCTCTCAAAGATTAGTAAAGGCTCCAAAATCTGCTATAAGAGAGTTATTTGATCTTGCCTCAGGTCGATCAGATGTTATTAGTCTCGGGATTGGGCAACCAGATTTTAGAACACCAGAACCGGTAATACAAGGAAATATTGAAGCATTAAAAAAGAATATCACTATGTATGCCCCTACTAGAGGTGTTCCAGAGTTATTAAAATTAATAGAGAAGAAAACACGCAAATTTAATCATATTGATATTAACTGGAGTGATAATATTATTGTTACTAATGGAGCGAGTCAAGCAGTTACTTTAGCTTATGCTTCGATTTTTAACCCTGGAGATGAGTTAATCATCTCATCACCGAATTTTGTATCCTATTTTTACTGTGCTTCGTTTTTTGGAGTTAAGGTAATAGAAATTGCGCGTAATAAAGATTTTAGTCCTAATATAGAAAAAATAAAAACCTCAATTTCAAATAAAACTAAAGCAATCTTGATTAATACTCCTAACAATCCTACTGGGTATGCGTTAAAGCAAAATGATTTAAAAGAAATAGTGGATATAATTATAGAAAATGACTTGTATTTGATTACTGATGAGGTTTATGAAAATTATATATATGATGGATTAAAACATATAAGTCCTGCTTCTTTAGATGGTATGTTTGAGAGAACCGTAACAGTAAATGCTATGTCAAAATTATTTTCTGCCACAGGATTTAGATTAGGTTATGCTATCGCTTCTAAAGAAATAATCAATTTAATGGAAAAATTTCATCAATACACCATTGCTGGTACTAATCATGCAGCTCAGTATGGTTATATTGAAGCACTTAAAATGGGTTTGGATTTTTTTAAGGAAATATGGGAGAGTTTTGAGAAACGACGTAATTTAGTATATAATAGACTTACTGAGATAGGTTTTGATGTATTAAAACCAAATGGAGCGTTTTATATAATGCCATCTACGGAGAAATATAATTTGAGTGGTTCTGAATTTTCACAGAGAATTATGAAAGATCAAGCGGTAGCTGTCGTTCCTGGAAACATTTTTGGCTCATTCTCAGACAATATGATAAGAATTTCATATGCAACTGCATTGGAACAACTTGAGGAAGCAATGAATAGAATTGAGTTATTCATCCAAAAATTATAAATAATACTTTTTATTTACCAAAAGTTTGTATTAATGCGTTAGTTAATAATTCAGTCGCTTTGAAAATATCCTCTATTGAGACATATTCATTTATTTTATGAATGATATTTGGATTTCCAGGGCCAAATATTACAAAAGGTATAAAATTTGTAAGACTTATATATTTACAAGCATCAGTAGCATAAGGTAAACCAATATATTCTGAATTCGTTATTTTTTTCAAATTTTGGACGAATGGATGATTTATGTCAGTCAACAAAGAGTTTAATGAGTTTGTAATTTCAACGTCTATAGAATAAGGCTCTAATTGAATTTTTCTCAAATTATCTATTACTGTATCCTGTTTCTGTTCGGGTATCAATCTGAAATCAATTTCTAAATCAGCATAATCAGGAACAATATTTATTTTAGTGCCTCCTTGAATTTTTCCAATATTTATGGTCGATCTTCCTAAAATCTTATTAGATTTATCTCCTATACAGCTATAAATTTTAGGAATAATCTTTAGTAAACCTTCTATAGCATTATGACCCTCTTGAGGCATAGATCCGTGAGCTGATTTCCCAGTTACATGTATAGTCACCCATAATAAACCTTTTTCAGCAACCCCAATATTTAAATTTGTAGGTTCAGCTACAATTATTAAATCAACGTTCTTAACATATCCTTTTTTCGTAAGTAAATCAGCACCGGACATTCCTGCTTCTTCATCAGCACTACCAAGAAAAATCAATTCATAATTCTTCATAAAATAGGGATCTGATTTTAAAACTTTCATTACTCCTATTAGAGAGGTTATACCTCCTTTCATATCAGCAGAACCTCGTCCATATATTTTTCCATCAGAAACTTTAGCAGAAAAGGGGGGATATGTCCATATCGTCTGATCCCCAACAGTCACTACATCAAAATGCCCTGATAACACTATTTTCTTTTTCCCAGTTCCAATTTTAGCAACCAAATTATGAAGCGTTACACCATTCTTTATATGAGTAATAACTTCATTATGAAAACCCTCTTTATCGCTGAAAACTTCAGTGATTAAATAGTTAACCACTTCTTCAGTATTTCCAGGGGGATTTTCAGTGGGAATCTGAATTAATTTCTTTAAAATTTTGATTAATTCTTCTTTTTGAGAATTAGATAATTCCATAGCAAATAGAAAATTTTTGTTAGAATAATTTAGATAAAATTAACTCCGTAAATAAGTTATCAAATCTATACATAATCTACCTCAAATTGTGTTTTCGGGAGTACCTCGGCACCCTTGCTTGTAACAAGGGTTGGTGACTCAAGTCGAAGACCACCTAAACTAGGACGATTGAATACTATCGCTGCAATTTCTACCATGTTTTCTTCAAAAATCATTGATCCCCATCCTTTTTGGGGAATAACAACAGGCCAGGATTCATTACCTATACAACCTATACCATGACCAATACCAAAGAATAAATCATTCTCATATCCTGATTTTTCAGCTACTTTCCTGACTTGTTGGTAACAATCCTCAAATGTATTTCCTGGATACATGTTATCTATCAATGTATAACATAATTGTTCATAGACATCATTAAATGCTTTAAGATCTGATGGACATTTCCCTAAAATGTAATTATGGCTCAAATCTCCAAGATAACATCCGTATTCGCTATGTAAATCCACTAACAGAGATTCACCTTCCTTAACCTCTTTATTTGTAGCCGGAGTGCACCCATTAAAAGTCCAAGACGCTCGATATCCTGAACCTATTTCCTGATTACCTGTAAATGTCCAATCATAATTGCTCCCTTTTTTTCTCATAGCCAATGTTCCTATACCCGCAATTTCATTTTCAGTAAAAATTTTCCCCTCTGGACGTTCTAATAAAGTCTCTTTTACAACCTTTTGACCTATATCAGTAATTTCTGAGGCTTTACGCAACATAGCGATCTCTTCAGGTTCTTTAATGAATTGTATTCGTTCAGTTTTTTCATTAAAATCCACTAATTCGCATCCTGGGAATATATTTTTTAGTAAATCCCCTTCAGTATAGTTAAGCATTTGTCCAGTTACACAGATATCAACACCCAATTCTACTCCAATTCTTGGTGGTGATCCTTTCGGGTTATATACACCTACTTTTTTTGCTGCTTTTTGAATTTTTTTCTCCCAAAAAAAACCTTTGATTGGCCCCCACCCCTCGGTCTTTAATTGACCTTCAGCTTTGACACGTTCTACATCTAAAAGGACAGTGTAAAGGATAGGTTCTCCAGCGCCTTCTTTTGGTAAAAATATATAACTTTTCCAAGGTACAAAGCAACCAGACAGATAAGTGATAGATTTTACACGAGTAAGTACACAGAAATCAATGCCTAATTCCTCCATAGCAGCTTGATACTTCCTCACATGACCTTTCCAATTTATTTTAATTTCACTCATTTCTCTATCAATAAAATTATTTGATTAATTATAATTAACTAAAGTTTTTTATAAATTTTATAAAATTCATTTCTTAAATGAATAAGATATGAATAAAGATACGAAATAGAATATTGAGGTATCAATTATCTATATAAATCAGCTTTAGATTCTTGAATATTCCTTGATTTTGTTATTTCCTTTGCCATATTCACGTATTTTTCAATTACTTCTTTTGGTAATGTTGAATTAATTTTTGATAACGCGAAATCAAAGTGTTTTTGTTCAATATTTTCTAAATCGTTTAAATTTTCTCGAATAGCTTGCATTCCTGCTTCGCGACATACGTTTTCTAAATCAGCACCACTATATCCTTCTGTAGCTTGAGCAATATGTTTTAATGAAACATCATCAGCTAAAGGCATATTTTTAGTATGAACTTTTAATATAGATTCTCTTTCTTTAATATCAGGAGCTTCAACATATAATAATCTATCCAGTCTTCCAGGTCTTAATAATGCTGAATCTACCATATCCGGTCGATTTGTACTCGCTATAACAACAATACTTTTTCGATTTTCGATTCCATCCATTTCAACTAGTATCTGATTTACAATTGAATCTCTTAGAGCCGTACTTTCGCTTATCCCTCTGATGGAGGATATTGCATCAATTTCATCAAAATAAATAATTGAAGGAGCTGCTTGTCTAGCTTTTCTAAAGATATTTCTTACTGATCTTTCGCTTTCACCAACCCATTTAGAAAATAATTCTGGACCTTTTACGGTTATGAAATTTGTCTTTGTTTCTGTGGCGATTGCTTTAGCTAAAAGTGTTTTTCCACACCCTGGTGGTCCAAAGAGGAGTATCCCATTCAAGGGACGAATGCCCGCTTTTTCAAATAATTTAGGATATTTTAATGGCCATTCAACCGCTTCTTTTAACTCATTTTTTATTTCATTCAGACCTCCAACATCATCCCAACTTATATCAGGAATTTCTACCATAACTTCTCGCATCGCAGAAGGCTCAATCATATTTAAAGCTTGAATAAAGTCATCATTTTGGATCTTTATTTCTTGAATTATTTCACTAGGGATTGGTTCATCTAAATTGATCTTTGGTAAGATTCTTCTAAGTGCATGCATCGCAGCTTCTCGGCATACTGCCATAATATCTGCACCAACAAACCCATGGGTTATTTCAGCATAATCGTCCAATTTAATATCTTCTTCCAGTGGCATTCCCCTTGTGTGTATTTGAAATATTTCTTTTCTTCCTTTGACATTTGGTACACCAAACTCAATTTCACGATCAAATCTCCCTGGTCTTCTTAAAGCCTCATCAATTGCATTAACTCTATTTGTAGCACCAACGCAAATTATTTCTCCTCTACCACGTAAGCCATCCATTAAAGATAATAACTGAGAAACTACACGTCTCTCTACTTCACCTGATGTATCAACTCTTTTTGGGGCAATAGAATCTATTTCATCAATAAAAATTATAGATGGAGCACTTTCTTCTGCTTCTCTAAAAATTTCTCTTAACCTACCCTCACTAGCACCATAAAATTTACTCATTATCTCAGGACCATTGATTGTTATGAAGTTGGCATTTGATTCTTGTGAAACGGCTTTCGCCATAAGGGTTTTACCTGTTCCAGAAGGACCATGAAATAATACACCTTTAGGGGGATCAATATTCAAACGATGAAACAATTCAGGATGCTTTAAAGGTAATTCAACCATTTCTCTAATTCTTTGGATTTCATCCGTTAAACCTCCAACATCATCGTAAGTAACAACTCCCCCAGAAATATTAAGAACTGCTACTCTCTTATTAACTTTTATTATTGTATCCCGAGTAATTTTAACTACTCTATCAGAAGGTTTTGAATTTTCAACAATTAATCTTAATGTTCCTAATGTGGGTCTTTTTTTAGCCCCAAAGGGAAACATTTTCATGATCTCAGACATTGGATTATCACTATCTTCTCTTTGAACAAATGTTCCCAATACATCAACAATGTCACCAATGACTACAGGTTTATCAATTAATTTTCCCTTTATTGCCTCTGCTTGCCTTTTTAAATCGATATTTGGACGAGTAGGAGTCAATACAATTTCGGTTGCAGGATACACATCAGCAAGTCTAAGAGTAACATATTCCCCTATAGTTGCTCCCGCATTCAATCGTTGAAGCCCATCAAGTCTTATAATCCCCTTACCTCTATCTGAGCCTGAAGAAACAGCAATACCAGTAGTTTTTTTTTTACCTCTAATTTCAACAATATCTCCTGTGTTTAAACCTAATTCAAACATTATATCTTGATCAATATAACAAAGAGAGCGTCCACTTCGACTTTTATCTAATCTCTCAATTCTGAGTTTAGAGTTCTTAATTGTAATATTTCCTTCTGACATTTTTATTATTTACGAAGTTATTCATATTTTTAAAAATAAAATTTTTCAAGTAATTAAAGAATTAATGGTTTATTTTCTTTTTCTTTAATATTCAAAAATGTCCGCTTAAAAAAGATTTATGAAAATTCTCTATTTAGATTTTTTTTTAAATATTTTTTAAAATTATTCAGTACTTCTGATTCCCCTAACTTTTTATTTTTATTTCTTTTTATGAATGCTCTTCTTAATTTTAAAATCTCATTTTTGAAATATTTAAAATCTGATTTTAATATCAGGGTTCCTACATAAACTCTAGTGATTTTATCTAAATTTTCATTATATAAAAGATTAATATTGTCGATGTTTTCTTTATTTACATTTGATTTTTGAGGATTCATCTGATCTTCTAATAAAGATAAAAAATCTTTAATTACTTCGCTAAGATCAGAGATATCTGAGAGATTATAAGTAGCAATAGGTTTATCCCAACTATATTTATTAAACATATCAAATTTATTGTCTATTTTCTGAATAACCTCATTTGGAATAGGTTTTCCTCTCTTTTCATTCCACTTAATACAGAATTCGATTGGGGTTGCGATATGAACTACAAACAAATCTAGATGGAGATCATCGGTGATTTCTTTCAAATCATGTCTCATACTAGCATAGTAATTTAAATCATCACTTATTATAATGTGACCTTGTCTTAACTCCCTTCTAATAATTTCCAAATTTTTGTTTCTAACAAGTGGTTCTTTATTATATTCGAATTTGTTTGAAGTCAGGTTCTGCCTAATTATGTCTGGATCAATTATTTTAACTTCAAAAGAACTGTACTTCTTGTTTAAAGCTTTTTTTAATAAATTAGCAAATGTACTTTTACCTGAAGCAGGTAATCCTACTAAACAGATTAAAAAATTCTTATTTATCAACTATGATATCAACTAAATTATATTAGGATTTAAGCTATTTATTAACTCTCGTTTTTGTTGCCTTGAAAAAGATTTGATTTCCAATTCTCTTCTCATAGCTTCCTTTCTAGTTGGATAAGTTTCAAAATATTTTAACTCTATAAGCTTTTTACCACGACAAAACTTGGCCCCTGCTCCATTTCGATGTTCGTGCCATCTTCTATAGAGATTGTTCGTATATCCCGTATAATATCTTTTTTTTCCATTTTGAGCCATGACTTCTAAAACATATACATAAAAAACAGTCATATCTTATCCTCTACGTGACAGATCAATATTGTATTATTTATTTTTTTAGTTAATCATTCTAAGTCTGGGTTTATTAAACTACTTGCGGTCAAATATATATATTACGATATCATAATTGATTAATTAAGTAAATAAAACTTATACTTTTAATAACAAATAAATTTTTTTTATTAGAATTTGTATGCCAAACGGGATTTTTTTAATTAGATGGGACGAAGTTGAGGGAGGGATAGTTTATTTAAAATTCCCTGAAGACTTAGAAGTTCCTAATCCAGTTGTCCAACAAATAACAATATCACATAATTTTACTGAATCTTATATTATTACAGAAGAAAAAAACTGGAACTCCGTTTCTTATTATAATGAGAATAAGGAGATAATTGTCGTTTTAGTATTAAGCAGATTTGATGATGGTAATGACTACTTAGAAATTCTCGAAAAATTTAATAAAGAGATTGATAAGTTATCAGGAGAGGAGAAATTAAAAGAAAATCTAGAGGCAATGTTTCACATCAGTTTAGATGCATTTCGGACAACTGATGAAGTAATAACAAAATTAAGCAATGAAGTTGCTCTCCTTAAGACAAGAGAATATGATTATGAAGTAAAATTCGATTTCATAACAAAAACAAATCATTTACCTGTAAAAAGCAAGATCCTATTTTTATTAGCAATTAAAGATCAAGTATCACTTGAAGAATTTATAAAAGTAATAAAGACTAAAAAACAGTGGTTATTAAGCGTCCTTGAAACCCTTGTAAAGATTGATGTTGTTGGATATAATTCTGAAACAGATTTCTATTATTTAAAAGTATGAAAGTTTCTAGGATTAAAATTAAAGTTTTTGGATATGTACAAGGCGTATTTTTCCGCTATACTACTAGAAAAGTTGCTCGAAGGTTGGGTTTGAAAGGATTAGTTAAAAATTTACCTGATGGGTCAGTTTATATAGAAGCTGAAGGGCCTTATGATAAATTAATTGAATTATTAGAGTTTTCTAAACGAGGTCCTAGGCAAGCTCAAGTCGCGAAAGTTGAACATGAGTTTTTGCCCCCAACCTACGAATTTAAAGGATTTGAATATGGATTTTAAAACAATAGTCTAAAGTTAATTTTTCCAAATTTCTTGATATTACCTTGATATTACTTCTTTTCAAAAATTTCTTACGTATTATTTAATTTATGTCGGTTCCGCTAAAAAATTTCGAACACCTTAAATTATTTCACTCAATACGCCATAGTCAAATCAAGTACCAAACACCCTTGATCTTGAAGATGTTTGGAACTTTGAATAAAATTAATATGAAAAATGAAAATAGATATATTTTGTGCAACTTTCTTGACCAATATAGTGATTTAATTGGATTGGAAGAGGATATTTATAAATTAAGTAATCAAGTCACATTGAATCAGCTATTTCTTTTTGCTATTACTAAAGCTAGAGAAAAAAAATTAATCAACACATTATATAACGAATATATTAATTCTATTAACGCAATTAGCAAAAAAAGAATAATCTAGAACGAAGAACCACTAAAGTTCCATTTTCCAAATATAAATAAGATAAAAAATAAATTAGATAAAAGTTATATCTTGATATTCAGAATCTCCAATATCTTTTTTTGCCACGCCGAGCTCTCTAACTTGCTGATTTAATTTTAAGACAGCATCTCTAACTATTTCTTTTTGTTTTGCACCTGTACATACAATTCTCCCAGTAGAAAAAATTAAAAACACTGTTTTCGGATCCTGCATCCGATAAATTAAACCAGGAAAAACTTCTGGCTCATACATCGCAAATTCCATAACAATTGCAGCCATATTAAGATCTATATTTGTATGAAGATCTCCTGAAGCTACAATGTTTTGAATTGTAATTTCTGGATTTGCTAACTTAATTCCTGCTTTTCTAATATTTTTGACGACCTTGTCAACTACTCGTTCTGCTTCTGCTGCTTGCCTAAGTCCAGTAACCACCATTTTTCCAGTAGAAAATATCAAAATTGTAGCACGAGGTTTTTCAATACGCATTACAAGACCAGGAAAACGCTCTGGATTATATTCCACTTCTGCATGACGTCTTGCAATTTGATTTAGATCTATTTTCTCTGTTATTTCTACTGTAACTGTCGCAACAACATTTTCAATTTTATAATCTAAGTCTGTTTCATAATCGTATTCACCTTCCTCACCTTCGCCTTCAAATTCTTCCTCTTCATCCTCTTCGTCTTCTAAATCGTCAAATTCATCATCAAACTCTTCATCTGACATGATAAAAATAAGTGATAATTGTGCTTTAAATTTATAAAAATAATAAAACTCTTTATTTCAAGGTTTTTTTGTTAATTTTATTTAAATAAATCCTCCTTTATAAAGGTGGTAGATTTAAAAATAAATAGTGCTAAAATCACAAAATATTGAGAGTCATATATAAATTTTTCAAAAATGAATAAAGAAAAGAATTTGTCATCAAAACAATTTAAGAATTTTCTGAGATCTGGTCTAATATTCGTTTTGTTAATTCTAGAAAAGCTTGTTCAACATTTTGGCCAGTTTTAGCTGAAGTAATAATCATCCCCATGTTATTTACGCTTGCATACTCAAGTGATTCGCTTTCAGTTATTCTGATTTGCTTTTCCAGGTCGGATTTATTTCCTATAAGTACCATAGGAGCATTACCTCTAGCATCTCTAAAACTTTGTATCCATTCTCCAAGTTTTTCAAAACTTTTATTGCTAGTCATGTCATAAACGACGAAAGCACCATTGGCACCCTCCAGATATAGACTCCTCAAGGATTTAAACGATTCTTGACCCCCTAAATCCCAGATTTGGGCAGAAACATCACCATACCCTTCAACATTCATATCTTTCTTTAAAAGATTAACTCCTAATGTACTTTTGTAATTTTCTCTGAACTTATCTTCAATGAACCTATAAACAAGTGATGTTTTACCTACATTTGCTTCTCCAAGCAAAACTATTTTTAAAATATATGACATTAGCCATCACACAGTAAAAGAGTTAGAATTTTATTTTATATTCAAAGTATAGTTTATACTTATTAATAATTTTCTAATTACACTTTAAAAATGTATATAGAACTAAAATAATCCAGAAATTCTACTATTAAAAAAAGGAATTACAAAAAAATTGGTTTAACTTAATTTAATCTTGGGATTGAAAGACTATCATAAACTCACAATAATTCTCACCAGTCTGCAAACTACATCCAAGTTCTTGAGCAAAACAATGACGATCACTTAACTTTTCTACAACTCCTGCTAACAATCCTGCTTCAAATGAACAAAAACTTCCTGCAGTTTTAATACCTTTTTTCATTAGATCTTTTATGGATGAGTGATCTCTTAAATTTAATTGAACAATTTCTTCTGTGCTTTCAGTGATCTCAACTTTTCCAAGGTTATACTCGCTTATTATTCGTTTTAATTCATCTGGAATTTGAGTTACATCTTTCACAGATTTAATTTTCAAAATTGTCCCTAATTCATGCCCTAAGTAGTAAAAGATTGCTTCTAGTTGATGTCCCAAAGCTAATAGAGCTCCAACTTTCATATCACCAATATCTTTGCCCTCTTTTAAATTCTTTTTCATTTGAACGAGAATTTTAGAGAGTAATTGCCTATCCATCAAATTTCACTTTTTTTATTTTTATTTTACTTTTTTTTTTATATTTTAACTGAAGATATAAACGCATAAAGAATCGCATCAATAATCTCCTCTTCTTGTATGTTTACACATAATCTCTTATCTGCAATGATTAATGTAGGAACAGAAGTAATACGATATTCTAGAGTTAACTGACGGTTTTCCTCCAAATCAATCGAGATTTTTTCAATTCTTAATTTTTTTCCGAACAATGATATATTTATTCTCTTTAACTTTTCTTCCACAGGTATGCAAGGTGCACAATGATTTGATGAAAAAAATAAAATCTTTGGATATCCTTGGTCGATATCTTCATACATTTTCTATTCTTCTTTATATTTATTATATAACTCTTTTATGATCGCTTGGAATGCCTCGAATACCCCTTGTCCTGTTTTTGCTGATGTTTTATAATAACCAAGAAAGTTTCTTTCATTTACAATTTTTTTTACTTTATTATCGTTTAAATCTTTTTCATCAACTAAATCTGTTTTATTACCAAACAAAACAATAGGTAGTTCTCCCGTATATTTTTTAATATCTTCATGCCATTCTGCTATTTGATTAAAACTTTCTTCATCAGTGTGGGAGAATACTATGATTGCCGCTTTACTCCCCTTATAAAATGTAGGTCGCATGAAATCAAATTCCCGCTGTCCTGCAATATCCCAAAAAAATAACTTACAATTATCTCCTTCGATTTCTTCATCATATTTAGAGAATTGGGCTCCTAATGTCTTAATATAATCTTTTTGGAAACTTCCTTGAGTATATTTTTTAATTAGGGAAGTCTTCCCAACTGCTCCATTGCCTATTACAGTTATTTTGAATACAAATCCTTTTGCAACATCATCTTTTCCCATTAATATCACTCGCTTATTCTGTTATTAATGCAATATTTTTCAAAAGTATAGAATATTATTTTTTTATTTATTTTTATTTGTTATTATTTTATATTAATAATAACAACTGGTAATAAATATTTACATGAGTGAAACCATGGATATTTTAGAAAGAATCTCAAAATTATTAAGAGATTTTACTGATATGGAAATAAAAATAGCAATCGCAGAATCTTGTACAGGTGGTTTTATTTCACATATGTTTACTAATATTTCTGGAGCATCGAAGGTATTTGAAAGAGGAATTGTTTGTTACAGTAATCAGACTAAAATAGATTTATTAAATGTTGATCCACTAATATTAGAGAAATTTGGTGCTGTGTCTAAAGAAGTTGTTAGTCAATTAGCAAATAATGTAAGAATACTTTCTAATGTTGATCTTGGAATAGGAATAAGTGGTATTGCTGGTCCAACAGGAGGAACACCAGAAAAACCTGTAGGATTGGTATTTATAGGCATTTCAACTGATAATGTATTGAAAGTTCAGCAGTATAAATTCAAAACAGATCGAATTTCATTCAAAAAAGAAGTCTTAAAGAAATTAATTCAATTATTAGAAGAACTATACTAATTACAAATGTTAATATAAATATAAAAAAAAAACTTTATGTAACTATTAATTTTCCATTCTCCATTATTGCTTTTTTAAAGCCGTCCACGTATTCTACTGTTATATTAGCTTTTGGAGCGGTTACAAAATCCCAGTGCATTTGAGATGCTGATGTTCCACCAAAGGACTTATTAAATCCAAAAGCAACATGAACACTTCCGTTAATTTTTTCATCTGTCAATATATAGCCAATCGGCTTAGTAATCACAGGGTTACAACCAATACCAAGTTCACCTACATTATAAGTTCTTAGTTCTGGAACATTATTTTTTTTATCTATTTCTTCACTTTGTTTAAAAGCGTTTATTAATAGATCTAAATCATTATCTGCTGATATCTTATTAATCAATAATTTACCGTCTTTAAAAGTGAGATCTACATTTTTAATAATTTTATTAGAATATCTCTCAATCGTCAAGGGGCAAAAAAGCTTACCTTCTCCTTGTTTTTCATTAGGTGGAAAAAAGACTTCACCTGCAGGTAAATTACCCCCTAAATCTCCTAATGCTATTTTTTCATCAGAAAGTAATCCATCGTCGAGATTTCGAGCCCGATTTTCTATTGAAAGCCAAAAGTTAGTCCCTAAATCATCAGTAACATAAACTTTTTTTGCATTGACAAAATATTTTCCTAAGTTTGTAGTAATATTTGTTAATTCGTCCGATGGAATACTCATACCATCAACAATGAATTTTTCAAATAAATCATATTCAATATTATAGAAATCAGCAGCCTTTTTTGAGGGCCAAGCAGCATAGCACCATTTTTTCCCTGGAGCATATTCTTCTTTAAAGCCATATAATATGTCTCGTATTGGAGCAATTGATTTCTGATATGCTTTAAGCTTTTCCTCTGGAGCATTATTACGAATTAAGGGATCTTCTGGATATTCAATTACAATATAAGCATCGATATTCTTAACCATTTCAATATAATGTTTTGGGGGTATCTCCAACGTTTTCTCAGAAATTTGATCATCTTGCCACATAGTTTCCTCAAAATAATCACTCACAGCAGTTATATATGGAATTCCTCCTTTTCTAAGAACACTTAAACCTATCTCTTCTAGGAGCTCTTGGCAATAGACAGCTCCTTTTATAAGAACGAACTCGCCATCTTTTTTTATATTTACGCTATTAGTAATATTCTCAGCACATAATTTGATCTTATCTGTGCTAATTTTTCTCTCCATAAAATCACCACAAAATTTTTCACTTATTATTAAAGTAAATTAGGATAAAAATCATTTCTTTAAATCAAAGACGGTCTATAGAAAAAAATAATAGTAATGATTTTTTACGATAAAGCCGAGGGATAGAGAGCTAATTCATTAACAAATTTATCTAAGAAATTAAAAAAAAAAGAAGTAAAAGAATCAAAGAATTTATTATAATAAATAGGTATAATTTAAATATTGAACTGAATATTCAAAAGAAAGAAAATAAAAAATAACTACTTTAATCTTTTCAAATTCTTTAAAATGGTCGTTAGAGAAGCTGGTTTATTATTCAGAGGTTTTACTTTAGTTAAAAAAAGTTATCATAAAACTACATTGGGGAAAATCGATTCAGATTTAAGAAGTGGTTTACTTACCGCAATTTTAGATTTCGCTCAATCTACTTTCTCTAAAGTTGAATATTTTGAAGGAAAAAAATTCCTAATCACATTTACAGATGATAAAATTATGAGTGATGACGGTTTTGAGCCTGAGCTTTTGGTTTCTTATGCTATTTTGGATAAAGAAAAAAAAATTGAGAAATATCTCCATAAAATTATTCATCCGCTACTAACACAAATATTAAATGAGTTTAAAAACCAGAATGCAGGTAAAAATTTATCTGAAGTGTCTCAATTTAAAGATTTTAAAAAATCTATTGATACATTCTTTGGTACTGATACACAAACAGTTGACCAAAAACTAAGAGATTTCCTATAAATAAGCTCTTTATTTACATGATTTCTTTAAATACCATAGAATTATTGGTAGTGCTATAGTTGCGTCAGAAATAACAGTGGAATATTTTGCATTTTCATTTATTTTCCCCCATGAAATTGCTTCTCTTAATGAGGCGCCACTTAATCCTCCCGGTTCGGGTCGGTCCATAGTAATTTGAATAGCAAAGTTAGCAGAATTTGGGCAAAATTGTAATGATTGCATTATAAAATTTTTAGGAACCCCCCCTCCAACAATGCAAATCCCTGCAACTTGAGAGTCCCAGGCAAGGTTCACCATTTCTAACATGTCCTTGAAATGATTTAAATTTAATTTTTGGTTATGAAATCCTAATTGCATTGCTAGTCCAGAGTCAGTAAAAGCGGGACAAAAAACAGGGATATCATTATCATAACAAGCTCTTAAGATTGAGTTAGAATTTTTTGGTAATTGTTTTCCAACAAATTTTAGAAAAGAGCTGACTGACATATTATAGTCGGGTATTTCCAATTTTGATACAAAATCTTCAATTCCTTCATAGACTTTATTTGGCATATATACATCATAAATTCTATTAATATCCTCTCTGTGAAGAAAATTATCATCAAACTCGACAGATTCTAGATTTCCTTGTAAGTGTCGATATCCTAAAGCCTCTGCTAAATCATGTGTCAAATTTGCTCCAGTAGTCACCAACACATCGATAAATCCATCATTTAAAAAATCAAAAATGACTTTTTGCAATCCTGCAGGAATTAGAGCTCCAGCTAATCCAAAAAATTTCACACAACCATCGGTATTAACCATATCTTTATAGATTTCACAAGCTAATGCCAATCTTTTTGCATTAAATCCTGTATCTTTTAATGAATTTATTAATTCTATAATATCTGTATTGTTGGTTATTCTAAACTGATTAATATTTCTTAACATATCTTTAAAATCCTTTTCAGATATAAAAATCACCGTATATCTTTATTAGAGATAAAAGAAATGAATTCAATAATTATTTTAGCCGCTAAATTACATGTCATTTTATTTTTTAAATCTAAATTAGGTGCGACTTCAACCAAATCAAAACCTACAATCTCAAAATTTTTAGCAACTTCCCTTAAAATTTGCCACATCTCTCTATATGTAAATCCACCAGGCATCGCAAAACCAGTACCAGGGGCAAGAGATGGTTCTAAGGCATCAATATCTATAGAAATATATAAGGATTTAACGTTTGATTTTTTGAAATGGTTGATTATTTTATTTACGTAAATGTCAAGTCCATCTATTAGCTCATGAGCTTTTAGATACTTAATTTCTTCCGATTGTGCAATTTCTAATTCAGGTATGTCAATATCTCTTGCACCTACAATTAAAAGATTATTTTTATTAATATAATCTAGATCATAAATTCTATGTGAAATAGTTGCATGAGAATAAACCCCTTTATCCCATTCTTGGTAAAAATCTAAATGTGCATCAAACAAAAGTACACCAAATTCATCTTTCTTATCAAAAATATCTCCAACAACTTGTATTACTGGATATGAACAGAAATGATCTCCACCTATCATAACTGGGATTATATTCTTTTTTTTTTGATAAATTTTTTTGATAAATTCTTTAATGGTAATGAGATTTTTTTCAATATCATCTTTTATTATGGGAATATTTCCTACATCAGCAATTTTGAAATCAGTAATTGGTTGCCCTTGTTCAGATGTCCATCCAATATCATTTGTTACATCTCTGATCTTTTCAGGAGCAATTGAAGAGTTAGGCAAATCAATTGAAGTTAAATAATCCCAAGGTATACCAAAAATGACAAATTGAGTATCGTCATTAATTTCATTACTGGAGTTGAAAAATCTCATTTTCTTTTTCCTTTTACATTTTATCAAGTGTTTTTATTCCTAAGATGTTTAATCCAATCTTAATAATTATTTGCACACATTTTATCAACAATAATCTTGCGCTTTCTAATTCTTTATTATCTGATATAACTTGGCATGAAGAATAAAAAGAGTTGAAAATTTGGCACAGAGTTAATAAATATTGGGCAACCAAGTGAACGTTATAGGTTTCCTCAGCTAAATCTACGATTTCAGGGAAATAAGTCATTTGTTTGATTAAATCAAATTCATTTTTATGAGTAAATAAGTCCCAATTAACATTTGTAGTTAATTCTAACTTTGATTTTAAAATTATAGATTCTATTCTAGCATAGCAATATTGAATATAAGGACCAGTTTCTCCCTCAAATGATATACTTTCATCCGGTCTAAAAATAAAACCTTTAGTTGCGCTGTATTTTAAAATAAAAAACTTAATAGCGGCTAATCCAATAATTTCGGCTCTTGTTAATTTTTCAGATTCAGACAAATCTGGGTATCTTTTATTGACCTCATTTAATGCTAATTTTTCTACTTCTTCGATGACTTCATCTCCATCCACCACAGTTCCCTCTCGACTTTTCATTTTTCCACTAGGCAAATCTATCATACCATAAGATAAATGATAGTTATCTTCTTGAAAACCCAGAAGTTCTAATATTGCAAACAACCATTTAAAATGTTGATTTTGTTCGTCTGCAACGACATAAATGGATCTATCATAATTAAAATCTTCCTTTTTCTTATAAGCAAGGTAAATATCTTGGGTAATATAAATTGTTGTACCATCACTTCGTATTAGAAATTTATCGGGGAGATTATATTTGTCTTTAAACCTTACAAAAATGGCGCCATCCTCCGTTTTTTCAAAGATCCCTTTATTCAGTCCGTCTAGGATAATTTCCTTCCCTTTTAAATATAAATCTGATTCAAAATATTCCTTATCAAATGAAATACCAAGTTTTTTAAAAGTAACTTTAAAACCATCTAAAGCCCACTTATTCATTTTATTCCATAAGGATATGGTATCTTTATCCCCTTTTTCCCACAATCTTAAAAGATTATAAGCTTCATCTTCAAGGTTTTCATCCTTCTCCGCCATTTCGTTATATTTTACATAAAAATCTCCAACAAAATGATCGCTTTTTTTATCGGGTTTCCTATTATTCCCCCATTTTTTATATGCGATCATACTTTTACAGATGTGAATACCACGATTATTATATAAATTTACTTGGAACACTTCATATCCCTTATATTCAAGTAAATTGGAAAGTGATTTTCCAAGTAAAACATTTCTAATATGACCAAAATGAAGAGGTTTATTAGTATTTGGGGAAGGATATTCAATAACAATTCTTTTCTTCTTTTTCTCTCCTTTTTCAATAGATTCTCGAATCCTACCATAATCCTTGTTTAAATCAAAAATTGTCTCAAGGACATATTTTGATTTTACTTTCAAATTTAAATAAGGCCCAATTGCTTTGACATTATCTAAAACTTCAGTTTTTTTAATCACATTTTCTAAATCTTTAGCAATTAAATCAGGTGATTTTTTTTCGATTTTTGCTAGCTTAAAACAAGGGAAAGCATATGTAAAATCAATCTCTGAAGGAGGCAATTCTAATAAAGCTTTAATTTCCTCTATTTTAAGTGTCTTAATCTTTTCACTTAAAATCTCGGCGATTGTTTTCTTATCAATGATTTTCATTTTCAAAATCGAGAAAAAATCAAAAAATTGTGTAATTTTATATATTTTAACTTCTTTCTGTTTTGTTAAAAATATCTAAAATAGCTCATAAAATTTTTGATTGAATTTGTATCATTTTATTAAACAAAAGGTTTTGAATTTAATAGTAAAATATAGTTAATTGTTAAAATACGGTTAATTATTCTTATTTCAGATTCATAAAAATGTTAAAATATTTTAAAATGAATTTACTTTAAAATCGTATAATTTACATAATTTACAATTGAATTATGGATATAACAATGATTGAAAAAAACGATATTTTCATATTAAAATGGAATGATGATATAGAAAAATTTGAACCAATTGAATCTGATGCGGATATGAATGAAGGAATATTCCTTGAACTTGTTAAAGGTGATGCAATATGGAGATATTTTTATATTAAAGGAGCATCATTAATAGCACGACGCACAGCTTTGAGAACAGCCAATGGCATATCAAAGACAGGATATGTTCATCCTAAAACTGATATACGTTATGGTGTTGAATATAGACTCGAAGAGGAAGTATCTCCATATGAGGATATGCCAGATGATCTAAGAAAAACTCAACGGTCTTGGTATAAAGGAGAATATAAGCAATATTAATCCTCCTGTATTTTTTAACTTTCTTCTAAATCTTTATTATTTTGACTTGAGATTAGAACTTATTCCAAAATTCATTAGGAGAAAAATTCTTCTTGATTCTTGAAAATGGGCATACTGCTATACAGTTTCCACAATCACTTGAATTTTTAACCCAAAATTCAAAACATTTTTCTACATCCACATAGTATTTCTTAACTCCAGGATTATTAGAAACTGTAGCTGGTTTAAATGAAGGAAATTCTTCTTTTATTATAGCTTCAGGTTCACATGCATCCGCACATTTAGAACATTTTTTACAGAAATTATTGATTTTTTCAATAAATTTTTGGTTTGGGCAATCAGAAATTAAGGGCATATCTGTAAAAACCTTGCATATACGAGCCCTTGGTCCATATTCAGGGGTAATTAATAACCCATTCCTACCTAAAGCACCGAGTCCTGCATCAATAGCTAATGGTATACTAAGAGCAGTATCATTACCACATTGAATAGCACGATATCCTAAATTTCTAATAAATTCACCCAAACATGAAATCATAAATGCCATTTTTGAATAAGCAATCGCAGAGGCTGCAGCTGCTGGTTGAGTTGGTGCCGTTGAAATAGCGTCTTTGTCCATCTCTACAATCATCACTATTACTTTATTAATTCCTTCTGGTAAATTTATAGGTTGATCATAAATTGATTCTGCGGCCGTTCCTTTACGAACTTCATATTTTGCTTCTGCTTCACTAACTTGGTTAGGTCTCTTAAATCCTGATTTATATATCCATCTTTCATCAATATCTGCAATACCTACTATGGATGCTCCATAAAATTTTGCAGCTTTTTTTATATAATTCGTGAATGCTTTAATGTCATCGATTTCATACTTTGGCTTCATCCAATTGACTCCATAACCTATATCTATAAGGTCACTCCGTTCCCATGTGAATGCATAAGGAAATCTTTCATACACAGTCCAACCTGCTGCAACAAGAGCAAAATCCATCCTTGAATACCCCTCATTCTTCGATGCAATGTGGTTCTCAATATTTGTATCTATCATTTGGTTGTATGTTGGTAAGCTCTTATCCCATAATCTTCTAAATAACATGTTATTTTTCTGCTTGAACCGTTTATATATTGAATCGTCTATTTCATACATATTCTCAATTTTTCTCGCTTTTTTTGGGTTATATTATAATTTTATGGCAATAAATAAAAGTTTTTGATGAGCCTAAAATAAGTTTAATTATTATTTTAGGTATTATATCAAAGTGATCTAATATATGAGTAAAAGATTCCTTGTAGAGATAGGTTCTGGGACAGATCAGCATGGACATAATGATGATTGTACTAATGCTGCGATTAAAGCGATAAAAAATGCGATTTCAAATAATAGTTTGACTGGATTAACAGAGGTCTGCGGTTTAAAAGAACCTAAGGATCTTTTAAAAATGAGAGTTCATGTGAAAATTGGGGTTCCGTATCCAGAAAACATTGATAAAAAACGGGTCTTGAAAGCAATACCATTTGGAAAAAAATCAATAGAAGTGGTTAAAGGAGGATTAATAGCTAGAGGGATCATGATTAGAGCTCTTGGAGATACGTCAGATAATATTATAGTCTGTAATGCGGCAGTTACTGTTTCAGTAAATAATCCATAAATAAAGTATAAATTATCATAGTAGAATGAACATAGAGAAACAAACAAACTTTATGAAGAATTTGTTACAATTGAAGGACAAAAAATTTTAAACATATCCTATAATTTTTTTAATATATAACATCAAAATTTTTTATATATATAGAAAGAAAAGATATTAATTATAGAAATCTTAATAGTTATTAAATTAAAAAATTAAGAACTCTCTTATAATAAGGCAGATATATAAATATAAGAAAGTATAATTTTTTATTACTTAGCGGTAGAGCCAAAAGTCTGAATGGATTGAGGGAAATAAAGATGTACGATGCGACTTATAAAATTGTTATCTTTGGAGATGCGGGTTGTGGTAAAACAACATTGACCCAAAGATTTTTAACTAATTTATTTAAATCAGATTCAAAAATGACTATTGGCGTGGATTTTGAAGTAAAGAGTCTAGAAATCAACGGAAAAAGGATAAAGCTCCAAATATGGGATTTTGGTGGTGAGGAAAGATTTAGATTTCTATTACCTACATATGTACGTGGTGCAAATGGAGCGTTATTTATGTATGATGTTACAAATTATAGTTCTCTTGCTCATATAGATGATTGGCTAGTAGTAATTAGAAAAGAATTACGTGCTGAAGATCAATTTCCTATCATTGTTGTTGGTGGAAAGGCAGATCTACTAGACGATCGGGAGGTATCAGGAGAAGAAGGTATTAATATTGCAAAATCTAGGCTTGTGGATGGATTTATCGAATGTAGTTCAAAAACAGGTGAAAACGTGGAAGAAACTTTTGAAGCATTGTCTCGTTTAATGCTACAAAAATCTAATTTACTATAAAAAAGTTAATCAATAGTTTCTTCTTCCAAAGCTAATTGTTGTTTCAATCTTAGATCCTTTCTTCTTAGCGATACCATTACTTGAAAATCAAGATCCTTTTTATAAAGTTCAGCGTATCTTAGCATTTTCTTTGCAATTTCTGTTTCAACATCCTCTCTTTCAATTTCAAAACCATTAAAAACAGATAATTCTGAGAAATTTTCGATATCTTTAAGAAAATCCTCGGATAAAACATCTGATCTGTCTTTAACAGCAATATTCATTATTTCTTCTAATTTCTTATATATTTCCCTCTTACTGAATTGGCATAGTATGCATTTTGAAATGCGTTTCTTAAAAATATTTAAAATTATCAATCCTGTAATAAATTTAAAATTCCTAATTAATACATTGATATCTTCCCTTACATGATCATCTATATTTTGCTGAATATATTCTCTAGCATTTTCATATAGAGTACAAAAACTCATTGCCCTATCAAAATATGCAGGAGTTATACAAAACAATCGAGTAAACCAAAAAGGTTTGATATCTGTGGGAGGACCTTCATAAAAAATATAATAAACAACTCTTCCATCCCTTTCCTTATATAAAGTAGATTCTTTTTTTAACATATTTAAGTAAGTTGAAATAGTAGATCGAGCAATATCTTTAAAATATCTTTTATATTCATCTTCTACCTCTCCAGTAGTTATTTTTTTTTTACCCTCTAGGTAAAACTTAAGAATTATGCCCAATATGCGATTTTCATGAAGACGCCCTGTTTTTATCTGTTGTTCTTCAGATTCATCTTCCCGAATCTGGTATAAAAAAGCAATTTCTGGCGCAAAATCTTGAACAACTTTGTCAATGAGTTGTAATTTTGAATCTGTAATTTCTGATGCTTCTAAATTAGCACCTTCTAGCAGTAGTTTTTCTATTTCTGATCTTTCAGACAATTTTAAAAAATTCTCCCTACTATTTTTTACTATATTAAAAAAATTTATTTATCTTAATAAAAATTTATGTTCGATTACACTAGAAACATGCTATTTATATAGGTTTCTATCAGAAACTGTTATGTTTTGAAATATATTGAAAAGTATTTATTTCTTTTTCAAAGTACCTCCAAAATCGCCTTTGTTAGTGTAGTAAAAATATAGAATATCTCTGTTCCAATTTTTGATTAATAGGGTGAAATAAAAACTTGACGATTTTGTAAGAAAATTATTGATCATTTCCATGTTTCTCTTTCCATATAGGATCTGATTCCTGCAAAACTCTTCTTTGGACTTTTCCAATCAAATTTTTGGGAAGTTCTCCGATTATCGCGACTCTGTGAGGGACTTTATAATATGCTATATTTTCCATTGCCCAATTTTTTATTTTTTGAGGGGAACAATCACAATCTTCTTTAATGGCTACCCATGCTTTAATAATTTCTCCGAATTCTTCATCAGGTAATCCTGCAACAGCAGCTTCCGTAATATCTGGATGCTTCATTAGTAGTTCTTCTATCTCTTTTGGAAAGACAGAGTATCCTTTACATTTTATGAGTTGTTTTTTTCTATCTCTAATTTCAATTGTACCATCTTCATTCATAAAACCAATATCTCCAGTTAAGAGCCACATTTTACCTTCATACTCTAAAATTGTTTTTGAAGTTTCTTCTGGTTCATTGAGATATTCCGACATAATTTGAGGTCCAGTAATACAAATTTCACCAGTATTTTCAATACCAAAGTTTTTATCATCGGGATCTCCCAAACATATAGGGCCCTTTGAAAAATCATCAATAGGCCAAATTCCCCATTCTGTTCCAGGAAACGGCATTCCAATAGTTCCTATAGGGCTTTCTCCAAACAGATTACCTGCACTTACAGCAGGACTAGCTTCTGATAATCCATAACCTTCAACAATTCGACCTCCAGTATTTTTAATGAAAGCTTCTCTTACAGGGGCATGTAATGGACCGGCACTAGAAATGCATAATATTAATTTTCCCATTACTCCCGGATATCTCCTTTTAAGATTTTTAAGTTCTGCGAGTTTTTTGAATAAAATTTCGGTACCTGCATAAATTAATCCTTCCTTACACGGTAATCTTTCTATTTGCTCACATAACTCGGCTTGTGAAGGAGGAGTCGGAAAAAGCATTATCCAGCCTCCTATCATTAGACTAGTATTCATAATAACTGTATGTGCAAAACTATGGAATAATGGTAATATCCCTATGTTTCCTATTCCTGGTTTTTCACCCCCTAACCATAATTTACATTGTTTAGCATTTGAAACTACATTAAAATGAGTTAATACGGCTGCTTTTGGTAAACCTGTTGTACCACCAGTCATAATATAGGTTGCTGGTTGGTTTTTTACATCTATCTCTACTTTTGGGACATTTGGTTCTGTTTTTAGAAGTTCTTTAAATTTAAAAGCCCCGGGATAATCAACTTTTCCGGTAGGAATCTTTTTCACAAATTTTCCTATTGCCTTTTTTACACCTTTTATTTCTGCTAAATCAATTAAACTAGTATATATAACAAATTCTACTGATGACTCTTGAATTATTGGTTTAATTGATGATTCATATGCTGCATCGATAACAATTAGGAGTTTTGGTTTTGTAATATCAAATTGATGAAGAACTTCCACAGGTTGATATGTAGGATTAATTCCGCTAGCGATGGCACCTATTCGTGTAATAGCAAAATAAGCTACAATATATTGAGGACAATTAGGTAAATACAACGCTACTACATCCCCCTTTTTTATGCCTAAATTCGCTAATGCTGTAGCAAAAGATTTTACATAATTTTGAAATTTTTTATAGGTGATCCATGCATCTAAAAACCATATGAATTTCTCATCTTGATATTTCTCAACTTGTTCATCTAATAACTCATTTACCGTTTTCTCTTCAAAATCTGTATTATATGGAACTCCTTTTGGCCACCATTTCTTAAACCAGCGTTTATTTTCATCAACATTGAAGGGGTGTTGCATATTTAAAGTCATAATTTTCTCGCACAATTTGAAATAATTCTTATCTTTATGTCACTTAGATTTTTCAAAATTTATAACTTTATAAGAATTTGAAATTCAAAAATATTATTTTTATAATAAAACCATTATAAAACTTCCAAAAATTCAAAAAATAGGTTAAAAAATTAAAAAAAAGTGTATAAAAAATTATATAATTTTAAATTCTTGTGTCCTTTCTCCTTTTGATTAAAATAGTTGCTACTCCTACTAATCCTACACCAGCAATCAATACAATTAATGCCCAGAAGCCCTCACTTTGAAATACCATGAACACACTGAAAGTAGGATCATGCCAAATCCCACTACCATCCTCAAATTGAGGATAACAAACTGCATAGACCATAACACTTAATTCAGTTTGAACTCTGATATCTGAAGCAAAACTACTTACCTCAGTGCCTCCAGCAATTACGTAAGAATCATGTCTTTCATTTTCCATTAACCAAACTGCAAGTGGAATTTTACTAGTACTTGCTGGAGCAGTATTTCGAACTGATTCACTGCCATATTCATAATCCGGGCCAGCAATGTCAACAAATTCTAATTCATCTCGAGCATGAGCACCAATATAATTCCCAATCATTAGTTTATGTTCTGTGCTATTATAATGTCTTTCTTCCAATATTGTCTGAGGATCTTCAGGAATTTGACCTGTTGTTGCAATGTCAAGTTCAAAATGTAATACAGTAGATACATAAATAATAGCGAGATCTAAACCGGCGATTGGTGAATTAGCATATGGGGCAACAGGATCATTCCATGGATCAAAGAATTGATTTAACTTTACTAATCCATGTGCAGCACCGACTTCTCTATCAATTTTAGGTTCAAACGTGAAACCAAAGTGTATTTTTCCGATACTTTCTGTGGGTGCTCCTAAATAAGAGTTTAAGTCTACCCCTAGGGGAACAGCAGAAATATCTGAATTTAAAATATTGATACCCCATGATATGCTTCGATTACTTGGATCAATAGTTGGTTTAACAAACTGAAAATTACCCACCTGACCTAATATTAATCTATGTGTGAGTTCAGTTCTTGTTGGTATATTTACCTCGGTTCCATCAATGTTTACAGGAGTATAGACAGCAGTAATATCCTGACTCGAATCGGTATCATTATACAAGAAAGCTCCAGCTAAGTGATGAGTAAACAAATAAAATTCAAGATTACATCCTTCAAAAGCATTAATTATAGCAAGTTCGGGATTTCCACCACCACCTGTAACAGCATTAAGAATTTCCGAAACATCTATATGAATCTCAAAATTTTTAATCCAGAGTTGGATTAAATCAAAAGAGAATTGTGTCCAAATCGTTTGAGCAACATTTCCATGAGTTGGGGTTAAAAGCCATTCAGTATAACTATCTTTTCTCTGTTGAGCGGTAGTATTCCAATCATCTAGTAATAAATCCCCATTAGTAACTTCAGTCATAATGTTTAGATCATCAGCAGGGGTTAAATCTTGACCTGTGAAGTACCAACTTTTATCAATACTAAATCCACTACCAGGTGCAATATCAAGTTTTTGCCAGGTAATAGGATTCATAATAAATAATTCATCTCCCGTGATAATATCATTAATATGAATTAAAAACCAGGTAAGCTTAGAAATACCTTCTCTAATAAGATCTTGGTTTATTGATAATCCTTCAGATTGAAGAGATATCAAACGTCTGAAAAAGGTTAGTAGTTTATTTACTGCAGTGATAAAAGACCTATCATTATCCCATATGATTAAGGTAACAGCAACTCCAACTTCAATATTATAGTTAAATTCACCATGTTTATCCACAACACAGTAAGCATGTCCCATTTCTGTTTGATTTAAACCCGTTAATGCTTCATTCGATGTTAAATTTAAATATTTTTGAGGAAAAGGATATATATCTCTTGTATTGCCCTCTACATCAAAATTATAAGTTCCACGTTCATGATAGGTTCGATTAACACTTATTACAAACGTATTACCGAGCATTTCAAATTTAGAAAGATTGAAGTCATTTAGAAATAATGCTTCAAATATAGAACCTAAGATTTGCCCTCCATATCCTAAGTGATCACTGAAGAGAGCACCAAAACCTCCTCTAAATCCGTCAAATATGCCGATATTAACTTGATCAAAATTGAAAGAATCACCTATATCATTTTCTTGCCCAACAGCTAGTACAGGAATTCCGAATACTGAACAAAGGAAAATGGTAACAAGCATTAAAGCTTTATTATTTAGGTTTTTCATATTTTTCACATTTTTATAATTATAAAGTATATTTTTTATTAAGGATCTAATCAAAATCTAAATTTTTAATAATTTTTATTCTATTAAAATAGAAATTTTAATTAGATTACCGTATTTTCAATAAAAATACCAAAAATTATATGATAATTACTTCAGAGTTAAATAGAATGAAGTTTTCATTACTATTATATATTATTTTCATTCTACACTACACAATTTTAAAAATTTATTATTATTTAATAATTTGGTCTAATATTTTAATAAAAAGGAGTGAGTAATAAAAATATTTCAAATATTCATTATTCTGTTTGTAGGAAGGTATAGAAAAATAAAATAATGTATAAAATAGCTGATATTAATAAACTCCAAACCCTAAGAAATTCTGAGAATTCCTCAGTTGAGAAGAGCACATTCGATCCAATAAACACAGCAGCAATAAAATACCCTAGTAAATGACTTTTAAAACCTGTTACTTTAGATTTACCTTGGAAAAAGTTAACAATTGATGTAATAATAATAAGGATAAAACCGATTATATAGAATAAACTAATTACATTATACTCATATAAATCTAAATACAAAAAAAAGCCAAAAAGTATAATTTCAAGTATTTTAATATTCCAAACCCATTGTTTTTTTTTCGACCCTTCCCAAAATTGTTCGTACTCACTTATACCCGAGTTGTAAAGCATTAATATAAATGCTCCAATTGCTAAGGCTGTAAAAAGAGAGTATGATATTTTGAAAAGATATGGAAGTAAAGGGACCCATAAATCATTCCATAAGAAATCTGTTAATACAAAAAACTCGGGTATTATACTTACAGTACAAAAAATTGGAATTACTGATGCTAAACACATCATAATCCAAGTTATAGTAGATACTTTTGTATCTTCCTCCCACCTTTTCCTTTTAAATGTGGTTAATCGCCATGCCATAGAGGCAAAACTAAGAATAGAAATAACTGGAGTGATTGCGGGAAAGATAAAGATTGCCATTAGATATATAGCATTGATTCCATAAAAAAATTTTAACCTGGATGGAACCACACTAATTGTTTTATCAAAATTATCCAAGGTATTCGCAAATCGATTAATAAAAAGAATCAGAAAGAAGAGCCATGAAATACTGAATATAGTGGGACAAATAATATTTATAATTATTATTATTAAAGCGGGATCATTTGAATACCATAAAGTGAATCCAGCAAAGTTATAGATTAAAAATATTGCGATAGGTACCAATATAATTGACAGCAAAACAATTAAACGACTTACTATTATTCCTTTTATCTCTTTAGACATATTTTTTACGAACTTTCTGACATTTTAATATTAATATAGAATAGTATGGTTTAATAATTATTATACTTTCCACCGAAATCATAAGCAATTCCGCATAGAATTAAATGAATATAGATAAAAGTTGAAATTTGTCTCTATAAAATTATCTTTTTTTAGCTCCACAGTTTTTACAGAAAAGATCATCAGCAGTAAGTTTAGCTCCACAATTCGTACAAATTGTGGATATAGCTCCAATTTTCTCTTCAGCAGTTTCTCTTGGGAACATTTCTGTTGTTTCTTCAGCTGCTTCTTCTGTTTTAACTTTTACTTTTACTCTCTTTTTCTTTCCTTTACCACCCTCAGGCTTATATCGTAAACTTCCTATGAAAGCACCAAATACTGTTCCAACCAAACAGCCTTCTAAAATAGCAGTGAGAGCGGCAAGCAGAAATGGTAAATCTGTTAATCCTATTACTAACCCATCTAATATTCCACTTAATAATCCACCAAATCCTCCTCCAAATACATTCCCAATTACCATTAAGATTATGTAGAGTACTACGGCAATTATAGCATAACCTATCCCTATAGATAAACTCGTATGTATTGCTTCACGTGGAGACTTAGCAAATAATGCACTTGCAATTACACAGGTTAAAATCCATGGAACGACAACAGCTATTATCAAACCGACATCATCAGGTCGATAAGCTATGCACCAATGAATTGGAAAAATAAGGACCAAAACTACCCCAATTAACATCCCCGCTAAAAATTCTATAATTACTCCCCCTACTCCAAGGAAAGTGGAAAGTGCACTTAAAGCATCATCAACATTTTCAAGAAGTCCTCCTGTAACTCCCTCTGTAAGATTAAGAAACCTAAATGAAATATAAGCCATAGGAACAAAAATTATCATCCCTACAATTCCAGATTTTATTACACGACCCCATCCCATGTGAATCCCCTTACCATAATTGATAATTTGATTTTAATTTCTTTATTACAATCAAAAAAGCAAATCATATTTATACTTTTGTCTTGATTTTCAATATATCGCTTTCCTACATTTAATGGTATTAGATCTATATATATTATATTTAGAACTGTAAGGACAATGTAAAAAAGAAGTAGATAAATAAAATTTTAAAAATTAGTTATTATTTTCATTTTATTTTGGTTATACGACCTTGATCCATGCGTATTGTTTTTGTACCATATTGAGACAAATCTCTATGTGTCACAAAAATAATGGTTGTTTCCATTTCTTTGTTTATTTTCTGTAATAAACTCATAACTTGTTTTTCTGACTCAGGATCTAAATTTCCAGTAGCTTCATCTGCAAGAATAACTCTTGGTCTATGAATTATCGCACGAGCAATGCCGCATCTCTGTTTTTCTCCACCAGACATCTGGACAGGATAATGATCTTTACGGTCAAGCAAATCAACATCTCTTAGTGCCGCTATCGCTCTATTTTCAATTTCTTTTTGACGTAAGACTGTTGGCCATAAAACAGATTCTACATTCTCCATAGCTGTTAATGTATTAACAAGATTGAAATCTTGAAATACAAATCCAATTTTTTGCCTTCTTAGTTTACTTAATCTATCCTCAGTTGCTCTTGCTATATTTTCTCCGTCGAATATGATTCGACCTGAATCAGGGAGATCCAATCCTGACAGAACATTGAGAAGCGTAGACTTACCACAACCCGTAGGACCTTGGATAATAGCAAATTCTCCCGATTTAATTTTTAAATTTACATCAGCTAATGCTCTAATAATAGCTCCTGCTCTACGATATTCTTTATTTACATCTACAGCTTCAATCATAATATCTTTATCAGACGACATTTTATTCTTACCTCCTTATACTCCTACTTTTTTCAGTGCTATTATTGGCCGTACTTTAAGTACTTTTCTATATGCCAGAATAAATGCGATTATTTGCACAAAAATAAATATAGCGCTTGTAATAACGACTGGAAGCAAATCAACTAAAATTGTTAGTGGCAAATTGAATTCTGGTAATTGGTTTAAATAGGCAACGATTGCTGCATAATGAAACAGAACTTCAATTACAATTAAAAAGCCAACTAAAGTTGTAAAAAAGATAATCCCCGAGACTAGGACTAGTATATCTCTATTAGTATATCCAATACATTTAAATGTCGCCCAGACACGTCGTTTTCTTGAAACAAGAATCCAAGCATATAACAATGAGAGGAATAAAGATGTTCCAAAGAAGATTAATACAAAATACCATGCTAAATCTCCAAGTTCTCCTCTAAACCCTAATCCTATAAAAAAAGATGTTAAGAATATCAAAGTTGTGTAAATTAATGTAAAAACGGTAAAAACTTTTTTCTCGCGTAAAGAAAGAAGAATTGCCTTTCTCCACATTCTCATCATAATTTATGCACTTGATTTAGGAATTTTTCATTTATTATTAAATTATATTTAAATTTATAATTGATTTTATTTATTTTATTATAGCAATTTAATAATAAATATTTGGTTATAATGTCTGAAGAAATTGAAGCTATTATTGATGAATTGTTAAATGCTGAGCAGAATATTTTTGGGGTTGCTATTATAGGTAAAGATGGGAGGTTACTAACTCAGACAGAAAACTGGAATATAGCAGAAGATCTTGGTTTAATTAATGAATTACTTAACCAAAAATTAGAATTAGGCGAAAAAGGAATCAGCAGTATTATTATTCAAGGAATAAAATATATGGTTGTAGAAAACACAGAAGAAAGAAAAATTGGAACCAACATAACAGGTAAGGGACATCTTATTATCTGTCCCGTTCCTATTGGAGGTTCTGGAGCTTTAGTATGCTATATTAATCCACAAGTTGGTCCTCGTGATTGTCTTTTTACAACACAAGAATATGCAAAAAAATTAATTGGGCTAATCTAATACTTTTCCTATTTTTTTATTCCATTGATTTCCAATATTCTTTTAAGAGATTTTTCAACATTGATTTAATTTTTGTTATTTCATCTTTATTAGAATAAGAGGTAAAATCTAAATATTCAAAAGACGGATGTTCATAATTTTCATTTAAAAGTGATTGAATAACGGTATAAATGCAAATAGGTAATCCTATTAAACTATATCCTCCTTCAAGAATAAAAGCTAGTTTGCCATTACATATTTCTTCAGCAATACTTAATAATTTTTCAGTGAAATTATAATATGCTTTTGATGATAAAAGGCAGTTTCCAATTGGATCAGCAAAGTACATGTCAAACCCTGCTGCCACAATAATAAGATCTGGCAAAAATTCTCTTAGAATAGGTTCTAGAATCTTAAAACACTCTAAGAAATCATCATCAGTTGAATTAAAAGGTATCGGAAAGTTTATACTTTTTCCTAAACCTTCTCCTGCTCCTAACTCATCAATAAATCCAATTTCTCCCTCAACAAAATCATATTCATGAATTGAGAAATACAAGACAGAGGGATCATCATAAAAATATTGAACAAGACCATCCCCAAAATGAGTATCTATGTCAATGACAGCTATTTTTTTATTATAATGCATTTTTTCGCGCAAAAATATGATTGAGCTCGCAATATTATTAAAAATGCAAAGACCGGATGCTTTCTCTCGTAATGCATGATGGCCTGGAGGCCTTATTAGTGCAATAGATTGATTAAACTCCCCTTCAATTACATTTTTAATCCCACCTAGAGCACCACCTATTGCTTTTTTAGCTAATGCATAAGTGTCTTCAGTAACATAGATTTCATCCCCTAATAATCCATTTCCCCTACTTGAAAGCGATTTTATTGAATCAACATGATATTGTGAATGCGCTAAGTATATAATTTCTTCTTTTATATCTATAGGTTTTACTATTTTAATTCTATCATTGTTTAAAATCCTATTCTTCTCCAAATATCCCATAATCGCTTTAATCCTTAAAGGATTTTCATATGAAAAAAAAGTTGGATATGGATAAGGTGGACTATTTTTTAACGCGAAATCATCATCATAAATTATTCCAATTATATTTTTAGACTTCATTGTTAAATGAAAAATATAGAATAATACCTAAATTATTATAATAACAATTACATACATTTATTTTAAATAAATTTGAATTTTTAAAAATACAAAAATGGTGTTATTATTTTGGCAGCTTTCGAAGTTATTTTTACGATCTTATTAAATGCTCTTCCTATACTATTACTATTTATTCCCTTATTCTTTATATGGAAAAAAACTTTTGGTAAATTGTATCTAAGAATAATTTTGGGTATTACAGTATTTTATACTATCTATTGGATTCTCCCTATAATATTTCAATTTGGAGAAACTCCGGACGAGTTAGGTGTACCTGTTTCAGAAGAAGGCAACATCGCATATGGAATCGGTTATATTTTTGCGCATTTGGGATCATTAATTGCACAATTTTTTTCATACCCAATAGTTACGCTACCTTTTATATTTTTAATCGCTCCTTTTATTTCAGTAATCCTTTTTTGGAACAGACTAAGGAAAGAAGATGGTACAATAAAATCAAATTTGGAGCATGTAAGTTATGAATTAAAAGAAAGTCCTTTAGAACAAACTAAAAAGGCTTTAATAAGAAATAACTGGTCTCGTGAGAAGCAAATTCTGAAATTAATGATCGTATTACTACCAATTTCACTATATTTGATGCAAGTTATCCTTCAAATTTCTGGTTTAACAGCAGAAACACTAACTTCTGGGACGACTGCTTTAGGATGGTTCTTAGAAATATTGTTTGTCTATTTAGCAATCTTTATTTTTAGCGTTGAAATACTTTTCTCTAGTCAAGTCGCTTTAAAAGGAAGATTTTTTGGTGAACAGATAAGAGAACAAACTTATAAAAGCCTATATACGATAGGAACACCAATGTCAGTGTTTTCAGTTATATTATTTGCAATACTCTATGTAGATTCAATCTCTATAGTCATTTATTTTTTTGCGTATTTCATAATGGCATCAGTGATATTTATATTATTTATTGACATCTTTGAACCAATTTCCATTTTAATTTTTATAAAAGTAATTGATTGGTGGAAACATAGAAAATCTCGGAAGGTCAGAACCAAGAATTTTTACTATATATTAATCTTTGGAGCTTTAGCACTGGTATCTTACTTCATTATAAATTTGGTTCTGACTAGTTTTGTATATGCCCCTCTATTCGGCGAACCAGGATCACCAGAAGAATTAGCGATCTATAACGCAGGAGCATATGCAGCTGTCGATCCAACTCTCTCTCTAATTCTTCAATATGATCTACTAATTATTTACGGAATAATTATAACAGAAATTATCCCTGCATTGATTTTGACATTATTTCTCGCTTATGGATTAAAATTCTTAAAAAGTAAAGGACTAGGTATATCTATTTATTTGCCTATAATCTTAGTACTCTCAATTATTATTATTATAGGGAGTGGAAACATTTATTGGTTAACCGGAAAAACTAGTTATACCAGAGTCTTTGGGTTTGATTTCTACACTTTAAGATCAGCCAGTTTAAATGCTGAATTAACAGATTTCTTGTATATATTAGCGGCACCATATCTGTATACACGGTACGTCTTTAACATAATACTCTGGAGTTTAATTATCTTCTATTTTAGAAAAAAGTTTAGAGTTAAAAATATCAATTTAGATGAACAACATATAAAGAAAATTATATATTCTACTGTTAAAGATTTTCCTATTTTTGAAGATTACGCTAAGAATGAAGATGAATATTTAATCTCTAGGCGCGAAGATATTGAATTAGAATACATTGATAAAGAGCGAGAAGAAATAAAAAGCATCATGCAAAAAATAGGAGATAACATGTTACTTGAAGAATTAAAACCTGATGATGAAAACGAGATGAAACGGTTTTATTTTACCCTAAGATATCTTTATAACAACGGTTTAGTTTATATATTTAAACCTGAAGCAAGTTATGTGTTTGAACCAGTTGAAAAACAAGGTCTTTACATTATTTATGATGATGGAAGAGGAGTGTATAACTATGCTTTTAAAAGCGATGCTGAACAGGATCCGGGGCTTGTATCGGGAATGTTTTCTGCAATAACTTCATTTGTTAAAGAAATGACAAAATCTACAGAAGCTCTGAAAAAAATTGATCATGGAGATATCACTATTCTATTAGAATATGGAGACCGAATTTTTGGAGCTTTATTTATCAAAGGAAATCAAACTACTGAAGTTAGGACACCCTTAAAAGAATTTGTAAAGAAATTTGAAGCTCAATACGCTGAAGCTTTAAAAAATTGGACGGGTTCACTTGCATTGTTTAAAAAAGATCTAAATGATAAGTTAGTAGAAGATATGTTTAAGGAAGAATAACATTTTTTTCTCTTTTATTTAATCTCCAAATACTGATTTTATTCGATCTTCAATCTTTAATCTTAAATCTCCAAGAATTTCATTAATACGAAAATTAAAATCCTTAAAATATTTGGACTTTTTTTTAAAAATATCATTTAGAGGATAGCGTTTAAGAAATTGTAATATTATTTCCTTCAAATGTTGCTTTACAAAAGTATGATCTGTTCCTTTTTCAATGATAGCATATGACAATAATGGTTGAGTTTTTGTGTCTTTATTACCTGGAAAATCAACCATTTTAAAATAGCATACAATTTCAAAATTTAGAAGTGAGATAACATTAATCTTATCTCCAAATACTTCAGTGAAACAACTTTTCAATCCACTCAGAAATTTTGCCCTAATATCAGGATCTAATATATTATCAGAAGAGGAATAATACTTAACCTCAACTAAATTTTTCATACCTAGATTAATGCCGACTTCTAAAACTGCCATTTTTCAAAAATAAAGAATTTTTCTATTATTTTTCTTATATAATAATTTTCTTCTATAATAATTTTAATTTTTTTTATAGACATGCGATTATTAATTATTAAATAAAAATTTATTCTGTGAATGTAGCTACAGCTCGAACCCAGCCAGCACTTGCTCTAGCAATTTTTATTGGGAAACAATAAATTGTTGCACCTATAGCAGGAACTTTGTCTAAATTTATCATTTTTTCCATCTGAAAATATCCAAGTTCTATTCCTGCAAAATGACCTTCCCAAATGATAGAGGTATCTGGTTGCTTTTCTCTCAAAGAGCTTTTCCATTTTTTAACAGTTATAGTAAAAGGAGCATCCCAAGACCAAGCATCTATCCCTACGACGTGAACTCCTTGTCTAATAATGTGTAACGTGGCTTCTTTTCCCACTCCTACTCCATGATTTACATAATCATTTGTACCATAGAATTTTGGAGCATTAGTATGTATGCATAATATATCTCCTTCACTTAATTCGTGTTCAATGCTACTTAATTTATCATCTATATCATCAGGAGTCATAACATATCCTTCTTCATAATCAGTACAATCTAATACAATAAGAGGACCAATACCCCATTCTAATGGAAAATCATCTATGGTCATTGCCTTCTTCAGTTCATTTTCTTTATCTTGTACTGGTGCATAGTGCCAAGGAGCATCCATATGTGTTCCACTATGTGTTCCTAAGGTTATAAATTCTTGTGACCATCCCTTTCCCTCAGGTAAGTGTCTTTCAGGTTTTAATCTTGGAAAAATAAATCCCATCTGTAATGCTCCTTCTTCATGAGAAGCATATTCAATTTTAGGCTGTGTTAATGGAGGATCGAATACAGCTTCCTCAGGATTTATAATTGGTATACTTAAATCGATATATTTCATAATATTTTCTATATTTCTTACTAATTAAAAGTTTGATTTATGATATAAAAGAGAGAAAGATATTAGCTATCTAGCAGGTTGGAATAAAATCAATATTACTACTTTACATTTTTTACTTTTTTGTTATTCAAAAATTATACTTTTTTTGCTTTTCAGGCAAAATTACCTTTCCTAATAAACCTAATTCTTCAAATGTTTCTGGATGTTCAGTATGGATCGGAATTATATTGTCAGCATTTACTTTTTGAAGAGCCTCTATGAGATCATCTACACTACAATGTCCTGAAGAATGAATAGTCTCAGTTTTTAATATTCCAAATCTTTTTAACCATGCATCAAGTTTATCTTCCTTTATCTCCATCTCTTCAGTAAAAGGATCAGTCGTGGAATTGATATATATCACTCTGTTTGGTTCCTGGTTTAAATCAATTAGTTCTCCTACCATATAGTAATCTAAATATAGAAGATACCTTTCAGGTTCTTTTTGTATATCTCTATAAGTAATGTAATCAACATTGTCAAAAATTAACTTCTGATATCCTTTATAATCCATACTCTCAAATTTTCCCCAACCCTTTCTTGGTAAATAAATTTTGAAATATTCATCGTTAAATTCAGGAAAGTTATAATCATTATAAAAATCTTGAATGGTTTTTTCTTCCATATTATCCAATTTTAATCTAAAGCTATCTATTAAAAGAAATGTTTGTGGAGTGACTGCAAATATTCTGTCATATTTCCTCGCCAAATTATAGTATAGTAAAATTCGATCTAGATTTCTCGTGGGAAAATTGACAACTAGTAATCCAGGATGCCTTCTTATCACATCTCTTGAACGAGATTCCACATCTCTTTCAGTTTGATCTTCACTCTTATAGATTCTACTTTTAAAATCTTTAATCTCTGGCATTCTTGTTCCCTCAGTAATAATTACAATTGGATTAGATTTATGGGCGTGTTCTAAAAATTTATCAACCCAACTACTGTGAAATCCATGTCTTCTAAAATCCCCAGTATAAACAATACTTCTACCATCATGTTCGAAGATATAAGCACAAGCTCCTGGAACGGAATGATCAACTGTAAATTGAGTAATTACTACTTCTCCATTAGATGTGTTGAAAAGATAGGGCTTTTCTTTATCCATTATATTAATTTCTCTTCTAATTTCATTAGCTTTATAATCTGGTTTTTTTGCACGCTTATATTGAATTTCTCCTTCTTTAGGTTGCTTTTTCTTTGGAACCAGTTTGAATAATTCATAAAAGTTCAGTATTTCGGGAATTAAAGGATCCAGAGAGGTATTAGACAGATAATCTATAATTGTTTCTGTGATCCAATTCATATAAATTGGAGTCTTCTGCTTTAAAAAGCCAAGGAATTTATAATGATCCATATGAGCATGAGTAAGAAACGCAGCTTCAATTAAATTGCCATTAGAATTAAGGATTTTGAAAGGTTCTTTTTCTAAAACTGTCTTAAAAGGTTCAACATAATCATTCCTATAAAAATTATTTAATGGGGGAATCAATCCTAAGTATAAATAATCTATAATTCCATTAAACTTACGTGGACTTAAAAATTCTGAAAAATATTGACCACTATCATTAAAAGAAAGCCCAAAATCAAAGAGAAATTTTTTATCTCCAGCTCTTAAAAAGACTTTATTACCACCAATCTCATTTATCCCACCAAATATTTCTATTTCCATTGAAATCTCACATTAATTTTTTAGTATCTTAATTTAATTAAGATTTTTTCTCTTACCCTCAAGTATTGCCATTCCCATTTCTAAAACCCGATTAAAAGGTTCTTCTCCATTTTCTCTTAGCTGTAAAGTTATTGCTTCTTCAGGGCAAAATGTGGCACATAAACCACATCCAAGACATTTTTCTCTTTTTACAACAGCATGTTCGTTTAGCGTTATTGCTCCCACAGGGCAACGTTCTAAACAAGTTCCGCAATTAACACAGAGTTCTTTATCTATAATTGATTCAAACATAGCATTAAAAAACTTATGTTTATCAAGTCCTTTTTTTGTAATTCCTTTCATTGAAGCGCAACAGCAAGGACAACAATTACAAATGTTTGAAAGATGTTTAGAATTAGCACCTGCGTGTACTAAACCAGCTTTGTCAGCTTCCTCAATGATTTTTATCGCCTCATCAGCAGATATTTTACGTCCAATACCATTTTCAATATAATATTCGGCAGCTATTCCAAAACTTAGACATGTTTCAATGGGAAAGTTGCATCCTTCTCCATTCAATCTGGCTTCTTTTCGACATATACAATCTGTTACAGAAATCACTCGTGCATTCTTAATACTATCTCTCAATTTATGATATGGATAAAGTGTAGTATTAGACTCAATTACTTCTTCGAGAGGGATTACCTTAAATCCCGGTACATCGCTAATTCCCATTTCTTTTTGATACGCTATATCATAATATTCCTTAAAATATTTAGCAAGCTCGGTATCCACTTTTTTAACAGAATATTCATATAATCCAATCATGAAGGGTATAGCATTAAATAAAACTTCAGTATTTCTTCGTGTTCGAAACACCAATCCTTTCTTTGCCATAGATTCTAGCTTATCTTCTAAATAATTAACATCTATTGCGGTTCTTTTAGCAATTTGACTTGCTGATTCAGGAATATGGGTTAATTTAATTGCTATATGTGCTTCCTCTTCAGTATAAAGCCTCTTTAGAATTTTAATCTCCACGCCGGATGGAGATTTGGGGTACCCTAAAGGGAACTGATCCAGGAACTCTCTTAACTGTAAAAAAACATCATCAGTCATTACAATCATTCAGTAATTATTTTGATTAAAAAAAAATCTTTTTATTTGTTAAAAAATACAGAAATTTTAACCCTAATTGACACTTGGAATTACTCGTAAAAATGAGAGTCGATCTTACCGTACTAAAGAATTCCGTAACCTTAAAAGAAATAAAGGAACAACTAAATGAGACCGCTCTTAATGGATTTGAATTAAGTTATCCAAATTCTGCGTTAATTTCTGCCAATCCGATTCTGCTAGCGAAGATTTCGTTTATAAAGAAATAATATTTATATTTCTTAAATTCAGATGCTCAATTTATCTTTTCATCCGATTTTTCATTAAATCTTACCTCATGTAATTTTTTGCTGGTAATTTTTATTGTCTTATAATACTTAGATTATTCTATGGAAAAAGATCAATTAAAGCCAATTCTAGTAACAACTGATAATGAAACTTTTTTCTATGATTATATTAAAAACAACTTTGCTGAATACTTATTTTTTCATGTTGACTATGCTCAATATCCTAAAAATACTAAAATATATCTAGCGTTAGATACTGAAGAAAAAATTCAAGGAATGGTCTTAATCTGGAAAAACCTATTTTTTTAATATATTAGAGATTGCGACAAAAATGTTATATATTTAGGCATAATTTTTTTACTTACTTGTCTATAATTTTTAGGCGAAAACAAAATGAAAAAAATTAAAAAAAAAACATTTAGTTTCATAATTCTAATATTATTTGTATTTTTGCCTAAACTTCCTTATTTTGACGGAAATTTAATTAAATTTTATCCTTCAAGAGACAAGGAGCTGGATAATGACATTTTTACTCGATTAAAGATTGCGCAAGAAAATGTAGTATGGAACCGTACATGGGATAATTTATATGACATTGGTAATGGAATATGGGGAAATGAAATCTGTCTTTATACATGTGGGAGCACTGAGACTGCGGTGGAACCGAATGATCGGGATTTATTACTGATAAAATGGGATATTAATGGTAATCAACTCTGGAATCGTACCTGGGGAGGATCTTCTCTTGAAACTGGACTAGCAATTTGCGGAAATGGGGACTACATTTACACATGCGGTGTAACATCGAGTTATGCTATAGGTGCTTATGATATGCTTTTAATAAAGTGGGATAGCAACGGCAATCAACTCTGGAATCGTACTTGGGGAGATGTGGGCAATGATTACGCAAGGGCAATTTGGAGCGATGGAATCAATATTTACATATGTGGGGACTCAGAATACTCAAGTGTAAATGGCACAAATAGTGATTTAACAGTTTTAAAATGGGATAGTGAAGGTAATAAAATATGGAATACAACATGGGGAGGATATAATAATGAACAAGGATCGTTTATTTGGGGTGATGAAGTTAATCTATATGTAGGAGGTTTTACCCAGAGACATGTAGATGGTGACGAGTTTGACACCGATTCTTTAATTTTAAAATTAAAGGGGGGAGTTATGGAAGGGTTCCCAACTGTAGATTGGTGGAGTACTTTGGGCCACATGGCTGATCATGATGAAATGTTTTATGATATCTGGAGTGCAGGAGATCATCTCTATACAGTCGGAGTGACTAATGTTATTTCAATGGGGGGATTCCAACTCCTCCTCGTAAAATGGGACATTATGGGTAATCAACTCTGGAATCGCACTATGGGAGGTGAGGGTAATGATTACGCAAGAGCAATTTGGGGAGATTGGCCATTCCTCTACACATGTGGATATTCTGATAGTGACACAGGAGGTTGTATTATGAAATGGGATATTGACGGTAGACTACTTTGGGGTCGTCATTTGGGAGAAATGTCTGTTGATCAAGCAAATGCAATTTGGGGAGATGATATCAATATTTACATGACTGGAGTGGATAGTTCTGGAGGCAATGCAGATTTAGCACTTGTGAAGTGGGAAATCGGTGAACCTTTAATAATTAGTCTAAAAACCCCATTAGAGCACATGGTTTATGAAAGTGGAGAAGAAATTGTTATAGATATTTGGAGCGAAGTAGAACTTGGTGGATTATTATATAAGTGGGATAATGCTCCATGGCAGCCATTTACATATATTACAAATCTCCCAGCAGGAGATGGAATACACACACTATATGTTTCTGTTGAGACTTCTACTCCATACGTTTCAGAGATTCATCCATTCATATTCACTACAGATGACACTGATCCTGATGTAAAAATCCTAAATCCAATAACCAGTGACATTTGTGCTCACGCTCCGTTATATGATCTCGATATAACAGAACCACACCTTGATCAAATGTGGTATACATTAAATGATGGGCCGAGTCATTTTATTACCACTAGCAGTGGAGAAATTAGCGAATCGGTATGGAACTCTGTCTCAGATGGGCAAGTAAAGATTAAGTTTTACGTAAGCGATATTTTGGGGCATATTGGCTCTGATGATGTAATAGTACAAAAAAACTCTAAAGCTGGAGAAAGTGAGATATTTCGAATTATTATAAATGCGATAATTTATGGCTCTATAACAGGTTTAGTGGGCATTGGGTTTTTCTTCATTAAGAGAAGATTAGGGAAAAAGAAACATAAAGTGGTATCAAAAAATGATACTTAACCTAAAATTATAAAGAAATTATATTATCTTTTATTCTTCTAAAAAAAGATGAAAATTTAATGATTTATAAATAAATTTCATCAAAATCATTCAATTTACAATAAAATTCAGCGGATGTTGTTTGAAATATTATCTGTATAAATAAATAGTCTATTTTTTTAGAAATTACAGAAAAAAAGAGGCTTTAAAATGGAAAAAATAAAGAAAGTAAATACTATAATAGTCGGAGGGGGACAATCAGGACTATCTGTAAGTTACTTCTTAAAAAAAGAAGGAATTGATCATGTCATTTTAGAGAAAGCTGATAAACC
>JBHLLT010000074.1:0-138 GCA_048938855.1 Promethearchaeota archaeon
AATTGGGACTCTGCAAGTGTTATAATTAATAGAGATTCGATTGATCCTTTAATAAACAGTATTGATTCACCGTTGTCGGGAGTTTGGTTTAGTAGTAATCCACCAGATTATAGTCTTTCCATCACCGAGACAAATTTA
>JBHLLT010000074.1:238-3936 GCA_048938855.1 Promethearchaeota archaeon
GAGGAGATCTGGTATACTCTTAATGGAGGGGCAACAAATTATACCGGAGCATCAAGTGGAACGATCGATGCTACTGCTTGGAGTAATGCGGGTCAAGGAAGTGTGACAATAACATTTTATGTAAATGATTCTGCAGGGAATTGGGACTCTTCTAGTGTTATAATTAATAGAGATACGATTGATCCTTTAATAAACAGTATTGATTCACCGTTGTCGGGGGTCTGGTTTAGTATTAATCCTCCAGATTATAGTCTTTCCATCACCGAGACAAATTTAGAGGAGATCTGGTATACTCTTAATGGAGGGGCAACAAATTATACCGGAGCATCAAGTGGAACGATCGATGCTACTGCCTGGAGTAATGCGGGTCAAGGAAGTGTGACAATAACATTTTATGTGAATGATTCTGCGGGTAATTGGGACTATGCAAGTGTTATAATTAATAGAGATACGATTGATCCTTCAATAGATAGTATTGATTTACCTTTACCTGATTCTAACCATTCAGCACCACCGAGTTATAGTCTTTCTATTACCGAAACAAATTTAGATGATATTTGGTACACGCTTGATGGAGGGTTAACCAATTATACAGGAGCATTAAGTGGAACGATCGATTCTATAGCTTGGGGTAATGCTGGTTTAGGTGCCGTTACGATTACTTTTTATATAAACGATTCAGTAAATAATTGGGATTCAGCAAGCGTGGTAATAACAAAAACTTCAGATTTATCAATTTCTATTAATTCCCCAAATATTGCCCAGTGGTTTAGTTCTATTCCTGGTTATGATGTTTATGTTAGCGGAAATGATCGTGATTCCATATGGTATACACTTGATAATGGTATTACCAACTTTACTATTACAAGTACTGCTAATTTATCAAATACATGGTTAGGGTTAATCGATTCCACCGTATGGAGCAATGCAGGTGAAGGAAGTGTTACGATTACTTTTTATTTAAACAATACGTTTGGCATTATACTGTCTGATAGTGTACAAATCAATAAAGATACGATTGATCCTACTATAGACAGTATCGATTCACCCGTTTTTGGAGTATGGTTTAACAGTAATCCTCCAGATTATAGCCTTTCCATCACTGAGGTGAATTTAGATGAGATCTGGTACACACTTGATGGGGGGACCACTAATTATACTGGAGTATCAAGTGGAACAATTGATTCTACGGCGTGGAGTAATGCAGGTGAAGGAAGTGTTACGATTATTTTTTATGTAAACGATTCTGCGGGTAATTGGGACTATGCAAGTGTTATAATTAATAGAGATTCGATTGATCCTTTAATAAACAACATCGATTCACCATTGTCGGGAGCTTGGTTTAATAGTAATCCACCAGATTATAGTCTTACTATCACCGAAGCAAATTTAGATGAGATCTGGTATACCCTTGATGGGGGAGCTATAAATTATACTGGAGCGTCAAGTGGAACCATCGATGCTACAGCCTGGAGTAATGCAGGTGAAGGAAGTATTACGATCATATTTTATATAAACGATTCTGCTGGTAATTGGGACTCTGCAAGTGTTATAATTAATAGAGATTCAATTGATCCTACTATTACTATTACAAAACCAGATAATTATGATCTTTTTGGTACAACTCCTCCAGATATTACTATAAATATTAATGACTCTAATTTGGATGTCAGTTGGTATCAATTGGACAATGGAACAGTTATTACTAATAATTATACATGGGCGGGATTTATTGGTCAGAGTGTATGGGACCAAGTTGGAAATGGAACAGTTATCATCAGATTTTATGCAAACGATACTGTCGGCAATTTAGCAAATGCAGAAGTGATAGTATACAAGGATATTAATCTTCCTATAATAACAATTATTAATCCTAGCTTGAGTGAAGTATATAACGCTACCGCACCTAGCTTTATAGTTACTATTAGTGGTAGTAATTTAGACTCAACTTGGTATACATTGAATAATGGAGTAATTAATTATACTTTTACAGGTTTAACTGGGAGTATTGATCAATTAGCATGGGCTTCTCGAGCGGATGGGACGGTAACAATTAAATTCTATATAAATAATAGCTTAGGAGTGTTAGATTTTGATGAAGTTGATGTTATAAAAGATACAATCGCCCCCCAAATAAGTTTAAATCTTCCCTTAAATAATACATATTGTGGGGATGCGCCATTTATTAATGCATTGGTAACTGATGCAAATTTAAATACTATATGGTATGAAGTTAATACGAGCTATGTTTTATTAGCAAATAATATAAATCAACAGCTTGAAACTTCAATTTGGAGTAATTTATTCGAAGGAGAATTTTATATCTACATTTATGCAAATGATAGTGCGAGGAATTTAAGTGATCCACTCATAATAAGATTATATAAAGATACAAATGCTCCTTCTGCACCGAATTTAATGAGTTTCCCTCAAGGAGTAGTAAGCGGTAATTTACTATTCGAGTGGGAAGAAGGTTCAGATCCATCTGGGATCTTAAAGTATAGATTGATTATTGATAATGAAGCCAATCCATTTGTTACCCCTGGATTCGTGTTTGAGACTAACGTTACTGGGAGTTCTTATACATTTACAGGGAATCTTCAACCAGGAACTTATTATTTCTTTTTATACCAGATTGACGGTGTAGGTCATCAGAGTTCGGCATCAACTGGGAGTTTTTCTATAAGTTCGAATGCTGGGCCTTCAGAGTTTCCAATATGGATTATCTTTATAATAATAGGAGCAGCAATAGCCGGAGTTGTAGGTATTATTGTTCTAAAAAAGTCAAAAGGTAAAAAAGAAATCATCACGCAAATTCCAGAAAAGAAACCAGTAGTTAAAGTTGTTCAAGAGGTTCCTGAGGAGATTTCACAATTAGATTATGATATCCTCAGTGTTATGAATCATAATGAATTGATTAGTAGAGAAGACAACTTACTTGAATATATTCGGCATTTAGAAGAAAACAAAAAATATGGTAAGGCAGCAGAAGTGATTGGAGAAGTAATTTTAATTGAAGATATTTTGGGAAATTATCAAGAAGTAAAATTATACCGCCAAAAACAGATTGATATGGCAATTAGAGGTCTTGAATATTTAAAAGATCAATATGAAATTGAGTCTAAAAACGCTGCTCTTTCAGGAGATTATTCAAAAGCACTTGAATTATATAATGAGAGTAAAGTTATCTCTGATAATCTAAAGGGATATATGGAACATCAAGAGTCTTCTGATACTGAGGAAAGTATTGAGTCTGGAACAATGGAACCACAACCTATAACAGGAGAAGCTAAAATTGTTTATTCTTGTATAAATGACTTACTTACTAAATATTTTGACGATATTGGAATTAAGTACTATTCTAATCCACAGATATACAAGGATATTCAGACTCAGGTTCATGGATTAATCCTTGCTGATCAATTCCACCTAGAAGATATCGATCCTTCAATGAGAGGGAGTTTAAAATCAATTCAAATCATCTTTACTGAGGATACGTCTAATGCAACAATCACCAACTTCTGTCAAACATTTCATAATCCAGCTGTACTATTAATTATAGTTGGGATTAAATGGCCTATGAATGTTGAAGCCCAAATAATTGAGATCCCTCCAAATTTGGGAGATCAATATCAAGAAAATATCAGAATTATTCATTATGAGTTATTTATGACATTAATGGGATTAACGGGTGCTTA
>JBHLLT010000049.1:0-13667 GCA_048938855.1 Promethearchaeota archaeon
ATAACTGGAGCTATAACAGTAGAAGCTTGGTTTAATGCTGATTACTTTGGTAACACGTATTTGATATCCAAAAATGGGCCATCTGGACAAAGATGTTGGGATCTTAGTTTTGATCCTATAAATTCTACTCATGGTTATGCAATTTATCGTTATGCCTTAAATGGATATTCTCATGCAGATGATGTTGGTAATGTAACTGTTGCTATAAACCAATGGTATCATATTGTTGGAGTTTATAATCCCTCAACTTATTCGAGATTATTTATAAACGGACAATTGGTAGATGAAAATGTAACTGATATTGTTTCCTCTCAATATGATGCCCCGAATAACCTAAGATTTGGGGCAAGAGGAGACATTCCACCACCCAATTATTTTAATGGAACAATTGATGAGGTTCGTATTTCAAATATCGCCCGCTCAGCGAGTTGGATCGAAACCGAATATAATAACCAATATAAACCATCAAACTTCTTTTCAATTGGTAAAGAATACCCCGTATCAGGTATTCCAGCTTATGAGCAATATTTCGATTATTACAAAGAGATAACAATAGATAATGCAATGGTGAGCGGTTCACATGAACTTATTAACTTTCCTCTACTGATTTCTATTTTGGATGAAGATTTATATTCCAAAGCTCAAGTGGATGGTGACGATATCGCATTTACGTACAATGGTGCTTGGTTGGATCATGAAATTGAACACTATGAACAAAATTATGATGGTACTCATGCTCAGCTTATTGCTTGGGTTTCTTTACCACGATTATCAACATTAGAAAATACTGTTATTCGCATGTATTATGGGAATTCTACTATGAATTCACGTCAAAATCCTTCAGAAGTATGGAATACAAATTATAAGGGGGTGTGGCATCTTAAAGAAGATCCCTCCAATCCTGCACCTCAATTTTCTGACAGTACAGCATATAGCAATGATGGAACAGCTGTTAATTTATTTTCATCAAATCAGAGTTCTGGTAAAATAGATGGCAGTCTTATATTTAACGATCAAAATGAAGCCTGTGTAAATGTTTCAGATGACGATAGCATTGATTTGGATAGAGATATGACTATTTCAGCATGGGTAAAGACTATTGATAATGAACCCGACGTAGATGTTGTTATAAGTAAATGGTCTCCAACCCCGGGTAATCGGAATTATTGGCTTGGCAAGCTTAATAGTAATGATTTCGCTTTCTATGTCGATTCAACTCAATATGTTTTAATGGATTTAGACTTGATTAATGATAACAATTGGCATTACGTTGTAGGAGTAGCAGATTCAACTAATTCTTTATTAAGAATTTATCTTGATGGAATCCAAAGAAATACAGCAGCATATAGTGGTGTTTCACAAACAGGGAACCATTATCTAAATATTGGAAGAAGTTCTGGAAGTATAGAGCAAGAATGGAATGGAAAAATTGATGAAGTTCGTGTTTCAAATACAGCTTACTCTACTGATTGGATTGTTACAGAATTTAATAATCAAAATGATACTCAATATTTCGTAACCATAGGTGGAGAAGTAAAGTTCGATACTACGCCTCCTACTTACTCCAATCTAACTGAAAGTTCAGACCCATTAGAATTGGGAGCAACTGAGGTTATTCAAATAGATGTGTCTGATCCTTCGGGAATTAATCAGGTACAAATCGAATTCTCAAGTTCAAACCACTCTATGACTAACATTGGTGGGGATACTTGGCAATATAATTGGACTCCTAATAGTGTAGGAAATTACTCATATACAGTATGGATGGAAGATAATTTTAATAATTGGAATTCTACTATTGGTACCATTGAAGTGATTGATTCTACTGCACCGACTTATTCAAATCTAATTGAAAGTCAGGATCCTTTACAATTGGGAAAAAATGAAACGATCGAAATTAATGTATTTGATTTATCTGGAGTGAATCAAACCTTATTAGAATATGATTCAATAAATCATAGTATGATTCAAGATGGAAACAAATGGAGTTGGAGTAAATGGCAACCTACACTAGGATTTAATCCATATACAATTTATATGCAAGATAATCAAGACAATTGGAATATGATCAGCGGGAATATAACGGTAATAACAACAGCTGCACCAATTATTGAAAATTTGACTGAGTTTGAGGATCCCTTAGAGTTGGGTAATAACTTCATAATTCAGGTTGATGTTGCCTCGAATGAATCTTCGGTAGAGGTAGTATTGATCGAATTGGATGGTATAAACCGTACAATGATAAATATCTTTGGAAATACTTATGAATATATGTACAATAGTTCAGAATACATCGAGAGTGGTTATTCAGTTGGAATTCCTATAAATTATATAATTTATGCCAACGATTCAAATAATTATTGGGCACTTCCATACCAAGCTAGCTTCGAGATTAAAGACACCTTCGGCCCAGACCTTTTTGCTCTTACTGAAAGTACTGAAATATTAGAACTTGGAGATATGGAGATAATTACCATTAATTGTACTGACCTTGCAGGAATTAATGAAGTTAGAATAGAAATTGGAAGTATTAATCATTCCATGACGAATATAGGTGGAAATATATGGCAATATGACAGTTGGACACCCAGTAGTGTAGGTAATTATTCATATACGATATGGGGAAAAGATAGTAATAATAATTGGAATTTTATTAGCGATTCAATTTTAGTTCAAGATACCACTCTCCCGACTTATTCAGATTTAACAGAAAGTGCCAATCCCGTTGAGTTAGGTACTCTATTGACTATTTCGATTAATGCTACCGATATAGCTACTATCAAAGATGTTTTAATAGAATATGAAAATAATAATCACTCTATGACAAATATAGGTGGGGATATATGGCAGTATGATTCTTGGATGCCACATTCAATCGGTAATTACACTTACAAAATTTTCATTACAGATAAGAATGATAATTTGAATTATCTGATTAGTTCAATATTTTTTAAGGATACAATTATTCCTTATTATTCAAATTTATATGAAAAGGATATTTTAGAATTAGGAGAATACCAGGAGATCAGTATAGACATCTATGACTTTGCAGGTATTAATCGAGCTTTATTAGAATTTGAAGGAGCAAATCATTCAATGACTAATATATTTATGACAAATAAATGGGAGTACAATTTATGGAGGCCAACTGATTGGACTTTTTATCAATATAAGATCCATATGGAAGATAACAGTGGAAATTGGAATCATTTAACGGGAAATTTTACTGTTCACGATACAATTGCCCCTCCTATACCAATACTGACTAATAGTCCTAGCGGTGATGTCAGTGGTATCTTAGTGTTTGATTGGTCTGATGGGATTGATCCATCAGGTATCTCTTATTATATCTTAATTATCGATAATGAGATCAATACTTCAGCAACTCCGGGATATATTTACTTCTTTAATATTACAAATGTCGGACCAGAAAGTAGTTATTGTGAATTACCTGAGGTTCTCCCCGCTGGGAAGTATTATTTCTTCTTGTCTCAAGTGGATGGAGTAGGGCAACAGAGTAGTGATACCATGGGAACTTTTACAGTTATTACGAATGGTCCTCCCGGGATTAATATGTTTCTTATAATCGGGATAATACTCGTAAGTGTAATTGGTTCTGTATCGGCTATAGTTTTAGTGAGAAAAAGGATGAAAAAAAACATTGTTCCAACACGTGAAAAGATACCCTTTAAGATTATATCTTCACATATTAATAGACTTTCAAGCACACAATTTACACTCCATGAAGAAGAAATTCAATCTGTGACTGGTGATAAAGAGATTGCAATTCGCATTAACGAAATTAAACAGATGGGGGAGGAACTCTTTGCTGAAGGTGCATATTTAGAAGCTCAAAAGCAATTTAAGGTTGGAAAAGATCTTCTAACTCACCTAGGAAGAGAAGAAGAGGCAAAACTATTTTCGGATTTGATCTCTGGAATTGAAGGATTAATAGAAGAACGTGAGAGAAGATTAGAATTATTGGAACAAGTAAAAATTGAAGGTGATTCTGTGCAACTTTTTGAATTGTACAATGAAATAATTGACATTTCAAAAAGATTAAGAGATCCAGACACTGCAAGTTTTTATCAGTCAGAATTAATTCAATTCTTTCAAATTAATAAGTTGAATTTGATAGATTTAGAAGAATATAGAAACATTTTGGAGCAAAAAGCAGATTCTTTATTGACTAATAATCAGTTTGAGATTGCCGCTCAAATATATAGAAAGTGTGAAATTATTTCTCAAATTTTCATCCAATTAGAAAGAGACGAAGAAGTAACAAATTTTGAAAAATTTAGAAACAAAATAACCGAATGTTTAAATAGAATTAAAGAAAAAAATTCTAGGTTTAACTAGAAAAACTCTCTTCTCAGTAAATTTGAATAAAGTCTACTATAAAATAAATATAAGGAAGATTTTGAAAAAATTCAAAGACAAATAGAATTTAGTTACTTAAAGCATTTTATCTATTTCTCTGCTTAAGTTTATTTCGAAATTAGAGATACCGGAGAAAAACTTTCAAAACTGTTTCTTCCATTATACTTATAATTTAAAATAAATTTATATAAGCGTTTTCTCTTTATTTTTAAAGATAAGAGTATATTGTACTGATTTGTTAAAGAAAAATAATTTCATTTTAATCAATTTGAAATAAATAAGATGAAAGAACAATGGTAGGAAAAAGCTATATTAAGAAAAGAAATTATTGTTATATTCTTTCCTTTATCTTTTTCTTTAATATATTTACAATTATTTTCATTCAAAACATCAGCATCAATGTAAAAAATAATGAAAGATTAATAGATGATCTAAACTCAAAGATTCAAATTTCTTCGAGTGATCCTCCTAATAAACACTTTTTTGATTATTATAAAACGATAACAATTGACCATAACCAAGTCAATGGAATGGGGGATCATAAGAATTTCCCTTTGCTAATTTCAATTTTTGATTCAGATTTACATGATGCGGTTCAATCAAATGGAAATGATATTGCCTTTGCGAATGATACAGCGTGGTTAAACCATGAAATTGAACTATTTGAAAAGACTTATAATAGCACGCATGCTAAGTTGGTGGTATGGGTTCAAATCCCAAAATTATCAGTCACTATTAATACAGTTATTAGAATGTATTATGGTAATGAGACAATGGATTCGAGACAAAATCCCGAAGCTGTATGGGATGAAAATTATTATGCGGTTTACCATATGAATCAAGACCCAAGTTCTTCCTCCGTTCTGGATAGCACTACTAATAATTATGACTTAACTCCTGGTTCAGGATTTAAATCTGCAGATCTTGTAGATGGGGTTATCGGTAAAGCTATAAAGTTTGATTCGACAGTTTATGGAACATCTAATACAGAATATCTTGAAATCACTTCAGGTTTTTCTAATCCGGTAAGCGCCCTCTCTCTTGAAATGTGGTTTAGACCTCAATTATATTATCAGTATCAAAGATATTTTACCGCAACTAATGCCAGACCTGATATAATTTTGGGAAATGATAACGGGATTTTATCTCGGATTAAAAATCATCTTGGAAATACTTCTGATATAGATGTTTCCTTCGATGGGTGGAAAGATCAATTTTATCATTTAGTTATAACGTGGGAAGGTGGATCAATTGGGCGTAAAAGAGCTTATCTTAACGGAACATTAAACGTAAATGAAACTGATGTCGAAGCCTTAGGAAATTCTTCTTTGTGGACAAATTATGCAATCGGTTGTGACATAGATCACACTGATGTTTTTAACGGATTAATTGAGGAATTTAGAATTACTTCAAGTGCTCGTTCGCCTGGTTGGTTTGAAACAGAATATAATAATCAATATGATCCAAGTTCTTTTTACTCTATTGGAGAAGAAAATTTTGACATTATCCCCCCTACTTATTCTAATCTTAGTGAAAGTTCAAATCCATTAGAATTAGGGGAAACAGAAGTTATTAATATAACTGTGTCAGATCCAGAAGGAATTAATCAGGTACAAATCGAATATGAAGATTCTGATCATATAATCAGAAATCATACCATGAGCAATATTGGTGGAGATACATGGCAATATGACTCTTGGCAACCTAATAGTGTAGATAATTATACTTATACGATATGGATGGGAGATAATTTTAATAATTGGAATTCTACTGCAGGTACTATTGAAGTGATAGATACTACTCCACCAACTTATTCAAATCTTATAGAAAGTTCAGATCCATTAGAACTGAGTGAGACGGAAGTTATTCAGATAAATGTGTCCGATCCATCAGGGATTCTTGAGGTTAAGATCGAATTTGAAGATTCAAATCATTCAATGACCAATATTGGTGGAAATATATGGCAATATAGTTCATGGACACCAAATAACTGTATTGTTTATCAATATACAATCTATATGGAAGATAAGAGCGGGAATTGGAATTCCTTAACAAATAACATTACAATTCAGGATACCACACACCCTCAGTCACCAAGACTAACTTTTGGTCCAAGTGGAGATGTCAGTGGTATATTAGTGTTTGATTGGGACCCCGGAATTGATCCTTCAGGTATTTCTTATTATATCTTAATAATTGATAATGAGACTGATCCATCAATAACTCCAGGATATGTGTATATATCTAATATTACAAATGTAGGACCTGAATGTACTTATTGTGAATTACCTGAAATTCTCCCTCCTGGGACATATCACTTTTTCTTAGCTCAAGTGGATGGAGTAGGGCAACAAAGTGATTATACCATTGGGACGTTCACAGTTATTACCAGCACCCCTGGGGATTATACTTTTACTATAATTGTGATAATACTTGCAAGTCTAATTGCTTCCGTCACCGCAATAGTTTTAGTGAGAAGAAAGTTGAAGAAGGACATTGCTCCACCGCGCGAAAAGATACCTCTTAAAGTTATTATTTCACACATTAAAAAACTTTCAAGCGTAGAACTTGCGTTACAACCAGATAAAATTCAAAAAATAACTGGTGAGAAAGAGATAGAAATGCACCTTAACGAAATTAAATCTTTAGGAGAAGAACTCTTTGCAGAGGGTGCATATTTAGAAGCTCAAGAGCAATTTAAGATGGGAAGAGATTTTCTGATTAATTTAGGAAGAGAAAAAGATGCAGAACTATTTTCAGAATTGATCTCTGGAATTCAAGGATTAATAGAAGAACGTGAGAAAACATTAGAAATACTGGAACAAGCAAAAAATGAGGGAAAATCTGTACAAGTATTTGAATCGTATTATGAGATAATTGCAATATCAAAAAAATTAAGAGATCCAGATACTGCAAGTTTTTATCAATCAGAATTAATTAACTATTTTCAAAATAATAAGAATTTAATAGATTTAGAAAATTATAGATCTGAATTAAATCAAAAAGCAGATTCTTCAATCGAAAATAATATATTTGAGATTGCTGCACAATTATTTGAAAAATGTGAAATTATTTCTCAATTATTCGTACAAATAGGAAAAGAAGAAGAAATAATTAATATTCAAGAATTTAAACGTAAAAAAGAGGAGTGTTTGAAAAGCTTAAAATAAATAATTAAGAGATGAGTATAAATGAAAAAAATTCCTGGTACATTATACCATTTAGGTATTGCAAGTGCAAGAGATGGAAGGCTTAATATTAATATATGGTATAGAAATGAACTAGTTTTTGAAAGAAGTGGGATAGTTGAAGCAGAAATAATAAGTGCTCTTCAAATCTTTTTTGAAAGCAAAAATTTGAATGTTCCAAGTAATAGGTTATCTTGGATAATAAAAGAAGAATTAACTGAATTGGCGCCCGCGGATGATATTACTTTTATTGAAGGTACTGTATCTGAGATACTTGGAGAATTTCAGAAAAAGCCATCAGAAGATATAAAAAAAATAGTTTTGATGGGATTGTCTAATGCAGGGAAAACATGTATTTATGAGCGAGTATTTGAAGGGAAAAAACCTTGGGAATTAATGCATTCAACAGCAACAAAGGGAATTGATTATAGAAAGTATGAAGTGGGGACTATGACAAAACCAATGATATGGGACTTAGGCGGACAACAACAGTATCTAGATGAATATCACGGACCTTTAAGAAGAAATATATTTCAAAAAGTTTCTGTTTTTTTGTATGTAGTTGATGCCTCGGATGTTGACAGGTTTGAAAATTCTCGAATAGAATTAGAATGGAGTGTAAATCAAATACTAGCGTTTAATCCTACTCCAAAAATTCACGTTTTTCTTCATAAAATAGATCTTATTCATGATAAAAATGCAGTTCTTCCATACCTTAAGCAATTATTATCAAAAAATATATCCTCCGAAATAACTTTTCATGGAACATCTGTATTTGATGAATCCTTATTTACGGCATGGAGTGGAATAATTAGAGATATATCCCCTAAAACGATATTCATTAAATCAATCCTGAAATTATTAAAAGATCAAAAAGGTGTGAAAGAAGCACTGTTAATTGAAAAGTCGAGTGGACTTGCATGTGGCTCAACTATAGACGGATCTGAAGAGGATATTGCTATTGGAATGATTTCATTATTAATTATAACATGTGATAGAGTAACAAAAAGTATGAAATTAAAAAGTTTTAAAGAATTTAGGTTGAAGACTTCATCGAATTATTTATTATTGACAGATATAACTGAAGATTTAATGCTTGTAATTATTTTAGACTCAAATGCTTTTGATAATGAAACGTTAAGAGAAGTTGAAGAGGTGGGAAAGGAAGTTGCAATTCAAATTAGAGAATTATGGATTGAATAGGAGGTAAATCAAAAAAATGCCACAAGGAATCTTTTTATTAATACATGATGAGATAAGAGGACCAGAAATCAAATGTTCTTATTATATAAATCCAGTTAATTTAAATAAAGAATTCATTTCAAAATTATACATGTCTCATGCTGGATTTGATTCTTCCTCTCATATAGAAATAAAATTTGAAAATTATCGTAGTGTTTCATGTTTCACGGGAAATCTTGATCGGAGAAGCCAAAAAGAAGGGATATTAGGTATTCTATTTGAAGAGAATGAGGAATTTGATAATTTAGATTTATTTTTACAGCGAAATTTATATTATGCTATAGATAACCCTAGCAATGAAACAATGCAATATATATTTTCAAATAACCTTCTTAATTATCTTAAATTAAATGACCTATTTCAAAAGGTGGAAATTGAAAATATTCCGGAACTTTACATAATCAACGGAAATAGTGAATACAAATATAGTTTGCTAAAAATTGGTGAAAGTAGCATTTCAATTAAAGAAATGAGCGATTTATATCAAAAAATTATAAATAAACAAATGATTTCTGATTATCACCATGAAAAATTAAACTTGGGAGGTGTAACTAATACTTTTTTAGTTCTAAAGAGTGATGTGCATACTGAAACTATTAGGAAGTTAATTCCCATAATAAAAACCTATTTAGAAAAGTATTATTATTACTCATTAGAAATTTTAACCTTATTACTCCTACCCTCGATTATAAAAATAGTCCCAGCAAAAGCAGAATATTTAAAAAAATATTCTGATAAACCTAAATCGTTTCTCCAAAGTCTGCAAAAATCAGAAAACTATCAGGAGCAATTTAACAAAGTAATCTCAGATTTAATTGAAGGAAATATCTATATATCCCCAGCATTATAATTTTAAGGTAATTTTTTTAATTTTTTTTTTAATATTTCCAAATATCATATTAGCCATACCAAAATTTACTTTTTTTGATAGTATTAAAACTAAAATTAATTCTATATTTTGAACTACAATATATTCTGAACAAATTTTTTGGCGATTCTTCAAATCAAGAAACATTTTATATATATCTTGTAGTTGTTTCTCTTTTCTAGCCTCAAACTCTTTGATTATATTGAATAAGGTATCAGATGGGACTGAAGCATAAATTACTTTTCCTTTATTGTTAAAAAGAGCAGCACCTAAAATCTCCCTATTATCTACACTACTCCTCAATAGAGCTACAATTTCTTGAAAAAATGGTAAAGGAGCAATTTGAGCAAGATTTTCGGAATCTTCTACGATTCGGCCTTTAGAATACTCTAATTGAGGGAGATCGTAATCTAATAACTGATATCGTTTAACCTTAAAGGATTTATCAAGAAACACTTGAAATTTATGTTCACAAACCATTCCTTTAGGAATACTAATTGATGTTATCTGATGACTCTGATTTAAGATTTTTACTGGTATTTTCAAATTTTTTTCAGTTTCACATTCGGGACAATTTATTGTTATATATTCAAATGGTTCTATTTGAGATATCTTTTCTTCTTTTCTTTCGATATCCCCTGAAGAAGAAGTTTTTAGCTCTGAAATTGAGTCATCTTCGACAATTTGGATTAAGGATGCCTTAAGTAATTGATCTTTTTTAACCTTTTCCAATTGCTGTTTAAGTTTAACATTTTCCAATTTTGATATACTTAGTTTATTTTTCAAATCTCGATTTTCCAATTCTAAATCCTTTAAATGAATCTTTAAAATTGAAGCTTCCTCTATATCTGATTGGTTTAAGAAAGATTCTTCTAGCTCCATAATCATATCTTCAAGATTTTCTATTTTATCAAGGTAACCATTTATTTCCCTATTCTTTAAATTTAATTTTTCTTCTAACTCTTTGATCTTGGCTTTAAGATTGTTTTCTGACATGATACTTTTTTTTTTTAAAAATGATAGTTATTTTAATGAATTTCTAATTTCATAGTTTTCTTTAATTAGATTGAATGCATTCTTTTATTTTATATATATTTTAATAATCATATTAATAACTTTTAATTTCAACATTTTCAAAATATAAGATTAAAAAATGTAAAGAGAGTTATTTTTTAAACAAAAACCTCTAACCTTTAGTTTTAAATCCTTAATTTAGTAAATTAAGTAGAATAAATGAAGAAAATTATTAACTATAACAATATAATCTCCATTTATAGATATAGTAAAGAATATGTACAAAAAAAAAATAATTTACTTCTTTAAAAGTGGTTTAGAGGATGGTTTTATATTTTGCTATTTTGCAAGAAAACACTGATAAAAATGTAAAAATTTATAAACGTAATTGACAATTTAATTTATGTCACTATTCTATTAGTGTCATAGTTCGAGTTGGGGTTGGTTGGGAAAAATGTATTTTTTGCTAAAATCAGAGACGGAAAGCGTTGATTTTGACGGTAATTGTATAAAAAAAATTTTATGCTGTCCTTTTTGTGGGAATATAATGTTAAAGAAGTTGGATTCAAATATGTACTACGATAAGTATCAATGTTGGAATGTAAAATGTGAGAAAATGAATACTCCTTTTATATTGTTAAAGGAATATATTCAATGTGAAGATTTATTTAATAAGATATGTGATACATGCAAAGAACCTTATAATCGTGAATTTATTCCTAATGAAAAACATGATTTATTAATAAAGTTCAGCTGTAGTGGAAAAGGCTGTGAAACTAATTTGAATCCTTATTGTTACAATATACTTCGGGGAGAATGGGAGGGTGTTCCACCACAGTTTATTAATTATGAAAAAAAAATTAACACTCAAGATATTAATCAAGAGAATAATGAGAACGATACACCCAGAATACAATGCGTTAAAATAAGTAAGGAGGATTTGATTGAATTTGGTTTAAAAGAACTGTCAAATCATAATTATAAAATTGAGGATACTCCATTATTAAGTATGAAAGTTGGTGAATATGATAAATTTTTGAAATATCATAAGGGTAAATTCGTAATTTTAGTAGATCTTCCCGATTTTATTGGATCTTTGAGAGAGACAATCCAATTTAATTTTGAACATATTTTACATAAAGCGCATCAATTATTAATAGAATTTATTAAATCTTCTTTTTATACTTCAGACGATTACATTATTCACTATTTCTCAAAACCGGAGGAGGATTTTGATTTATCCAATAAAATTATTATTGATTATTGTATGAAGAATAGAAAAAATGAATTTTTTCACTATATTAAAGTTCCTTGTGGACAAGGATATAGCAATATAGATAACTATATAATTGGTTATGGTGTAGATATTTTGGAGCGATCTAAAATAAGAGGTTTTGGTATTGTGTGTAGTGAAAAAGATTATCTACCCCTCATGATAATAGCAGGTTATAAAAATGTAAGGTCTTTTATACTTGGAATAAAAACTCCTAAGATTTACGAAAAATACGAAATACCAAATATGAAAATCCTTGAAATAAAGAAATTTTTTGAAATTCTTTCATAATACGTTCAGTATTCCTTTTTTTCTGTTTATCAAATCCAGTCTTGTAAAGAGTAGTAATTGGAATAGAATTATTAATTATTTTTGCTATAATTATTATTAACTAATCTGGATTAGAGCGTGTCAAAGAATGTCAGAAAAATTATGGAATAAAGTAGCGAAGAATATTATAAATGCGGGGATAGTACCTATTTCGGTTAGCGATACATTTTTAGAGATATTAAAAACTCTGATAACTGAAGAACAAATGGAATTTCTTCAAATCTTTAGAAAGAGTTCATTGAACATCGACCAGATAAAAGCAAAAGTTGAATTAGATGATGAACCATTAAATAAAATGCTCAAAGTATTAATGGATAACGGAATTCTAGTAGGGATTCCAAGTAGAACTTCCGGTATTATGGTTTATCATCTAAGTTCTCCTCTACCTGGTCTTTTTGAATTTCCATTTATGAAGGGCGAAACGGGCGAAAAACAGAAGAAATTAGCCCAATTATACGATACATATTTTGATGAGCTAGGCCAGTGGGCCCGAAATTTTGAAGATATGATTGCGAAACAAGTTAAGAATAATGCACCTCTAACTAGAGTTGTTACTATTGAAGAAGAAGTTGAAGTGGGGCAAGAATTAATTTTACCTTACGATGACGTAAAACAAATTATAGAAAAAAATGATATTATTAGTACCAACCGCTGTTATTGCAGAATGTGGAAAGAAAACCTTAACGAGCCATGTAATTTGGATGCTCAAGGGATTAATTGTTTAACTTTTGGAAGATGGGGGAAATTCCTAATAGATCACAATTTTGGAAAACCAATTTCAAAAGAAGAAGCAATTAAAATAGTGAAAGAAGCTGAAAATTATGGACTTGTACATAAAGCGTTTCATATAAAGCAAAATCCGGAATTAGAAGAACAAACTATCTGTAATTGCTGTAGTTGTTGTTGTCAGATCTTTCAAACTTATCGCCGAGGAATATTTCCATTTCATACACTAACAACGTCTATGGCAATTGTAGATACAGAGAAGTGTAAAGGTTGTGGAATTTGCGTAGAAAAATGTCCTATAGAAGCGACAGAATTGGTTGGAGATCACTCTTATATGAATATAGATAGATGCATAGGATGTGGAATCTGTGCTCATCATTGTCCTGAGAAAGCAAGGACTCTAGAAAGAACAGGACTCAGAAGAGTGTTTATCCCCCTCCTCAGAACTGGTTGATTCTGATAGTTCTTCTTAATTATTCTCTTTTAAAAAGTCGTAGATTTGATCTGCGATTAATTTTCCATGAGCTACAGCATCAACTACACTTTTCGATCCAAGCACACAATCTCCCCCTGCTAAAACTTTAGGAACGTTTGTGAAAAACTTTTCATTTACAATAAATGTATTTGATTTTGTGACCTTAAATTT
>JBHLLT010000075.1:0-3796 GCA_048938855.1 Promethearchaeota archaeon
GATACACTTTATAGATTTACTAAAGAAAATGAAAAAGATATTGAACCTACTGGTAATCTAACAAAAATCTCAATGGCTTCTGGATCGACATTATATTTTGATCGTGGTATCTTTCAGTCTACAAAACAAAAAAGTCGTGGGAAAGTTTTTTATCATGTATATACTGTTGCTGGTCAAAGAAGATTTTCACCTTTAAGAAAGAAGATATTTAAAGGTACAGATGGTGTCATATTTACTGTTGATTCGCAAACTCATTTTTTTGAAGATAATATAGAATCTTTAAAAGAATTAAAAAATGTTACCAGGGGCAAATTAATTAAAGAAATCCCTCTAATTATCATGTTAAATAAACAAGATCTCTCAGAAGTTATAGGTGAAGAGGATTTCAAACAAGTACTTAAAGATGAAAAACTCTGGTATGAGCCTGACCATGAATTATATATTTGGAATCCCATAATTTATAATACTTGTGCTTTATATGAGCAAAGAAAAAATGTATATCGTAGTTTCTCAGAATGTGCAAGAAGAACAGGATTATATCAGATTTATGGTGATGGTGAAGCTCCAACTGGAGATAATTTTAAAGAATTTCGTGAACTTTAAATCAAAATATAATTTATAAGTAGTACAATACAATTTATCCTGTTTCTTATCTTCTCAAAAAAATAAAAATGTAATAAATCATATTATGAATATATGGAGTTAATGAGGGTTGTAAATATTCGATGAAAAAAACTAGACAAGGATGATCTACAATAAGTAGGGATGATAAGTTATAGTTACCTTGAGGATTATAAAAACCTAAACTCCACATAATAAGTTTTCGTAAACTAAATAAAATATAAATAGCTTTCTTCATTTAATTTGTGTAATTTTTACCAAAAAAAATTGTAAATAAAAAATGGGTTTATATAATAATATAAAGGATAACTTACCAAACCAATTTTCCGTTTTTCAGCTAATGAGTGTTTTAGGTATTGACGCCTCACAAGTTCGTAGAGTAAGAAATTTGTTGAAGCAATTCTATCTACATGGCTTTATCAAACGAGTTTCAAAAAATATGTATAAAAAGGTTGAAAATAAAGATTAAAATAAGATTTAATTAATAACTCTAAGATTAATTTTCAATTGTGGAAAAAGAAAGTTGATTAATTCATTAAAAGTATCTAATACTCCTTTTCCTTCTAATGCTATTGTTTTTTTAAATGAGATGTGTCTAAATCTATTAAAATCTATATATGATAAAAATCCATTTCCTTCTAAATTGTATAAACTTAAAAGATCACATTTGTTCAATGAAATTACGATAGGGATATTATAAAACTCAGATCCAAATATTGTTTTAAGTTCATTCCAAGATCTAATATTACGTTCTAAGTATTCAGCTTGTGAATCAACAACAAAAATTAATCCATCTACTCCATTGAGTGTTGCTGGACGCGTACTTGCATAAAAATCTTGGCCTGTAGCAGAATAAATTAAAAATTTTAAACTCCATTCAATGCCACTAAACTGTAAAACGCCAAAATCAAAAAATAGAGTCCGACCAACGGAACTATCAATAGATTTGATTGAATTTTCTTTTTTGAAATATGAAAATAACGATCTAATTGATGTAGTTTTCCCTGACATTGCTGGACCGTAATATACGATTTTAACTTGTAAGGTTTTATTTTCATAATTAAAAATCATATTATTTTCTAACCCCAGAGTGAAACTATTTTATCTCCCATAATAGCTTTTTTTCCGTCTTCTATTAGATCTACATAATCGTCTCCCCACTCATTCTTAATAAATGAACAGATTCTATCAATTGGTGCTTCTTCATAATCAATCGTTTCTAATAGGGTTTTACTACTTACTTTTGTCTGAATCCCGATATTGTTTAATAAATTTAATCTTGATAATATAAAAAACGCTCTTTTTGACCCGGAATAGAAATTTTGAATCTCTCTTTTAAAAATGTTCTTTTTTAATTCATTTTTTTCCATTTCAAAGTCTAACAATGTTTTTAACAAATCATTATCAAGTTTGTTTGCTGTTATTTTATCGGATAATACTCTTTTCATTTTAATTATCGACTTTTCAGTATCTTGAGAGATCTTTTTAAAGATATTTTGTTCAAGAGTTAAATCAATTAATTTTGAATTAACACCCACTGTATCTATCGAAATCGTATTCGATGTAATTGTAATATAAAGTAAGTTATCTGTATTCCTTTTAATTAAATTTTTGATGTAATTTAATTCATCTTTTTTTTCTGGTATCTTCAATCCAATAAGCCATGAATAAAGATTATCAAATTGACTCAAGGCTTTGGATGAAACGTTGCAGGGGCATCTAACATGAGCACGTTGATAATTATAATCTATATTTTCATTACCTATTAGATTTTCATAATCTTCTCTCGAAATAAAATCAGTGTAAAATACATATTCTTTTCGAAAATGAACTAATTCAGAAAGTTCAATCAAAAAATCATCAATTTTATCTGGATCTTCTCCTAAGACTATTATGGGAATTCTATTTAATAAACAATACAAAATTATTGAATTATTATTACGTTTTAATTTATCGAGAAATTCAAAAAAATTCATGATTTCACCCGCTCATTTTATTACCAATTCACCTAACATTCTCTTAATATCAAAGGTTTGATGATCTTGAATTTCTGATGCTTTCTTAATAAGAGAATCAATTTTTTTTGAAAACTGTGGAAGAATTAACCTAATTAACCCCAATTTTTGTCTCATTTTTCCAATTTCTGTACTAAAAATTGCTTTTCCTAACCCATCTATAAATTGAAATGAATTCTGACAATCTAGTAAAATCCTTTCTGCTTGCATTTTTTTCAATAACCATGCACATCTATTGGCAGTTTGGAACAATGAATAACTCATTGCTGAAATATTGTCTAAGTGTTCATTGTCAACTCCAACTTTTTTTAGAAATTTGGAAGCAATAAATCCACCTTCAATGGTTATGAAAGCATATTTTAAATCAGGAATTGTTACTGAAATGTTATTTAAGACTTTTTTTAATTCTAGAGATATTGTCTCTGAAAAACTTAACGAAAAAGATGATAATCTTAGATCAAAATCTTCAGTTTCTTTAACATTAAATCCTTCTATAATATTTTGAATTTTTTGATTATTAAACTGTATTAATGGGGGTTTAAAGGATTCTCCTGATGTTATTAAAGTAGTCTTTATTTTTTTTAAGCATTCATTTGTCTGTAGGAAGATACCTCCCAAATTTATATTTGGTTGGGCAGTAATTGCAATAAAAAATTCATGGTTTGTATCTAAAATTCCTTGAGATTCCAAGATCTTATTTAAGGAGCTATGTAAGGGGCTATTTAATGGAGCTATCAGAATTTTTGCCTTTTTCCCTTCTATCAGGATATATTTTAAATCATTAGGGTGTAAATGTATTCCTACGTTAAAGATTGCACTAGTTGCGGAACTCACGTTGAATATTTCATCTTTTGAAAACCAGACACCTGTAGACTGTATGGGATTACCATCTCGTTGAGTTAAAACGGCATTCTCAACGCCTTTAAGTTGTTTTATTTGATCTAAATGAATACCAATTTTTTCTTTTAGATGCATTTTATCTCTTAAATTCTCTTATTTAAATGATATCCTTTAATTTTAAAAGAGATTTTTAAACTACGAAAATTTAATAAGGATTGCTTAAGCTTCTGCTAATAAACAAAAAAATTTAAAATACATTGTACCTTTATAATATATTAGCAAATCGTATCTTTACCGGTGTAAGCTTGGATTACGGTAAA
>JBHLLT010000076.1:0-3717 GCA_048938855.1 Promethearchaeota archaeon
CTGTAGATTTCTTTTGGTTGTAAGGTAAATAAAGTATCTAATTTTGAAGGGTCTTCTCGTACTTCTTTAAATTTATCCTGTATTTCTTGATGAGAATATCCAATAGATTGTAAATAAAATGCAGCACTGGAAAGCTGATTCTCTAATGAAGAAGCTGTTGATGATCCCCCAAATTCTTTTTCTATTTGTTCATCTGCAATTTTACTAATTTTATCTTCTTTAATCTGATTTAAGTTTAATGAACCTAATTTTGTAAGAATATACTGAATCTGATTTGTAGTTAAATAGTTTAAATTACCTGTAGGACCAATCATAAAAGAAATTTTTTCCATTTTTTTAAGTATCTCTGAGAGATCTTCTTGGGTTTTGCCTTTTGATATTATTAAGAAATGTTCTAAGAAATTCTTATCAAAGCCAGCAACAATTCCAAGATATTTTTCATCATATTTATTAAGATGCCTTTCTAATTGATTTCCTTGAAGATCTGAAGGTAAATTAATGTGATATACCATGATGTTATCCATAATCATATAGATATAATCAGATTTTTGCATCGGCGTCAGTAAATATGCGTATATTAAGAATCAAAAATTTATATTCTTAATAATAAAATATATTCTAGTCTTAAATACTTTACATTATAGTTATTTTCGATATTTATTAGCTAATTTTCGTGCTAATTCCTGTTGTTCTTTTGTTTCTAAACAACATGGACGTAATTTTCTAATCCATTTTACTGGATCTAGGCCATCTGGGATATAACCATTGAAAGCTGCCCATGCAACAACCATTATGCCAGTTCTTCCACATCCCGCTACGCAATGTACTACTATTGGATTTTTCTTTGTCCCGAATCTACTAGTTATCTCGAAGAAATTTTTTAATTGAGACTCCGTAGGAATTCCATAATCAGGGATATTTATATGAAAGAATTCAAATTCTTTCGGAATGTCTTTTCTATTATCAAATTCAGAACAATTTATAATTACTCTAATTCCTTCTTTTTTATATCTCTCAAATAGGGAAGCATCTGGCCACCAGGAAGCAGCCATTTTATTCTTAATAATCCACGTAAATGGAAGAGCTCTTTCAGGCATACCATTCTTAGGCCAATACCAAGGATTAACCATTAGATCAACATAAATAATAAAATTACTAAATATCTGGGATAAGAAAAAATATTTAAAAAATGTATTTATATTTAGATAATCATGAACTTATGGAAAGAAATTCCACCTGGAGACAATCCCCCAAATATCTTAAATGCAGTTATAGAAGTTGTAAGCGGTTCAAGAGATAAATATGAATATGAATCCAAATGGGAAGCTTTTGTATTAGATCGGATTATTCCTTCATCAGTGATCTTTCCCGTTGAATATGGTTTTATTCCTCAAACATGGTCAGATGATAATGATCCTCTTGATATAATGATCTTGAGTTATGAACCCCTTGAAGTAGGATGCATAGTAAAAGTAAGAGTAATTGGAGCTTTGATTTTAGAAGATGAACATGGAGAAGATCCCAAAATTCTTTCTGTTTTAATTAATGATGCTAGATTTAGTGGATATAATGATATTATGGATGTACATCAGCATAAACTTAAAGAAATTCAAGAATTCTATGAAACTTATAAAAGATTAGAGCCACATAAATGGGTCAAATTTAAAGAATGGCTAAACACGAAAGACGCTATAGATATTGTAAATTATTCAATTAATTTATTTAAAGATAAATGGGTAAAATAAGTAAAAACAATGAATTATGGCTGATAAAGAAAAGTTAACGGCTTATGATACAAGAAAATATCCAATACGACCACATATAGGTGTAGGAGTTTTATTGATAAGAGGGAATAATTTACTCTTAGTGAAAAGGAAATACGATCCAGATGCGGGATATTGGAGTATTCCTGGTGGACACTTAGATCTTGGAGAAAAGGTAGAAACCGCAGCAGAGCGAGAGGCTTATGAGGAAACTGGTTTTAAAGTTAAAATATCTAAATTAGCTGGAATTATAAACAAAATTATGTATGATCAACATGGAAAAATTGAATATCATTATGTTTTAATCAATTATTTTGTAGAACAAATGGAGGGAGATCCAGATCAACCACCTAAAGCTGCAGACGATGCTCTAGACGCTAGATTTGTTCCTTTTGATGATTTAAAGAAATATAAATTAACTGAATCTTTAATTGAGCTTCTCAAAAATTTAAAAATAGGATATTAGAAAAAAAATAATATTTTTTTAGCCTAAAAGTTCATATGAATAAACTTATTTTTAGTTTAGACAGAAATGTAAATCTTTAAATGTTAAATTATCATAATTAGACTTACAACGAAATCTAATTTAGAAATAAATATACTAAAGGTGTAGAAAATTACTATACTATTTAATAGAGTTTGGTTTCCTCCTGACCAAGCAAATAAAATAGGTAAGAGTTTTGTTGATTATCTTAAAGATAATCCCCCTGACAAAACTATAGAGAAAAATTTGTGCATCGCCATTTCTTCTGATGAGAATGGAATGATATTAGCATATGGGATTAGTGAAGTAATGAAGGGAAAAGAAAAGGAGGCAATAATGCGAAATACTGAACAAAACCTTTTCTTAGCATCTAAGGTTGATGGATTAAGATACAAAACAGATATTTTTTTGGATTTCACAGAAGCTTATAAGATAATAAATATGGCACCACCAGCAGAAGTATAATTTATATCAAAATCCTTTTTTTTTATTTTTTGGTATTATTTAACGATTCTATTAGAAAATAGGATTTAAACTATTATTTCTAATTCATAAGACAAAAGAATATAATTTTAGCCGTATTATTTGTAATAGAGAAAAAACTCGATATTTGTTGAATAACTTTTAAAGTAGGTTCGAAGAATTGTCAACATTAATGAAAACTGCTAAGAATGGGAATATTACCAGAGATATGGAGATTGTCGCTCAAACTGAACAAGTAGATGTTGATTTTATAAGACGAGGTATCAAAAAAGGAAGAATTATTATCCCTAAATCCATTCGAAGGAACTTGGATCCTCCTATTGGTATTGGAAAGGGCCTTTTAGTAAAGATTAATGCGAATGTTGGTTCATCCAAAACAGTCTGTAATATTGAAGAGGAATTAGAAAAAGCTAAGATAGCAGTAAAATATGGGGCCGACACAGTTATGGATTTAAGTACTGGCGTTACTGAGGCAAATGTAAAAACTATCAGAAAACAGATCCTTGCTGAACTTAAAGTACCTATTGGTACAGTTCCGATTTATGAGTCAGCTTTAAGGGCAATTGAGACGAAAGGAGCTATAATCCATATGGATGAAGATGATATGTTTAAGGTCATAGAAGAACAAGCGAAAGAAGGAGTTGATTTCTTTACCATTCATGTTGGTGTAACACGAGATATTGTCGATTATTTAGTTGAGCACCCAAGAACTATGGGAATTGTCTCTAGAGGAGGTACATTTTTAGCTTCCTGGATTCTAGAAAATGAGAGGGAAAATCCCTATAATCGTAGGTATGATTATTTACTTGAGATGGCACAAGAATATGATTTCACATTATCTTTAGGAGATGGAATGAGACCTGGTTGTATATTCGATTCTACAGATTATGCTCAAATACAGGAATTATTAGAAATTTCTAAACTTGTGAAAAGAGCATGGAAAGCGAATGTTCAGGTCATGGTTGAAGGACCTGGTCATATTCCTGC
>JBHLLT010000007.1:0-98062 GCA_048938855.1 Promethearchaeota archaeon
AACGGGATACGCTAATTTCTTTCTTAAATCAACCGGATTATAAATAGCTGGAAAATCTGGGAGAAACATGGTGCATAAAGCGCTATGTACCGTAACTCCTTTATTTTTACATTTTCTAATTAATGACTGCGATTGTTCTTCAGTTAAAACCCAATCACGAGTTATGTAATTCCTCTGCTTTTTGTCTTTAGTGTCCAGCTTCTCCTCCTTTGGGCGTTTTTTACTGAATTTCCGAATAAATTTTCGGAGGGCAATCAGCTTTTTAATAAACCATACGAGATATTTGAATTTTCTCGCAGTGTTAGGTATCTTCCTTTGATAATAATGTGGCAAAATATCTCCAGCACTCATTATAACTTTGAGCGGTTTAATCTTTTTCTTTGAACTCACCATGAAGAATATAAGATCACGAAAAAGATATATTAATGACATTCCATCAGCAATAACATGGGCAATGGTTATAACAATATCAGAGATAGTTTCTGAAAATAATAATTTCACTCTAATTAATGGGGAAGTGCAATTAATACCTCTTTCAAATGGGATACTAAATTCTTTGTCTACAATTCTTTTGCAAAGATCATCATCAGTTCGAGGTATAATTTCTAATGGAATCAGACCATTTACTCCAAAAATTAGATAAGGCCGTCTTTCTTCATTCAGATCTAATCGTGCTTGTAATATTGGATGCTTTTTTTGGACTTTTTCCAAAGATTCTTTAAATAGTTCTATTTCTAAATGCCCTTTAATTGTGATGACCATAGATATATTGTAAGGCTGGCCAATAAGCCAGTTTAAGTATTCTATTTCATTTAATTTACGTTTTTCCATTATAATTAATATAAATAAGTTTTTATTTAATAGTTATACTTTCGAACTTTCTATTTATCGTATTGTTTTTTAGCTAGCTAACTACTCCTTGATTTTTAATGAAGTAAAACTTTATTAGTAATTATAATTCAATAATTAGTAAAAAAAAAACACTTGTATATAACCATGGCAATAATCAAAATGTTAATAGGGCAGGCTAAATTTAACTTTTGGAAAAAAAGAAACATTGTTGAAAATTATGTTAATATCGGAGATATTAGAATGTACTATGCTACGTTTGGTACTGGAGAGCCTGTTTTTCTATTACATGGTGGTATGGTGGATTACACAAGTTGGTTTTTCCAAATAAAAGAATTAGCAAAAAATTTTCGGATAATTACTCCAGATACCCGAGCACACGGAAGGACAACAGATTCGGACAAACCTCTAAGCTATCAGCTATTTGCTTCAGACATTTCTCAAATGATGGAAAAATTAGATATTAAAAAAGCGAGCTTCGTTGGTTGGAGTGATGGGGGCTGTACATCCTTGGCTCTTGGTCTAAAGTACCCCAAATTAGTAAATAAGTTGGTACTATGTGAAACTCCATATAATATATCTAATTTCTATCCAGAAATCTTTGAAAATTTTAATAATGTAGATCTTAATAATTTACCTAAAGATTATAAATTCATTAAGAAAGCGTACGAAAAAGTAGCTGTTGATCCCGATAACTGGCTAAATTTAATCGAAAAAGAAATGGATCTAGCCAAGCGAGAACCGAACTTCACATTAGAACAATTGAAAAATATCGAAAGCCCTACACTTATTATCTTTGGAGGAGAAGAACAGCTTTATCCATTAAAGGTTATGCAAGAAATGGCTGATGCAATACCTAATTCGCGACTCGAAGTTATTCCAGGTGGAACACATTTAGTTCTAATGGAGAAACCTAAACTAATAAACCAACTAATTGTAAGCTTTTTAAAGAATAATTAAAATATTTAAAGGAATTTTCATTGAAATCAGACGCTGAATTTACCTTTCTGTCAATTTAGTATCCTTTTGTGGGATAAATCTAATAAAATTAGAAAAAATTTATATTATTTTTTTATAAATATTAAAAATTTAAACTCTTTTATCTTTTTTATAATATAAGACACAAATTATTATTAAAGGCAATTCAAGTTTAAAGAGAGAATAGTGTGGTAAGACCCCCGACAGAAAAAAATATTTGTCTTCGATGTAAAGGTGCTCGCCTATTATGTGGGAAAAAGATATGCCCAATCTTACTGAAAAAGTCTGTAATGAAATCTTTAGTCCCTTTTGAATTAGATAAAACGAGAAGAGATGTTGATATCTTTGGTGCAAGTCCCCCTGGTTTTTTTGTAGGACGCTTTAATTATCCAAATGTCTATCTTGGGCCATTAATACCATTTCAAGAGTTTGAAACTGGTCTTGACATCTCAGATTACCATATTTTAGACGCACCTGAATTATGGTATGGAAAAAAGATGGTTGATGTTATTCGGTATAGAAGTAGTTTAGTAAGAAGTAATTTTAAAACGAATGTGTTTATAGGTCAAAAGTCAAGAAAGAACACACCATCATTAAAAACTCAAAGACTTTTAGAAACCTCACAAGAATTATCAATGGCAGCGAGACCTGTAGATACTGAATCTAAACTAAAAAAGATGAGTCTGAGAATGATGATGGATAATCATGCTTTACCAATGGGGCCTTCTGGGGTGACAGATAGAATTAAAATCACTGAAAATACAAAAGTTCATCCACAGGTAGATTATTGTGTTTCAGATACAGATTTAGGAGCCTCTGAAGCTGTCTCAGAACACCTTTATTTTAAAGGAAATGTTCCAGAATCAACAATAGAAAGAGTTTTCTCAGCAGGCTTACTTGGACAAGAAAAAAGACGTAGGATTGTACCAACAAGATGGACTATTACTGCTGTTGATGATATTATCTCGAAAGCTTTAATTAAAGAAATAAAGCAATTCCCGGAAATAGATAATTACCAAATCTTCGAAGCAACTTATTTGGATAATCATTTTAAGATCCTATTGTTTCCTGGAAAGTTTATTTATGAAATGAATGAAGTATGGGCTCCAAACACCTTGTGGAACATTAATCTAAATGGAACAAATCGTTATCTGAAACCGCAAATAATGACTGATTATGAGTTCTATAACGGAAGAAAATCTTATGCTAGTAATATAACTGGAGCTTATTATGCCGCAAGAAAGTCGGTCTGCGAATATCTCTACAAAATTAAAAGACAAGCAAGAGTGCTTATCTTTCGAGAGGTTTCTGGAGGATATGTAGTACCTTTGGGAGTGTGGGTGATAAGGTCGACCGTAGAGAATGCTATGTGGACAAGTGAACCTGTAATCTTAGATAATTTTAATGATGCTGCCAAAATTATGGCAGATGGATTTATGGTTGATTATAAGTATTGGAAGGCAAGTAGTAAATTAATTAATTTTATCAAAACTCAAAAGACATTAGATACTTTTCTATAAGCCTATAATTTAAAAAAATTCAGTTTTTAAATTATTAAACCTATTTTAACTTAATCGAAGAAATCTTGACTCAATAATCTAAAGATTTCTAACAAAATTAGTATCTAAAGTGATTAAGAATGTCATCTAAACCTAAAGTATATTGGGCATCCCCAAATGAGACAGCGGCGCTCCCAAATACCTCTACAAATATGGTTACAAATAATTTAGTAAAGACTCGTTTTGTATTAGATAAAATTTTAGATCATATTGATTCTGGTGATAAAGTTGGAGTAAAAGTCCATGTTGGAGAAGCACATAATACGCGCTATTTACGTGCTGATTATGTACGTGAAGTTGTAAACGCCATTAAAGTTAAAGGAGGTAAACCAACTCTAATCGAGACTCAAGGACTTGGGAATAATATTGAAAATATTGCGATTTGTGAAGATTATAATATATGTGTTGGTCATCGGAAAAATACTGAAGACCACAGAAAAATTGCTGAACTTCATGGGTATTCAGAAGCTATAACGGGGGCACCTCTACAATTTATTGACGGTAACGAGGGTATTGATAGGAGAGTTGTTGAAATAGACGGAATTCATCTCAAGGAGGTTTCTGTTGCCAACAATCTTTTTGAATTCGATAAACTTGTAATAATTTCTCACTTTAAAGGTCATCCCCAAGCTGGATTTGGAGGAGCACTGAAGCAATTAGGAATTGGGTGCATCACAAAAAGAAATAAGCACTTAGCGCATTTTGATGGTACAATTGTTGTTAACACAAATAAGTGTGATTTATCATTTTGCAATCAAGAATGTATTGCCTCTTGTCCAGTGAAAGCAATCAAGATAGAAGACGATAAAGCTGTTATTGATGCTTCGGTTTGTTATGGATGTTTTAAGTGTACTCAAAAATGCCCTGTTAAAAGGGCATTGAAAGGACCAAAAATGAGAAATTTCCCTGAGTTTGTCGAACATTTTATCGATAATGCCAAGGGTGTTTTGAGTTTTGGAGCTGAAAAAATTCGCTACATCAATTTTGCATTTGATATTCCAGCTATGTGTGACTGTGTTCCTAACGCTAGTGTTCCAGTTGTGCCCGATCTTGGAATCTTTGGTTCGTCTGATCCTGTAGCTATTGATAAAGCATGCATCGATGCAGAAACAAATGCCCCGGGGCTTCCTTTCCTCAATAAAGAAGGTGAATGGACTACACCACTTGAAAAAGGAATTGAAAAATTTAATGCTTTGATGCCTATGGTTAATCCCTCTAATGTATTTAAAGCAGCAGTAAAAAACAAACTTGGTTCTATTGAATATGAACTAATCAAAATATAATCACAAGTAACTTACAAATTATCTTTTTTTTTAATTTAAAACTTTGGATATATTTTTATAATTCTCACTACTTCGTTAAATACTTATTAATTTATAGGAAATATCCATCTTTTCAGAAGAAAAGAGGTTTAATAAATGGTTATAGATGTTCATTTGCACCCTTGGTGTAAAGAGGCTCATTACGGAGATAAGAAAAAGATCGCAGAGGCAATGGCTGGTCATAATTCTCGCAAGTTAAAAGGAGCGATGCAAATGTTAAATGCTATAATGGATCAATTTACTTTAGAAGGTTATATAGCCTTAATGGATAAATTCGACATAAATAAAGCTGTTATCGTTGCATATGATGCTAGTACAGCTTATGGATTCGTTATGGCCACAAATGAAGATATTGCTGAATTTGTGAAAAAGTATCCCGATAGGTTTATTGGATTTGGTTGTGTTGATATTCCTGCTAAAAACGCTATGGACCAACTTGAATATGCAATACAATCTCTCGGTTTAAAAGGAATTAAGTTGATACCGCCTGTGCAAAAATTTGATTATTCTGATAAAAAATTCGATCCTTTATGGAGAAAGATGATTGATCTAAACGTTCCACTATGGACACACGGTGGTCATCAGACTTCTTTCTATGGATCTGTAGCAAAATATGGTCACCCCTTATTAATAGATGACCTTGCTTCAAGACATAAAGACCTAACCATTATAATTGGTCACATGGGAGTCCCATGGATGTGGGACACTTGGTCTGTAGTATTAAGACATCAAAACGTTTATGTTGATATTTCAGCATACCCAAATCTTTATAATTGGTTTCCTTGGGATGCTTTTATTTCAGAAGATTTGTCTCATAAGATCCTTTTTGCTTCAGATTATCCTTTATTGCATTATAGTCAGATTTTTAACGCTTTTGAGAAAGTTCAAATTAGTAAAACAATAAGAAATGCAATTCTATACAAAAACGCAACTAAGCTATTAAAATTAAAATAAAACTATTCGAAGAAGTAAAATTATATAACTTTTATATTTAATCAAGTTGAAAATATGATTTAAATATAAAACTATAATTATTAGATTTATTAATAACAATTAGAATAAAATCAAAATTAGTGAAATAGATGGCTTTAGCTGGTGAAAAAGTAGGAATTCCTTCTGCGGATGAAGCTCCCATGATTGTAATGGCGAGATATAAACAACCAATTGCGGGAATTTTATCGATATTAATTGTTTTTATCATAAGTTGGTTAACATGGCTATTATTTTTCGATCCACGTGTTTTTCCAGCCTGGCATAATCCTTACCCAACACAAGTAATGGAAATAACAGCATGGGCTACAGTTATCGGAGGCTTCGGATTAATTGGTGTTGTCTGGGCTATTTGGTTTGAAAATTGGCCTTATTATGGGTGGTTTCGCACCCCATGGAAAGTAGGTTTAGTTGGTACAGCAATCAATTTTGTAATTACAGCTCTTTTCACACTAGTATTTTTACCATTATTTTCGTCATTTTATAGTAGTCAAATAACTGATCCATATATTGCTTGGTTTGTTAGTGCATCAATTTTTGGAGCTTTAAGTGGTTCATGTTTTTCTTTTGCTGTGCTTTGGGTTGCAGGTACAATGTATTGGCCATTCTTTAAAATAAAACAGCCTAAACGTGGAATTATTGTTTGGATTATAGGTAATGCGATAACAATATTAGTGTGGTTTTTCTTATTCTTTCCTGCTGGTGAACGTACAGCAACCACTGAAGTTGATGCAGTTAAACCTATCACTTTTTTTCCAAGTTATGCATTTTCACTTGGATGGACTCAATGGTTAATTTTCTTTTCTTTATTAACATTGATGGTCTTTGAATACTGGCCATGGAGTAAATTAGGGAGAAAGCAGCCTTTTATAGGAATGATAGCTGCTGGTGCATGTACAATATTGGGATTAGTTGTTTCTGTTGTAGGTCCTTATTTTGCTCAATATATCTTAGATCCTTTCTTTGTAGCTATTGGTGGAACACCTCCAGATCCAGTAACTAGATTCAAGGGATGGTACATGATGAGTATTACGTATGCTATATTTCTCATTTGTGCTGTTGTATTAGTCTCCCTATTCTTTGACAACTGGCCAAAACGATTTCCGCAATGGCAGAATTTTCTTTTCAGGTTTCTGTTGGTAATAGGTATAGGGACGATAACATTTTTGGGTTATTATCTGTTATCACCGATCTTATTTGGAGATACAACAAATTACTGGCAAATGAATCCAACTCCATTTGTGTTGTGGTTTCTGTGGATTGAAATTTTGTTCGCTTATGTATGGAGAAAATGGCCAATTTATAGAGCTGTATAGGTGATCTTGGTAATTGTTTAAAGCAGGAGATTATTCAATTTCAAATGAATTCTCTTGGATTGGGGATTGGGCAAAACGTCGTGCACTTCTAACCCCAAATCGTGAAGCATTATATGATAATATTGAGAAGAAATTATATACTTTTAAGGACTTAAACTTAAGAGCGAATCGATTAGCCCGATTATTATTGAATGAGGGGATCTCTAAAGGAGATCGTGTTGCTATGTTTTCAACTAATAAAATAGAATGTATAGATCTCTTTTTAGCTACAGGAAAAATAGGAGCAATTCTGGTTCCTTTCAATGTAAGATTATCAATTCAAGAAATTGAGTATCTAATTGGCAAAACAAGCCCATCAATTTTTTTCTATGAATCAAAATTGGTTGATACTGCTTCAGAATTAAAAGGGAAATCAATTGTTAAAAATACTATCATTATGGGAAGTAATTCTGTATTACATGATTCAAATACAAATGACTTAACAAAAAAAATCTCAAGTATGGATGTTGAGCGTCCAATTTTGAATTTTGATGATCCTCATCTTATTTTATTTACAGGAGGCACAACAGGACTTCCTAAAGGAGCAAAACTCTCTCATAGGCTAATTTTCTGGAATTCTGTTAACACAATACTCTCATGGAGTTTAAGACCTGATGACATCCAACCATTATTATTTCCACTATTTCACACTGGTGGTTGGAATGTTCTCTTAGTTCCTTTTTATCATCTAGGGGCAAAGACCATATTAATGGGAGATTTTGATCCTGAGGAAACTATTCGAATTATTGAAGGAGAAAAGTGTTCTATTGTAATAGGAGTTCCTACAATGTTTCATTTGATGGCAAATACGTCTCTTTTTGAAAAATCTAATTTTAAATCGGTCAGAATCTTTATATCTGGTGGAGCTCCGTGCCCAGTTGCAATAATGGAAAGATATTGGGATAAGAATAAACTGTTTAAAATGGGATATGGACTAACTGAAGTTGGGCCAAATAACTTTTATTTACCTGAACTACAAATTAAAGAAAAACCAACATCAGTAGGTTTACCAGTATTTCATTGCGATATGAAAATAATTAATACAAAAACAGATAAAATTGTTGAGCAAGGGAAAGTAGGAGAATTACTTTTAAAAGGGCCACATATCTTTTCGGGATATTGGGATGAACCAGAAGAGACGAAAAAAACCATTGAAATCGATGGATGGGTGCATACTGGAGATCTAGCAATGCAAGACGATGAAGGCTATTATTACATTGTAGGTCGTAGAAAAGAAATGTATATCAGTGGAGGTGAAAATGTATATCCAGTTGAAATTGAAGAGTTATTATTTAAGCATCCTGCAATTGATTTAGCAGCGGTCATCGGTGTACCTGATGAGAAATGGGGTGAAGTCGGCAAAGCATTTTTAACATTGAAGGCTGGGAAAACAATCGAAGTAGAGGAAATTCGAAATTATTTGGTTGAGAAGCTTGCAAAATATAAAATTCCTAAGTATTTTGAGATAAGAGATAGTCTCCCGACTAGTGCTACTGGGAAAATATTAAAAAGGGAATTAGAATAGGTGGATGACAAAATGGATCCCCGTCCAGTTGGATTAGAATCTTGGGGGGTTTATCTCCCAAATTATAAACATACTAGCGAATATATATCAAAGGAATCAGGAATCCCTAAAAATATCCTCGAAGACAAGTTTGGTTTGAAGAGTAAAACAGTTCCAGGTCCAGAAGATCACACAGTAGCAATGGGTGCTAACGCAAGTTTTCAAGCTCTTGAGAGGGCTAATATTACAGCTGAAGACCTTGATATTATTATTTGGGCTGGAGAGGTATATGCTGAACGACCTATGATGACTTATGGAATAAAATTACAGCAATTACTAGGAAATCCCACTAAACCATGGGCATTTGACATTAATCAAAGATGTGGAACATTTCTGGTTAGTATGCTATTAGCAAAAAGTTTACTACAAACAAATCCTAGCATTAAAAGAATATTAATAGCAAGCGGTTATAGAAATTCTGATCTAATCAATTATAAAAATCAAAATTCTAGGTTTATGATTAGTCTTGCTGCTAGTGGAGCTGCTGCTATATTAAAAGGTGATTATAAGACAAATGAAGTTTTAGGGATCTCCGCGATATCAGACGGAAGATTTGCTGATGATGTTTACATACCCGCCGGTGGAACAGTTCAACCAATATCGAAGGAAGCTATAGATAATGATTTAATTTATCTGGATGTTCCTGATCCTGAGGGCTTAAAACAAAGACTGGATAAATTTTCTATGGATGCTTTTATTAAAGTAATAGATGATGCTCTTATTCAATCTGGATATACTAGAGAAGATATTGGATATTTAGCTTTATTACATATGAAAAGAAGTGCGTTCGAGTATGTAGCGAAGGCGGTTGGAATAGATCCATATAAACAAGCAACATATTTTGAAGAAATAGGTCATAATGGTCAAAATGATGGTATAATCTCAATAGAATATGGATTAAGGTCTGGTAAAATTAAGGATGGAGATATCGTTGTTATTACTGCTGCTGGGATAGGTTGGGCATGGAATGCTGGAGTAATTAAATGGGGTTAAATCAACCCATTAAACTCCACTATTTTTTCCAGAACGATAAAACATAATTATTCAATTCTTCTGGATGGTCGAATATAGTCAAATGTCCTGCTTCTGGAATAATTACTAGTTCTGACTGAGGTAACCACTCATGGATCATTTCACTAGCCCATACAGGTGTAGTGATATCTTTTTTTCCGACAAGAACTAATACAGGGATCTTCAGATTTTTTAAATTCTCACAAATGTTAAATCCTGCTGAAGCTGCTGTTGCTTGTAGACAATTCTTTTTTGTCATATGTTCTGTAACCATGTTAGCAACATATTGAGCAATCTCCTCTTTATAAGGTGTCAAACCCCGAATACTAATACCTAAAGCAAATTTTTCTAACTTACTACTATTTATTCGCCCTAAAACATCAGTAATTGCTTCTTGACTAATGAAGCAGAAACTATCTGCAACTAGCATTTTTTTTACATGAGAAGGATTTTCTAATCCATATACTAAGGCAATCATACCGCCTAATGAATGACCTACTAAATAAAGCTCATTAGTCCAATCCAGATGTTGTAATAAAGCAAACATATCATCTACATAGTTTCGAATTGTAAACCGCTTTTTTGGTTTGGTAGTTCTTCCATGTCCTCTGAGATCGAATCTAAGGATATTAAATTCGGGTTCAAATTTAGGAAGCTGAAATTTCCACGTATCGCTATTTAAGAATAGACCATGTATTAAAACCATTTTAGGGCCATTAGTATTACCGCTAATTTCATAATATATTTCTATATCTTTTTCAACATTAAATGTTGGCATGATTTCTTTACATTATATCTTATAGTGTCCTTAATTAATTCTGAAAATAATAATGATTCAATCGATTACAATTGAAAGATCATAAGATTACTCAGTAATATTTATATAATCAATTAGTAAATAATAAATTAATCTGAATTTTAAAAAATGATAAAAAAGGGTTAAAAATGAAAAAATCTAAATTAATGATTGCTATTCTTACAATTTTTAGTATTACTCTAGCTATTACACCTGCTGCCATACCTCAGGTTGGTGTTTATGAGTTTCATGGTACCCCTGGAGCTGTAAAGATTTTACAGGTAAAAACAGCTAATAACGGTAGTCTCGGAAAGATATTTGGACCTGGTTATGCAACAGTTCTAGAAACTGCTTTTGGGGCTGGATGCTTAGTAGAAGGGGCAAAAAAGAAATCACTCGTAACTGCAGTAAATTTCAGTGCAAAATTTGACGCATCTGCTCAAGTCTTTCCTGTATTTGGTTTACCATTGTATGATGCAGCATTATATAATACAAGCAATTGGGATTGGACTACAGGAGCAATCAGTACTACTCCTGATTCTGTCGGCGATGTCGTAATCAGTTTTTATGCTCCGGCAGATCTTATAACTTACATTAATACCTTTTATACCACATATTTCGCAACTCCATATAATATTTCATTGCATACTGCAGGGGCGTACTTTGCTCAACTTCCAACTAACGTAGAACAATATCTTGGTGCTATGATTTGGGAACCAAAATGGGAAAATTTCGGAAATACTATTGTTCATCATGCTGTAGCAGGAGATTTCAATGTGCCATTATATACTTTTCAATACGTTGAAAATTGTACAGAAACTTGGACATATGATACGACTTATGGGGCTTGGATTGGATACAAAATAGAAGCGAATGCGACTACTGTATATGAGTTTTCTATCTTTTTAGCAGTAGGAATTCCCGGTTTTGATTTTTCAATAACTTTAGAAGTTACTATGGTTGGAATTATTGGAATAATTTTCGTTCTAATGAAAAAGAAAAAGATCTAGATTTAAGCAAAACACTAGATTTTTTTCATAGTTTTTTTTTATTTCTCGATTTGAATATTAATTAGATATTTAATTGTTTTCATATTATATTTTGATAAGATTAATGGTAATTATGGAAAGATTAAGAAATGAGTAATGTGGACGAACTTGATAGAAATCTTGAACAGAGATCTCTGGGTTTTACCCAAGGAAGTATTAGTTTCAAAATAGCTTTAATAGCTATTACTGCTGCTTTATATACTGCACTAGGGTACTTATTCCTACCAATAAGTTTTCTAGAATTTCAATTCCGCGTAGCAGAATTAATTGTGGGTATATGCATTGTCTTTCCATTTGAAGGATTAATTGGTAAAGTCGTAGGTGTATTTTTTGTTAACTTAACTTCGCCATTAGGACCTATTGATCTAATTAGTTGTGCGGTAAATATTCCCGCTTTATATTGTATCATCATTCTAAGAGATAAAAAGTATTTAAAATATTTAGGTGGTTTGTTATATGCAATTATAATCTCAATTTATGTTGCGATAATCTTGAATATTGTTTTTAGTTTACCAATTTTGCTGAATTTTTTTTACGTATTAGTTCCAGAGGTAATTTTAGCCACGCTTGGTGTATTACTTTTTGATATAATTAAAAGGGGATTTAATATAGGATGAAAAATCAATATAGAAGCAAGCAAATTTGATTTTTGTTTTTCTCGTATTTATTATATGTATTTATGTTAATAAATTAAGGTTCTTCTGTTATATTAGAAAGCCTAATTTTAAAAATAAAATATTTCATTTGTCTATTAAGTAATTTTTGTTGTATCTTTATAAACAATATAAAAAGGATGTTTTTAATGAAATATTTCAAAAAAAAATCAATCTTTCTATTTTTTATAATGATTAGCTTCTTTTTACCATTTTACAGTATATTTTTAGGCGATAATACAACTTTTAATCACAACTCAGAAGCGTTCGCTATTTTTCCACAAGATATAAACCGAACAGGTAAGATATTCGAAAACATTACGAGAATTAATAAAAATTGTTACATAAATCGAGAATTCCCCAATTTAAACAATCAACCAGAAGTTTTTTTACCAGATTATAACATTTCTTACGCTAAAATGACTTTTGAAAACATAACGGCGGTAAATTATACTAGAAATATTGAAACTGATTTTTCTGAATTTATAACAAGTTCAAGAAGTGGACCTACATATATTTACCAAAAATTTGCTGTTGAATTAAGTCAATATGTCAACAATGTAAGTATACTTCTTCAAGATATTAATAATCCCACTTCTTTTACGGAAGAGAATTCATGGGAAGTAGCATTAGTAAATTGTCTTAATGATACTAATGGAACACCAAATCCAAATGAGACAATAGGAATATTAACTAAACCACATCCAATTAGTTTTGCTACACATTGGGAAGTTTTTGATTTTAAAAATGTTGGATCAGGACCTATATATTTGGATATTAAAACTACAAATTTTACTGTTGATGCTGGATTAATAAAATATTGGTTTGCTTTTAGAATAAAAATACCTCAAGATGATACTTATTTAGGAGGAGGTCCTAAGTTTTTATATTTCAATCCTGATGAAGGATCATCTGAAAACATTGGAGAAGGTAAGACTTTTGCGATATCACCTGATTTTTATTATGACGATTATACTGTGAATAATGTAAGGAATGTCCAAGTAATAGATGGTACCTATTTGGATGGAGACCTTGGATCATTTAGATATATTGATGAAGATAGATATAAAATGACCGCACCTCAGAATCTAACTGTAGATTTTACTTTTAATTTAAAACCACTAAAGAATTCACCTTATACATACAGAGAAATATTAACCAATTATAAATATCTAAACTGGTGGTATGATCATTATAAATACATTTATAGTTTTGATTTTTATCTTACATTAAATCAATCAAATGTAGAAAATATAACCCGGTCTCAATTATATATCCGTAATTTTGGTGCTATTGGACCTCTAAACCGCTGGATACCTATTGATCATGATATCATACAGGAAAATGAAACATCAATTCATTATTCTGTTAGAACCCCACATGAAAAACTACAAATACTATTCTTTATGGATACTCGCCCCATAATTGGAAATAATACCCTTCAATTTAGGTTCGAGTATCTGACAAAAAATGATATTAATCTCTCTATTAATCAATATAAAGTGGAAGTTGGAGAATTAGAAAATCTCAATACAATTCAACAGCATGATCCATTGATACAGGAGTTATACTCCCCCACAGATGTAGAGATTATTAATGGGAGCACTTCAATGTTTGGTAATCAATCAATTGACTCATTTCAATATAATGATGATGATTATTATAAAGCTCAAGCTCTTACAAATAATGTATCTTATTTCGTTAGTTATAATGTTTTAGAAGATTTCGATAGCTCATTATGGAATATCGATTATTATGATTGGATTGCTTCATATCCTAACCCTATAGTTCCTCAAATGGATATAAGAATTACATCTAATGTGAGCAAACCTGATAATTTAGATATTGCAGCATTAGCACTATATAAAGGAAACAAAACATTTGATATTCTGGATGATACTCAGAATAACGAAAGTTGGATTATAATGAGTAGAGAAACAGACTTTGCTTTTGAAAATGAAACTACATTAGTGCTTAAATATGATGCGGGATTCACTTGGCTTTTTTTAAATGTTTTAAATGAGTTAAATAATAATGAAGCAAAATTGGTATTAGTTTACCATACAAATAATTCACTTGATTATGGATTTACTGTATCAATTAATGAATTTACGATAAATTTATACATACAAAATGCAATAACTTCAGATATTTCATCATCGATAGGGCTAGGCATAAATAGTAATAATTTAAATCCTTCTGATTTGCAATTACAGAATTTCGGTATTGATGTCCAAAACACAGGAAATGGTAATGGTATTTGGGAGGGAGAAATAGATAATGCTGAGTTTTCTCAGGGATTTTTTGAATTCAATTTAACTTCACTTTGGCATTCAATAAGATTTGATGTAAATGGTACTTATGAGCGCTTTAAAATAATACCTGTGTTAGAATTCGTAGAGATCCCTACTTCTCAATATCATACGGGAATTTTTCCTTTTTCAGTTAAAATAACTGATTATGGAGGAAAACCATTAGAAAATTTTGACATATTATTTGAAGTGTTGAACTCTAATGGAATTCCAGTTTATGATACTACTTCGAAATCCAATTCTGAGGGCATTGCGTTTGCAACCTTACAATTTGAAAATACAGGAGGAAGATTTACAATTCGAGCGAGTTATGCTGAAGCAGGATTTTATACGAGTGGAGAAGTTTTATCAGGATATATCCGTATAGTTAATGATTTTATTTTATTTATGGATTATTTTCTTCGATATTTACCATATATTATTATTGGTATATTAGCAGTTGCGATAGCAGTAACAGCGCGGAGCATAAGTCGTTCAAAATCACGACGATATTGGGCAGGAGAAGCAAAAATATTGGATGATTTATTAAAGATTTCGTATATTATGATAATACATAAAGAAGTTGGTGTTTCAATTTATAATAAGCAAATTTACTTAGAGGATATTGATTCTGATCTAATATCAGGTTTTTTACAGGCAATATCACATTTTAGAAGTGAAATTAAAAAGGATTCATCTTCATCAAAAGCAAAAGAATTTGAAATGGACTATGGAGACTTTAAAATTGTTATAGCTGATGGTAATTATGTTAGAGTAGCTTTAATATTAGAAGGGACACCATCAGAAAAACTGAGAGAAAATCAAAGGTTATTCACAGAAGATTTTGAGAAAAAGTTTGGGTCACAAATCAAAGATTTTACTGGAGATTTAACTCCTTTCAAAATAACTGATGATTTAATCGAAAAACATTTCAATATTACTCTAGTATATCCTCTACAATTAGGAAAACATTACGGTGTTATCAAATTCAAAGGCTTGGAAAAGACTCTTATCGAAGTAGCTGAACAGATTCAAAAAGAACGAAAATTTTTCTTCATTTCATCCCTCCTTAACTACGCATTAGCAGGACGGAAAGCATCTCGAGATGAAATAATAAGTACGATAATAGATTTAAAGAGGAAAGGGTTAATAGTTGCTGCTGAAGTAGGGTAAATTTTTAAACTAAAAATTAATATTATTTTTTTTTTTCTAATTATACAATTAGCATTTAAATCAATTAGTGTCGAGGGAATTTGTTATTAAAAAGCATGATTCGGACCTAATTTTCAAGCTTATATCAAATTTTCTCAAAAAAAAAATTGATTCTTTCCCCTTAAATTTACGAGAAAATAATAAAATTGTTCATTACTATAATGAAATAATTCGATTTTGGAGTAAATTGAACTTTGTAATTAAGAGGGTTTATTATGATTCTGAACATCTTGATATTGATAAACTTTCAAAGTTTTTATACGCTACATATAGAATATTATGGGAGCATGCATCTGATGAAGAAATTATAAGAGAAATAAAAAATATTGATATAAAGTTTCTAAAAAGACTAAAATCTTTCTCTTGGGATAAAGCTCTTATTCATAAAGATAAAGAAGAGCGGCTTAGTATTGAAGAATCGATCCCACGTTTCATGATAAAACACTTACTGCCTGTAATGGATATAGATTTTCTTAGAAAGAATATTAATTTTATGAATAGAACAGACAAGAAAATCGAAATCACTTTTCGAGTCAATAATCTTAAAAAAAATATCGACTCTAAAGATGTTTCAGAACACATAAAAGAAGAATTAATTGATTATAGGATAAAAGTCCGTGAAGATATTGATATTCCTGAAATCTATTGGATACCATTATCTCAAAAGAGTAAAACGGTGAATCTTTCTCTATACCATGAGGGAGATTTTATATTTCAAGATAAAGCATCAGCAACCGTCATAAAAGCTCTATCTCCTAAAGATGATGATAAAATCTGTGATATGTGTGCTGCTCCTGGAATAAAAACAAGCTTAATAGCTCAATATATGAATAACAAGGGGCATATAATTGCTGGTGATTTTTTACTTAACAGAGTTAAGATGATGAAAATATTACTCAAAAAGCTAAATGTTTTAAATACAGAAATTGTTAATACTGACAGTATTATTTTCCCGATCCGCCTTGAAAATTATTTTGATAAAATATTGTTAGATGCTCCTTGTACAGGTTCAGGCAATTTATTTGCTAATCCTGAGTTAAAATGGAGACAAAATCAAAAATTTCTACAACTAAATCTGACTCTTCAAAGGAAATTGATACAAAGTGCCATAAATTTAATAAAACCCGGTGGAATTTTTATATATTCTGCTTGTAGTCTTTATCCTGAGGAAGGAGAACATCTGATTTTAAATTTTCTCGATTACCTAGAACCTTTAGGTTTACCAGACTGGGTATCCCCAGGGTATAAAATAAATAATAAACTAGTACCAGGAACAGGTAGGTTATTCCCTTCAATTCATCAAACTCAAGGATTTTTTATAGGAAAATTCAAAAAAAAGTGATAATTAACTTCATTATGTCAAAAAGAAAATTCTGGACTGTAGGGCAAATTGACGCTACGGGTGTTCGAGGACCTCATGAAAAAGAACTTGAAGATATTAGCCATGTTAAACATGATCTTTTTATAAACTTAGATAATGACATTCTAAAAGATATTGTATATAACGATCTTGGTGGGATAATCGAAAACATTGGTTTTAGTGAAGATTGGACAATTACTGTAGAAATGTTCCCCGAAGTCAACATTCATTTGGCATTCAGCTATTTTGGAGATGAATTTGGTGATGGGGTTAAGGCAGAATTTAAATTTTATTTTTCAGGAAATCGTGTATTTTGGATACCAGGTGAAGATAGTGCCACATATATTGATATTGTCATGGATTTCATTGAAAGAAAAATAAAAGGAATTGAACCTTTTGAAAAGAATTACCAAATTAAAACAGAATTAATGGAAAATGTATTAAAACAACGAAGTGAACCCTTTAAATTTCTTAAAGAAACAGACAAAGAACGATTAACTACTTTTCTCGGTGCTAAAGTATGGAAAGAAGAGAAAAAATGGCATATTAAAAAAGAATTTTTCCCTGATATATATATTGAACTCATATGGGATGCCTTAGATGGTTTAGATATAAAATTTTCTGGAAATAATCTAGTTAGGAATATTGACAGTTATCATATAGAACTTGCAGGTATATTTTTCCTAAATCATATTTTAAGATTTATTACTGTAAATAATAAAGATAAAGAATTACCAGATATATGCTATATCATGTTCTCAAGATATTACACTAAAAATATAGGGAAATGGGATCATAGGGTAAGATAAAATTAAAAAAAGATAAAAATGATAAAAAAACTTATGTTGCGGTCCAAATTATTGACCTTCCTTTTTTATCTGCTCGCTTAATTTTCTTTGAATTTTCTAAATCTGACATGACTTTCCAAATTTGAGAATTACTTAATTTAAAATATCTTCTTAATTCTGGAGTGGACATTTCCGTACCATTTAAAAGATTTGGGATTAATCTCTTAATTTCCTCAATTGTATCTTCATCTGACTCGGTTTTAGTATCTTTTAAACTATCCTGTTCTTCTTCATTCACTTCCATTTCTGTAATTATTCTGGATGCTATTTTATTCAGTTGTTGAATATTATTATCGAGGTCTTTGGGTTTCATAAAAAGGCAACAAAGTTCCAAATCTCTAGGAAAAGCGACAATATAAAATTTGTCATATAAAATTGCTCTTGGTTTTTTAACTGATTCATTTCCACCACGAAAAGCTAAATAAAAATTCATTGCAAAGTCATCTAAACTTACACTTTTTCCTACTTTAGTAATTTCTTTTTTCCATTTAAGAAAGGGACCGTCAATCATATCAAATCCAATTAAAGCGGCTCCAAAGATTTCATTTTCAGTAAAATTCATTCTTTTAACTTCCTCCTTGCTGATACTTTATCTAATTCTTTTTTGATGATATTTAATAATTTCACACGTTCTGAAGGATTAATTGCTGTTAATCCATAAGTTTTTATATGTAGAATATCTTCGACTCTCTTATAATCCATTTGTCCTTCTATTTTTACTAAATCCTGCTTATTAGCGATAGCAATTATAGGACAGTCTTTTCCTACGAAATGACAGGCATAATTAATTAAATCTCTCGAACTTAACACATTTCTAGGGGTCGAGTCCGTAACAATAAAAATAATATCTGATCCTAGCAAAAAATCTCTAGAGTACGTTTTTAAATAACTTTGTTGACCTCCTAGGTCCCATAATCTCAGAATATAATCATCAACCTTAATAGTTTTTAAATCTAATCCATGAGTGGGAAAATATAATCGATCTATTTCATTTTTAGAAAGAAGCTTAGCTAATGTGGTTTTTCCTGTGGCAGGGTAACCTATTAATGTCACTTTCGCCAACTTATCTATTTCAGAACTCAACATTTTATTTCATCAATCTATTGATGATTCTTTAAGAAAAATAGCAGAAAATAAGAATATGAATCTGCAAAATATCCAGATATTACAATAATAAGTTGAATAATTAGGGGAGTGTTATACTCTACTTCGTTGACTTCGATTATGCAATATTACCAATTATTCTAAAACTCTAAATTAATAAGTTAGCTGAGAGAACAATTAACCTTGAAAAAAAAATTAGGGTTAATTCACAACAATTTTTTTAAAAGAAATAAAAAATTTTAGAAGTAAGTCTTACCTTTTTCTCAGAAATAATTTTTTCATCCATTTTGGAAGGAGAAATCCCCCCCACCAGCACACCGCACTGGTAATTAAAATTAGTCTAATAATAACTATTATTAATTCACTAAACGGTACTGAAGCGTCTAGTAAGGCACCAACTGCGAAAGTTATATAAGCCACTATTAATAATTTCCCTTTAAGTTTTACTTCTGGATCTTTAGATTTTAAAGAAAGATTCGCAAATAAAAAACCACTAATTACCACAATTGCTAAAAACATTATTAAGAATACCATTATAAAAGACTCATAATTTACATCAACAGGACCATTCAAATGACCTATAACATTTGGATTCATAAAGAGGAAAATGAAGAACAAGATCTCAAAGATCCCTCCAATTATTGCAAATATTGTGAGAATTAATTTACGTTTTTCAGAATATAAAAATTCTGTAAACGCTAACAACCAAAGGACAATAGCAAGCGGTACAAAAAGATTTCCAATCAAAAAATATACTCCTGATGGAATTCCAATCCCATTACCTATTGCTACTAAAAATGAGATAGATGATGGCCACCAAGGTTCAGATATAAAGATCCATGTTAATCCTACTAAAAAATAAATTCTTTCTTTGTATTTTATAAATCTCGAAAGAATAATTATGCCAACTAAAAAGGAAATTGCTACGAAAATTATAGAAAATATTCCATTTAGGGTATCTATTGGACTTAATGACATATTCTTTTTTTTTTTAATTTTTTTATTATAAATAAAAATTAAGGCGTTGGTTTATATAAATCTTGAATTTTTTAATATACATTAATCCAAAAGAATTTAAAGAGTATATAAAAATATCAGTAAAATTAATGATAGAAAGGTAGGAGCAATTAAACTTATCGTTAATAAACTTTGAGAAACTTTAATGCATGCTTTTAACGTGTCGATTATCGTATTAAAATAAAGCGGATTTCCCCATATTTTAACTCTTTCAGAGGAATCTTTGTAAAAAAATTCGACTGGTTCTAAATCTTCTTCAGCTTCTTCTATTAATTTTTTTATCTTATCAAGAATAAAATCAGTTTTTATCTTATCTCCAATTGGGGAATATCCTCGATTTGAGAATTGACGAGCGACAGTATGAGAATCTGATGTAGTTATTTCACCTCTTTCTACTCCCCGATTTTGTAGAAAATTCAAGATATTAGAACGTACATCTACATATGCATTATTAGCATCAAAATGAATTAAAACAGTTTTTTGATTGTTTATTTTGTTCTTAAATAAATGAACTACTAATCCACCTGCACCAATCCCATCATTTTCTGAAAATTCATTTAAAAGATCTTTAGCAACTCCATATAGCATGGGAGCATTCTGGATTTTCTTTACAGTTTCACTTTCCATAAATTTTTTAGAAACATCAATTAGATCATTCGCTTCCAATGTATCTTTTCTAATTAAAATTTCATCTCCTAATATAGCATTGTGAGAATCTATAATGATGATATCATCATAATTATTTGCTATAGCGATTTTCCTTATTTTCTCTCCAACTTCTGCCTCTATATCATCGGAGGGAAGAGGGTGTCTTGTGATAAACACAATTGGTACATTATTAATTTCGGTTCCAATTAGTTTCGCGGAATTTGATATTTTTCTTGTAAAATCTTTTATTTCTGAAACCCATTCGATCTCACTATCGTTTGATATCATACTAACATCTCTTTTAATTCTGCTTATTACTTTCTCAACATTCCCTTGTGTTGTTAGATTTAAAGAATGATCATTAGTTGTATGATAAACAGTAGTTCCATGAATATCATTAAATTCCTTATATATGTGCTCAGGTAAATCTGATGATCCACATGTCTTAAAGGGTCCAAAATGTACATTTGGTATAATTAATAAACCTTTAATTTTTTTAGAATTAATATTTCTAATTATCACGTATTGGATTTTTATATCAGATTCTATGCCAACTTCATCGAAGAAGCTCTCTATTAAATCATCATTACCATCAGTTAACATAGAAAGAATAAAAGCCCTTATAAAAGGATATCCTCCCATTCCTGTCACCTCTTGATAAATATTACTTACTCTAAATAATCCTCTTCTATAAGGGATAGCAAAAAATAATGCACAAACCACAAAAAATATCATTGCTCTCGCAAAAAAATCTAATTGAAATCGACCAGTATAAAGACTATATATCATTATAGCTGTTACGGGTTGCACAAGTGAAAGAATTATATTTCCAGAGCGTCCCACAGTGGTAAATGAAAAATATATAACAAAAGCTACAATATATGAAAGTACTGTTCCTAATATTAGAAACACTTCTGTAAGTTCTATATCATTTAAAATAATTGCGACTAATTGGCCAAAAATGAATGTTAGCTCCATAATCATACTAAAAAATACATTCATCTGTATTGACCACCCAGTTGGGGGTGTTTTTAGTATCGGTGCCTTTTTTGAATAAAACAATAAAGAAAATAAGCTACTAACCCCTGAAGTTAATAAAAAGAGAAACAAAAACCGTATATAATGAAATAAGTCTAAATATCCAATCCAGATAAAATTTAGAAAAAGTGAAACTAATCCTAAAAGGAATGGAACTCCAAAAAAAAAGGAAAGTGCTAACTTTTTTGAAGAAAACAATTCTAAATACGAGATTATACCCGGGATTTGACGACTAGCTTGTTTTTTTATAATCATAAACGTGCAAATTAAATGAATTACAATTAGTAATACTTAATTGAAAAAATACCTTCTATTGTAATGAATAAGTCATACAATTATATCTTTTTTGATATAATAATTATATAATGAAAAAAATAATATCTTTTTCATCATCAACATGGAAGTAAACACACTTAGATTAGCAAAAATAGCTAATAGACGTTTCAAGGATATCCTAAGTGATGGTTTTAAATTATTTATCCAAACGTATGGAACATTAATTTTGCCATTAGCCTTTTTTCAAATAATTTTAATCTTATTAGATATATTTTGTCTCACTGATTTCAGATATTATCTCAGTACACTTGAAACAAATTATACAATCATAATGAATAAACTTTATGACGGTTTAACCCTCACCGCAAATGAATGGAATTTTCTAGGCTCTTATCTTATTTTAAGTTATATATCAATATTTCTTCAAAACCTAATAGGTGCTATTATAATTTCAATTGCTATGTGTTCTGTTAGTACCTATGTTTTTAGGAAATTTATGAAAGATGAAATAAGTTTTATTGAGGCGTTTAAATCATCATTCAATAAAAAGATGCTTTTAGTGGTTTTAATACTTGGAATATGCTTACCCGTGAGTTCACTACTATTATTTATTCCTGCCATTTTTGTATTCGTGTTTTTCATATTTTTGGTATTTACATTTAATATCGAGTCAAAAAGAAATCCTATTTTAGAAGCTCGTAAGTTGTCAAAAGGAGGATTCTTGAAAATCTCAGGAATTTTTGCTATAAATGTTATTTTGATTTCCATTATTAGTTATTTTTATAATTGGATTTTTAATATAATCCTGAATACTAATTCAGCTAGTTTTATCGCAAATTATAATAGTTGGTATGATCCAATAACAAGAAATTATGGAAAGATCATTTATTATCAAATATTAGTGAACTTTCCTAATATTATTTGTTCTCCATTATTTATATGCTTGTTAGCATCACTATTTTCATCTTTTAAGGCTAGAAAAGATTTGATTTATCTAAATCAACAAGGAATCTACCCTACAAGAGGAATTTATAAAGAATCATATCCTTTACGACAAGAATTGCATGAAGTTGAAGAGACAGAGAAAACAACCCTATCCACTCGCCTTAAAGAAAAATATTATTGTCCTTTTTGTGGACATTTTATTTCTATACCAGAAAATTTCTGTCCTAAATGTGGAGAAAATCTGTCTATTGATATAAAATAAAATTATATGTAAATTAGAAAACAAAAATGTATATTAATATTGATAAAAAATTCGAACTGAACAAAGAAAATATTACCAATCCCGTTATCCTAATCGGATGGCCCGGAATTGCTTTAGTTGCAAAATTAGCTATCACATCAATACAAGAATCGTTAAAGGCTAGGGAATTTCTCAATATTCAATATTTTGATTTTCCTCCTAAATCAATTATAGAAAAAGGGTCATTAGACATCCCTGTGGCAAAACTTTATTATAAATCAGCAGATAAAGAAGATGGAAATGATTTTTTTATTTTGACAGCAGATTATCAACCTCAGAGTCCAGAAGGAGTGTTTGAATTCTCAAAAGTGTTTTGCGAAGAAATGGATAAAATCACAGGGGGACAAATAAAGATGTATTTAAGTACAGGTGCAATGATCACGGATCAAATTCATGATAACCCACTTGTATACGTATGTGGAACTGATCAAGAATTAGTTCAGTCCTTCTTTGAGTTCGAAAACACTAAATTATATGAGGGAGGCTATATTTCTGGAGCGAATGGTATCCTACCAGCTTGGGCAGGAACTAAAGGCTATGCTCCTGGAATATGTTTATTAGCAGAGACTTTACCGTTGCCAATGATGACGCTAGATCCCCGAAGTTCGAAAGCTCTTGTTAGCTTATTAAAAGATTATTTCTCAATTGATATGGATTTTAGTAAACTAAATGAAAAAATTAAAGAAATGGAAGGAATATTTGAATCATTTAAAAAACAAGCAGATCAATTTATAAAACCTCCTAAGGATGATAAAAGCGCAGATTCATATTTTCGTTAATTATATTATTATTAAATTCTAATAGTATCATAATTTATCAAAAAATTTTTTCATAGCTATTAATAATAAATTTTGTTTAATGGTTCATATTGCAGGATACTAGTTTCATTGAAAGCCATAGAAAAATAAAAGATAAATTAACATTTTATGGAATTAATGAACAATCATGTAATTACATTAAGGATATAATTACATTAATCAATAAAGAGATTGGAATTAATAAAATCTTATCTATTCTATTATTCGGGAGCCAGTTATCAAAAAACGAAGCATCTACCATTTCTGATTGTGATCTACTAATTGTATTTAAGGATAGAGTTTCTAATCACCATATTAAGGAAATTGAAAAATACTTTATGTCATTAGAAATTAAACATAACTTTAGGGAGTATAATAATAATTTATCTAAACGAATTTTAGGAGTAATTAATCAAACAACTGGCATATTTGTAAGTCATTTTTTAACTAAAAGAAAATATTGGAAGAATATAATCTTTCATAAGATATTCCGAGTAAATAAAGTCTTTTCATCATTGTTTGCGCCACGTAAAATTGTATTAGGAAATGTTTTGATCAACAGCTCAATTTTATATGGAGATGATTTGAGAGAGGACATTAGACCAAAAATCCAAATTACCATGCCAGAAATGATTAGAAGTACTGTCATGAATTTAATGATTTCTCTTTTCTCTCTAGCAATTTCATTTCTAACGAATTTAAATCCAACTAAATATCAGTTAGAAGCAATAAAATGGGCATTGAAAGCATCAAATTATTACTGTTTTCGAGATTCTCCAAATCTTAATAAAATAACTGAAAGATTTATCTCTTTTGAAAAGAAAAAATCACAAAAAAAAGCTTCACGATTTTTCTCAGAATTTCTTAAATTAAGAAAATCACCTCTTAATAACTTTAATTTTATGCTAAGATGTCCAATTAGAATCGTCAAAATTCATACAAAAGCAATAATATTCCAGAAATTTGTTAAAAAAAAGGAAAAGTTAACAATGCAATCGAGAAGAATTGAACCAATTATCCCAGATCATACATTTCCTTTGAGGTTTTAAATTTTTACCATAACTTTTGCTTATTAGAAATAAATTTTTTAAGATTTCAAATATAAAAATATAAATAGATGTTAATTAATTTAGAATTGTATTGCATTAGAAATTAATAAGTTTTTTTGAAGAGGAGAAATATGGAAAACATTGATATCAAAGAGCTTTTTTTAGATATATTGGATATTGTTAAGTTCGAGCTTCGTTTCTACAAGATGAGGGAAAGCCCTCTTTTCGAACGCATTGTTAAAACAAGGATTTTCCAGCAAAAACTCCAAAGACTAAAAGATTTCATTAACCAATACTTTTCTATAATGTATAGGGATGAGGAAAGCCCTATAAATCAAGCTGCATTGCGCACTCAACTTGGAAATATAGCTCGATTAACGGATTATTATGATGACCTTTCAGATTTTTATACGGATCATACAAAGGAAATGATCACACGGGATAAGCTCCAAAGTTTAATAGATTATTCACATATTGAAATTTTGTTTTTAGTTTTTACAAATATTTTGGATTGGGAACATTATAAAAGCTCTTTAATATTTCCTCAAGATAAAAACAAAGAAAAATTATTAAAGATATTTCTAGAGAGAATAGCTAGTACAGACATAAAAGATATTGAAGATATTATAGATTTGGAGCAAACTATAGATACTTTTATCGAAAGCGTAGCCTAATTACTTCTATATCATATTGAATCCTAATTTTTAATCTATAAAGGGAAATTTTATATTAAAGATGTATTTTTCTGTTAATGTAAGTAAAAATGCATGCTTTTATGAATGATTGACTTATTAAATTGAAATTAAATAAATTAATTCTTCTTTATGTTAAACTAAAGATAAAATGCCTTTAACAGTTAAATTTTATGGAGATTTAAGAGAAAAAATTCCACAAATTAATAATATAGGTGGAGCTCCAGTTACATTAAATATTCCATCTGAAGAAATTACATCCGTTTTTAATATTTTAAAAAAATTCAATATTACAATAAACGAAATAAGTCACATTTTTATTAATAATAAATATTCAAGCATTGAAAATCAAGTAAAGGATGGAGATCGGATTGGAATTTTCCCAAAAAGAATGGGAATTATATTTGTGGAAATAATGAATGAATAATAATTATAAAAAATGCATTAAAATACTTTTTTTCCTATGAGAAACATGAATATAGATATTCTTAAATATGTAATTCATTATGTGTTTGCTTAAGCACTGTGGGATTATATGATCCAAAAACATTTTTAAGCATTTTATTTGTAAAATGGCAGATTGTTTCGATAAAATTCTGGAGATCTATGAAAATAGTGAGATAAAGCAATATAAAGCTCTAATTAATTTAATGAAGGAACTCGATAAAGAAATTTCAAATGCAATACGTGTCAGAAATTGTTTGATTCTATTGGTTAATCTATGTTTCAATCCAGAATCCCCCGATTTCTCATACAATAGGGGAAAATCACCACATGAGCTTTCGAAAGATGAAATTTCTGCAATGCATGAATTATTAAAATTTGAACTAACCAATTAAAATTTCAAAAAACTTTTAGTTCAGTTTCTTTCCATTCGTCATATAGACTGAATGTATCATCGATTTTATCAAGAGCTTCTATCAGTGCTTTCTCTGTTTTACTATCTTTCTGAAAAGTATCAATAATTACTTTATATAAATCAATATCATATTCTAAAGCAAGATCAGATAGCTTCAATAACTCTTCGGTTTGGACTCCCTTTTCATTTAATTGATCAAGCGTATTCTCTATTTCTCCTTTAAGTTTTATTGTCGCGTTTAATGATTTCGAACATTTGTCATATAATTCCTGTTCTCTATCACGTACAATAGTTTCTTCTTCTGATAGATTGGGGTTTTCTACAACAATTTCAAGTCTTTCATTAAGTAAATATTTAACACGTTCATAGATTTTAATTGATTCAGAAATACTCCTTAAAGATTTAAATAAATGTTGCTTTCTGTTTAGTCGAGCCTCAATGATCTTCAAATATGCGTCTTCATAATAAGTTTGAATCTCCCCAAAAGTGCTTTTTTCCCATTCGCTGATTTTAGTATAAATTTGCCTTAAATGCCTTGTATTAGTTTTCTTCTCTTCTATTATTATGTCTGGTTGGTTCAGTTTATTATAAAAAATATTTGCTTCATGTTTAATTAGAAGAACTCTTAAATACATTATATGTGCTTTTTTCTCTATATTTGTAATACTCCGAGACTCTCCTTCACGTTCACAGAATTTGTATATGTTTAATGCCTCATCAAGTAATTTATTAAATTTTTTAATATCACTTGTAAGGTAATATTTGGAATCTTGAACTTTTTGAATCGCTCTATCCATTTGGACTTCTAATTCAAATATATAATCAATTAAACTAAGTTGTTTTCGTTCTGACAAAATTCTAGATTTAGAAGCCATATCCTTATCTACATTTCTACTGGCTAATAGCCAAAAGATTCCTGCAGGAATCCAAAAAAATATACTAATAAACATCATATTAAAAATACCAAGAAGAGAAATTAAGGTATATGAAGCTAATAAGGTTACTCCTTTACCTATTTGTTCTGATAGTTTAAAGAAGGAGGCTGCTGTACCTTTATGTTCAGGCATATTGACATCTATCATAACAGCACTCTTATTTGCTACTGGCCCAGCACCTAGCATGGAAGCAATTAAAGCAAAAATAAAGAAGATAATGTATGTTGGATAAGCTACAAATATTTCTCCTATAGTTCTTATCATATATATGAACAGTTCTTCAGTTGGAATCGGACTTGGATATACTATGTTTAGATCCGTTGGATTAATCGGACGAATAGATAAGAGTAAAATAAGCGCAAAGGGTATTGATAATATAAGGCATATTGTCGCTAATCTTACTCGATTCTTTTTATTTCTCCGAAATAAAACATCTCCTAAGCGGGCAAAAACACTGTTACCTAAGATATATCCAATTCCCATCATACCAGCAAAAATTGCAGCAGTTTGAAGTCTAATTTCCTCAGGAATTAAAATAAAATACTGAGTTACCAACATTGAGGTTGTGAAATATACTAACACTGTCCCAGGCACTATTGAAAAGAAGCCTTGGATTATCAAATATCGATTTGTCTTTTTTTTTATTATTGTCTTCAGGTCCTCTTTAGAAATCCTATAGCTATATTCTAAATCTAATTCAACTAGCTCTAATAATTCATCTTCACTTGCACCACGTTGTGGTATTTTTACAAAAAAGATAATAATTACAATTATAATACTTATTCCAGATAATAGAATGAAAGGGAATCTCCATGTAAGAATTGGTCCAAGAAAAGAAGATAAACCTTGACCTGCTCCATTTGATATAGAACTTAAAATTGCCAATGTTCCAAACCATCCAGATCTTTCTTCTGGTGGTATTGCATCAGATATAATAGAATATCCCACTGGTAAAACACATCCCAATCCTGCCCCACTTGCAACCCTAGAGATTACTAACATAATGTAGGAATTTGAGACAGCTGTTAAAATCATCCCTATAGTCCATGATAGAGCACCAATCATAATTACTCTTTTTCTATTAATCCGATCAGTATAATACCCCCAAAGTAGAGCAAAAAAAGCACTTATTAATACAAAAAAAGCATCTGGAATAGCAATTAATGCTTCCGGGATATTAAACACTCCTTGTATTGTTGCATAACTAGGAATAAGCATGCTAGCACATGCAGTGGATACAAAAAGTAATAGCATTACTAAGATTATAGGTGCAAGATCTTTGAATTTAACTGTTGTAAGTTTAAATCGTCCAATAAGCTATTACCTTTAGGATGTAATTATAATAAATAGCACTTGAATCTTAAAAAAATTTTATAACTTAAAATAAAAATCAAGAGTCGCGTCTACATGGAGTTCCAGCGTATCTAGTAATTTTATTTCTGTATCTCTTTGTGTAAGAATTAATGGTAACTCAGTACATCCTAAAACTACACCATCCACATACTCATAATTCTTTATAATTTGTAGTAATTCATTTTTAGATTCCTTTTTAAAAAGACCAATAACTAGTTCATTAAATATTATTTTTTCTATTTTATTTTGCTCTTCAATCGAGGGAGTTATAACTTCAATACCCGATTTTTTGAAATATTGCTGGTAATAGTTAGATTGCATTGTAAATTTTATTCCTAATAGTAATAATTTTTTAATATTCTCTTGCTTTGCCTTTTCTGCAGTAGATTTTACTATGCTTAAAATTGGAATTTTTGTTAATCTTTCCAAATCTTCAAATACCGCATGTGGAGAATTTGCTGCCATTATAATAAAATTTACCCCTGCTTTTTCTAATGAATTAATACCACTCATTAAATATTCAATATATTTTTCTTTTTCATTAGAATTTTCTAAATCTGTTAATTTTTGAAAATCCAAGCTGTAGATTACTATTTCGGGATAATGATAATTTTGAAATTTCTCGTAATATTTTTCCAGTATCATATCATAATATTTAATTGTGGATTCGTGAGAAATTCCTCCTAGAATTCCAATCTTATTCACCATTCTTCTCTCACTTTCCTTACTTTTTACAATTTAGCCAATATAATAGCTAAAAATTAGTTTACTTTTTTATGTTATGTTATTTGAGATAAAAAAAAAAAAGATAAAATTAAGAATTTTATGTTACTTCTTTATTTTTTTTATGATAAAGACCGATACAATTGAAATAAAACCTATTAGGAAGAAATAATTATACCCTGGAATTGCACCTGCTGTAAAACCTATTATTTGATAATTTTCTTTTGGATCTATTAATGGGTAACTATCTATAAGATGCAGATCATCACCATCAGTCCATATTACAGGCTCATCTCCAATTCCATCACCATTATTATCCTCAACTAGTTCTGATTGCCAGAAATTGCCCATAAATCTAGTATAAGTTCTATCATTATAGATATAGGTTATTCTTTTTTCTGAAAAAAATCTATGTGTTGAGTTCCCAAAAAATACAGTAAAGTACTGGCCTCTAAAATTATTGAGGTATGCAAGAATGTTATGAGAATATACAACTCTACATCCTGCTTCAAGATTAGTGTTAAGTGAGTTTCCGATGAGAGTTGTATCATTGCTAAGATGAATAAAGATACCCGTGCCACCAGGGTTGGAAAATGTATTATTAATTAGCTGCCCATTACGGGAATTAACCAATTTGATTCCCGCTTCTTCCATAAGAAAATCATCTTCAGAGTTTGTGAGAGAGCAGTTTAAAATCATAAAGTAATCATTAGCATTTTCAATAAGAATACAGCTTCCTACGCCCCCACCATCAATTTCCAAATCTTTTATGAGATACGGGTCAGTAGAAGTACCATTACCTGTACAAATTCCGGCTGTTTTTGCGGCAGACCAATTATTATTGATATGAATTTTCCCAGATATTTCTGAGAGGTTCAATTTTTTACCAGGATCAATATTATTTCTCACTGTATTGAAAATATTTAAGTTTATAGTTGAAGTAAGAAGAGTTATACCAAGGAATATAAAAAATATAGTTTCTATACCAATTTTGGATTTCATAGTGTTTTCATGTCAATTTTATTTTTTAATAATAGTTACTTTAAATTCATGAACTTCGATTAAAGTTATAGGGTTTATTCATGACTTAAAATACATTGATTGTAATTCGTTTTAAAATATCATTTATACTTTTTTATTCTCAAAAAAGTAAATCAAATTATTACAACATAATTCAATAAATTTTACTATAATTTGATTGAAATAAAAAAATCTACTTCAATAACGTTTCACTCTCCTGTATTTTCAGTTAAGGATCTTTATCCTTTACTCACTAATTAAATAAAAGTTTATTTTTGATATTGCTTCTTAATTCTTCTAATGGGAAAGATTGATATAATTGAAAGAATTCCAAGGAGAAACAGTAAATTATATCCCGGAATTGTTTCTCCAGCAAACCCTATTATTTCATAATTTTCAATAGGATCTATCAATGGATAAGCATCTATAAGGTGTTCACCGCCATTAGAAAAAAGGATCTGCTCATCTCCAATTCCATCACCATTATTATCCTCATCTGAATATGAACTCCAGAAATTACCCATAAATCTCGTGAAGGTTCTTCCATTATAAATGTATGTAATTCTTCTTTCTGAAAAAAACCTAAATGTTGAATACTGATAAAAAAATGGAATTTGACCTCTAATATTGTTAAGATAACCAAAAATGTTATTACACCATACCATTCTAAACCCGCGTTCATGGTTCCCATTAATAAGATTTCCAATAAAAGTGGTGTCATTGCTTGAATAAAATAAGAGCCCTACACTCCCAGCTCCAGGATTTGAAATGGTATTATTAATTAGCTGCCCATTACTTGAATTGACCAATTTAATTCCTGCCTCTTCCATCATAATGTCATCATCTTCTGCATTATTGAGACTGCAATTTAAAATCATAAAATAATCATTAGAATTTTCGATATAGATACAACTTCCTACACCTCCTCCATCAATTATCAAATTTTCTAAAAGATAAGGATTTTCAGAAGAACCATCGCCTGTGCATATTCCCGCAGCTTTTGCAGCAGACCAATTGTTATTGATATGGATCTTACCAGATACTTTTGAAAGATTCAAAGGTTCAAAAAGAGCATTATTATTTCTTGTTGAAATGAGGTTACCAACCTGTAAAGCAGGCGTAACTGTGATAATTCCGATAATTATTAAAAAAACGGTTTTTAATTTTATTTTAGATTTCATAGTTTATCAGTCAAACTTATTATTCGAATTTTTTTAATGACTAATTTAATATATATAATAGGCACGTGAACTTCTACTGGAGTAATATGATTTTTTCACGGCTTAGATTACATTATTTGTAATTTGTTTTAAAAAACCATATATACTTTTTTATTGTCAAAAAAGTAAATCAAATTATTAGACCATAACAAAATAAAGTTAAAATTATTTTGAAATATTATTAATAAAAAATTTTCTTGGTAAGCACTTTTCCACTATTTGAGAACTCAATCCCTTCCATCTCTAATAATTTCCTTTTCATATCAATACCTCCTTGATATCCTCCAAGCTCTCCATTTGACTTTATTGCTCTATGGCAAGGGATAATTATTGGAAATGGATTTCTAGCTAATAAATTACCAACTACTCTTGCTCCATTTTGTACTCGTATATAGTTTGCAATTCGCTTATAGGTACTGACCCAACCTCTTGGAATTCTAAAATCTGCCCTAAGGACTTTTTCTTGAATACTAGTACATAAACTAAAATCAGGTAAATCCAAATTGAATTCTACATCTTCGCCTTCCAAAAATTCTTGGATCTTATTGCCAAGAGATGTTATAGACGAAGCTGATCCCAGATTTAGTCCTTGGAAAGATTTTAACGCTTTATTTTCCGATTTTTGTTCAGGATCACTAAGAAATATACGTTTTAGTTGTAGATCAGGTTCATTCCCCCACCATACAATGGTAAATGGACCAAATGGAGAAGGAAAAGTGAGAAACTTCATTGTTTATAAGCATAATCATTTAAAACTTTTTAAAAGTTTCTATTAATATTCAGAAGTAAAAAAGAAGTAAAAAAAATAAAAAAATTATTCAAATTTTTTTGTGTACTCAGGAAAATTATCAGGAGGCCATGCCTTAGGTGTATTCCCAATTCGAGACCATCGATGATCGCAACCTGAAGCTCCATTTGCTAGGGATTGACTACGTATTAGACCAAACCCTAAAACATTCGCTTGAGCAAAATCAATAAGGCATCCGAAGGGTGAATATTTTTCTGCTCCTAATTTTGTATATATCTTATGAATCGCACATTCAGATACATTCAAACCATAATCAAAATTCTCATTTGTACCATCTACATATTCCATAACCCAGTTATAAGGATATTTTCTTTTCAATGTATCATCGCAATGTGTCTTAACAGATTTAAGAAAAACATCATTAAAGTAAAAATCTAATAGATTCATTCCTTTCTTTTCTGCTCGTTCCATAGCATTTTTTGTTTCTATCTCCGTAAATTTAATAGCATATTCCCCTATTTCTCGATAAGTATATCCTTCTTTTTCAAGTATGAAAAACATTGCTAAGAGTGATACTTTATCTGTAATTATTGAGATAAAAAGATTCCTTTTGCCCCCAACATCGGGAATTCTAGATAAAATTTCTTCATACCGTTTTCGCATTTGATTGATCAAATCCTCTGACTTAGATTCATCAAATCTCTCCGTTAAGAGATCTTTGGCAATTTTTAGAGAATATTCAAATCTTTTCATCAATTTTGGTTTATTATTTAAATAATAATTAGCTATTTGATATCACTTCTAATAAGATTAAATTTATTAATGGATTACTTCAAGAGAAAGTACTTTAATTTTTAAATTTAGTTTTAAAATTTGGATTTATTATCTAGCTATTTTAAGCAAAAAAGTTATGAATATTCAGTTTATATTACCCAAATATTATCCTTGTATAGCGAGTTAAACGTGAAATCATCGTTTCACGAAATTGTATTTGAATATATAGAAAAATGAATTTTTAAAAAATAATAATGAACAATTCACATCTTAAAACTTTTGAATTTTGACTCAATAAATATTGGAGATCTGAGGATATTAATTTTTAATGAACTTGAACTAAAGAATCTAAAGATTGCTTTAATTTCTGCCAATCGGATTCTTGCAGGGATGCCTCGGCTAAACTCAATACTCCACTAAATCTCGTCTCTGACATGGCTTTTCTCATTCCCATTAATACTCCTACTCGCTCAGAAGGATTTGTCGCTCTTAATAAATATGGTATAAAATATTGTTGCAACTCTGGAGTAGGTTTTGACGACATATTAATCAGCACTTCCATAAGTTCCTTATCATCTAAAATCTTCCAAAGGATAGGATTTGCTTCTAATTCCTCATCCTGAAGATGAGAAAAGTATTGTGAAAGAAATGTATTATATTGTTTTGTGTACTTATACATCCTCTCGACTTTATCAGCATCTTTTAAATCTGGTTCTGTGATCCTCATAAAATCTTTTCTCAAAATTTCTATCTGCTCGTCAAATTTGTCGTGAGCTTGTTTTAATTTTCTAAAAATTGTTTTATCTTCCCTTTCTAGATGAGGAAATATGAATTCCTCCTCTCCCGCAGCATGCACTATTAAAATATCCCAGAGATACTGTAATTTTTCACCGACAGACATTAATTCTTCTGGATTATTTACATCAGCTCTTCCCAATTCAAACATAAGTTCAGTCATTAAAAACCGCAATCCTTTATGAACGGATCCATACACATCAAATCTAAGTTGACTCATTTTTTTCCACTTAATTTTATATTTATATGGATTATTATTCCAAGCATTATTTAAAGCTAATATTAATAATTCTTAAATTTCATTGTAGAATTCTATAGATTTAATAGGAATATAAAAAGAATATCATTAACTCACTATTATTTAATTGAGTATTTAAGTATTTAATCTTGATATGAATATCTTTGCTGTTTCCAAGGATCCGCTTTATTTGAATAACCTCCTCTTTCCCAATAGCCTAACCGATCCTCCTTTAGAAAAGTGATCCTTAATACCCACTTTGCTGATTTATAAAAATATAAATCAGGGATAATTGGCCTAACGGGACCTCCATGTTTTTCAGTTATCGGTAACCCATCATAAGTTAAAGCTAAGATCGTGTTTTCTTTTTTTAATTTCTCTATTGGAACCGTTGTAGTAAAACCGTCATCAGCACATAAAAATTCCACATAATTAGCAGCGGGTTTAGGTTTGGTTAAGTTAAATATTTTATTAAATGAGATACCCCCCCATCTTGTATTATACTTGCTCCAAGAAGTTACACAATGGATATCGACCATAATCTCTTTATCTTGAATTTCTTTTAGCTGTTTCAACGTAAATCTCATAGGATTTTCTATTTCTCCATCAAATTCCAAGATATAATTCTCTCGATCTATATTAGGAATTCTGCCTTTTTGTAATACAGGAAATCGTTCCGTCAAATGCTGACCAGGTGGTAATCTTGATTTTCTTTTTTCTTCAAGATTTTGAGTTTCACGTTCATTATGAAAAACCATATAAATCTCCTATTTTTGTAAATTTTGCTAAATCTTGTAATATAGAATTAAATAGAGACTATATAACTTGATATAATCCTATATACTTTTTTACCATAAAGTAAAAATTTTTATATCAGTAATATATCTTTTTTATAACAATGAAATATCTTCTTATAACAAAATATATTTTTTGATAACAAAAAATTTAGTGGCGATTATATGCTAGGGAAACATGCTTCAAATAATGTTTTAAATAAAGATGATTATAAGATTGAAATAAGTCATAATTCTAAAGAGAAGCTTAATGTTGCTGAGTTAGTTTTAAAAACCTTAGGAATACAATATCATGTACAAGCACCCAAAACTCATACTACAGGGTTACTAAAATCTCTACTTAGGAAGTCTTTAGGTGAAATAAATGATGAATTAACTGATTTTGAACTCAATAGAGAGGATGACAATCATGGAAGCAATTGAAGTTGAAAACGAAATTTATGAATCAAAAATGCGCCTATATAGTTGGCTTTATGATGAAAAAGAAATCCAACCAAAAATTCTTGAGGAAATGATTCATAATAAAGGTAAATTACTACCAATTAATCTTTAATCCTCCATATATGATGAGTATATAAGATATCTGAAATCCCAAAATAATAAGATTTAATTATTCGGGAATGCTTTTTAATATATATTATTGGGCCCATGGATTAGTGGAAGATCGTTCGCTTGGCATGCGAAAGGCCGCGGGTTCAATTCCCGCTGGGTCCAAATTCTATTCTTAATTTAAGTCAATCTTATTATACATAAATTTACAATCATCCAAATTTTTGCTTTTATCTTATTAATATAAAGAATAAAGGAATTATAAGAAAAAAATAAGGTTATAATATCGTAATGAACTGGAACATTAACTTTTTATAATTAATAAATATAAATTATACTCAATTAATTCGACAATATAGTATAATTATTAAGGCAGGTAACATGTCTGATGAAAAAAAAATGCTAGCAAGAAAGAGAGCAGGGTTAAGTTTAAGTGGTATTGGTGGAGTATTATATCTCATTGGTGGGATTATTCTTGCAACAGAGGGTTATTTTTATTTTGGTATTGGCTTTCCCCTTTCTTATTTGGTCACAGGCATAACTTCAATAATAGGGACTGTAATAGGATTCAACCAAATAAAACTCGGCGGTACTTTAATTCTTATTGCGATGCCTATTGCGATTCTTATAACAATCATAACTTCTTTCTTTAGCATCTTCTATATCTTTATTAATTTAATAATCCCACTTTACCCGATTCCTTATTTCCCGTATGTGGTGTTAATAATAATTGGTGGAGCTCTCTGTAGAATAAGCTCTGATTAAAAATTGAGCGATTTGTTGATTAATGTTAAAAATATGATATTTTTTTGCAGTATCTATCAAATTCAACATTACAATATTTGGATAATTATTACTAATATAGATACTAAAACCATAATAATACAAAAGATAATCCAAATAAAGATCCTGAATCTAAGATTGTGTCTGTATGTTATTTTCCATGAATTACATTTAGGGCATCTTATATATCTGCTTTGAAGAAATTTTATATTCTCCTCTTCATACCCACAAGCTCTACAAATAAATCTCATTTTTGGATTCTCTTCTAATATATATGGAGGAAATATTAAGATTAATAAATATAGTTTATAGTCAATAAATTAAGAATTTAACTCGAGTTAAGATATTGATGATTCTATAGGATTAGAATATATATGTTTTTATTAAATCAAATTTTTAGGATATTACAAGAAAGATTAAATAAACAATATTCTATTCTACATTAACCTATGACATTAAAACTAAAAAGAAAATCAAATTTCATAATAATTTTACTAATTTTTGTTAGTTATTTTGTAATCCCATTTAGTGGAATATTATTAAATTATTCTAATACTTATAATCAATTAGAACATGAGTTTATTCCAAAAGAATCTTTATCTACGTCTTTAAACTCAGAGGCTAGTTCAAAATATTTGAATTTTGAGAGTCAATCTAAATCTAAATATGCCAAATTTGATACTAGTTTAAATGAATATTTAGTAAATTTAACACTTGATAAAACTGAATTGTATAAACGGATACAAGTTGTAGTTCTTTTTGAGGATGGTATAAGTAAAGAGGAACGTATGAAAATTATAGATTCTACTTTTGATGATTATAAATTTGTGAGACATTATGATATAATTCCTGGAACATATATAAAAATTAATTCTAAGCAACTAATTGATAATTATCAAAAGATTGAAGGACTTAAATCAATAAAAAAAATCTTTAAATCTAATTATTACAAAAGTCCTTACATTATAGAAGGAAATCTTCAAACAAGTTCTTTAAATTCTGAAGATTATCCAAATTGGTGGGTCTCTGCAGTAGGAGCAAATAACCTCCCCTATAATGGCTCAGGTGTGAAAGTAGCAGTAATTGATACGGGAATATACAATCATCCCGATTTGAATATAATAAATAATAGTAATTTTGTGACTGATGAAAATCCATTAAACTATGATGATACTCTTGGGCATGGTACTCATGTAGGAGGTATTATAGCAGGGAGTGGTGAAAGTTCCTCAGGAAAATATAGAGGAATAGCACCTGGTGCCTTATTAATTAATGCTAGAGCGGGAAATGCAAGTGGGCTAACTGATACGGATATTATAAGTGCTATTGAATGGAGTGCTACTCCAACAAGTTTAAAGGGTGCTGGTGCGGATATTATATCTATGAGTTTTGGAGGAGGTTATCCTGTGCTTTCAGATTTAATAACCCAAACCATAACATCTGCAAGAGCACTCTATGGGGTCGTATTTGTTTCTTCAGCAGGTAATTCTGGTCCAGAATATCTTACGGGATCTACTCCTGCTTCTAGTGCTGAATCTATTGCTGTAGGTGCAACTAATAAGAATAATGAATTAGCATCATTTAGTAGTTGGGGCCCAACTTATAGATATATAGGATATCCTGATGTAGTTGCTCCTGGAGTTGATATAATATCAACAGAGGCACCTAATTCAATAATTTCAGAGGAGAAACGTCTTATCGGAGATTTCTTCGATTTTCCAGGTGATGGTGATTATATACCCCTTAGTGGAACAAGTATGTCTTGTCCTGTAGTTGCAGGGGCATTAGCAATTTTATTAGAAGCTTATCCTAACATAACACCTGAAACTGCAAGAATTGCTTTAATAGAAGGAGCTAGAAAACTTAATGATGAAAATGAAGCTGATTATCTTAAATCTGGAGCGGGAATCATAAATGTAAGTGCTTCCCTCGATTACTTAAATAATTTAAATGAATCTCATACAAACATTAATGATATTGTAAAAATTTATCCAGATACTCTTCCTGTTAAACCATTTGATCTATTAAACTTTCCTGGAGATTATCAAAAATTTAATTTAACTGTAATTTCGGGGAATAGTACAACTTATAATATTGAGATTCCTAATAACATTCAGGGAGTCTCAATTTCATATAATACCTTTCTTCCATCGTATTCTGAAATCGGGATAAGCTTTTTAGAATTAGGAATTGAAATTACTCCAGATGCAATACCAGGTATTAGAAATTTTCAGATTAATCTAACTGTAGGTGGAGTACTATATGATTCAGTAAATGTTTTATTAGATATTCGATTACCAGAATCCAAAGTATTAATGGAATCTTATCATGGATTAAATGATTGGTTTCCAGAAATTTCAAAATTCTACCAAATGGGATTTTATGAAGCTATCGCAGATTTTACTGAGAGAAATATATCAGTTGATTATAATATGGAGTATTGGACACCTGACTATAATAAAAACTTTAATAATTCAATTTTAACTGAGGAAAAATTAGCTCAATATAATCTAATAGTATTACAAAACCCACTTTTGCCTTATAGCTCATTGGAAATAAAAAATCTTAAAGATTATTTTGAAAATGGGGGTAATATATTTTTTCTAGGAACTCGTTATCAAGATTTAGCATTGGAAAATCTCAACTACTTATTCTCACAGTTAGATGTAGATATTCAAATTAATGAAGAAAATATAATGGATGATAACTGGCTTGGCATAGGAACTAGTGTTAGTGCACAAACTATAAAAAATTTCAGTAATATAAAACTTTTTAACAATGTAAATGATGTTTATTGGCAATATGGAAATAGTTTTACAGTCTCTGGTAATGCTGAATCAGCAGCCACAATAGGCAATAACACAGTAGTTGCTTTATACAATGGAACATCACACGGAACAGGAAGTCTTCTAGCATTCGGAGATTTACATTGGATGTATTATGATTATCAATCAACCAATTATAGTCAAAGTCATTTTAATGTATTAAATAATATTATAGATTTCTTATTACCTGAAGAGCAAGTATCAATTAATATAAATTTAAGAAGCTATGATATCCCAACTTCAAAAATCAATTTGTACTTATATTTAAAAAATCAAAGTTCCGATTCTCCAATATCACAATCAGATTATGATTCATTAGAAGTAAAAATTAGAAATTCCACTTTTACTAAATCCATCAAATTAAACACCAATTTTTCAGATAATGGCATATATTTCAATAATACCTTTAACTTACCTCTTCCAAACTATAAGGCTTATATTATTGAAGTAAATCTTACCATTGGAATAAATAGTTATAATAAAGTATCTAAAATTCTCTATTTCGATAAGAGTGAAATGCCTCAAATTATCCAATTATCAAGTACGGATCGAGCAATAACGAGAGCTCCAATAGTCTCAACTGTGTTAGAAGCGGAAATGGATGCTTCAACATACAAAAATATAACGGGATACCTTTCAATATATTCTCATTCATTCTATAACTCAAAAATGTCTGTTAACAAAACAATAGTACTTACTAATCAATCTTTAAATATGTATAGCTATAATTTCGATCCAGCTACGTCAGATCCTTCAGGATTTGGAATTTATTACATAGTTCCTGTAAATTCAAATTATACCAATCCATACTCCCCAAGATACGACTTTGAAATTGTAAACAACCCTCCTTCTATACTAAAGTCAAGTTCTAGTTTTAATCTGGTAGGATACGGAGACGTTTATTTTGACGAAACTGAATCTGACAAAGGATCTTATGTATATACCGCAACTCAAGGGGATAAGTTCATTTTTGCTGTAAATGTGAGAGATTCGGTAAATTATGAAGATCCTAGTTCTAATATGAGAGTATTTGTAAATTTATTTACATGTTCTGTATCTGGTGATAACTATATCTTTTTGATTCCTCCCCATACAATTGAGGTAACTGAACTAAATTATGAAACATCGTCAGGCAAATATGAAGGTTCGTTTATTATTCCAGATACCATGCTCTATAGTTCTATTACTGGTATAAAGCCGATTTCAACAGCAGCAGGATTTAATTTTGATACAAGTGAAGGATATTTGAGCCTATTTTATATTACTGTGTACGATAGTGAAGGAGAAACTGATGATTTTATTATTATTCTGAAAATATCAGTACCTCCAATTGATATTTCTTTACTTATAATCATCATTATTTCAATTGTAGCTCTCATAGGAGTGGTTAGTCTATTTGTCTATTATGCAAGAAAGAAAAAATATCCTAGAACAACGCAAATTCAGCCAATATATGAAGATATTTATTATAGTCCGGCATATGATGAACCAAGCGAAGAATCATATTTGGTACCAGATTCATTATCCTCAGTTGGCGCTTCATTTTATTGTCCTTTCTGTGGACATGCTCTTAGAACACCAAAAAAGTTTTGCCCATCATGTGGTGAATCTCTTGAATTTTTTAACCAAAATGAAGAAAATAATGTAGAAAATGGAACTAATAACGATTGAGTTTTCTTTTCTATTTTTTTAAAATTATAACATCCCCTTCACGAGTACCAACATACACTCTTGATGTCATATTATAAAAAAGTCCAGTATCGACTACCCCAGGAATGTTCTTAATTTTCTGATCAAGGTCCATAGGGTTACTAATTTCTCCAAAATCAACATCTATGATAAAATTTCCATTATCTGTAATTAACGGACCACTTTTTGATTGAGCCATTCGAAGTCTTGGAGTTCCACCTAATTTTTTAAATTTTTCCATCATTGGATAATATGACATTGGAATTACTTCTATGGGAACTCCCTTTTTCCAATTTCGCCCTAATTTACCCGAATTTTTCCTAAAATCCACTATTATAATCAAGTTCTTTGAATTTGAAGCAAGAATTTTCTCCTGTACCAGACAACCTCCTCCACCTTTAATAAGATTAAGTTCTTTGTCTACTTCATCTGCTCCATCAAAATCAACATCTACTATTGGATATTGTTCTAAAGACACTAACTCTAACTCATTTTCTATAATCAATTGATAAGCTTGAAATGAACTTGGAATACATCTTAAATTCAGAGATTTTTCCTTATTTAATTCTCCTAATTTTTGTACTGCATAAACAACCGTAGATCCACTACCAATACCAACAACCATATTTTTTTTTATATTTTCTTCAATAGCTTTTATAGCAGCTTTTTTTTTCCCTACTTCTACTAAATCTTCATTCAATATTCCACCAACTCTTCATTTTTTGAACAAATTTAGAATTCTTATCGCCAAATATGCAGCATTTTCGCCCCTGTCAATACCTACACACCCTACTGGGACTCGTGGAGGCATTTGTGCAATTGATAATAATGCGTCTAATCCCCCTAATTTTGCGCTTACTGGTACACCAATAACAGGTTTATCTGTCTTGGAAGCAATAACACCAGGTAAAGCTGCAGATAATCCTGCAACAGCAATATAGATTAATGCATTAGAAGATTTTAAATACTCATCTAATTTTTCAGGATCTCGATGAGCTGAGAGAATTTTTAACTCGTGCGGGATGTCATTTTCCTCTAGAACTTTAATTGCTTTATTATAGACTCCCTCATCAGAGGTGCTTCCCGCTATAACAGCTACATCAACTTTTTGACTCATAATAAATGTAAAGTTTCCACTAATATTAAGCATTTTATTAATTTTGTATTAATAACAATATCCACCAATATTGATTAAATCCACTACTTTCTGATCTTTTCAAAAATTAAGTATTTCAGAGTTTTTAAGAAAGAAAGTTCAAAAAAGCCATAACAAATGTTGAATCAAGTCCTTAATAGACGGGATCCCCTCTTTTTTTATATAAATCAATTGATTTCTTTGTAAATACTAAAATGAGTATTCCTGCAATAATGAAAATAATTCCCGTCTGTAGAATAGTTTCGGGTGGGACTGAAAATGAACCATTGTCATGAACAATAATTAAAATAATTCCTCCTATTATTAACGCAATACCTAGTATTGCTGAAAAGATTCCGTGATAATAAAACTCATGGTGTTTAATAAGATAAGATATTTTTTTTGGAATTTAAAATTTAATCCCTTTCCTCATAGATCTATATTAATAAAACACCTAAGATTCTCTTCAATTATCACAAATTTTAATTTCGGGTAAAAATTCAATAATCTAATTACAAATTAAACATATGAAAATTAATCAAAAGTGATTTAATAATGGTGGAATTAAACGAAGTATGGTTAATAGATTATGCTAGAACTGCATTCTCCCGTTCAAGACCACGACAACCAGAGAGAGATGTTTTTGGTGAAATTCGTGGCGATGAACTCTTAGCTAAACTATTGATGAAATTTTTTGATGGAAAACTTGCTGATAAAGGAATCAAAAAGGATGAGATTGAAGAATTCACTGTAGGTACAGCAATGGGTGTATATGAGGCCTGGACATATGGTGGAAGATTACCTCTATTTCTAGCAGAATTCCCTGCGCATGTTCCTGCTATGTTCGTTGATCGTCAATGTGGCTCAGCTGGATCAGGGATGCATGTGGGTATTATGGAAATTATGACTGGTAATAGTAAAATCTGTTTAGCTGGAGGTGTAGAACACATGACTAGAATTCCAATGCAAAATGATTGGATTCGCCCAAACCTCGCGATGGTTAATAAAAAAAGTGAATGGTATAGACCTCAGTATGATTTAATGACTACAATTAATATGATTCAAACAGCACAAAAACTCTATGAACAAGAAATCCCAGCATTCACAAAAGAAGATTTGGATAAGTTTGGAGTTAGAAGTCATAATTTGACAGTAGATAATCAAGAAAAAGGTTGGTTTAATGGTGAAATCATCCCAATTGAAGGTCATGCCGAAGGAAATGTTGAAGAACCTCTAATAGTTGATAGAGATATGGCCGCAAGAAAATCTAGCTTAGAAAGAGTTTCTCAATTACCTAGATTATCAAAACCCTTTTATTTGGAAAAAAATGGTGGTAAACAGGGATATATAGATCGTGAAGGAACTAAAGACGGTGTAATTACTCCAGGGAATTCTTCACCCCTCAATGCTGGCGCTACTACATGTTTAATGATGGAAGCAGAGGAGGCGAAAAAGAGAGGTCTAGAACCATTAGCTAAAATTGTATCGATTGGTTGGGCCGCAGTGGATCCATCCGTCATGGGACGAGGACCTGTTCCCGCTACTCAAAAAGCATTAGATCATGCAGGATTAAAAGCAGATGATATTGATTATTGGGAGATTAATGAAGCTTTCACTATTGTAGCACTTAATTGTATGAAAGAATTTAACATTCCTGAAGAAAAGGTTAATGTTATGGGGGGTTCTACCGCTATTGGGCACCCATTAGGAGCAACAATGATACGATTGCCTGGTACTCTTGCTCGTATCTTAAAAGATAAAAAAGCTAAGTATGGTGTCGCTAATGCGTGCGTTGGCGGCGGGCAAGGCGTTGCAACAATAATAGAAAATTTAGATGCATAAATATTTAGTATAAAAAATCTTACACTAATTTTTTTACTTTTTTTAATTTGTATTATCTCATTATCCTAATTTAAAATGGCTCAATAACTAAAATTGAAATTCTTTAGATTTATCGATAATCTGCGAAATGTTTAAATATTAGCCAATAACAAATTATCTTACAACGAAATTAAAATGAAAGTGAATTCAAAATGACTGTATATAAAAGTATTCAATTAGTTGGAACCTCAGATAAGAACTGGGCTGACGCGGTTAAAAATTGTTATGATGAAGCAAAAAAGAGTTTACGTGGTATTCGAAACATTCAGATTATTGAATCTGATGTGAAGATTAAAGAAGATATAGATAAATTAATCTACAGGGTTCGTGTCCAAGTTAACTTTCAGTTAGAGAGATAAATCCTCAAACTTTTTTTATTTTTTTCTATTTTCTATAATGTTTTAATTTTATGATATAAATTAGGTTTTGATTTCATAAATTAAAATCTTCCAATTTTTAGAATCAAATTTTAATAGGTTGAATCTTATTTTAAAATTAATTATTTTCAGAATGGGATAATTATATTTCAGTTTTCAAGCGGGATTATAGATTTTTTGTTAGATCCTACCGTTTTGCGGTATATTATTGCGGGAATTATAGCGCTTGTGATAATAATTATATGCTGTGCTCTCCATAAGAAATTCACCTCAGATTGAAATCAGTTCAAGAAATAAAGTCGATTATGTTACATTCTCAGTTTTAACTCATCTAATTTTCGTCTCATTTCAGATCTTGCTGTTAGGGCATAAGTAAAATTAGGATCAATTTCTAATGCTTTTTCATAGAATTTTAAAGCTTCCTCGTAATTTTCCAAATCTTCATAAACTAATCCTAAGTTATATAGACTATATTTATAATCAGGTTTTATTTCTAATGCTTCATGAAAGTGAATGATAGCATTCTCTATTTCACCTAAATTAAAACAAGCAATCCCTAAATTATAAAATGCTCTATAATTTTTGGGATTGATTCGAGTAATTTTATCAAAGCATATTTTAGCTTTTTCATATCCTTGAATATAATGATCATTAAGATATCCTCCATACTCGAACAATGTATCTATTAGGAGTTTTTTAATCTCTTCAGAATCAGGATGATCATTATATAATTCTCCCATGATTTCTAAAGCTTCATCAAATTTTTCTTGATCTTTTAGATTTCTTGCTTTTTCAAGGAGATCCTTTGAATTGTTTGATGCTCTCATAATATAGCTTCACAAAGGGAAAAAATATATAATAAGATTTAATTATACTTCATTCTCATACCATATGTACCTAGACTTTTTCACTCCTAATTTGAGGAATAAACTTCTTAAAGCTCCATCTGAATCTGGACATATAAAATATATTTTATCTATTTTTAGAGATCGTTTGATATATAATTGCAACTCTTTGATTATTTTTTCTTCAATTCCTTTTTTAAATGAGTCTTCTTTTTTAGTCATTACTTGATGGATTAATACTCTATCGTTTCCTAAATAATCTCTAAACAATGTGTAAGTCCCAAAACCTATGATTTTTCCATCTTCTTTAGCTACCACCATAGAATTCCTATATTGAAGGTCTAAAGTCCTACGATTCAGTTCTTCTTCGAATTTCTCCCAGTGAGAGAAGAAATATGACTTAACCGAAATAAAATCCTTGAATAATTCCTTCAATGCTTCTTTATCAACTCTAGGATCATATCTATCAATAATAATCAATATCTTCACCGTAGTAAATAGATATTTAACAAAATATCTATTCTTTAATAAAAATTATTTTTTAAAATTGGAAATTATTTAAATTGATGTATTATGAGCCAAAATAATAGCAACAGAAATATTTCAATTCCTTTAAAGAAATTAAATAAGGATACTATCGTTCCAAATCCATCAAAACCTGGAGACGCCGGTGCTGACGTAAGAATAATCAGTTTTAAGAAGATAATTCACGAAGGCAACAAAAGGGAATTAATTGATATTGATTCAGATTCGTATACGTTAAAACCACTTGAGAGAGTTGGTTGTCCCTTAGGGTTTTCAACAGCTATTCCAGAAGGATATTATTTCAAAGTTGTTCCTAGAAGTGGATTGGCTTTATGGGATGGAATCTCAATTGTGAACTCCCCAGGTACGATAGATGCGGGTTACAGGAATGAATGGATGGCAATTGTAGTAAATCTTTCAAATAAAGATGTTATACTAAAAAAAGGTGAAAGAATTTGTCAGATTATTTTATCAAAAATGTATGATTATAAATTTATTGAAACAGATGAATTACCTGAATCTGAACGAGGAAAAGGAGGATTTGGGAGCACAGGTAAGATTTAGAGTTCAAATAACTATTAATATGTTGAAAAAGAAAGATATATTATGCCAGAAATTACTGATGAAGAAAAATTCATCATAGAAAGACTTAAGGAAAAAGGCGGAAAATTGAATTACAAGGAATTACAAAATCTTTGTGAAGATAAATTCGAAGGCGTAAGACTTATTCTTAAAAAATTAAAAGAAAAAGGAATTGTTGGTTATGAAGGAATGATACCTGGATTTTCTGCTGAAATTGAGTTGTTAAAAGAAATTTAAACCTTAATAATAACTATTAATAAAACTCATAATAGATTTTTAATTTTTTCCTTATAGCTATTTGGTTCAAAAAATATTATGTCTGAAATTAATTTGCATAACCTAAAGACTAATTTTCTATATAAATTTCTCAATCCCGACAGTATCGCTATATTTGGGGCATCAAATTCTTTTTTGGATAATATGGGTGCTATGATGCTTCGAAATATTATCGTTGGGGGATTATCAAAACAAAAAATCTACCCTATTCATCCAAGATTAGAAAATATTCAAGGGTTAAAGGCATATAAAACAATATTAGATCTTCCTGAAGTTCCAGAATTAGCCTTTATTATTCTAAGACCAAATAAAGTGTTAAATGTATTAGAAGAATGTGGAATAAAGGGAGTTAAACGCGCAATTATTGTATCTGGAGGATTTCGGGAGTTCGGTTTCGAGGGGATCGAGTTATCTCAAAAAATTCGTGATATCGCTAAAAAATATAATATAAGATATATCGGTCCGAACTGTTTGGGGGTTTATAATGCCTTTTATAAATATCCTGAGTTAGATGGTAAATGTTTTAATACTATGTGGATATACGAAACTCCTGAGCGAGGGAATATTTCCATCATTGCTCAATCAGGCACGGTTGCTTCTCATATTTTTTGGTTCTGCAATCAAATAGGGGTTAAAATAGGAAAAACATTTTCAATCGGAAATGAAGAAAATATTGATTTAGTTGAATTTTTAGATTATCTTAAGGATGACCCTCAAACTGATGTAATCGGGCTCTATATTGAGGAAATCAAAAGAGGTAAAGAATTTATAGAAAAAATAAAAGAAATAACTCCTAACAAACCGATTGTAGCGATATATGCAGGCGGGACTGAAGCTGCCTCACGTTCAATCATGGGGCATACAGGCTCAATTGCAGGAGATGATAAAATATTTGAGGCAGTATTTCGAGAGACAGGGATAATTTCTACAGATTCAATAAAAGAATTTTTATATTATTTGCGAACATTCTCCTATAAAATCATTCCTAAAGGCAATAGATTGGGAATTATTACAGATTCAGGAGGATGTGGGGCTATGATGGCAAAAGTAGCTGAAAAACTAGGATTAGAGGTTCCTGAATTTTCAGAAGAATTACGAGAAAATTTAAAAAAATATATACCACCTGTGGCAAATATAGATAATCCATTAGATCTAACTTTTCAATTTAATCAGTATAATATTTACATAAAAATACCTAAAGCTATGATTAATTCGGGTGAAATTGACGGGATTATTATATATGCTGTATTCGGTTTTGATGAAATATTAGACATAATAAATAGCTCTGGAGGCAAAAGATATGATGAATTTGAAATATCAAATGAAATGATGAAGAGACTTTATCTAAAACCAATACAACGCTCAATTAGAAAAAAGAATGTTCCAGTTTTTTATATTGGTCCTCAAGGCTATAATAATCCATGGGTTAGAGAATTCATAAATTCAAATCTTCCTATTTTTGATTTATGGGACATGCCAGTAAAGTGCTTTTCAGTATTAGCTAAATATTCAGAATTTTGTAAAAAAAAAGAATATCAAAGCTAAACATTAAAATGTTGAGATGGTATTTATCTCTTTATTTCACTAATTATATATATAAATTCTATCTATAATTATTAGAATACTTAAATAAGAATTAATTAAGCAATAGAATTTTAAATTTTCTAAATACTAATCTTTTGGTTTAAAAATGCCTATAGAATTTGTTAATCCCCCTTCTGCGATTTTAGCTTCTGGATCCAAATTAGGAGTTGAACTTGGAGGAAGTAAAAGCATTTTAAGCATCGATGCTTTTCACAATTTATATTCAGAAGGCGTAATTTTTAGCGAACTGAGCTGGGGAGCCTTTTATCAAGAAGAAGGGTTGGAAGATCAAATTAACACTTTCGAAACTAAGGAATTTGATTCTATTCGTGAAGATCCAGACGCATTGGTTAAAGCTATTATAGAAACAATTTACAATATTATTAACAATGAAAAACTTTTTTATGGGATTGTAGATTTTGAAGTAGATGCCTTTCTTAATCAAAATACTGTTATCCCTGGCCTTAAATTAGATTATGCTATCATAAATAAATTATTAGAGGCTCATAAAAAAACAAGGGATAAAGACTTATTTCCAAAACTAGTGTCTGATGCAAAAGGAACGCATAGAATAAAAGTAGAATTTCAAGGAAAAAAAAAGAAAAATCTTCATCTTAAAGGAAGTAAATTAGAAGATTTAGCTAATATCTTAAGATTTGCTAATGGATTTGCTACAGGGATTGTCTGTACTTCTCGAGGTGCTGCAAATCTCTATGTTTTAAGTGATAATATTGTTTTTGAAGAAGACATAATACCAGACCTTCATATAGACGAAGAAAATCTAGAAATTATTGAACTCGGTATTCAAAGAGAGTTATTGTTTCCAATTAGTTGGTTCAGAATTGATTTAGGGATTAAATCATTAGAGACATTGGAACTCTGGGATAATATCAAAAATGATGCAAAATTAAGTAAAGCTTTAGAACGCTATGAGAAGTATATAACAGGTCTAGTTTATAAAAAGTTTAAATTTATGGCTTCAACAGAGCAAATAGGAACTGATTTTGAAGAAGAATTTTATACATTGAATCCTGCTGAAAGAAGAAAAGCATTAAGTGACATGGCTGAAGCAATAAGAAAACTGACTGATGAATATAAGAAATAAATATTTTGCTATTCTTTCAAAATTCTGGGAGCTTTGAAATAACCATCTTTTTTATGTTTTGCATTTCTTAAAGCTTCCTCATTACTAAGAGAGTCCCATGGTACATCTTCACGGAAGACATTTTTTAATCCATCAATAGGATGAGTGGTAGGTTTCACAGTACTAGTGTCTAGTTCATCCAATTTTTTAAAATAATTTAAAATATCACCCAATTCCTTTGATAATTTCTCTTTTTCTTCTTCAGATAGATCTATTAAAGCTAATTTCGAGATATGATCAATGGTTTCCTTTGAGAATTCCTTTTTATTTGTCATATACTAAGTCAATAAAATATAAGAACAGATAATAATTAAGGTTGACCGCATTAAATTACAATTATACAAATTAATAATAAAGATTAATTGGATGTCTAATTTTATTTTAAATATGGATGATAAAGAAGAAATAATTTACCCTAGCTATGCTTTTATAGCGCTTGCACGACGTGGGATGGAAAAAATATCTTTAGATCAATGCTTTCTTGATAACTGTGATAACGAAGATCCAAATCTTTTAGAACCATTTAAAAAGGAAGTAGTTGAGGAAGATAAGAAAAAAATTGAAAACATTTACATAAAATGTAAAAAATGTAATCGTACATTCATTCTTAAATTTGAAACTATAAAATATGTAGCGAAATCAACTAAAGAAAAAGAAGAAAAGCCTCTTTCTATGGGATTAGTCCATGCACTTGATGAAAATGGAAAAAATCTAGGACATATAGGGTATTTCTGAAATGAAATTCGATTGCTACATATTTGATTTAGATGGAACGTTATTGGATCTTGGGAATATTGGATTTTATGCTGATCAAATATTAGTTGAGACTTTAAAAAAGATTGGAGTCAAAAGAATTCCTAGTAAAATCGAAAGGAGGGAATTATGGTATTCTGGAGGAAAATTTCAGCCGATATTAAAGAAATGGGGTATTCCTGAATCTATTGCATTTTGGAAATACTATGATAAAACTGATTTTGAGAAGAGAAAAATACTTCTTATGAATAACCAGCTTTCACTATATAATAATGTAGTAATTTTATTAGACCAAATCTACAATTACAAAGAAAATAAAAAACTGGCTATTTGTACAAACACAGCAGATTATATCGTTGATTATTTCTTAAAACACTTTGAAATCAATAATTATTTTCATGAAATCTTTAGTATGAGAGGGAACAACCAGGAATTTGCTAAACCCTCTCCTAAAGGAATTCTTACAATCTTAGAGAACTTTAAAATTATTTCTCGAAAAGATACTGCTATTATGGTTGGAGATTCAATTAACGACATAAAAGCTGCAAAAGCTGCAAATATTTCTTCTTGTTTAATTAATCATATGAAAAGAAATGAAAATAAATTATTTAAAAAATGGATTGTTCAACCAGATTATGTTATCGGAAATCTATCCGATCTGGCTGAATTATAATTGCTCTTAATAATTTTTCTAATTAGCTAATTTGAAACAACAATTTACAGTCGGATTCATTTATACTTTAAGAAAAAAAAATAAATAATCAAACTGCTTTTTATTTAATATTGAAAATCTTATGAGATCATTCTAAATGTCGACAAATCTAGGAGAAGAAGATATTTTAAGAAAAAAAGTGTGGAAAATCATTAATTTAACTCAAGCTAATCAATTATTTGTTCACTATAAAGATTTGAGCATTAAGTATTTAGATAAAAAAAATAAAAAAGTCAGTACGAAAAAATTACCTGAAATATTGTCTTTATGTGTCTTGAACGCAATAGTTCCTAATTCTGCTATGTTATTATATGGGGGCCATGGAGGAGGTAAAACTACTCTTGTAAAGCTTCTAGGAAGGATGTTTACGGCAAGTTCACTAAATACCATAGAAAATTCTATTATTAGAGGTCACCCTCAATTAACTGAAGAGAAATTGATTGGGACACTTAAATTAGGAAAATTAATGAAAGAGGGAGAGGAAGAGGTTGTATGGAGACAATTTGTCACAAATTTTTGGAAGATCATTGATGAAGTGAATCGATTGACACCTTATGCACAAGATATTCTCTTATCATTATTAGCTGAAGGTACAGTTAAATATTACGATTCATTAGCAACTATTAATAAATTTTGTTTATATGCAACGATAAACCCTAATGACATTGGGACTTTTGAACTATCTCAACCATTTCTAGATAGATTTGGAATCTCTGTGCCTATTTCAATGCCAGGAAGTCATGATTTACAACTAATATTAACTGGTAAAGATGAAAAATACTCAGGAATGGATGAATTAATTCAGGTTCCTAAAATTCTAACTATTGATGAATTAATGGAGATCTGGTACTATGTAAATAGAATAGTCTTTAATCCTGAAGTTAACAATTATATCCATGCAATTATAAGAGAATTTACATTATGTTCTAGGATAGACAAAGGTAATACAACAGATTTAAAACCAAGTACGGGATTGTGTTCTGGTTGCCATTTCAATACAGCTCAGAATATTTGCAATAAAATCGACTCAATTCTAAGTGTAAGAGTTGCAAAGGATTTATTGAGATATTCAAAAGCTTTAGCGTGGTTGTTAGGATTAGAAAAGATTGATGTTAATATTGTAAATACAATTGCACCATATGTTATTTCACATAGGGCTTTGTATGTAAAAAGAGAACTAGATTCGTCACCCTATTTTGGAAACCGATATGAATTTTCTAAGAATATTTTAACAACAATTCAGAAAAGGTTTAAGAATCGAGAACTCTGCTACAAAATAGCAGATAGGTTCCGAGGAGGGAACCCTAAAGAAAATGATTTAGCAGAATTGAAGAAATTTGAAAAAAGTGATTTAATTGTAAAATATGATTTAATTCCTTTCGTAAACTCCGTGAATATTAAGGAATATGCCCCTATTGCCCTACAAATACAAGGAGCAGCAAAAAATGGGGATATTGTTAGTTTAGCTGAAATTCGAAATAATTTGTTAGAGAAATTGGATTTTCCTAATAGAGGGGATTTAATTGAGTGGTGCAATCGAGAGCTTTTTAGGCAAACAGTTACCGATTATATCTTTAAATACAATGACTGGAAGGAAGTATGGGCAGACATAGCGACTGAATTTTCTAACTTAGACCAACCATTGAAAGAAGCATTTAGTAAAAGACAAACTAAACAAATCCGAACTGAAGATATGCTAATTGAGATTAATGTTACTGGAACCAAAGAAGAATCTTTAGTAAACATACAAATTTCTGGAGGTTCTGAAGCCTTGAAATTAAGAAAAATTCTAGATAATTTTGATTATATACAAAAAGAAGAATAAATGAAAAAACTGTAAGATGTTTCAAGTAAGAAAAAGAAAAGGAAAGGGTAATAAAAACCATCTAACAGAAAAGGAAAAGAAAACAATAGAATTAGCTAACATCGCTTGGAGCAAGACATTAAAAGAGTTTTATTATCCTCCTTTAAACGATCCCAATTATGTATTTGATTATACACATTTAGAGGGATTTTATATCGATCCCGAACACCGCTGGCAAATTACTATGAATCTAGCTAATACACCAATATTAAAAGATGATAATGAGTATATTAATTATTTTTTCATAATTTCACTTCATGAAGTATCCCATTACCAAATTATCCCTTATGATGGCCTCACACACGCCAGATTATTAAGAGCCGCTATAACTCAGCTAAATCAAAATTATGCCCCAATTGTTGTAAATATTTTTGCTGATTTGATTATTGATACTAAATTATATCGGAAATATACGAGTCTAATTGAATGGGAAATTACTAAGACTTATAAACATCTTACTTCTAAAGGACCTCTTAGTGATTTTAGTAAATTCCTATTTAGAACTTACGAAAAAATGTGGAAAAAAGAGGTAATCAATGATAAGAAGCTTAATGAGATGGATTCTTTAGCAGAAAGAGTTGCAAAAATAATCCTTAAGGATTTTGAAGATGAATCAACTTGGGAAAAAAAGGTTTCCCAAGTCGCAAGATCTTTGAAGAGTTTAATACAAGATACCTTTACTTTAATAGGTACTGGTGGAGTAATAGATAAAAACAAAGAGAAGAGAAAAAGTCCGGAAGGTGCATATATCGAAATCCCTAAAGATGTACTCGAAATAATGGATAATCCTTTAGAAATTAAAAATACAGACAAATTAAAAGAGGGAAATGAAGAAGATTTAAGAGCAAAATCAGAGGAATTTGCGAAAGATATTCCCTACTCTGAGTTTGGTGGACCTGCGCGTCAATCTGGTATACTAATTGACGGAAATCCATTAGCTACTTGGTATCGAGGATTAGCTAAAAATTTAATTCAAATAAAAATTTTTGAAAATAAACCTGGGGGTCAATTACCTATTTATCCAGAGGTTTGGCGGATTGGGGATAGAATAGAAGAATTAGATGTAGTTCAGAGCTTATTGAATAGTCCTATAATAATACCTAACATCACTACAAGAAAATGGACGTATAAAGAAGGACCAGGAAATCTAGTAGAGAAAGAGATTCCTGATTTACTAATTGTTTTAGATTCTTCAGGATCTATGAGTTGGAATTATTCATCAAGAACAACAAGAGAAAAAGGTCAATATCATACTGCTTTAGTAGCTGCCTTCGCTTCTTTACATTATGTTGCAAGTAAAGGAGCAAAATTTAGTATAATTAATTTTTCCAATAAAGCAGATATTTGTAATTGGACCTCTGATTATAGGAAAGCCGAAAATATTTTATTAAGGTATCAAGGAGGTGGCACATTTCTCCCAATTAATGAAATCACAAGTCAGTGTGAAAAAACAGAAAAAAACGTTTTAGTGTTTATAATTACCGATTTTGGAATATATAATTGGGGCAAAGCGAAAAAAACTATACTAAATCTAACTCAAAAAGGGCATAAATTAGTAGGCTTTTTCATAGGATCTAAGAAAATTCCCAAAGAAAAATTTGGAAGTTTATTAGATAAAGTTAAATTTTACGGGATAGGTAATTCCAAAGATCTTATTAACTTAGTCATTAAAGAAGTTCATAATTATTATTCTTAGATAATAATTAGCAATATCTAATAAACTCAGGAAAATAACATTTAAATTTAAAAGACCAAATTATTTTATCTTAATTAAATTAGAAGACTCTAATAAAGAAAAGAACGGGAATGGTTAATTTTTGTACTAATTGTGGGAATCCAGTAAAGCCTAATTGGGAATATTGTCCCTCCTGCTCAAATCGCTTATATCATATTCCGAAAATAGTTGGTAATACAGATATAGGATCTTATCAATCTGTTAAAATTGAATCAGAAAAATTAGTAACTCTTGGAAGAGAGATAGAAGAAAAGCCAAGACTAACAAAGAAACAAAAAAAAGCGTTAATTATAGGTATAATTGCAATTACTGCTTCAGTAATAACTCCAGTTGCAGGAGTTTTAACATTTCAGTATTTCTACCCACAACGGAATATTCAATTCTATGTAAATCATGGAGCTACTCCTTCATCATACACAATTTCGACTTCGCGAGATATTCTGGATTTTTTTCATGAGGCACCACATCCTTCACATACTCACTGGGATCCTGATTATGTAGCTTCAGTTATCGCTTCCTATTGTACTCCTAATTACTCAAAAATTATACAAATTTCAGAAGCAATTAAATCAAAATGCCTTGATCCATATGATTCAGAAGAAGTTGTGAATGCATTATTAAGCTTTACCCAAGCCATTGGATATAAGGCGGAGATCATAGATTTAACTAAATATCCAATGGAAACATTATTCGATCAAGGAGACTGTGAAGATCTTTCTGTTTTATTTGGGTCGTTGGTTGTTTCATTAGGTTATGAAGCAATTTTAGCAGTAATAAATTATTATGATACTATTGAGGAACGATGGTTTGGTCATGCCTGTATTGGAGTATATTTAAATTTTACACCAACTCATCATCTGGGTTACCCTCCTAGTAATTCTTTTACAATAGATACAAAAGAATACTGGATTTGTGAGACTACCTCTCAGGGTTGGATGATAGGGCATTTACCAACTTTAGATCCAAGTTATTATGTAATGGAGGCATATGAATTTATAAATTAATCCACAAATTCTTTATTAATTTCCCTTAAATAAAGTTTCATGAAATATCGTTGACTTTGACAATAAAGAAGTTTATCTTTACTTGTTAAATGCCTACACTTTTGAAGTACATTTGAAATGTCGGTTAGGAGTTTAAAATTATCATATTTTGATTTTTGTGGTATTTTATCAACTATTTTAGCTATTGGTTTATTAAAAGCTTCAAGTTCATAAAATAGGTCCTTTAGATTAAGAACAGGTTCTGAATCATCTAATTTTGAAAAAATCATTCCTGTCATTTGTATATCAAGTTTATTATGATTCATTCAAATTATCGTATATCTCTATAATAGCTGAGAGATATCGACATATATATTAAAAACATATGATAAAATTTTAAGAAACTAGGTAATATTTAGGTAATATCTATAACAGTAAATCATTGCTTTAAATAAAAGCTACTCTCATATTTTATATTTATATACTTCAGAGAAAATTTACCGAAATAGTAAATTAAATTTAGAACTTTTGTGTCAAAAAGCATGGAATATTTTATTTTGTAAAAAATATTTCCCAAGTCAATAATTAATTATTGTTCAAGAATAATAGAGGTAAATAATATGCAAAATGGAGATGAGATTTATAACAAACTTCATAAAGAAATCGATGAACGTATGCCTGTTGCCTTCCCAGAACATGAATCCAGCTTAGAAATTCAAATTTTGAAATCGCTTTTTACACCTGAAGAAGCTGAGGTTGCCATCCATTTAAGTGCTTTACCAGAGCCTATAGATAAAATTCATAAAAGAGTTACAAAAAAAGGGATCTCAATATCTAAAGAAAGATTGGAGGAATTATTAAAAAATCTTAGCGATAAAGGGGCAATTCAGGGAGGAGGTTCGGTATATGATAAAAAACATAATAGAAGGCGTTATAGATTGCTTCCATGGGCTATTGGTATTTTTGAATATCAATTAGGACAAATGACAAAAGAGTTTGCTGAACTTGCTAAAAATTATTCACTTGATGTATTTTATAAAGAATTTCACAAAAAAAATACAGTAGGGCAGATTCGTACAATTCCTGTAGAAAAAAGTCTTTCTCCAGATTACACAGTAAGCACATATGATGATATAAGAGATATTATCACTGAAAAAGTTAATAGGATCGCAATAATAAACTGTGTATGCCGAGAGCAGCATGAAATTCTTGATGAACCTTGTAAACTTTCAGATATTAGGAGGTGTTGTGTCATGTTCAATGATGCGGCGGTTAGAAGGATTGATGACGGACTAGGAGAAGAAATTTCTAAAGAAGAATTCTTTGAAATTCTAAAAGATTATCAAAAAGCTGGTTTTGTACTCCAACCCGAAAATTGCCAGAATCCATCTTTTATGTGTATATGTTGTGGTTGTTGTTGTGGAGTTTTGACAATGGCAAAACAATATCCTAAACCTGCGGAATATTATTCCTCGAATTTTTATGCCCTATCGAATTCAGAACTCTGTAATGGATGCGAAACTTGTCTTAAACGATGCCAAATGGAAGCCATTACTATTGAAAATAATCACGCTGTGGTAAATTTGGATAGGTGTATTGGATGTGGGAATTGTGTACCTACCTGTGGAATGAAAGCCATGAAACTCTATAAAAAGAAAAGAATCATTACACCACCTAAAAGTTCTGGGAGAATGTATGCGAGACTTATGATGAAAAAAAGGGGCTTTATTGGAACTCTTAAAATGGTAGGGAAGATTCTAACTAAAAGTAAAGTATAGATCATTAATATTTAATAAAAAATAAAGATATTAAGAAAATTATTGAATTCAAAACAAATGAACTAACAATTTTAGTTTATTTAACTGCTTTATTTTTTTAGGAATACTATAGAACAGATAATATACTATCAACATCAAGCCAACCTTTTAAGGCATGGATGATCTTTCCTTGTTCATTTATAACGAATTGTCCAGGTCCTTGTTTCTCCCAACCTTCATATTCTCCATGTTTAATACCTAATTCTGTAGCTTCTTTTAATTTAGATTTTACCTTTGTGAACGCTCCAGTTGTCATCAATCCAAGTCCATACTCCTTATATAATTCCTCCTTAGAGCTTGGAATTACCGGAAAATCTATTTTTTCTTTCTTAATGAATTCGTTCGCTACTTTTTCTCCAGATTGTGTAATATAGAGAATTTTAGCTCCTTTTTCTTGAATATCGCCAGCACGGTTTAGCAAATTTTTTAGGTCTAATTGACAAATATTACATCCGAAATATCTTGAAAAGATTAGAACAATTTTTTGTCCTTTAAGCTCTGCTAAGTCAACAATACCTGAATTATATGATTCTAATTTAAATAGAGGGGCAATGTCTCCTTCCTTTAAATCTTTTGTTCCCATAATTTCCAACCTTTATTATGATAATATCTTTAAAAATTAATTTTTTCATAAAAGATTTATTAAAGCCATTCACTTAGAAAAAAAATAAAAAATAAAAAATTACAGAATCGATGTTACAGTATAAATTATGAATGACATTAAATTGAAGGGATTTGTAGGAAAGCTTTTAACTATAAATTTAACTAACAGGGAGATAAAAAACGAGCCCTTAGATGAAGAAATTGCTAAAAATTTCCTAGGTGGGGCTGGTTATTGTTGTAAGTATTTGTATGACAAATTAAATACAGATACGGATCCTCTATCTCCAGATAATATTCTAATGTTTATGACTGGCCCATTGTGCGGATCAAGTGTTCCTACTAGTGGAAGATTTGTAGTATGTGCGAAATCTCCTTTAACTGGAATATGGGGTGAATCTAATTGTGGGGGTTTTTTCGGTCCTGAATTAAAGAAAGCAGGATATGATGGAATTATAATAAAGGGATCTTCTAATAAACCAATATATCTTGAAATAAATGATAATGATATAAAAATCAAGGATGCGGGTATGTTATGGGGAAAGGGGATCTTAGAGACATCAAAAATATTAAAAGAAAGATTAGGTTCAGAATCCACACGTGTTGCTTGTATTGGACCTGCAGGAGAAAATCTCGTTAGATATGCAATAGTAGCATCAGAAGAAAAGGCAGCAGGCAGAACTGGTATGGGAGCGGTAATGGGGTCAAAAAAATTAAAAGCAATTGCTATTAGAGGCGCTAAAATGTCATATAATGTTCATAATCAAGATAAATTTAAAGTAGCTATAAAAAATGCAGGGAACCACATCAAGCAGTCTTATATGTCTGAAGTCTTTGGTAGATACGGAACATCAGGAACAGTTGATGCTGGTAATGCTTACGGAGATTTGCCTATAAAATATTGGACTTTAGGTAAATGGGATAAAACTTATAAAATATCAGGTGTAACAGCCGCCGATACTATGTTTACGAAACAATATCATTGCTTTTCATGCCCAATAGGATGCGCTCATAAAGCTATGATCAAGGAAGGAGAGTACAAAACTGAACACGAAATTGAAGCTGCTGAATATGAAACTGTAGTTGGATTTGGATCTCTAATTTTAAATGATAATTTAGAGTCAATCCAAAGAGCAAATTATCTATGTAATGATTATGGAATTGATACAATTAGTGGTAGTGGTACCATAGCTTTTATTTATTACATTTTCAATAATCATTGGATTAAATCGGAAGATATTGATGGCTTAGAACCAAATTGGGGAAATTTTGATGCTGCACTTAAAATGATAGAAAAAATTGCTTATAGAAAGGGGATTGGAAATTTACTTGCGGAGGGTTCTGATATTGTCGGTAAGCATTTTAACATTCCTCAGGATGAAATTGCAACAGTATACGGGATGGAAGTAGCTTATCATGATTTAAGACATATTTATGGTATGGCTGTAGCTTATGCCTTAGGTACTCCAAGAGGCCCATGTCATGAATCATGTGATATGTTCTTATTGTTATTTGGCTCTCAACTTGAAAATTACGGAATAAAAATGATTGGTTGGAAGCAAGATAATAAGGAAATGGCAATTGTAAGTGCACTGACACAAAATTATAGAGCCCTCTATAATTCCATGATAATGTGTAATATGACAAGTTTATCACCAGAAATTCTTATAGAAATCATTAATTCGGGAATTGGTTTAAATTTAAACCTTGCAGAACTTAAAGAATTAGGAGAAAGGATATATATGATGAAAAGAATGTTTAACCTAAAAATGGGCATTACTCCTGCTGATGATAGATTGCCCCAAATTTTACTAAATCCTGTCAGTGAAGGAGGGGCAGCTGGTGATACTCCTAATTTTGATAAATTAAAAAAGGCATATTATGAATTTAGAACTTTTGATCTTCTAACAGGTTATCCAAATCACCAAAAATTAAAATTTTTAGGCCTAGATAATCTTTTGAAACAAGATTATCTTTATTAAAAATTCTTTTTTACCCACTCTTCAAATTTAATTTTTCTAAGCTGTTCAGCCCATAATGCTTTTAGATTTGGATCTTTAGAAATTATGTTCTCTTCTTTCAGAATGCTATATAATTTTTGGATGGCTTTTTCAATTAAAATTTCATATACGGGAGTTTTCTCATACACATCTTTAAAATTGTCTTGGACTTCAATCCCTAATTCTTTGATGATTCTCATCCAATTTTCTGTAAATTTTATAATGTAATTCTCTAATTTCTCAGAATCATCCATTGATATTATTGGAATTGTTAATTTGTAGTATTTATCTTCTAATTTAATTAAATTATACCATTCTAAATTCATGAGATGGTTTTCAACAGTCCGTTCAGTCCATCTAAAGGATATTTGACAATCGTATTCTTCTTTGGTTATTAACAATGGTTTGGGTGAAAAATTGACTCTTTCATAAATTTCTTGAAAGGTTTTTGGACCTTTTGAAAGGATTATTAAAATTTCTCGTCTTACTTTATTATCCAAAATCCATGGAATTTCTGGATCATCCCATGGTTTTGCTGTAGTGAAATCAAACCATGGTTGAATTTCATCAACATTTATTTTTCCTATAAAACGATAATTATGATATTTTGTGTTTTCCTTCATTTTAAATCTCCATTTATCTTTTCATAAAATTATTCTTCTTGAAGCATAGCCTCGATGAGCACTTCTGTTGCCTCTTCTTCAGTTAATCCTTTAGCTTGTAACTCATCTAGCCATTTTTGTGGAAATCTTCCTAAGGATGCTTCATGGGAGACACTTGAAGTAGGATCAATTGCTCTAATAAATGGTCTAGCTCTACAAATAGATCCCTTACCTAATACAATTTCATTACATTCTACATGACCATTACAATTTGGAGCATTACCCTCAGTAACGCCGAACATTAAAACTTCTCCTCCGTCTCGGGCTGCAGCTTTCATCTTAATAACACTTCTTGCATTTTCTCCTTCAAGAAATACTGAATCTCTAATCCTTATGGAATCCTTTTTACATTTACCAAAAGCTCTTATATTTGATTTTATTATGCTATTTTTCATGGCATAAATATCAAGTAATATTTTTACTTTTCCCGGAGTTCCTCTTGTAAGATTAAAATTATTTTCAAATATACTGTTTTCACCAACATACATATATCCAACTGGAGCGACTAATGCTCCTGAATTTTCACCATGATAATGAGTTTCACTGTATGTAAAATTGCAATTTCTTCCAATGTAAAAATGCCCAAACATTTTGTGAATTAATCCATTTGCCTTTGGAAAGCTACAATGTGCTTGAACAATTACATCTGTATTATCTTCTGCAATAATTCTTGGAAAAATTTCTTGAACTCCAGTTTCTTTATTTACTCCAAAACATAAGTGAACTGGTTCTTCGATTTTTGTACCTTTTTTAATAATTATATCAGCAACAATACCATTTTCAATTTCTCTTCCTTTTAATATAACTCCATCAACTTGTTCTACTCCACTAATCTTATTAAAATCTAGTAGAAGTTTAGCTCCTTTACCGTGTCCAGGGATGAAATCTCTGATGTCTATGTTATAATCTTCAAGGCTTTCTAATATTTCTCTTGGATATTCTACACCACTCATAATCCTTGTTCCTCTCTGAAAATTCTATCAATATAATCTTCATCAAAACAAGCACCTTCTCCATTAAACAATTTTCTCTCGCAAAATTCACGAAGCCCCGCTTTAGCGCAATATCTTAGCATAACTTTCGGAAAAACATCTGTTAATATAGCGTCACCCCTCCATATGAGAGTTCCATAATCTGCAACCATACCTATGTCTTCTCTATGTGTAATCAATAAAATTGTCATATCTAATTCCTTAATTTTTCCAAAGATATTTAGAAAATCTTCAATTACAATGAAATCTAAACCAGAATCAGGTTCATCTAGCATGATTAACCTTGGTTTCATAGCAATCGCAGCAGCTAATTCAACTCGTTTTCTCTCTCCTCCACTTAATGTTTCATCAATTGTTCGATTCATGTATCTTTCGGGCTCTAAATTTACAATTTTTAACGTTTCAATAATTTGTTCTTTGATATTTTTCTTATCCTTAATCCCTAGGGAGATATACTTTGGAATAGATAGACCCTCTATTCTTGCAGGTTCTTGCCATGCTAACGTTATTCCTAACATAGCACGTTCAGTTATATTCATATTTGTTATGTTAACACCATCAAAAATAATTTCTCCCTCAGAGGGTTTATAATTTCCCAATCCCATTATTGTATATGCTAATGTTGATTTACCTGAACCATTTGGGCCTATTATTGCGTGAATAGATCCCTCTTTCACTCCAAATGAGACTTTATTTATAATTACACAATCTTGATCTGGTGTAGGTATTGTTAAATCTTTCACTTCCAAAATCAAATTAATTCACTTCTAAAAATATTATTAGGTTTTCAGAATGATTCTCAATTAAATTAAAAGTTATATCTTTAATAAAATTTTAAATCAAAGTAATTAATATTAGATTGAACTTCACTATAATGATTTATATAGGTTAATTTTAATAATGTAAGCTCAATAAATAACATAAGAAGAAATTACATTATAATCAAAAAATAGACTTTTAATAAAATTCGACTAAGTATGTGAGAAATATGGTAAAGAAAGAATATATTTGTAAGAAAGGTGAGAAATCCAGTATAATTATTGAAGATGTATCGATTGAAATTCAAAAAGGTGCAACTTTTGTTTTAGGTTTTGCTGGAATAGGATTAATTGGTCCTATTGTTGCTAATACGCTTATTGAACAACTTACGGATATAAAAGAAATAGGGTTTGTTACTTCTGAATATTTACCACCCATTTCAGTATTTTATGCTGGAGTATTGAAACATCCATTCAGATTGCTTTATTCTCCGCAACATAATTTGATTGTAGGTATTTGTGAAGTTCCCTTTCAAATTCCAACTGCTTACAATGATTTAAGCAAGACAATTTGTAATTGGGCCTTATCAGAAGATGTTAAAGCAAAAGAGATAATAATCTTTCAAGGTATTCCACAAAGAGGAATTATTGATGATTATCCTGTCTATTATGCAGCGGAAGAAAACATGATGGAACATCTCGAGAAATTCGGCATCAAAAAGGTTGAGAAGGGAATCATAGTTGGTCCGGAAGCAACTATCTTAAACGAGGCACTCACGAACAGGCTCAATGCTTTTGCTTTATTTACACCTGTTTTAGAAATTCCTACTCCTGAGGGTGCTGCGAGTATTCTAGAAGTACTAAATAAGATGTATGATTTAACAATTGATACAGCATCTCTTATTGAACAAGGTAAAGAAATAAAAGCGAAGATGCTAGAACTTGCACAAAAAGCTCAACAATATCAGCAACAGCAGCAACTACCTGGAACTGGAAAAGAATATACCGGTTACTTTCAATAAAGTAAAACATTTTCCAGAATTTTTTGAATAAACCTTATTTTTTCTTTAATTTATTTTATACATTAACCTAATTCTTTAGATTCGTTTAATGATATTCTATAAAAAATAAATTTATAATTATAGTAAAGTTTGATAATATAGATAAGTTAAACCTTTAATAAACAAATATTTGAGGTAATGCATTATTAGAGAGAAATTCATACCTGTGCAAATTGATCAAGAGTTATGTGTAAGATGTGAGCGATGTATGCGCGCATGTAAAGCTAAAGCGATTTATTTTGAACATGGAATTAGAAAAGTTGATTATACTCGGTGTAAAGCTTGTCTCAATTGTGTTCAAGTATGTCCAAGAAACGCAGTAGAAGTTACCTCAATTACAAGCCCAGAACAGATAGTTAGCATTAAAATAGATCATGAGAAATGTAATATGTGTGAAAAATGTCTTGATGAAAATGGTAACTTTTGCCCCAAAAATTTGTTCTATAAGGATATTGTTAAAAAAGTTGGAAGAGAAGAAGAAGGGATTAGATATAAATATCAAGAAATTGTTAAATGTCAAGGCTGCTTAAAATGTGAATTAACTTGTCCAGAGGGTGCAATTGAACCTGTAAAATTTGAAGCTTGACCTGTTTATATTAATTTTTAATTAGTTTTATTAACTTTTTCTAGAATAAGGGATTTAATCTCTGAAAAATCTGAAATAACAACAATCCCTTCCATTTGTTTTAATTTCTTAATGTTTTCGAGTTCAACATCTCTAATTTTTAAAACTAGGGGAGATCCATTTGGTCTAGATGTCACTATTGGTTCTAAATCTTGATCTGAAGGGAAAATGTGAACGATTTGTCCACCTTTAATTGCTTGAGCTACACAATTGGTAATGATCGTATCAGCAATACCATGTACAATCTTTGCAACACTGTTAGCAGAAACCGGACAAACTAAAAACATATCATAATTTCCAAGCTGTAGAGGTCCAGCATAAAAAGGTATATTAGGCGTCTTTTCAATTTTTACTTTTTTGACGGCTTCATTAAGTGCTAGCCATTTCTTATACCATTTAATAACAGCAACTCCTTCTTTTGATACAATTACCGTCAAATCCACATTGAAATCATCTTGTAATTCTTTCATTAAATCAATAGACTCCTGAAGAACATAACCCGTCCCTGTCATGCCCCACATAAGCTTCATATCGCTATGATCACCGTTCTTCTTCATATAATTTTGGTAAAAATTCAGCAAAATGTCCTATTTCTTCTATGTTATGTTTTCTCAAATGTTTAATGAACGAATTTGGGATGTTAGCAGGTAAACAAAATGTAGATCGGATAAAAGTTCCATTAGGAATTGAGTGATATTCATGTAAAATCCAACTCATCGCTTTGTCTTCATTATTTAAAACACATCCCGCATTTTTGTGGTTAAACTCCGCTTTTATTGGTATTGAGTCAGGATCTTCCCATCGAATTCTTAATGTTGTTGGCCTTCCTTCGATTGTTTCAACTACACGTTGTATTGCTCCCACATGGCCCTTCAAATCTTCAGGAGAGATCTCCCATTGAAAGGATTTATGGTTTTCAGGATGCCATAGTCTATAGCGTTCTGTATTATCAATATGATCCCACCACCAATCAATCATTTCAGGAGAAACTCCAAGTAGTTCATGTTCTACAATAAGATCGATAGTTTTGTTATTAGATTGTTGTTCATTCATTTTTATATTTCTATTAGTGTTTTTGTAAGTTAAGATAATTCTTAATTTATGAAAAATTAGCTTTATTTATAAAATCTCATGATAAGAAATAATAATTTAAGTATGAAATATTAAACTAGAATAAAAAAAATTATTACCTTTTTATTGATTATGAGCGATTCAAAATATATTTATCTGGATAATGCTGCTACTACTCCAATGGATCCCAGAGTTATTGAAGAAGTGACTAAACATTTTAAAGAGACATATGGAAATTCTTCTAGTTTGCACACAATAGGACAAAAAGCAGGCCAAATATTATTAAAATCTCGTGAAATAATTGCCTCACTAATTAATGCAAATAGAGACGATATTTTTTTCACCTCATCAGGAACCGAAGCCGATAATATTGCTATTTTTGGTGTAACTTCGAAAAATAAAGGAAGAGGTAATCATATTATAACAACTTCTATTGAACATCATGCTGTAGAAAATCCGTATAAGGAATTAGAAAAAAGAGGATTTGATGTTACATTCTTACCGGTTGATAAATATGGACTTATTAATATTAATGATTTAGAACAAGCAATAACAAAAAAAACCATATTATTGAGCATAATGTTCGCTAATAATGAGATTGGAACTATTGAACCAATAGAAAAGATTGGAGCGATAGCAAAAAAATATGATGTTATTTTTCATACAGATGCAGTCCAAGCTTTTGGAAAAGTTCCTATTGATGTGAATCAGATGAATATTGATTTGTTATCTGCTTCTGCTCATAAAATCTATGGTCCTAAAGGAGTAGGAATGCTATTTATCCGCAATAAAGGAGTAAGAAAAGGATGGGGTAAATTTATTGAACCTATCATGTATGGTGGAGGTCATGAGAGGGATATGAGACCAAGCACAGTAAATGTTCCGGGAATTGCTGGTTTTGCAAAAGCTGTAGAGATAGCAAAAGAAGAAATGGATGAAGAAGCTAAGAGACAAATATATTTACGAGATAAAATTATCAAATGGGTCACAGAAAATATTGAAGATAGTTATCTGAATGGGCATCCGACCCAAAGATTACCCAATAATGTGAATTTAGGATTCAAATATATTGAGGGGGAATCAATCGTATTAGATTTAGATATGGAAGGGATTGCTACTTCGACAGGTTCAGCATGTTCGTCTAAATCCTTAGATCCTAGCCATGTACTTTTAGCAATTGGATTAAAACCTCAAGAAGCTCATGGTTCTTTAAGAATTTCTTTAGGACGGTTTACAACAGAAGAAGATGTAGATTATTTTCTAGAAAAATTACCCAATGTAATAGAAAGATTAAGAAAGATGTCTCCACTCAAAAAAGGAGTTAAATATATGTTTGATGAGAGTAAAAAGAATCACAAACATTAAATTTTAACGATAAATTTTTGTGGGTGAATCTACTTCGATTATTCTATAATCTCCGCTACTCCAAGAATTAATATGTCCTGGCCAATTTGGAAATAAACTTAATCTCAGCCTCAAATAGATTTCAACCCTATCAAAGGTCATATAAATTTAACCATAAAATAATGTTAATAATGATAAATATCCAATAGATAAAATGATATGGATTATCGCAAATGTAGCTCCAACTTTTAGTAATCTCTTAAAACTGAAATTTTCTACATTATTATTTTGAGCAATTTTTAATGTCATTACATCACAAGCTGCACCTTGAGGTATTAAATTCCCTCCAATATTTACTGCAATAATTAATGAATAAAATAAAGGAATTGAAGGAAATCCAAAACCACCATCCACCATCGGACTTACTAATAAATTTATTATAGGAATAAACACTAATGCTGTGGGAGTATTTGCAACGAAACCTGATACAAAGCTAACAAGCAATAAAATTATTAAACTTACTAAAAAAGGATTTAGAACTTCAAAAGGAATTCCTCTAAAAAGATCTTCAAATCCTGCTACTTCTAAGCAACCAATAACAACATATAATGATATAAAAAAGAAGATTATTTCCCATTCAATATCTTTTAAAAATTCTCCTAATTTTTTTTTTGTAAATTTTCTATTAACCAATACTAAAGTGAATGCTGAAAATGCTGCTGTTAAATAGAGAAATGGTAAAATTGCGAATAAAATAATGGTAATAATAATTCCTACACTATTTACATAAAACATTTTTTTATTGGATATCATAACTTTAGCATCAACCAAATCTAGAACATACTTTTTCTGAAGTTCTTCAATATCAGGCTCTTTACTTAATTGGAACTTGTCCATTAAGAAAGCCGTTATAAATAAAAGGAAGAAAGAGAATAACCAATAATACGTTATAAAATAAATTGTATTTAGGTTAAATGCAGAGGATATGATAATATTTTCGCCACTAGAGAAGGGGGTAATAATAGATCCAATATTTATACAAATTGTCATTCCTAATAAGTATGTACCTGCCTTAATTTTTAAAAATCTGCATAATCTTATTACTACAGGTGCTAATATTAATACAACAACTACATCACTTATTATCGCGGCTAAGAGGGTGGTTATAATACATAATAAATAGAAAAAAATTTTTCTATTGCCTTTTGAAATTTTGAAAAGTTTTACTGCTAAAAATTCTAAAATATTAGAATCTTGGGCTATTTTCGTTATAATACTCATACATAAAATAACTATTATCGCCTCAAATTCAATAAATGACACAAAATCAGATATTGTTAGATTTTTCACGATACCAGTAATAGTACCAGCTAAAAAACAGCAAAATAAAGAGATTACTACAAAATCAAATTTTTTAGATGAATAACTTATTAAAATCACAAAAAAAATAGCAAATATTATTATTAGAAGCCAGAGATCCATTGTTAATGCTGGAAAGATTAAATTTTAAAATAATTTTTATAAAAGAGAAAAAAGAATTTAAACTTGATTAAATTTAAATAGAAATTAATTATTTTATCCTAAAGTATGAATAAAAGTTCTTAAAATATAAAAATAAATTTTTAGAATAAAAAAACTCAAGATAAATAAGTAGGTAATTTTTCTTTTGAATGGAGAAGTCATTTTCTTCCGATTGACGGATGTGGGACGAAGTATTGATTTGAAAGAAGTAAGAAAAATTATTCCTGCAATTCAAGATAAAAAAATTATTAAAACAAAAAACACCCCCTCATATGTAGATTTTCCAATTCCTTTGCTTTTAGATGTTACACCAAATATTTCATCCGAAATAAAAAATATTGAAGAACTCTCTCTTCACATTAAATTATATTCAGAAGGAGTAATATCCCTGATTGCCAGACTTGTTTTTCGGGATTTACCATTCAGAGAACTACACACACTAAGAAGAATTAAATTCAAGACAGCTCATGGTGAATTTCAGATAAATGAGTTCTTGAAGTATCATTACAATGAAGTATTTAATCAAATAAGAGGGTGTATTAATGAAGAGGGCTTTATATTTAGTGAATCTGAACATGAAAAATATACCATATACTGTATAACTGATAATATAGAAAATCAAAAAGAATTTATTGAAGCTGAAAAGAGTTACATCTCAGCACTTTTTATGGGAGAGAAACCTGAACTAAATCTTAGTAAAGACCTTATTAATAAAAGACTTCGAAAACCCTTTTCTTTTTTAAAAAATGATATTCTCTTCCTTGATTTTGACAGGGCACTAGTAATAGATCCGAATTATGATTATGAAGATATTTTACTCGTAGTTGAGATTGCTAATTTTCAATTATTAGAACTACGAGTGGTAGACAAATTACTGGATCGAAGATTAACTATAGCAGAAGAAGATATCCGTAAAATTTATTTTAAAAGTAGAGGCTTATTCAGGGGATTTAAGAGGAAGGTTGGACGTTTGATACGATTAAGGTATGATTTACTATTTTTACTCGAAAATATTGAAAATGTTTCGAAATTAGTTGGAGATTACTTTCTAGCGGATATATATACATATTTAGGGGAATTGTTCCAACTTAAACAATGGAGCGAAAGCATTAGACATAGACTCGAAACAATAGCAGATATTTATAATGTTACCAGGACCAATTTTAACGAAAAATTCCTTCTTTATGTTGAAATCTTACTAAGTTTTGTGTTTATTATGGAATTCATTCTACTATTATTGGATTATTTCCTGTGAGTTCATTTAATGGTCTAAACTTCTTTGAATCCAATTCTTTTTGTAGCCGCATCTAAAATTTTTCTAAGCATCTCTTTGTATGAAATTTTCGCAAAATTACACATCTTTGCTAGATGACCGTCCCAGCACCAACCTGGATTAGGATTAACTTCTAATAACTTTGGATATCCTTTTGCATCTAAGCGCCAATCAAATCGTACATAATCTTGGCATTCTAATCTCTCAAATAATTTAAGAGAGCAATTCTCAATAATCTCAGTTATATCTTGTGGAAGATTTGCAGGAATTGATTTAATGTTCCAATAAGGAGAATCTGGTAACCACTTTGCTTCATAACCACATATTTTGGGTAAACCATTAGGTAAGACTGAATAATCCTCTTCAATTATAGGGAGGATAATATAATCATCGGGAGGGTTTCCAATAATACCTACCGTAAGATCCTTACCAGGAAGGAATTGTTCTATTATAATTGGTTTATCATATCCAAATTTTTCTCGAATTTCTGAAATTGCTGATAGAAGTTCTTCTCCATTGTTAACTACACTATTCTGAGTAATCCCAAAACTAGAATCGCCAAAATTAGGTTTCACGATTGCTGGAAAGTACAAAGGAAGATCAATAATCTTTTCTTCAGGTTTAATATAAATAGCTTCAGGAACAGGAATCTCTAGTTCTTTAGCAATCCCACGTACTAAAGATTTATCATAACAAAACGCAAGACATTGTGGTCCAGAGCCCGTAAATGGAATATCAAGTATTTCTAGCAAAGCTGGAACATGTAATTCTTTTCTGGCACTATTTAAGAAACCTTCATCGCATAAATTAAATACAAAATCAAAATTTCCTTTTAATTTTTGTAAATCCTGAATTAGTGTGCTATGATTATCTAAATATGAAAAGGTATAGCCAGAAAGTTCCTTCAAAGCTCCCTTCAATTGATTTATTGTATAGAAATCATCATCATCAAACTTTTGTAATGGTTTAAGGACATCTGGTTTATTTGGATCTCCAAAAATTACCACTACTTTTTTTGATGACCTATCTAGTTTATTTTTTTCCAGCGTCCATTCTTTTTTAACTCTAGCACTTATAACAATCCTTTTTGCCATCATTCCTAAATCTTGATCTCTTTGAGATTCTGGAGTGATAGAATTGTGAAAAGTTATATCACTAAACCCAACTTTTTCTAATAGTGCTGATATTCCATTTTTTGAATATAATCTCTCTGAATAAAACTGATCAACTAACACACCTTTATTCACATGAGAAATTACCTCACGTGAAATCAACTTCTTTTTGTCCAATGACAAGGTTCTTTCTCTACACACGAAAAGATTCTTGTCAATCCATTCCCATGAACGTGGTTGAAAAGTTTTTTTAATATATTCACCATCTGTGAGATCCAATAAAACAAGGCCCCAAGGCTTTAATACACGGAAAACTTCTTTAAGAACCTCCAGATCACTATTCATTGTTTCAAAATATCCAAAGCTATTACCTAAAATCATTACAGAATCGAAAGTATCTGTATTATAGGGCAATTTTCGTGCATCACCCTCCAGAAATCTACATAAAATGTTGCATTTTTTAGCATCTGACTTTGCTTTTTGAATTAAATATCTAGAACGATCCAATCCATAAACATTTTTAAAACCTCTCCTCGCTAATTCAATGGAATGTCTTCCTTGACCACAACAGAGGTCTAGAACGTGATGTTCTGGTTGAAGATTTATAATATTAGTAAAATAATTCACTTCAGATTCTGTGATTTTTTGATCGGTTACTACATCTCCGTCGGTTTTTAAATAATAAGCGTTAAATATCCTTTTCCACCAGTCTTTCTTAACATACTCCTCTAAATCTAAAACTGGCCCTAGACATTTAGTTATACTCTTTTCCTTCCTTTCTGAACTTTTTCTTTTATTATTTCTACTTTCAGTCTGTATTGTCATTTTTGTACTATCTATTATATTTAATATTTGATGGTATTTCATAAATTGAGTATAAAAATAAATTATTTTGAAGATCTTGAAAAAGATTTACATTAGGAACGAAATCTCCAACATCCATAATGTTAAAATTATATATCCTTAATCTAATATTCCTTAGCATCCTGAAAATGGCAATAATTTAACTATAATTTAGTAAATTATTGAATAATATTTGAAATTTAATAAGATTATACTCATTTAAAAATATTTTCATTTCTATTTTATTAATAGATTTAATTATGAATGTGTTAATCAATTTATAAATATTAAAAAATTCCATCAATCAAATAGTTAATATTAAAATTTAAGTTAAATAAAGAAGTGTGAACCTAATTTATTATTAAATCTTCTTTTTTAGTTTATTTTTAGATATTGAAAGATATACATTAGTAATTTTGTCATTTCTCTTAAAAGAATTTAATTTTTTAAAAATTATTTTTTAAGATTTTACTTAGTGGCTAAAAGGAAAAATTTGCTCAAATTTATTATATATTTTAATGAGAAACTACATCTAATAAAATAAATAGTGAATTATACCTTAGGTTTTATTAAAATAAACTACATTATTCTAAAATAGTTAAGAATTAACTAATAAAAGGAAAATTAACAATCTTTAAATTGCTCAATCTATATAATACCTCAACAATTTCTTTTTATCTTAACTATTTTGATTAAAATTAAAAACATTTAAATATATAAAATGTTTTTTATCGTATTTGAATATATATAATAATATTAATTTAATATCAAATAAATAAAAATAGAGAGAGAACATCTATGGCAAACAAGAAAGATGAAGACGAAGATTATGATGATGAAGAAGAATGGGACGAGGATGATGAAGAAGATTGGGACGAGGATGATGAAGAAGATTGGGACGAGGATGATGAATATTAAAGTTATACAAAATTAAGCACTATCATTCCAGATTCATCAACTAGGTAATTAAATATATTTTTTTTTCACAAATGTATTTTAAATAAAGTATTTAAAAGAAATTGGGGCAAAATACAACAAAAATAATTATCTTAGGCATTAAATTAAATAATACAATGAATAATCAAAATTATCTAGCGATTCTGATATTAATAGGGGGAACAAGTACTCGTTTTGGTATTGAAAAACCAGTTTTGGAGTATTACGGGAAACCATTAATTTTACACCAATTAGACATACTTTTAAAACTAGATTATGACATATATTTAGGTGCCCATTCCGAGGAACAAATATTTAATTATAGAAAGCAAATAGAATTTCCTAAAGAAGTTAACTTTATTGTAGATGATAGAGATATTTTTGAACATTCTAAAATATATAAGCCAATGCTCGGAATATATTCTGGGTTTAAAAAATTGAGTCAACTTGGTTTTGAAAAAGCTTTTCTATTGTCCTGTGATATGCCATTGATCAATCTAGAAGTATTAAACTTAGTGATTAATGAATCTAAAGGATTTGATTGTTGTATACCAAAATGGAACAATGGTTTCTTAGAACTTTTTTTTGCAATATATCCAGTTGAAAAGGGATTTCAAAAGGCCAAAGAGATTCTTCTGACTGAAAATTATGGATTAATTAATTTCATTGATAAACATTGGAATATAAATTATATATCAGTAGAAAATTCAATTCAACAAGTGGATAAGAATTTATTGAGTTTAATAAATATCAATGGTCCAATTGATATTGTAAAAGTATTAAAACTTTACAAATAAATCTATAAATATGAAATAGAAAATCCAAATTTTGGTGATTAAATGAATGGAAATGAGTATAAATTTAGCATTTTAGAAGATAATAATATCAAAATAAAAGACAAATTTAAAAAAAAGGGAAAAGAATATGGAATTGCGAGACTAAGAATAAAACAGATTAATGCACTTGCTGAAACCCTTGATTTACAATCGGTAGCACCCTTAACTTCTCCTAAATTTAACTACAGAATAGAAACTTATTTACTTCCTAGGTTTGATGAAATAATCAGGATAATCTATTCATTAAAACCCATACCTGATGAGATAGGTATTGAGATTTCAAAAGAAAATGTAAATGATCTTCTCAAATCCCTTATTTTAGGTACTACTATTACAAAGTTAAAAGAGAGAGGTTATTCTGTCGAAGAATTAAATAAAGCGTTAAAAAATATCAATTTTCATAAATATAGGTAATTTTTCTCTTATTTTAAAAAAATCCAAATTAAATTTAATCTTTATCTTAAGCAACTGTGTTTCTCTTAAATGTTTAACATTTTTAAAATATTTATAATTTTTTTTAAAATCAAGGAAATCTGTAATAGCTTTGTCAAACGAAGAAAATATTCCTTTACTTAACTATAATGTTTCAAATAGCTTGTAATTTTTATAAATCTAGGTGTGAAATTTATTCGAATGGTTATTATAAAAACTAGAAATATTTAAATATAAAAAAAGTTTTTTTTCGAATTGAATATATACGGTAATTTTAATTTAAAGTGAATAATAAATTAGGAGATAGGTAATATGGTTCCAAAAGATGACGATGAGGATTGGGATGATGAGGAAGAGGATGATGAGGACTACGATGAGGATGAGGATGAAGACTGGGATGAGGATGAGGATGAAGACTGGGATGAGGATGACGATGAGGATGACGATGAGGATGACGATGAGGATTGGAGTGATGATGATAATGATAACGATGGATATTTCGAAGAAGAATAATAAATAAGGAAAAATCACCAGTACTTAATTTTACTAATCCCAAATGACTATATAAATAAAAACTACTAATTGGTAATTTTTTTAACAGTTTCCTTTTGTTAATTCTAATAACATGAATAAATTCATAATTATTTTTTGAATTAGGACATAAAAAACCAGACTTGTCATAAAAATTAAAATTTTATCTAAATCAAATAATGATTATTAAGTTAAATTAATCAATATTAGAGTATATCATTAATTAAATGATTCTTGAGGAATTTAAATTTTTAGATAAACAAATTCTTGTTGAACAGAAAGAGGAGATTAGCTCTAATTTTAAAATAAAATCGTATAAGATTAACCTTAAATTAATGCAAGATAAAAAAATTCCTCAAAAGGATATTAAAACTGTTCTTAATCATTTATTTTTTGATGATAAATTTATTTCAGAGAAAACAAAGAGTTCAATCTCCAAAATAATATATTCAAAAATGGATAGAATTATTATAGTAATCATTCCTGACGGTAAAGATTTAATTAGGAATCGGGATAAATTGGTTAGAAATTATGGTTGGTTCTTTTTCATTTCTAAAAATGAAACTGAAAAAGAAACTCCAAAGAAAGATAAACCCAAAAAGAAAGAAGAAAAAAAGCAAGAATTAACAGTTAGCAGAGAAGAATACCCATTTGAAGATCTAAAAATCATTCTAAAGCAAAAAAAGAATATGCGACCACTTTATCACACTAAAGAATATCGACATTATCTTAAACTAATTAAAACTGAGAATATCCACCAATTACCAATAAAAGATGTGTTAAATGATTTATTCTTCGAAAATGAGATAGTCCCGATTGAGGAAAAAATGGGTATTAGAAAGATAATTTACTATCAAGAAGATAAAACTATTGTCATTAAGAGTTTTCTAGGAGATGAGATGTACGAAAACTTGGAGAGCCTTGTTAAAAGATATGGCTGGTATTTATATATTACTGGAGTTCCTGTAGGTGACAGTGATATCTCAAACGCCATAGATAAAATTGAGAGACACTTTGATTTAAATTACTTTTCTAGGCTATCTTTAATTGATAGGGAATCTGATTCAAATAATATTCGAGTTACAATTTACCCAATCATATTAAAACCAAACCATAATAGTCATATTTTAGGATTAGGAAACCTGAATATTTTACTAGATTGCGGACTTTCTGAAAAAGACGAAGAAAATGAGATAGAGGGCGATTTTAGATATATAGAGGAATACTTACAAAATCTTTCTAAATATATCATCGAGGCAGAAAACGAAAATGAAGAGATTTCATCTGAAGAAAAAAAAAAATTTACTGTTGATAATGTACCAAAAAACCCTAAAATTGATGCAATATTCCTCTCTCATAGCCATTTTGACCATGTTTCTGGGTTAAAAGAATTAATTAGAATGTTTCCAGATATTCCAGTTCTATGTTCTCGTATAACTTTAGATTTATACCTACTTAGAGATTCAGATTTTTTAAAACAAGAAAAACATGATGAGATTGAAGAAGAAGATTATCGTAATATCATCAGAAATGTCATTTATGTAGAGAATGGAACAAAAATAGAGTTTAAAGGGTATAATAGTTATTTATCTTTTTTTCATGCAGGTCATATGCCTGGAGCATTAATGATGCTAACAAAAGTTAATGACTTTAAATTTCTGTACACGGGAGATTATACCTATATTGATATTACACCCTTCGCAGGAACAAGAAGATTCCTTGAACAAATTTCAAGTCCAATAGATTACTTGTTAATTGATGGTACCGCAGCTAAGGAAGATTTTGGCAATATTTCTGATCAATTTCATAGTTTAATTTTATTTCTTGAACAAAAAGCAGAATATGGAGACAATTCGTTAATTGGAGCAGATCCATCTAGTTTAGCAATTAGTTTCATGCTAATATTTTGGCGTTATTTTAGAAAGCTTCAACTGAGGCGTGGATTCGAAAAACGTCCTAATATCTACGTAGATATGATGGTTAGGAAAAATATCCAAGTAATAAATCATCGATATGAGTATATTTATGGTCCAATTTCAAAACTAATAAAGGATAAGGCAAATCCTTTCAATAGCATTAAATTTAGATGGTTTGATCATTCCAATTTGAACTTTCTAAGAAAGAAAAATAATATTATTATTTCTCATCCTCCAGATCTTTCCTATGGATTAATTCGTAATATTATAAACTCAGTAGGACGCAACCCTCACAACTTCGTTTTTCTTGCAGGATCAATTCATGAATCCCCTGGTATAGAATTAATTGAAGGTGCAGATGAAATTGAGTTTTCCGAAACATGGAAAATGCCATTTCGAGCATTCTTGCTAAATACATTTGCACCTCACATTAAAATTAACCTCCATGCCGATAAAAATCAATTGAGAGAAATGATAAATAACTTGAAACCTAAAGAAGTTTGTTTCTTCCATCAATCAGCTAAAAAACTAACAGAAGTAGTAGAATTTGTAAAAGAATTAGGTGTTGAAAAAGTCTCTATACCTATAAAAAGGAAGCTCTTAATATTGAATAAATGAAAACTCTGTATAAAATATAACCCATAAAGCTTTTAGTTAAGAACAACTTTTACTTCATAGAATTTAATGAATAGTAAGGTGATTACAAATATATTCAGAAAAGGTAATGGAGCACTTTAAAAATCCACGAAATATGGGTGAAATGAAAGATCCTGATGCCATAGGAGAATTTGGAAATCCTGTATGTGGTGATTTAATGTACATTTATATTAAAGTGAAAGAATTAAATGGAAAGGAGATTATTAATGACATATCTTTTCAAACATTTGGATGTGCTGCTGCTATTGCCACATCTTCAATGATCACAGAACTAGCTAAGGGAAAAACATTAGATGATGCAAATAAAATAACGCGAGATGATGTCGCTAATTCTCTGGACGGTTTACCTCCAATAAAACTTCATTGTTCAAACCTAGCAGCCGATGCACTAAAAGATGCAATTAAAAAGTACCGAGATAAAAAATAATAAAATCTATAATTAAGATTTATAATTTGTCCTAATTTTAAGTAACAATATATACTGCAAGTAAAGCTTAAATTTAGCAATCCCCTTTATGATATAATTTATTTTAACAAAATTATTCAAGTAGATAAAGCAATTATGGTTATTATTTACCATTTCGCAAATCCAAATATATCAAATATTATTCTTTTAGTAGCTTTTATTGTTCTTATTATTGCAGGATATAATTTTAAAAAGAAAATGGATCAATTCAACAACTCAAAACTCTTTTTGATTTGTGGCATTATTGGAACGATATGGTTTATAATATCATTTCTAATTCCTGCATATATGTTTACTACTCCACCAACGCCTGCAGAAATTCAATATACCTATATTTACAGTCTTATTTGGCACAATTTAGTTCCATCAATAATTCTTATTGGAATCTTTGGTATTATAAGCATTATTCTTGGATTAAAAAATCTAGAAAATCATGGTTTATGGATAGTACTTTCAGGTACTTTCTTTATAACATCAATGTTGTTAGATCTTTTTTCTATATTAGCAATTATAATTTTCATTGGTATGATGATAGCATCATGCTTTTATTTGTATTTTAGTATAAGGCTTAAAAATCCTTATCTCATTGCGTTCAGTGTTTTATCTATGATATCTCTGACCCTTCCTGCTATTGGGGTCATACTTTATATACCTATATATTAAGATTTATCATGAATTTTACTAAACCAATTTCTGACATAATTCGAGAACGAACATCTCGTAGGACTTATTCTGGGAAACCACTTAATGATAATATGAGGAAAAAAGTGATAGAATTAATAGAAAACCATGATTTAAAAAGTCCATTCAGTGAACGAGCCGGAACTGTAAGATTTAAACTTGTTAATATACCAGAATTTGAACCAAATGAAAAAAAGAAACTGGGAACTTATGGATTTATTAAAGGTGCTCAAAATTTTATTGTAGGAGCTGTTGAGAAATCTCAATATGGTCGTGAACATTATGGCTACCTTATGGAAAGCTTAATTTTAGCTGTAACTGACTTAGGCTTAGGTACATGTTGGTTGGGTGGCTTTTTTAATAGAAGTCTATTTTCAGCTAAAATTAATCGTACTTATGATGAAATTGTACCTGCTATCACACCAATTGGATATTCAATTCAAAGATCTACGAGAGAAAACCTTATACGTTCATTTGCGAAGGCAGATAAAAGACTATCTTGGGATCAATTATTTTTTGAAGGAACTCTCACAAATCCTATCATGAAGAATCATATAGGAGAATATTCAAAACTACTTGAAATGGTTCAAATTGCTCCATCTGCAGGAAATAAGCAACCTTGGCGGATTATTAAGTTGGGCAATAAAAATATTTTTCATTTTTATACTATAAATCCTAAAGACGGACGATTCATGAAATATAGTAAATTTAGATCTATAGATATCGGAATCGCTGTGAATCATTTTGATCTAACTGCTAAAGAATTAGGGATTGAAGGGAATTGGATTTTTGAAAATCCTCAAATTCTAGGTACCGAGGATTTACTATATAAAATTACCTGGCAAGGAGATATTTAAATATAAATCAATTTAATAATTAAATTCAATGAATTTAATACCAGATAAAGTTTCAGACATTCTTAATAATTAATTCATTTACTATTATAGGAGTTTTTGTATGCTTTTGCACAGTGTTTGCAACAAAAATTCATTTCTTTCCCATCAATTTTTTCTACATGAAAATCTTCATAAAGTTTCACGCCACAACTGGCACATATTTTTAATTTTGATTGGATTGTTACTTCTATCAAGCTGTCAAATCTTGAAAAAATTCTATCTATAAAAGCAATTCCAGAATTAGTTAACCTAAACCCTTTAGATCTCTTTGATTTTGGTGTAGGAATTTCTTCAATATATCCCTCTTCCTTTAATTTTTTCAAAAAATCATAAACATAAGTAGGACTAGCTGTCATATGCAAATCTTTATCAAGACGCTTCAGAATAGAATATCCTGTAATTGAATTTTCTGATTTTAATAACATTAAGATAAAAAATCTTGATAGACTTTGAACCTTTATTTCTTCGTCTTCTCCCAAAATTTAATTCACCAATCAAGTTAATATTAAATTAATACAATAAAAAAATAGTGTATATATTTTATAATAGTTATGTTTAAATATATACTTTTCAGTATATATATTATAGAATTAAAATTATTTTGTCAAGGTGGCAAGAAAATTTATCATGACGATTTTACACACATGATGGATATAGGAGTCGAAGGTTGGATTTTTATGATCATATGTGCAATAGCTGTAATCTTATTAATAATAGTATTTGTATATCTTTATAATCACTATTCCACCTTTTCTAAATCTAATAATCGATTAAAAAACAACATAGCTAATAATGATACGGAAAACCCATATATTTCTGAAACTAAAACAAAAGCCAATTTTTGCCCTAATTGTGGTAAAAAATTAATTGACCAAGATGTAATATTTTGTCCTTATTGTGGGGAGCGAATATGATAAATTTGAATTTTTATAAATGAATTGATTCAAATGAAGCCATCTTGTAATTAGGATATGAATATTAATTACAAAATATAAACAAAACGTATAATAATTAAACAAGAAAATAAGACATATGAAAAATGGTGATTTTTTATGACAGAATCCAAAGAAAGAGTCAAAATTAAACTTGGTGGAATGACATGTGCTTCATGTGCCTTGAAAATAGAAACAAAATTAAAAGGTCTTGAAGGAGTTAATAGTTCAATTGTCAATTTTGCTAATGAGGAAGCAACGGTAGAATATGATCCTAAAAAAACAAATTACAATATATTTGACAATGCTATTCGCAACTTAGGTTACAAAGCCTCGTTAGCTAAAATGGATCTTAAAGTACTTAATTCTCTTACTAATGAAGAATTTGATAACTTGGAAAAAAAAGTTCTAGAGATCAATGGAATACAGAATGTCAGGAGCAATTTTGAAACATTAAAACTTTTCATAGAATTTAATGAATTAAAATTAACTGAGAATGAAATTTTTTCAATTGTTAAAGGTTTTGGATATAAAATTGAAAAAGTTGCTGGAGCTATTGATAAAGAAATTGAACAACATAAAAAAGAAATGAAATATCGCTTGATCCTTCTAATAACTTCGCTAATTTTCGCGGCAATTATAACCCCAATTAATTTCATTATACCATTTTCTTTTACACGTAATCTTTTACTTACTATTTTTGCAACTGCTAATTATGCCATTTCTGGTTCATTTTTCTTGGGTGGGGCATATAAATCTCTTAAAAACAGGTCTACAAATATGGATGTTTTAATTGTTTTAGGAACTACTACGGCATATGTGTATTCTGTTCTGACAACTTTTTTTATTAATGGTGAAGTTTTTTATGATGCTATGAGTATGATTTTTGCTTTTATCCTAATAGGTAAATATCTAGAGCATAAAACTAAAGGTCAAGCATCTGAAGCAATAAAGAAGTTAATTGGTTTACAAGCTAAAACAGCAACATTATTAAAAGATGGTAAAGAAATAGAAATCCCAATAGAAGAAATTGAGATCGGAGATATTTTAATTGTTAGACCTGGCGAAAAAATACCTGTAGATGGTAAAGTGATTGAGGGAAAAACAAAAGTGGACGAATCAATGATTACAGGCGAAAGTAAATATGTAAAAAAAGAATTGGAAGATTCAGTTATTGGAGCTACTGTAAATCAAACAGGTTTAATAAAGATTTTAACTGAAAAGATTGGTAAAGATACTCTTTTATTTCAAATTATTGATTTTGTTAAAGAGGCTCAAGCTCGAAAAGGGTCAAGGCAACGTTTAGCTGATAAAGTGAGTAGCTATTTTGTTCCTATTGTTATTATTGTAGCTACAGCAGCATTTCTATACTGGCTATTTATTGCAGGTGAAACTATTGAGGTAGCTTTATTGGTCTTTACTTCAGTAGTGGTTATATCTTGTCCCTGTGCTTTAGGTTTAGCTATACCAACAGCAATAATGGTTGGGACTGGAAAAGGTGCTGAAAATGGCATTTTAATGAAAGGAGGGGATTCTTTAGAAGCTGTGAATGAAATAAATGCTATAGTATTTGATAAGACAGGTACTCTTACAGTAGGAAAACCAAAAGTAACTGTGATATTTTCTGAAAAAGATTTAAAAAATGTGGGATTTAACACAAAAGAAATTCTCTATCTCGCTGGCAGTGCTGAAATGGGGTCTGAACACCCTCTAGGACAAGCTATAATTGAAGAGGCGAACCAACAAGGATTAACTCTTACGACTCCTAAAGAATTCGATGCTATACCTGGAAAAGGATTAATAACTAAAATAGATGATAAACAAGTTTTAATTGGTAACGAAAAATTATTATCAGAAAATCATATTTCGTTCAATGAATATAATTCTCAATACAAAGAATTTCAACAAAAAGGATATACCACAATTATAATTAGTGTTGATGGTGAAGTTAAAGGAATAATTGGCATTGCAGATAAATTGAAAGACCAAGCATCCTATACTCTTGAAAAATTGAGAGAAAAAGGTTTGGAAATTTACATGTTAACAGGAGATAATAAAGAAACTGCTATGACAATAGGTAAAGAATTAAATTTTGATGATAAACATATTTTAGCAGAAGTATTACCTAATGAAAAAGCATTAAAAGTAAAGGAAATCCAAGAATCTGGAGAAAAAATACATGTTGCGATGGTAGGAGATGGTATAAATGATGCTCCCGCTTTAGCTCAAGCAGATATTGGAATAGCAATAGGTTCTGGAACTGATGTTGCCATTGAAACTGCCGATATCGTACTAATGAGAGGAGATTTAAGAAACGTTGTTGCAGCTATCAATTTATCGAAAAAAACATATAGAAAAATGATTACGAATCTGTTTTGGGCATTTATATATAATATAATTGGAATACCGTTAGCAGCGGGGTTATTATATGCTTTAACTGGATTTTTCCTCCCCCCATATTTAGCAGCTATATTTATGGCTTCAAGTTCCGTCTCAGTGGTCACTAATGCATTATTTCTAAAAAGATTCGAACCAAAAACTGAACAACAAATCCAAGAAATGAAGTTATTAACTGAAAAACGAGCTATAGATCCTATATGTGGAATGGAAATTATTCCGAGTCAGTCAATTGAATATAAATATAAAGAGCAAAATTATTATTTTTGTAGTACTGCCTGTGAAAAAGAATTTAAATTAAATCCAGAAAAATATGCTAATTTTGATAATATTAATCCAAAATTAATGCAAACACAATCAGATTCATCGTTTTTAGTTACAGATCCTGTTTGTGGAATGACAGGAAAGCCAGAAGATTGGATTGAATATGAATATTCAGGTCAAAAATACTATTTTTGTAATGAATCATGTGTAGCAGAATTTAAGAAAAATCCAGAAAAGTATATTGAAAATAGAAATGATAGTAATAAGTCTGAAATTAAAGAATTAAAAGAGGATGATAAGAAAATGGGAATATTAAAATGTTCTGAGTGTGGATATGAACAAGAATTACCAACACATTGTGGAAAACCAATGCATAAAGAAGAAGATCAGTTAATATGTTGGATGGGGTCGTCGTGTGGTTGTCAACCTATCCCAGAACATCATGGGAAACCAATGGAAGTAATTGAATAATATTAAAAAAAAAATTTTTTATACTAAAATTATTTTTATTTTTTTTTTTAAAAATTTACGCAATTACTAAAGTTATAGATATAATAAGAACAATCAAACACATGAGAGTAATTTGATATACCAAAACTTAAGATGTTAATAGAAAGAAAAAAGAAAAGGAAAATCAAAAAACACAAAAAATAGAAGATGATAAAAAAATGAGTAAACTAAAATGTTCAGAATGCGGAGAAGAACAAGAACTTCCAATGCATTGTGGAAAACCTATGCATAAAGAAGGAAACCAATTAGTTTGTTGGATGGGTGCCTCTTGTGGAGCCCAACCAATACCAGAACATCATGGTAAGCTTATGGAAGTAATATAATAAATTTTAGAAAAAGTAGTGATTTTAGAAATGGGACTATATAAATGTGCGGGATGCGGCAAAGAAATAGATACAATTCCTAAATGCTGTTCGGAAGATATGATTTTCAATTCAGAGAAAAATCGATTTGAATGTTATATGGGTCCAAAATGTGGATACCTTCCTTTAGACGAGTTAAAATGTGAAGAATGTTGCAAAATTAATAATTCTTAATTATTTTTTTTCTTTCTCCTTTTTTTTTCTTTCGATTTTTGTATTTTTAACCATATTTCTAAAATTATAAAAATTAAAAGTCCAATAAGACAAATAATTGCTGCTATTATAAATCCCATTTGATATGCAAAAACCTCATTTACTCCCTCTCTTATCAAAGTATCGATTATAGGTCCTGAGATTAAAGTACCTGCAATACCCCAAGATAAAAAAAAGGTGGCATTATAAACTGCAAACAATTTTGCACGCATTCTTGATGGTATTAAAATGGAGGCAAGGGCATATGAAGATGCATAGATTAGGACCTCCGCAGCTCCAATTAAAAAACTTCCAACAAATATAATAGGCAAGAGTGAAGTTGTTGCTGTAATTATCAAAGCAATAATCCCTATAGATGTTCCAATAATTAATGTTCTAGAATGCCCAAATCGTTTACTTAAAATACCTGCTGTGAAACCTATTATCAATGTTGCAACTGAACGAGAATTCGTAATAAAACTAAGCATTATGCTATCTACATTAAATCCGTTATCTAAACTGAGATATTGAGAATATGGTATTGCGATAGAATTTCTGCCAAAATTAATTGCTGCAAGTGCAATAATAAAAACAATAAAAGTTAATATATTTTTTCGATTATCGTTATTCTTCCCTTCTGGAATTTGTTCATCCCGCTTATTTTCTTTCTTAATCCCTCCCTCAGGACTGAATAATAATATTGGAATCGTAGATATGAACATAAAAGAGGAAGCCACAAAAAATAGTGGTCCATTCCTAAATCCCAAACCCCCGTTATATAATATCCCTCCTAATAAGATTCCAAAAATACGTCCCATACCTCCAAGACCAGTTAATTGACCCATGATTTTACTTCTTTTTTCAGAAGGATACAAATCACTGATTAGTGCACTCCAGCCAATATTAGACATTGACCAAAACATTTCTACAAAACTAAGTCCAATAATAATCACATAGCCCGAAATGTACAGTGCACTATAACTAATACCCCAAATATTAATTGTAAATCCAGATGTGTAAAGACTTGCTAAAAGAAAATGGATACTCCAGACAACTAAAGTCCCTATACCAGCCAAAATTTCCCCTAGCACGATTAAAGTTCTACGACGTTGAATTTTGTCGCTAATTGGCCCCCATACAAAATTTTGAAAAACAATACTCATGATCATTGGAAGGGTAGCATATAAAGTAGTTTCGAACACTGATAAATTCAAAAATTCTCTCATGTATAAAGACAAATAGGTATAAAAGAGACCTCTTCTAAACATAGCTAGGATTTGAAAAGAAGAGAGGCCTGAAAAGATCCTTATCGGGGTTTTAGTTATTTTAATTGTCGACAATCTTGTCATTTAGCAATTTTAGAAATTTTTTTAATTTATTGAAAGTATCGTCTTTTCTAAAATTAACTAATCATTAATGATTAAATTCAATATATCAATAAAACTCCTTTTTATATTGGAAAATTAAAATTTCTAAAAAATTATTGCTAAATAGGAAAATTTTTATTTTTCTTCTCTGAAAATACATTTTTCCATTTAACTATCTGTTTTAAAAGCTTTTGAGTGTCTGGAGCGTTATTTAATTGTTCAGTATATAGAGGATAATATTTATATAAATTATTTAATACTTCTTTCCAAGACTTTTGCATTTCCGATGTATCGGGGATCTCTTTCTTCAATTGAAAAATACTTCTTTTTTCTCTCTTTGCTTTTAAAGCCTTCAAAAAGTTTTTAGTAATAGATATTCTAAAGTTGGAGTATTCATCAGGTCTGAAATTTGCTAGTGCATAACACATTTCTTCATCACCAATAGGGAAAAACATTATTTTTTGGTCTTCAGGTTCATCAGGGTTATCAATTTGAGTTATTTCTATATCTATATTACTTAATTCCTCTAAAATGGAGTAAATTTCTCCGGGATTCATTTTTAATCGTTTTTCAATTTGACCAGAAATAACAGAAATTGGAAAAGATATTTCAGTTAGCTTTTCTGGATTTTCAATTCGATACATAGATTCTTTTCTTACAATTTGTTTAATTTGATCAATCACACTTTTAGAGAATCTAGCTTCAGTAAAGGTTATTTGAGTATCTTTTAATTTACGCTGATGGATTTCTTTCTCTTTTTCTTTTTTAGTATAATTAGCTGTGAGTGAAGAAATGAAACTTTCAGTAGGTTTATCAGTATCTTCTCCTGTACTCAATCTACTAGTTTTGCTTCTCTTTTCTAAAGCTGTTTCAAATAATCTTTCACTAAGATATTTCCTTGCTTTTTGTTGAGCGACTCCTTTCTTTTCAAAACGTTCAGTAACAGATACAAAATCAATCATTTTTATAGGTTTACCAAGTTCTTTCTTTTCCTCCGTTATCAAAATGTCCATATCTTTCTTTGCCAATTGATCTAAGAGAGCATATACATTATTCTTTGATAATTGAGTAGCTTTTATTAATTCTCTTTCTATGATTTCAATAGGAAAAGCTTCTCCTCTCCTAATATACTCTCCTCGTATTATTTTGTAAACACGATCCATGCCTCTTTCCTCCTCTGTGACTGTTTCTTTTTGCAATCTCATAAACATTGAGGTTTCTTGAGGTTTAAGATAATAGATCAATAATGTACTCCCTAAGAAAAAGATCATTAGCACAGAAATTATGTATTTATCTGCCATTAAAAAAATCCCAATATCAGATATTTCCTGATTTGGTACTTGAATATTTGGAGAGAGAGTAAAACGTGTTAGTGTTTGAGCAAAAATACAAGCTAAACATAACAAAATCAGACCATCTTTTTTAAAGAAAAGAATTCTCCAGCCTAGACTTCTACCTAACTTTCGAACAATTCTATATAAAAAATACATAGAAATAATGAATTCAAATATAAATACGTATGACACTGCTGAACCAGTTGCCCCAATTGTCGATTGAAAGGCATCTATTGTGGGATCTTGGAGAAACATATAAATACTTATTTCCATAATTTGAAAGAAAAAGATAAAGAATACTATTAAGGAAAAGGTAAAATTATCAAACGTCCCTGCTCTTTTGGTTCCTGCCCGACTTCTTGAAAATACATATTCAAAAATGATGAATATTAATGTCATCACTAAACTGAAATAAATTAATGGCATAACTTGGCGCATTTGGATATTAAACACCAGTACAGCATCACTTGGATCAATTGGACCAAAAATATCTAACGATAACCATACTAAGAGACTTCTGTAAAGCAATGATATTACAACAAGAACTCCTAATATAAAAAACGGAATTATCATAGCAAATAAACGTCTTGGCATTGAATATTTTTTGATAAATCTTGATTCTATTTTTGTAGCAAATTTTCTTGAATAAATATAAAATCGACTACTTAACAAAATCAACCATATCATTGCTAATGTAAGTAAATAAGTTAATAAGTTGAAACTTGTACCAATATATAGAAAAAGCATATACAATAATGCAATTAAAGTACAATATAATACTAATTGTTTAATAACAGATTTATCCTCGAAAATAAATATTCTTACTTTATCGATGCTAAATAAAAAAGATAACACCAAAAACAAAGCTATAATCGTGTTTGAAAACGCAAATGGATTCCCGAGCATTAAATATTGAATCCATCTGCTCTCTGGAACATTAATTGCTATAATTAAAATGAGCGAATAGAAGATAAAAATCCCATACAGCCCCCAAAATTTTTTCTCAAAGGAATAGGATTTTGGTTCTTTACCATCAATATATACTTCTTGATGTATAATTTTGTCATAAAAGTTAGTTTTAACTTTTGATTTTAAAGTATTTAGCTTTACTCTCTGTCTTGAAACAAAGTTATTAACCTTATATTTTCCACCCAATTTTCCCGGTCTTGAGAGTTTAGGCAATTTTAATGGTTTAAATTCCTCTTTTTTTACCGTTGTTTCTTTTTTATCTTCAGACATATTTGACTTTTTTGAAGAATTAGAATCTGATTACTTACCAGACATTATATAAATAAATTTTTTTTATTCTAATAAACCTAATTATAATATATAAATAAAGTTCATACAAAGTATATCCAAGATCAGATATGAAATTTTAATGTAAATTTTAAAAACTTTAAAATATAACAAATAAATATAGTCATTATTTTACGATAAAAATGGATATAAATCAAAGTGATAATAAAGAATCACTAATCCAGTTAGTTAGAAAGGCAATTGAGTTACTCTGCGAAAAAAATATATCTAGTGTTGTTATTCTCTCATCTTATAAAATAAATAGTGTACTAAAAGAATCCTTTGGCGTAGATATTAAGGTTGATAAAATAGGGAGAATTTTAAGCAAAGTGGCTAAGTTAAATGAATTAAAAAGATTAAATACAAATATTCCTAAATATAGATTACATATTTCTAGAGTTTCAAAATTGGAATTCTTTTAATATGATTTTTAGGTTAAATTTCTAAATTCTGTTATAATTTTTTGTAGTTTATCAAGTAGTATTCGAATTTCTGAGTAATTTTCTTTAAATGGGTCTAGTTCAAGGCTTAATTTTTCAATTTTCTCACTAATATTACTCTGGAATGGATTTAGTGTTATTTCGATTTTCTCTTCAATTTCTTGTGTGAAAATTTTTGTTTGACTCTCTAGTTTATTAAGATGCTCATCTAGTCTATCTATCATTTCCTCAATTTTATAGTAGATTTGGGATGTTTCCTCCAATTTAGAATTTGTTGAATCAGCTGAAGCTTCTAGTTCCAATTCGATATTTTTAACTTTATTTTCAATAAGATTCTTTAAATTATTAACAAGACTTTGTTTAACTTCTTTTATGTGTTCGATAACTTGTCTATGATCTTCAATTCTAATATCTACATAATTAGTAATTTTATTTTTAGAATCATATACTTTTTCATTTAGTGTTTTTTTAAACCAACCACTTACTTTCAAGAGTCCTCCAATTACCGCCTGTTTCATCTTGTCTATAGCATCAACAATGAATTCTGTACCACGTGAGCTTCCCTTTTCCATATCATTTATCCAATTTCCAAATTGAAGTTGAATTGTATTCATAAAGACTTCAGAGAATTTTTCTGATCCTTGCTTAAATCCAGAAATTATAGAATTTATCTCAGGATACTTTTCAATCTCCTCTTCAATTGGTTCTTGTGTTTCAGAAATAGGGATTTCTTGCAGATTACCAGGGGTTGTTTCAACAATTTCGTTAACTTCTTTAATTAGAATAGGATCTTTTTTCTGAAAATCTTCCATAAATTTTTGAATCCATTTAAAATACTCTAAAGAAGAAGGAATTTCAATTTCATATGGAACGCTGGAATATTTATCTTTTTTCGTAAAATTTTCTAATCGAAAGATATCAAATCCAAAATCTCCTGCCAATCCCATTAAAGTGTGATCAAAAACTATACAAACACCTTGAGGACACTTCTCATTTTGGAAATATTGATGATTTGCAATTGTGACATCAGTAAAATCTAACCCCCAGCTAGGTCTTGAAATATACCACCCAACTAATGATTTTTTGTATTGATTTTCTATCTGTTTAATCAATTCAATTTCATTTTTTGAAAACCCTACTGATACTGGTGTACCATGCATAACAGGAATTGCATTCTCTATAATTAGCGTTCCATCAACTGCATTAAAGTTTCCTAAACAGACACCCATAACTTCTTTACTTTTTTCTAATGCAGTGCTCCCAAAACGTAGGACATGAGTTAGCATATTTCTGAATGCTTCTTTCTTAATTAAGACTTTTTCTTGAGTAGAATTATCCTTAGTTATATTTTCAGCCATTTTTTTAATCTCCTCCTTTTTCGAAGTTATTTAATTTCTTCTGTAGTTCTTCTTTCTCCTCTTTTAATTCTGCGATATTTTTTTGAAGGGTTTTATTTTCAACTTGTAGTGTATCAAGTTTATCCTGTATTGGATTTTTTGAACTTTCTAAAAGTATTATTGCTGCTTTTAAATCTGAAAGAAAACTTTTTGAATCTTTACCAAGATTAATAAAATTTCCAATAATTTTGTTTAGGTTTTTATTATAAGATTCGGATAATTCATCAAATTCTTTTTTTAATATATTCAGAGTTGAATCTTCAATTATATCGATGCTATTTTTCAAATTTTCAATGGTGTCAATTTTTTGCTCCAGGTTGTCAGAAACTTTTAATCCTTTAGTATTAATCGCTGTTAATTTATCTATATTCTCACTAATATTATTTAACAATTTAAGCATAATTCCCTTTATTTGTTGTTCAAATAATACATTAAATTGTTCTTCAAGGTCTGTTTTAATTTGATTAAATGAGTTTTTAAAAGCCTCCTGATTGGTGTCAAATTCTTCAAATTTATCATCAACATACATTTCTAATTCATTTAATTTCTCTCCCAATGAAAATTTAAAATCTTTTTGCAAACCTGAAATACTGCTACTGAGAGCATCTTTTATTTTAATTATATCTTTTCTCATTTGGAGATTATTTTCTACAGTATTTCTAATCAAATTTTCACTCCATTTATTTAGAATTGAGAATATTGGGTTAAAGGATAATTCTAAAAATCCCATTAAACCGTTTTTAAGCGAATCAATGATTAATGAGGTGTTAAATTCCGGTTTTTCAGCAAAAATTTGACTTTCACTTGGAAATGTAATATCTCCAAATATGTCAGGCATTTCATTAATCTCTAATATAGGCAACTCTTTAGAGTGAACAGAATTAATTAATTCTATTAGTCTTAGATAATATTCAATACTATCAGGAGGTTCTACGGTCGCTTTTACTTCATGATACCCTGACATTTGACCTTTATTAGGATTATCCAATCTGAATGTACGAAATCCTAATTCTCCAGGTTTTTCTAAAAAGGTATGATCAAAAACTATACCAATTGCACTTGGAAATGGAGTTTGCCACCCAAGTTGGTTTCGAATATCCGTTGAAGAAAAGAATATATCAAGTCCGGGATGAGAATGATACCATCCACAACTAAACCATCCTTTTTCTGCATATTTCTCATCAACTGTACTAAATGTTATATAATCTTCGGGAGCAAAAGCAACCTCTATTGCTCCACCATGAGAAATCGGAACAGCATCCTCGATGATAACATCCATTATTCCCTTTTTATCAGGTTCACCATCTATATGACCAATAAGAATACCCATTACCTCTTTAAATTGCCTTCGATCTCTTGCTTTATTACCAAAACGGAGAACATGGAGGAGCATTTTATAGTAAGCATCAGGTTTAATAATTATACTTTTCTCAGAGGGCAAAATCAATCACATATTTCTTAGATTTAGATATAATTAATTAATGATATATATATAGTTTATTTATTCGCTAAAATATTAAGCTTAACTCCTTTTTATTAACCAACATATTAAAAAATTAGATTAAAAATATTATTCAACATTTAATTAATGGGGTAATCTTTTTCCGCAGTAAGGGCAAAATCGGAATCCTAAGTCTTTACCGCAAAATGGGCAGAATTCACCCTCTGAGTCCACTTGTGCTGGTTCGGGGGCACCTTCTTTTGGAATAGACGGTAAATTTCTTGTTGTTTTAAGAGTTGGAGCTGAATCTTGCGCTTCAGTTTTTCGTTCTGCAATTGCTGCTTTAAAAGCTTGTCGTTTCTCTTCCTCTATTTCCGTTTGAGTTTTAGATTCTTCTGATTTTACCCATCCTTGAACTTGAGGCCTTTTTAATTCATTTCCAGGAACACCCGTTAATTCAACTTCTTTGGCTTCGGTTACGGTGGGTATCATCTTCTTTTCTTCCTTATTCTTTATTGCTTGTTTGACTAAAGCTTGAGTTGTTTTCATTATTTGATGTGGATTGATATTAGGAATAGCTACAGTTCTAAGTACCCATCCTACAATAATATTTTGATTTGGGAAATCACCTTGAACATCTTCATCTTTGAAAACATATGAATCGATTACATCTTTTCCTTTTAATAGACGTACTGCCCATTTTTCATTGATTTCTCCTAATTGTATTCTATAACTTGTACCTGCCACACCCAGTTGGGAAGAAAGGGGCACAAAGCCAATTTCAGCCAATTTAAATCACTTTTTTAAAATTTTTTATATGATTTGAGTAATATTATAATGATAAATTATCAATTTAAATTATTACGTATTTAAAGTAGAAATGAGTTTTAAGATTAAAAAATCTTATTAGATTAGATACTTGAAACATCAATTAAGAGTTAGAATTTTTCGGTTTAATTTTTGGGATTAAAAACACATAAATAGAAAAATTAGTATTTTACAAATTAATAAATTAAAAACAATTGTTACTATTTTTTCAAAATGATTATTATTCCTAAAAAGGTATATCTAACTGTAGTAGCGGCTTCAGTCAGATTTGCCAATGCGCGTATTCCAAAAGATGATTGGTTAGAGGTTAGTGGAATTTTTACAGGTCGAAATGAAGCTGATGATGTAATTATTTCAGAAGCTTTCCCTATTATGCATCAAGAATTAGATAAAGACGCTGTGATTGATCAATATAAATGGTCAGATGAAGATTATGAAGCGACATATGTTATTGACGAACTAGCTTTCTCAAAAGATCCACCTGATTTTGTAATTGGATGGTGGCATTCACATCCCGGATTTAAAGTTATGATGAGTCATATTGACATCCGTACTACTCTCTCTTATCAACAAAACAATCCATTAGCAATCTCTCTCGTTTTTAACCCTACAAGATTAATTCGACAAATTGAAGTAGCTGATAAAAAAGGAGATCCAGATAAACAATTAAAAAATGATCCCGGTTTTAAAATATTTCGATTAGATGATACAAATCGAGGTATAGAAGCCTCCTATCATACAGTAGATTACAAAGTTGAAGGATATGACAGTATAGAACAATTAGTTACTTTAACTCAAAAATTCATAATTGATATTACAAACTTTTTCCCTAAAAGCAACGTACCACAAACTTATGAAAAATTTGTAGATAGCAAAATAAATGAATTTAATTCATTGTTTATGGGCACCGAAGAATATCTGACTACATTAACTCGTCGTGGTGAAAACATTAGGATTCCTGAAGTTTTAAAAAAACAAACTCAAGAAATTCGAAAGTTTGTGGCAGAAACTTATGTTAAAATTGAGACTATTAAAGAATTCATGAATTACTTAGAATTTAAAGAAAGAGAAACAATAATTCCTATGGTTGAGAGTATATTGCATAGATGGGATGAACTCGTGGCGGGCTTAGATAAAAAATTAAAAAACCTCTCAAAGAAATTCTAGATGTTATAATAATTTTCATCTTATTTTTAATTTTGATAAATTTTTATTTGATTGCGCTTTTTGATGTTTAAGTATACGTTTGTTTAAAATCAAGCTATTATAAAATTTTTAGAATAGGATTATAATAATGAAAAAAATAAACTTCCCTTTCACAGCAATACTCGGACAAGACAAAATGAAAATGGGTTTAATATTAAATGTTATTGATCCTCAAATTGGAGGGATATTATTAACCGGACATCAAGGAACTGGGAAAAGTACTGCTGTAAGGTCTCTCGTAGAATTAATGCCTCAAATCGAAGTTATCACTGGTTGTGAGTTCTCCTGTGACCCTAATTCAGATATTGATAATTTATGCCAGAATTGTATTGAGAAAAAGGAAAAAGGTAAAGTTGATACAGAATTTAGGGATATGCTATTAGTGAATCTCCCGTTAGGAGTAACAGAAGATATGGTTTGCGGTAGTTTATCTATAGATAAAGTTTTAACAGAAGGAATTCGAGCTTTACATCCTGGATTATTAGCAAAAGCTAATCGTGGTATTTTGTATGTAGATGAAATAAATTTACTACAGGATCATATTGTTGATGTTTTGTTAGATTCTGCAGCTTCAGGAGTAAATATTATAGAGAGAGAAGGTATATCTGTATCTCATCCTTCAAGATTTATTTTGGTGGGATCCATGAATCCTGAGGAAGGTGATTTGAGACCTCAAATTGCAGATCGTCTAGGATTAGAGGTTACAATAAAAGCACCACGAGATTCAGAATTAAGAGCAGAAATAACTAAAAGAGTGATAGAATTTGATGATAATCCGAAAGAATTTATTAAAAAATATGAAATTGACCAGGAAAAATTAAGAAATAAAATTATTAATGCTCGAAAAATTATAAAAGAAGTTCAGATTCCTAGCTCTGTTTATGAATTTGTATCTAAACTTGTTAATGAGTTGGAAATATTTTCACAAAGAGCAGATATCACTTTCATTAGATGTGCTAGAGCTCATGCTGCTTTAAATGATCGAAAAACCATAGTTCAAGAGGATTTAAATGTAGCAATGGATTTAGTATTTGAACACAGAATCCAATCACTTCATTATGAATTAACACCTAAAGAAATAAAAGCAAAGATTGCTGAAGTCTATGGAAAAATCAAAGAAGCTTATGAAAACACACAAATCCTGCTACCAAACAGAGAAACAGAAGGGCCTTTAAAGCATAGTGATGAACCTCAAAATGAATTCAAACGTCAATCTGTTGATCCCGATAAAGTTGATATTCCAGAATCTAAAGAGCAAAAATTACCTCCTCCTAAATATCCGGATAATCGACCAAGGAGTCCTCGACCTGCAGGAGGATGGAAAGTAAAAAATATTCCTCTTGATGAGGATATCAAATTCTTCGAAGCAAAGAATTCATCATTACCATTTGTGTATAAAATGGAAAAAAAGATGACATCAATTTTAGATAATATTAGAAAAGACCGAAAAATATCTGATTATGGTGGAAGAGGAATCGGAAGAAGAATCAAAATATCATCTTCTCAAAAAGGCCGATATATATCATATAGAACGCCAATAAGGGATGAGCCAAAAAGTATTGCTTTAGACGCTACAATTAGAAATTACTTAAAAAATTCTGTATATAATAAAACTGAAATAGATTTTCCTATACATTTCAATAAATATGATTTAATGGATAAAATTTATGAATATCGCGCTCCTCTGGCTCTTTTTTTTGTATTAGATAGTTCAGCATCTATGTTTTATGTAATAAAACAAATGACCGATGTAATCCTTTCTCTTCATAGAGAAGGATATAGAAAAAGAGATAAGATCTCATTAATTGTTTTTCGGGGTAAAAAAGCTGTCGTATTACAAAGGCCGACAGTTAATTTTCAAATGGCTATTAGAAAATTAAAGAAGCTTGAAGGAAAGAGTTACACCCCCATGGCCTCAGCGTTAAAAAAAGTGTCTGAACTAATAAAAACAGAAAAATTAAAGGATAGAAATATTATACCTATTGTATTTATTTGTAGCGATTGCGGAGCAAATATCTCTGTTAAGTATCCTGATTTGATTGCTCAAGTAGAATCAGATTATGTTTTGATCACAAAAGAATTAGAAGGATTAACAAAAAAATTGTCAAAACAAAATATTCACTTAGTTGTGCTTGAACCGAAAAAATCCTATGCTACACAGGCTCTCGGTGTGCATACATATTCTGCAGAGCAGATTAAAAGGAATTTCAAAAAGTTTGGCAATGCTTCAATTTATAAATTTGATAAGTATAATCCATCTTCTTTAGTATTGGAATTAAAAAAGATTTTGTAACTATATAAAACTTCATTAATTTTTATATCTTTAATTTCGATAATGTTTAATGATTCTAAATCTGTTCTTGTTGTTGGATTTAATACTCGCCCCTTAGCTTATTCTTTAAAAAAAGCAGGTTATGATGTATTCGCAATTGATTTTTTTGGAGATTTGGATCTATTTCCATTTGTTAAAGATTATATAATTGTTATGGAAGAGATAAGTAAAAATTATGACTCATTAAAAGATAATTATAGTAAGTATTTAGCTCAGTTTGCTATCCGCTTATTTCAAAAACATCAAGATATAAAGTATTTGCTGATTGGAAGTGGTTTAGATGATGCTTATGAAGAAAGAAAACTCATTTTAGAACAAATTGAAAATTTTAATACGATAAGTTTAAACAATAATTTAGAAGTCTTAAAAAAATCAAGGGATATTGAATGGATTTGTGAATTACTCAAATCCAATGGATATAAAATACCTATTCATTATTCTTTAGAAAATTTTCATTTTCAAAAATGTGATCTAAAATTCCCTTTAATATTGAAGAAAAAAAGAAGTGCTGGGGGTTTGAATGTCATCAAAATTGAAAATGAATTGGAATTGGCATCTCAGATTCAAATTATTAATAATCTTCACTCTCATCCTTCAGATTGGCTAATTCAGGAGTATATCAAGGGTGTTCCAGTTAGTTGTACTGTAATATCAAATGGAAAGGAATGTGAAATAATCACAATCAATAAACAAGTTATTGGTGAAGAATTTCTTAATCCACCAAAACAATTTATGTATTGTGGTAATATAGTGCCTGCGGGGTTATTAGAAGAGGAAGAAGAAATAATCTCAGAAATTTCAATGTTCTTAACAAAAAAATTAGGTTTAAAGGGGATTAACGGATTTGATTTTGTATTAAAAGACCATTACTCATACCTAATGGAATGCAATCCAAGAATTCCGGGTTCAATTAGAGTTTCTGAGAGTGTATTAAATATAAATCTTTTAGATCTGCATATTAAAAGTTTTGTACCCGAAAAATGGAAGGCTATTAAAAAAATAATTAGTACTGCTAAACCACTCGCTTTCGCGACAAAATTTATCTATTTTGCCTCAAAAGAAGTAGATAAAAGTCTTTTATCAGAAATCAATGCATTAAAACATATTCATGATAAAAGTGAGCCAAAAAGTAACATTTTAAAAGGTGAGCCTATTTGTACAATATTATATAAGGGGAATAATCTTTCTGAGTCTTATTCGGGAGCTATGAAGGTTGTAAGTAAAATAAAAAAAATAATTGGATAATTGGCTATTATTCTTTAAACACGACATAACCAAGAACAGTAATCCAAACAATTACAGCGACATTTCCAATTATAACTATAGGGAAGATAAAATAAAATTAATTTATATAATATAGAATTTAAAAGTTAATCCAAACAAATGATTCTATTTTGAATTAAAGATAATCTTTTGCCTATATAATGACTCATTTAACCTTATTCTTCATCAGATTTATCAATGAGATATATAGAAAGCCTTAACTTCGATTTTTGTTGAATTTCATTTAGATTTTTTAGTATTTCAATTAATTTTTTGGAAAATGCAGGTGAATTATATTCATTTCGGCACAATTTTTGTATTTTATGGCAATAATCTATAAAGTTTCTACTTTGTTCGTATACTGCCATGATTCATCCTTTCCTTACTTTTTATTTAAAATTATTTGATTTAACTATTATTTAAGTCAAGTTCTTCAATTTTAGAATAACAATTATTAAGTGAATCTAATAATATGGACGATATATCTACTGAGATCTTGTTATTTTCTAATAAATCAAGTGTTTCTTCCCTAGCACGATCTATAAATTGCTTAGCTAATGATAATGCCGAATCTGGATTAATATCACGAGAAAGTTTAATAATTGCGAGTTCTAGTTGCATAGCACTCAATTTTATTAGATGTTCTAAATATTTACAATTGCAATCTCCAAGTTGTTCTTCAATAAAATCCTCAAGATTCAGAAGCTCAACTTCAATTGAAGCAATATCATATCCACAACTAATACCTTTAACATAATCAACAGAATTTCCCATCATTAATACAACAAAATTCCTTATTTGATGGAGAAATGAGATCATATCATCTATTATTGCGGTAGATATTAAATCAATTTTGTTATAGAATTCTGTCTCGAATTCTACAAACTCTATAATTGCTTGAATTATAAGCTCATTAAACACTCCCTTATTAAGATCTCCGGCTTCAACAAGCAAATAAGCTTGCCATAAATCTTGTCGGGCAAAACATAATTTAAAACCTATACTATTAGCAATTATAAAGTAGAGATTTTCATCTACATAATCAATTAAATCTCCTAATAATTTATCCACGCGGAGAAAACAATTTTCAAGATCTACACTAATCCGAAATATTTCATTGTTATATTCTTCATCACCCTCAAAATCCCGGTCATTATTTGTTGTATATACTTCTAAACAATAATTTCCTGGTTTTAATGGTATATTGATTGTGTAATTAACATCTTCGAGTAAAATAACACCAGATTGCAATATTATACCTTGTTCATCAATTAAGAAAAATTCTCCAGTAGCTTTACTATCTTCAATACCATCATTATCAACAATGGATAATTGATAACTAAAATCCTCATAATAAAAATGTATCTCTGGAGGTGTAGAATCATCATCGAAAACTTCAAAAGAACAAATAAGCTCAGAAACTTTTTGATCTTCTTCGCGATCATTATCGGCATCTATTGCTACGACTGTAAAATAATTAAAAATCTCAAGAAGCCTTGGATTTTCAATTAAAATTTGGTTATCTCTGTCATCATCATAATACCGAGTATCATTAACCTCAATAAATAGATCAGAAATTCCTGATGCATCTTCAACTGAAATAACAATAATTATAAACTCATAGTAATCATAAACTCTATTATTAATAATATCCACATCTATAATTAAGGGGCCCTCATCGTCGTCATCCGTAATGTTAATCCAAACAGTAATAGTGGTATTTAAATAGTCACCAAGTCTATCAACATCTGCATCACTAGCCGTAAAAGTAAATTCATGAATCCCCAGAGTGCTAGGCACATCATAAATCCCGCTGGGGTCTAAAGTTAAACCTGAATTATCTGAAGCATTAACAATGAGTTGTCCAGGATCCCCATCAGTGTAATTGCCTGTATAAATATATGTTATAACTGGAGATAAAATGTCATCATCCGTAATATTGATTGAAACAGTTATAGTGGTATTTAAACAATCGCCAAGTCTATCAATATCTGCATCACTAGCCGTAAAAGTAAATTCATGAATCCCCAGAGTGCTAGGCACATCATAAATCCCGCTGGGGTCTA
>JBHLLT010000007.1:98162-134144 GCA_048938855.1 Promethearchaeota archaeon
AAGTTAAACCTGAATTATCTGAAGCATTAACAATGAGTTGTCCAGGATCCCCATCAGTGTAATTGCCTGTATATGTGTATGAGATTTCCGGAGTGAATACATCATCATCAGCCAGATTAAAAGATTCTAATTTTTCAACATAATCATCCCATAGAAAATTAAGAAAATATTCTACACTAGCTATTAAAGATATATTTTCTTCAATAGTATTAGTATTAAGTATTATAGGACCGAGGATATGATTTTCAGATTTCCCATCTGTATGGATTAAATCAGAGAATTCTAAATTAGAAATATCATATACCTTGACATAATGATCACCTGATGCATTGTACCATTTTCCATTTGAATTATTAGACTTTAGATAGATCTTTAAATGATCAGCTACATACCACATAGAGGGGGATGATTCTACCTCAATATTGATGTATAACTTTAGTTGATCATCATCATTTTTCAAATATAGGATATCTCCAATATGAACCGTATTATGAATTATTTGACTTTTTAAGTTCGTAATCTCTTCGTCAGTTAAAGAATTATTATACTTTCCCATAACATAAATAGTGAAGATATCAATATTATTTTCAAAAAGAGGATCATTAGTAATTGTATTATTTAAATTATTCTCAGAATCACCATATATCTGTAATATTATATAATTCCGCCAATCTAAATAACTCCAATTAACTGCATCTTGGGCATAAACGTCTGTCCAAAAATCTTGGAATTTTTGGCAAACCGAAAGATTTTCAGATTCTTGAAGCCCATCATTTAAATCAAGATTTAATAAATTATTGGCGGGGTCTTTATTGATTCTAGAATTAGAGCAATTTTCTTGAATTGTGAATACTGCTGTAAAAATAATGAAAAGAGATACAGCGGTTAACGATATTATTATTTTGGTATTAAGTTTATTCATAGAATATATGTATACCCTAATTTTGATATTCTTGTCACTTACTATTTTGCAAATAAAAAAAATAATTATTACATATTTAAATATTAAGTAAATTGTCCAATTTCCAGTTTTTCACATGATAGAAAAGAAAATTGAAAACTTTGGAATAATCTTTGAAATTTTTTAAAATATGGGAGATTTTTTAGTTAAATGTTAACCAGTTAATATTTTTTCTAATATTTCGCTATAGTAATTATACTTTTTTGTCGGTTGAGTATAGAGAAAAATTCAATTTATTCACTTGAAAAAAAAGAAAATATCTTTTTGTACAATTATTCCATTATAGGTAGATCAAAAAGATTTAAATTTGACTAAATTTACTGTAATTTTCATTATTTAGAAAATATAAAGTCTTATTTGCAAGAGGCTTTTTAGATAGGATCCCATTTTCATGAAGTTTGTCAGTATATTTAGTCACTGTAGTGGAATGCATATTTAATTGCTCTGAAATTTGAGTTTTTGTTATACCTTCCTGATGTTCTTTTAGTAAGTTTATTATTTCTTTACACTTATCTCTTGATATTAAATAAATTATTATTCTGTCCTCCACCTTTACATTAATATCAAAATATGTTTCTTTATTCTCAATTTTTTCTTTGCAAATATACATAAACTTGATTAAAATATTCAGATGCCACTCTACTACGGGAATATTGAGATCTAAATTAGAAACAATATTATAAAAATAAACTCCAGGATTTTTCTGAATATATTTGTATATTCTTTTTCTATTATAATTTAATAAAATTTCATCTTTTGTGAGTTTGGACCCCTCTACTACAAAATTTTTTTCTATAAGAGATTTTAAAATAGTCTTAATTCCATTTATATTAATATTTACGCCAGATTTCGCAAATCTAGAACTTATAAAAGGGATAATATCGTTTACACAGAAGAATCTATTCTTATCTAAATATTCATTAATTACTTCTAAGACACTTTGTTCATAGGTAGTAATTATTTCTCCCCTTTTATAATAACTTTCTTATTTTGCTTTATTAATTTTAGATTTCGGTTTTATCTAGTTTATCCAAGATATTGTTTATAATTTCATTCCTTTCTTTTGGAGTTAATGCTAGCATTTCTTTTATAAACATAATTTTCGTATTTCCCTTCAAACCTATTGCATCAACCTTATTTAAAAATTTTTCTGAAACAATTGTTAATTCTATATTTTCTAAGTGAGTTCTCTTCTTTATGGTTATATTCTCATCAAAAATCTGTAGTAAAAAATCCCTATTAGTTAAATTACTTACAATTTCTTTTGAAAATGGTTCTGAGCCTATAAATCGTCTTGACATAATATTTTTAAGTATTTCGTCTCTTTCTTTTGGACTCAAAGCAAGCATTTCCTTTACGAATTCTTGTTTCTCATTTTCATCAAATCCCAATTCATCAATTGTTTTCAGAAATTCATTATTTATTGTTGTGAGTAATATTCTTTCTTCCTTGGATGTATCATCAACAAGAATATCTTTGTCAAGAATATTAAATAATGATTTCTTGTTAGAAACAGTATTCAAAATTTCTTTTGCAGAAGGACCAAGCCAGGATTGATAAATTTTATCTTCTGTTTCAATAATGGGCGGAATTTCTCTAGTTTTAGTTTTATATATTTTCTGATAATAATAATATGAAGTTCCTGATACAGCAACCACGGATGCAAATGATAAAATGAAGATAAAAAATATTATAATACCATTATCAGGTTCATATTTTTTATTTATCATAACATCTTTATAACTGAGATATCCCGTAGTGTCATTCGCATAGAATCTAATAGTTAGATGACCTGGATGCAAAGTATTCCATAATATTTGATTAATTTTTCCACTCATATTTGTTATTGTTACATTATTCAAACCACCATCTAGAGTATACCATATTTTGTCTAAATTAGGTTCAATAATAGAAATATTATAGAAAGGAGCAATTCTTCCAAAAATCTGATTATCTTGAGGAGATAGAATATTGATAATTGGATCAGAATCATCAATTTGATAAGTAAAGTCATTGAATCTTACTGTAAAATATTCTTTTCCATTATAATATTCTGAATAAGTATCTAATAAACCAATTGACGTATATTCATACTCGAATTCGAGGATATCGTCGAATAGAATTAAACTCATGATAAAACCATTTGAAGTGGAAACGATATCTGAGCGAATAAAATCAAGGAGTGACCAATTAACATCCATTGGTAATATAATCCTATTTAAATGAGTAAATCTAGTTAAATTTTGAGGTAAATAGTATATTTCAGGGTGATTTTCTGCAGTAAATGGATTTATTGCCGATACAGCCTGAGAATTATTAATAATAATTAATGAACGATTTATATATGTATCAAAACCACCAATAAAATCAATTTTTATATTAAAGATGTTGGGCATTTTTGTATAGTTTCTTAAGGGTATTTGAGGTGCATTTCTTTCACTATAGAAAACCCCATAACTATAAATATCTGATTCATTAACACCTATAAATGATGGTTTAGATGCATCATAAAAATTATAAATTGTGAAAACTGATTTTTCTTCAGCACTTTCCCATGATTGATTTAAATAGTAAAAATCCATCCAATCTAATATACCATATTTATTGTAATGAGCTTTTCTACCAAATTCTATATTGTGTCCATTTATTATAGTCGAAGACATAATACTGTCTCCCAATTCTACATAAGCTCCATCACTTCCATAACTAATTATGCTTGAAAAAGATTCTTGTAAATTTGATTTATTTAAATAATGAAAAATAGGAGTCGGTATAAAAAATGGAAAAATGTGTGTTAAATTGTGAGGAAATGTATAATTTAATGGCTCCTTTCGAAATGACAATAGATCAATTCCATCTGGTGTAGGATTAAAATCGTTTTCTTTATTAGTCCAATTCCAAATAGAATAAGTTATATCCCAATGAGTTGAATTCTCTACAATTCCTGTTATGTTCAATTTAAATTTAGAAAGTTTCGTAGGGTCAGAAAAAATTCCATAAATACTTTCCCAATTTGATCCAAAAATCTTATCCATAAGAGAATTATCTATTTCTGTTACAATCCAAGTATATTCATCGTCAATTGCAACATCAAGTTGATAGGTAATCTCAGAAATATCATTAAATGTGAATTCTATTGCTTTATTTATGTATGGTAAATTATTTTTATTAATGCCGGAAAAAGAATTGTAATTTATTAGATCTCCATGATCCAATCCTACAATCGCATCATATTGACTTAAATAGTTAATATTTTGATATTGGAATTTAATCATTCCAGATTGATTAAAAATAACTTCAAAACTTCCTATATAATTATTATCATCACTATATATATTGTGATATTCTATTACTAGATAATTGAAAGGTGATACTCCTCGAAATTCATAATATATTTCTCCTCCGTTAAAAGGATTTAAATCGCTACAAAGTAAAGCAACACAGTCTATATTCTTATTATTTAAATCTGGTATTGGTGCACAAGTAGAATGGGTGTCTCCTAAATTAGTAAAACTCATCCAGCCATTTGTGCTAACAAAAATGATGTTATTTTGTTTTCCATAATAAGTGAAATTCCAACCCTCACTAATAAAAGAAATTGCTTCATAGCTATCATCTTCATTTGAAATATTCATAAGTGTACCAGATGATGAGATTTCTATCCATGAATAAGCTGCGCTATAATTCATGATATATCCTCCACCATTAGAAGATGCTGTCCTTAAACCACGATTTTCTCTATTTATATTATATTCTTGAGACGAATTCAAAATAGTTGAATAAAATGGAGTAAAGGAGGCCATTAATATCAATATAACTAATAAAAGTCTCAAAAACCAATCAATTCTTATGGAATTACATAACTTATGATTCCTTCTGCTCAAAACCCCTTACTCCTTTAATATATAAAATATCTTATACTTCTATTTTGGAAGGTTCTTCTATGATCGTTGTACTTTTGATATTTTTTTCATTTTCTCTAAAAAATTTTTCGAAAGGAATAATTACTTTTTTTAATTGCATTTTAAATTCATGAAGCTCCCTACAATCTGACATATTTTCCATACAAATCATTCTCTCTAATTTTTATTTATATCTTCAAATTTCACCAAAATTTTTGACGATTAATATTGTTCATAGAACTTTATTACTACCTTACGTATGATAAAAAAATTGTTAATAGACTATTATATAATTATACCTGTGCTCTAGAACTCAAGATTCTTTTTGCTAACTGATTAAACATTCTATCAATATCAGAATCAATTTCAGCGGAGACCTCTAGATAAATACAACCTTTATTTTCCGCAAACCGTTTAGCCTCATTCGAATATATAAAAATACCATCTCTCTTCAGAAAACAAGGTTTATTTCCTATTAATATAAATGGATATTTTTCCAAGTTGAATTCTTGTAACATCGAAAGATATTTGTTCATTTGATCATAGGTTATTAACTTTGTTAGATCAAAAACAATTAATGTCATATCCTCCTCTTTTAGGTATAAATCTTTAACTATTTCGATTATATTCTCTCCACTTATATTCCATATTGACAAATTTCCACTCAAATCGGGTTCAAACATTATATCTTTTGTCAAAATGTCAATACCGACCGATAATTTATAATTATTGCCAAATTTACTTTTGATATGTTTTTGAAGGGTCTCATTTTTCCCTAAATCTGCCAGAATAATTTTAATGTTAATATCGTGTAATTGTTCTGTAAACCCTATGCTATTTAGATTAAATACTGAAATAAATGTACACCTTATTTATGTTATTGAAAATAAAACTTTTTGCAGCTTATTTAAAACCATCTATAAAAAATTTGATATAATAATTCTAAAAAATTAATTTCTCGTTGAAATTTATAATGCTAACAATGAATACTTGAATAATTCTTAAACCTTTTTATTAATAGTTAAATATTTTTTATGAAAACTATTTCTATTCAAAATTTTTTGAATTATATAGGAAATTTGTGAATAATTTTAAAAGATCTAACCTATTAGGATGCTATAAATACAGATGTCTTGATTTCACCCAAATTTATCTCATCTCTATTAATTTTGATTTTTTATTAACTAAATCAATTAGTTGTAATCTAATACTTTATAATTCGGGGTTGTAGATCAGTAGAAGATTGCTCGCTTGTTATGTGAAAGGTCACGAATTCAAATACAATTGGCTCCATACATAATGAATACAGCTCTTTTTTTAGGATTAGTAATTTACACTATTGAATTATTGCTTTTATCTTCGCAATATATGTCCCTAATTTCCTACCATCTGATTCAGGAACTGCAATAGCTAAAACCCTGTTTTCATCTAGATCGTGCAATATTACTGAACCATTTTCGCCCCCTATAATTGAGTATTCCATGTGGCTTTCTAACAGCACACCAGATAAATTATATAATGCGGCGACCATTGCAGATAAAATTGGTTCAGGCATAGTGGATTGGACTTTAATTGGTAAACCATCTTTGGTGATAATTGCCAAAACCAAAGTATTTGGTATGGATCTTTTAAGACCTTTAAATATTTCTTCCTTCAGGATATCCGATGTTTCGATAATAGCAGATATTTGTAAATTTAATTTCTGTAGTCTTTCTATATATGAATCTAAGCCCTCAAGCTCAGCTATCTCTCTATTTAGATATATGATCATAGTTATATTTTCTGCCAGGATCGAAAGAACAATCTTTTCTTTTCCAAAGATAAGATTGTAACTAACTTCCTGATTTAAAGAATCCTTTAACATTTTGGATGAAAGAAAGACTAAACTACTATTTGCTGCCGTTACTTCCCCAATGGTCATTTTAATCTCTTTTTTAAAACGACTAGCAATTTTAGTACCCTCTGGAGTACCTACATTAATGCCTAATATCGCGGAAGATGCCTCAAGCTCTTTTTCAATTCTTTCAGACACATCTGCCTTTAGTTCATCTAAAATTTTATCTTGTTCATCCATAGTGAATATTGTATATTTGAAAATAAAAAGATATTCTAATAAGTTAATAATAATTTTAAGATTATCGGTAAAATTATTATTTAAGCTTGTTAATTAATAGACAGATTTAGTAATAAAAAAGGGAAAAAAAAGCAGATATATTAAACTTATAAATTTTAATCATTATATTAAAAATGATAAATAAAAAACATTGTGATCTTCTTAAAAGGTTACATTTAAACTTAAATTATCAATCCAATCTTAAGTAAAATACAAAGTGATCTTTAATGAATGAAATAAATTTCATGAATGAAATAAATTCCTTAAAAAAACAATTAGAAGCTAAGGATAACCTCATCAAATTAAAAGATGACATGTGTAAGTCTCTTGAAAACGCTCTGTCATTAAAAGACTCCACTATTGAAACTCTCGAAAAAACATTATTAACAAAGGACGAGGGAACTAAAACATTAGAAAAAAGCCTTGCTTTGAAAGATGAACAAATCAAGAAATTAACTTCAACTGCAGTTGATAAGACTACATTAAATGAGAAACAGGAGGAAATTGATCAACTTCGCAAGGAGATCGATATATTAAATGAAGAATTATCTAAAGCTGATGAGGATTTAGAAAGCCTAGAGTTAGAAAATGAGAAACTTATAGAAGCACAAAGGAGTTTTTCTGATGTTAAAATCATTGATTATACAAACGTTCAAATCCCAAAATCAGTTATCCTTGAAAAGATGAGAGAAATTCTCGAAAATGCTATAGCAAATATTACAATTGTAGTTCCATCTATTGAAGATTTACAAGAACTTTATCTATATGAACTTAGATCATCTGTCACCATGAAAATTGCTTGTACAATCAATTCTGAAATTCAAGAGCATAGAGAACTTCTTGAGGAATTTGAAAGCCTTGAAAATATTGCTCTAAGAAATTATGCACGTAAAGATAGATATGTGTTGACTAGAGATGGAGAAGAACTATTTTTAGCTATAATTGGGAGTTCTAATGATAATAACTTAGTAATTCATACAAAAGATCCGAAACATATTAAATTACTTAGTTCTATTTCTACAGAAGGGTGGATCCAAAGCAGGAAAATATAAGGTCTATATTAAAATATCGGACATTTATCACGTTCACATTTCTTATTGATATGTGGAAATATACATTTCTTACACTTATACTCCAAATTAATATTAAATTTCTCTTTTAAAAAGTTTAGAGTCTCTATGACTGATAACCTTACAGACCTTTTACAGCAATGTTCTAAATCATCAGCAATTTTATCTAAGGATCTTGATGTTATTTGATTTGCTAATGTTCTTGGTTTATCTGTGGATGGCGTAGCTCCTGTAAATATGCTTATTGCCACTCCGGAGCCCATTCCTGCTCCACAAGAACCATAAAATCCACACCATCCCCCTGGGATCTTAGAAGCCCTTCTTATTGCTTCTTTTATATCAAAAAATGTTATCTTCTCCCCATTAGGTTTCATAATATTGTTATTTTTTAATGATGTTAAAATAACAGCGGGAGTTAATACATGATGCTCAGGTCCATATACTTTGAATTTAGGATGTCTCATTATTAAATCTGCTAATTCAAATGGATCCTTAATTTTTGTTTCTTCACAAATTCTTTCTATAATCTCAATTGGACCTTTAGAATGGCATTCATCACAAATATAATGCCCATCTTCACAAAAAATATTAGAATGAAACTTTTTACCACAAAATTCACATAATAAATCCTTATAATCTTCCTGTTTAATGGCATAAATTAACTGTTTACCACAAATCTCGCATTTATCACTTTTATTTTCATTCATTATAATCACAATCACAAATTACTAAATTTCCTTGAAAGTCTTTTTTCTTTTATTGTAATGAGCCAAAGAATTATACCCTATTTCTTTTACTTGTTTTATCATGCTATTAAATTTATATGCTAAATCATTTGGGGAATGAGCATCTGATCCTAGGAGAATTGGGATATCTAATTCATACATTTTTTCAACAATTTCAAAACTAGGATATTGCTCCTTTACTTCTTTCCTTAACCCTCCTGTATTAATCTCCATTGTTAAATTTTTTTTTTTAACAAGCTCTAGTGTATTTAACGCTTCATTCATAACTAAATCCGTATCGATTGCTCTTTTATTATATTTTTTAGGTAAATCAAAATGCCCTAAGATATCAAAATCAAAATCTTCTGAAGAAATCATACTCTGTAAATTCTGGTAATATTCTAAGTAAATATCATCGATACTCTCATATTCCTTATACATGTTTATGAATCTCTCATCATCAAACGCAAACAATCTTGATTTTCCATGCAGCATATGAACTGATCCTAAAATATAGTCTAATTCCTTAGCCCTACTTTTAAAATACTTATTTAATACCTCCTCTTGACTTCTGAAATAATCGATTTCAAAAGCTATTCTTATTTGAATTTTATTACTATATTTTCTTTTTAGTTTTTCGACAATGGAAAAGTACGATTCAATCTCACTTAATTTCATAGAATATTCTTGATATGGTACCTGCTCTATCGAAATATTACCACTCTTAAGATATTCATATGGGAAATGATCACTTATTCCAATAAGATCCAATTTCATTTCGATAGCTTTTTTAACATAATCTTCAATATTACCAACCGCATGGCGACATAATTGATTATGTGTATGCCAATCCTCTAGAACCATCTTATAATCTATAAATAGTAGAAGTTTGATAAAATTAATGATAATGTTCTAAAAGGAGAGTAATATTTAACTTTAATAAGAAGATTTTTTGCTGGTGAAAATTTAAATTAAGGAATATTTAATTTTAGTAATTTCTATATTTTTTTTCTGAGGGTATTAATTTTGGCAAAATATCATGTAAAAAGGAAGGAAAAGGAAATAACAAATAAAGAAGAAATGATTGAGCTGTTGAAAAAAGGCAAGTTTGCCATTATATCAATGAGCAAAAAAAATGAACCTTATATCGTCTCATTAAGTTATGGATATGATGAATCTAAAAATGCTTTATATTTTCACTGCGCAAAAGAAGGACAAAAAATAGACTTTATAAATGCTAACCCCTATGTTTGTGGAACTGTCATAGAGGATAATGGATATGAGGAGAGATGTGGTCAGAAATACCGTTCCGTAGTGTTTCGGGGAAAAATGAATATTATCGAAACACTTGAAGAAAAAAAAATTGGTTTTACAGTATTATTGAATCAGTTAGAAAATGATCCTATTGCTACTAAAAATAAATTCCTTAAAAAAGATGAGACATATGAAAACTCAGGAATGCTCAGATTAGATATAACCGAAATTACGGGTAAGGAAGAAAAAGCAGAATCCTGAATTTTTCATAATTCAATCGATATACTGTTTTATATATTGCTTAACTTCATCTGCGGGTTGAAATATCCCAAAATGCCCCTCACATAAAATATCTGCATTCAAATTTAACAATTTATGTAAGGATTTTTGATATTCCTTAAAATTACTAACTCCAGGAATAATAGGACCATGCACATCTTGACCAAATAATATTTTTAGATTATCTTCTGTCTCGATGAGAATTGAGATAGACCCAGGAGTATGGCCTGGAGTATGAATGCATTGAAAATCATATATTCCAAATTTTAGGATCTCAAGATCACCTTTCAATTTTTTTGCAAGTTTTACTGGTTTATAATTTACTCCATACCATTTAGCTGCAGTTTCCTTGTCATGTCCTTCTTCTTCTATTGCGTTTGCATCTAATTCATGAGCGTAAAAGTTAACTTTTTTATTAAGTTGTTTAAGGTCATAACAAGCAGCAATATGATCAATGTGAAAATGAGTAATAATACAATGTTTAATATCCAATGGATTCAAATCGATTCGACTAATCTTTTTTATGAGATTAAGACTCATTCCACAATCTATCAAAACAAGACCATCTTCACTATGGGTTTGTATCAAATAAACTGAGCAACCAGAATCTCCTAAATAATAAAAATCTCTAATAATTTTTCTCAAATTTATTCTCCTTTATGATAATAGTTAATTAAAATGAATTTTACAATATTATTCAGTTTTTTTGATATAATATTTCCGATAGAGTAGAATAGTAATAACACTAGCCACCATGGCTGAAAATAAAACATCTGAAGCAAAATGACTACCAGTTATTACTCTTGATAAACCAACAAATATCGCCCAGCTCAATACTAAAAATGTAATCAAGATTCGAATAGGATCTTTCAATTTACGGTCTTTAACAAGTATTATTAAGGGTAAAAACATAAAGGATAAACTTGTATGTCCGGAGGGGAATGAATTTCCTCCTGAAAGTGGTCCTGGGGGTAAAAACCATGGTGTATAACCTGTATAAGTAGGTGCTACCAAAGCACTAAATCTTATCCGTCCAACTAAAATCTTTGTAATTTGCACAAATAATAACGGATTTAAAATAGCTAAAATAACTATAATTGCTGAAATTTTTCTATAATTCTTCCAATTTTTATTAAATGTTATAATAAGAAATATAAATACGAAAATAGAAACGGCAGCACCATCAATAACTAAAACTTGTTCATTAAAGACAAATCCTAAAACAATTAAAATCGCTCCAATAGCTATTATAACATATGCGGAAATCTTTTGTTTCTTTAAATTGTCATTATAGCTTCCAATTAAAGCAGATAACGCAATAGCAATTAATCCATAACCAGGAGCTTCTCCATATTCTCTACCAAAAATACCCCACGCTGAATTCTCATCAACAACTAATATCGATATCTGTAAGTCAGTAAAACCAAAAATTATGGCAAGAATAACCCATAATATTATCACACCTAACAATAATTTCATAGTAAAGGATTTCTTTAAATTTTCTAACATGATTATCATTTTTCTTTAATATCCTAATTATATAGCAGAATTTTCTTGTATTATTCCTAAATATTTATTTTTTTATTTAAAATGTTCCATTATTAGACTAAGAGAGATATTTAGATAATACATAAATATTGAAAAATATAGTTTTTATAGAAATCTAAATTACTTATGTTACTTAATTTTTAATCTATAATTTGATTAGAATGGAAACAAATGATTCAGAAAAGCAAGGTAAAGAAAAACAATCGTTTTCAACAAAATTGAAAAAGTATTTTAAAAATCTCTTTGATTTCTCTCAACTTGATACAAAAACAAAAATTTATATTGGCATTTTTATTGCCTTAATCGTAGGTTCAATAGCTTTGGTTATTTATGTATATCTCTTTAATCCAACTCTATTATACCGTATCGTCGTCGAGTGGTTTGTCAATCCAATTTTTGCTTTAGGAATTGCCGGTATATTCCTTTTTATAGGAATAATGGCAATTCAAGGTCTTATTATTCCTCTTCCATCTGAGCTTGTTTTATTGTCAACAGGAATAATATGGGGACTTGTATTAGGCGGCTTTATGGGAGTTATAGGGTCAATGAGCGCCGCGTTACTATGCTTTTTCATCAGCAAACGAGGTGGAAGGCCTTTAGCTGAAAAATTTGTAGGAGAAAAAGCAATTAATCTAGCTGATGACTTCATTCATAAATATGGAATAGTTGCGATATTAATTGCTCGATTTTTACCATTTATAGCTTTTGATCCAATAAGCTATGCATCGGGTTTAGTCGATATGGATATAAAGAAATATACATTAGGAACTTTAGTAGGATCATTTCCACGAGCGTTCTTTTATTCTTGGCTAGGGGCTTCCCTAGGAATTCCTCCTCCTCCAATTGATTTAGCTAGCTTGCCAATAGATGTAATAAATGCTCAATCTGCATTCTTCAATAATATCTTATTGATAATTTTTGCAGTATTAGCAGTTATGTTTTTAACATATTATATTTTTGCGAGATATTATGAAAAGAAAAGAACTGGTACTAATCCCAATCAACCACCCCCTAATTCTTAACTCAAATGTTAGAAAAGTAATAAGGATTTTGAAAGATAAAATTCAATTTCTAGATTATTGTTTTTAACCTTAAGAACCGATAAATATTCTATTTCACTTATGTATTATAAATCTTGTAATTCATATATGATTAATATTCTCAAGATTTTAAGAAATTTCAAATGGTAAAAAAATGAAATTCAATGTTAAACGGTTTACTTATGAATGGTCTGCTCCATTTGATTTTGAGTTAAATGGATCTGGTACCGTTGATGATCCGTATTTAATTGAAATTGTAGAAACGCATCATTATGACATAAAAGAACATAACATTACCTTGTCAAATTCTCTTGATTATATAAAATTCAATAGAATTAACATACGAGTTCTTCATTTGATAAATTCTGCAAATATTTCAATATCAAATGCGAAATTAAGAAATTTAATATTAGAGAATTGCTCTAAAATATCTATTAATAATTCTATTATGACAAAAAGGTTACGACTTTCGGATGCTACACAAATTAATATCTCAAACTGCCAAATAGAAAATCTATCTGCTCTCTCAGGCGATCAAATCCTAATTCTTGACTCAAATGTTAAAAATATTTCAAAGAACTCAAAAGCCAATATTCAATTCCAAGAATAAGAGGCTTTATAAAATTCTTTTTTGTTGCACATATTATTGTGATACTATTCTTTTTTTTTACTGATTCAATAATTAATTCTTTTATGAAAGAAAAAGAAAAACTCTTAAGGGATTCAAAGGAATTTTATGAATTAGACTTACCAAAATTCTATGATACTCTTAATAAAGCAATAAGATCCAACAATATACAGTCAGTTTATGAACTTTCGAAAATCTTTAATAGGTATTGCTTTAAAGATTTAGAAAATTAAAAATTCTTCAATCCATTGCATAATAGTTCTAGATTATTTTCTATTAAGAGCCTTGGATTAAAATCAATATTAAGATTTGTCACTTTTCCTATTTTATTATTTCAAATTGATTTTTTTGCACACAAATCTATTTTGTACGTCCTATTGTTATAAAAATTTTTCGCTTCAACTAATTTTAAATAATCGCTTTTTTATGATCAATTTGAGAATATTAAATTTGAGGTATTCGGTATAAAAATATAGGAGGATTATCATGACTGTTAGTGGAGAATATGAAAAAGTTATGGAAGAAAGTCTAAAAGACGATTTAGTATGGCTTGAGAAGGAATTTGAATTATTATTTCGCCATAAAAAGGTAAAAACTAAAGCTGATATAGCAACAGGAAACCAGATTATTGACCAATTTGTAGCCAATATTAATAATAATAACAGTGAGGAGGTCCTCAATTTATTAGCTATAACCTTAAATAAGATAGAACAAAATTATCCCGAATTTTTTTAAAAAAAATAACTTGCTTTTAATAAATTCATTTTTGAATTTTAAATTTCTCCAACGTTAAGATTTCCTTATTCATTTTAACTTTATTTTAATAAACTTTAGAATTCTTAACAATTTAGCACAATTTATTATAAATCTCCAAAAAGATAAATTAAATAAGCTAGAAAACCATTAATAAAAAAGAAAAACAAAATTTAAGACAATTAATTTCCGTTAATAATTATGGAAAGAATAATTCTAATTCATTGGTCAACATCGACCGGTCCAGAGCCAATCATACAATATCCTCCTCAAAAAGATTTCCCTGCAAAGGACTTATTTTTAAAAATATGGGCAAAACATGAGTTAGACAAGAAAAATACTGTAATTGAATTTATTCCTGAAGATGAAGATAACAAGTATGTTTCCATTATCCATAAATTTGAAGGAGAAAATTATTTTCTTATTTTAGTCTATAAACAAAAAGAAAATCTTGAAGATATTATAAGGGAATCCCCTGAAATTTTAGGACTCATAAGTAAAAATTTAATAGAATTAATTAATACAAATAAAATCACTCGTACAATCTCTGAAGCTTTTAATACCATTAGAAATTATTCTAAATTAGATGAAGAAGAAAATTTAATTAACTTCTTTCAAGATCGGATAAAATCCACGATTTTAGAAATCCTTAGGAATGGTGTTATATCCAAATCTGAATTGATAAATATTCTAAGGCATGAATATGGTTTCTCAACAGTAAATATTGATTTATTATTAATTTCATTTCTTCATGAAAACCTTATTAAAAAAAAAAATGTTCCTGGAAGTAAAGAATGCTACTTCTTAGTAAAGGATCTCTCTTGTACTCGCATTCCTCCAAAAACTCTACCTTCTGAACAATTAGAATTAAAAGATCTTAATAAATTTAAAGAATCATTAAAAGAATATTATTTTGATTACTATAATCTGTCCGATTTCGAAAACAAAACTACAATTCAAACCGTTCTATTTAATAAAGATGTATTTTCTCTTATAAAGACTCTAAGAGAGAAAAAGTTAACAGTAAACGAATGCCTCAGCATTTTAAATAACAAAGAAGAACTCTTTGACGAGCTTTTAGACAAAAAATTCATATATGAAACTAAAGGTTTTGTTTTTCTTTTTTCAGATGTCCGATTCATTAAATTTAGTCCCTTCTACCTCATGGAGAAGCTGAGCGATAGATATCAAAACAAAGAAATATCTTTAAATGAATATATAACACATCTAAAACTTTTAACGAAACAGATGAATGAACAATTGTCTATTGATTACGAGATTGTATAATTTTGTTCCTAAACCTGTGAATCTAGTTCTACACAATTCAAATTTCTAAATAAATAAAAAAAAATTTATGATAAAATTCTTTATTATCGAAGTCCGAAATAAAAAAACCAAGCTGAAAGGACCATAGCTGATCGTATGAAAATTAAAATTAAACCAGGAGAAAACAATCCATCTAACACAGCACCGATTATATAAATAAATGCTCCAACCGAAATAAGGAGAAATTTTGTCCTCAAAGTCCCTGAAGATTTAATTCCCTTATTTAGGAAACCAATTCCAAGAAATATTAGAAGAGAAACTAAAAATATTAAAGCGGCGATACCTGCAATTGATTCAAAAACTAGATTGTCATTTATTAAGTCGTTTCCAGGGATTGCAGGGTTAACAAAAGTGACTGATCCAGATAAATCTAAAAACAAAAACAATTCGAATATAATCCCTATAATTATATAAACTGATAAAATGTACCATTTTTTATTTGGAGTTAAGAGAATAGCACCGATGTACATAGCAGGAACAACAGCTCCAGGAAACCACATCCAATTTATAAGTCCGATGATACCAAATGAATTATCTATATTAGTGCCCGTTATTAGAATTGTAAAAAAGTCTAGGACATCTCCAGTATAAACTAGAGCAGCAAAAACGTAAACCAATCCTAGATATGTCAAGAGTCTTGATTTTTTTTTAAATGATTTAATAACAAAGAATAAACCAAATACCAAAGAAAAAACGAACACTCCTAACGATGTTATTCCGCTCAACCATCCAACATAAGAAAGAGCTATAATTAAACACCTTATGATAATTATTATTTTTTTTTAAAATCTAATTTTAACAATTAGTTATAATTTCATTTATGAATTAATAAATATTATTTTTATATTGGATTCATTCAAAATATTTAAAGTTAACGTGTTAAGATCGATGTATCTGTAAATCTTTTATCGCTAGGAGCGCTTCCATCTCCATAAATATGGTATAATCCTGTTCTTCTTGCTATCTCATGAAAACTTCGATAGATATCTTTCTCCTTCTCATATATTGCACAAGTTTTATAAATCAAAGGACTCCAGATGTAAAGTTCATGATCAGGTTCATACCACAACTTTTCTCTTTTTAATATGTGAATAAAATCATCCTCATCAATCACTTCTTTAAGATCTTGCTTATTAAGCATGACTATAAAAGGGATTTCTTTAATAAGTCTATTATTAGTAATATTTTTTAATTCTGTCAGAAATTCTATGTTATCTTCAAAGTATTTTATTTGGGAGTCAACAACGAATATTACAGCATCTGTTTCAGCGTCAAGTTGATCTATGACTTTACGTCTTAAAGCAGTAAATGAACGTTGACCTGCTACTGTATAAACCCTATAGTATATTTTCTTCTTTTTTGCTGATTGAAAAATCCCCCTGTCAAAATAAAGCGTTGCTCCACTTGTTCTATCAATTTTTTGTATATCACTAACAGGAATAATTTCTTGTTTTCCATCTTTTGTTAGTTTGTAAAGGGTTTCCAGTATAGTAGTTTTCCCACAACCTGCCATTCCATAATATACTATTTTTAGATATATGTTGCCATCTTTGTACTGAACCATAGAAATTTCTCCTTGCTTTTTACAGACTTTGCCTTTAATTATAGCACTTAGATAAATTCAACTTAGAATATATATTATAGAAATTTTGCTAATTAAATACTTTGTATTTTTTTAGTTATAATGATAAATACAATATTTTTATTACGATGTAGAATAAATTTCAACTAGATTTGGAGTTATATTAATAACTTATTAAAAAGAAACGAAATAATGGATTCTTATAGTGACTCAGACTGGAATTGGGACTTTTATGAAAAACTTGTAGAAGATGTCGAAGAAAATCGTAATATAATTCAATGTATTTCTTGTGGGAAGTGTGTTGGTGATTGTCCTGCAACAAAAGTATCTAATTTCAATATTAGAAAAATAATAAGAAAGGTTCTAAGAGGAGATAAAAGTGTCCTAAAAGATTCAGATATATGGTACTGTTACCTCTGTGAACGTTGTAAAAGAGTATGCCCAAAAGACAATATCAATATCCCTTTACTTATTATTAATTTGAGAAATGAAAGCTTCAAAAAAGGATATGGTCCAAGATACAATGATTTGCGAAAATATGTAGAAATGTCAGAAAAATTCTTAACTAATGGTACTGTGTTGGATGAACCTTTAGATGGTGGATTACCTCCAGAACGTATTGAAGAATTAAATGAAATATGTAATTTTGCTCGAATAAAATATGTATTCAAGGCAAGCAAAAATATAATTAAAGATAAAAAGCAAAAGAAAGTAAAATAAAATTAGATGCCAATGGAAGCAGTTAATTTAGCTCTAAATTTAGAGGAACTTGAAAGAAATTATCCAGAAAATCCTTTAGATTATTTTAAAGATAAAAAATTATGTCTTTTTAAAGCATGCCTTGAATCATATTTCCCTGGAGTTAGATTTGGAATGCAAGATCTCTTAGAAGAACTTCAATTAAATGTAACTCTGTGTAGAAATCAGTCATGTTGCTCTGGTACCTTTTTTCAGAGAAATCTAATAACTCGCGCTCAATTCGCTGCTATCAATGAACGGAATTTAAGTGAGATGAACCAATTGGCCGATATTGTGCTTTTCAGTTGTAATGGTTGTTATAATAGTCTTTTAAGAGGTCGAGAATTTTTAAAAATCCCTGAAGTAAAGAAAAAAACAACTGAAATCCTAAATAAATTAAAGGAGAAAGAAATTGGTAAGAATTATCCCAATAAATATGAAATTATAGAACATTTGAATCTTAAATTAATACATGATTTAGATTTTTTGTATTTGATAAAAAATGAGGTTATAAATTCCCTAAAATTTGATTTAAAGGGTCTTAAAGTCGCTATCCATTATGGCTGTCATTACTTAAATCTTTCAAGGGATAAAAGTACAATTGAAGAATATTTAAAAGATAAAACCAAATTAGATGAATTGATTTCTCTTTTTGGTGGTACTCCGATCGATTATCAGGAAAAAGAAAGCTGTTGTGGATGGGGTGCTTCACAGTTATTAATCAATCCTAAAGAAGCCCTTAAGATTACCTTTAATAAGTTAAAGAGTGCCGAAAATGTAGAAGCTGATTTTTTAGTAACCCCCTGTCCAACTTGTTTATACACTCTGAGTAAACCTGAATACAGAGATAAAATGAATAAATGGTTTGGAGAGAAGTTAGATATCCCTACTATCCATTTGAATGAATTGATCGCCATCCTTCGAGGATGTGAAGAGGAACGTTGTATCACCCTTAGGCGAAAGACTCCACGCTTGGATGAAATCTTTGAAATTATAACAAAAGAGTAATCTATTGGAAAAAAAAGATCCAAATAAATTGTAAATCAAAGTCTTTTCTTAGTTTATGCGATATATAATAATTGATATTTAAACTTTTTCTGATCTATTCATTTAAAAACAAAAGTCTTTTTTACTTAAATAATTAGGAAAAACTGTGTTACCCTTATTTAAATAATCTAAAATTTTATGAAAGAAGCACTTGATACCTATTTTGCTCCGGCAAAAAGGAAGAGTCTTGAAGAAGTTAGAGAAGAAGCAAAAGTAATCTTTCAAACTCATTTTGAAGAAATTCTTAATTTAATTCCAAATATTGCAATGATAGTCAATGAGGAGCGTCAAGCGGTTTTTTTAAATCAAGCATTTATTCAATCTTTTGGTATTAAAAATATTGAGGATGCAATGGGTTCCAGACCCGGAGAAATATTAAGGTGCATTCATTCTCAAGATTTCATTCACGGATGTGGTACCGGTCAAGCTTGTCGTTATTGTGGAGCAGTATATGCAGTACTTCGAAGTTTGAAAACCAACAAAAAAACATCAAATGAAGCCAGAATTACATCCAATATTGATGGAAATCTAATTTCATTTGATTTGAATGTTACAGCACAACCAATTAATTTAAGCGGAAAAAAATTTGTTATGCTATTTTTTTCTGATATTAGCAATCAAAAACGCCAAGAGCTATTGGAGAGTACCTTTTTACATGATTTATTAAACATGTTAACGGTTGTTATTGGTTATCTTGAAATTTTTCCACGTAAAGGTTTAAATGCTCAACAAAACCAATACTTCACTCAAATTAATAATTATGTACAAATATTAATTCAAGAGTTCTTAGCTCAAAGGGATCTTATAGCTGCTGAAAAAAATGAACTTATCATTGATCTCAAAAACCAAAATTCCTTGGAAATATTAAAGGAAACTATAAATCTCATAAAAGATCAGAATGTAGCAAGTAAAAAAGAAATTGAACTTGATAAAAATTCTGCATCAGTAATGATCCAGACAGATGTAAGATTACTAACTCGGATATTACTAAACCTTCTAAAGAATGCATTAGAAGCAAGTAATTCTGGCGAATTCGTGAAAATTGGATGCAAATTTTCTGATGAAAATATAATTTTTTGGGTAAAGAATTCAGCTGCTATGACAGAAGACGTTAAGAGTCAGATCTTTCAAAGATCCTTTTCAACAAAAGGGACTGGAAGAGGAGTTGGTACATACAGTGTAAAATTGTTAACAGAAAGATATCTTGGTGGAAAAGTGGATTTTCAATCCTCAAAAGAAGAGGGTACTGTTTTTTATGTACATCTTCCAATAGGAAAAAAAGTTATTAAAGAGTAATTAACAACTTCTTGAAAGTTCTCTATTTTTGCTTCATCGGTTTCAATTCTAATTCAATTGGCAATGTTTCAGCATGAGGATTTAGAAGTAATATACCTTTTTGTATCCATAATTTATCAAAGACATCCATTAGATGCATAAAATATGCACTATAGTAATAAAATAGTTGTATATAGAGATAATCTACCAGTTTAGAATTATTTATATTTTTACTATGTTTTCTACATTTACTAGACTTAAACGATGAATTAGGAATGGCAGAAAAAAAGCAAAAAGGCAATTCAACCAATAGGAGTCTTATTGCCATCTTCCTTTTAATTCTCACTACAGTTCTCTGGGGGACATCATTTATTATAACTAAAAATATTATAGAAGGTGTCCCAATCTTCTTGTATCTTGGTTTTAGATTTTTGATTGCTTTCTTTGGATTTATTCCTTTCTTTCCACGCCTAAAAAATTTGAATAAGAAAATATTGCTAATGGGATGTATAACAGGATTAATATACTTTTTTGGTATTCTAACTCAAACTTTTGGACTTCGACTCAATGATTCGGCAGGAAAAACTGGTTTTATAACGGGTTTGAGTACAATAATCGTACCATTTATTACATGGCTTGGTTATAAAAAGCGACTTCACATTAGAATTTGGTTAGCTGTAATAATATCTGTATTCGGTATGGCATTATTATTATTAGAGGAAGTATCAGGATTAATTATTGGAGATCTTTTAGTACTCATATGTGCTTTCTTTTTTGCCATCTACATCGTTTTAAATGATAAATATGTCCACTTAGTCGATATATATTTATATTCCATAGTCCAAGTTTTTGTAATTTCTCTATCCAGTTTTATAAGTTCTTTAATCTTAAGAGAACCAGTCACTATAAGTTCGCTCTCCCCCCCATTTTGGATAATTCTATTGTATATGGGTATTGCTGTAATGACATTAACTGTACTATTTCAAAATTGGAGTCAGCAATATCAGGGACCAACGACCACAGCGATTATATTTACTCTCGAACCTGTGTTTGCAGCATTGTTTGGATTTTTAATTGGTGGTGAAATCTTATCATTATTCGCTTGGATAGGATGTGGTTTAATCTTTTGCGCCATTTTAATAATAGTATTAAAAAGTAATAATATCGAAGAAAAAAGTAAGAGCTCTACTTCGAAGGAAAATAATTAGTTTTAAAAATCAAGTATTATAATTATTTACTAAATTTCCAAATTAAACAAGGTGCTAACATGAGTATAGATAAAAATGCTGAAGTAAAATTTTTTGGTTTTCGAATAGGAAAAACAGGTACAATAATTTTGAGTTTTATAGCTCTTACCCTTTTTATTCAATATATTCCTCATGTGTATTATATGGGCCAAATGCTTCTATTATATATATTTAATACTCCAATTACAGAAATATTAGCAAATATAGGTAGTTTCATCCAGGGTTTAATTTCATTCATTATCCCATTAACTTTATTAAGCTTTCTTCTCGTTCTATTTATCCTATGTGCTACAATGCAGAAGTCCTTTAGAAGTGAAGATATTTACGTTAAATGGTTCTCGTATAGACTAACAAAAAGTTCCATTACTGTTCTTTTTATATTATCATTAATATTCATCATAATTGATTCAATGAATTTCTTTGATTGGGTAATCTCCTTTACATATATGATATTACATATGCCCATCTCATTTGTAATATATTATATTATTATTATTGTAACAGTATTACTCTCCATGATAATTCAAGTTTACACGCTAATAATTTGCGTTAAAAGTAGAGAAATTCTATTTTAATATCATTTCAATTCAATATTCTTTTTATTTTTTGACTTTTTAAAAACATATTTTGTGGTAAAATCCGAAAAACTTTTACTTTAAAACATATTTAAATAATTAGATAGTTATTAATATCTAAATAAGGGTTGCTTTGTCGGTTAATAATTATATTATTAAGCGTATTAGTAAAACAAACTTATTATTAACATAATCGATTATCTGTGAACTAAGACATGTCCGCTCATAAATTAAAACCAAAAGATCTAACTATTTGTAACAAATGCGGAAACGTCATGGTAAACAGAAAAATTCGAGTCAATCATTCTGATGAAGTAAAATTCCAAAAAGTTTTACAATGTATTGTTTGTCGTTATTGGATAGCTCAGGATTAATTTTTCCTTTGATTTTATGAAAATGGATGAATAATACATATATTCAACTTATTCTTCCTCTATACGCTTAATATTCATTTATTTAATATTAAAGAAAAGGAAGGGATTGGAAATCCAGCCAAAAAATTTAAAATCAGGGAGAGAATTAAACTCGAACGAGTTTAATAGAGGGCGAATTTTGGCAAATGTCCGAATCGGGCCTAAATTTGCATCCAATGTAATGGCTAGATCAATAGGATCCCTTCTTAACTAGAAGTAGTATCTCTATATATAAAAACCATAGTATTATATTTTATTTATGTTACGATGTCCAGTACAATACAATTTGGGTAAAAAATTAAAATTTTTGTACAAAATCTTGCTTAATAATTTTAATAACTATGTAATATTACTTTAGAAGCAAAAAAATCTTATTTCAATAATTCCTCAATATTTATTTTTAGCCCGTCTTCTGCTGCGACAATATTTTTAATATCTGTACTTTCTTGGAGTTTTTTTACTTGACTAGGAACATAATTTTTTATCGACCTAGGACCGTCCATAGATGACCCGAAGTGAGTGATGATAAGACCATTAAGAGTAGGGTTAATCTTGTTAAGATAGGGGATAACTTCATCAGTACATAGATGTCTTTTACAAACGATTGAGTTTGGTCTTAAAAGGTTAAGAATCAAAATATTACATCCTGAAAATTCTTCAGAAAATCCAGGATAAACCATAGTATCACTGGTAAATGCTATAGAATAGTCTTTAAGGCAAAACTTTACTCCGAAACCTTCATTGTTGGGTGAATGGACTGTCTTTGTACCAATAATCTCTACACCTTTATAATTGAATGTATCTCCTGTCTTAAATTGTATGACTTCTTTAAGCATGTTTAAATGGTAATCAGAAATATATTTAAGGACTTCTTCGGTAGTAATTAGAATACCTTTTTTAAAGTAATTATAATTTTTATCATGTAAAATTTCTCTCGAACTTTCAATAACAGCACTTAAGTCGCTATAATGGTCAACATGGCCATGGGTAACAATGAAAAGCTCTGTTTTTACAGGATCTTCTTTATATTGATTAATTCTTACGATAGCTCCAGGTCCAGGATCTACATGAGCTTGAATATTATTAAATTTGTACAGAATTCCTCCTGTAGCTCTATATTGTGTTCTAATATGATGGCGTCCGCCTCCAGAACCAAGGATAATGATTTCATCAGCCATGTTAACCATTTATATCATAAAATGCGGTTAATATTTACTTATTTGCACTAAATTTTTAATTAAAGTTTCAAATACTTTTTCGATGTTATTACCAGTTTTAGCTGACGTTTTAATGTAATCTATCATATTAAAAGTATATTTTAGATGAAGGGCACTATCATCATCTACTGCAATTAAATCTTCTAGATCTAATTTAGTTCCTACGAGCATAATAGGCAAATTTATATCATGTAATCGAGCGATGTTTACCCATTCTAATATATCATTAATGTGTGGCATTCGAGTTAAATCGATTAAAAGAAGTGCTGCCCTTGCCCCCATTACAAAATTTTCAAGGAGGTATCTGAATCGTCTTTGACCTCCTAAATCCCATAATTGGAGGAGACAACGTGTATTATCGAAGAAAAGCTCTTTGGTAAAAAAATCTGCTCCAACTGTCATCACAGTTGAATCATCGAACATCCCATCTACATATCTTCTTAGAAGAGAAGTCTTACCTACAGCAGCATTACCAGTAATCAAAATTTTAAAGATATAATTTTTCATGCTTGAATGGGTAGATATTATAATAAGTGACAAATGCAAAACCACTTATTTATTTTAATACTTTAAAATATACGACATTTTAGATTTACTTTTGATCAAATTCTTTCATTAGAATTTCATCAATTTGAGAAAAAACAGATTCTAACTTTTCAGATATTAAATTCTGAATCATTAATTTTGAAAAACGATTCTTATTATCTTTAATAAAATTATCATACTCCCTTATTACTATTTCTTGTCCTTTTCTCCCCAAATTTGCTAGAGTTTGATGAGTAGGATTATTGATGTTATACTTTTTAATAGGAATATCAAGTGGGAGCTTAAAAATATGTCTTGAACTCTTCAATATTTGAACTTGCTTAGTAATTAAGATAGAATTTAAGATAGCAGACAAATAAAAAGCCTCATCCAAATTTTTTGTTGCATAAAAAGATAAATCCCCGGTAACCAAGTAATCTCCTTGGATTACTGCCGATTGCAATACAGAACCCGAATTGTTAAATACAACTTTGATTTTTGCTAATTGTCTATTATTTATCAACTTTGACCATCTATTTAAATTATCTATTAAATCTGCGTGTTTAGTTGTTTCCTTTTTATATTTTTTATAGAAATTATTGACTTTATCATAAAATAATTTAGCATATTTATCCAAATTGGCATAATCAAAATTTAAATCATCTTTAGAAAGTGGCAGGAAAGCTTCGTAATAATCATAGACATAAAATTTCACTAATTCTGTGCTTTTAATTACTTTGAAGATATATTTCTTTTCTATTATCTCATTTTTAAATTCTTTTTTATTCCATGGCTCTTTAGCTCTTTTAAGAATCCTCTCATCTGGGTCAATTTTTATTAGGGAATCTTTGGATTCTTTACTTTTTACAAATATTAAATTCCTTGGATTTAAATCTGCTCCTTTATGAAAAAGTGGTTTATAATAACTTTCTTTTATTGGTAAAAGATCTTTTAAACTTCTTTTTGAAATTAATTTTTTAGTATAGACATTTCCTGCTTTTTTTTCGACATTATATGCTACAAGTGTTTCTACTTTTTCTAAATCAAGATCCACATCATTGAAATATTCAATTTGGTCTGTATCATTTGTTAATTTGAAGCAATATGATTTAATTTCTTGATTGGAATTTAATGTACTACTACTTGATTTTTTGCCAAATAAACATATAAAATCAGTATTGAAAATTTTTTCCACCTTTCGATTAAAAACCCAGATTTTTATATTAGAAAATCCTTCAAAATTACGAAATTGTGAAGTATGAGACCCCGTGATAACGCCTTTTGTCAATACAAAAAAAATTTTTGCTCCCTCTTTCATGTAAGCGTTCTTTGCTTTATAAAAAAATAAGGTTGAGATTTCTAAATTTAAAAGATTTTTAGGTCGTGGTTTTATTTTTAATTGTTCAGCAAGAATTTTTGCTTTTTCTTGATAATCTAAAGATTCAATATCACGATAAGTATACCAAGGAGGGTTACTTATTACTAAATCAAATTTTTCCGAAAAATTACTTTCTTTTTGATATAAAGAATCAAAAGTATATACGTTAAGTATAATCTTCGCATCTAATTCTCTTACCAGATACAATAAAATTATTTTTGTTATGTAAATCGATATAGGATTTATATCAAGACCATATAAACTATTTATTGCAGTAATTTTATCCTCCCTCGATTTCTTCTGAGATAAAATCATATGTAAAATCTCTATTAGAAAATTTCCTGTACCGCAACAAGGATCAAGAACATTTTCACCGTAAAAATAGGAATCTCGAACCATTATTTTTACTAAAAATGGAGGGGTGTAATATTCCCCTGATTTATGTCTTACTGTTGGAGAAATTAATTTTTGGATGAGAAAATCAAAATAATATTCAGGTGGAATTTTCAATTCAAAAATAAATTTCGATAAACTCGTTAATAGAGAACAAATTGAATTTATGTTTTCCTTTTCAGAGAGAGATATAATTGGTTTAAAATATTTTATCCCAAAAAGATCTATATTAGTGTAAGTTGATGTTATTTCAGATTTAACAACTCTTAGTACTTCCTTAAAGGGTTTATTTTGATTAAATAATGATTTTTTGTTTCTAAGAATAAATTTGGAGATAAAAATAAAACCAATAAAATATAGAAGAGCATTAATACAATATAATTGTAATGTAATTTGTTTCTTCCCATACACTTTATTAAAATCATCACACCATTCTTTGAACTCCCAATTTTGCAATATATTATGTTTAATTAAGAGAATTTCTAGATCCTTTAATTGATCCTTGATAAAATTAAGATCTAACTTGTTTTCATCATTTGGATTTATTAGTATAACCAAAAATTAAAACTCCATTTCCTTAAATCCGTTTTATAATCAATGAATTAATATTTAAATATTAATTAAATATTTTTATATTAATTATTAAACAAAAGAGATATTGAAATAAAAATAACTCATATTGACTTCTTTAAAAATTGCTATTACCAGAGATCTCGCAAATGGAATTGAATTTTCTTGTCAAATGTGTGGAAAATGCTGCACAGGTTTTAATGAAGGCGAAGTTTATTTATACAAAGAGGACATTCTAAGGTTGGCAAACCATTTGAATCTAGAGGGAACAAAAGGACTAAGAGAATTTGCTGAAAAATATTTAAAAATTGTTAATGACTCATTTTTTTCGAAAGAACCTGGAGCTCAAAGAGGTAGAACATATAGATATAAAACTCTCGGATTTAGATTCACTGGGGAGGATGAACACTGTCACTTTTTAAAAGATAATAAGTGTAGTGTTCATGAAGCACGTCCTTTTCAGTGTAGATCATTCCCATTTTGGCAGATGATGGTTTCCAGTAAAAATAATTTTGACAATTATACTAAAAAATGTAAAGGACTACAACTTTTGAAAGGTAAATTTTATTCACGGGAAGAAATAATAAAATGGGCTAAAGATGAATACGAAATAGAGAAGGACTACTTTTTAGAAATGAAAAAACACAAATTTAACATTCTAGAAGTATACCCTTTTTTGTCAAAGAAAATGCTGGAGGAATAGATTGGATCATACTGGGAATTATTTATTATAAGGTATGATAATCTTAGCGGAATTGAGATTAAAGCATTTTTTTAATTAAAAAATAAAAAAAAAAAGTTATAAATTATACTTTTATTTTTATATTTCATTCTATCCTTCTTTGAAGTAAATATGACAAACAAAGGCAATCATTAAGAGCATTCCACTAAATCCGGTTACAGGGTATCCTCCAGCATATCCAGCTACAAAAGTATACATAACAAATGCGATAATTAAAAGAACCCACCATTTATAGGGAATTTTAATATCTACGAAGTCAAATATTAAAATTAACAAAATAACCATCAAGATTAGACCAAAAACCGCATTCACTATCTCTATAGGTACTGCTGAAGTCAAGAAAATTGAAACACAATCCCAGAAACCAAAGAGTACTCCAAAGAATACCATAAACTTGCATCCTGCAAGTTTCATTTTTTCTCCAACTAATTCCATCAATACTGCTAAGATTACTATGGTACCGTTTAAATAACTACCTCCGTTTAAATAATCGAATATGATCAATAGCACACCGATAATTAACATTAACCACCACCAATAAGGTAGTTTAACTGGTCCTAAGCCTATCAGATCTAAGGATATAAAGATTAAAGCAACAAATACAAGACATAGGATTCCATAGAGAATAAGTAATGGTACTAGAATAGATAAGACAAAATATCCTATTGCTTGTGCAAAGATTAACAACATAGCAATAAAGAGAACTAGTTTAGTAGGAGTCATTGATCCTCGTTCTTCTCCCATCTAAGATCACTTTTTTATTTTTTTATTTTTGTTTTAAATTTTTTTTTCCATATAGGAATTACAGTTAAATTGTTTTACCGGCTTTAAAAGGTTTTACATATTTCTTATTATATACTTAATAGGATTATATACTAATGAATGAAATTTAGAATCGTAATTGATGTTGTGCAAAAAAAATTAATCTCACTTCTCTTTTCTAAACGGGAGTTTTCTCAGAATGGCAAATTAGATTTCTATTTAAATAGATACCTATTTATTCTTATAAATTTGTGAAATTATTATCCTAATTTAATTAATCTCAACAGTTATTAAAAAATCGATTTTATAATAATTAAAGAACTTCAAAAAAGTCTAATATCGGGTAGAATAAAATTGAAAATTGGATTATTTGTCTGTGATTGTGGGAAAAATATTAGTGGTGTGATAGATAATGAGTTCTTGATTAAACACTTTGAGAAAAACCCAGACTTATATGTATTTAGGGATCAATATTTATGTTCTGAATTAGGTTTAAATAAAATCACTGAAGAAATAAAAGAAAAAAAAATTGATCGCATGGTCATTGCTGCTTGTTCCTTCAAATTACATGGATTATTATTTCGAAAAACTATTGAAAAAGCAGGAATTAATCGATTTTTAATCTCTTTTGCTAATATCAGAGAGCAAAACTCATGGGTACATTATGATGAGCCAGAAAAGGCTACAAAAAAGGCAATAGATCAAATAAATATGGCGATAGAACAGGTTAAACTTCTAGAACCATTAGAAATTCAATACTCAGATATTTCACCTTCAGTTCTAATAATTGGAGGAGGTATCGCAGGGATTAAAGCGGCACTTGTTATTGCCGACACAGGAAATAAGGTATACTTAGTAGAAAAAGAGCCTACCATTGGAGGACACATGGCATTATTTGATAAAACCTTTCCCACTCTCGATTGCAGTATATGTATTCTTGGTCCAATGATGACTGAAGTTAAGGAACATCCTAATATAGAATTGCTTACATATTCAACAGTAGAAAATGTTCAAGGATATGTGGGCAATTTTGATGTGCAGATAAAAAAGAAACCTCGATTTATAGTGGAGAAAGATTGTGTTGGATGTATTGATATTTGTAGGGAAGTTTGTCCGATTGATATTGAGGATACTTTTTTCCCAAGAAAAGCGATAGATGTTCCATATCCCCAAGCAATTCCTTTATTTCCAAATATTTTAGAAGAATATTGTATTGGATGCAAAGCTTGTGCTCAAGCCTGTGATAGAGATGCAATTGATTTTGAACAACAACCCGAATTAGTTAATGTTAAAGTAGGTTCAATTATTGTTGCAACAGGATTTAAACCATTTGATCCAACCATTTTAGGGGAATATGGATACAATAAATACTCTGATGTCATTACTACAATGCAAATGGAAAGGTTGTTTAATAGTGATGGACCAACTCATGGTAAGGTTGTAAGACCTTCTACTGGGAAACCTCCTAAAAAAGTTTCTTTTATTTTATGTGTTGGTTCTCGGAATAAAAAAATCCATCATGAGTATTGTAGTCAAGTTTGTTGTAACGTAGCAATTAAACAAGCAGTTTTATTAAAAAATGAGTATCCTGATGTAAGAATTAACATATATTATACCGATATAAGAGCTGTTGGCAAAAATTGCGAGGAATTTTATAATAGGGCTATGGAAGCTTTTGGAATACGATTTATAAAGAGTAGTATTTCAGCGATATTGAAAAGTGATACATCTGAGGAGTTAATTATTCGGGGAGAAGATATACTTGAAGATGCTCTTTTTGAAAATAAGACAGATTTGGTAATTTTGGCTGTAGGCATCGAACCTCCAGAAGGTACAGATGAATTAAGTCAATTATTGAATATATCCCAGGATTTAAATGGATTTTTACTTGAAAAACATTTAAAAGTTAGACCATCAGAAACTTCGGTAAACGGTATATTTCTAGGAGGGGTAATTCAAGGACCTAAAGATATACCAAGTAGCATTGCTCAAGCAGAAAGTGCAGCTGCAAAAGCAATTTCATTAATTTCAAAAGGAAAAGTGGAATTAGATCCGCACATAGTATATTTTGATAAGGAAAAATGCACACTATGCCGATTATGTGAAAATATTTGCATGTTTAATGCTTTAAAAATTGAAGGGAAGGAGTTATTTATTACACCAGCAAATTGCACAGGCTGTGGTGCTTGTGCAGCGATGTGTCCTGAAGATGCATTATATATACCAAGTTTTACAAAAAATCAAATTTCCTCCCAAATCAAATCCATTTTAACCAAAAAAAGCGAATTTCCTCTTATCATCGCATTTTTATGTAATTGGTGCTCCTATGTGGGTGCTGATTTAGCTGGAGTTAGCAAATTAATATATCCTACCAATGTAAGAACTATCCATGTAATGTGTACCGCCATGATTAACCCATCTTTAATCTTTGAAAGTCTATTTAATGGTGCTGATGGAGTTTTAATCGCTGGTTGTCATGAACAAGATTGCCACTATCAGGAGGGATTTATTAAAGCTAAAACCAGATATGAAAGTATTAGAGAAATGTTAATTGAAGCAGGAATCAATGAAAATAGAGTAAAAATTGTATCTATTTCAGCTGGAGAGGGAGAAAAATATGCAAAGATAATAAAAGAATTTAAAGAACAGATAGAGAATTTTGGTCCAATTCAACCTCACGAGTATATAAAACCACCTTCAATAAAAAAACCAGTGAAAGATAAAGCAAAATTAGATGAATTATAAGATCCAATTATTTATGCAAGTTCAATCTTCTTTTTAAAGAAAAAATTCATTTTTATACAGAATTTCCCTTATAAACCTTATTAAGAGATATTATCTATTATATTATAGTATGTGAAATTTAATAATAATTTTATAAAATAACAGGTCTAACATGCGAATCCGTGCTATTACTATAGGCCAGATGATTCCATTCTTATTAAAAAATGAAACAATTTTATCATTTCTACAAGATAAACTAAGAAAATTTTCTGCTTTCTATAATGAGTTTAGTGACATGTTAGAAAAATTTAATATTATAATAGATACAAAAAGAATAGCCTCACAACCTCTATTTTCATATGATAATAAGTTATTTTATGAAAAAAATCTAAAAGAAACTCTTGTAGATATAGATAATCAATTAGAATTTCTCCATGATGTATTTAAAGATTACGGAATCAATTATTTTGCCAGTGCTATGATGAGAGCTGACCAAATTCAGGAATTAGGAATCTTTGAGAAATTGTTACTTGATGAAGTTCCACAATTTATACTGAATAAACGTAATTTTTTCACTTCTTTGCCTGTGGCTTCTTCTGATAAGGGAATTAACTTAACTGCTTTAAGATCGGGTGCAAAAATAATTAAAAATCTCTCAGAGCCAGATCCTTTTAATAATTTACAATTTTGTGTATCTGCCAACGTAGGACCGAATTTTTCCTTTTTTCCAGCAGCTTATCACTTGTCTGAAAAGCCAGCTTTCTCACTAGCGCTTGAAATGGCAGACGAGGTTATAAATGTTATTGAAAACTCCAAGTCGCTAAAAGAGGCTCAATTAAATTTATTATCAAAATTTAATGAAATTTATGATAATTTAACAAAAATTGCTGAAAAATTAGCACGAAATTACGACATTGAGTTTAAAGGAATCGATTTTACTCCTGCGCCTTACCCAAAAATTGAAAGAAGTATTGGAACTGCAATAGAAAAGTTAGGAATTGATTATTTTGGAGCTAATGGGACACTAACAGCAATAGCACTAATTAAGAATTCTATTCCAGTTGAAAAGGAGAAAGTAATTGGATTTTCAGGATTTATGCAACCTGTTTTGGAAGATTTTACATTATCAAAAAGATTATCTGAAAATAAATTCAATCTAGATTCCCTTGTACTATATTCTACTATGTGTGGAGCAGGATTGGATGTGGTTCCACTTCCAGGAGATATAACTGAACGTGAATTGTTTTATATTTTACTAGACATCTGCACAATATCTGTATTGCTAAATAAACCCTTAACTTGTAGACTCATGCCTATCCCTGGAAAGAAGTCAGGCGATGATGTTGCGTTTGATTTCGAATATTTTGCTCCTACAAAGATTATTAACTTTAGAAGATTAATGGGAGAAAATAAGAATGATTTGTTTGATGGAAATGAAAAAACTTTAAAATTTCTGTAATAAAATTTTTTAGAAAGGGTATCTAAATATTCATTTAAATAGCCCTAAAAATTATATATTATTTCTTACATGAGTGAAAAAGAGAATAATACACGTTTGAAATTCTTTAATGAAGCAGTCGAATATATTGATAAATTCGATAATCACGAATTGAAGAATAAAGTAATTATAAGTCCCTTCGCTTCAGTAAACAACAACACAACTTTTTTAAGAGATGAAATGATAAATGAGTTAAACAATCTCAGAGAGATAATAAGAAACAATCCAGATTTAAAAATTAAGGCGTTAACGGATAAAGAAAGAGAAATTTTTTATAAATTCATTAAATTTTATAGGGTTTGTCCTATTTGTGGAAATCAAAATCACTTTTTTAACTTAAAAAAAATATTTTTTGATGAAGATAAAAAAAAAGTCATTGAAGAATTGATAAGATTAATGGCAATAGATAAAAAAAGCTTAAAGAAAATAAACTTTCAACTAGGGGTTCCCTGTTGTAATTGCTATAAAGAATTCCTATTAGAATAAAATTATAAATAGTTTTTACTCTAGATATTCAATTATTTTTCCACTTTGAGTAATTTCATAAAAAATTTCTTTTGTTTCTTCGTTTTTTATAGAGCCAATACAAAAAGCTTTGATTAAAAAATCCATATGATAATTAAACATATACTCATCATCAAGAATTCCTCTATTAATAAGTATTTTAAGCAATTTGGTTTTTGAAATTCGCTTAGTATTATTTACTATTGTTAAAATTTCACGTCTAATTGGTGAGTTGACAGCTCGTAAATATAAATCGTGTAAATACCGTGATCCTTCAACTGTTTTGCTATATTCTTCCATAGATTTATAGTTCTTAAAGTCAAACTCGTCTGGCATATTTAAGTAAAATAAAGAAAGAAAAAAAAACCTTGGGATTTCAATTTATCGCCATTGATTTATTAATAAAATATAAAAGGAATTTAAAAAATTGTGAATGAGGGACAATATTGAATCTCTTTAAAATTGGAGGGTGAGGGTCTAAAGCAACAACCAGCGGCAATATACTGATTTCAGAATTATTAAAAGATTTTTTTGATGGATCTAATAGTATTAAATAGAGTTAATTGATTCTATCTATTATTTATACACTTTCAATGATTTCTTTCAATAATCTATAAAAGAAAAATATTTTATATTAACCGTCTTATTTCATCATTAATTTTAACTTAAATGCAAATTTAATGAGAAAAAATGAATTTTGAAGAAATAAAAAGTTTATTGGGATCAGATGCTGATAATCTATTAAATCATATATGTACTGGTATCCCCAAATCAATGATCCATCCTCCTGGACCAGATTATATAGAACGTGTAGTTGAACATGCAGATAGAAATAATATAGTCTTAAATAATATGGAACGATTGTTTAATCAGACTGGAAGATTAGCTCGGACAGGATACCTCTCAGTGTTGCCTGTAGACCAAGGAATTGAACATTCTGCATCTGCTAGTTTTGCGGTAAATCCTTCATATTTTGATCCTGAAAATATAATAAAGTTAGCAATCGATGGAGGATGTAATGCTGTAGCATCCACTCTAGGGATTTTAGGATCCATTTCAAGACGTTATGCACGTAAAATCCCATTTATTGTAAAAATTAACCATAATGAGCTCCTAACAAAACCACCTTTTTCTGATCAAACTCTTTTTGCATCTGTAGATCAAGCTTGGGATATGGGAGCAGCAGCCATAGGCGCTACAATTTATTTTGGTTCAAGTAATTCACGAAGACAAATTCAAGAAATAAGTGAGGCTTTTAAATATGCTCATGAACTTGGTTTAGTTTGTGTTTTATGGTGTTATTTAAGAAACCCAGAGGAATTCATAAAAAATGGTAAAGATTATCATACAGCAAATGATTTAGAAAGCCAAGCTAATTATTTAGGAGTTACTATTGAAGCAGATATTATAAAACAAAAATTATCTACTCTTAACAAAGGTTTTCTTGATTTAAATTTTGGAAAAACAGATAAACTTGTTTATGATAAACTAGCAACAGATCATCCAATTGAGTGGAATCGTTACCAAGTAGCAAATTGTTTTATGGGGCGAGCAGGATTAATAAATTCAGGAGGAGAAACAGGTAAGAATGATCTACAAGACGCTGTAACAGCAGCAGTCATTAATAAACGTTCAGGGGGAATGGGTCTAATACTTGGCCGTAAGGCATTCAAAAAGCCAACACCTGAAGGAATTAGCATCTTAAATGCGGTACAAGATGTCTATTTATGTAAAGATATAACTATTGCATAATATTATTACTCTTTTTCTTTTTTTTGACAATATTTATTTTATTGAATTAAAATTAAAATAAAACTTACATTATTCATCCTATAGAATTAAATTTGTCCAAGATTATTATGGGAAAGGAAAAAAATTTTAGACCAGATCCAAGTACTAATCCTTATAGGGTTAAACAAGCACCTAGTTCTCCTAAAAGAGATGTCATTGATTTCAATACTCGTAGAATATGTCCAGCTTGTGGACGGGATATTAAAATAACACACAATTTTTGTAAATATTGTGGAGTAGATCTAAATGAAATTGAGCCAGTAGGAACTGATGAAATATCGAAACAATTAGCCATGACGGCTGTATCTGATCCAGATCCAGAAGTTCGAAAAGAAGCTGTAGATACATTAGGTGATTTTGAAGATAAGAGAGTCTTAGGGGTTCTCACATATATTTTATTGAATGATCCAGATGAGAGTGTTAGAAAAGAAGCAGCGGATGAATTAGGAGATATTCATCATCCATACAGTTTAGATGCATTGTCAAAAGCACTTAAAGATGAGAGTGCACTTGTTAGAAAAGAGGCTATAGAGGGGTTAAAAAAGATTAAGAAAAGCACGAAGTCAAAAGAATTGAGCAAAGACGAAAAAAAAGATATTGATTTATAAGAAAATGATTACGAGCCAGACTATGACTAATCAGATTTTGGGATCTCAGGCAGATTTCTTCTTTGTTTTTTTGCTGTAAATTTTTCCAAAATTTCAATTATTTCTGCTTTTCTTGAGTTAGACTGTAACTCTATGTTTTCTTCTTCAGCATAAGCTTTAAGATCTTTTACAGTCATTGACTTAAAATCAATAGTTTTATTAGTAACGCTTGGTTGACTTACAGAAACAGATGATGTTTTTTTCTCTAATTCACTTTTATTTGATGACTCAAGGTTTGCTAATACTTCTACAGCTTCCACGATTCCTTTTTTATCATCAAAATAAATTCTTAGTAGGTGGTTATCTAACTCAATCATAGCTTTTGGAACTTTTTTTAATGGTTCCCATTCAGTTTCTTCAACATCTTTTCCAAATACATTAGCCGTTTTAGAAACAGCAGCGTAAAGGGTATGACCTAGAATGAGATTTACTCGTTTATAATTATCAGAAATTTCTGTTTTTAAAATTTTATCTTTTATAGCCTGAGTCTGTTCTTCTGATAATCCACTCGCGTACACTACAGATGGTTTTGTATTTGATTTGGGAGTTGTTGATGAAGGCATGGTTCTCAAATATGATGAAGTTACTACCTTGTTACTAGTATCTTGTAATGCTGGTGAATAATATTCTTCTTCTGTTTGCGGACTAGAAGCTTTCGGAACGGCATCAGTGATAGTTGCTTGAGCACCTCTTTCTCGTTCAATGTTTCTAACATAACGCATATCTTCCAATCTTTCAGTAACTTCCATTGATTC
>JBHLLT010000007.1:134244-136700 GCA_048938855.1 Promethearchaeota archaeon
GCTTGAGCACCTCTTTCTCGTTCAATGTTTCTAACATAACGCATATCTTCCAATCTTTCAGTAACTTCCATTGATTCTAATCTAAAAGCATTCAGGAATTCTGATGGCTCATCACCAGCGTCTACAGAAACAATCTTACAACGATGGTATCTGTCATCCTTCATTAATTCTTCTTGTAAGGCTGAAGCCACTCTTGAACTAATAAATCTTCTTCTAACTGGTGATTTTGGTCCTTTCCAAATAAAAATTCTACGTAAATCTTCTCTTATGATAACTAGTACTTGTTCTGGTTTTAAATTTTCTTGAAGATTGTCTTGACCTATGTCTAATTTAATTCTTTCTCCAGAGTCATCTAATTCATATACCATAAAAGTCTCAATTTCAGTCATATTCATTCAATAACGCTAATATTCAATAATATTTCAAAACCTTAAAGATTGCTATAAATTCTTGAAAAAAATATGAAATTTCTTTTCAAACAAACTTATTTTAAAAAAAATATAAATTAGATCATTTTAAATTTTGTTTTTTGAAAAAACTCATACAATATCTGAATAGAGAATTCATTAAAATAGAAAAAAAAGTTAAGGATTTATTAATAATCATGAAGCACATTGTCAATTGAGAGAACAAATCCTACCAAAATTCTTCGATCTGTTTCATTATCTAGAATTTTCAATGCATAAGTATCTTTGAAGTCTAATAAACCACCAAGAAATAAATCTCTCCATCGATCGGCTTTTTCAATTTCCGCTACAACATTTCCAGTTGTCATGTCATATACTTTGAAGCTGAACCCAAAGAAATTTCCTATAGCTTCATACCATCGGGTTCCATCTGGTGCCTCTAAATAGAATTTATTCTTAAAAAAAGTGAGTATTTTTTTCTTAATCCTCGCTATCAAATTTCCTTGGGGATCTTTCAAATCTTGGGCTCCACGAGCTGATACTATTTTAGCATGGATAGTAGCTGCTATCGTACCATCTACTTCCTGTAATTCTACTCTTCGTCGGATACTTAAAATAACTCTTTTCATTCGACCGATAATTTGGTTATTCTCATCTAAAATATCACCAGAACCCCATTTGAGTCTAAATCCGAGGAGGATCTAAAAATCCCAGTATTTCTCTTTTAGGATATAATAGTTCCGGTTGATATCGAATAAACTTCCAGAAATATATTGGTTTTTTGTACTTATTGGTTGTAAGGAAGTTTCTTCTTTTAATTTATCATCCTTAGGAATTGGAGCCCCGCATTTTTCACAAAAATTTTGTGATGGATCTGTTATTTCATCTCCACAATCTGAGCAGTATTTTGGCATTTTTTTTTCTTTATTTTTTAATTGATTTTAAGGAATTCATGTTATTGTGGTCTAATAAAGTTTGGGTGAAGATTCTTTTTTGACATTGAAAATGTTTTAATGGAATAAGGTTTAATTAATATTAATATAAAATTAATAGGTAAGCATAATGTCTGAAAGTACTGAAACTAAGATTCCAAAACTTTTGTTACTAAAGGATTATATCACTTTAATAGGAACTACTTTTGGAATTGTAGCTTTGATATGTGCTTTTATTGGGGCTATTGAGTTTATCTCATTAGGATTTTTTTTAATATCAGTGTCTCTAGGAACTGATATGATTGATGGCTACATCGCTCGTAAGACTAAAACTGTAAATGCAATGGGTAGAGAACTAGACTCATTAAGCGATTCTTTAACATTTGGTATTGTCCCAGGAATTTTAACATATTTAGCTTTTAAAACGGATACGATTTTTGATATTTTTATCATAATTGGAGCTATATGTTTTGCTATTGGAGCTATGCTCAGATTAGCGCGTTTTAATATTACAGAGAAGTTAGGATATACTGGATTACCTACTCCTATGAGTGCCTTATTAATGATTACCTACTTTTATGCTAATTATTTTTTTTCTATGGCGACTGGGAGTTTTCTATTAGGTTCTTCTTATGTAATTCCTTTTATTATGATTTTAATTGGTTGGTTTAATATCACTACTTATCTGCGCTTTGGAGCAAAAGATAAAGGTGCGTATATCCTTTTCTTAATAATCGCTCCACTTTGCCCTACTTTTGGTATTATCGGCATTAGTTCTCCTAATTTTCTGACATCTATAATCAGTTCAATTATTTTTTTAGGATTTTTCCTAATTGTAATACTCTTTATTATAAGGGGTTTTGTACAATATCATATATCAAAAAAAAAGACATCTGCTAAAGATTAAGGGAAAACTATAAATTTCACTAAAAGAATTTAGATTAAAATAATTTATTTTTCCAATCCTGGATGTTTTCTAAAATTTCTCTCTTATCATTAGCATCTAATAAAGTCAATTTGTCCTTAAACTTGTTAATTACACTCCTAAGTTTATGCAAAGTAACTGAAAAACCTTTTTTCTCTAAAATCAAATCAGCAATATTTTGTAGTTCATTAC
>JBHLLT010000007.1:136800-139834 GCA_048938855.1 Promethearchaeota archaeon
TGCTATTAGTGTGTGCTTCTGAAGCGGCTATCTTTATCTTCAAGTTTTTTGAAATTGAATCAAATTGTTCGAGAGCTAAATGGTTTTCTATATGAGGTATAATTATAGTTAAGCTTTCTTTAACTTTTGATATAAGATTTTGAATCGCTTCATTAATACTAATTACACTCTCTAAAGTCCACACATTATTAGATGCTTTCTTTTTAGTTGTACTTATTTCTTGAAAATAACTTTTCATAACATTTTCAATTGGTTTATTCAAACCTGAAATTTCCTTGATAGAATTCTCAAGAATGACATTCAAATTTTTAGCAATACTATTCTCGATATTTGTAATCGCACTTGAAATCTTATCATTATTTTCTTTAATTAAATCATGGATTTTATTCATATTAGTTTCAAAATTTGTTAACATATTTAAAAGTAGCATTTTAAAGTCGTTTCTATATTGGAATATCACGTCAGTAATATCATCTACTGGTTTTGAGATTCCTTCAAATTGTTTTTCTATTAGTTCATGTAAATTATTTGTGAAATCTACTACCATATTTTCAAATTTATCTTTGAACAATTCTTCAATAAGAGAGACAATCTCTTTCTTTTTTATATTTTCAATTAAATTTGTTTTTATTATGCTTATAGTTTTAATTAAATCTCCAAATTTCTTTTGCGTGATAACTTTTACCTCTTGGTGAAGATCCGAGATTTTGCTTTTGATTTGTTTTAAATCTTCCATTCCTTTAACTATATCTTCGACTTCTTGCTTTTGAATAATAGAATCTTCATCAATATCTTTTTTAACATCTTGAAATGCTGTTAAAATTTCATCTAATTCAATATCCTTATTCTCCTGAAAGATCTTATTTACAGAATTAATCATTAATTCTTGAATTGACGTTTTAATACTTGGTAAATTGGCATCAATATTTTCATAATAATTTAAAATTGGAAGAAGTGGAGGTAGAACAGAATAACTTGTTAATATATCTTCTTTTTCTGAGGATAATTTTATTAATAAACCGGCATTAATTAACTCATTAACATATCCATTAAATTGTTCAACGTTTGTTCCAGGTAACATACTATATAACTCATAATAAGAATGTGAAAATTTTCCTAATGCTTTGAGATAGATTGTTATAGCATTCTCAGAAAGTTGAATTTTCCTTAAAAAATCATCCATTCATTCCTCACCTAAGTATTTACAAATTTTTAACTAAATGATATAAAAGTAAAACTCATATGAATTTTTATTTATAATTAATATAACTGTTTCTTTTCTAAAAAATATTTAAGGAGGGTTTATCATTAAATTTATTGTTACTATTAATGATACTTATATAACTAAAATAAGTTAATGTGAAATAAATGCATGAAGATATCTACTTTTACTTGGACTTGACAAAAGAGTTTTTGAAAAAAAAAGAAATTATTAAATCTGTTAAATATTACATTGAGGAAAAGAATAAAGTAAATATAAAAGGACATTATTCTCTTTTAATATTTCAAGATGAAGGGAATCCAATTTTCATCAATGATAAAAAAGATTCTGAGATAATAGCAAAATCAATTGAAGAAAACTGGAAAACCCGCCCAAAAGAACAAAGTTATTTTGAAAATGGATTATTTTATATTTTTTCCTATATTGCAGAAACAGTACGAAAAAAATCAAAATACAATAGAATTATAATTATTACAGATACCCCTTCTGATTTATCTGAGGATTATCAAGAAGCCTTATTTAACCTCGTTTCAAAAATAAAAAATTTTCCGACTTTTATAGATATTATAAGAGTTTCGGATATGAGTGAACGTTTTTTTATTGATGATGTAAAATTAAATATGCTGGCTTCAGATACAAAAGGAGGCATATTTTATACTAAGGATAGAAAAGAATTTTCAGATACAATAAAAAAATTAGTAAAAACAAAACAGTATGTATCTACTTTTGAAGATCAACCTGAACGCATTAGAATAAGTAAGGAAGACTATGCTTTTTACAATCATTTAGCAAAACCCCTTAAAAAGCCAAAAAGTGTAGAAGGTCTTAAGTGTCATTTTTGCGATGAAGAAGTTTGTCCCGTTTGTGCAGATATATATGATTTACCAGTAATTTGTGAAGACTGTAATTCAAGTTTTCATAATTGCTGTATTACAAATTATGTGATAAACCATAATATTGGTATTCCAAACATATTTCGCTGTCCGAATAAAGATTGTGACGTACTCCTAAAAATTGATGAAGATGAGATAATTGAGATTTCTGGAGAAGTAGAAGTTAATACTGTAAAAGATTACTTAGAAGAAGAATTAGAACATATCCCGGAAGAATCTCCTGAGATAAAGCCTACTTTATCTAATACTGTAACCGCAGATCAAGCATTAATTGAGTCATCAAAATCTCTAGGTGATAATGATGAGCTTTCATTTCAAGAAGAAGAACAAGTAAAAACAATCAGAATTGGTGGTTTTTTCGGAAAAATCTATACAGTAAAAAAAGTTGGGGATAAAATAGTATATGAAAAGACTACACAAACAACTTTTAAACCAAAATCTACCACTCAAATTGGCGCAGATTTAGCATCAAGAAAGGTAATTTTATCAACAAATCAAAAAAGAAGAAAAAAACCTAATTTTATAATATGTCCTCAATGCGGAAAACAAAATGATTCACAACAATTTAAATGCTCTAATTGTGGAACTAGATTATAAGATTAAGCGAGAAAATCTAGCATTATAATATATTTATAATATGGTCTTTTATTAGAATTATTAAATAAAGAAATTGTGATAGAAGAGATCAAATCTTTTTTAGATTTATCAATAAAAATAAATAACACCTCTGTTATTATTCTTTTAAAGTTTTTACTATTATACTATTATGAGTCTTGAGAAACTTTCTCCGAAAAACTCAGAAGAATTTATATTCTACCTTGACCTAGTTTCTAATTTTCTTAAGAAAAAGCCTTTAATGAAAGCTATAGGTGCTTTTATTAAAGAAAAAGATAAGTTCAATGCTTTAACTTCTTATGGA
>JBHLLT010000022.1:0-47723 GCA_048938855.1 Promethearchaeota archaeon
AGGCTTTCCAGTAATAACTGATGGTGCATGATGACGTACTATATTTTCATACTCATCCATCATCCATGCCATTATTTGAGGATTGGTATAAACATCTGGGGCAGGTACATCTATTGTTGGCCCAATAAAATCAGCTAATCGCCTTATATAGCTTCTAGCGAGCGTTTCAAGTTCTCGATTACTCATCTTTCTTGGATCACAGATGATTCCACCTTTCGCACCACCTAAGGGAATATCTACACAAGCTGTTTTCCATGTCATCCAAGCGGATAATGCTTTTACTAATGAAGCACTTTCGTCAGGATGCCATCGAATTCCTCCTTTCATAGGACCTCTTGCAGAGTTATATTGAGAGCGAAAACCTTTAAAGGTTTTTATTGTTCCATCATCCATTTTCATGGTGATTTTGATTTCTATGAAGCGTTCAGGCTCACTTAGTGCAGCATAAAGATTGTTATCGTAATCAGCTAATTTACATGCATCAGAAAGTTGTTTTTGAGATATTTTAAAGGGATCAAGTATTTCACTCATAGTAATTTCACTTATTTATGCTTTGAAATGAATTTTGTTCAATTTTAAGAATCAATAATAATTTTTTCTGAAGAAATTTTCTTTTTCTTTTTAATTAAATTAAATAATAAATAATTAAATAAAATAATAGCAATAAAAGTTTGCTGTGGGAAAGATCTGGGAAATACTTAAATATTTCTAAATTTTCAACATTTATTACTCAATAAGAGAAAATTTGTTTCTTAAATATTGATGAATAGCATGTGCACCTCTTTTTCCAGCTCCCATTGCCGAAATGACAGTAGCAGAACCTGAAACTATATCTCCTCCAGCGTAAACTCCTTCTATATTAGTTCTACTATTTTCATCAATTTCAATATAACCCCACTTATTTAATTTTAAATCAGGTATTGACTTAGTTAAAATAGGATTAGCCATAGTTCCAATACCTAACAATACAGTATCCGTTTCAATTAAAAATTCAGAATTTTCAATTGGAATTGGTCTACGTCTTCCTGAATCATCTGGTTCACCTAAGCGCATTTTAATGGCCTGAATTTGTTTTATATTTCCCTTCTCATCTCCTATAAATTTTATAGGATTTGTTAAGAATTGAAATTCAATCCCTTCTTCTAAAGCATGATGGTATTCTTCTCGTCTAGCAGGCATCTCTAATTCCGATCTCCTATAAACAACTATTACTCTTTTAGCTCCTAATCGCCTAGCCACTCTTGAAGCGTCAAGAGCGGTATTTCCACCACCAATAACTGTTACAATTTCTCCTACTTTAATTGGAGTATCATATTCAGGAAATCTGTAAGCTTTCATTAGATTTGCTCTTGTGAGAAATTCATTTGCAGTTAAAACTCCATTTAAACCTAATCCAGGAATTTTAGGAAACATTGGAAGTCCGGCACCTACTCCAATGAAAAAAGCTTCAAATCCCATATCTCGTAAATCTTGAAGAGAAAGAATTTTCCCTATAATTTTATTATATTCAATTTTAACATCAAGCATTTTCAAAGTTTCAATTTCTTCTTTGACAATCTTTTTTGGCAATCTGAATTCAGGAATACCGTAAATTAGTACACCACCTCCAGCATGGAAAGCTTCAAAAATAGTTACATCGTAACCTTTTCTGGCAAGTTCTCCTGCGCAAGTTAATCCTGCAGGTCCAGAACCTATCACTGCAACCTTAATATTATTTGGAGCTTTACATTCAGGGCATTCTTTTAGTTGGTTTTCTCTTTCCCAATCAGCAATAAATCTTTCTAAATATCCAATTGCGATTGGCTCATCTAATTCATTTAACAAACAGGCGCTTTCACATTGTACTTCTTGAGGACACACTCTCCCACAGACAGCAGGTAGTAAATTATAATCTTTCATAACTCTGAGTGCATCAATATATTTTTCTCCTCTTAATAACCTAATAAATCGAGGAATGTCAATATTTACTGGACATCCAGAAACGCATTGTGGTAATCCACATTGTAGACATCTTTTTGATTCTAACTTTACCATTTCTAGAGTTAATCCTTTAGGTACTTCCTGAAAATTATTAACTCTTATCTCAGGTTCTTGTTGGATCATTTTTGGTCTCGTTAATTCCTTAAAAAGCTTTTGTTTTGATTTGCTAATTCTGGTTATAATAGTAAAACTTTCACTTTCCTCACTTATTTCTTTAAAATTAATTGATTGAAGATTAGCTGCTTTCTTGAATAAATCTGCTCCCTTTTTAGTTCTAATAATAACTGTTGACCATCCTGGTTCTGAACCAATAGAACCTACAGAAATATCTGCTTGTTCTGAGGTTAGATCGTCACAAAAAAAGCATCCTAATCTTCCATATGTCTTGAGTTTTTTAACAGGTACACTATAAATAGACTGATCTTTATGAAAAGCATAAAACCGTCCTTTATCTATGTCCATATTCTTAATATTATTAGGAGATAATTGAAATTCGGTTTTTAAAAGTTTTTTTATATTTTCATAGTCAAATGATTCCATGCAAAACAAACCAATTTTTAATGTAATATTATCATAAAAGGGCTTGTTAATTGGATAAAAATCAATTTTCATTAATGCTTCCATCATGCAGGGTGTGCCAACTATAGCGATATTATTATAATCTTTTGATCTATGTAATAATTTCAAAGAAGGAGAATTAGTATACTTAGTACCTGCTGTTCTTATTAATTCCTCTTCTCTATCAATTAAGACTGGTAAAGGTTTATGTGGCTCGTCTGAAACACTTACTGCTATAGCAGCATCTATTAATTTTTCCTCAAACGCTGTTTTAAGTAAAGTTGTAACAATTCCACCATTTTGAGCATGGATTTTTATTTGTTTATCAGTAGTTTTAGCAGAATATATTTTATAATAATGATTTATTTGTTCAACAAATTTTGTGTCTAATTCATCTTTCTCTTGGTATTTTTTTAAATTCTTAGGGAAGAATGACCTTGGACAACATGAAAAGCACAATCCACAATTGAAACAAAGATCCTTATTAATTTCAAATGTGCCACTTATATAATTAATAGCATGTACAGGGCAAACAGAATCACACAAACCACATCCACAGCATAAATTAGTATCTCGTACTATGGAGACGTTGGGAAATAAGCCCGGATGCTCATTTTGTTGTATATATTTATGAAAAAAACGTGATTTTTCTCCCAAAAATTCTAAAGAGCCTAATTCTTTTAAATATTCAATATTAAAAATCAAATCTCTAATAGGAATCTTTAATTCATTTTTCAATTTTTGGAGATCTAAAGTCCCAATCTCTTTAATCTTCTTTAATATTGCTTGTCTTTGATTTTCGGCTTCTTGTATTGAGTTAAGGAAAGTATTAAATTGCGATTTAGTATATCTCAATTGCTGTAATACTTTATTTTTGTTTTCAGTGAAAATAGTAATTAATGGTGTTTTTTCAATTATTTTATCTATGAAGGTTCACCTTCTAATTTTTTTAATGCTTCACATTCATGGGTATATCGATCTAATGATTCTTTTTCTTGATCGAGAAACCTATTAGCACGATTTATGAGATTATCAAAATCTATAATATGAGCATCAACATCAGGGCCATCTACACAAGCAAAGTATATATCACCGTCTTTTGTAGGAAAACGACACCCTCCGCACATACCAGTGCCATCAATCATAATCGTATTTAATGATACATACGTTTTCACCTTGGGTAATCCCTCTATACCACTTGTAGTTAATGCTACATTTTTCATCATTATTAAAGGCCCAATTGCGATAACTAAATCGATCATCCGTTTTTTGATTAATTCTTTTAATGGTGAAGTTACAAAACCCTTGATTCCCGCACTTCCATCATTAGTAGTGATTATTATCTCATCACTTACCATACTCATTTTATCCTTCCAAAAAATTAGATCTGCGGTTCGAGCGCCTAATATTGATATGATTGTATTCCCTACATTCTTCAATTCCTTTGCTTGAGGATAACAAGGGGCAATACCTACTCCACCACCAATAATAATTACTGGATTATCATATTTCTTTATATGTATCTTATTTCCTAAAGGCCCAACTACATCTGATATTTCATCACCTTCCTCTTGATGAGAAAGTAATAATGTAGATTTTCCTACAACTTGAATTACAAGTGTAATAATTCCTTTTTCTCTGTTGTAATCCGCAATAGTAAGGGGAATTCTCTCGCCTTTCTCGTTAATCCTAATTAATACAAAATTTCCAGCATATGCTTTTTTAGCAATTAATGGGGCAAAAATATCCATTTCGAATAATGTGCCACTATCACCAAGCTGAACCTTTTTTATAATTTTATAAGACAATCCAGATCATCCTAATTTTAAATATCAATCAAATTTTCATTTTAATAAATTATTTTCCTCTAATTGAACGTATAATCTAATCTAAAAAAATATTTTCCTATCTACAATACTTACGGGAATTCTTTCCCTTAATTCGTCCCCATTTTTGATATGTAAAATAATAACCTTTATTAAATAGATTGTTTCAAATCAATATAAAAATGTAATTTAAATAAAGTAATTTACTAATTGGAAAAGTTAATTTTCTAAAAAACTTATTTAGTATTAAGATTCAAATATTTTCAATTTATATTATATATTTTAATAAGCACGTAAAGGAAAAAAATAGTAAATTAGTTCAAAACTATGGCAATTTTAGTGTTAGATTTTGGAGGACAATATACACATCTAATTACTCGACGGATAAGAGATTTGGGTGTGTACTCTGAAATTTTACCTTTTGATGTAGATCTTGATATATTGATTAAAAAAAACCCGAAAGCTATAATTCTTTCAGGAGGCCCTGGAAGTGTCTATGAGAAAGATGATCCTAAATTAAGTAATGAATTTTTTCAATTTACAATCCAAAACAAAATTCCAGTCTTAGGAATTTGCTATGGTCATCATTTGATTATGCAACAAATGGGAGGCAGAGTTGAATCTAAAGAAAAAAAAGAATATGGAAAAGCAAAGCTCACAATTATTAAACCTAATTTACTTTTTGAAGACTTAGAAAAAGAACAATTAATATGGATGTCTCATGGAGATCAGATCATAGAACTTGCGAAAGGATTTGAAGTATATGCTAATACTGAAACATGTCCGGTTGCTGCATACGGAAATCGAGAAAAACTACTATATGGAGTTCAATTCCATCCAGAAGTATCAAACACACCGAATGGAAATAAAATCTTAGAAAACTTCATATATAAAATTGCTAAAGCTAAAAATGAATGGAAATTAGAAGGATGGATTGATAAGACTATTGAAGAATTAAGAAAAGAAATTGGTTCAGATAAAAAAGTTGTTTTGGGATTAAGTGGTGGAGTTGATTCTTCTGTTACTGCTGTGCTTCTTCATAAAGCAATTGGAGAAAGGTTGCATTGTATTTTCGTAAATAATGGTGTATTAAGAAAAAATGAAGAATTTGAAGTTCAGGAAACGTTTAGAGAAAAACAAAAATTTAAACATTTCCATTATGTTGACGCCGAAGATATCTTTCTAAAAAGACTTGCGAATGTTAAAGATCCTGAGGAGAAACGACGAATAATTGGCCATACGTTTATTGAAGTTTTTGAGAATAAGACTATTGAATTAGAAAAAGCGTATCCGGATATTAATTATCTTGCACAGGGAACGATTTATCCCGATCGAGTTGAAACAAGTGCTACTAGTAAAGTTTCAGCTAAAATTAAATCACATCATAATTTAACTCTTCCAGAGAATATGAAGTTAAAGATAATTGAGCCTTTAAGAGATCTTTATAAAGATGAGGTAAGAAGAGTTGGTTTAAAATTAGGTTTACCAAAAAATATAATTAATCGTCATCCATTCCCAGGACCTGGGTTAGCAGTCAGGATAATAGGCGCAGTAGATAAAGAAAAGTTGACTATTTTAAGGAATGCAGATGAAATTCTAATAGAAGAGATTAGAAATGCCGGAATTTACAACCAAATCTGGCAAGCATTTTGTGTATTTCTTCCTTTGAAGACTGTTGGAATAATGGGTGATTTTCGCACTTATGAGTATATTTGTTCCATAAGAATAGTTGAATCGAGTGATGCTATGACAGCTAACTTTTTCAAATTAGATTGGAACCTCCTTGAAAGAATTGGAACGAGAATTGCTAATGAGGTCCAAGGTATAAATCGTGTAGTTTATGATATTTCAAACAAGCCTCCAAGTACAATAGAATATGAGTAAAATATCTTATCTTAATATTTAATTTTTTGAAATTTTACCTATTAAATTTTAATTCTTATATAAATTAGATCCTATAAAATCATATTTTTATGAATGGATTATAATGAAAGAAAAAGAAATTGCTTGGGATTTAACAGGAATTTTCTCTGGATATAACGACCCTAAAATTGCTGAAAATATGGAAAGACTTACGAAAGAAGCTAATGAATTTATAAAAAAGTATAAAGGAAAAATCAATATACCTGATTTTACTCCTCAAAATTTATTAGATTTGTTTCAAAAGCAAGAAAAATTCAATGCTAATGTTGATGAGATTGAATTATTTTCAAATCGTTTATACGTTGCGAATATGACAATTCCTGAAAGTGAAGCTTTAAAAAATAAGGTTGAAGATTTCATTACTAAGATTGCTAAAGATTTGGCGTTTCTAGAATTAGAAGTGGCTAAATATGTAAATGAAAATGCTGAAATAATTGAAGATCCTATTCTCTCTAATTATAAACATAAATTAGAAATAATTAAAAGAGCATATCCTCATAATTTATCGGAAGTGGAAGAACAACTTATCCTCGAGAAAGATCAATATGGTGTTATAGCTTGGAGCAATCTTCAATCAAAGTGGCTAAATACCAGAAAAATTGTAGTAAATGTTGAAGGTGTTGATAAAGAACTTTCATATGGAGAAGCTAATGCTTTATTGAACCACCCTGATAGAGGAACAAGAATCTCAGCTAATAAATCTATTTATGGCTTATTGGGGGAAGAAGAAATTGTTTTTTCATCAGCATTACGAAGCGTTTGCGGTGATTGGTTAAATAATTCAAAAAGACGTAAATATGATAATCCAATGCATGACAGTCTAATTGTAAATGATTCTACCCAGGAAATTATAGATAATTTAATGAATGCAATAGAAGAAGGAAGTGATGTCTATCGAAAATATATGAATCTCAAAGCAAAAATTTTAGGTTTTCCAAAATTAAATTGCGCTGATGTCCGTGCTCCCTTAACACTAGCACCACATAAGAAATATTCCTGGGATACTACAAAAAAGCTTGTTCTTCAAGCTTATGAAAGATTCAATGACGAATTTTTTGAGATTGTAAATGATATGTTTAATAGAAGTCATATTGATGCAAGCCCTAGAAAAGGTAAAAGAAATGGAGCAAACTGTGCTGCTTGGTTCAATGCAAAGTCTGCTTTTGTTTTGATGACTTTTACTGGTGAGTTAAATGAAATTTTTACTCTTGCTCATGAACTTGGACATGCTATCCATGATTATTTAGCTATTAAAGAGCAAACATTCTTTAATTTTCATCCAGGTTATACTGTTGCAGAAGTAGCATCCACGTTTGGGGAATTACTATTAACAGATCTCCTTCTTGAAACGACGGAATCAAAAGAAGAAAAAATGGGAATATTAGCACATGTATTGGATGATGCAGGTCAAGCTGCATTTCAAGTAAGTGCAAGAGTTTGGTTTGAACAAGACTTATATAAAGCAATTGAAAATGGTGAAAATCTAGATGGAAAAACGATTTCAAAATATTGGTGTGCAGGAAGAGATAGGATTTATGGAGATTCCGTTGAATGGTTTGAAGAGATGGATTGGGAATGGACTATGAAACCACATTATTATATACCAAATTTTCGATTCTATAATTATCCCTATGTTTATGCCCAATTATTTGTCTATGCATTATACCAAACTTATAAGACTGAAGGTAAAGATTTTGTTCCCAAATTCAAAAAACTTCTCGCTGCTGGGGGGAGTGTTTCACCTGAAGAACTTGGTAGATATGTAGGTTTAGATATCACTAAAAAAGATTTCTGGAAGTTGGGTATAAAACAGTATGGAGATTTTGTAAATCAACTAGAAAAACTCATGAAATAAAATAAGAAAAAAATAAATTACATTTATCTTTCTTTTCTTTTAATAAATACAATTAATCCGGTTAATGCAACTGCTGTCACTCCTACAATTACAATACTGACAGTGAGATTTCGGGATGAAATTAACGTGGATAATGCTTCACATACTTCAATTGTAGGAGCTCGGCTTGCTCCACCACCAGTTGGTCCTCCTCCTGTGGTACCAGTCACTATCCTTTGATCAATCACAACTCGTTCATCTACAGTTATCCCTCCAGCTGCAGTTACTTGTGTAGCTGAATTAACATCATAAGAGATTCTGACACCATCAACAATATCTGCAGCAGCAAGAACACGAATTCCAATGCATAATGAAGAAATAATTAAACCTAAGTTATAAGCATTAACTAATAAATTCAATGTCGTTGGGTCATTTAACAACGCAGACCAATGACCCCCACTTGGAATAAAAATGCAATCATATTGAAAGAGGGTGTTATTGTTGACTTCTGAAATTAAAGTATTTACTGGGACAGGCCTTGGATTCGTATTATAACATGATGTAACTGATGGTGTTAATCCTGCGGTGGTGACTTCCCAGCCCCAAAATTCAAAATATCCTTTAGCAGGGAAGTAAGTATCCCCAACGCTGTTTGCAGCTAATATCATAACTTTATGGCCAAACATATATGCATTAACAGAAGTAGCAAAGAGACAACTAGTAATTGGCAGGAGAGATAAAAAAAGCAGAATAAATTTTGAATAATTTTTCAAAAAATTTTCATCTCAAGTTTTTTGATTCTAATAAGGGAATATTTTAAATTTCATAACATGAATCTTAATTTCTTTATAAATTTATGTTGAGTTTTCTATACCATCATAAATAATAAGATTCTTTACTTTTAAGTGGAGCTCTTGCCATGGAAGGGAGTAGATCCATGGCAAGAGTGTGAATAAATGGCTAATTATGGACTCCGTATTTTTAAAGAAGGGATGAAGGAAGCTTGGTGGTTAATTTTACAATTCTATATGAACAAGGTGTAGGATTTGATCTTTATTTTACGATAAGTTTCTTATACATCTAACAGTATAATTTAAGATCAATCCATCCACCTAATTTTTGAAATTTTTATCAGTACTGGACTTTTTATTAAACACCTCCTTATAGTTTATTCATAGAGTATAATATAATCTTTTATTTCTAATTTCCTTTGAGATCTCAATCTTTTGAAGCTCTCTTGACTAATTATATCTGAATTACAATTCCATTTATAATCTTTTATACAATTACTAAATATTTTGCCAAAATAAACTGATTTACAACAGTTAATCTTCCTCCCATAGGAAAATTCATCTCCGCATTCCTCACATTTTATCATAATTAATAATTCTCTTCTAATTTCAGCTTATAACGCTTCATATTTTCGTGGCTTTTTATCATAATGTATTACTATTTTTTCTGGCATTTTTTCATTAATTCTTTTTATTACTTTTGAAAGTCCATTAGGACTTTTATAACCCATAGCGAAAGACCATTCTGCTACTGAAGAAATGCCAATTTCTTTCAATTTCTCTAAGCACATTTGCTCGTAGGTTCTTGGAATTTGTTCAATTGTTTTTAATCTCTCTTGAAACTTTGTTCTAAATTGTTTTAAAGACATATAGTATCATTTTCTTTGTTTTTTAGTTGTGGGAACCGTTTCCCATTTTACTTGCATAATTAAAGATTATATATATTTATAAATCTTTTGGTGAATTTCTAAACGTTTCTGTAAGAATTACTTATTGAAATTAAACGATTCTATAATATTCTATTTTTATTATGAACAAGAATATAAAAATAATTTAAGTTTTGTTTCCTAGATTAAAAAATATAATAAAACAAAACTATATCATTGAACAAATAAATATAGAAGCCATGACATCTACTTGTCAAGATATTGAAAATCGTAGAAAGATCTTGATCTTTGATAAAAGATTTTGAAATCACATTAGATACCTTAAATGTTATATTAGCGTAGAAAAAATTAGATTTATAATTTAGTAATCCTATCTTTTTTTATTTATTAATTCGGTGAAAGAGCTGTTTTCTTTAATAACATTTAATACTATATGAGTATTAGTACGTTCAACATAAGGAGATGTATGAATATCTTTTATCATTTTACTTAAATCCTCTCTATTTTTAAATCTTGCCAAAATGAGAGCATCGTATTCTCCAGTAATGTCATAAACTGCGAATATGTGAGGATTTTTTGCCACATTTTTCTCTACTTCAAGCATTTTACCTTTTGAAATTGTTAATTCAATTATTGCAATAATATCATAGCCTAGTTTTTCAAAATCAATTTGAACTCCATAATTTTTTATTATTTTGTCCTTCTCTAAATTTTCAACATGACTTTTAATGGTTACAGGCGATTTATTACCTAGATCTTTTGCTAATTGGCGAAGTGAGATTCGGCCATCTATACTTATTTTCTTTAGAATCTCAATATCCAGATCAGAAAAATCATAAAAGTTAGATTGTTGAGGCATATTATTAAAAAGTTATATATTTATTATAAAAGTATTCAATTGTCCATCCAATAATCGAATAATTGAGCAAATGATCATTTTTCCCATCGACAAAAATTATTTTATAAATCATTCGTTCACTTTTTATATAAGAGAATATGTCATATATAAGTTTTTCCTTCAAAAATGTAAACAAATGAACTAAAAAAGGTCAAGGTTTTTAAATATGTGATCATACTATTATTCATAGAACTAAAATTAGGGATTTTTTCCCTTATATTTATATATTTAGATATGGAAAGAGATTAAACATGACATTAAAATGTCCAATTTGTGGAGAGGAATATTTCCATGATAGTAAAATATGCCAAATTTGTGAAAGAAATTCAAATTATAGTGAATTGATAAATATTCATAAATATAAATCCAAAAAGTGGAATTGGGGTATCTTTTTAGAAATTGATAAATTTTCGTCTGATAACTATAAACCTGATGATGCTTATATTAGGGTTACTTCTGAACCTAAATTAGTTGATTTTAAACCAAAAAAAGGGTATATATGGAATTGTAATTCGCAAACAAGGGATCGAAATTTCTATATTTTAAGATCAGGAATCTCTCAATTGAAAAACGTAAAAAAAATACCATTAACAAGATCCAACATTCAAGAGAACCAAAAATTTAACTCATTAATTTATGAATGAGATAATAAATGAATTTTAACAAGAGTATTCTAATTTATTAACTAATTGTAAAATTTCAATTTTAATAGAAAAAGAAGAAAATGATTGATCGAACTGATCCAAAAAGGAAACAGTCATGTGAAGCTGTTATAGAGAAAATTAAAGAAGAAGAAATAAAGTTAATTTATCTCCAATTCACTGATATTCATGGAATTATTAAGAGTTTCGAAGTAAATTCAAAAAGAATTGAGGATATATTTGAGATAGGGGAAAATTTTGACGGAAGCTCGATAACTGGATATGGAGCGATTGAAGAGAGTGATAAGGTTGCACTTCCAGATCCTAGTACATTTTATCTTTTACCTTGGAGAAAAGAAAATAAAGTCGCTAGAGTCATTTGTGACATTTTTAAACCTGATGGGCAACGATATGAAGGAGATCCTAGGTTTATTCTGCAGCAAGCAGTAAACAGAGCAGAGAAACATGGTTATACTTACTATTGTGCTCCAGAAATGGAGTTTTTCGTTCTTACACCTGATACTAAGCAAGCATTCAAACCTTCAGATATGAGAGGATATTTTGATTACGATCCTTATGATATAAATGAAATGATAAGATATAGGATTGCAGATTATTGTGATGCGATGGGTATTAATGTGGAATGCATTCATCATGAAGTTGCTTTTGGGCAACATGAGGTTGATTTTAGATATGACAAAGCAGTTAATACAGCTGATAATACATTAACGATTAAAACTATTGTTAAAACAGTTTCAGCTCAGCATAATTTAATAGGAACTTTTATGCCAAAACCATTTGAGGGAATTAACGGATCTGGAATGCACGTGCACCAATCTCTTTGGAAGAATGGAAATAATGTCTTTTATGATGAAACTGATAAAGATAATATTTCAATTTTAATGAAAAAATGGATTGCTGGGCAATTAAAATATGCAATTCCTATGTGTGCAGTCTTAAGTAGTTGGCCTAATTCATATAAAAGATTAGTTCCAGGATATGAAGCACCAGTCTATTTAGCTTGGGGCTTTCGAAATAGATCTCCATTGCTAAGAGTACCAGATTTTCATAATAAATCAAGTGCGGCAAGAGTTGAAATACGTTGTCCAGATCCCTCGGGAAATCCATATCTCCAATTTGCAGTACTTTTAAGTTCAGGATTAGAAGGCATTCTTTCAGAAGATATTAAAATTCCCGAACCAACAGACAGAAATGTATATCATTTATCGTCTAAAGAAATGGAAAAAGAGGGAATTATTTCATTACCAGGAAGTTTACATGAAGCTTTACAACATTTCAGAAATTCAGAACTTATGAAAGACATATTTGGAGAATTAGCTTTTAAAAATTACTATTACGCTAAGCTTGAAGAATATGACGCTTATCGCTTTGTAGTAAGCGAATGGGAAAGAGATAGATATATCAGATTATAAACTCAATCATTTATTTCTTTTAAAAATAATAATGTGTTTCAATTTTAAACCTATAATTGTATAATATGAATTTGGAATATGCAAGATATAAAAAAATGGAGATTTTCAATCCCTAGAATAGTTTCACCTCAAATACCAAAAAGTACAAAATTTAAGTTAACTGAAAAATCTGATTATGTTCATTATGGACAAATAGGATTTGGAGAATATTTTACTCCAGAAAAGTATTGGACGCCTCAAATTATATCGCAGATCTTATACCAAGCAGAAACAGGAAAAATTCCCGTATCTGGTGCAGGATACGGAGGATCTTTTGCTGGAGAGGGATTTGATGCTATATGGTTTGACATGTCAGAAATAGTACGCCCTACGAGGGATGGTATTCACGGAAGAGAATATATCTCTACGACTATTGAATTAGGTCAAAAAGCCTTGAATTTAAATTTTAATAACGAGAATAAATTTTTGAAAAAACTCCCTTCTCTACTAAAACTTCCCTTCCCCATTATCTTTAATCCCATTCCTTTAATATCAAAAGACTTCACAAAAATCAAATCTATTATAGAAACGGCATATTCATTAGGTACTATAGCGATTATCCCTCAATCAGAGTATTCAGAAGATTTTTTACCATTTTCAAAGGCTGTTTGTTTACGATTGAATAACAAACTGAATCAATTAGAAAAAAAAATGATTCAAAGAGCAACGATGGTTGAGATTGAGGATATTCATTTAATGAAAAATGTGAAGAAAATTGCTCCTAATATCATTTGTTCAATTTTTCTTCCCGTAGAAGAAGGGATTGAAAATAAGGTATTCTCTCTAATTAGAAGTGGAATTGATATTATCCACTTGAACTTTGATTTTTATGGAAAAAGTAAAGTAGGAAATATTACTGCAGTTCTTCAAAGAATTCATAATTTTCTCATCGAAAACAAAAGTCGCAGTTCTGTTAGCATTATAGTTAGTGGTGGTATAGCAGCTGCAGAGCATGTTGCAAAAGCTATGATTTGTGGAGCTGATTGTGTTGCAATAGATTTTGTATTATTAATTGCTCTCGGATGTTCATTATGGGCTGATTTATCTTTTCCATGTGTAGCAGAACATGGTGAAATTGATTTGAATTGGGCCATTAATAGATTAAAAAATCTAATAGCTGCTTGGAGAGATCAACTTCTTGAGGTTCTTGGTGCAATGGGAATTAGAGAAATTAGGAGAATTAGAGGTGAAGTTGGTAGGGCAATTTTTTATACAGAGGAGAAGGATAATTTTAGAAATTTATTTAAATCAAGAAGGTTAAATTCAAAACTAGGATATTTAGTACCTCTTGAACAGATAAGTGTTGGAGATTGTCGTTGGCCACTTGAATTAATTCAAGCAACATTTGAGCAAGCTCGTACAGGATTTCTACCAAAACATCTTGAGTATCGTATAGGTAGAAGTGCAGGAGGGTTTGATCGTCTTGCTTTCATTTTTGAAGATGATGGAATCCAAATGATGGATGATCAATTAATAGATTTATCAATTCCCTTAAATTTACGCTCCAAAGGGCCAAAGATAACTATTCCGATGCCAGTTTATTCTGGAGGGATGTCTTTTGGTTCGGTATCTCTTAATGTGATGCTTGCACGGGCAATGGCAGCTCAAACGCTCGACTCTTTTATGTCTACAGGTGAAGGAGGTTATCCTGAAGAATTAATACCTTATAAAGAACATGTTATTACTCAAGTTGCTACTGGTCTATTTGGCGTGAGTGAATCTTCAATTCAAAGAGCTCCAATCATAGAATTCAAATACGCTCAAGGAGCAAAACCTGGTTTAGGAGGCCATTTACTTGCAGGAAAAGTAACTGAAGCTGTTGCTAATGCTAGAGAATCTGTACCAGGGATAAGCCTATTTTCACCATTCCCCTTTCATAGTGTTTACTCAGTAGAAGATCATAAGAAACATATTGATTGGATTAAACAGGTGAATCCAGAAGCGTTAGTAATTGTTAAAGTTTCAACTCCTACAGATGTTGATATGGTTGCAGTTGGTAGTTATTATGCTGGTGCTAATATTGTAAACATTGATGGATCTTATGGCGGTACAGGAGCAGCTCCAGAGGTAAGTAAAAAAAATATAGCAATGCCAATAGAATATGCAATACCAAAGGTACATAAATTTCTAACAAAAGAAGGAATAAGAGATGAAATTATCCTTATTGCGTCTGGAGGTATTCGCACCGGATATGATATTGCTAAAGCTATTGCTTTAGGTGCAGATGGTGCAATGGTTGGTACAGCAGATTTAGTAGCATTAGGATGCGAGCGACTTGGAGTGTGTGAAAAGGGAGATGGGTGTCCAGCAGGTATAACTACTACAGATCCTAAATTTGCTTGCTTAATTGATCCTCAGTGGGGTAAAGACCGTATAATAAATCTTCGAAAGGCATGGGCTATTCAATTACGACAAATATTAAATGCCCTTGGAATGAAAACTATAAAGGAATTAAGAGGAAGGACGGATACACTATTATATCTAAACAACAAGGTGTTATTATGAAGGTTATGAAAAAAGATGCTGAAGGAGGATGTGGAGTCGTTGGATTTTGTTCAACTGAGAAAATTGTAGGTAAACATTTAATACCTCCATGCATCCAAATGCATAATAGGGGAAATGGGAAAGGTGGAGGTATTGTTGCCATGGGTTTAGAAGCTTCTCAACTTAATGTGACAGAAGAGATTCTAAAAACAAATTATTTAATACAAATTGCTTACCTTAAACCTGATATACGCGAAAAAGTAGAAGCTCAATTTATTTTTAACAATTATGATGTTTTTACTCATTACAAAATCAAAACTAAAAATTATAGTTCAAGCAAACTTGAAATAATCCCACCTGAGGTATATAGATATTTTTGTCGTGTAAAAAAGCCAATTCTAAAGAAATTCATGAAAAGTAATGGTTTTAAAAATTTCAATAAAGCTGAAGATGAATTTGTATTTTTAATTAGTTTTCAAATAAATAAAAAATTCTATAGTGAAGATGATGCTCAAGAAGCATTCGTTTTATGTCATGGAAAAAATATGATCGTTTTTAAGATTGTAGGATATGCTGAAGATGCTATTGATTATTATAATTTAATGGATTTAAAAGCTCATCTTTGGGTAGGACATCAAAGATATCCTACCAGAGGAAGAGTCTGGCACCCAGGTGGTGCTCATCCTTTTATAGGGGTGAAAGAAGCTTTAGTACATAACGGAGACTTTGCAAATTATCATTCCATTTGTGAATATCTTCATCAAAATGGAAGGGAACCATTATTTTCGACAGATACCGAGGTTGCTGCGTTATTATTTGATCTATGGACAAGAATTTATGATTATCCATTAGAATATGCAATTGAAGCATTTGCACCCACAACTGAAAGAGATTTTGCTATGTTGTCAACTGAAAAGCAACATATTTATCAACTTATTCAAAGTTATCATGTTCAAAATTCTCCTGATGGTCCTTGGTTTTTTATTATTGCCAGAAACGATGATGTAGAGGACCAATTCCAATTACTTGGCATAACTGATACATCTATGCTGAGACCACAGGTATTTGCTCTTCAAGAAAACGATAATGTTAAAATTGGTATTATAGCTTCTGAAAAACAAGCAATTGATTCAATTCTTTCAAGTATTTCCGAGGAGGACAATAGATATTGTTCTATAGCTGACTTATATTGGAATGCTCGTGGAGGTAGTTATACTGATGGGGGTGCTTTTTTATTTAATTTGAAGAATAATAAATTATCTTGTACAGATAAGTTTGGTAAAAAAATCAAGATTCCAAAAAGAGAGCCTTTAAAGGTTAAAACTATTAAGGATTACCAATTTGGTCCTGATTTTAATACAATTATCAAGGAATTTGCCAATATGGATTACGGAGAGATATTAGGATTTTTAAAATCTGCTGAACTCTATGCTAAAAAAGGAGATTCTCAATTCCAAAAAACTGTGGAGGTTATAACTAAATTAATTGATAGAGTGTATTCAATAGGAGGCAAAAAAAGGAGTAATCTATTAGCATTATATCATAAAACATTGTATTCAATATTTCGTGGAATTTCAATAGATTCAAAATTGTTTAAATTTTTTAGTTTACAATCTTCATCTATCCCTATCCCTGATTCAAATAATCAATGTTTAATTATTGACGGTAAGAATTTTTATTCAGAAGGCCCCGAAAGCTTAGCTTCAGTATTGGTTAAAGCTTTTAATGGTGGGTGGGTGAATTTTATTTTGTTTGATCTTAGAGGACAAAGATTTTGCGGTTGTGGTTTTGGTTCTCATTCAAAATCGATTAGAATTGATGTATATGGTTCTCCTGGTGATTATTTAGGATCAGGTATAACCAATACTGAAATTTTGGTGCATTCTAATGGGCAGGATCAATGGGGCCAAATTATGAAATCTGGAAAACTCGTTGTCTATGGGGATGTTGGTCAAACATTTCTTTATGGCGCTAAAGGAGGCACTTGTTATGTGAGAGGAAATGCTGCTGGAAGGGCACTTATAAATGCAGTTGGGAATCCTCGCGTCATCATTAATGGAAGTTGTTTAGATTATTTAGCAGAATCTTTTATGGCAGGTGATGTTTTCCATAATGGTGGATTTGTTATTTTGAATGGAATAAGCTTAAATATAGATGGTATATTAGAAGCGTATCCAGAACCTTATCCAGGAGGAAATCTATTTTCTCTAGCTTCTGGTGGAGCTATTTATATTCGTGATCCATTCAATAAGACTTCAAAAAGTCAGCTCAATGGAGGTAGCTTTGCCATTCTTTCAAGTCAAGATTGGAATCTCATTAAACCTTACCTAGAAGAAAATGAAAGGTTATTCGGCATTAAAATTGATGATTTATTGACCGTAAACAATCAATTAAAGACTCCAAAGGAGGTATATAGAAAAATTGTTGTTGAAAGCACAGAGGTTTTAAAATGAATATAATTGTATGCTTAAAACAAGTACCTGATACTGATGAAGTAAAAACTGATCCAGAAACAGGTCGAATTATTCGAGAAGGAATAGCAGGTACTATAAATCCTTTCGATATGTTTGTCCTTGAAGAAGCTTTAAGATTAAAGGAGATTTATGGGGGAAAAATTTCTTTACTAAGTATGGGGCCAAAAGATGCGATGAACACCCTTTATTTTGGATTAGCTTTAGGTGCTGATGAAGCATATTTATTATCAGATATTAAATTTGCGGGATCGGACACATTGGCTACATCCTACGCCCTTTCCTGTGGTATAAAGACTCTTGGTCATTATGATTTAATTATTTGCGGAATAAAAACTACTGATGGAGACACAGGCCAAGTAGGGGCAAATTTAGCAGAAATACTTGACATCCCTAGTGTTTATTATGTCAATAAGATACTAAAATATCAAAATAATAATATTGAAGTTGAAAGACTTTTAGAAGATAGAAGTCAAATTTTACAAGTTTCTCTCCCTTGTCTTATTTCAATTGTTAAGGGCGCTAACATACCTCGAATGCCTACTTTACTCGGAAAGATTGAAGCTAAGAAAAAATTATTGAAAATACTTAATGCTTATGAAGTCGATGCTATAGAAGATTATTGTGGCTCCGAAGGCTCCCCTACTAGAGTAGTGAAGGTATTTCTTCCAGAAAAAAGAAAACAGGGAGTAATTGTAAAAGGTTGTTTTGATCAAAATATCATTAAATTGTTACAATTTTTAAAAAATAAGAAAATGGTGTCATTCTAATGATTCACATTGATCAAGATAAATGCATTGGATGTGGTGAGTGTGTTGAAGCATGTATGTTTGGTTCATTATCTCTTAAAACCAATATTCCCTCAATTTCTGAGGATTGCCGCTTGTGTGGAGCATGTGCCAGAATCTGCCGCTATAATGCCATCATCATTAAGCGAAAAAAAAAGAAGAAAACTATTGACTGGAAAGGTGTTCTCATTTTTGGGGAGCAACGTGATGGAGTACTTTTAGAAGTTGTATATGAGTTATTAAGTAAGGGTAAAAAATTAGCTGATAAACTTAATGAGTCACTTTTATGTGTTGTATTAGGAAATTCAGTAAAAGGGATCAATGATTTAAAGTCTTATGGGGTAGATGAGATACATTGTTTTAATGATCATAGCCTCAAGATGTTTAATTGTGAAATATATTCACAGATAATTTCAAATTTCGTTAAAGACATAAAACCAAGTATTTTTTTAATAGGAGCAACCTCAATTGGTCGAGAATTAGGCCCTAGAATAGCTGCAAAACTCAAAACTGGATTAACCGCAGATTGTACTGAACTAGAGATAAATAAGGAAGGATTATTACTACAAACTAGACCTGCATTTGGTGGAAATATCATGGCATCTATAATATGCCCATCTTCAAGACCACAAATGGCTACTGTACGCCCAAAAGTCATGAAAATTGTGGAGAACAAAAATGATAAAGGCCGATTAATTAATCATCATGTAAATTCCGAGTTTGTAAAATCAAGAATTGAAACATTAAGAGAAAGGAAATACAATAATCACTGTAATATTGAAAATGCTGATATTATAGTTTCGGGAGGATTAGGGTTAGGTAAAAAAGAAGGTTTTATTTTATTGCAAGAACTTGCAGATGAATTAAACGGAGTAATTGCCGCAAGTAGACCTGCTGTTGATGCTGGATGGGCTGATCCAACGGTTCAAGTTGGAATGTCTGGTAAAGTTGTTCAACCTCATTTATATATTGCCTGTGGAATTTCTGGAGCTGTACAACATCGAGTTGGTATGGAAACTTCTGATGTAATTGTTGCTATAAATAAAGATGAACGAGCTCCTATTTTTGACATTGCAGATTTTGGCATAGTAGCTGATTTGTATGATTTTCTTCCAAAATTTATCCATAATCTTAAAAAAAATAAAAACGATCTTATTGTTTCCCTGAAAAAAAGTAGATAATTTTTTGTAATTTTGCTTAAAATACATAATGAGAATTTTTAAAAAAATTATAATTAAAATTTTTTAAATTGATTTAGAGATGCCAAATTCAGTTTTAAAAGTTGTAATAGCTCAAATAAATTCAACTGTAGGAGATATTGAATTTAATAAAAAAAAAATCGCGGAGATAATTCGAAAGAACCAAGATGTTGATCTCATCATTTTTCCAGAAATGTCCTTAGTGGGTTATCCTCTTATGGACCATATACTTGATCCCTTAATTCAAGAAAAAAATGAGATTGCAGTTGAAGATATAAAGAATTTAAACTCCTTACCAGCAATTATTCTCGGGACCTTTACAATGCCATCTGAATTGAACGATAAAATCCAGCAATTCTACAATTCTGCTCTAATTATTGAAGAAAATAATATAAAACATATTGAAAATAAACGGCTTTTACCTAATTATGATGTTTTTGATGAAAGAAGATATTTTTCCTTTGACAATAAATTTGAGCCTGTTAAAATAAAAGGAATAAAGTGTGGGATTTTAATATGTGAAGACATATGGGATGATAACTATGAAATTAAAGTTGCTGATAACCTTGTTCATAATGGTGCTGAAATTCTTATAGTAATAAATGCGTCTCCTTATCATATTAATAAATTTAACCTTAGAGCTGACTTAGTTTGTAATAAGGCTAAGAAGCTTTCAATACCAATCATCTATGTTAATATGGTTGGTGGATTGGATGAAATTGTTTATGATGGTCAGAGTTTTATATCAAATCAGTTTGGTCAAATTATTTTTAAAGCGAAAGAGTTCGAAGAAGATATTTCTATAAATGAGGTAAGAACTGGAGAATCAGCTTTAAAAAATGAACCAGATTTAGAGATCGATTGGAGAGATGAGGTATTAAAAGCGCTTAGGTTAAACTTATATGATTATTATCATAAAAGTGGCATATTTAAAGGTGCAGTTTTAGGTTTAAGTGGGGGAATTGATTCCGCTTTTACAGCGTATGTATGCGCTACAGCATTAGGATCGGAGAAAGTTACTTGTATTATGATGCCAACAAGATTTACTTCTCAAGAGAGTATTGAATTAGCTCAAAAAATTTGTGAAAATCTCAAAGTTAAATACATAATATATCCTATCGATGATCTATTTGCTGCTTATGAAAAAGATATAGAAAAAAATCTTGGAAAGCAACCTTTTGATATAGCAGATGAAAACCTTCAAGCTCGTATTAGAGCGAATATTTTAATGTACTATTCAAACAAATTCAATTGGTTATTAGTATCAACAGGAAATAAATCTGAGATTGCCGTAGGATATTGCACTCTTTATGGAGACACATGTGGAGGGAAAAATGTACCTGGAGATCTATTAAAAACTCAGATATATCAGATATGCAATTGGATAAATCGAAAAGAAGAGATAATTCCTAAAGGAATAATAGAAAGACCTCCCACTGCGGAGTTACGAGAAAATCAGAAGGATAGTGATTCTTTACCCTCATATGAAATATTAGATGTAATATTGGAACAAATTATTGAAAATGGGCTAGGTGCTGAATTTGAAAAGTTGATTAATTTAAATATTGATAAGATTACAATTGAGAAAGTAAGAACTCTTTATTTGAATTCGGAATATAAGCGTAGACAATTGGTTCAGACAATAAAAGTAAGTGAAAGCGCATTTGGAATTGGAAGAAGGTATCCCGTTTTAAAAAAAATTAAGTACTAGATCATTAAAATAATGCAGAGTACATCTTTTCAATATCTTCCAAAGTGTCAAATAGCATATTATATAGTTTTAAGCTATCATACGAGGGAGTATTATCCATTATATGATCTAAAATCTTATTAGCAATTTTCTTATCATTTTCAGTATAATGATCCGATTTAGATTTGAATAAAATTTGAAATTCTTCTATCAGCCATATTAATTCTTTTTTCAAATCTTCTTCCATAATTTCAAGATATTTAACACTAACTTTCATGATAATACATCGACCCTATAAAAATTATGCAATCTCTATTTTTACTTATATTAAAAGAATTAAAGCTGCTATTAATAATTTTTATAGACCAATTTTTACTATCTATAGATTTATAATTAAGATTTAACTCAACTACCAGAGAATTCAGAATATTTAAATAATTCTTTAGCATTAGTATATTAACTTGAATTTTAATGTTCAAATGCGAAATTCTATCTAACTTAGGTTGTTTTAAATGTTTAGTTCACGAAATCATATTCAAAATTTCTATATAAATATAGTTATTACTATAGCTATTGGAGGTACCATTTTTTTTATCGGGACAATAATATCCTTTAATGTGTTTTTATTTTTACCTGGAGATCCCGTCTATGCGTTATTGGAATCTATGGGTATAACTGATCCTCTACCTGAAGTTGTTGCAGCATACCGACATTCACTTGGGTTTGATCTTCCTATTTTTATAAGATATTTTCGATATTTGGCTGATTTAATTACTGGAAATTGGAGTACTTCAATTTCAGTCGCTAGAGGTTCATCTACTTGGAATCTTATTGCTCTTCGATTGCCTCGAACTATAGATATAATGATGGTTTCTAGCATAATAGCAGTGGGTTGTGGGTTAATTTTGGGGAGGTTTTTAGCAAAAAATCGAGGATCTATTCAGGATAGAGTAATTCAATTAGTATGTATAATTGGTTTTTCAATTCCTATATTTTTTCTGGGCATGGTATTTCAATATTATTTGGCGTTTCAATTTCCTATTTTCCCAGGTACTTACTATAAGAATATCGATTTTGAGGATCCACCGTTTGTAACAGGATTTTACATTATTGATGCATTGTTGTCAGGACAATTTTATAAAATCCCGGACTATATATATCATTTAATTCTCCCAGTTATTTGTTTAACTATAATTTCATTTTCATTAGTAACTATTATAACTCGTTCTTACATGTTAAATCAATCCCGAGATAAATCAGTAATCTCAAACTCAGTTGTAACAGGATTTTTATTTGGATTCATGTTTATGTTCACAATATTGCTAGAAACTACATTTGGGTTAAATGGGTTCGGCTCACTCCTAATACAGGCTATAAATCTAATAGATTACTGGGTTATTTCTGCAGTGCTGAATATTGTAATAATAATGTTCGTGATTATTACTTTAATCTCTAATTTTGGCTATAGTTTACATAAATTCCTAAAAGATAAAGAATTTGGATATAGAATTGAACCAAACTTAGAGGAGGATATGTAAATGAAAAAATCAACCAATGAGGTAAGTATTGAAGAGAGTATTAAAGAATTTCTACTTAGAAAAATAAGATCTCCATTTGTAATTGTAGGTCTTATTTTAGTAATATTATTTATTTTAGTATCAATAGTTCCTCAAATATTTACTCCTTATACCATCTACACAGCATTTCAAAGCCAACCTGGAGCGTGGAGTCCACCTTCTTATGCGCATCCACTTGGACAAACAGAATTGGGGTACGACGTCGCTGCAGTGATAGTTTATAGTATACCCACATCATTAGGATTGAGTGGTATAACAGTAATGATCGGATTAGGTGGGGGAATTTTATTTGGATACCTTGCTGGAAGATTTAATTGGAAAATTTACACTATAATCATGGCAGGTATGATCTTTTTTTATATCCTCCCACCAATAGTTATGATAATAATATTTAACGAAATAACATATGGCTCTACTACTCCAAGAATGGTATTTACTATAGGGGCATTATTTGTTCCAAGTTTTACAAGGGTAATTGCTAATCATGTATCTAGAAAATTGGACCCTAATTATTTATTCAAAAAAATTTTATGTTATATTCCCTTGCACCTAGGATTATCAATTATTATTTTTGAGTCACTTGGCTATTTAGGATTTTTTAATCCATCAATTCATATCTTAGGAAATCTTATTAATTATGCTAGAACCAATTTATATAGTGCACCTTGGGCTAGTTTTTATCCAGGAGTTACAATTTTTGGAATGATGTTGAGTTGTTTTCTTTTATATATAGGTCTTCAAGACTATGGTCAGATTTCTAAGACTTATAACCCGAAATTTGGTATCAATAATGATAAATCTATGAGAGATATTGAAGAATAATTGAATTCTAAATGAAGTTTGTTTGTTTTTTTTTATTAAATGAATGTTTCCACTAATCTTGCTTTTTATAGACGATTATTTATTGACTTTTCGTAATCGAGAAATAATTTTCTAATGCTGTATTTCGCAAGATTTAAATAATCTCTTCATATTAATTCATAATAGTAACTTTAACCAGAAAATTCAAAGACAATAATCACAATTAACAAGTTGTTTAAAATGGAAAAGAATGTTAGGTCATTCGTCATAAATATAGTTCTTACCATAAACATTGGAATCGCTTTTTTTTTTATTGGTACTCTTATTTCCTTTGCTATTGTCTATCTTTTACCCGGCGATCCTGTTATAGCCTATTTAGCATCAATAGGAATATATAGTCCAACACCAGCACAAATTCAACAGTTTAGACACCTGCTTGGGTTTGATCTACCAATTTTTGTAAGATATTTAAGATATTTGCTTGATTTAATTACTGGAAATTGGGGTACATCAGTCTCTATTGCCCCTGGGACCCCCGTAATCGAGTTATTGCATCGATTACCTAGAACTATAGGATTAATGACAATGTCTATAATGATTGCTTTACCACTGGGATTTCTTTTAGGGAGGCTCTTAGCTAAAAAGAGGGGTTTCTGGTATGATAGATTAATTCAATTAGGAAGTATTATAGGATTATCGATTCCCGTATTTTTTCTAGGAATGTCATTTCAGTTCACCCTCGGATTTGTGAATCCGATTTTCCCCACTTCATATTATAAAACACCTAGTTATACTGATCCGCCATACTTAACTGGATTCTATATATTTGATGCGTTATTCACAGGTCAATTCCCTAAAATAATAGATTATTTATATCATATGTTTCTGCCGGTTACTTGTTTAGCAATAGTCTCCTTTTCATTAATAACACTAAAGACTCGTACCTATTTGCCACACAAATCACGGGAAAAAACAATTTTCTCTAATATGTTATTAACGCTAATAATATTTAGTTTTGTCTTTATGTCCGCTATATTAGTAGAAAGTAATTTTGGACTAAATGGATTTGCCCAACTTATAGTAGAGGCAATTAATTTAATAGATTATTGGGTTATTTCAGCAATATTAATAACAACAATAATAATGATCGTAGTATTAATCGTTATTTCAAATTTTGCCTTTTCTCTTTATAAATTCTTAAAAGGTAGAGAAATGTGGGAGGAGGATATTTAGATGGAAAAAAAAACAAGCGAATTACCAATTGAGGATAGTATTAAAGATTTTTTTCTACGTAAACTGTATTCTCCATATTTCATTGTAGGTATAATTATGATTTTTTTGTTTATCTTAATATCTATAGTACCTCAAATATTTACAGTTTATACTTACGCAGAAGCGTTTCAAATTCAAGCTGGTGCATGGAATCCTCCTTCGTCTGCGCATCCACTTGGTCAAACACATTTAGGCTTTGATGTTGCAGGTGCCATAGTATATACTATTCCTATTTCGCTGCTATTAGGATGTGGAGCAGTTTTTATCGGTTTAGGTGGAGGAATTCTGTTTGGATATCTTGCTGGAAGATTTAATAAGATCGTCGATAATATTATAATGGCAGGTCTTGTCTCCTTCTATATATTACCAGTAATAATCATAATTCTATTCCAAATTGCCATATTTGGAACGATTTCTTATCCTGGGGTTATGATAGTAACGTTTGGAGCAATTTTGACTCCAATTTTCACACGAGTAATAGCTGATGAAGTAGCTCGTAATCTTGGCTTAAAAAGTGTATTCAAATCAGTTCTTCCATATATTCCATTATATTTAGGTATAGCTATTTTAGTGAGTGAAGCAGTTGGTTTTTTAGGATTTACACCTTCACAAATTCGTACTTTAGGTTATCTCATTAATATTGCCAGACCTAATTTATATTCCGCACCGTGGGCTGGTCTTTTCCCTGGTTTGACGATCTTTGGGATGGTTTTGAGTCTTCTTCTTTTATATATAGGACTTCAAGACCATGGCCCTGCTGGGAAACCTATATTTAAAATTCGGCGATCTAAAGACCGCGAAGAATCAATAGAGTAAGTTTCAGGATAACTAAATTTCTAATTTTTTTCTTTTTTTTTCTAAATCAGCATTTCAGACGGTTTCTTTCATTTTTTCTATATACTCAAGGCTTTGATGTCTGAAGTATGTATTATAGAGTTCAGCATACATCCCACCTTTAACCATTAATTCATCGTGATTTCCCTCTTCCACAATTCTTCCATGGTCAAGGACGATAATCCTATCTACATGACGTACTGTCCAAAGGCGATGAGCAATTATGATTGATGTACGTCCTTCTATCGTTTTTTGTAGAGCGTCTTGAATTCGAGTTTCGGTGAATGGATCAACTGAAGCTGTGGCTTCATCTAGAATAAGAATGGCAGGATTCTCTAATAGAACTCGAGCAAAAACAACTAGTTGTCTTTGACCCATTGAAAGACGACTACCTCTTTCCCCTACATCTGTGTTCAACCCTTGTGATAAATCCTCGATCCAATCAGATCCACTTGTTACGTTTAGAGAATTATAAACATCTTCTGTTTTTGCCTCAGAACAACAATATTTTATGTTATTTTCAATTGAATCAGCGAAAAGAAATGGAGATTGAGGTATAATTCCGATTTGTTTCCTATATTCTTTAAGGTCATAATTTCTAATACTAATTTCATCAACCAAAATATCTCCTCCCTGAAATTCATAAAATCTTCCTAAAAGTTTTGCTAAACTGGACTTTCCAGCCCCAGTATGCCCAACAATTGCTAATGATTCTCCTGCCTTAATTGAAAGATTAAAATTATTAAAAATTTCCATATCTTTTTCATAACTAAAGATTAAATTTTTGATTTCTATACTACCTTTTAATCTTGGAGGAATAATTTTGTCGTTTTGAATTATTTGAGGTAATGTATCTATTAATGCAAAAATTCTCTCAGATGCAGCCATTCCGGCTTGAAATGTTGGCCAAAAAGATGCAATGGTTAATAATGGAAAAAATAAATAATTTAATCCTTGTAAAAAAAGATTCAGATCCCCAGCACTCATCCCTCCTCCTAGAACATTACTGCCTCCATATAGAACCAATAACGTGACCACAATTCCTTGTATGATTCCCAAGGAAGGAAAAATAGCATTTAATACAAATGCTCTTCTTAGATTGACTTTATATGAGATTGTATTAACTTTATTGAATCTTTCATACAATTTGTCTTCTTGACGAAATGTTTTTGCTATTTGAATGCCAGAAAAGCTTTCCTTAACGAAATCATTAACTGAAGCTAAAGCTCTTTGTCCTAATAATGTTCTCTTCCGAGCAATTTTGCGAAATGCTAATGCTAGGATGAAAAAAAAGGGAAGAGTGCTAAGAGTTGCCAAAGAGAGTGTAGTATTTATAACAAACATTATTATGATCAACATTATGAGAATTAGGACAGAAGATATCAATTGGATAGATAAATCCACAGTTGTACCAAAAGTATCACTGTCTGAATTTACTCTACTAACTATCTTACCTGTTGGATTTCTATCAAAAAAGGAAAGATCGTGATTTAAAACTGCATTTGTAGCATCTTTTCTAAGATCCAGCATTACACCTCCGATTACTCGGAATGCATAACGTTGCTGAAAATAATTGAAAACCCAACTTAATAGATTTAACATAAGAATAACAGATATGATAAAGATAATATAAAAGGTATTTCTGTTTGTCTCTAAATTATTGATGATTACACTAATTAGAACTGGTACGAATGCCGATGTGAGGGATGAGATTGTTATAAATAAGATAACTATTGCCATAGACCGTTTATATGAGCTGAAATACCCTAAAATACGTTTAAATAAAAGTCGATCTTTATACTTTCTATCATATTCCTCTGCATCTAAAGCCCATCCATAAGCCATTTTTATACTTCCTCACATGTTTTAATTAGAGTATCAAGTTCAACATCAAATCTTTTAATAAAGATTCGTTGGTATTCTTCAGAAGTCTTTAAAAGTTCTTCATGTGTACCTTTAGCGACAATTTCTCCTTTCTTTAGGACAATTATTAAGTCTGCCCATCTAATTTGTGAAAGTCTATGTGTTATGAGAATAGTTGTTCTATTTTTTAGAATATTTTTGATTGCTGTCTGTATTTTATCTTCTGTATTGGAATCTATAGCAGAAGTAGAATCATCTAATATCAAGATTTTAGGGTTTACAAGAAAAGCGCGAGCTATAGCAATTCTTTGTCTTTCACCACCGCTTAATTGGACACCTCTTTCTCCAACCTTGGACTCATATTGATCTGGTAATTTAGATATAAAATCGTGAGCTTGTGCTTGTTTGGATACTTGAATAACCTCTTCAAGAGAACCAGTCTTTCCAAAAGAAATATTTTCAAAAATAGTTGTAGAAAATAAAAACACGTCTTGATCTACATGGGAAATTTGATTTCTTAATGATTTTAATGCATAGTCTCGGATGTCAATATTATCAATTAAAATTTTTCCTTCATTAACATCATACAACCGTGAAATTAATTTAGCTAACGTAGTCTTGCCCGAACCTGTCGTTCCAACGATGGCTAATGTCTTTCCAGATTGAATTTCAAAAGTTATATCCTTTAATACTGGTTTTTCACTTCCGGGATAAGAAAAGGTAACGTTTTGGAATTTAATATCTCCCTCTATAGATTTTTGATATCCTCGAATATTTTCGTCAATCTCTGTTTTTTTATTCATAAATTCAAGTAATCTTTGAGCACTTGAAATCGCAAGGCGTATTATTGCAAATACAAATATAGAAATAAATGTTGGGAAGCGCAATAATGACAATAACCCTACATAAGCAATTATTTGCCCAATATTCATTAAACCATAAAAATTAAGTATTATAGCATGGATTAACCCTCCTGTAATAGCGAAAGCTAAGAGGAGTATTGGGAGATACTTTGCTTCAATGTCACCTTGTTCGACATATGCATTACGATAATTATTAGCTTCAATTTCATATTTCTGAATTTCTTTAGGTTCTTGAGCTGTAGCTTTAACAACTTCAATTCCCGTGAGTGCCTCATTTAAGGTAGAATTCATTATTCCATAAAAGGTACGCAGTTTCCCTGTAACTGGTCCGATTTTTCTAATATACGACTTTAAAGCGAATATGAATAACCCAGAAAAAATTAGAGGTGCTAATACCAATTGTGGTGGATAAAAAAAGAAAATGTAGAATAGAGGTATTATTAATGAAGTAAATGATTCAAATATGAGAGAAATCGCAGGACTAATTAAAAAGTTCATTGTTCGTACATCGTCAGTAGCACGAGCCATAATTTCACCAATTTTTTGCTGATCATGGAAAGATTGGCTTTTCCCTAACAAATTCGTATAAAATTCTTTTCGACAATCTCTCTCTAATCTCTGAGCAATAACTTCACGTAGCATATAATTAGTTAAACGTAAAATGGGCGTTCCTGTACTTAATAGTAATATAAAAAGTGTATAAAATATCAGAGTTGATTGTTCTCCATTTAAAAAATCTGTAATAGCATTTCCAATCACCACCAAAATAGCTGAAGACAAGTTGGCTGCCAAAACTGTTGTAAAAAAAACAATAAAAATGAATAATTTATTTGAACCATGAAAAATGTGTTTAAAAATCCAACTTCTTGACCCTCTTCTTCGAGCTTTCTCATAAGGATCTTTCCCTGGTGAGAATTCAACAATTTCAGCAGTAATCGTGCTATTTTTACTCTTTAGCATTTATAAATTCAAAGTAGTTTAGATAAGATTATAATACTTGAGTTATTAATTCTGAAATGGTAGGTTATTAATAGATTTTTTATATTTAAAATATAACCTAATGAAGCTATTTGATTTTTATGATTATAAGGGTAAAATAAATATATGAAAATTTTAATTTGAAAAGTTAATGTTCAAGACGTCGAAAAAATATCAAAAATATAGGGTATTATTTGTGCGGAGGGAATTTATACTTCAGTAAGTCACCCTTTTACTCGATAGCAAGAAGAAGTTTATATTCGCTCTCTTTCTGAAACACTGGAGCGATTGCTTTTTATAGAAATTTAGGTTTTCTACAAAAAGGGGTATTATCTGATCAAATAAAATTTATAATCAGTATGAAGATGAAATATTCACGGAACTATTTCTATAATTTGTAAAACATATTTTGTACACAAAAACTTTAGTTGTATTAACCCATTAATAATTCCGACAAAATTCTATGAAATATTAAAGTATTATTTAAATATTTGAAGTTTTATAAAATAATTGTGTCTGATAAAGAAATTTCGTATGACGTTAGGTTGGAAGAAGAATTTGAGAAAGTGAAGCTTAAAATCTGGTTGTTAGAAGAATTACAACTCATACCAAAGGAGTATCATTCACAAATAATTAGGAATACGAGAACTTAGTAAAAAATTAAATTCGCGCTACAATTTCTCTATATTCTCAACCCTCGTAATTCTTTTTAGTGCTAATCAAGGTGGTCGTTGCTTCAATCCATTGAGATAATTCTGGATCATCCCTACAAAATGATACTATTTTATCTAAATCCTCAAGGTTAGCGAATTTGCATTCAATTAATAAATCCCAACCACCATATATAGGTGTAACATATGTAATCATCCAGTTTTCATTTTTATTAATCGAATTGAAATTTTTCAATTTTTCAGTGACTTTCCATTGAGTTCCTATAATTTTTAAACGAATTAAAATGTATCCACGATAATAGATAAATTTTACACCTGATTTAATAATTAAGCAACTGTTTATGATAATCTTATAATACTGATGAATTGAAATTTGTTTTTAAAATTATTCAAGTTTATTATTAATATCTATTTAGAAAAATTAAAATCCAAAATCACTTTTCTTTTTTATTTAATAAGGTATTTTCTTATAAATTTCAATTAGGAGTGAGTTTTTTTCATTTTTAATAGCATTTTTTTCAGAAGTTTTAATTCTTTTTTTAGAGATTTCTTTTGTATATCAACAATAAACGATTTAAATCGATGTTTTTTAAGAGTATCTAACTCAGATTGTTTCTCCTTTATCTCATTTAAAAGATCTTTAATATTCGAAAATTCAGGAATTATTATTTGTATTTTAGTATCTCGATACCCCTCTTCTCTATTAAAATGTCTATAATAATTGTAGAATAAGCAAATGGCAAGAATAAATGGAAAAGCACCAAAACTTATACTTATTACAATCGAGATATGAAAATTATTTGACCTAATAATCAAAATGAAAAATAGAAAGGAAATAATTGGCCAACTAATTAAAGATAATAAAATAACAAAATCTACTTTTCTCAAAATTTTTATCAATTTACAATTTATTTAATTAAACCATTTAGTGTTGCTAAATTTCTCACGGTCGTAAGTAGCTATATTGATAAATTATGAAATTTTACCAATAGATTTCTTTTAATTTTTTGTGGTACTCGTTAAGTGATTTAATCTCAATATCTTTTTCTCGTATGTTTTTTATAGCGTCTACTACAGCTTGAGCAAGCTGTAGGTTCACAATGACAGGTATATTGTAATCCACTGCCATTCTTCGAATTTTATATTCATCTTCGATAATTGTTTGAAATTTATCTTGTAATGTTGTCGGCATTGGAATATTAATTACCATATCAATATGACCCTCTTGTAGGCATGCCATTATGTTTGGCTCTTTTCCATATTCATGGACTTTATAAAGCCTAACTGCTTCAATTCCGTTGGTTTTTAACGCTAATGCCGTATTTTCAGTTGCAAAAATTTTGAATCCTAAATCGCTTAATTTATGAGCAATGGGAATAACATCATTCTTTGATTCTTCTCCACCTATAGAAATTAACACATTACCTCCATCAATCGGGATTTCCATATCTGTGGCTTCTAAGGCTTTTAATAATGCGTCTTGGAAATTTTGTCCTACTATTCCAATTTCGCCTGTTGAGGCCATTTCAACTCCAAGTCGAAAGTCTGCTTTATCCAATCTCATAAAAGAGAACATAGGCGCCTTTATACCAACATAATCTCCATAAGGAAGGTCAAGCAATCGTTCTGGAATTTTCTTTCCCATAATTACTTCTGCTGCCAATCTCATTAAATTTATCCCTCTTGTTTTTGATACATAAGGCATGCTCCTACTAGAACGTAAATTACATTCAATCACATAAACTTCTCCATTTTTTACTAAATATTGCACATTAAATGGCCCTATTATTTTAAGAGCTAATGCAATCTGTTTTGTATAGTTTTCAATTATTTCGATAACAGCTTTAGATACTGTTTGAGGGGGAATAGTCATTGTAGCATCTCCACTATGAATTCCAGCATTTTCTATATGTTCAACAATAGCACCAATTAATACATTTTCTCCATCGGATATACCATCACATTCAATTTCCCTAGCGTTAGTGAAAAATTTTGTGATTACAACGGGATATTCACTCGAAATAGAAGCAGCAAGATCAAGAGTGTCTCTAAGAGTTTGTTCATCATAAGAAACCCTCATGGCAGCACCACTTAATACATACGAAGGTCTAACTAATACAGGATATCCTACATTTTTTGCAAATTCCAAAGCATCATCTTTATTCGTTAAAGTTTTCCATTCTGGTTGTCTTATATTTAATTGGTCCAAAAGGATACTAAACTTACTTCTATCTTCTGCCATATCTATTCTAGAACCATGAGTTCCAAGAATTTTTAAATTTGTTTTCCTAAAAAATTCTGAGTATTTGGAAATTTTAGCAGCTAAATTATTTGCTATTTGTCCTCCTGCAGAAACTACAATACCACTAGCTTTTTCAAGTTCACAAATATCAAGAACTCTTTCACCTGAAATTTCTTCAAAATATAATTTATCAGAGATATCATAGTCAGTAGATACAGTTTCAGGATTATAGTTTATCATAATAGCTTGATCTATTCCAAGTTTTTTCAGACCCCATAAGCAATTAACAGACCCCCAATCAAATTCCACAGAAGCTCCAATACGATAAGTTCCTGAACCTAGCACAATCACTTTTCTTAAATCTGACTTATATTCATTTACAAAATTAATATCGTGTTCTGAAGCACTATATGTTAGATATAAATAATTAGTTTTTGCGGGCCATTCTGCTGCTAATGTGTCTATTCTTTTTACAAAGGGTTGTATATTTAACCTTCTTCTCATTTGTCTTATAAAAATAGTTCCAACCTTCATTATCTTAGCAATTTGGCCATCAGAAAACCCAAAACGTTTCGCTCTCTCTAACCAATATTTTTTTTCATTATCGTCAGTCTCTAATAAATCGAGATCTTGAAGTTGACGTTCGAGATCAATAATATTTTTTAATTTATATAAAAACCACTTATCAACACGAGAGAGACGGTATATTTCATCAATAGAGATTCCTCTCTTTATTGCTTCAGCAATTCTAAATACTCTTAAATCTGTTGGATTACGTAAGGCATATTTTAAATCATTAATATCTTCTATGGGATCTAAATCATTTGCTACAAATCCTTTCATTCCAATATCAAGCATTCTAATGGCTTTCTGTATTACTTCTTCAAAAGTCCTCCCGATTGCCATAACCTCTCCTACACTTTTCATTTGAGAACCAATTCTACGGTCTACTTTTTGAAATTTAGTTAAGTCCCATCTTGGTATTTTAAGTACTAAATAATCCAAAGCAGGTTCAAAACAGGCTGTTGTAATTCCTGTAACTTTATTTTTTAGTTCTGGCAATGTGTAGCCTATTGCTAATTTAGCCGCTACGTAAGCTAATGGATATCCAGTCGCCTTCGATGCTAGAGCAGAAGACCTCGAAAGTCGAGCGTTTACTTCTATTGCTCGAAATTCCTTAGAAAATGGATCTAATCCATACTGAATATTACATTCTCCTATAATCCCAAGGTTTCGAATGACTCTTATAGAAGCTGAACGGAGCATATGATATTCCTCATTTGTAAGAGTTTGACTGGGGCTTACAACAATTGATTCACCTGTATGAAGTCCAACTGGATCGAAGTTTTCCATATTACAATTAATAAAACAGTTATCTTCAGAATCTCTTACTACTTCATATTCAATTTCTTTCCAACCCCATATACTTTCTTCAATTAAAATTTGATTAATTCTTGATTGTGCTAAACCTTTTTTTGCCATCCTTTCAAATTCTTTCATATTATCAACTATACCAGATCCTCTTCCACCTAAAGTATAAGCTACTCGTATCATACAAGGAAATCCAATATTTTTGACCGCTTTTAACGCTTCACTATACGAATTTACAGCTTGGCTTTTACAGACTTTAACCTTTGATCTCTCCATTGCTCTTACAAACAGATCTCGATCTTCAGTAGCTTCAATAGCCTCAATTGGCGTTCCAAGTACCCTCACATTATATTTTCTTAGTATCTCTCTTTCTTTTAATTCTACTCCTACATTTAATGCAGTTTGTCCACCAAATGCTAATAAAATGCCATCTGGTTTTTCTTTTTTTATAACCTCTTCTACATATTTAACATTTATTGGTAATAAATAAACACTGTTAGATAATTCAGGGTCTGTTTGGATTGTTGCAATATTAGGGTTAATTAAAATGGTTTCAATTCCTTCTTCTTTAAGTGCTTTTAATACTTGACTTCCAGAATAATCAAATTCTCCTGCTTGACCAATTCGGATACCTCCAGATCCTAAAACTAATGCTTTTTTTATTGTTTTATCTAATGGCATTATCCTATAACTCCATTAATTCTACAAATTTATCAAAGAGATATAAGGAATCTAATGGTCCTGGCGATGCTTCAGGATGAAATTGTACCGCAAATATAGGTTTTTCTTTATGGATTAACCCTTCATTAGAATTATCGTCAATATTATACAAAAATTCTTTAAATCCTCCTCTTTCAAAATCTTTTACGCAGAACCCATGATTTTGGGAGGTAATATAGCAATGACGTGTTTCTGGGTTTATGACTGTTTTATTACCTCCTCTATGTCCATACTTTAATTTGTATGAAGAACCTCCCGCTGCTAAGCCTAAAATTTGATTACCTAAACAAATTCCCATAGTAGGTATATTATTTTCAATTAACTTTTTAGCAACTTCTATTGCACTCTTATACATTGCGGGATCTCCTGGCCCATTAGAAATGAAAACACCATCAGGATTAAATTTCATAATTTGATCGTAATTATAATTAAAAGGTACGAGAATGACTTCAATTCCTCTGCAGACAAAATTTCTTAGAATATTATTCTTAACTCCTAAATCTAAAACAACAACTTTTCCTTTTGAATCATAAGGAGTGAACATCTTAACTTCTTTTGTTGAAACTTCACTTGCTAAATGTCTAAGGTTAGGATCTTGAATTTTTTTAACTTCTTGTTTCAGTTCATTTATATTAGGTTTTTCTCCTGGATTATATACTGCAATTAATCCAAGTTGAACGCCCTCTTCTCTTAATATTTTCGTTATTGCCCTAGTATCAACCCACTCAATTCCAGGAATATTTTCCTCAAGGAGAAACTCGTTAAGACTTCTAATGCTTTCATAATGACTTGGATTTTTACAACATTCATTAACGATAAAACCACTTACTTTAATTGAATCTGATTCAAAGTACTTATGAATACCGATTTCATCTTTTTCCCATGCTGGAACTCCATAATTACCAACAAGAGGGTGAGTCATAACAACGATTTGACCTTGATATGAGGGATCAGTTAAAGTCTCATTATAGCCAGCAGCAGTTATCGTATTAAAAACGACTTCTCCTCCCACCTTTTTTGTAGCACCAAAGCCAATCCCTTCAAAATAACGTCCATCTTGAAGCATTAATATAGCTGGCCTTTCTTTCTTATAAAGCATTGACTCTTTTTTGAGGTTCTTCTTATATGTCCTTAAAATAAAGAAAAATAATCCTTTTATTAAGATTAATTATTAACTAGTTAAATATAATATAATTCAACTAGCTCCACTTGGAGGTGGTAAGTATGAAGAATAAATATCTTTCTTTATTCTCTCTCCTTTTTCTTTAATAAATTCCTGTATTGATGTTTTAATTGATTGAATTATTTCCTCAAAATTAATTTCATCAAAAGAATTCAACCATGAATAATCTTGAATATTGGAACTTTCTAATTCTTTCGATTCTTGTAAAATTATAATATTTTGGTCAATTAGAAAGGATGGATCTAGTAGATTGTTATCTCCATCCTCTAATTTTTTCACGTTAAGGAGCATACATTCAAGTAGATCATCATAGAAAAGAAGGGGGATATATTTTAGTATATCTGGTTTCAATTTGTCTAATGATAATTTTAACATTTCTAAGTTAGGTGCAAAACCGACTTCAAATAAATCGTAAACATCAAGATTTATGAGATCTGGATGAAATTGTAATTGTTCCACTTTTTTAAATTTCTCACGATATTTTGCTATTTTTTTGACATATAGTCTCACATGCGTTTCTAAATGTGTGGTTTCAATTAAAATAGAATTTTCTTCAATTTTTTTCTCACAAATAGCTTGGACACTTTTGCAATACTTATTCGCAGCACTTATTAGATCTTCCTGATTAAGCTTTGCTTTCAATAAATTTTCAACATATAACCTCAAAAATGCTGAAAAATCATTTTCAAGATCTAATAATTTAGCATATAGAAATTTTGTTGAGTCCCACCATTTTTTTGCCTTTTGAGTCGTAAGAGAAAGAGCGAATTTATCGAAGGCACGAATTTCTGTAAAATTAATCAATTGTTCTATTCCATATTGTAAAAATTTGGAGGGATTAATAATTGCTTTTAGATCATCCATTAGTGGGAAAATTAATGGCTCTCTAGGACGAATCAAAACTGATAATTCACCATTAAAAACACGATCTACTCTCATAGGAAGGGGCATAATTGGATTATTAATATTTTTTTTTAGTATTGCCACATCTCGATCCGAATCAAAACCTGTAAGATCGGGAGGAAATATTTCCAAATAAAAGAAAAAAGGTGCAGCATCGTATTTGTAGGTTTTAAACTTGTTAACAGGCTTGACAAGGATCACCAAAATTATTAGTTAGGCAACTTTTCTTGAGCTAATGATAGATTTTTTAATGATTGTTCTAATTTATTTAGAATGAATTTTCTGAAATCATCGCTAGTAAAATCAGCTTGACCAAATTGGATTATTTCACTTGCAAGATTACCATTAAAATTTTCACTCTGTTCAATTATTCTCATGTGTCTATCGACTACAGCAGCTCCCAAAATTAAACTATATGCATAAAAAGACAGTAATCCTGCATTAGTCTCCTTAATTTCTCCACTATTAATTCCAGTCTGAATAACATTGGCAGTACCTTTTAAAAAATTAAATTTTCTATATTCTTTTTCAAATGGTCCCATTTTTTCAGAGGGAGGAGCCTCAATCAAATGCATCATACTAAAAGCTCCATGATCCTGCCCAGCAAAATCTAGAAAATGCTCGAAGAGCTTCATTAAAAGATCAACTGTTGAACTTTCATGATCTTTGATGATTTCAATATTTTCATTCCTATATTGTTTAAAAAATTTACTTCGAATAGCGATCCATAATTCTCTCTTACTTTTTACATAATTATATAAATTATTTTGATTCATACCCAGATTTTTTGCTAATCCCCGTAAACTAAATCCATCTCTTCCTTTTTCTAAAAATAATTCCTTTCCTGCTTCCAAAATTCGCTCAAATTGAGCTGCTTTCTTTTCAGGTGAGCGACTTCGTGTTTTTTTTTTCTTAAGCTTTGTACTCATAATAAACCTCTACATTTTTTATTTGGAAATATTAATTAAGTAAAATAATCACATATCAGATTAATAACAATTTTAATTAATTAATGACAAATTATTAACATTTGTGTATTTAAAAATCATGTAACTCATCATTATTGTTATTTTAACGTGGAAAAATTATGCCTTATTACTTTTTCAGCGTCTTTTATTATCCTTTCAATTATCTCATTAACATCATCAATGCTATCAATAATCCCAATTGACTGACCTAGAAGTACAGCGCCTGTTATAGTATCTCCCTCATATACTCTATCGTAGGCTCCTAAATCATGCACTCTCTGCTCAGGAGTTACGGATTGTTCATAAGCAATCATTTCTTCTTTAGAATTGGGCGCGGGATGAGATAGAGCATATTCATTTTTATATAAACGAATAGGACCGAATGCTCCAGTGAAAAGTCCTGTATCTTGTGGTTTTCCTGGTGGAATTAAAGCTTTATATTTTTCATGAAATTCGCTTTGGTTTGAAGCAATAAATCGAGAACCCATAGCTATTGCTCCCGCACCTAAGGAAAGTGCTGCTACTAATGCCTCTCCTGTAGCAAAACCTCCACATGCTATTTTAGGTAAATTAGGGAAAACTTTATTAATTTGCTGTAGCAATACGAGTGTAGTAACCCTTTCGTAGGATTGATGTCCACCTCCTTCTGTACCTGTCACAACAATTCCATCTACACCTGCATCCACGCATTTCTGTGCTAACCATACCGCAGGCGCTACATGAAAGTGCCTAACTTCGGAATTTTCTCTTAAAGCTTTAAAATATTTAGAAGAAGGTAGTATATTTGAAGATCCCGCTGAAGTTAACCAATATTTACATTGTTCTCTCATTTTTTGATTCTCCATCACAATTTGAGGTAATTTTCTTACCATTTCTCGAACTCCACGATTATTACGAGAAGTGAGGATATTGAGACCAAAAGGTTTATCTGTGTGTTCAATCATATATTCCAAACTCGAAATATGTTCTTTTACAGGATCAGTTCCTACTATGTTAACATTTGATAAAACCCCCAAACCTCCCGCTTCAGATACTGCAAGAGCTAAATTCCGTGTAAAAAATGGTCCCATAGGAGCACTAAATATTGGGTATTTTATCCCAAACATTTTGGTGATATTTGTTTCTATCATTATTCTTATTTGTACTTATTTTTTTAGAAATTTCTATAAATATTATCGTTTTTAATTATATCATATCTACAAATCTACCAGATTTAAATAAATCACATGGCATTAGATAGGATTTACCTAATTCTTCAGCAGTTTCTTCTAAAAGCGTGGCTAATCGTTCATAATTTTTACTTGCAGGTTCCATTGGGCCTTGAAAGTTCATACCAGCTAGAATTGCATCATCAATTACCTTCCAATTAGTTACGACACCTTCTTCTAGGATTCTACAACCTTCATTAGCATTAATAGCGATAAAAATCTCACGGTTTGCAAGTCCTGCTTTTTTAGAGAGATCTGGTTGAGGTCTTCCTTTTGACCAATCATAGAATCCTTGTCCAGTTTTTTTACCCAAAGTACCTTTTTCTATTTGCATAGTCAAGACTTTTCCGGGCTTAAAATCTGGTGAAAGTTTTTCGCTATAGTAAAGTGCTGCGTTATAAGCAATATCACGTCCTGTAAAATCTGATAATGTTAATGAAGACATAGGTGTATCTGGTGCGGTTAAATCAGCATCGACTTGTTCCCAAGGAATACCCTTTTCATATGCTATGTCAATAATATAATTAGAATAAATATTACGCGGCGCAAGTACACGATTAACAATAAAACCTGGTCGATCTCTCAATACACGAGCGACATACCTTTGTCCTCTTAAACATGGGAGTGATTTAGCAATTTTAACTCCTATATTCATAGATTCATCAGAGCTTTTATCACCCTTAATTACTTCAATTAAACGCATTAAAGGAGCTGGATTAAAGAAATGCATTCCTATTACGTTTTCAGGTTTACTGCATTTCTCAGCGATCTCTGTAATACTAATTGAAGATGTATTTGAAGCAAAAATACAATGTTCAGGAGAGTGTTCGATAACATCTTTACATAAAGTTTGCTTTATATCCACCTTCTCTATAACTGCTTCAATTACTAAGTCGGCATCTTTAACAGCTTCATTTACATTTTTTAAGGTTTTTAATTTTACTAAATAATGTGATGTACTCAAGCCTTCAGGTAGATTACCTTTTGATTCTAATTTGTCAAATCCAGATTTTATGTAATCCAAGCCTTTTTCAATTATATCATTACTTATATCAACCGCTGTGACATTATAACCTGCCATTAAGCAAATTTGTGCAATTCCTTTGCCCATATCTCCAAAGCCAATTATTACAATGTTTTTAATTTTTACCATATAGATTCATTTCAGTTTTTAAGTAGATATAATTTATAAATATACATTATGCATTAAAAAATCTTTTTTATTCTTAAATAAATATGATCTATTTTAAAATTAAGTTAGAGCTTTAGTATGTTTCTACATTAAAATTTAGCTAGATTAACAATTAAGAGAGAACTGAGAAGAGAATATCAATAAGAATAAATGAGATTACTCACAATGTATATTCTTCACTATATACCCTCTATAGAATAGCTAAAATAGTGATCAAACTTTCAGTAACACATTTCATAAAAAGTATTTAGAGACCATTTATTTTTCTAATTAAGGTTTAATTTATTATAAAATGGATGGTTGAATTTAAGATCGAAACTAACAAGAATGAGATAAAAATAATTAAAACCGGTTGTTGTCATGATTGTGGTGGTCGCTGTATTCTGAGAGCTCATGTAAGAAATGGGAAAATTATAAGAATTGAGACAGATAATGGAGAAGAACCACAATTAAGAGCTTGCTTACGGGGAAGGGCGTATAAACAAAGAGTTTATTCTGATGAAAGACTAAAACACCCTCTACGTCGCGTTAGTGAACGTGGAGAAGGGATATTTGAAGAGATATCATGGGACGAGGCATTTGATGAGGTGGCATCCAAAATTAAGGAAATTAAAAAAAATTATGGAAATTCTGCTATTTTGCTTGTTCCTGGTGGCGGTAATCAAGGAATGTTACATGGTATTGTACCTCATGCTTTAATGCTTCATCAGATTGGCGGTTACACAAGAATGTGGGGTGCCCCTTCCTATGAAGGAGCTCTTTTTGCTTCTATGGCAACATATGGTACAATAATGACTGGTAATGCAAGGGAAGATCTTTTAAATTCTAAGCTTATAATATTGTGGGGATGGAATCCTGCCAATACAATATGGGATCCTGGCACTAGTCTTTGGTTGGTTAAAGCTCGAGAAAAAGGAATAAAAATTATTACAGTTGATCCTATTTTTACAGATTCAGCTGCAATTTTAGCAGACGAATGGATTCCAATTCGACCTGGTACAGATACTGCGATGCTTTTAGCCATGACATACGTTATTATAACTGAAAATTTACATGATAAAAACTTCATAAACAAATTTACTGTTGGATTTGACATTTATAAAAAGTATGTACTTGGAGAGGAGGATGGAGAACCTAAAACACCTGAATGGGCGGAGAAGATAACTAAAGTACCCGCAAGAAAGATTTTAACTCTAGCACGAGAATATGCTTCAAATAAGCCCGCATCTCTCATTGCTGGATGGGGTCCCGCAAGGACCATGTTTGGTGAACAATATTCAAGGGCTGCAAATATATTATGTACAATAACTGGTAATATTGGTATAAACGGAGGTTATGCTTCTGGTTTTATGAGAGCATATTATAGTCGAGAGAGAATCATAACCGGAGGGGAAAAAAAAATAGGTCCTATTAATTCCAATGATAAAAAACCAAAAAAATTGAGAATTCAAGATAATCCTGTTGATTTTAATGCTAAACCACGTAGAGAAAGTCTGTATAAATTAAGAGGAGGTACAAACCCTGCAAATACGCGTATTCACTACAATGATTATTATAATGCAATATTGAAAGGGCGTAAAGGGGGATATCCTGCAGATATTAAAATGGCATATATTGTTGGTACAAACCGTTTAAATCAGTTTAGTAATGTAAATAGAGGCATAAAAGCATTAAAATCACTTGAATTTATAGTTATTTTCGAACAGTTTATGACTCCAACGGCTCAGTTAGCTGACATTGTTCTACCGGTAAATACTTTTATGGAACGAAATGATATTGCAGTTCCTTGGCTTGGAGCTCCTTATTATATTTATTTAAATAAAGCAATTGATTCTATATATGAATCAAAATCTGACTTAGAGATATGTAACGAGCTTTCTAAGAAATTAGGTATTAAGGAAAGTATTTTATATTTACAAGAGGATCAAATTTTAAGGTTATTATCGGCACCTCGTAAAGAAATTAAAAGTTATAATAAATTCAAAAAAGATGGATACTATAAGGTTAAAGTAGAAGAACCATTTATAGCTTTTAAGGAACAAATCAAGGATCCTGAAAATAATCCATTCCCTACGTTATCGGGAAAAATTGAAATTTATTGTGAACACATTGCGGAAAAAAAAAATCCATTAATGCCTCCAATTCCAAAATATATGACTCATGATGAACATTATAACTCTCCATTAGCTCAAAAATACCCGTTACAATTACTTACACCTCATAATAAAAGAAGAACTCATTCAAGTTTAAACAATATCCCTTGGTTAGAAGAAGTCGAAACTCATTCTGTATGGATTAACTCTGTTGATGCATTAAAAAGAAACATAACCCATGAGGATATAGTGGATATTTTTAACGATCGAGGTAGAGTAAGGATTCCTGCTAAGGTAACGGAACGAATAATTCCAGGCGCAGTATGCATTCATCAAGGAGCTTGGTATAACCCTAATAAAGAAGGTATTGATCTCGGAGGTTGTGCTAATGTTTTAACAAATGATATTTATTCTCCCGGAGGTGCCTTTCCTATGAATAGCTCTTTAGTAGAAATAGAATTATCATCTGTTAATAAATCGGAGGAGATTTAATGAAACAAATGGGATTTTATTTTGATCAAACGAGATGTACTGGTTGTTATACTTGTTCAGTAGCTTGTAAAGATTGGAATAATATAACCTCAGAATTAATTTCATGGAGACCAATCAAAATAATAGAAAAAGGAAAATTTCCAAATCTATTTCTTGCATATTTTTCTTATTCTTGCTACCATTGTATGAATCCCTCATGCCTTAAAGCATGCCCCACGAATGCTATCATTAAGAGAGAACAAGATGGAATTGTTATTGTAGATGAAGATTTATGTATAGGGAAAGAAAAATGTGGATTTAAATGTTTAAAAGCTTGCCCTTATGATATTCCTCAATTTGGTGAAAAAGAAAATGCCAAGATGCAAAAATGTAATTTTTGTGTTGAGCGCTTAGATAAAGGCCAACAAACAATATGCGTTGAAGCTTGTCCTATGTACGCTCTTGATGCAGGTCCTTTAGATGAATTGGAAAGAAAATATGGCAACAAGATTGAAGCAGAAGGCTTTAACTATGTTAAAAAGCTAAAACCATCGATAGTTTTCAGTCCAAAATTAAATTTGAAAAGTACTTAAGTAATTTTTATTATAATCAATTCTTAAACACTCATTCATTTAACTTATCCATATTAGAATTTGAGAAAATTATTTAGGATAAATAAAAATAAGTAGAAAGGAGGAAAATATAATGAAAAATGAAGAAAAATTTGAACATATTCAAATTGAAAAAGTAGAAGAGGGAAATTATGCAGTAATTTCTATTAATCGCCCTAATAAATTAAATGCACTTCAAAATCAAACATTACGAGAAATTGCTGAAGCTTTAGAATCTATGGAAGTGGATCAATCTATCCGTTGTGTGGTTATAAGAGGAACTAAGGAGTTTACTAAAAAACCAGCGTTTTCAGCAGGAGCAGACTTGGCTGCTAGAGGTAACGTTAAATTAGATCCTGACAATTTAAGACATCAAAGTCATGCCATGTATATAAGACATAAATATTATAACTTAATTGAAGCGTTTCCGAAACCTATAATAGCCGCTATTGATGGATATGCTCTTGGTGGAGGCTTCGAATTAGTATTAGTATGCGATATTTCTATTGCTTCTAAGAGATCAACATTTGGTTTTCCTGAAATTCAGCGTGGAATTTTTCCTGCAAATGGAGGCACTCAGAGATTAATAAGAAATCTTGGCAGAATGCGAGTAAAGAGATTAATGTTTTTTGGTGAACACTACTCTGCTGAGGAAATGTTCAATTGGGGTGTTATCTCATTTGTTGTAGATGACGATGGATTTGAAGATTTTGTTCATGAACGAGCTTCGTGGTTAGGAAATGCTGCTACAAATAGTTTGTTTCTGATTAAGAAAAGTATTGATTATGGAACTCAAGTTCCCGCTAATATTGGTCTACAATTTGAACAAATGGGATATGCCATAAATACACGTAGCAAAGATGTTGCTGAAGGAATTCAAGCTTTTCTGGAAAAGAGAAAACCTGAATTTCAAGGTAGGTAATAAAATTTTATTATTATTTACTTCTTTTTTTTAGATTTAAAAAAAAATAATTATAGAGAGTATGATTATTATTAAAAGCTATTAAAATGACTATTTGCCAATATATTTCATAGCTTCACTTAATGTGCTTAAACTCCTAATTTGGTAATTAAATCCTTCAATGTCCCGAAACTCTACTAAAAATTTGGCGAGGTAGTCATTTGCTTTTCCCACATCTTCTCGTTTTACTTCATCAACTATAAATACTTCAATTCCTTTTTTAGTGGTAGCAACGGCTGCTGGGACTACCCGTTTAATTTCTGAGATTATTGGGTATTTCTGAAGCGTTTCTAAATATCTTTGAGCTACTTTATCAGCCAAAAATAGAGGATACCAAGTAGTTGATACTATATAGGGTATTATTATCGACCTCTTTTTAATTTTTAAATTTGATTTCTTGAATGAAACCATTTAAAAAAATAATTATCTTGCTTTTAAACCTTTGCTGAGACTTGCTAGCTTAATAAATTTTAATAAAAATGTATTGTTTTAAAATAGAACGTAATAAAAAAATTTAGTGATTTTAAATTGAATTTAAAAGAAGTATGGTTAATAGATTATGCTCGAACAGCATTTTCTCGATCCAGACCAGATCAACCTGAACGAGATGTCTTTGGTGAGATTCGAGGAGATGAATTATTAGCTAAATTATTAATGAAGTTTTTCGATGGGAAACTGGCAGATAAAGGAATCATTAAAGATGACATTGAAGAAGTTTCCGTAGGTGTAGCTTCAGGTGTACTAGAAAATTGGACTTACGGAGGAAAGATTCCTCTTTATCTAGCCGGATTCCCAAATAAAGTGTCATCCTTTTTTATAGATAAACAATGTGCCTCTGCTGGTGCAGGAATGCATATGTTAACAATGGAAATAATGACAGGGAATACATCTTGTGCATTGGCAACTGGTTTTGAACATATGACTAGAGTGAGAAGAATTGGAATAGATCCTGCAATAGAAAGATACAAGGATAAAGAAAGTATTTTTTATCATCCTGAATATGATATGGAAAATTGTGTAAACATGTTACAGACGGCTCAGAGATTGTATGAGGAGGAAGTACCAACATTTACTAAGGAAGACTTAGATAAGTTTGGAGTAAGATCTCATAATTTAACAATTAAAAGTCAAGAAGAAAAGTGGTTTACATCGGGAGTAAATGGTGGTGAAATCATACCTATTGAAGGTCATGCCGAAGGAAATGTTGAAGAACCTCTAATGGTTGATAGAGATATGGCCGCAAGAAAATCTACATTGGAAGTTGTTTCAGGATTACGTAGAATATCTAATCCATTTTACTTAGAAAAAAATGGGGGCAAAAAAGGTTATATAGAAAGAGAAGGAACTGAAGAAGGGGTAATAACAGCAGGGAATTCTTCACCTTTAAATGCAGGGGCTACTACAGCAATCTTAATGGAGGCTGAAGAAGCAAAAAGACGGGGACTTGAACCTATGGCGCGAATAGTTTCAATCGGTTGGGCAGGTGTGGATCCAAGAGTTATGGGAAGAGGACCGGTCCCTGCTACGCGAAAAGCTTTAAATAATACTGGTTTGAAAGCAGAAGATATAGATTACTGGGAAATTAATGAAGCCTTTACAATTGTAGCTCTAAATTGCATGGAGAATTTTAACATTCCTGAAGAAAAAGTTAATATTATGGGGGGTTCTACCGCGATTGGGCATCCTTTGGGAGCTACAATGATTCGCCTTACAGGAACATTAGCACGTATATTAAAAGACAAAAAAGCAAAATATGGTGTTGCAAATGCGTGTGTTGGGGGCGGACAAGGAGTAGCAACGATAATTGAAAATCTAGATGCTTAAAATCTACTTTATATTATTTTATTTTGATGTATTTTATAATTTACTTTTTTTATTTAAGAAAAATTTAGGAAGAAGTGATCACATTGGTTTATATAAATAAAGAAGGAAAAATTAATGAAAATACTTGGTTAATTGATGGATTTTTATTTGGAGGAAAGGGGAATCTATCTATTTATATTATTGAAAATAACGGTACTCGAATGATGATCGATGCCTCTGAAAAAGCAGCAATACCTAAAATTATTGAAAAGTTGAAAGAGTTCAAAATTCATCCAATACATAAAATCTTCCTCACACATTCCCATTTTGATCACATCGACGGTGTTCACGAATTTCAGAAATTAATAAAAGACACAGATATTGAAGTTTTGGCTTCGGAAAACGCAATAGAGAATTTAAGAAATCCAAACAATATTAATGAAGTATTTGGAGCCAAAACGGAACCAATAGAAGGAGTTATACCTTTAAAAGATAATCAGATTATAGATTTAAATGGCTTGGAATTAAAAGTTCTTAATTTTTATGGTCATACAATGGATTCTATTGCACTTTTTGATAAAACAAACAAGAATATTTTTACTGGTGATGCAATTATTGATAAATCCAGTATTTATTATTTCCAACCAACTTTCGTACCACCAGATTTCCATGAATCGGAATTATTAAAAACATTTCAGAGATTAAGAGAAATGAAAGAAGAGTTGAATTCAATATCATTAGCTCATTATGGTGTATGGACTGATGAGGATTTCAAACAAATTATAAATAATATGGAAGAATTACACTTTGCCACAAAAGATTCAATAATTAGATGGTATAAAGAAAATCCTTCATACAATTACTTAGCTCTCAAATTTCATGAAATATTCATACCCAAGTCTAAAATCATTAAGTTAGGATATATAGAAGTCTTAGAAAGACAAATGGAATGGCTTGTGGAAGGACTAAAAAGGAGTGGATTTATTTAATATTTTAAATTGAATAAATAGATAATTATTATTTGATAGTAAATATGCAATCTTAAAAAAAAATTTTAGCTAATTAAAGGCGATAAAATATTGTCAGGTTTAAATCTTGATGTTATAGGAAAGAAATTTCCTGAGGTCACTTTTAAGTATAACTGGAAAGATGTCGTTCTTTATGCGTTAGGTATTGGGGCTCAGATTGACGAGTTACTGTTTTTATATGAAGGCGTTTCTGGAGGATTAAGAGTCTTCCCAAGTTATGCGTGTATAGTTGCTGCTGCCGGTCTTCAACTTCAGAGGCTTGGTAAAATTGCTTTTTCCCATTTTGTTCATGGAGAACAATCAATTAAGGTTTACAAACCTTTTTCTTCATCAGATGAAATTGTTTGCAAAGCAGAAGTTGAGAATATTTTTGATAAAGGAAAGGCTGCTGTTATCCATATGAAAGTATCTGGACATAAAATTGGGGGCGAACCAATATTTGACACTAAATGGGTATTTTTCTACCTTAAAGGTGGAGGTTTTGGTGGAGATCCCGGTCCTAAAACTGAACCATTAAGTCCTCCTGAACGTGTGGAACCAGATTTTAGGATTTTTTATAAAACAAATGAGAATCAAGCTGCTTTATATAGACTTAATGGAGATTTAAATCCTTTACATATAGATCCTGAATTTGCTAGTAGAAGTGGAAGGTTTGAAGGACCAATACT
>JBHLLT010000077.1:0-3392 GCA_048938855.1 Promethearchaeota archaeon
ACCATCTTCAATAAGTTCAACCCTGTAATCGTGCTTGCTTTTATATTCGATTTTGAAAAAGCCGCTGCATCAGTTCCACCACTAATTAACCCAACAATCTTTTCAATAAAGTTCCCTCCGCCTAGGCCTGCTATTTTTGCTTTTACACTTACAACTTCAGCTGCTTTAATCAGTTTTTGAACAACTTCTTTACTATGGATAGTACGAGTAGTAGGTTCTTTATCTGAAAAAGTGAGATAATCTGAGCTTTGAATCGCATCTAAATTAATACATTCTGCATCATATTTTTTCAATTCCTCTAAATGAGCTTCTACATAACGATATGCTCCTCTTAAAAATGCTTCTTCAGATCCAAATGAAATTAATCTTATTTCTGTATTTTTCGGTAATAATTCTCTATGGCTTTGTAAATATCGCCCAAGTGCTAATATTATTGCTATTGCACTTAAATTATCTACTGCACCTGGAACTTTGTTGGCTCTTTCACCAGGAGTTACAAAAAAAAATAAAGATATAACTGGAATGGCTCCTATTATCAATAACCAGATTGCTAAATTAAAGAAAATTCCGTAAAGCAATGTTAGATTTATAGCCAGTGTGAATATAGAAAGAATAACGAATACTATTGAACTTAAGAACCATAAAAATAGAATTGCTAAACCTAATAGATTAATTATAGCGTATCCATATTTTAAATATCTTAAAAGATTAAATTGTAAAGCACTATCATGATGCCCAGAAAAGATTAATATTTTTTTTATTTCGCCCTCAGGCTTTATCTTTCCTATAACGTTTTGAGATTCTTTTTTCTTAAATATTGGGTCAATAAACTCCTTATAATTAAAAAATTCTTCCCATGCGATTAAAACAGCTAAAAATGCTAAAAAAGCAACTAAAATTGAAATTAAATACATCCAATTTGAATATAAAAACATTTGAATTAAAAAGAATAATGTAAATGATGATAAAATTAAAATTAGTGCTATTCTTATCCACCCAAGAGCAGCTCGTGGATGGAATGAGAAAGGTTCTATATGCACTTCATCACAAGTCTGTTCTAATTCATTCTTTATAAATTCAGCAGATTTAGCTTCTTGTGGGCTACCTGGCATTCGAGGACCACATTCATCAATTATTTCCTGAACAATTTTATACATATAATTTGAATCTTCTTTCGAAATTTCAATTGTAATATAAATCACCTTAAGTGGATCTTATATGGTAAAAAATTTAAAATCTTAAAAACCTAATCATGAATTAAGAAGATGATGGAAAATCAGTATATTTGCTTAAATTGTGGCTATAATATGGTGAATTTTTATCCAGATTCATGTCCATTTTGTGGATCTTCAAATACGAATTTTATTACTGCAGAAGAGGGTTCTCTAAATTATAGAATCTTGAGTTCTAAAGTCAATGATAATGTAACTCAATTAAATTCTTATCCACAAATAGGATTGGAACATTCAGCCTATTGTTTAGAAGTTAAAGGCAAACATATTTGGATCGATTGCCCATCTATTTTTAGTAAGGACTTAGAACCAATGGATAAGATTATATTTACACACAATCATTTTTTAGGTGCTTCAAATCTGTATAGAAGTTATTATACAGCATTTATCTGGATCCACAAGAAAGATTCCGAACATTTTTTAGCTTCACATCATCCATTTGATAAAAAATTTGACCAAGGATTTAAAATTATGGGGATTGAAGCTTTTCATATAAATGGTCATACACCAGGATTTACATTTTATGTTTTTGAAAAGACTCTCTTTATTTGTGATTATGTGCTACTAAGGAATCAGAAACTTATTTTAAATCCTTACGGTCCAATTGAAGCGACCATCGAAGGTGCAAAGCATTTAATTATTTCTATTAAAAATAAGGAATTAAAAGAAGTCTGTGGAGTTAATTATGTAATGAATTATCAAGATTGGAAACTGAGAGTTCTTAGATTAATTTCTTAATAAAGATATTAGAGATCTGACTTTATACGTTGGTAATAAAAAGAAGAGTTAAGATTTTTAAAGAGAATTCATCTATTAATAAATAGTTGAAATTATAATTTGTCTATATGAATGATAGCAGATACTTTTAGAGTTTTAGAAGTTGAGTGTCCAGAATGCGGAATAAGAAAGAATATCAATATTCCTGAATCAATTTTCTCACAAAAAAAATTTGGTATTATAACAATACAAATACCTGTTAACGCAGTTTGCCCAGAACATCAATTCATAGTATTTGTGGATACAAAAGGAAAAATTCAAGGCTATGAAAAAGTCGATTTAATTATGGGTAAAGTCTCTCCAGAAGTCGAAAGAGAAGCTATTGGAAGAATTAATCTCAGAAATTTAATCCAGATATTTGGTGTTTATGGTATTTTTAGTCTAATTCATGCAAAAATCTTTAATTACCATTCATATATTATTATAGACGATAAGTTCGAGTACTCTGAAAACCTTTTAAATGCACTAGGGGATAACATATTGCCAGAGTTATATAAAGGATATAATACAATCCATATAATTGAAGCGTCTGATATCAATAAAATCAAAGTAAAAGACAAGGATGTTTTAATAATGGATGTTTCTCAACATATTTATCAGACTCCATGGATAACTAAATTAAAATTTGAGGAACAAATTATTGGAAGAGCTTTGGAAATAATGGATGAAAAGGAGCAACTGAATCTTTTGCAACATGACATTGCTAATTTTGTGAGTGAAGTTCATTATACAGTATCTATCCTTCAAGATATCAGTGAAATTTATGATGATGAAATAATAGAAAAAGTATCACGAGCTCTTAATATCAAGAAAATTACTAATTATCGTCTGAGTTTGATTAAAGAGTTTATCAGAAGAAATATATCCAAAAAGATTATTGAAAAAATTAAGAATCGAGTTGGAGAATTCTTAAGTGTTATTTAATTCTTTTTTGTATAGCTTTACTTTTTGATGTTTTTTCGAAAAAGTAAAATAGAAATCATTAATTATTTTAACAAAATCATTGTTTATCATATTCAAATTATTAAAAAGGAAATGAAAAATGGTTGTAGTGGGAGACTGGGGGTTCCAAAATCGCTTTAATAGAATTATTAAACCAAAGAGTGGACATTGCGTAATGTTAGCAGTTGATCATGGATATTTTGGAAACATTCCCGGTCAGTTAAAGTGTTTCACTGATATGAAGCCTTTGTTTGAATATGCTGATGCCCTTATGCTCACAAGAGGGATGCTTAGGAATTGTGTACCTTCAGAGTTGGATGTACCAATTGTATTAAGAGTATCAGCAGGAGCTTCAATGTTAAAGGAACTCTCAAATGAGGAAATTAATGTTTCAATTGACGACGCAATAAGGTTAAATGTATCTGCAATTACGTGCTCTAT
>JBHLLT010000078.1:0-3352 GCA_048938855.1 Promethearchaeota archaeon
CTGTCATATCCGCATCTCGAAAAGTACAATTTCTAAGGATAAAATATTTACGTGAATTAAATATTTGTAAGCAATGTCCATCTGGATTTAACAGATATTCGAAAATACCATCTAATATTCTATAAGGACTTGCAGGGGTACCAAATCCAGTGCAAATCCCACTAGATTTTGCCCAATCCCAATCTTGGGCGCCATTATCATCAATTATTAGATCTTCATATAAAGAAGCCATTTTTAATAACTTATTATCATATCCATTACCGAATTTAATTTGATCATTCAAATCATAAAAATTATTGCATAGAGTGACTCCCAGTAAAGAAATCATTAAAACTGTTATTATGATAATCGAATATTTTTGTTTTTTTCTATTTATCAATAGATTAACCCTTTTTATGTAAAGATAATATGTAATTTATCACTTATCAAATATATAAATCTACTATATAAGGATCTAAATTCTTCAACGCATCCAAATTAGAATTCCTTTTCAAATTTGAAGGTGTATATCAGAAAAATCACAAAGGTTTTTCAAGATTATATCTTAAAGAAATTTATGTCATTTGATTTTGTAAAAAAATTAGATTTTAAATCAAAATACTTTGATCTCTATAAATTATCAGAAAGTGCTTATGCTGCTATTGGCAAAAAAGAATCCGATATGGGTGGCAATGCTGGTTTTATAGATATTGAGGATTATTTAATACTTATTGATACTACTGGAAATGTAAATGCTGCTGAGGATTTAAAAAAAGCGGCTATTCAATTTACTGAAAAGCAGCCTAATTTTATAGTAATAACTCATTATCATATGGATCATCTAATGGGGACATCTTTGTTTGATAAGACAACTCAAATTATGACTTCACACCGAACTTTGAAAAATATTCAAACAGAAGGAAGGAAACGACTAGAACAGTTGAAGAATATGGATCTAACCGAAATGGAGGAATCACTTAAAAATGAAACAGATGAAGCAAAAAGAAAGGAAATTGAAAATGATCTTATATTTATTAAATCTGTTCGCTCACCCAATTTTTCAATCCGAGAACCCAATCTTGCATTTAAGGAAGGATGTGTTATATATGGTAAAGGGGAATCAGTTCAAATGCGAACATTCAAAAAAGCTCATACTGATGGAGATGTTATAGTATATATCCCTAAAGAGAAAGTACTATTTTCGGGAGATCTTTTATTTGCGCGTGTTGATCCTTGGTTAGGTTCTGGAAATCCTGAAGGATGGATCTCAGTAAATGAAGAAATTATGAATATGGATTTTAAAGTTGTTGTTCCTGGGCATGGTGAATTAGCGTCTAAAGAAGAATTTTCTCTCGAAAATAAATATATCAGAGAAATTCTAGATTTAGTGAAAAAAAGTATTGATGCAGGAGAAGATCCAACCCAACTTAAAAGAGAAGATTTTTCAGAGGAGTTACAATCTTTTAACAGTTCTGTTTTAGAATGGAATCTTAATTATCTCACAGAATTATTAAAGAAATCCTAACAAAATTGTTTATTTTTTTTTTGATTATATGACTCTTAATAATTATTTAATTATGTTATTCAATACAGAGAGAATCATTTCTAACAAAAGTTATTTAGTTCAACGGTTATTTCAAGTTCATATGAAGTTTATTAAATTAACCTATAAATAATTTTAATTCATTTTTTCATTTAATTAAGCGGTTAAGTGAAAATTATTATGAACTATAAACAAATTGATTTTGAATCAAAATACTTTGATCTTTTTGAGTTATCGGAAGGTATCTTTGCTGCATTATCTAAAAATGATTCTGAGGCACGTGTGAGTGCAGGACTATTTGATTTAGGTAATTATATAATTGTTTTTGATACATTATTCTATCCGGGTGCTACTCAAGATTTATATAATCTTATAAAAGAATTATATCAAAAAGACCCTTCGTTAATTATTAATAGTCATTATCATGGTGATCATTTATTTGGGAATTGCATTTTTCCAGAAAACGTTCCAATTGTAAGTACTCAGCTTACACTAGAAAATATAAAAGAAGCCTGCTTTGAGCAGTTAAAACATTTTAGAAATACTGCAGATGAAGAACTTCAGAAGCGAAAGGAAATGTTAAAATCTGATAATCCCCCATATGGTGAAACTGAAATATATAATGATATAGAGTTTTATAACTCTGTTAAAGATCCAAATTTCACAATTAGATTACCTAATTTCTTGATTAAAGATAAATTAATAATAAACGGAACTAAAAGAACTATTCAGTTGATACCATTTGGCACAGGCCATACAGAATCTGACATTATAGCCTATTTTCCAGATGAAAAAATTTGTTTTATGGGAGATTTATTATTTGCTAATTTGGATGATAGTTGGGCTCCAAATGATACTGGGAGGTTTAATGCTATTGATCCTTTAAAGTTGTTCGAGAATTTGAAGAATATTTTAGAAATGGACATTGAAATTTATGTGGCAGGGCACGGAGGAATATCAACTAAAGATGCGGTTCAAATGAATATGAATTTCATAAAAAAACATTATATTGACAAATCATAAGATCAAAAGACAATTTCAAGACAGTGTGTCAAATCTCGATTTTCTTGTGAATTATTTAAAAAATCTTAAAATTTTTTCTAAAACTGAAAATAGTTTAAATAAGATTCTTTTCTTTTATAATTTTATAATATTTATCACGTTCTTGTCTAATTAGCTTAATTTCTTCCCGTAAATCAATTGATTCTCTCTTAATATTTTCCTTCTCATTATTTACGCCTAAGAGCTTATCATTTAATATTTTAATTTCCTTTTCCAAATTCGGAACTGATTCGCTCTCTCGTTTTGCTTTTAACGCTTGAAATTTAAGCTTTTTATTAGTTTCGTTTAATTGTTGAATCTCTTGCTTTAATTTATTGTTCTCCAATTTAATCTTTTTAATTTCTACAAGCAACTTTTCAGCTCCTTTCTCAATTACATCTGTATCATCTAATTTCGCTTTTAAATTATTTATACGTTCGTCTTTCTGGTTCAATGATAATTTTTGAACATTTAATAATCTGGTAAGTTCTTTATTTTTTGAGGTTAATGTGGCATTATACTCATTTAATTCTGCCATTTGACTACTCCAACTTTCTAATTTTGAATACAACTTCGCTACTTCATTCTTTAATGCTTCAACATTTCTAAGATGGTCGGTTCTATCAGAAACCAACATAGATACTTTCTGAGCAAGATCTTCAATTTTTTCTTTCTTTTCTCCAATTTCTTCTTCAAATTCCATCCTCTCTTTCCAATAAGCGTCGAGTTCACCTTTTTCTAACAACTCATAAGATTTTGCGACTAGTTCTTTAAATTTTTTTTCTTTTC
>JBHLLT010000050.1:0-11807 GCA_048938855.1 Promethearchaeota archaeon
ATGATATTGATTTTTAAATTGGAGGTTAGAATATGTCAGAAAAAATGTTCGGATATAATGGCAAGATTGCTTATATTAACATAAGCAATGAAATTGTAGAAAACAAAGATTTAGACGTACAAAGCGCTCAATTTTATCTTGGTGGAACTGGTTTAAGTGCTAAAATTGTATATGATTTATTAAAAGACGAAGATTATAATGTTCTAAGGGATAATCCTTTCAACGAGATAAATCCCTTAGTTTTTGCAACAGGTCCGTTAACAGGAACTTTAAGACCTTCTTCAGGGCGCTACTCTGTATCTGGAATTTCACCATTAACTGGAATTTGGGGTGAAGGTACTTCTGGAGGTTTTTTTTGTACGTCTTTACATAGAAGCGGATTTGATTCTATAGTTATTACCGGTAAAGCAAATAAACCCATTTATCTATATATACACGATGAAACTGTTGAGTTCAAGGATGCCAATAATGTATGGGGTAAAAATACTTATGAGACTCAAGAATTAATCAAACAAGAATTAAACAACGATAAAGTAAAAATTGCATGTATAGGAGCTGCTGGTGAAAATTTGGTAAAATATGCAGCAATTATAAATGATGAAGGTAGAGCACAAGGGAGATGTGGATTAGGAGCTATAATGGGTTCTAAGAATTTAAAAGCATTAGCTATTCATGGAACAAAAAGAATTGAAGTTTATGATATTGAGAAAATGAAAGCCGTTAGAAAATTAGAAGAAGATTTAGTTAAAGGCAATTTAATAAAAATGGCAGGACAAGCTTTATATAATTTATTCGGTTCTAATGGGTATCTTGATCTCGGAATGGCGCAAGGCGATACTCCAGCTTATTATTTTACTGAAACAGAATTTCCAGCGGATAAATTAGTAGGAAAAACCATAAAAGAAACCTTTCCTCAGTTTGATTATGGCTGTGCTGGTTGTACATTAAGATGTGGAAAAGTTACTGTGATTGAAGTTGGAAACAAAGAGATAGAAGTAGATGGACCTGAATATGAATCTGTAGCTTGTTATGGTCCAATGCTGGGATTGTTCGATCCTAAACCAGTAATTTTAGCCCATCACATATGTAATGAATTAGGGATTGATACAATTTCAAGTGGAGTCAGTATATCATTTTTACTTTACTTGGTGCAAAATAATTTAGCAGTCGCACAAATTAAAAATTATCTTAATGATATTAAAATTGAAGATATAAAATGGGGGAACGGTGATTTAATCTTAAAACTAATCAATAAAATCGCAAATAGGGAAGGAATTGGAGATCTGCTGGCTGAGGGTGTTAGGTTTATGGCTGAAAAGCTTGGTATCGATCCAGAATTAGCTGCTCATGTAAAAGGACTGGAAATACCTATGCACGATCCAAGAGCGTTTGCAGGACAAGCTTTGAATTATATGACTAGTTGTATCGGAGCCAGTCATGAAAAAGCAGATTGGTTCAATGTAGAGATAAAAATGGTTGAGGAAACTAAATTAAGAATAAAAACAGGAGATAGATTCGATATTACAAAAAGGGAGAGGGGCGTTGTAGCCTTACAGGATATTAGAGCAATTGACGATGCTGCGGTCAATTGTAATATTTTGGGACCTTCATTTGATCATGTAGTCGATTTTATTAATGCTGCAACGGGTTTCAATTATAATAGCAAAGGTTTAATCAGAGTCGGTGAACGAATCAATAATATCAAAAGAATAATTAATTGTAATTTAGGAATAACTCGTGATGATGACAAATTGCCAGCAATTGTGTTAAAACCATTAAAGACAGGAGGGTCAAGAGGAGTAAAGTTAGATTTAGAGGATAATCTAAAGGTGTACTATAAAAATCGCGGTTGGGCTTGGGAAACAGGTAGACCTACAGATGAAAAATTAAAAGATTTAGGAATAATTTAATTTTATTTTTAATTTATTTTTCAAATTTTTTCCTTTTAGCGTAAGGGTTCAAATAAAAATTGGTAAAAGAAAGTTTGCCCACCAGTAACCCTAAAAGGTGAAATCCTTAAAATTTAATTTTCTTTTAATTTAACTTGAAAAAAAATATTTCACTATTCCATATATCTTTTTTTTCTTTTATGTTTCTTCGTCAGATTTGATTAAATCTTTCTTATCCTCATCAATATTAACTTCGTGTTCGATTTCATATTTCTTCGCATCATCTACATCTTTTCTCATAAGGATTTCTCTTCGAGATGCTACGTATTTATTAGGTTTAAATTTTAGAACTGGTATTCCTGTATAAATCCAGCCAGGTTCAAGAACTTGGTCAGTTGTAGTAGTGGAAATTGCACCAACTATTGTTTCTTTACCTATGATTGTTCCGGGTACAATAGTTGTATGGCCTCCGACCATTACATAATCATCAAATATTACTTTTTTAATGATTAAATATTTGCCAATCACCATAGAAGACATAATTGTTGCTCCCTGACCGATTAAGTTTTTCCTGCCAAATTTGATGAATTCACCATCGCACCAAGTATCGTTAAGATGACTGGACATATCCATGTTAATCCCAAATAATTTAAAAACAAGTACATCTAACCATGGAAATGGAGAATATCGCATAAACCATAAAACTATCTTTTTTAATTCAGTTCTTAACATCCAGAATTCAAAATCCTTATCACCAATCTCAGCTTTAAATACACCTTCTTTAGGTTTATGGATTAAATTAATGAGAATTAAGAACAACCAGCAAAAGAGCATACAGGAAAAAATAAAAAAATAAATTGAACCAAAAATGGTAAATGGAAGAAATAAAATAACAGTTAACCAATTTCCTCCAGAAAGATACCAATACCAAAATATTGAAATTATTAAACCTGATAGCCAAAAAATAGGGATATAAACAGCAAGAAATTTCAAATTTACTCTACTGATAGCAGAACTTGTAGCAAAATCAATTTCTAGATCTTTTTCTGTTAAACTTTCAACATCTATTGGAGTTTCGGGTAATTGATTAATCAATTCTGGAACAAATTGTTTTCTTTCTTCAAGTTCTTTAGCTTTTAACTTATTTAATAAATCTTTATGCATATATCCTTTAATATTTTCGTTTTTCTCTAAGTCTTTTACTGTTACACCTAGATATTTAATCAATTTTTTTCTAAATATGCGTCTTAATGGCATACCCCAATAATAATTGATTTGATCAGGTTTCCCTATAATACTGTGCTTGGTCGCGCATGCTAAGGGAAGCATATATGAATTATCCCGAACTTCGCACCCTGGTCCAATTAAATTCGTTGTCGCACCAGTAACATTGTCACCTACTTTAACTTTAAAATACGAGATATTTCCGAATATCCCTTCCACTACATGAGTTGCGAAGGCAGAGTTTACTCCTAAATAACAATTTTCCCCAAATTCGAGAAATTTATCATTTACAACAGATTCCTCTAAGACGGTTCCTTTCCCTATTTTGCTTGTCCCTACAAAATTAAAAAACCAATTACTCAACCAAGGAAAAACTCCTTTATTAAATGCATTTTTTCCATATTTAATCATAAACCCTCGAATATGATAATAATTTGCTGCTCTGCTGCTAATATTTCGCGGAATTATTCCTTCTTTTGATGGGGATACTTTTTCAGATATTTTCCAAAAGATTTTAGTAGATATTCCTATGAGAAGCAAATGTAGTAAATAGCAACCAATTAGAACAAAGGGCATTAAAAGAAATGTAATTAAGGGCTCCAATTGAAAAAAAATAAGGAAAAAATTCGTTGTTTCTAAAAAAATTGGAATAAAAAATTGAAGAAAATACCAAAAAAAGAAAACACCAGGAACTACCCATGAACTATAGAAAATTATGAAAAAAATAAAAATGTAAATATGATATTGGAGTTTTATCTCTTCCTTTATTATCCCGTCAGGATTTCTTGACTTTTTTTTTTCTGGTTTTTCAGTCATTATTTAAGTAACACTAAAAATTATCTTTATTCTCCTATTATTTTTTCTTATTAGATGTTAAATCCATCATCTATATCATCCCATTCTTCTGTAGCAAGATCGAATCTTTTCTTCTCTTTCTCTTTCTTTTCTTTTTTCATCTCACGGCGATCTTTACGTGTTAATTCATCATATCGCCGAGTATACATTTGCTCATATTTTTCTCTCAAGGCTTCAACATCTTCAACATGCCCGATTTTATCTTCTAACCCATCTTCAAAAAAATAGTTTCTTTTAAACTTTTTAGCTGGAATTCCAGCATAAATATAACCTTTTTCTAAGTCTTGTCCTACAGTTGTTACTGAATTTGCTGCTAGGATACAATTATATCCAATATGAGTTCCAGGCATAACTATTGCATGTGACCCTATTCGTACATTATCCTCAATAATCGTTTTTCTGATTATTAATAGATTCCCTATTATCACTGCAGATTGTACAATCGCTCCCTGTCCTACTACGACATCTTTCCCGAATTCTATAAATTCAGTATCGACCCAGCCTTCAAATAAAGAATTGCTAATTTTTGTTTTTACTCCAAATGTCTTAAAGCATATATTATCCATAATCCCTGGGAATGGAAATCTATGAGCAAGCCAAATTGGCCAACGTTTAATAGTATTTCTTAGACTCCAATATTGATAATCACGATCTTCTGGAACTCTTAAAAATACTCCTTCTCGGGGTTTATGTATTGCATTAACAATAAGTAGAAGGAGTTTAGCAAAAAAAATTCCAGAAAATATAATTGTTATATACATTAAAACACATAAAAGTGGAAGGAATGTATAAAAATGAACTGGTCTATCATATCTCCACAAAAAATGCCAATACGTCCATAACTCTAAGAGTAAAGGTATGATGCTTGCCCATATCAGGAAAAAGTAAAATAGTAAATAACTTTTCTTTACTAATACAGTTGGTGTAAATGGACCAACCCTCATAGTATTAGGAACGCTCAATTTTCTTCTACCTCTTCATTTATTTTAATAAAACATGAATTATAATATATTATGGCAAACATAAGGATGTATAAATGAAACTGGAGACTGACTTCTTCTTTAATAACTTCATTATTGTCAGGAGGATCATCTTCTTCAGAATCTTTAATCATTTCTACCCAACATTCCAAGCTCTAAATTAATTATTATAAATCTTATTCTATTAAAAAGCAATTGAAACTTATTTACTTTAGTAGATATTTTTTTTTCCTTTTAAATATATTATTTGCACGAAAAATAATAAAATCTCATGAAAAATCTATGTGAAAATTGCGGAGAGTGTTGTATAGGAACAGAAATGATATTATCTCCTCACGACATTGATTTAATAATAAAATATTATCCGAATAAGATAACCAAAAAACAGTTTGTATTAAAAAATGAAGATGGTAATTATCAAATCAAAAATGTTGAAAATCACTGCGTATTTTTAGACTTATCAACAAAAAAATGCAAAATATATAAAAATCGTCCTCAAGGATGTAGATATTATCCTCTTATATACGATTTCCAAAAAGGTAAGTGTACCTTTGATAAAGATTGCCCTAGAACTCATTTATTTTATCAAAATAGGAGGATTTTAAATGAAACGTGTAAAAATTTAAAGGATTTTATTAAGGACCAATTAAAATTTGTTTTAGATTAAACAAGATCTTTTTTATCTTCTTCAACATTAATATCTTGATCAATTTCAAACTTCTTTTCTTTAATAACGTCTCTCTTTATTATTTTATCGCGACGTTGCTCTGCATATTTATTTTTCTTCAATTTGACCACAGGCATTCCAAAATACACCCATCCTGGTTCTAAAACTTGATCATATACACTATATGATAGGGCTCCAACTAAAGTGTCTTTTCCTATAATTGTACCTGGTACAATCGTGGATTCCCCTCCAACAAGAACGTAATCTCCAAATATAACTTTTTTAATAATAAGATATTTACCAATAACCATCGAAGACATAATTGTTGCTCCCTGACCAATTAATACTCTCCTTCCGAAATGAATGAACTCAGTATCACACCAGGAATCATATAAAGCACAAGAAAGACTCATGTTTATGCCAAACCATTTAAAAACTAATATATCCATCCACGGTAGGGGCCAATTTCTTACAAGCCATAATACAATTTTCTTTAATTCTGTTCTTAAGCACCAGAATTCGAAATCATGGTTACCTTTTTCTGCTTTAAAAACTCCTTCTTTTGGTTTATGAATTAAATTTATTAAAGTTAGAAATAATTTACTAAGGAATAGACATCCTACAATAAAGATAAACCACAAAATAAATATCATAACTGGGAGAAAGAAGACAAACAATATTCCATTTATAGCATAAAAAGAATAGACATAAAATATTATGGCATCCAACATTCCTGAAAGCCAAAAAATTGGGATATAGATAATTAAAAATTTTATATTGATTCGGCTTATTGCGCTACTTGTGACAAAATCAATAGCTAAATCTTTATCTTTTTTTTCATCTAGGACTTCTTTAACTGTTTGGGTTGGTTCAAGATTTTCTGCTATTGGGTTTAAAGTTTCTGGATCTATTTTCAGATAGTTTTTCACATTTCTTTTGGATACTTTGCTTAAGGGTCTGGCACCACTTGAAAAATAATAATTCTTTCCTTGTAGTAAACTATGTTTTGGAGTGGAAGCCATAGGGAGTAAAATTGCATTATCTTTTATCTCAGTACCAGGAGCTATTAAGTTTACTGCTGAGGCAGTAACATTGTCTCCCAGTTTAACCTTAAAATAGGTAATATTTCCAAAAATTCCATCAATCATATGACTAGAAAATGCTGAATTAACTCCGAGATAGCAATTTTTTCCAATCTCTAAATATTTATCATTAACTACAGATTCCTCTATGGTAGTACCTTTCCCTATTTTGCTAACCTTCATAAAATTATAAAGCCAAGGTGTCAACCATGGGAATAATCCTTTAGAAAACGCATTTTTTGGGTATTTTAATATAAAAGATCTTATGTGGTAATAGTTTAATGTCTTACTTGGGAAGTTTCTAGGGATAATCCCTGGTTGAGATGGAGATTTTTTTTCAGTTAAAGCCCAAAACAAGCGAGCAATAAAACCAATTAGAAATAATCGAAGTAAATAACACCCTATAATAACTAAAGGCATAGTTATTAGTGCTATAAGAGGTTTTAAATCAATAAAAATTGAAAAGACGTTTGGTGATTCTAAAAATGAAGGTATAAAAAAGAAAAAAAAATAAGTCATGAAGAAAATAGCGGGAGTCAAATTTGAAATTAAATATATTGTAAATAGTACAAAAAGATACCAAAAGTATTGGAATTTAACGTCTTCTTTAATAATTTTTTTTTCGGAACCTTTTTTACGGACGATTGTTTCAGATTTTTCCATATCAATCCTCGGAATCATTTATAATTTTTAAGTTTTGATTAACTAGAGAATATAAATCGTGAAAAATGCCCTAAATGGTTATAATTGTTTTTATATGGTCTCTACTTAAATTGTAGGATTCAAATGCTTTATTTATATCATCTAAAGAGAATCTCTTTGATATCAAGCCATCAACCTTAATTTCACCGGATTCCAACCCTTCAATTGCTTTATTAAATGGTCCACACCTACTACTGTATAGTGTGAGCTCACGAACTACAATATCAGTAAGATCTATTGGAGTTTCAATTCCATGTGTGCTTTTTACATGAATTTTTCCTCTGGTTCTACAAGATTCTGTAACATCTTTTAAAGCTTTAGGATTTCCAGTCGTATCTACAACAATATCTGCACCTAATCCTTTAGTGAGATTCTTAATTTCTTTTGGAATATTTTTACACTCTAATCTATTTATAAGATATTGGGCTCCATATTTCTTAGCTAAATCAAGTTTAATATTTGAACCATCTATCACAATTAACTCTAATCCTTTAGACAGAGCTACCTGAGTAACTAGTAATCCTAACTTTCCTTGGCCAAATATAGCTAATATATGATCCTTCTTGCCAATTGGCATCATTTCAAAAATCTGATAAGCCGCAGCAAGGGGTTCAATGAATGTAGCTTCATCATATGTTATTATATCAGGTATTTCATGTAAGAGATATGACTCTAAGGCAATATATTCCGCAAGGGCACCATCAATATCAATACCAATTGCTTTTCGAGATACACATTGAGTATATAATCCTTGTTTGCAGTAATAACAATTAAAATCAACATTACTATTTATTTCAGATGTTACTCGTTTGTTAAGCCATGAATTTTTAACATCTTTACCTAATTTCACTACTTCCCCCACAAGTTCATGGCCAAGAATTATAGGGGTCGGAGTTTCTAAATTTCCTCGTATAATTGCTAAGTCTGTTCCACATAAACCTACAGCTTTTACACGAACTAGAACTTGAGAATTACTTATAATCGGTTCAGCAATCATTTTAATTTTAATTTCCTTATTATCAAATACTGCTGCTTTCATCGTTTATAATTAAAATTAAACACTTCATATGCAATTTAGAAAAAATAATTAATATTACATAAATATAGATTATAATTAACCTTTCTACCTATAATTTTTATATAATCTAAGCAAAAAATTTTATTTATTACGAAAAAAATATCTATCAATGTGGCTTTAAAAGCTGCTCATTAATTATTTCAAATTGAATTACAAAATAAAAATTTAAAATTATGAAGAAAACAATTTTAAAATGGGAAGTAATAGGAATTATATTTGTTGTTTTAATTGGAGCTTTATTCCATTTTATGTTTGCATTATTGAATTATTGGAGTCCTCTAGGGGTTGTTTTTCCTGTTAATGAAAGTGTTTGGGAGCATCTTAAGCTACCATATTGGCCATTAATCATATACTCACTGATTGAATATAATTTCATTAAAGATAAAGCTAATAATTTAATTATAGGCAAACTAATTTCATTCCTAATAAGTATTGGTACGATTTTAATTGTCTTTTATGCATATACTGCCATACTTGGAGCAGAATTACTAATTGTGGATATATTAAGCTTTGTACTAGGCGTCGTTATTGGACAATTGGTAAGTTATAAAATCTTGACGATAAAAGAATTATCTAAATGGTATAGCATTACCTCTTGGATAATTTTCATTGGATTTGGAGTGTTATTTGCAGTTTTTACATATTTTCCTCCACATTTACCAATATTTCAGGATTCTGAGACTGGTCTATATGGTATTATTACGCATTTTATAACATTGTAGGATAATTATTTATTTTTTTTCTCTTTTCTTATTATAATTAAAATATTTTGATTGCATTGAATTTCTTCGATTTTGATTTAGGAGTTCAAAACATATTCGATAAGCAATTTTCCAATATTCCTTCTACAGACTGGAAAAAATGGCTTGATATATCTTCAAAAGAAGAGTATGAGGATCTTAGTTTAAGAAATTCTGGATTATCATCAATTGATGATATATTTGGGAGGATATTAAAAGATAAACTAAATTCGAAATATCTATCTGTTGAACGACATAGTTATTTAGAGAAATATAAGGGATCTAGAACTTTAATTATATGTCACAGTTCAGGTACCACGAATAGCGATTTAGCTGCCCTTAAATGGCTCCCTATGACAGAAAAAATCATTCAACATTATTGGGCTCCAGGAATGCAAGCTATCTTCGAATCAAGTGGACTAAATAGAAAGAGTTCAGTAATAATATTTGTTCCATCCCGAATTAAAATAGACGGGCTTCAATCATACCAGGGTCAAGATTACATTTCATTATATTCATCAGAGTTTTCGCAAAGAGTCATGCTTTCAATAATAAAACCCCTTTCCTATACTTTTTTTGAATACAAAAATTCAAAGAATTTAGACGTAATATCAAAAATCCTTAGTTTAGATAATGTTTCTGTTATTTCTGCTCCAGCGATCACTATTTTAGGATGGGCAGATTTGGAAAAGTTTCAGATAGGAATAAAAAAATCATTAGAGAATTTACCAAAAGAAAAAAGCTCCCTTCTTGAAGAATTACTAGTAATTATAAAAAAGGAGGGTGTTGAGAAAGGGGCTAAAATTATCCAGGCAAAATTATCTGAAAAATTTTCTAAAGCAACAATTATTTTTAGTATTAGTTCCCTTTCAGAACAAAATTGGATACTTATCCGTAAATTTATGAAATGGCAAAAAGGAAAAGAAAAATTTACGAATCTCTATGTAGCATCAGAGATTGGGCCATTTGCGGCTAGTATCTCAAAAGGAGATTATGAACTTTCTCGTTTAAATAGAATGTATGTTTTTCCATTAACATTAGCTGTTCTTGAATATAAAAAAAAAAGAAATTTAATATCAAATTTTTCAGATCAGATAGGAAGGCTTTATGTTTCACGAATGGGAGATTCTGGAGCTTTAATAAATATTGATATTGGAGATATTATTACTATTAAAAAATCAGAGGGATTGCCTCAAATTGATGGGACTATCATTAGATCAAGTTTTGAATTAAAATATAATGTAAAATTATCCGATAATATTAAGAAACCAGATAAATATAATATTTCAGCAGGAGACTTTTTCTCATTTGATAACTTTAATATAAGTCATCCAAGAAATTTATTGCATTGTTTGAAACGTAGCTGCAAATTAGAAACCGATGCTCTACTGTTAATTCAAGAATCGAATCAATCTTGGAAATTAATATTACCGTCAAATTTAGATGAGAAATGTTTTGATGATAAAATTATAGAAATTATATCGAAATGTCCAACTCAAAAGGAATTATATCAAGCAATTGTGAATAATTTTATAAAAATTAATTTTATTGAAGATCAACCAATTGATTTCTTAGCCACACGACAAGAGATTTTGAAATTGGTGCGTAATGGGCAAAAGCCTAAAGGAATACTAAAAAAATGGCCGTTATATGTCATGTCAACCTTAAAATAAAAAGAGATCTAATACCCAACTATCAAAAATAATTATATTTAAAGTTCAATCTTCAATTTTGAAAGACTAAATTATTTAGGAATGCGAATTTTTTCCTATTTAAATTATTAATAAAAACTGAAGTGAAATCAAAATGAAAGATAAATTCAATTTGGTTGGCACAAAAATCGAACAGTTTAGTTTACCAAATTCTAGAGGCGAAACAATCAATATTAGAGACTTAGAAAATAAAAAAAACGTAATACTTATATTATTTAGAAATATAAATTGACCTTTTTGTCGATGGCATGCTGCGAGGTTAAGACGGGATCTTGAAAAATTTGAAGAATTGGATGGGTATTTGTATCCAATTTTAGTGGATAATGAAAATAATGCAAAAAAAATGGAACAGAAATATGCTAGAAAGTACGCTATATTTTATGATGAATCAGAAAAAGTAGCCAAGATGTTAAAACAAGAAATAAGATGGATAAAATTTGGTCGTATGCCTGGATTATTAGTAATTGATAAGAAAGGGATCATTCAATATGCCTATTACGGTAAGAATATGCATGATATACCAGAAAACAATGAAATTTTAAAGGTTCTTGAAAAAATTAATGAAGTTTAAGGATTTGGAGGGAATAAAATAAAAAATGTGAGATTTTATTCTTTAAAGTTAGCCACACTTTTCCAAATCAAATTTTTATTTAACTCAAATATCCGAAATTTATTAGACTCGAAATTTTAAAAAATTTAAATTGATTTTAATCCAATTGGGTCTTTAATTTGTCTAAATTTATAAATAAGTTGATCTTTTGCTATAACTCCATCCCATCCTTTAGTTTTTTCAAAACCGTGTACAGATAGGAAATTTTCTGAGTATTTACCACGAGCAGATTTGACCATTTGATTAATAATTTTATTTCTCAAAGTAT
>JBHLLT010000079.1:0-3305 GCA_048938855.1 Promethearchaeota archaeon
TAGGCCTGAGCCGATGCACGGTGGTCAGAATGACCTCTTTCGACTACATCATACTAACCGCACGATATGAAAGCGGCGTGAAGACTTGAGCCCGCGGCATGAAAGAACCATGAACGAAGAGGAATTCAGTGATTCCTCGTTTTCTGCCTGCACCTTCTCCGTCGCCGCTCGTCTCGGAGGGGACGCAAGGGATCGTTTGGCTGCCGGCCGGCAGCGTGTTCTGGCCCTCCGGGAGAGCGTCGTCACGATTGGTTCGTGGCTGAAACCATCGTCGTCAAAACGGTAAGGCCGAAGGCGGGCGAAGGTGACGGGCCGATCAAGGACGAACACCGTTGGGTCCAACAGGCGGTTGTCTGCCTCTCACGTGCAAGGTGCGGCGGGCGTCTCTTGGCTGTATCAGTCTTGGGGATGCGCAATGCGCAGGGCGAATCGTACCGCTGCATCCGGCTAGATGACCCGATCCGGAATTGCCCCCTATGGATTCCGGTGCATATGAGGGTCATCGACGTGTGGCAGTTGTTCTCTGACTTCGCGCATGGGGCGGGGACATCTGGCGGAGGGCGGCCGTAGTGGCTGCCCGCACTGTGGTCTTCATGATGCCGTGCGCGGAAGGCGGTGGAGGATTGCGCTCGGGGAGGTGAGGGTCAGCGACGCTGGCACGGCCGGCGTGTGTTGGCTTCGCGACAGCCGGGGGTGGGGGTACCGCGGGCCGCCGGCGCTGAGAGGTGCGCCACCGTGCGTGACGGCTGGGGTTTGTCGGGTCTGCAGGCGGGTCTTGATGGAGGCTCCTCTCCGCGTCCTGAGGGCACAGGCGCGGAGGTTCTCCGGGCCTTGCGCATCCGGGTGGGTGTGAACGCGACAGCCCACTTGTACAGGGTCAAACGGCTCTTGCCAGGGCTTTCTTTCGGGGGGAGAGTTGAGCGGGAACGGCGTCAGCCGCCGTGGTTCGCGTCGCCTGTTTGCCGGCTAGCTGGCCCGCCTCGCCGGGCAGGAGGGAATGGGTTCATGGACTTCAGGTTCAGCGCGGAGGAGGAAGCCTTCCGCAAGGAGGTTCAGGAGTTTCTGACCCGGGAGTGGACGCGGCCCGAATGGGACCCTGAGGATCCCGAGGCTTGGGAGGCAGGCCGCGAGTTCGAGAGGAAGCTGGTTCAGAGGGGCTGGCTCACCCTGGCGTGGCCCAAGCAGTATGGTGGCCTGGAGGTCGGCCATATGACCCAGCTCATCTTCCGGGATGAGATGGCCTACGCGGGGGCGCCCATTCTCGATGGGCAGGGCATCAACATGGTGGGGCCGTGCATCATGGTACACGGCACCGATGAGCAGAAGCAGCGATTCCTGCCCCCCATCGCCAAGGGGGAGGTGGTCTGGTCCCAGGGCTTCAGCGAGCCCAACGCGGGCTCCGACCTGGCGAGTCTCCAGTGCCGTGCCGTGCGCGACGGCGACGACTACGTCGTAAATGGGCAGAAGACCTGGACCAGCGCTGCCGCGCGCAGCGAGTGGATACATGTGCTGGTGCGCACCGATCCCAACGCGCCCAAGCACCGCGGCATCAGCTATCTGCTGGTGGACATGAGGTCGCCGGGGATCACCACCATGCCTATAGTCAACATGGCGGGGCGCGCCGGCTTCTATGAGACGTACTTCGAGGACGTCCGGGTTCCTGCGGCCAACCTCCTGGGAGAGGAGAACCGCGGCTGGTACGCCGCGATGACCACCCTCTCCTTCGAGCGGTCCAGCATCGGTTTCGCATCGGGGGCAAAGCGCACACTCGAGGAACTCACGAGCTACTGCCGGGAGACGAAGCGCGCCGGCAAGCCGCTCATCGATGACCCGAGGGTTCGGCGCAAGCTCGCCAACCTGGCCGTCGAGATCGAAGTGGGCAGGCTCATCAGCTACAGGGTGGCCTGGATGCAGAGCCAGGACCAGGTTCCCGTCTACGAGGCGTCGCTGGCCAAGACCTATACCACGGAACTCCGCCAGCGGATCGCCAACACGGGGATGCAGATCCTGGGACTCTATGGCCAGTTAGACGAATCGTCGGAGCGGGTGCCGCTGGGCGGTCGCATCAAGTATCAGTACCTGTGGACGGTCGGTGAGACCATCTACGCCGGCAGCAACGAGATCCAGCGCAACATCATGGCTCAGCGGGGGCTGGGGCTGCCGCGCGAGTAGGGCATTGGCAGGGAACGGCTAGCGAGCCTCCGCGCCGGCCAGCTTCTCGAGAGCGATGACCAGGGCCTGGGTGCCTTCCGCGCCCAGGCCCTCGGCTTCCACCGCGGCGAAGAGCTGGTGAACCAGACTGGTGCCGGGCAGCGGGGTGGCCTGCTCGCCGGCGGTATCCAGGGCCAGGCGCAGGTCCTTCTGCTGGTGAGCCACTTTAAATCCAGGCCGAAAGTCGCGCTCAAGAACCCGAGGCGCCAGGTTGCTCAGCGCCCACGAGCTGGCGGCGCCGGCGCCAACGGCCTCGAGCATGCGCCGGGTGTCGACGCCGGCCTTGGCGGCGAAGACGAGAGCCTCGCACATGGCCAGGTTGTTGAGGCCAACGACTATCTGGTTGCAGAGCTTCACAGTCTGTCCCGCCCCGTTTGGCCCGCAGTGAACGATTGTCCGCCCCAGCACCTCGAAGATGGGCCCGCAGCGCTGGAACGTCTCTTCCTTGCCCCCAACCATGATGGACAGAGTGCCCGCCTTGGCGCCGGTGTCCCCGCCGCTCACGGGGGCGTCCAGCATCTCGATGCCCTTCTGGGCCAGGGCGGAGGCAATGCGACGGGTGACGGCGGGCGATATGGTGGACATGTCGATGTGAACAAGGCCGGGCCGGCCACCCTCAATGATGCCCTGCGGACCGAGCGCCACTTCTTCGACGTCGGGTGAGTCGGTCACCACGGTGACGACCACGTCGGAACGGCTGGCTACCTCCTGAGGGCTGGAGGCAGGGGAGGCGCCTTCGCCCGCCAGTTCCTCGATACCGGGGCGACTGCGGTTCCAGACTGTGAGCGAGTAGCCAGCGGCCATCAGGTTACGCGCCATGGGTCTCCCCATGATGCCGAGGCCTATGAATCCAATGCGGTCCGCCATGGAATGCTCCTTACTCCCGTCGTACTCCCACCGGGGGCAGGCTACACCGGCGCATTCAGGCGGGCAAGCCGCGGCGTCCACGTCTGCGTTGTCTTGGCGGCGGACGCAGTGGCTACAGCCTGCCCGGCTGGGGTGCTGACGGTCTCGTTGGGGCCAGTGCGGGGGCTAAAGGTGGTCTCCGCATTGACGATCATCATACGGGACTGGCTCAGCCACCGGCACTCCTT
>JBHLLT010000051.1:0-11473 GCA_048938855.1 Promethearchaeota archaeon
TCAATCATCAGAAAAACTGAAGAATTAAAACTTTACGAAGTATCCGCTAAGTTATTGATTCAATTAGGAAATATTTCATTCAATATGCATGATTGGGAAACGGCAGGAGAATCATGGCAAAAGGCTTCAGAGTATTTATATAAGACAGATCCGGAGGAGTATAATAATTTATCTTCAATACTACTTCTAAAAGCAGGACAAGCTTTTGAACGTTCTATAATTAAAAAAGATGAAGGTAAACGTCTTATTTTAAAAGCAGTGATGAAAATACATAAATTTGACGAATTATATGAGCAAGAAGAAAAAAGAGCATTAAGTTTATTGTCCAGGGGAGAATTCGAAGATTCTGCTAAAAAATTTTTTGATATTGCCACGTACTTTAGAAAATCATTAGACGAATTAGATGATATGATAGATGAAGAAGAATCAAAAGATACATATCTCAATGCTAAAGCTAGATTTATACATTTTGTCGCAGAATACCAAACAGTATCAGCCTTATGTTTAAGAGCATCTGAAAAACGGGCTCATAATGAGCGGATTAAACAGTTAGGAAATGAATCCTTAGAACTTTTTAAAGAATCTGTATCTATGCTTAAATCATACTTGTATCCGATTTCATCAAAATTTGATCAAGAAATCATTCTTCGCATCACCTTCGACACTATGCTAATGCAAATTATTCTAGCCATGCTAGGGACTCAGGAATTTAAACCAATAAAATATTTGTTAAATAATATTGAGAAAAATAAAGCTTTAGTAAAAAAGTTGAAAGATTCTCCCTATTTTAATATCACTGATAGAATTGAACAATTAGGTATTAGAGAAGCACTCGATAACCTTGCTATGACGCATTTAGGTCATTTTGAAATGATTAAGAATACTCTTATTTCTTATTTTAAATAGAATCTAAATTACCTTAAATTATTTCGATTTTTTCATATATCTAATATCATTTTAACTTTATTTTCTCTATTAGAAGTTAAAAAAAAAAGGAACTATGTAGAAATAACAAAGTTTAATAAGATTTAACAATTAATAGTAACTAAATAGTTTAGTTAGGTGAGAATGGACTTTTAATTTCTCAAGGCATCTTTTCTTATTCTAAATAGTCAAGAAAAAGTAAAGCACTCCCCTTGTAAAGCTATCAAAAATAAGGTAAGAAATTTTGAAAATACTATATGTTAATCCCGCACGAATTAGCTCTGGACTCGATGCAATTATTAAAGGGCCTCCCTTAAACTTAATCTCAATTGCTGCTATGGTCCCAGAACATGAAGCAAAATTATTTGATTTTAAAGTTCATAGATATAATGAAAAGAGATTCCGTTCATTATTAAATCAAAGTGATGTTGTAGCGCTTACAAGTATGACTCCTCAGATCTCCCATGCTTTAGAAGTTGCACAGATGGCAAAAGATGAGGGTTGTACCACAATAATAGGAGGATACCAACCAACCTTAGCTCCTGAATACGTAGTAAAGCATTCTGAAATTGACTATACTGTTCGAGGAGAAGGAGAACACACATTTCGGGAATTAATACAATTTATTGATGGAGATAAAAATCACCAATCATTAAAAGATATAGATGGAGTTTCATTTAAGACTAAAGAGGGAAAGGTCCATCATAATAAAGATCGAAAGTTAGAGCCTAATTTAGACAATTTTCCAATGCCTCGTAGAGATTTATTAGATGATAAAAAATATATTTATTTAGGTGCTCGTGTTGCTCAACTTGAAACTTCAAGAGGCTGTCCTCATAATTGCAAATTCTGTTGTATCATAAAAATGTGGAGAAATTCAGATCGCCCAGTTACATACCGGACAAAATCAACCAAAAGAATTATGCGAGAGATTTATGATATTGATTGGAAAAACGATTTCATTTTCTTCTGTGAAGATAATTTCACTATTAAAATAAAACGAACTAAAGAGATTCTTGAAAATATAATTCAGTCAGGAGTCCCAAATAAGATTTATTTATCTTGCCAATCTAGAGTCGATACATTATATCGAAATCCTTGGTTAATTGATTTAATGCACAAAGCTGGCATGAGACAAGTGTTCCTTGGAATTGAATCTGTTCATCAACAAAGCCTTGATGCTATGAATAAAAGAAATACTACACCTGATATGGTAAGAAAAGTTGTTTCTTCACTCCAAGATAGAGGAATTTCAATATTTGGAGGAGTAATTATTGGTTTTCCAGGGGAAACTAAAAGCATGGTACGGCAAAATATTCAATTTGCCAGATCACTTAATCTAACCTGCATCCAATTTACACCCATTACTGCTTTTCCAGGAACTGAATTCTACAATGAAATGTCAGAAAAAAGAATGATTACCAGTAATGATTATAAGCATTATGATTTGTTCCATCCAATGATGCGCACTGAACAGCTTACTAATAATGAGATTTATCAATTAGTTGGCGAAGCATATTCCGCTTATTACCTTAGTAAAGGTTGGTTAGGCATGTTGATAAAAAGATATACAAATCCATTTGGAAAATTCAATTGGATGGGGCGAAATGTACCACGGTTTGCTAAGACAGTCATTAAAAGTGGAGTGGATATGCTTCATTCAATGGGGATGACAAAGGATATCATCTCTGATGAAATGAAATATTACATGGAAAATGGATTACCAGATGCATTAAATGAAAAACCTGAACTTATATCCAAAAAAAGTAATACTATACTTATCTCTGAAAAACCAACAGAACCAGCAAAAACTGTAACTTAGTAATGAATAATAAAAATCAAAATTGTATAATTAGTTTATTGAACTTCAACCGGCTTATTTTCCTGACACCATGATCACCCGAAGCATAGTCACATATTATTAAACCAGCTTCCTCAAGTTTTTTAACCTGAGCAGATATATTAGCTTCCGTCATGTCTAGATTTGCTGCAATATTAGAAACATCCATAGGCTCTTCCTGTATCTGATGTAAGATTTGACGCCTTGTTCTTGAAGACAATGCTTTAACAATTTTCTCAATCTGATCATCTGACTCAATAGAAATAGATTCAGATTTATTTTGAAGATTGACTTCCAAAATTCCGGTTTGTGAAATTTCCATAACTATTTATCCAACCCTTAATATTTCTGTATGGTTGATTACACTAGATACACAGAATATAGTTAATATAAAGTTTTAGAGTGTAATATTTGTAATTCAAGAATGCATATGTTTACAATAATTACAATTGATATTAAAAAATATCAAAACTTATTTTTATTTTTAGGATTATTTATTTAATAAAGTATTCTTCTATTAAAACTAAAATATTCTAAACTATTCAAACTAATAATTTTGAAACGTTTCATAGATCTTGGAGAATAATTTTTAATATATACGCAATTTGAGCTTGAAAATTGGACATATTTTATTTAAAATACATCTTATAATTTTATTAAAAATTGTGCAAAAACATAATAAGAATACCAGAAAAATCCCACTAAGTTATAATCTTGATTTTATTTCTATTTTAATAATGTTCTTTTGTAGTTAACAAAAATCACCAATCATCACTTGATCTAAATAAGTATTTTATAATCGCTTTAAAGTAATGCTTGCTAATTTTTTTTGTATTTATAAGGGTTAAATTGTTTTAACCTTATAGATATGTTACAATTCTTGTTTAAAACCAAAATGTTCCTTAAAGTTTTATATTCAACTAATTTAACAATGAGAAGACCTGTATATAAGTTCATTCAGTCAATCTCTGAACAGTGTATATCTTATTTGCATACATAATTTCCAATATTTTTTGACATAAAATGTAAAACACAATCATTTATAATTATGTGTTACTTAAGTTACATATCCTATTAATATAATACAAATATTACAAATTAAAAGTTATGAGAGTATTATAAATGAGTCAAAATCCTAATCAAAAATTATCCACTTCAAAGAAATTTTCTTCAGATAAAAGAACTAGGTTAAAAGATTCTACAAACGTTATTACAGTCCGAATCGATGAGGAATTAAACTACCATATTGATAAGCTTCGGGCAAAATTAGGCATTTCTAAAGCAGATTTAATAAGAAATTATTTAGAAATATCACGATTTATTATTAAACAAAAAAGTTCAATTAAATCTTTAAATGATAGAGATCTTATGATTTTAAAAAGAAGTTTTTTGAGGAAATTAATTGAAAATCAATCTGAAGAGAAACAAATTGATTTAGGAGAAAAACTAGCTAAATTTGTTAATGATATAGCAAGAATCAATGGAAAATTAGATGATATCATCTATAAATTAGACTTTTGCGATCACTTAGGGTTATTTACAAAATTTATCGATGATGAAAATTATATTTTAATAGATAAAAAGTTTGGTCCACAGAAGTTTGTTGAAGCTTTTGTCTGGAGAATATATAATCAGGATTCAGATTTTAACTTAGATTGGGTTTCTTCAAAAATAGAAACTCAAAGCAAAATTAGGACAGCTTATAATAATAAAGTTCAACCTATTGAGCGATCATCTTCTCATTTCTCATTTGAATTTGCTAAAATACCTGAAGAAGAAACTGAATAAGATATAAAAAATAGTTATTATCTTTTATCTACGATCTCTTTTAATCCTAAAATTGGAACAATAATTTTATTAGGTCTGAATAACATTTCATAACGTAATTCATACAGAGCCTTTTCGATATAGAAGTATGTAATTAGCGTAAAATCTACATCTAATTCTTTTAATATTTTACTCATTAATTTTGATTCCCATATATTAAGAACATTAAGAATAACATCAAGTATTTTATTTAATGGTTTAGCAGCTCTTCTAAAGAATAGGTTATAAAGAATCTCTTCTGGTACTTCGTATTTATCTTTTCGAACAATATTTTTTTCTATAAATATAAGTAAAGTATTAAATTTAATATAACTTAAAGCTCTTAAAAATATAGCTAAATCTTTCTCGACAGGAAATTTCCCTCTTTTTTTTTCTAAAGAAAGTTGAGGATCGCCCTCAAAATCTATGAAATAAAAGTTATATTGATCATGGAACTTATTATATAATATTTGTTCCATATGAAGGTCTTGGTGTACTACTTGAATATTAATCTCTGGTTTAGTAAATTCTGAATGATAACTTTTGATTATATCTTGAATATCAATAAGAATCGAGCTTATTTTTGGTAAATTAAAGAATGTACCTTCTTTTTGTTCATTCATTGCTGTCAACAATTCTGAGATCATTAAATTTAATCTTTCTGTATAATTGTTAAGAAAATCTTTACTTTTCACAGATTCCTCTGAAAAACGGGCAATTTCGGGAATAATTAAGCATTTATGCAAATTTCTGATGTATTTACCTATTTCTCTCGATACTGCTAAAGTTTCAATACAATTCTCTTTAATTAATTTAGAAATATTATTTTTTTCATCAAAATTGGAATAATCTATATCAATATTTTTGAAACTTTGATTAATCATATTATTGAGTTCATTCCAGTAAATATCGCCAAGATTCCCTATATTGGGAACATTCTCAAGTATTCCAATGGTTTCTTTATCAAGTATCTTAATTGTTCCATATATTTTCGGACTGTTTGGAAACTTATTTCTTACTAATACAAACAAGACCGAAGGCTCTAGGCTCTCAGAATAGTTTTTATATGATTTTAAAACATATGAAATTGGCTTTTGGTCTTGATCTCTTTTATTAAGTAAATTTAATGAAAATATAACATTAGTAGTATTACCCTCTCCCAACTGGTTAATTGAAATTTCATATCGATCGTTGTAGATCCCTGCTTCAATTAAATTCTGTACTTTTTTCATGTTGACCTCATCCTCAAATTGCTTATTATAAAGTGTTAATTCTAAATTTAAGGAAGGAAACTCTTCAGAAATCGTAGCATCAAATAACATTTTCATCCAGAAATAGACACAAAATTCTGCTTCTAATAGATTGAGAGTAAGTACTTGTTGTTTATTTTCAATAGTAAATGCTAATCTTTTGCTAAATGTGTTTTCAGTTAGTTTCAATATGTTTGCAGGTGTTTTTTCACTTGGACATAATATATCCTCAATTTTTTCATAATAGATTAATGGAAGGAAATAAGATTTAGAATAACTGGGCCTCTTTACTTCAATTATCGTAAGAAAAATTCTTCCCGCAATTATTTGAAAATATTCCATTTGAATTTTAAAATCTAAATTAGATAAAGTGGATTTATCTCCAAACCATCTTCTTGAGAGAAGCCAACCTTTAAACTCATTTGAATTACAAACTCCTTGAATCACATTTTTATCGAAATAACTTATCATAAAAACCAATAATTTTCAATTTTAAGTAATATAATTAGTTATCTTTTATAGGTAAAAATTTTTACATATATTTAAAACATAAAGAGAATATGCAAAAAGATGACTGAAAGGACTATTAATCTACCTATTGTGTTCCACCTACACCAACCTGTTGGAAATTTTCCTTGGGTAATTGAGGATGTATATAAAAAAGCATATGAACCCCTTATTAATCAGCTTTTCGAATTTAAAGAGATTAAAATAACCCTTCATTTTTCTGGTAATTTATTAGAATGGTTTTTAAATAATAAACCTGATTTTGTAAAGAAGGTTAAGATTATGGCTAAACGAAACCAGCTTGAAATTATCGGTGGAGGTTATTATGAACCCATTTTTGCGATTATCCCTTATCGAGATAAAATAGCTCAAATGAAAAAATTAGCTGATTTGATTAGAGAAGAATTTGGATTAGACGTTAATGGGGCTTGGTTATCAGAAAGAGTATGGGAACCAGATTATCCTTCATTCTTGAATGATGCAGGATTGAAATATGTTCTCGTTGACGATAATCATTTTAGATCTACAGGAATTACTGAAGAAGGTACATTATATTCTTATATTACAGAAGATGAAGGAAAATCATTAAGGATATTTCCTATTAATGAATATGTGAGATATTTGATTCCTTGGAAACCCACGTATATGACAATTGATTATCTGAGAAAGAACGCAGATGAGAAAGGGAATAGAGTTGCAGTACTAATGTCTGATGCAGAAAAGATGGGGGTTTGGGGAACAACACACAAGATCTGTTATGTAGAAGGACAAGGACATCAAGAAGGAGACGAAGGTAAACCTTTTATCCCAGCATTTTTAGAGCAAATTAGAAGGAACCCCTGGATACAAACACTTACTCTTTCTGAATACATGAGTAAATTTCCAGCTAAAAGTTTAGTTTATCTCCCAACAGCTAGCTATGACAAAATGGAAGAATGGGTATTACCAACACAAATACGAAAAAATTTTAAGAAAATCCAAAAAATGTTTAGAGAAGATGAAGCAAGTAAGGAAATATATCAATTTATTCATGGAGGATTTTGGAGATATTTCTTAGTAAAATATCCAGAATCCAATAATATGCATAAAAAGATGCTTCACATAAGAAATAAACTTATCATTGTTGAAGAAAACTTATTAAAAGTTCAGAATGAACAATTGGCTTCTATAATCTTAAAAAAAATAGCTGAAGCATGGGATGAGATCTATAAAGCACAATGCAATGATTGTTATTGGCATGGATTATTCGGAGGAGTTTATTTACAGTTTTTAAGATTTTCAAATTATACTCATTTAATAAACGCTGAGAAAATAATAGATGAAATAAACATCTTAATTAATCAGAAGCTTAAAAACTATGTTTATATAATTCCGATCGACTTCTTTAAAGATAGTAGAACAGAATATTTAATAGAATCTGATATAATTAACGTATACATTAATCCTAACGATGGTGGAACCATATTTGAGTTAGATTATAAACCTAAATCCTACAATCTATTAAATACTATGACTAGGTGGCCAGAAGCATATCATGAGAGTAAAAAGCTTGCAACAAAAGAAGTTTTAGTAGATAGATTTAGAAGAAGTCTACTAAGACTTAGATTCTTACATGATGATGTAACGATTGAACAGCTTCATTCCGATCAATATTATGAGTTTGGTGATTTTATCGATGGTAATTTTAGAGTTACAAGTACTGAAAAAGATGGAAAAACAGCAATTATTGAAATGGAGAGAATGGGAAGCATAAAGGATCTAGATTCTGATGATAGAATCCCAGTTCGAATAACTAAAGATATCTATTTAGAAGATAATGAAATGAAAGTTTCTATAAGGATTATCATTAATGAAATCCCCGGAAAGGAACAAACTTTGAATCAACTTGTTAAGAATTTAAATCTAGCAATTGATTTCCCTTTTTTCTTCAATGGTGATACAAACAAATTCCAATGGCAGAGCAAATCTATAGATTCTGAATCTGATATAGAAAATAAATTACTTGAACCATTTGAATACATCGGTTCTAATTTTAAAGCCTATGATGAAACATATGATCTTAATTTCGAAATAGATATCTCCAATAAAGACAATTTGATTAAAATTAAAAAATTTCCAATTATTGCATACACCTACACAGAGCAGGGTTATAAAGAGATATATCAAGGCATATGTGTTGTTCCAATTTTTAAACTTGAGAAAAATCTAGAAATTCATCTCACTCTAAAAATTTTCTAGTATTTATATCTATGGTTTTTTAACATATTTGTGAATAAGCGTAAAAATGTTGTCGATATCCTATAATTTTATATATATTAAGGATCTAATAAAAGTAAGAAAACATAAAAATACTCATTGGTTTTGACGTTTATGGGAATTAATGGAAATGGAAAACGGAATGGCTGGACCTACAACAAAGAAACGCTTAAAAATAACATTGAAAACAATAAATTTGTAAAGAATGTTCGTCAAAAACTAATGGAAGAAAAGCTTCGAAAAAAGGGTAAGAAATAGACTTTTTTTATTTTGTTAATTTTATATAATTTTATCTTTCTTTTTGGTTATTTATTTTAAGACTCGAATCCAAATTTTCCTATAAGAGGGACAAAACGGACTCCTGTTATTTTTTTTGATTTAAATTCATGTTTACGCTTTTTGATAATATATAAATTTTGTCCGAAATTTTTTGATCCCGCTGGAATACAAAGGATTCCCCCATCTTTTAATTGATCTCGCAGTGGTATTGGAATTTTTGAGGGTGAAGCTGCAGTTACTAATATTTTGTCATAAGGTGCTTGTTCAGGGTATCCTAATGTGCCATCTCCATGAATAACAGTTACAACATTTCCATATCCTGTAATCTCTAGACTTCTTCTAGCATTTTTTACTAACTTCTCATGGCGCTCTAAAGTAAACACATGACCTGGGTTTTTTGAACCCTTTGGAGCAACTAACTCCGCACATAAAGCAGCATGATAACCAGAACCGGTTCCAATCTCTAAAACTTTATCTCCTTCTTTCAATTCTAAATATTCACACATCATGGCATTCATATGGGGTGCACTGATGGTTTGTCCTAATCCAATTGAAAGAGGAGAATCCATATATGCACTTGATTCAGCATCTTTTGGTACAAATTTATGTCTAGGAACCTTTAACATTGCCCTAATTACTTCTGGTTTTGTTAAAATTCCCCTATCTGTGAGACTTTCAACCAATCGCTTTCGTTTTTCTTCAAAATGCATGTTTAATATTGAAACTATAATGCAATATTTATCAAATCTTTAAAAGAAATCATTTCTTTATGTTTTAGAAATGATATAAATTTTATCGTTAGCTTTAACTTCATTATTTAAACGTAAATTGAATCTAACTGGATCAGAATATTTTTTCCTTGCGATAGATTGTATTTTTTCTCCTTTGTAGATCATAGTCTTTATAGTTTCAATAAAATATGTTGTAACTCCCTCAATAATTATTTCATCACCTAATTTTAAAGGGATTTCTAAGTTCTCAAGTAAGACATTAGCAGATTTACTTTTTTTATCAAATGTGAGGATTTTTCCTAAATAATGTTTTCTATAACGAGAAACATTACCTCTTTTAATTAATTCAATATCATTTATAGTTGGTCTATGAAAATAAAAACCTGTATGGAAACCACGATTAAATACACTTTTAAGTTTATCAAACCAAATTTTTACTTTATCTTTTGTGTAAGTTCCATTAAAATAACTGTCAATTGCTTCTCTATAGCATTCGGTAACAGTTTTAACATAGAGTGGATCTTTCATTCTTCCTTCTATTTTAAATGCATCAACTTTAGCATTAATTAATTCTGGGATATATTCAATCATGCAAAGATCTTTAGCATTTAAAAACATTTGGCCATCATAAATAAATTCATTTTTCTCATCATCAATAACTCTCCATTCTCTCCTACAAGGTTGAATACAGTTACCTCGATTGGCTGAATGTTCTTCAGAATCACAAATTGTAGCAGAAAAATAACAACGACCTGAAATTGAAGTACACATAGAGCCATGCACAAAACATTCAATCTTGGTTTTGGTTAAGAGATGCTTTATGAGTTTAATTTGCTGAAGAGATAATTCCCTTGCTAGGATTATCCTTTCAGCACCTAATTCTTCGTAAAATTTAGCAGATTCGACATTAGATACATTAGCTTGAGTTGATACATGAAAGTTCATATTATTCCGTTTTGCTATTCTAATTGTGGCAAGATCATGTGCAATGATACCGTCTATTTCGGCATGTTTTGCCTCTAAAATCAAATTTTCTAAATCTTGTAATTCTCTATCATATATTAAAACATTAGTGGTCAAATACGCCTTTATCAATGGTTTATGGTTATGACAATACTCAACAACCCTATTTAAATCTTTTCTTTCAAAGTTTTTTGCTTTTTGTCTCATATTGTATGTATTTATACCAAAATATATGGCATCTGCTAAATCAATTACTACTTTTAGTGTATTCCAATCTTGAACAGGTGCAAGTAATTCTGGTCGAATTTCCATATTAAAGTTTAAACTACTTTAAAAATAATTTATCATATATCAATATAAGATAATCATTTTAAAATTATTAAAGTGAGGGAGACCAAAAAATGAATTCCCCAATGCCAAAATGTAAAATAACTGTATTGAAAAGAACATTAAATCAGGATTTGATTGATGAATATATTGAGGATCGTTTAAAGGATTTTAAGGCATGTGATATCTTCGAAGATGGTCAAGAAATAATAATAGACCCAAATCTAGGACAAGTTCCTGAGGGATTCTGTCATTGGGCATGGTGTGATATTCGGCATGACGTAATGACGATTGCATCGGGAGGTAATTTACGATGGATGAAAGATGAGGGTACCATTATTACTGGATGTAGTGATTGGTTCCGACCAGTAATATTTAAAATTGAAAGGTTGGAATAGTTTGAGATGGTTTTAGTTATGCATTAATTGTTCTATGTCCCAAGCCAAAATGTAAAATTAAAAGCATTATAATAATTATTGAAAAATAATTTGGAAATTTTTATAATTTAGGTTGAAAAACAATGAAAGTAGTATTATTTAATGGAAGTCCAAGAAAAAAGGGAAATACGTATGAATGTTTAAATATTGTAA
>JBHLLT010000023.1:0-43620 GCA_048938855.1 Promethearchaeota archaeon
GAAGAAATCGAACTCAAAGATGTTGATCTATTTGCAGAGTATCTTGAATTTCAAATGCTGCCAAGTATCGTTCAAGCCGCCGCTCAAGCTGTTTTACCTGGAGTTCCGGGGAAAGCAGAATGGACACCTGCTAAATTTTCACTAGATTTAGAATATCCAGGAAAAATCGAGACCGTTGAATTTATACGCTCGAATGGTAAAAAAGCTATTATTGGTGGAGAAGTAGTGCCTCCCTTTTATAATTTTCTTGGATTGGACAAGCGAAACCCCAATCCACCGCTCGTTACCTATGATGTATTTGATATGGGTGCTAAAATGATGCTCCCAAAACCAATAAAGCAAGAATATAGTGAAGTATTAGGAGACCCTGCCGAGTGGGCAAAGTTCGCAGTAGATAAATTTGGTGCTGAATGTGTTACATTTCATTCCTTAGAGATTGATCCTGCTATGGGTGATGCCCCTGTTTCGCAATCAAGAAAGTTTTTAGAAGAAATACTACAAGCTGTTGATGTTCCTGTAATAATAGGGTGTTCTGGAAATAAAAAAAAAGATGTAGAAATGTTTGAGGTAACTGCTGCAGCAACTGAGAGTGAAGTGTTAATGCTTTCGGCTGCAGATAAAGCTACTTGGGAAGAAGTTATACCTTTAGCAGTAAAATATGATCATAATTGTCTACTTTGGACAAGTTTAGATATGAATAATCAAATTAAGATGAACAAGGATGCTCTTGAATTAGGATTACCAAGGAACCGAATTGTTATGGACCCAACTTGTGCAACTCTCGGTTACGGGATGGAGTATTCTTTCAGTATTTATCAAAGAATGCGTGTTGCTGGATTATTAGGTGAGACTGATTTAGCTTACCCAATAAGTGGTGGAACTACAAATGCTTGGGGCGCTAGAGAGGCATGGATGAGTGAAAAGCAAGCTCCTGAATGGGGATTAAGACAGTACCGAGGACCTATGTGGGAAATAATTAATGCTTTATGTTTATCACTTGTAGGCTTAGATTTGGCTATGATGTTCAACCCTATAAGTGCTTCTCATTTCAAAGATATAACTAAGCAGTTTTTCGCAGAAATCCCAAAACATTTGGAAGATAAAGGTTATTACGACTGGGTATCAGCAAATTTGAAAAGATAAATTAACAATTTTTTTTCATTTTATTGCAATAAACTAGCTAAAACATTTATTTAATTTAAAATACTACTTTAATCTTTAGGTTAAACCTATTCACCTAATTTTTGATTCTCAATAAAATCCTGTATTGGAGAAAAATATGTTTTATAGATTTCCTTAAGTTCATCTAAATTTATATTAAACAAATTAGAAAGAGTTTTTTTATCTGGTAGACTCCAGGTACTATTAGATTCTATTAAAATCTTGTTATTCATATCTTTGATATGCGCATGGATTATTATATGCGTGTTTTCATATGACCCTACGACTCCTTCGACAGCAATTTCCGTGTTAATATAGACAGGTCTGATATAATTTAAAGCAAAACTTTGAGTTACTCCTAACTTCATGGTATTAACATATACTGTCCAAGCAGACACTTCATCAAGTAAAGTAGCAATTATCCCTCCATGTCCTAAACCTTGAAATCCACTATATTTAGGAGGAATTTCATAGAATGTAAATACAATTCCATCGAGTAGCCAAAATTGAAGCTTAAGGCCCTCTTTATTTCTTTTTACACATCCAAAACAGAAACCTGAATAATAATTTGGAAGAGGTGGGTTTTTCAGTGTGAATTCCTTTAATTTTTTTGCGGTATATTCCATAATTCCCTAAAATTTACTTTCAGATAGTAACGAAACTGAGCATTTTTGGTTATTTAAACTTATTTCTTATAACATAAATGATGATTATTCTCTTCAGTATTTAGCACAATGAACTCATAGAGTTATATTCTTATTGAAACTCCCCACTAAAACAGCAAATCTTTTATTTTTGAACTATCAATTTATTTTATAAATCGTTTAAGGAAGTTTTGCTTCTGGACGAGCTTCTGTAGCCGGTTTACCTTCTATACCCCAATGAGCCTTTGGAACTTCATGGACAAGGACCTCTACTGCTAGGGCTGGAATACCCATGTCGACAAAAACTTGAGTTATTCCAGATATTATTTGTCTAACGCTCTCTTCAGAAATTCCTTTCCACATATTTACATGAACGATTGGCATATTATAACACTTTATTTTATATATTATATATATTTTTTTAAATCCATTCTTCTAAAAAACACCCTCTGATTGTTTTCATATTCAATAACTAAAGTTTACTTCTCAAGTAAATGAAATGAAATTGAATTGAATATCTTTTTCCTCAAGCCATTTTCTAAATCCTGTGTCACTTTTAAACTGATCTTTTATCAAATATAACAAAACAGTAGAGATATTTTCAGCTTTAACCTTTAACCAATATTCATGGTCAAAATCTCCAAAATATTCTTTTACTGATTGACCGCAATCATAACCCGAAAGAACTAAATCACCATTTTCCTTAATCTCAGCAATAAGACTATGTTTTTCATTTGCATTACTTCTATAATCGTAAATAGTAATTTTTTTCATAAGAACCCTTCATTTGAAGATTTGATTGGATTTAATCAAAATAATTCAAACCTATGTAGTTCGGGGAGTTTTTCTTTCGCTTCCCTTAATTTTGTTTCCCTTCTTCCACAAATAATGACTTCATTATCAGCATTTGAGAAATATTCTGCGAGTGAAAATCTTATACCTGTTGCTCCGCCTGTTATCAAAATTGTGTTTTTAGTGAAGATCATAAACCCAAACATTAGATTAAGTATTTAAAGCTAACATATTAAAAATGTAATTTCATCTATTTTAAAAGTAGATCCTACAGATAAGTTATTTTCATAAAGTAGTAAGGAACACCATCAAATACTTTTCTTTTTTTACGGAAGAAAGACTTGAATTTTAAAGTTAAAAAAATTTATGAAATTACTAATTAAAAAAAAGAAAAAAACTATTTAGAGTGATGTTTTTTCGCGTGTTTCATCAATTTTTTCTTAGCTTTTTCTTCTGTTTTTCCTTCAAATATCATACCACATTTAGAACATTCAACTTTTTCCATTATTTTTTTACCTCATATATTGATTTTTTCTATTATATCGACGTAAAAAATAACAAATTTAAATGTATTTCTTGAGAAACTAAATGAAACCTACTTAAAGTACTATAAAAATAAAATTAATGGAAGTTAAGATTTTTGAACTATAAACTTGTTTATTATCTAACAATAAGAACATCGCATGGAGGATCTCTTAAAATATGGGCTGAAATTGTACCTTGAAATATATGTTTTAGTCTAGAATGATGTCCTTTACTGCCGAGAACAACAAGATCAAAATTTTCTTTGTTCACTATCTCTAAAATATAATCCTCAGGACGTAAATCTTTAATTAAACGGGTTTCAACCGATGAAATTGACTTATCAAACATAGTTTCAGTTTTATTCAATATTAATTTCCCTGCTTCAATACTTAATTCTTCAATATTTTGAATAACTTCTTGAGGATATGTTATGTCAGGACTAATAGTCATAGGAAGTTTATGGTGATTAATCGAATGAAAAATTGTAATCTCACTCTTCCATTCCTTTTGTAATTCTGCTATATGCTCAGCTGCATTATTAGCATCATGAGATCCATCAGTACCAATCAAAATCTTTTTGTAAATCTTAATCCACCTCTAAGTTTTAAAAATATCTATTAAATATGCTCTAACCAAATTTTGTTTAGTGTGGATTTAAATGTAATCCTTGAGATATCAATTAAAAAGAGATATAAATGCTATAATTAAAAAGTTGATTGAATCTAAAATCTTTAGACTATAAATGTTTCCAAGACATTTTAATCATTTTGTTGTATGGTTCAAGATATTATGAATTAAATGAATATGAAATAAAGTTAAATTTAATTAGAGGTATATTTAAATTAGAAATAATGCTAATAAAATAAGACAATTCTTTTTGTTTTAAAAAGTGCCTTGTGGAGTAAATTATCTGAAAATGCTAAATGATATAATATTTTATTCAGAACAAGGATTACAGAATTTAGCGCATGATCAAATTTGGAAAGGTAAAGGTACAGAAAAAAATCCATTTGTTATTGAAAATGCTAATATTCTTGGTCAAGCTTTTTCTATAAAAAAATGCTCTTTATACATTTCTTTTATTAAATGTAATTTTGATCATACTCAATTTGACTCATGTAAAAATATAACGTTGCAGAATTGCACATTTGAAACATTATCATTAAAACATTCAATGAAAATTGAAATTAATAATTGTTTCATATCGGATTTAAAGGTGTCCCATATTAAACAAATCAATTTTTGTAACACGGTGATTATGGGTGTCTCTACTAAATCTAGGATTAAAAATATAATTTTTAAAGATTGTCAAATTAATAATGAATTTATAAACTATATATTAAAAAAGCAGCTTAGTGGTTTTTATTCAAAAATTAAGGAAATTATGGGATTCTATATAATCATTTTACTCTTATTTGTTTTTTATAGACTCTTTTGGACCCCCTATAAATTAACTTATTCAGATATTGGAAGTTTATTTATTATAGGAAGTGTAATTATTGTACTACTCGTAATATCAATTTCTTCTTCAATATGTGAATATTTTATTAAAAAAAGACTACCAAAAATAAAAGTATCTAGAGAGAAATAACTCCAAACTTCTTTTATAAATCATTTTCTAAACATTTCCATGAATTTACAAGCAACTGATATTCAAAATATTCGTCATTTATTTTAGTTCTAGGATTTTTGCGTGTCTCTTCTGTTTTTATTAGCTTACCGTTGACTTCAATCTTATCTTCACAGGAAATTGAATCTTTTGTATAGATTACAATCTGATAACCATCATCTAAATCAAAGTAATTCATATATGGATGAGTGTCAAAAAAGACGGTAAGATGTTGCCACATTACTTTTGATATGTGTCCAATAATTTTAACAGATTTTCCTACATTTCCCGAAAAATCTTCATATTTTGTGATGTTTATCATAACTATGATAATTCTAAGAAAATCTTATTTATAAGATTTTAAACTAAGAGACATATCAAAACTTTTAAAATTGAGATGAATAATTATTTAATAATAATGAATAATACCGTCCTAAAAAGGTGAGTTCGTTTGGATGATAAAGAAGTTGGAGAATATTGGGATAAAAATGCTGAAAATTGGGTAAGACTTTCGAGAATGGGATATGATAGATGCAGAGATCTTATTAATGCACCTGCCTTTTTCAAAATTCTACCATCCATTTCTAATCTATTTGGTATAGATATAGGATGTGGAGAAGGATATAACACCAGAATAGCTGCAAAAAGAGGAGCCAAAATGGCTGCTATCGATATATCTGAAGTATTTATTAAATATGCAAAAGAAACTGAACTGAAAGAACCCTTAGGAATTAAATACCGAACTGCTAATGCAATAAAACTCCCCTTTCCAGATAATCACTTTGACTTTGCAATAGCAACAATGAGCATAATGGATATTGCAGATAACGAGAGAGCTATTATTGAAGCCTTTAGAGTTATAAAACCTGGAGGATTCTTTCAGTTTTCAATTACTCACCCTTTTATATCTAACTCGGATTTTAGATGGATGAGGAATGAAGAAGGTAAAAAAATAGGATTTCTTATAGAAGATTATTTCAAAAAGTTAAATGGCGAGCTTGAAGAGTGGATATTCGGGGCAGCTCCTAAAGAACTAACTGATAATATGACAAAATTTAAAACCCCACGCTTTACTCGAACTTTATCGGAATGGCTAAATTTATTGATTGAGAAAGGGTTCATTTTAGAAAAGTTTTGTGAACCATATATAGAAGATGAGATTTTAAAAAAGCATCCAGAAGAATATGATAGCCGAATAATACCTTTTTTCTTAATCATTCGATGTCGAAAACCTTACAAATAAGAAGGATCTATATTTTTATCCTTTATTAAGATATTTGATATATTGATAAATCTTAGAGCCAAAAAAATCCCCAATTTTACCTGTTAATTTAAACCCATGCTTTTTATAAAAGTTTCCAGCTCGTTTTAACACTTCTGTTGTGTCTAAGGTCAAGAATCTGCATTCATTTGAGATAGCATCATTCTCAACAGCTTTTAATAAAGAGGCTGCTGGGCTATTCTTACCTTGCCATTTAGGATGCACCGCCATTCCGCGTATATGGCCTTCTTCATTGCTAATTTTTTGCCATCCAATTGTTCCGATTATATTATTATTATCATCATTTGCCACATAAATACTCATTTCTTTCATACGTGTTAATACTGCTTTCTCTGACAACACGGTATCATCAAAACCTTCTCGAGAATAATACATGCGAAATTCTTTAAATGCAGCTAATAGTATTTCATGTATACTTTTTGCATCCTCAAGTTTTGCTTTGCGAATTAAAAAATTCTTTTTCATCATTCATTTAAGAAAATAAAAAAGAAAAGGAATTAAATTTTTTTTGAGATCTCATTCTAAAGTAAACTTAAATTTGCAGGTTTTATCGCCATCTGAAATTCTCTCAAGAGGTAATATTTCTCCCTTCACACCCATAGCCTCTAGCCAACCTCTATGCCTGAAATTGCACGCACATTTATATTCTAAACTTTCTTTAGATTTTTCTACTTCTTTCCAAATAAAACACTTCTCAACTAAACCAATTCCTTCAGATTCAGAATGAACCAAAAATTTGAATTTCATTATTTTAGGAATAATTACTTCCATGAGAGTATTCATTATTTTAAATATTTCAGGTATTGTCTTAATAGATCCTTTTTTGATACCTAGAGCATTCAAAATATGTCGAGCTTCAATTTTTCCCATTGAAAGAATCACATCTTGATTCAACTGATTAGCTTCTTCAATCCCATACTTTTTCTTTGACTTTAAGAACCATTGACCATCATGTTGAGCCCAACACATTTGTATGATAAACTTTTGAGTCTCAATTGGAATATTATATTTATCTTTTACGATTATTTCCATTCTTATCATCTCATATGATATTTTAGTTTTCAAAATAAAATTTGTAGTCTCTAACACATTTTCCATTCCTATGCATCAAGCAACCTTCTATATTAGGTTCAACATCATACTTGATACCCAGAGTGTCAAACCATCCTTCGATCCTATCAAAAATCGCACATTCATATTCTTCAATCACTCCCATTCGATTTATTCCCTCATATGCCCAACATTTATGCATTTCACAATGAAGCTGATTAAAATCTGGAAATTGAAATACCAAAACCATAAAATCTGCTTTAAATGTATTTAACGCGTTCTCAAAAAGAAACTTTAAATCATTGAAAGTAGTAATATCATGTATATTAAATGCTTTCATGATTCTTTTTATTTCAATACTCGCCAATGATCTAACAGCTGATCTATTTATTTTGTTAGTTTTCTTTATACCACACTCTTTTAAGCAGTGATAAAACCACATACCATCATGAGTCATCCAACATTTAATCAAAAGCTCTTTCAAGTCATTAGTTTCCATAGAAAAAGAAAAGAGGTTTTAATTATTATTGTTTTTCGATCACTAAAAACTATTTTACGGTTGAAATCTTAAAAAAAAGAAATAAAAAAACAAACGGAACTTTATGCTTTTTCTATTTTTATATAATAATTTTCTCCTTCTGTCTTGTATTCCAATATCTTATCTTCTTTCTTATCTAAATATCGTTTAATATTTTCTCCTGCTTCTCCATAATCACCAACTACTTCGAGTATTTCTCCACTTTCCATCTCGAGTAATTCTCTCTTAGTTTTGGCTACAGGCATCGGACACACAAGCCCAGAACAATCTAGTTTACGTGAATTTGTCATTTTAATCTTACCATTAATCACAATTAACTAAAAATTACATTATCAGCTTCTACACACATTTCTAAAAGGCCATTCATTGATGTCTTTTCAATTCCTTCTATTAATTCTTCTTCAGATAAACCACGTGCTCTCATGCAAACTCCACAAGCTTTCACATTTGCTCCTTCTGAAATTATATCTACCATCCACTTTCCTACATTATCATAGGCAGTAGGATCTTGATTTTTTTTTCCAACAAAGATTCCGTCTTCAACGAGAAAAATATTCACCTTATGATCATCTAAAAGTGCTGTATATGCAAATCTTAGCATAGTAAATGGACGTTCATTAGTGTAAGCACCATCTCCAATAACAATAGTAAAAACTTTCTTATTCTCAGTCATAAATTTTTTTCACTATAAGTAAAATTCGTATTTTGTGTAATTACATAAACACTAGCTGATTTATTAATTTTCTTGTAATAATCTATCAATAATATCGATAAATAAATATAGTCTAATTACCTTATAATTTAATTAGAAATTAAGGTTTTTAAGGAGATTAATAAAATGAAGATTGAATATTTGAGAAACTTCATTAAATTATCTCAATATAAGAGTTTCTCAAAATTAGCAAGTGAGCTTCCAATATCACAAAGCACCCTATCACATCAAATTTCTCAGTTAGAAAAAGAATTCGGGGATATCGTGTTAATTAATAGAACTACTAAGATGTTTGAGTTAACTAAAGCGGGAAAAGTTTTACTTGAATATGCTCAGAAAATAATTGAGATCTATGATATTTGTATGTCAGAAATCTCTAAATTTAGCGATAAATTAGAGGAAATTATAACAATCTCAGCCTCGACCATCCCTGGTTCTCATATATTACCAAAATATATCGCAAATTTTAGGAACAAAAATCCTGATTTAAACTTTAAAATATTAATTAATAATTCTAAAAAATCTCTTGAATTTTTAAAAAATGAGATGGTTGATTTTGCTGGAATTGGTAGCTTTATGGGTTTCAATGAGAAAGATTTTGATTATATCAAATTGGGAGAAGAAGAATTTAAATTTATATGTTCACCTGACCATGAATTAGTTAAAAATGATATCGATACTGTAAATTTTGATGATCTTACTAAATATCCATTTGTATGGAGAGAAAAAGGTTCTGGAACGAGGTATACTTTTCAGGAACAATTTCCAAAATATAAAGAATTGGACATTAAATTGGAAATAAATGATAATGACTCAATCATCTCAACTGTTAGTGAATCTAATTACATTGGTATTATGAGTGAGATAATGGCTAGTAAAGCTGAATCAGCAGGTTTAATTAAAACCCTAAAAATTGAAGACTATCCCGTTATCGCAAAACGAGATCTTTACTTTGTTAAGTTAAAACCAAGAGAATTTAGTCAACTAAAAAAGAAATTTTGGAATGAGTTAACATCCAATAATAAATAAAAAAATAAAGGTTTCATAAAGAAAAATCTACTTTATGAGTACACCAGCTTGATCGAAATTTAAAAATGCACTAATTTTCTCTTTTAGTGGATATATACCTTCTTTGAATAATGTAATTAGAAAGATTGCAATAAAAACTATCGAGCCTAAACCAGGAGCAAATCCACTAACGAAATTTATGAAACTAGAGGTAGGATCCCAAGAAAATAATGTATAAACTAAAGATGCTCCTGCTATTAGAACGGAAATAAAAGAAATTATTGCAGCTGTTCTCTTACTCAAATTTAAATGTATAGGCCCTAATTCAAGTCGGAAATATTTCGGTTGTACAATTATTGATAAGATTGTATGACTAATTACATTATCTTCAAATTCAATGTATATATTTAAGAACCTCCTTTCACTCTCTTTTTTTTTCATTTTTTTTGTTGATTTTATAGGCATAATTGAAAAAATCATGACAGGAGGGTTTACCGCATCCTTTTTAACTTCAACTTTTCCAGATATTGGATGTACTTCAAAACCTTCACCATCAATTTTAAGGTCTAAAACTGGAGGTTCTTCCTTAGTAGTAACTATCCTAACCGTAGTTTTATATACGGTTTTTCCTTCTTCATCAACAATCTTCAACTCTTTGTGTGAAAAATACACATAAAATAAGTAACTCCTTTGTTGCATCATAACAGAATAATACTGAAGTCCCATATTAATTTCGTACACTTTTGGTTGAGGTTCTTGAGGAATGGCTATTGAAGGTTCAGATATTGGCTTTGGCGGAAGATTATTTGGCTCTGTTAATACATCTGAAGGGGGTGGAGGTGGTGCTGCAGGAGTAGTAGTTTTAACAGGAGGACCACTTGGTGCTCCAGGAGGTGGTGGTAGTTGTGAAGCTTTCTTTTTAGCTTTTGGAGCGAATGTGATACCACGTGTTCTACTTTCTCTATCATCTCTTTTTACTTCTTTTTCTTCAGCATAGACTTCTTCTTCATAAAATTTTTCTTCTTCATAAACTTCTTCTCTATATTTTGCATCATCAACAATAGAAGTTGCTTCTGCAATATCTTCATCAAAGGGTTCTAATTTCCTTAGACTGGATAATTCTTCCTGCATTGCATCCTTAAGGGTAGGTTGTGCTTTAACCTGTTCTTTTCTTTCTTTTTCTTTAGGCTTTTCCTCTTTTTTTTCTGGTTTTTTCTTCTTCTCTTTTAACAGTTTTAACTGTTTCAATTTCTTAGTTTCAAGAACTTTAGTATTACTAACAAAATCAATGATACTTATATTATTTCGCTCAATTTGAATCTCCTTTAAAGATGCGAAAATATCATCTAATATCTTACTTATCCTTGTAGATTTCTTATAAGTTCCCACAAACATGAAATCCAAGATTTCTGCAGAGAAAACTTCAGTTTTTTTATTGTAGAATATTTTATTTGTTGGAATTTCTAGGGTAGACATACTTCTTAACGTTTCCATATTACATATAACCTTTTTTTAGTTATGTGAAGTTTAATTCAATTTTTAATAATAAAGGATTGACCTTTTATAAGTTTTTATAATGATATAATACCTAATATAAATTTTTTTTGTTGATTGATCTTAATTTTATTTTTAAGTTTTATTAATACTCTAAACTAATTACATATAAGAAAAAAATAGAATTAGGGATAAATTTGGAAAAAAAATATATATTAACCCATGATCTAGGTACTTCAGGGAATAAGGCTGTGTTATTTGATTTAGGTTTGAATGTCATATCTCAAACTAAAATAGAATATCCTTTATATTATCCAAAATCGGGATGGGCAGAGCAAAATCCGAGCGATTATTGGGATGCTGTGAAGAAAGGGACGAATATCATAATAAACGAAAGTAGTGTAGATAAAAATGAAGTTATCGCCTTGGCATTTGACTGTCAGATGAATTGCACTATTCCGATCGATAAAAACGGCATATATTTAATGAATAGTATTAGTTGGTTAGATACACGAGCAGCTCCATTAACTCATAACTATTCAAAAGGAGTTATAAAAATATCAGGTTATGGACTGAAAAAGATATTAATGTTTCTTAAAATCACTGGAGGAGCACCAGGATTTAATGGTAAAGATCCTATTTCTCATATTTTGTGGATGAAAGAAAAACAGCCAGAAATTTATGGAAAAACCTATAAATTTCTGAGTGTAAAAGACTATATTATTTTTAAATGTACCCAAAACGCAGTAACTTCAAGAGATTTAGGTAATACTTCCTGGATGATGGATAGTAATCCTGGGAAATTTGAATGGTCTGAAAAAATTCTACAGAAGTTTGGAATTGAAAAAGAAAAACTGCCAGAAATTAAGATTACTACTGAAATCGCAGGTGAACTAACAGATGACGCTTCAAAAGAATTGAACTTACAATCTGGAATCCCTATTTTCGTCAGTTCTGGTGATTTAACTTCAGGTGCTTTGGGTTCAGGAGCAATTGAAGATAATAAATTAATTGTTTGTTTAGGAACAGCAGATTGGGTTGGTGCTCACACATCTAAAAGAGTAAAAGACCTTGCTCATTATACTGGTTGCATAAGTTCTTCTCAAGGAAATTATTTATGTATTTCAAAACAAGAAACAGGAGCTAGCTGTTTAGATTGGCTTGTGAATCAAATGTTTATATCTGAAGTAGAAAGATATAAAGAAAATCCTAGCGAATTATTCACACAATTAAACTCTATTGTTAAAGATTCTAAGGTTGGTTCCAAAAATCTGATCTTCACGCCTTGGATTTTTGGTGAAAGATCTCCAATTAACGATCCAGATGTTCGAGGTGGTTTTTATAATCTAAGTCTTGAACATACTAGGAATGAAATTTTAAGATCTATTTACGAGGGAGTAGCTTACAATATAAAATGGGCTTTAACATATGTAGAAAAGTTAGTAGGTAGATCTGATGAGTTAAGATGTGTTGGAGGAGGAGCTAAGTCAGATATTTGGTGTCAAATTCTTGCAGATATACTTGAACGAAAAATTCTTCAAACTGAATCACCTGATTTAGCTGCAGCTAGAGGTTCGGCAATCATTTCTATGGTTGGATTAGGTTTATTAAAGAATTTTACAGACGCAACTCCATTAATTAAAGTACAGAAAACATTTACTCCTAATACTGCTAATAAAAAGGTTTACAATAAGCTATTTAATGAATATAGATATATATATAAAAGAAATAAAAATATGTTTAAGAAGCTAAATCTCTGAAATATGTTTTAAATCTACTAATTTCATCTTTAATTTCCTTAATTTTTTTAACTACTTTATCTGGTCCTATTATTTTTGAATAGGCTTCATTGATAATGTCAAAGTCTTTATTTGCAAGTGGATTTGAATATAATTGATTTTCTAAATTTCCCTCCCAGGGTTTTAATTTGGGAATAGATTCGATGTATCTTGCGTTCCAATTCATTTTTTTTTTGAATTCTTCTGTAAGAGGCTTTAAATTTTCCTCATTCCATCTTTGAACAACCCAGGGAGCATATTCGTGTAATTTGTCAAAATCAAATTCTAGGTCATTTCTCCATTCATACTGATGATCCCAATTTCCGACGGCTAGAAAATTCTCTATACCCGACCGTTCATAAGGAAAATATTTCCAAGAATTTCGATTTACATCTTCATCTTTAAAAGGTCGTCCTTCAGCATATTGAAAGAAAAATCCAATTCTCTCTTTAACTTGGAGATCTTCTCGGCTTATCTTTAAATAAATTTCGGTTTGGGTAATATCAATTTTACTTTTTAATACTTGTTCGTAATATAGTTTTAAAATTACATTCATGGCTTCATTGGGATGGCACTTTCCAGAAAAGATAGGATAGTATGAAAAACAAAAAAACTCGGAGTTGTCCTGCGATTTCTTTTGGTGAATTTCTACCCAACATTCAAGAGGTTTAATATAAACATTGGATTTAACTACATTGATGATTAAAAAGACATCAGAAATAATTAATACTATTATTATAACAATAAATAGAATAATATTAAAAAATATTGAAGCCAAGAAATAGGATAGCGCAATGTAGATTAATAAAAACCCAGCAATAAAAAAGAATGCTACTAAAGACGTAAAAGCTTCATGTTCTTTATCTTTCTTTGAATATAGAATAACCGGAGCGTTCTTAATTACAATATCCTTTTTATATTTGTTGATAAAGTCTTGAAAGTCGACTTTAATCCATTCTGAATCAGACATACTTTAGAGAAAAATAAAATTGTTTAGTATAATTTGATTTTATTTCATAAAAAAATTGCTATATTAAAACTAAAATAGTGGACATCTTTAAATTTTAAGAAATAATTAATTCTTTTCTCTTTGTAATTTTTAATTGAAATATTTCACTACAGATATTGAAGCTAATTATGGTAGATTTCGAAGAATTTTTATACTTCATAAAGTCCCAAGATTATTATAAAAACCAAATACACCATATCGAACATATCCCTGCAGAAATTGCTAAATTTGGAGATTTAGAAAAACCTTTAAAGAAAAGGCTTCAACAATGGTTAGATAATTATAATATTAAACCATGGAAGCATCAAGCAGAAGCTATTAACTTAATTCGAGAGGATAAAAATACGGTTATAGTAACTTCTACTGCTTCTGGGAAATCACTTTGCTATAATATACCTGTTCTACAATCAATATTAGAAGAACCTAAAACTACAGCACTTTATATTTTCCCCACAAAAGCTCTAGCAAGAGATCAATTTACTGTTTTATCTAAAATGCTTGAAGATACTAATATTAAACAGAATAGAATCGGTATTTATGATGGAGATATTGAACCAAACGAAAAAAGGCAGGTTTTACTTAATGCAAATATAGTAATTACAAATCCATATGGGCTCCATTATTATTTACCCTGGTTTAAACAAAAATGGATTCGGATATGTAAAAATTTAAAATATATCATCTTGGATGAGATACATATTTATCGAGGAATCTTTGGTTCTAATTTTGCCCTGTTACTCAGGCGTTTAAAGAGAATTCTTGAAACTTATGATATAAAACCAATTTGGATATTATCAAGTGCTACTATGAATAATCCTAAAGAATTTGCTGAAAAATTAGTTGGAGAGGAATTTTCTGTAGTTGATAAAGATTTTTCACCTTCCGGTGCTAAAAACGTAATTCTTTGGGATTTGCCATACGATGAAATTTCGAAAAAATATAGATCTGCCCATCAAGAAACAAAGAATTTATTTGTTAGTCATTTACGGAAAGGCATACAAACCTTAACGTTCACATTATCACGAAAAATGGCAGAATTACAAACAATTTGGATTAGAAAAACTTTACCTCCTCTTAAAGAGAAAATTTTTAGTTATCGTGCAGGAATCAGTAAAAATAAAAGAAGAGAAATTGAAAAAAACTTTAAAAATAAAAATATTTTAGGTATTAGTTCTACTAATGCCCTTGAACTTGGAATTGATATTGGATCCTTAGATGCTACAATTAGCTCTGGATTTCCTGGAACTATCTCAAGTTTTAAACAACAAATTGGTCGTTCTGGCAGAGGAGTTGATCTCTCAATTTCAACTTTGATACCAATGCAAAATCCTTTAGATCTGTTTTATATTCATAATCCCTCAAAATTATTTGGTCCATCTCAAGAAAAAGTTCTTATCACCTTGAAAAACAAATATATTCAGAAGAATCATATTTGTTGTGCTAGTAAAGAAAAGCCTATAACTGTTAAGGAGTACAATAAATTTGGTATTGAAGATAAAAAAACATTTAAAGAGTATTTGGATGACTTAATTTCCGAAACCTTACTAATGAAACGAGGAGATAAATATTATTGGAATAGTGATTTTTTTCCTAACGAAAAATATGGTTTAAATGATCTTACCAATCGAAGTTATAAAGTATTACTTAGGACTAATTTTAATAATGAATTTTTAACTAGTGAGGATGAGAGTTTCGTTTTCCGTGATTTACATGAGGGTGCCATTTATTTATATGAAGCAGAAACCTATATTGTAGAAGAACTCGATATAAATGAGAGAATAGTATATTTAAAAAAAGCAGATGTTGATTTTTATACCCAATCTCTGAAACATACAAATATAATTCCTCTTGAAGTAATTTCAGCAAATAAAATAGGATTGACTAATAATATTGAAACTTTTTTTGGAAAAGTGAAAGTAGAACATGAATATTATTCTTATAAGGTTATAGATACAATTACTCAGGAAATACGATCTAGACATCCATTGGAGGAGATTCCTCTAATTGAATTCGAAAGTCAAGCGTTATGGTTTTATGTTCCTTTTGAACATCAAAAAACATTGGAATTAGAAGGTTTTGACCTCGGAGGGACAATTCATGCCATTGAACATGCCATGATTGCTGTGGCACCAGTTCTAGCTCAAATTTCTCGATGGGATCTAGGAGGTGTTTCAATTGATTTTGACCCAATTAGACAACAACCTATAATTTATATTTATGACGCCTATAGAGGAGGTATTGGGATAGCAGAAACATTATATTATAATTTAAATGAGTTAATAAAGCTTGCATATGATTTAATTGATTCATGTAGTTGTAAAACATCTGATGGTTGTCCGGTTTGCATAATGAGCCCGAAGTGTGGCAATAATAATGACCCTTTAGATAAAAATGGAGCACTATTTCTTTTGAAAAAATTATTGAACTTAGAATAAGATTCTCAATGCAAATTTAATTATGAATTCTTTTATGCTACCATTTAAAGCTGAATTGTCACTATTTATTATGACAGAATAAACTCATAATCAATCGATGTGAATATATAGTAAGATGGATTAATAATATTTTGAGATGATAAAGAGCTTAACTTTTGGAATAATTTTTAGTGAATTTGATGATATACTTGGCCCGACACCAAAAATGTCTTTTCCTGAAATAGATGAAGATTTCGGAACTAAGATTGCAATGAAATCAATTGATATTCTTTCACTAGATGAGATAACAAACTCAAAATCTCTGGCTTTTTTAACTTTTCCAAAAGAAAAAAAAAAAGGAATTGCTCGAATTATTGAATGGAAAGATGAAACCTCACGAGGTCGTGTGGTTACTGGTGCAATTACCTTAATATTCGAAGAAGTTGATGATTTAATCTATTATAAGTATGTTGAAGATTTAGAAGAAATATTTGATGAAGCGTCTGAAAAAATTATTGAATTAAAATTATCAAAATCTAATAATAATGTTCTCTCTAAAGAAATAAAAGAGATTCATGTAAAATTTCTGAATAAGTTAGAACAGTTAAGAGATTTAGAACTGGGCATTAAGGACGATTCTGAAGAGTTTCCTAGACAAAAAAAGGTCGATAACTTAGATAAATTTTCATTCAAGATTATTGTTTGTGGCGATCCAGCCTGTGGAAAAACATCAGCTATATTAAGATTTACAGATCACGCATTTATAAGGACATATATCTCTACTCTGGGGGTAAATATAACAGCTAAAGATATGCAAGTTGATGATATAAAAGTTACCCTCATTATGTGGGATATCGCGGGTCAGATGAAATTTAATTTCTTGCGAAATCAGTTTTATGCTGGAGCTCAAGCAGTTTTGTTATTATTTGATGTAACACGAACATCTACTTTTAAAAATATTATTAATTGGTATAAAGATATAATAAATTCCCTAGAGTCAGATAGCAGTCTTAAAGTGGTTCTATGTGGAAATAAGATTGATTTAGCAGAAGAAAGAAGAGTGCTTACTGAGGAGGCAAAAAGTCTCGCAAATGAACTTAACATAGATTATGTTGAGACATCTGCATTAACAGGAGAGAATATTGATCAGACCTTTCAAAAAATAGCCAGAGAACTTGTTGATAAAATAGTGATTCCACTCAATTTATAATTGCATCTTTTCTTATTCTAATTATATTAGGTTAGTTATTCATTAATTATTAACGGAGGGAGATACACTTCTCTTAACTCTGTACGTACTAAAGACCTTGCAGTTTCAGGGCAATGGTGAACACAAACTCCACAACCTATACATTTATTTTCATCATCAGTTGATTTTCCATTAATTAAAGAAATTGCCTCTATTGGACACTTTTCAACACATATTCCGCATCCTATACATTTATTTACATCTATTTTTGCAATATAGGATGTTAATGTATGAAATGAGATAATTCCTCGATAATAGGTTTGGAAAAGGATGCAACAACATTTGCAACAATTACAGATACTATTTTCTTTCTCATCGATACTAAAATTATCATGAAATGTTTTGTGAACCAGTCCTTCTTCTTCAGCTTCCTTTAATATCTTTTTTGCCTCATCTTTAGAAACAGTTTTACCTAATCCATGTTCTATAAAATAACGACCCATATTTCCAAAGTGAAAACACCTAAATCTATCGCTTGATGTTTTACAAGAATCCCCTAATAGACTTCTTTGGAGTTTACATGGACATTCGGATAGTGAAATAATTTCCTGTTCATCTATAATCTTAGAAGCTTCATGTAATGGTAGAACTTTTTCCATAGGAACATTTAATTCCTTTTCTATTGGAATAATTCTGGAATATATCGGAATTCTTTCTTTAAATATTGGTAATAGCCCATCATAATTAGCTTGAACCATCTCAGTTGTTTCTTTAAACATTTTCTCAAAAATTTGGGCTAATTTTTGTTTCTGTTCAATAGATCTGTCACCAATAAGTGAATATTCAAAGATATCCGCAAATGGCGGTAATAGACGGTATTCCATCATATTACTATTATTTATGGGGGCATCCATGATAATTCCATTATCCATTAGCGAATTCAGGATATGCATTAATTGGTCATTGTTCATTCCAGTTTTTTCTTTCAATTCTTGATATGTTAAGATAGATTTCCTAAAATTAAGTAAAAATTTAATTTGATTTTCGTTTAAAAGGGTTTTTAAGATATTAACGAGAGTTTCATTAGCTTGAAAAAGAGGATTACCACTTGCTCTTACAATCAATTTAGCAACTTTGTACCAAACCTTTTCTGACATCTTTTATATAAACATTTGAAATTGATAAGTTACATTCTATCTTTTTATTAATATAATTTGGGGATAAGGGCAAATAACACTTAATTATACGAAATTAATGTAAAATATTTAAAGACTAAATTTATATTTATACTTAACACCAGATAAGAACCTATAGAATTTGTATTAAAATCAAAATTTTAGGTATTTGGGTTGGCATTTACTTCCACATATAAGATAGTACTTTTTGGAGATTCGCAAACGGGGAAGACTACCCTAGCTCATAGATTTCTAACTAATTTATTTAAGGAAACTGTAACAATAACACTTGGCGTAGATTTTCATTTGAAACCTCTTGAAATTGATGGTGAAATGGTAAAACTTCAAATATGGGATTTTGCTGGGGAAGAACGATTTAGATTTTTGTTTCCTTCATATATCAGAGGCGCAAATGGAGCAGTCTTCATGTATGATATTACCAATTATGGTTCATTGGCCCATGTAGATGATTGGTTTGAAATCGTTAAGAATGAAATACAATCTCGAATACCCATAGTTTTTGTTGGTGGCAAAACTGATCTAATACATTTAAAAGAAGTGCCTACTAAAAAAGCGATGGAATTAGCTATTTCAAAAGGTGCGGATGGATTCATTGAATGTAGTTCTAAAACAGGAGAAAATGTAAGTAAGATTTTTAATCTTCTTGCTAAAATTATCCTTAAAAGTAGAAACAATGGTGTGGATTAAAGATCTAATTTTTTAGGTAAACCTGTTATAGGATCCCATTGACGATATTCATAAAATAATTCTTTTAATTTACTAAAATTAGGAGACTTGCCTGCCGAACCTCCTCTTTTAAATGGGCGTAATAGGATTTGGGGCATTTTATCGTCTTTGGGTGTTAATCCCATTTTAATGTTAAACAATCTTTTCATATTGGCAATTCTCTCTCCAAATGATTTAATCTCACTAAGTCCAAAATCAATTCCAGTTGCATATTTAATCATTTCAGCATTTTGAGAAGGTAAAGGATTACAAAATGAACACATTATGATGGAACTATAAAGCGCTCTATAATCCATTAATATTGAGCAACATTCTGCCATTTCAAAATCATCATTATATGTATCAATTTGCTTGATCCCTATTTCTTCAAGTGGAATTCCCATTAAAACATAGTAAGCATCAATAGCATTATGTGAAGGGCCTCTTGGGCTCATTCCATAAGCGATTGCCATCCCATAATTAGAGCGACAATCATGATAAGTAACTTCCAAATTATTAACTGTAGCAATTTCTTCGCTATTAATTTTATATTTTTTAGCTAGATAATTTGAACCTTCTGCTAGGTCATTTCCAATTCCTTTTCTATTGGAAATATCATCTAATAGTTGTTCCACCATAGAAATATTACCCCATTCAAGACTCTTTCTATCTATATCTCTGATTAATCCGGTACTTAGATCAAAATGATAAATTAAGCCTGCTATAACTCCACTTGCACTAATTGTATCAATACCGTAATCATTGCACTTTTTGTTAATATGTGCTATTGATCTTAGGTCATCGTTCAAGATCAAGCTTCCAAATCCACATAACGTTTCATATTCAGGTCCTTTAATTTCATTTGTTTTGTATTTTCCATCCTCTATCTTAATAACCCTTCCGCATCCAATTACACAAGAATGGCAAAATGCCTGCTTTATTAATATTGTTTCAGCCATAGTTACCCCTGAAATATTTCTTGCTTTTTCCCATTTTGAGTCTGTATGATACTTTAAAGGTAATTCACCAGTTACATTATACATATCAAGTGCCGCAGCAGTTCCATAATCTCCTAGCAATTGAGTAGCAAACGATGATTTAACATAGTCTCTCGCATTTTTTATTGCAATTGTTAATTTTTCTTTATTGAAAACTTTTAAATCTATATTAGATCCTTTAGCAATGATACCTTTTAATTTCTTTGAGCCAAAGATAGCACCCATTCCTGTTCTTCCTGCTGCTCTTTGTTCGGAAATTACACTTGCATACTTTACCAAATTCTCACCAGCAATTCCTATACAAGCAACCTTTGCTTTATCATTTCCAAACACTTTTTTAAGGGTTTGAGTTGTTTCAAATGTCCCTTTTCCCCATAATGACTTCGCATCTTTTATTTGAACCTCATTATCCTTAATTTCAATGTATACAGGTTCGTCTGATGCACCTACTATTTCAATCCCATCATAACCAGCTTTCTTCACTTCTGCTCCAAACCAACTTCCACAATTTGATTCTCCCCAAATTCCTGTATAAGGAGATTTAGAACAAACCACCCATCTTCCAGTATTTGGAGCAAAAGTTCCATTTAGCGTGCCTGTCATTATCATTATTATATTTTCAGGAGATAATGGATCAGTTTCCCTTTTTAACTTATCATACAGATACCTACATGCATATCCTGCCCCTCCTAAAAAGTTGGAAACAATTTCTTGATCTAAGGACACATTAGAAATATTTTTGCTGGTAAGATCAATTTTTATTATTTTTCCTCGATAAGAATACAAAATCATATCAACTGTGTTTGGTTTTTTCGACTTTTTATTATTATCAAAAGGTTATTTTTATTTATTTTTTCCAGTATTTAATTTTCCTTATTAAATTTTAAATGTTAATGCTTTATGGATTATTAAATAAATTTTTTTAAAATATTACTTTCCAATAATAATTATGACATCGCAAAATTCACTCAAATGGGAGGATCTCGTATCTCCAACATTATCCCCTGATGAATATTTAGAAAATTATGGGAGTAAAGTTCGAAATGTTTATGATAAATATCAGCCAAAATCAGAAGTACTTGATAAAATTAAAGAACTATTAAAAAAAAAGAAAGAAAAGTTAAAGATTGTGGCATTAGGTGCTGATTGGTGTCCAGATTGTTCAAGAAATATACCCAGCATGATAAGAATAGCAAAAGAAATAAATGGCAAAGATATTGAGTTAAAAATACTATATGGTATAATGAAAAACGCATTGCCTAAACCAGGGGAACCAATTTGGCACAAAAATCGCTCCCCACCGGAAGCAACCGATCCTAAATTTGATTTAAAAGCCATACCAACTTTTTACTTTTTTAACCATTCTGGTGAAAAATTGGGCGCAATTGTTGAGAATCCAGAATATGAATCAACATTGGAAGAGGATATTTTAAAAATCTTAAAAAGAAACCTTTAAATTATATCTGTATTTTTCTAAGGCTTCATTTCTTATATTATATTAAATTACATCAAAATTTAAATTTCAAATAAGCCATATTAATTTTATGTCGAAATTAAAAGTAAAAAAAGTAATTATTTTCAAACACGGCGTCTCTTATTACATCCTTGAAGGTATTCAGAAAGGTTCTGGTAAGTTTGAACTTGAATTTAAAATTGATGAAATGAATGACATCTTAAAGTCACTTTTTGTCTTAGATACAAGTGAGAAAGGATACATATCATCAATATCTTACGACGCAGCCTTAGAAACCAATCAATTATTAAAATCTATAATGCTGAACATTCCTGATCAAAATTCTTTTTCATCTCTTGTGACTCAGATTAAAGGCGCCGAGGTTATTTTAACTGTTGGTGGCGCTAAAAAAATCTCTGGAAAAATAATGGGTATTGAATTTATAGAAAAATTAAGTAAAGACGAGAAAATTATTGAGAAATCATTGACACTTCTTCAAGATGATGGATTAATAACTAAATTTAATTTTACAGAAATTCGTTCATTAGAAATTCAAAATGAAGAGATACAAAAAGACTTAAAATTCTTTTTAGATACAGTAATCGCTGGGAAGAAGAAAGATGCAAAGAAAATTATAATAAACTGTGAATCTGGTGGAGATGATTCAAGTGAAAGGAATATATATGTATCATATATTCGTGAAAGTCCGATCTGGAAAACATCCTATAGGTTAATCATGAGTAAACAACAAGCATCAGAGCAAAAATGCTTGCTATCTGGTTGGAGTTTGATTGAAAACACTACAAATCAAGATTGGGAAGATATTGAACTCTCTTTAGTTGCAGGAATGCCAGTTTCTTTTATATATGAATTTTACCGGCCAATATTCATCCAACGTCCTGTTATTCAACCTCCCAAAGTTTTAAGTGCAAGACCTACAGAAATTGAAGAGGGATTAGAATTGGAGAAATTCGAAGACTATGCAATGTCAGAAATGGAAGCAAGACCTGTTGCAATGAAAAAAGCTAAAGCTCTTAGAACTGGAATGCCCCCTCCCGCAGCTCCTGCTGGTGGTTTTGGGCGTATGCAGGGTATCATGTCAGATGATGAAATTTATGATAAGGTTAAATCTCAAGTTAAAACCCAGACAAAAGATTTAGGGGAATTATTTGAGTATAATATTTCAAATCCTGTAACTATTAAACGTAAACAATCTGCTTTGGTTCCAATTCTTACAGAATCAATTAAAGCAAAAAAAATTTTGCTTTATAACAAAATAGAACAAGATAAAAATCCTAATGCATGTTTAGAAATCACTAATAATACCAATTTAACACTTGAAAGAGGCCCTGTAACAATCATTTATGACGATAATCTTGCTGGTGAAGCTATTATTCCTTTCCTAAACAAAGAAGATACTAGATTATTAAATTATGCCATAGAACAAGCAGTAATTATAAACCATGAACAAAAATCTGAGAATTTATCAGTTCATAGAGTTACATTTGGTAGTGGGTATTCTTATGAATATTATTATACCAATATGATGACCACATATAAAATAAAGAATAAAACAGATGAAGAAAAGGAATTATACCTTGATCATCCCAAAACCCATGATTATAAGTTTATAGAAAAGCCTATTGAACCCGAAGAGACTGCAAATTATTGGCGATTTAAATTAACATTAAAACCTAAAGACGCTGTTACCTTTAAATTAAAGGAACAAAGAGAGAATTACTCAAGTAATTATTTATGGAATTATAGTAAAGAAGACCTATTGAAAAGAGTAGTTTTTTATGTAAAAAAGAAATTTATTGACCCTGAACTAGAAACAAAATTAAAAGAAATAGCTGATTTAATTCAAACTTTAAATGATTTGAGATCTACAGAAGATAAGTTAAATGAAGAGAGGGATCTAATGACTGATGAACAAGCAAGACTTAGAGAAAATATCTCGGTTTTAGGAGAAGATAGTCAATCTATATCCTTAAAAGAACGATATATAAAAAAATTAAATACTCAAGAAAGTAGGTTTGAAGCAATTAATAAAGAACTAAAGACATTAGATAAAAAAATAAAAGAATTAAACTCTGATATTGAAAATAAAATGAATCTACTTTCTAAACCCTAAAGATCAATATTATATTTTTTTTGTTATAAATTTATATCCTAAATTAATTTATTTTTGTTAAGAATGCTTAATAATACAAACCTTAGTAGTTTTAAAAGCTTAATTTATCGAAGTGGATGGCTCTATAATGCAGTGACCCGTAGATTATATGATCAAGATACAAAATTTTACACCATTGCTTCAATAATTGGTACAGGGCCAAAAAGAATTTTAGATTTCCCATGTGGAACTGGATATTTAATGCGTTTTTTGCATCCTGATATTGAATATGAAGGAGTAGATCTTAATCACCGATTTTTGAAGCGTATAAAAACCAAAGAACTGAAAAAGAGGAATATAAAATTAAAAAGAATCATAATTCAAAGGAAAAACATTTTCGATTTTCAAGATTATAGGGGAGAAAAAAAGGATGTTATTGTTCTATGTGATATCTTACATCATGTATACCCTAAACATATTGATTTAATAAACATAGCAAAAAAGATCGCTCATAAAATTATTTTATGTGAACCTTATGTTATTAAACCTACAGAAATCACTGCTCGTGATAAATTATTTAAATTAATCATATTTTTAGGTAAATTCCTACCAAAACCTTTATTCAAAATTGTAGATTTCTTATTTTTAGATAATGATGGTATTAATAAGTATCACCGAAGATCACGATGGAATCTTGATGAAAAAAGCCTAAAACAATTTTATAAAGCTATGGGATTCAACAATATAAAAAAAATTATGGATGAATATATTGCTATTTGGGAACCTTAAGATCAAATCGAGGGGGATTTTCTTAGTATGTTAAATATTACCTTATCACTATGGGATACAGGAGGACAAGAAAGATTTGACTTTTTTAAGACAGATTTCTTTAAAGGCGTTGCGGCAGTTGGTTTAGTTTTTGATTTGAGTCGTCCTGATACTTTTGATAAGATAGATGAATATTTCCATGAGATTAGAACACGCTCTGGAAATATTCCTATATTTCTAATTGGAAATAAATATGATCTGATAAGTGATATTGGTGAAACAATCCCTAGAGAAAAAATACTCCATAAAGTGAATCAATACTATCTATTCGAATACATAGAAACTTCTGCATTAGACAATAAAAATGTTCAAAGTTTATTTTATCGACTAACAATTACAGCATTATTAGATTTCAAAGCAAGATTAGGAGAAATTGAAGATAGTAATCACTTTAGGTTTAAAATTTTACTAACAGGGGCAGCAGCTGTAGGGAAATCATCCTTAATTAGAACATTTACAGATAAAAGCTTTATAGAGAATTACAAACTAACTGTTGGTTTGGATTTTATGACACAGAAAATCGAGATTCCTGAAAATAATCTTCCTAAAGAAACTCTGGAATTAATTAAGAAATCAGTTAAAACCTATAAAAAAGTAACTAGAAAATTGCATAAAAAAGAAGAATTACATGAAATTTCAGAGTCATATAAATAAATTTAAAGCTTTAATATAATATAACGCAGACAATATTTCTTAATATGTAAAAACTCCTTATAGTGTTTAATATTGCCTATTTGAATTAGCAATCCAACGTTCATGTTGATTTACATATGGATTAACTTATCTAATTGACTTGACGTAAGTCATAATTCTATTCTTAATCCATCATAAGCGAACATTAATCCAGGATTCTTCTCTTCGATAGCCTTGCGTTCAGTAGGACTTAAACCTGTAATTAATTTATTTATATTCCAACTGTGAAAGGAAGCATGAGTTATAATGCATTTTGGAATACCCAATGTTTTCCAGAAATCAATAGCGTCAAAAATAGAGAAATTTCCCCATTCTTGAAATGTCTTTCCCTTGGGTAGAACTAATTTGTCAACAGTTCCTTCTAGTATTATAAAATCTAATTTGATTTCTTTCAATCGATTAATTGTCCTCTTTGGAGGAATAACTCCATCAACTAAATATGCAAAAGTTGTATTGGGAGTTGAAATAATATAGCCAACACTACCAACTGAATGAATTGTTTCTACGACTTCAACGGTGACATCAGGGATTTTGATTATATCTCCTGGTTTCAATGGATGGATTTTATATTGATGTTTCGCCCATGAAAAACCACTTTTTTCAAAGTATTTTAGGTATTGCTCGGGGAGATATAAATCGATTGTAGTTTTTTTACAAATTCCAAGTTCACCTAGTAGAGGAAAAGCGCCGAGCCCAAAGCAATGATCATAATGCCAATGTGTTAAAAATATTCTATCAACAGATAATATCCTTTCTCGATCAAGTTGGAATTCAATATCAGGTCCCGCATCAATTAAGATGTTTTCTTGTCCTAATAACATTGCTGAAGCTCTTGTCCGTCGTAACTTAGGATTTTTTCTTGCATCTTCACATGTAAGACAAGAACAAAGACATAAAGGAACTTGTATTCCTCCACTACTACCCAGAAATATTAGATTTAGAATATCCTCACCCATTATTGATTCACCCAACAACGTGTATACTAATTATCGTTTCTATTAAATTTTTTAGGGTTTATATCATTTATCTAATTACTAATTTATACAAAATGAGTTTGACTTGCTATCATGTCTGCTGTGTGTATTAATGTTGCCAGTTCGTTCATTTCTATAGGATAATATTTACTCCATTGGCCATGATGAAAAATTATTGCTTTATACATTTCATCATCAAAAAATAGAATAGGGCTTTGGTTCTTAAGAACTGCAATTGCTTCTTCTACATGATAATGCCTTCCCTCATAGTTAAACTTATTTGAAATTTCTTCATGTATAATATCTAATTCATATCGCGAAACTGCAATTTTAGAAGTAGTATTCTTCCTCTTAAAAGAATAATAGGAAATTTTTCCAAAATCATGATAAATCGCAGTTAATATTGCCTTTTTAATTTCTACATTGTATTCATCAGATTTACCCATAATATATGTATAGTTTGTTACTAATAGAATATGATCGAATAATCCTCCTTCATAGCTACCATGAAACCCTCTCAATGCAGCAGGTAATCTTTTTGCTTCCATTAAAATTTCTTTTAAACAACCCCTTGCATCATCTCCAAGTTCAGAAAGCTCAAAAAAGAAGTCAAATCCCTTATAATCAAAATCCAACTGATTTTTAAGATCCTTATCCACAAAATGGTTCATATCTTCTAAATCTTGATCACTTATTTGAACTTGTCGGCTTGATTTTGAATTGAATTCGGTCAATAAAAGAGTTGCAAATTCAGAATCTTGTTCATATAAATTAAGGAAAAATTTTGCGATATGCTTACAAAATTTATTATTTGGCTTTTTTCTTGCTAAAAAATCAGGACAGTTATGGTTAATAACATCATAAGAATTTACTTTTGTTATATCTATAGATAATTTATAGGGAACAATACTATTTCCTTGAATTTCCGCATTGATTAATCCAACCTCTTTATTAGTTTTTATTATTCTTATAGAAGTATTTGAAACTGAAGCTGCTTTATTTATTGTGTTACTGTCAGCAAATTTTTTAAATAATTCTTCGAAATCCATATCTTTTAGCACTATTTCACATAAAATGTTAAAAAATTATTTAAAACAGTAGTCCCTAATTAATTTAAGTTTTTAAACCAAAAAAAATTAAATAATCATATCTTTATTATCTTAAAAAATTAAGGTGTGAATTTTGAGTATTGATGAGTTACAAGATCAAGTCGATAAGTTATTAGAAGAAATGGATGAACTTCAAGAAGTATGTGATACGCTTCCTCAATGTGACGAAGATGATGGATGTGCAACCTGTGAAACCAATAAGAAGATCGAGGCTCTTGAAGAGAAAATTGAAGCACTTGAAAACAAGATAGAAGAATTAATGGGAGAAGAAGAGGAAGAGTAAGATTCTCTCATTTCAAACTTAAAACTCCCATATTTTGTTTTATTCTATTAATTTTTACTAATTTTATACTCTATATACTATAAATTTTTAAATTGATATCTTAAGTTTCTTGACATAATGAAACTTTGAATTTGCCTACTCCCTCCAATTATTTCTTGAATTCTCGAAATATTTAGGTAATCATGCATTAGTGTATTATCGCATAACCCGGCACCACCCATTATATTTGCAGCTTCATAACAAACTTTTTTAGAGAGTAGGGCACAGTTATATTTATATTGGCTACCTAAGGTAACAAAAGCACGGGAGATATTCTCTGGTAAATATCCTTGATACTTTTCCATCTTAGCATCGTAAATTTCACAGAACTTTAAAATTCCATGAGTAAGAGCTGTTGTTTTAGCTAACAAATCCGTTAATGTAAAACCTACTCCTTGAAATAATAAAATCTCTTGATCAAATTGTTTTCGCATATTAGCATAAATAATTGCATGGCTTAATGCTCCCCAACATTCACCTACACCTCTCACAGCAATCGAAATTCGTTCAGGAACCAAGCCTTCAAATAAATGTTCCCTTCCTTTCCCGATTCCCCCTAAAATATATTCCTTTGGAACTCTAAGATTAGTTAATTTCTCTTTACCAAGGTATAATTTAGGGACCCAGGGTATTCCTACACGCTCACAATTCCACCCTTCCCAAGACGTATCAATAAGAAACTGACCCATTAGATTTCCATTATTTTGTTCCGCAGTAGCATATGCAACGGCCCATTTTGCCTTTGGCGCATTTGTGTTAAAGATTTTAGTTCCATTTAAAAGAAATGAGCCATCTTCTTGTTCCTCGCAGGTAGTTAGCATATGAACCGCATCAGAACCCCTCTCTGGTTCGGTAATTAATAGACAGCCGGTGGTTTTTCCAGTTACAAGTTCTTTTAATGCTTCAAGTCTAACAGGTACATTTTCATGATGTTCATATATTGGGTTGATGCAAATAACGGTTGCTCCACTTCCCATAGTAAATTGAGGATCAAACATATCAACCGCTAATATTCGCATGAAATCCATTGTCATTCCAAATTCTTTATAATTCAAATCAACACATTCATATGCATGCTGACGAGTAATATATCCTTGTTCACCAAAAGTAGAGTACCAATCATAAATGTCTTCAGTAGGTCCATGGGTGATCTTGTTATCTTTTTCAAATTTTAGGCAGAAATCTTGAACTTCTTTTAGAAACATAAATTGGTTTTTAGCTAGAATAAAAGACAAATTCTCATTTAGGAATTTATACCTATTACTGAGATTTAATTTTTCTAAGATCTCATCATTAATAACTTGAGTTTCAAACCTTTTTTTCATTTTCACATACCTTATCATTTGTTTATTTAATTTACATAAAATCCAATTTCGACATTTTTTTTAAACTAGTAATATAAAAAAAATGAACAAACTTTATTATAGAATACTAAGTTATATTTAAAGTGTATATTTATCATAGAAATTAAAAAAGACTAAAAAAAAATAACAAAAATTAGAGAGTAAAAGAATATGACTGATAATAGGAAATTTAAAACACAAGCGATTAATGATGAAATCTTGGAAAAACTAAGTTTAAACTATCGATACAAGTTCATAAATAATAATTTACAAATAATTTTCTCTCCTAAGGAGATTGAATTCTTGCAACAAATGGAAGATTTTTGCCTAAACTACGAAAAACAAAATAAGATCACCCATGCACCTGATGAGGATGTTTATAAATGGATCCCCGATTTTGGCAAAGAAGGATATATTACAAGGGGGCATAAATATACTGAGATTGATTTAAATTTTGAACCGTGTGGGTTAGTAGCAGACTTTCTAAGAATGCTTGCCGTAGATGTGTTCAATCCACAGTTTACTATGGCTGCTGGAGCAACAATTTTAGCAATCAATCCAATATATTCTCATCATGAAAATGTTCCCGAACGGCTTGAGGCAATGAAAGAACTAGTAACTGGAAAAGCACCTGGATGTATCTGTATAACTGAACCAGAACGCGGTTCTGATGCAGTTCATATGCTGACTACCTGCGAGGAACAGGATGATGGGAGTTTTCTATTAAATGGAACTAAAATCTTTAACACAAATGCACCAAAAGCTCGATGGGCAGTGGTTTATGCTACTGCAGAACAAAATAATGGAAATAAAATGGCTCAATTTTTAGTTAATACATCTTGGGAAGGGTGGAATTGTGAACGAGTAAATATTCCATGGGCTCCTAAAGTCTGGATTGGTAAAGAGGAATTAACTAATCTTAGAGTTCCAAAGGAATATATTTTAGGGGGAATCGGGAAAGGAAGAGAGCATTTATTTGAAGGGCTTGTTCCAGAAAGGGTTGGTATAGCATGCAAAAGCCTTTGTGAGTGTTGGGGATCAGTAGCTCATGCGACAATTTATGCTAATATGCGAAAACAATTTGATCAAGAGATTCTTAAATTTCAGGGTGTTGGATTTCTCTTAACAGATTTTTGGGCAAGAACGTGTAATTTAACACGGGCTATGTATCAATTTTGTACGTATTATGATCGTCTTGTTGAAAAATTTGGAGACGAGAAAAAAATCCCGAACGCTATTCAGCAAGCCATGGTACCTGCGGCAAGTCAACTAAAATATCAAGCAACAGATCTTTCTCAAAAAATCTGTTATGAAGCTGGAAATCTCATGGGTGGTGCCGGGTTATGTGATAATACCTTAATGCATGACTATATCAACTTATCAAGAATTGGAGAAGTAGTTGGAGGTACAAAGCAAGTACAATCATATATTATGCAGCTAAATCTGAGAACATTATTTAAAATGATAAATTGAAATTAAAATAAAGGAGTAAGAAAGATGAGTATGGAAAAAAGATTTAAAACGCAGGCGATAAATGATGAAATTCTAGAAAAATTTAATCTTAAAAATCGATATGCATTTGTAAATAACAACCTAACCGCAATTTTGACCCAAAAAGAATTTAATTTTTTACGTGAAGTTCAGCGTTTTTGCTTGCGTTATGAAAAAAAAAATAATATTGTCCATGGCCCTGATGAAGATATTTACGAGTGGATCCCAGATTTTGGCGAAAAGGGATATATTACGCGACAGCATAATTTTGACATGGTTGATGTAGTATATGAGGATTGGGGTTTAGCAGCAGATTTTATGAGAACATTAGCAATTGATATGTTTGATCCTCAATTCGGAATGGGTGGAGGAGCAACTGTTCTGGCAGTTAATCCCGTGTATGAACACCATGATTACGTTCCTGAACGATTAGAAGCTTTAAAAGATTTAGTTACTGGAAAATCCCCGGGAGCTATACTTATTACTGAACCTGAAAGGGGCTCGGATGCGGTCCACCAGCTCAGTACTTGTGACGAGCAGGAAGATGGGAGTTTTATTCTAAACGGCGAGAAGATCTATAATACCAATGCTCCTAAATCTAAGTGGGTGGTTGCTTATGCTACAGCTGAACAAAACAACGGAAACTTAATGGCACAATTTTTAATTAATACGAATTGGGAGGGATTTGAAGTTGAACGGGTAAATATCCCATGGGTCCCCAAGCTTTTCCTCGGAAAAGAATATTTTAAAAATCTTAGGGTTCCTAAGGAGTATATCCTTGGTCCTGTTGGAAAGGGACGAGAACATCTGTTTGAAGGTTTGGTTCCAGAACGTATTGCAATTGCCATGATGAGTCTTTCAGAATGTTGGGGTGCTTTAACTTATGCTGTGATCTATGCCAATAATAGAAAACAATTTGATCAGGAGATACTGAAGTTTCAAGGAGTAGGTTTTCTACTAGCAGATTTATGGGCTAAAACCACTAACCTTACAATTGGATTATTAAAGTTCTGTGAATCTTATGATGAGAAATTTATCAAATTTGAAGGAAATATTCCTAAAAACATTTCTCAAGCAATGGTTGCAAGTGCGTCTCAATTCAAATACCAATCAACTGCTTTGTCAAAGGATGTTTGTTATGAAGCAGCTAATGTCATGGGGGGTGCTGGGTTGTGTGATAATACAATGATGCATGATTACCTAAATATTTCACGCATACAAGAGATTGTTGGGGGTTCGAGGCAGATTCAACAATATATAATGTCCCTTTCATTAAGAACATTATATAAAATGTCTGTTTCATAAATCAAATAAATAAACCTTACTTTTTCTTATTTTTATTATTTAAACAATAGTATTAACAAGGTTTTTAATCTTCAAAAAATCTTATAAAAAGAGGGTATTTCCAAAAATTGAAATGAAAAAATAAAAAGAAAGAGAGGGATGTTAAAGCATTTTGAATAGTTGTCTTAAAGCCATACTCATAATATATTGCTGTATCTGTCTTGAACCGCCTACAATTTCTTGAATTCTAGAGACATTTACATAATCTTGCATCATTGTATTATCTGATAGTCCGGCACCTCCCATGAGGTTAGCTGCTTCATAACATATTTCTTTAGAAAGGCTTGTACAATGATACTTGAATTGACTCGCAGATGCAACCATCGCTCTAGAAATGTTGCCTGGGATATGACCTTCAAACTTTTCCATCTTCTTATCATATTCCTCGCAGAATTTCAGTAACCCAAGTGTTAAATTCGTACATTTTGCCCAAATATCAGTAAGTAGGAATCCTACCCCTTGAAACTTCAGTATCTCCTGATCAAATTGCTTTCTCATATTTGCATAAATTGCTGCATGAGATACTGCTCCCCAACATTGGGAAATAGCACCATATGCAATACCAATTCTTTCGGGTACTAAACCTTCAAATAGATGTTCTCGTCCCTTTCCAACAGAGCCTAATATATATTCTTTTGGAACTCTAAGATTTTTGAACAATTCATGACCTAAATATAGTTTGGGGACATATGGAATATATACACGATTACATTGCCATCCTTCCCATTCTGTATTAACTAAAAATTGAGCCATTAAGTTTCCATTATTTTGTTCTGCAGTAGCATAAACCACAGCCCACTTAGATTTTGGAGCATTGGTATTATAGATCTTCTCACCATTTAAAAGATAACTCCCATCGTCCTGCTCGTCACAAGTACTGAGCTGGTGGACCGCATCCGAGCCTCTTTCAGGTTCCGTTATGCAAATACAACCTGGAGCAACCCCTGTCACAAGATCTTTTAAGGCTTCTAATCGTTCAGGTATATTTTCATGGTGTTCATACACGGGATTAATTGCTAATACCGTAGCACCAATACCCATTCCAAATTGGGTGTCAAAACTATCAAGAGCAAGAGTTCTTAAAAAGTCTGCTACAGCACCATAATAATCATAGTTTACATCAATCATATCAAAATTATGGGCTCTTGTAACATATCCTTCAGCCCCAAATGTAGGTATCCATTCATAAATGTCTTCATCAGGGCTATGCATAATCCCATTTTTCTTTTCGAACCTCATACAAAATTTTTGCACTGATTTAAAGAAATTAAATTGCTCAGGTGACAAAATTGCCATTAAATTATTGTTTATGAAATTATATCGGTTCTTAAGACTCAATTTTTCAAGGATTTCATCATTAATAGCTTGATCCATAAATCTTGGCATTTTATTTAACCCACTTTTAAATCTATTTCATGTTTAGAATAATTAATTATACTAGGGAAAAAGTACATTAACTTTTTAATTTTTGTAAAATAAAACTTCGATATCCTAAATATCATATTTTTTTTTCAAAAATGGTTTTGTGAAATCGTTAATAATGATCAATTTCCAAATAAAAAAGCATAATTTGTTTAACAAATTAATTTCTGGATTCTATTTGAAAACCGTTTTGAGATAACTAATCCCGTTTCAAATGGACAATTACTCTTAAATTGAATTACTGAAATAAAATGTTGATCAATTCCGGTTAAAGAAAGTACACCAAAATTTTCTAAAGAGATAAGTTCATTTACTCTATAATTTCCCGAAATGAATCGTCCTTCTAATAATCTAATTATTTCAGAAAGAATATTTGGTTCTAATGATGAAACAATTACTCTTCCTGTTTGAGTCAAGAGAGCTGAAGATACAACAAAAGATGAAAATGTATGTAATTCATTAAATACATTTAATAACTCTTTTTTAATTTCATCTGAAACTAATTGCCCATGATTCTCCATAATTTCATTTATATTTTTATCAAAATCAAAGAATTTTGAAATTTCACCATCAAAATTCCTCGTAAGTAAAGCAAAGTCATATTTATTCATGAATTGTTTTTTAATTTCTCTCAATTGATTTCTAAGCTCAACAAGATTATCTGTTCGGTCACTAAATAGAGCAAATAATAATTCATCATTACCCACCTTTTCTATCTCAAATATAAATCGAAAAAGACCAACTTCAATTTCAGATAATTCTTCAGTTTTCAACGTTTGCTTTACAAAAGAAAAAATAGCACTTAAAAAGCTACTGGTTAGCTTTACATTAAAAATATCTTCATATGTTTTATAGAAGATTAATTCGCCGGTGTTTCCTTTCATTATGAAGATATTTTTTATCATTTTTAATTAAAGAAAATTATTCATTGAAATCTATATTCTTTAAGTTCATTAATATCAGTTTATCTATAAAAATTCTTTTATTAATACGTATCTTTAGGTAAACGCAACAAACATGTAATAAAATCTTCCGAGACTCCTTTGGAAGAAACCTCTAAAAGTAATAGTAAATATATTGATAATAATTTTATTTAGAGATTTGTAAGCTCCATCTAAAATCCATCAAATTTTGCCCATTCATCTTCTTCTTCCTCTTCCTCATCATCAACATATTCTTCAATCACTTCGCTTTTTGCACCTTCAGAAATTTCTTCTTCGTATTCGTCAAGATCATCTTCAAATGTGATTGATTTTTCTAAATCTGATATAATATCGGCAGCAACCTTTATTTCTGGAATAGGTTCTTCTACTGGTTTCTTCTTTTCAACTAATTTAAGGTAATCTCCATGGATTTTAATTGTTATTGGAGTTTCTTCTTGTAAAAGCCTAACAACAACCTCTTCACTCGCACTTGAATCGTGAGGCATTCGCATAACAATAGCTCTAGAGCCTTCGAAAACACCACTAATAATTTCAACAGTATCACCCTCTTCTAAGTATTCTGTAACACTTCTTGGCAACAGTACATGTTTAAGTTCTGAAAGTTTAATATTTTGCACTATTCTTCCTTTAATATGTGGTATACCTTGCACAGCTATTTGCACATCACGCTTCTGGGGGGCTTCAAAGAATATATAGCCTGGTAATAAGGGAGAAACAAGCATAGCTCTTATATCTGGAATTACATCCAAGATTTTGAATCTATAAAAAATCTGCCTTAAAATATTGCTTTCTTGATTTATTGTTGTTCGCACAGCGAAAAGAGTGGTTAGATCCTCCTTATCTTCGAGCTCCTCCCTGCTGATTAATGATTCTAACTTTAAAGATTCATTATCGACTTTTTTTACATCCTCTTCTTGATCGGCCATTACATTTCACGCTTCCTATTTGAATTTGGGTTATTTAAGATTTGTTTTGGAAAATAAGTATATACTAATAAAAGATTACAAAATTAAAAATTTTTGCTTTTTATTGGGGGTTTTTTTGATCTTTTGATTACAAAATTCTTTGGTTAATAGGAAATTGTAGCTTAATGAATTATTAAAATTAAAGTGGAATATTATTAATATTTAATATTTCTGGAACTTTTTTGTTTCTTTCGAGCCATGAAATTTCATGTTTCATATATCGCCATGTAATTTCGCATTTCCCCATCTTATCATCAGTTTGTGTCTCCCAATCCCATGGATTCACTATGACTAGATCAGCAATTCTTATCCAAACTCTCTTTTTGATTTTTCCACGTATTCTACCGATTCTATGTTTACCATCTTCACAAAAAACTTCCATTCGATCATTTCCAAAAACCCCTACAACACGTCCAAACATTTCTCCCGCTTTTCTATTAGGGAATTTTACACGTGTTACTACTGGCTCTTCTTGAGCGCTTCTTTTTCCTTTACCTTTTTTTTTAGCCATACTCTTTTATATTAAAATTATAATTTAGAGTTTATCATTTGGTAAGTACTGAGCTTTGATAAAAACAACTTTAATTGGTGTATCAGAATCATTTCTGATATTGTGCATTTCCTTTGGTTCACATAAAAATACACTTCCCTGAAGTGCTTCGTATTCTTTATTATCAATAATCATCACCCCATTTCCCTCAACAAAATAAAATGTTTCGTCAAGAAGATTATGTCCATGAGCTTTGTCGCCCATTAATTCACCAGGCTTAAGCAATATAACACCCCAGTCTATTGAAGGCCCCCTCATAAGGTATTTTACTCCAGATTCTCCACCACGATATTCAAAATCTGTTTCATGAACTTTTTTAATTGTAAATCACCAATGGACTAATTATGTTATAAAACAAATTATCTAGAGTAAATTATAAATCTTACCCATTATAAAGTGATTCATAGTTTATTATAATAATTTTCGCGACTTCAGAAAAATATAAAAGGTAGATGTAATGATTCCAACTTTCAGTTTTGCTAGTATTCCACATATCATTTTTGGTGCGGGAAAACTAATCGAACTTTATGATATTATTCCAAAGTTCGGTAATAATGTTTTGTTTGTAATAGGCGGTAATTCCTTAAAAAAATCAGGTAAATGGGATGAAATTTCATCCAATCTTAAAAATAAATCAATTAGCATTGATTATACTTCAGTATCAGGAGAACCATCTCCTACAGTCATAGATGAAAATGTAGTAAAATTTAGAAATAAAAATCTTGATCTAATTATCGGAATTGGAGGTGGGAGTGTCATTGATGCAGGAAAAGCAATCTCTGCTATGTTAACAAAGGATGATTCCATTACCAATTATCTTGAAGGAGTAGGTACGAAGATCCATGATGGTAAGAAAATACCATATATTGCGATTCCTACAACATCTGGAACTGGGAGTGAAGCTACAAAAAATGCAGTTATTAGCGAAATTGATTCTGAAGGTTTTAAAAAATCACTGCGCCATGATAATTTAATCCCAAATATAGCAATTATAGACCCTGAGCTAATGATTTCTTGTCCTCCATCGATTTCAGCAGCTTGTGGAATGGATGCTTTTACACAACTATTAGAAGCATATGTTTCTTCAAAAGCTAATCCTATAACAGATGCATTAGCCTTTAGCGGGATGAAGTATGTTAGTGAAAATATCATACAAGTATGTGCTGATGAGGCTTCTAATGTAGAGGTCAGGGCTTGTATGGCATATGGTTCATTAGTTTCAGGAATAGTGCTTGCTAATGCGGGTTTAGGGATAATACACGGCTTATCTTCACCAATAGGTGGATATTTCAATATACCACATGGAGTAGTTTGTGGTACTCTTCTTGCTGAAGCAACTAAAGCGAATATTGACGTTTTACAAAAACAAGGATTAGAAGGAGACTTAGTATTAAGAAAATATGCTAAAATAGGAGCATTATTAAAGGGAGAAGATAGTGCGGAAGAAATTATGATCCTTGAATATTGCCTTGATTTAATAGAGATACTACAAAAATGGACTAAAGTTTTAAAAATAGATACTCTAGGAAAATATGGTATTGATGAACAGCATATTAGTAAAATAGTTGTAAACGCAGGATTAAAAAACAATCCAGTAAATCTAAGCAAGGCAACTATTCAAAATATAATCCTCAATAGGTTATAATTAGAAAATATTCAAAGCTTCAAATTCTTATATTTGTGTTACTAATTTTTTTGCTAGCAATTCAAAAGCTAATTGGACATTTTCGCCTGTTTTAGAAGATACTTTCAAATAATCAAAAAATCCAAATTCCTCTTTAATTTGTAAAGCCATTGCATCATCTATAGTAATTTGCTCTTTCAAATCTAATTTAGTTCCTAAGAAAATGATTGGAATATAAGGATTATCCTGTCTGCATATGTTAACCCATTGTTCAATTCGTACTAAACTTGACGGTCTGGTGAGATCAAACAGTAGTAACGCACCTCTTGCTCCTTTTGCATAAGTACTTAAAAGAGGTCTAAAATGTTCCTGTCCACCAAAATCCCATATTTGGAGTAATATTTTTTTATCTTCTATGTTAAGTTCTTTTAAAAAAAATTCCACTCCAATTGTCATTAGAGTATCTGCGAGAAATCTACCCTCAATATATCTATAAAGAAGCGTTGTTTTACCAACACCACCCTCTCCGGCTGTGACAACCTTCAAGAGTATAGATTTTGTCATAAAGTTCCCTCGAATAAATTTATGGGTAATATTTTGCTGTTAAAAAATCTTGGAATTAATAGACTATAAAATTTTTTTATTGAAAATTTAAAATGTATTGATCATTTTATATTTTTTTAAGCTTAATCAATGGATATATATTTCTTTTGCCTCATAAATATTGTATATATTTGAATTTCTTTTGCTTTTCTACGCAAATCTGAATCATTTGTAGCTATATATATGTTTTGATTTTGTTTTTTTAAATTCATTAACATTCTGATAAGAAAATCATCAGTAGTTTCGTTTTTCTTCTTTTTATCTTCTAAAATATCAATTCTGTATTTTTTTTTGTTTTTTTCTAGGTATCCTAGTCCAGATTCAAGGAATCTGATAAATTTAGTTGTTTCCAGTTCTTTTTTTCTTTTTGCTTCTAGTTCATTAAAAATTTGCTGATATATAATAAATCTTATTTCACCTTCAATTTTAGATCTTATCTCATCGAAGTAATCTATCTTAAACTGAAAAGGAAGTAAAATGAAGTTAGAATCGATAACAATTATATTTTTTTTCGATTTCAATATGATTGACGCTCTAATATTTTTCTTGTTAAAATATTAAAAGCTTTTTGGACATTTTCACCAGTTTTCGAAGATATCTTCAGATAATCAATCAAATTAAATTCATCTAAGAATGATTTCGCATAATCATCCTCAACCATAACCTCATCTTCTAAATCCACTTTTGTACCTAAAAACAGAACCGGAAGATTTGGATCACCCTTTCTCACAATACTAAGCCACTGTTGCAAGTTTTCTAAAGTGGTTATTCGAGTAAGATCAAACATTAGAAGTGCTCCTTTAGCTCCTAAAACATAACTTTCAAGTAAAAATCGAAACCTTTCTTGGCCTCCAAAATCCCAAAGCTGCAATGTGCAATGTTTGGAATCTATTTCTGTCTCTTTTAGAAAAAACTCGACCCCTATTGTCATCTTTGTTTCAGCTGAGAATCTTCCTTCCACATAACGATGTAAGAGAGTTGTTTTTCCTACCCCTCCTTCTCCCGCAGTCAAAATTTTTAGAATGAATTTTTGTGGCATTGTTATTATTCTCTTCTTATTTTTAGGTGATATCTCTAAATTATTTCTCTTATGGAGCTTTTTATTGAGATTATTAAATTTTTATGTTATAATAATAATCTAAAAACCTATTAATATTCTTTTTCGAAAAGATATTTGAACTGAATAATAATTTTTGTTTTTTATTGATTATTCTAACTTAAAACATTAAAAAAGAATTGAAAAATAAATTTTATTAATTTCAGTATAATAATTTCCACTAGTCTTTTTTAGAACGATAAATAGATATAAATAAGGTGATTTAAATGAAAATGAAAAAGAAAACTCCAACTGAAGAAGAATTGAATAAATTTGATGTAACCTCATGGGGTACATGGAATAAAGAAGTAAGTGAATTTGACTGGTCTTATGGAGATACTGAAACATGTTATGTTTTGGATGGGGAAGTGGAAGTCACGGATTCAGATACTGGTGAGAAAATAGAATTTAAAAAAGGTGATCTTGTTCAATTCGAAAAAGGATTAAAATGTGTTTGGAATGTGAAAAAGCCAATAAGAAAGTATTACAGTTTTGATTTAGATTTTGGTGAAATTGATTAAATCATAATTTTCTTCTTTTTTTTAATTCAAAAATAAAATTATTTATATCAACTTAATCAAATATATTCAATTAAAATAAGGTTTAATTTGATAAATAATGGAAAATGATGTAAATTTTCTTTTTAAGGATCTAAATATTAACCAATTGGGGTATGTGTATAGAGATATTAGAAAACAAGCCAGCGTTATGGAAAAATTCTTTGGCATACCCAAATTTACTATTTTAGGCCCTTTAGTAATGGAAATTTCTCTTCGAGGTAAGCAAACGAAATGGACCGTAACTGCGGGATTTAGTAGACTTTTTAATGGTGTTGAAATTGAATTAGTACAACCTGAGGGAGGTGAATCTATTCATAAAGAATTTTTAGAACAAGGAAGGGAAGGAATACATCACATACAGTATGCTGTTGAAGATTTACCAGCAATACTAGAAAAATTTAAAGAAGAAGGTATTGAAGTATTGCAGTATGGTAAAATAATAGGATTAAAGTATGCCTATATGGATACTGAATCCTTATTAGGAATAATTATAGAATTTTCAGCAGTTAAAAAAGGAAGAAAAAGATGATAAATTTTATTAAGTTACTATGCAAATTTTTGCTCATGTTTGTGTTCCTTTACCGAGATTTCTCTTTCACTAAGTTTATTAAGTTTTACTAAATTTTCTTTTATTGCTTTAATTTCTGCCCTGGTGGTAACTTTATAATCTTTCAAATTATCTAGGATTTCTTTTTCAGTAAAACCTTTATTATAAACTTCTTTAAATTTTGCGATTGTTTTCTCATGATAAAATATATATTGTTTATTTAAGAACACGATTAACCAGCCTTTTTTTTCTTGATGTTGAGATAGGTCAAACATATCATCCTGTATTTTTTGTAGAGGTTTTTTAAACTTGCGAGCTAATAACTCATCTTCAATTTTATAATATTTATTTAGAAAATTATGAAGTTTTCTTTTAAACAGTATTCTCGGAACATAAGATAACAAAAATAGCACTAATGTTATACCTAGCATCCAAATTGCTACGATTAAATTATAAATAGCTACAATTAGGATAATTCCTACTAAAAATAGAAACCATTTTCTTCCGATTGTTTTTATGATGACAATATATTTTTTAGGCAATGTTTCAAATTAAGAATTATTCAATATTAATTATTTATATAAATTATTGCTTAAAAACTTACTTTTAGAAGAATATGAAAAGGAAAACGGCATATAACCACATAAAAAAGCGTGACCGGGTATTTTCCTTGTATGCCATGACCGTAAGCAAACTTACAGTTTGTAGTTTCCCATAGATCGCAACTACAGTACTATCTACAACGCGAGACAAGTTTAACTTCCGGGTTCGGATGGTTCCAGCGCAGTAGCGAATTGCTACAAATTTATGTGGTTATAAACTATATTTTGAACCATTTTATAAGGTCGGTTATTTTACATGAAAATACTTACTTATATATGGTTACAAGTAGATAGGAAAAATTAAAGCTAATAATTAAACTTTTCCATAAAGAACATTAAATTTAAAAGATTCAATCAAGGAGGATATATATTTTTATGTTATTTCAACTAATTCTCCAAGAAACTCAATGGTACCAATTTTTAGTGAATGGCATTATTACAACAATAGGGAGAACTCTTGATATACTGAGTACTCGATATGTTACAAAAGAATTAAAGTTGGAAACTAATAGATTAGCAAAAAAAATCGGTTGGAAAGGAATGCTATTAATACAAATCCCTATCATCCTTCTGGGTTCATTAGACTTCTATTTTAGTTTGTTCATATTTTGCTGGAGTCTTTTTTTGTTTGCTAATAATATTGAAGGAAGTTGGTATATTAAGCAAGCTGGTGAAGAAGCATATCAAAAAGAACTTAAAGAAAGAGTATCCAAATCTAAAATATGGAAGATTGTCTTTAGTGAACTTTCTTCATTTCTAAAATTTACAATGGCAGGAGTCTTTATACTTGTTTTTTTGTTTATTTTTAATGATTTAATTGCAGTTTTATTAATATCATTAGCTCTTGTCATCCAAGGTATATTTGGAACTATTAGTTCAATTATATATTTATTAGATTTGAAGAAAGATAGCACTAAGAAGGAATAATTTGGAAATTATAAAAACTACAGGTTAGTTCTCTTTAACAGTACGAGTGGCTTTTTTTATTCCATAATAAGTAATATAACCTGAAATTCCAATAATCCCAATAATGGCAATCATAGAAATCATTGATATATAATCCATTAACGGATTAGGTATTGTTAGAGTAAATGAAGGATCTTGGAAAATAATGGTATTATTAGCATAATCTCTTATAAGAATGAAATAGGAATATTGACCGGGAGTAAGCTTCTCAGTTTTAATAGAAAATGTATTTTTATTTTCATAAATACTATTTGTTAAACCATAGAATGTAAAATCTGTGAAATTATTTTTAGATAAAAATGCATATACACATTCAATCCCTGATTTATTGTCTTGAGCATCAATATTGAAAGTAGTTATCATTGAAGTTTTGGCATTCTTAGGAGTATATGACGACTCCAATAGGATGGGATTAACTTCATCTGCAAGTGTTGTAAAATTAAAGTGAGATGGAATTAAATTATGACCCGTGATGGTCACATTATAAAACTCATTAGCCTGGGCAGGAACTCTAAATTTCGCTAAACCATTCTGATCCGCATATATCGTATGATATTTTCCATCTAAAGTTGTTAAATGAACTCTGGCGTAGGGTACAATTTTATCATTAAAATCTTTGATTGTAATAGATACTAATTGTCCCTCATAAATATTTTCTATAAATGGATTCAAAGCAGCCTTTGGTTCATTAGTATAGATATCAAGCTCGGGATCACCTAAAAGGCAGTACGTTAAAAGCTGTTTACGTTCAAAATCTAAATCTGTTGATCCAAAACTATGAGTATAATGTTCACTATTCATATATGCAACTTTTGAATCATAAAGTGCTCTTCCTTGTTGAAATTTTTCATTGACATAAAATTCTTTCCAGAATAATTTAGCATTTCCACGATTTAATATTTCAAGATTATAATCATCAGAATAATACCAAGTGACTCTTAACGCTCCAATTACGCCAATTGCTCCACCATATTCTTTATTAATTAATGTTTCACCAACACTATTGTCACTATAATCATAACTCGAAGTTGAACAAGCATCCAAATATACTAAAGAAGGCATATAATCATTCAAGCTACTACTAGCATCTGATGATCGATAACCCTCTGTACTGGGATTTCGATAATACGCAGTAGGCACTCCATGCCCTGCCATTAAAACTGTAGAATAGCCATCATTAAAATAATTATCTAGAAGGGTTCGAGTAAGATTACCTTCTTCTTCAACCAAATGAGTGTAATTTACATCATTTTTAGCATAATTTTCAATAATATAACTTGTCAGATCACTTTCAAATTCCCCATCAGGATCTGAACCACTAATATAATCGGATATTCCTCCCGCTAACAACATTCTATTCATCCAATCTCCTACATTTGGATTAGTCTCATATTTTAAGGTTTTATCCACCATAATCTCTAATTCATTTGCATCATTTGCAGGAAATCTTCCTACATATACTTCTGGATCCCAAGAGATCTCATCTAAACCATAAGCATTATCTGGATTAGTGGGATCATCTGGATTAGTTGGACCTTCTCCCCAATTTCCATCACCATCACTGTTCCAAGTCCCATTAAGATCTGCATAGTAATAATCAGTAGGTTTATAATATTCTCCACCCACGGTTTCAGTTCTTCCATCTTCCCATCTTAATACATCGGGATTGTATACATATCTAATTGGAATTAAATCATTTTGGGCATCACCGGCTAAAAGAACCCATCTTATATTTTCCTTGTTATAATACGATTTGATCATATTTCGAATTTTCTCAGCATTATCAATTCCTGGATATAAAGAAAAGTTACTTAAAATGATCGTTTTAACACCTTTTTCATTATTCCATTCCATCAGAGGAGTAACGGCATCAATAAAACTTTGGTTATCGGGGGTGATAATTAACATTTCGATTTTTGGATTATACCAAAGATCATTTAATGAAGTATAATCGATATCTGGTAGAA
>JBHLLT010000080.1:0-3222 GCA_048938855.1 Promethearchaeota archaeon
TGCCATTGGATCACACCCATTTTATGTCCTGTCTGCCATCCTGTAATCGGATCTACCTTGTATTTTCCGAAGAAGCTAAGGAATTCCATCTCACCTGCAACTTTTCTCATCGCATCAGAATTCAGCGGATCATCACATAGTTCCATGGCTTTCTGTATTACAAGACCCTGTTGATAGCCTGTCCCCGCATGATAGTCAGGTATTAAACCATAATCTTGTTCGAAGGTGGATAGAAATTCATCATGGCTAATCCCAAAATCATGGTTATAGACCATACCTTTTTCCCATTGGGTACAACAAACATTTCCTTCAGCATATTTTCCGAGAGCATCATAGTATTGTGGGAAAACAGTACCTTGACCTGACCATACAAGGTTCACGTCAAAATTTAGTTCTCTCATCTGTTTGATTGTCGTTATTGAATCAGGGTAACCTCCAGCATTGAAATGACAAGTCGGTTGGGCTGCTTTCGCTCTAGTAAGTATTGGAGTAAGATCTGTTGTCCCCGGCCAAGTATAAGTATCGTAAAATACTATATCGAAGCCTTTGTCCTCAGCATATTGTTTACCATATGACCCCGCAGTCATACGAAATTGATCATCGCCATGAGTTACAGAGATCTTTAAGGCTTCTGGATCGTTTGGAATGACTCTTTCCAACATCATATCGATTATCGCTGCCATATAGTCTGGACCATTAGTGATTGTGTGAACAATATATTTCCAATCCCTAAAGTCCCTCGGATCAAATGATGCTGTTCCATAAGCCTCGAATATTTTATATTTCTCCACCATAGGCACAGTTGCCATACCGAGAGGTCCCCAAACTGGTCCGAAAAGAAAATCTACCTGATCGTCAGTTATCAGTTTCTCATAGAGCCTGGGAACGTTCTCTGGTTTACATTCATCATTGTATAGAATAAGCTCAACCTCGTATGTGTTACCGTCTCCAGCCTTTATTCCGCCGGCCTCGTTAACATGTTTTGCCCAGAGTCTGTTTGCGTTGCCTTCGCTATTACCAGCTACAGATTCATTACCTGTGAAGGGTTTTGTTCCACCAATTTTGACTTTTTTCTTACCTGACGTTGGCGTTACCGTCACTGGACCTGGTGAAGTTGTTGTAGGCGTAGTAGGTGTTGTAATTGTTGGTCGGCTGTACTGAGAGATGCCATATCCTGCTGCTGCAACCGCTCCTATTGCCACGGCTGCACCTGCATACTTTAGATATTTACGTCTGCTTATTTTGTCATTGCTCAATTGCCATGACCTCTATTCTAAGCTGTGGCATTAGTTATTATTGAGTCTTGCTACCACATTTGTCACAATATGTAGCTTCAGAGGATAGTTCTCGTCCACAACTTGCACATTTTTTGGTCATAATTTTCTTTTTTGATGGAACTAGTTGGTATTCATGTTCTATGAGGTGGTGATAGTTGTCTATTGGCATTAGATTTCGAAATGCGCGTTCTACTACTTCGGTTAGTGCTGGATGTATATGCATTCCATTGGTTATTGGGTCTGTATTTTTTTCTTGTGTATTCATTATATTGATAATTTCTTGTATCAGAATGGATGCGTATGGACCGATAATGTGAGCGCCCAAGATTTTTCTGCTATTTTTTTCAACAATTACTTTTACAAAATAATCTTTTGCTGCCATGGCCTCTCCTTTAGCAGTATCTTCATATCGCTGGATCCCAATTAGCACACTATCTTTTCCGTATCTTTGTATCGCCTCATTCTCTTTGATACCTACGCCGGCGATCTCTGGATACATAAATACTGCGTGGGGAACCGCATGGTAGTTCATTGGTACTTGTCTATTTAAGACTGAATTGTAATATACGATCATAGATTCGAAGTTTGCTACATGTTTGAAGAGATATTTACCATTAGCATCTCCTAAAGCCCATATACCAGGTTGTGATGTTTCCAGAAATTCGTTTGTGAGGATCCATCCTTTCTCATCTGTTTCTATTCCCGCTAAATTTGGATGCAGAATATCTGAGTTAGAACCTCTTCCAGCAGCTACTAGGATTTCATCTGCTGTTACTGTTTTTTTCTTTCTATTCTCTACATTTATGGCAGTTACCTTTTTCTTATTTTTGCTTTTGGTAACTTCTCTAACTTCATGGCCTGTTATTATTGTCATATTTTTCTCTAGGATTTTTTTTGCCAAAGTAGATACTTCTGGTTCTTCTGACGGTAGAAACATCCTATTTCTTCCAATTATAGTAACTTTTGATCCCATAGCTGCAAGGAAGTGCCCAAACTCAGCTGCTACATATCCTCCTCCGATTATTGCAACACTCTCAGGTAAATCACTGATTTTAAGCAGGGTGTCACTTGTTAAGTAGCTTGCTTTTTCAAGTCCTTTTATTTTTGGGATTATCGGTTTAGAGCCAGTACAGAGAAAAATCATATTCGCACTTAATGTATCTTCTCCAACTTTCAAATTATATGGAGCAATAAATTCTGCTTTCTTTGGATAATAATCAATGTTTGGTGAGTGTGATAATCCTTGTCTGATCATCTCAATATCTTTGTTGATTATTTTCCTCATTCTTTCCATGATATTTTTAAAATCTATTTTTTTAATTTCTGTATCTATTCCTAGTTTCTTAGCTTCTTCAACTATTCTTACCAATTCTGCGGGGTATAATAATATCTTAGATGGAATGCATCCTCTTGTTAAACAGATCCCCCCAGGCTCATCTTTATCAATCACTGCAACTCTCATGTTTGGGTTTTGGTTGATCATAGCATCAACTATGCCCATTGCAGATCCAGTGCCTATAGATATCAAGTCATATTCTTTCATTTTGAAAACCATAAGAGTGATTGCATATTAATTTCTAAATCCAATATTTGATATTAGCTTTAAAGATCTCCCAACAAATCACATTCATAGATTCTATTTTTGTTAAATATCTGGTTATTCTTTGATTATGTGACAAGTGGTTGATGTGAAGTCGGATCTTCATAAAAAAGCAATTAATTTATCCTATTTCACAGTTGGATATAACATAATTGAAGGTGTAGTGTCAATTGTGGCTGCTTCATTATCTGGAAGTATAGCCCTATTAGGGTTTGGATTTGATAGTTTTGTCGAATCACTTTCAGGTTTTATCATGATATGGAGATTCAAGACAAAAAGATCACTTAAAGAAGAAGAAAAAATTGAAAAGCGCGCACTAAGACTCGTTGGATACACTTTCTTTAT
>JBHLLT010000081.1:0-3214 GCA_048938855.1 Promethearchaeota archaeon
TAGGAATAACAATTATCGTTTTTTTGTTAACAATCATAATATTTTACTCCCTTGTTATATTTTTAGCAGATAATTTAGTAATGTATAGGTAATTCTTAGCTGGTTTTATTTAAGCTTAGAAGGTGAGAATAAAGAGGATATTTGAAGTGATTTGAGAGAGGTGGACCATGTTCATGAGTATTTCTTTTTATTCATTTTTTTAATCGTTGTTGAGCTCTATCTTTTAGTGTCAAAGTATCTGGATCATTAGGATAGATATCTAATATTTTATCGTAAATCCTAATTGCTTTTGAAATATGACTTTTCCAAAAGTAACATTCTGCTTGAAAGTGTAATGTCTTGTACAATTGTAGTTCATCAACTAAATTTTCCATACTTTGAGCAATTTTCAGAGCTTGTTTTGAGAAATTAGAAAGTTTGAATGTCCTACAATCTTCAATAAATCCCTCAACACCTAATTGTTCCAGTTTATTTTTTAACAATTGAATATTTTTGGTGCACCCTTTCATCTCTTTTAGGAATCCAAGGTAATTCTTATAAAGGAGGATACAAAAATCACTGAAATATTTTCTAATTCCTATATTCACTGTAAGAGGAAAGAGACTCAATGATGGAGTACCTGCATCTAAAGTTTCACCATCCACAATTACTTTATATTTTTTATGTTTTCCTAAAACAGCTTTAGGCTTAGCGATGTTCCAATAATAAAAACGCTCATTGTTGCTATGGTTTCTATAAGCAAACCCTAATTTTGTTAGCAATACATGACTTTTCCAAGTCCATTTTTTAAAGTAATATTTAGTATTTTGTATATATTCACCATCTACTATCAAACTGCATAATATCTTATCATTTTTGCGAACTTTCTTATATAATTCAGAAGTTTCAACAGGGACAAAATATCTTGACATCTCTTCAAAAATTTTTTCGTTATATTCATATGGAAAGTCATGAGGGTCAAAAATTGGGACGTTCATTATATTTACCTAGTAATTTTTAAGGATCCCTAATTAGATGGATTTTTTCATTTCTTGTCTTTTATTATAGAATATTCATTTAACATTTGGTTCTAAAAGTATTAAAATATTTGCTAAAAATGGAAAAAATAGATCGCTACAGAGTTCGATTTGAGAATGAAAGAATATGTTCTAGAGAAGATTTTTTATTATATTTATCTACTTTTTTAAAAATCAAGAAATCCTTGGTAAGACTACGTTTAAAAATTATTTGAGATTACATAATATCAGTGATTAAAGTATGGAGCAGATAATCTCAAGGTGTGGTAACATATGTTCAGAATGCCCCTGGTCTATTTTTATGCGAAAAAAAGTTGGAAAAGAAGATTGGGAAGAATACTCCGGAGTAGTTAAGAAGTATATTGGATTTAAACCAGTAAAATATGAATGGGAAGGATGTCCAGGATGTTTAACTCCAAATGAGGAATTGCCAAAACACCCTTTTTTTAACTTCTTACAAAAATGCCGTACGAGAAAATGTGGAAATCATAATGAAATCAATAATTGTGCATATTGTGGAAACTTCCCATGTACAAATACCGTAGCTAGTTATAAATTTACAAAAGAAAAAGTATCTGAAAAATTAGGCATCACGATAGATAATCAAACATATAATCGATATATCAAAATGTTTGACTCTATGACAAATCTTAAGAAAATCCGTGGTGATATACCAGAGAATCAAATTAAATCTCCAAAACTTATTTCTAAGAAAATTGACATTACTAAATTAAAGGGAGAATTTAAGAATAAAGATTTTAGTAAAGTATATGAAAAATTGCTGGAAATTGCGAATTCGTATTTAGGGATTAAAGGTTTTGATACGGTTTCTGGTTTCGAAAATTATTTGTTAAGAGAAAAATTTCTATGGAATTTTATATGGATTTTTGGATTGCACGGAAAGGTTGATGGAAATGAATTATTCATCGATAGTATAACTCTCTATGAGAATCGAAAACAAATAACTCTTCCGAGTAATGAAGATCAATGGAAAACATATTTTGATGTTTTAAAACCATTTGGTATAACTGCTGAGTTAGAGATACAAACTGATCAATTATACACCCCCGGAGGGTATATGAGAATAAAAATTCCCAAAACTAATAAACCCGCCTATATCATTAAAATAGAACTTGATCCTAATCTCCGAAAGTATGAGTTTTTTAAGATATTGAATGAAATCTTATCTGAACTACAAATTAAGACAGGAAAACGAGCTTTTACAAACTTTAAAAAATTGAATTTCAATCCACTTTTCAACTGAGCATTTCTTTAAATCAGCTTGAGGGTAAAGAAGTTTATTAAAAACTGTATTTTTGAAAATATACAAAAAAAAATAAAAAAAAAATATTTTATCTAAGCTCTGAACCACATTGAGCGCAAAAATTTCCAATTTCAGATAATTTGGCTCCACAATTTGGGCAGAAATTGATTTTTCTATCAGTATCTTTTATTGGTTCAGGTACAGGTAAGTCCACTTGCACTTCAATAGGTTCTGAAGCGTCGAAAGTTGATAATTTGTTAAATACTGCGAGATTGAAATATCCTTTAACTTGATAGATAAATCCGATGATTGCTGGAATGATTAAAAACCATAATGAACTTAAGAGTGTACCTTTTCTCAGTTGATTACAGCCCTCAATTGCGTCTTCAGACATATTAACTGGGAACATCTTATAATTATTCTCAAAAAAGGCTTTCAAATTTTTCCAGGCTTTCATTTCAGCAGCTACACCCACATATATAAGGACTATACCCGATATTATAAGAACTGCAGGTATTGAAAGTGAAATATAAATCGGGAAAGGAGATGGGAAAAAGTAAAAAAATGCAATATTAACCCCTCCGATTATCAAGACGACCATACCACAAATTCTTGATATAACACCCTTGATATATTTCGAGCGAAATTCGTGTAATGATGTGCTATTTAAGATATTATTGGCTCTTTTAAGACTTGCCAAAGCAATAAAGACAAAAATCATTGCTACAAAACCAGCCATTCCAGTAGTAATACCAACAATCGTTAAAATCGCGACTACTTGAATATATTTCCCAAAATCGTGGAATTCTTTTTTAACACTAATATTTGACATTTTTATTTTCGAATTTTAATTTATAAGTTTTAATATATATCTCTCAAAGATAATTGATTAAAGAACGGGAGTCCATTAATTGTTAATATAAAAATTTTATAT
>JBHLLT010000024.1:0-42883 GCA_048938855.1 Promethearchaeota archaeon
AATAATGGTAGTGTTGCGAAATTTTGAGAGATTATCAAATAAAAAACGTAAGGTAATTGGATTAATAGTTGTTTTTACTCCTATCTCGTTATGGACATCTGTGAGTATCGATTTGGGTGTAATGTTTGATAATAATCCAAGGTTATTATGGATAAATATTCCTACAATGGCCAATCCTGATGAAATTTTTGAAGTTACTATAGAAGCGTGGGATTCTTTTGAACGCTTAAGTGCCGTGTATAAGGGTAGGGTAGAATTTTCTATTGAATCTTATAATCTTACAAATTATGATCCAATAACAAATACTCAAGCAAGTTTGCCAGCGTTATATACATTTACGGGACAAGTATTTGGATCTGACATTGCATATGAAATTAAAGATGGAAAAGATAATGGAAGACATGTATTTCAAGCAAGCATTACTACACCTGGGTTTCATTATATTTTAGTAAATGACAGTTTAACAAAAAATACCTATTATAGTAATCCAATTATAGTAAAAAATTTCACCTCAACTGATCCATTTATTGCGTGGGGAGATATGCATACTCATTCTGAACTCTCTGACGGGACAGGTACACCAGATCACTCGTTTTATTACGCTAAAAATATTGCATGTCTTGATTTTAATGCCCTAACTGATCATGGTGAAATAATGCTATTTTCTCCATGGTCACTAAATTTACTTGAAACTAGTACAAATAAATGGTATGAACCAAATAATTTTGTAACATTCCATGGAATAGAGTGGACGTGTGTCAGAACTGGTCATTATATTTGTATTTTCAGCGGAGATGGGTTATTAAAATCACCTATACTAGACTCATATTTTACTATAAAGTCTCCTCAAGCTTTGTGGAACGTTCTAGATGACTTCACAACAAGAAATGGTGTAAAGGCATTGGCACTTCCTCATCATACAACTAAAGAAGCATATATTCAAGATTGGACTTATAATAACCCAAAATATGTTAAGCTTGCAGAAGTTTCCTCTGTTCATGGAGAATTTTTATTTGAACAAAGACATGAATTAAACTACGTAGGCGCAATCGACAAACCCCCTACTTATACTAATGGTTCTTCAATAGTAGATGCTTATAAAATGGGTTATAGAATGACTATGTATATATCAAGTGATGAGCATGATGGGCATCCTGGTCATAGTTTAAGTCATACAAGAGCATATATAGGTCATCAACGTCCTTTTAGTTTGTGGCATACTCGAAATGAACATCCATATCCAGGCGGTTTAACTGCTGTTTATGTAGACAATCTTACAAGAGAAGGTGTTTTTAGTGGATTAGAAAATCAGAAAATTTATGCAAATTCAGATCATGGTCGGCCTATTCTTAGATTCAATATCAATGGAACAAAAGTAGGAGACGGTTCAACATTTGTGGCTAGCGGTTCAGCTGATCACAGAGAAATTAATATCTTTCTGGCACAAGACGGAGCACCAGTTGCTTTAAAATCAAAAGCTGCCTCAGTCACTCCAAACTGGATTCCGAATTGGAATGCTAATATTGAAATTATTAAAAATGGAATGCTATGGCATACTGAACCGATTTCTTCACCAATAATAAATTTTACAATCATTGATACTGAACCAATAACTGGGACAAGTTATGAAAAATCCTGCTTGAAAAGAGGGAATAAATATTATATAAATCAATATAGTGACAATCCTATTGATCCAAGTAGTTTAAATACAAATGATTTTGATTTTTATTTGATTCGTGTTGTTGGAGATAATGGTAGAATGTCATATGTGGGACCCATATGGGTGGAATATTAAATATTATTACAAAATAACAACATTCAATTAATTTATATTAAACAAATCTTTACCAAACTCACTTAGGATTTTATTATTGGAATATCTGAAATGAAAGCTAATAACATTATAATTGTACCTCATACTCACTGGGATAGGGAATGGTATATAACATTTCAAGAATTCCGTGCTAGATTAGTAATAATGATGGATAAACTATTAAATATTTTTAAGACTAATCCTGAATATAAAAAATTTACACTCGATGGTCAAGTAATCCCTTTAGAAGATTATCTAGAAGTTAGGCCTGAAAGGGAAGAAGAAATTAAATACTATGTAAAAGAAGGAAGGCTCTCTATTGGCCCAATGTACATCCTTCCTGATGAATTTTTAGTTAGTGGAGAGTCCTTAATAAGAAATCTTTTGATTGGCCATCAGGTAGCACATAAATTTGGAGGTATTATGAAAGCTGGATATATCCCCGATCCATTTGGTCATATAGCTCAACTTCCTCAAATATTAAAAGGTTTTGAGATTCCTTCTATTTTATTCGCACGAGGTTTTGGAAATGAATTTGAAGAAAATAATTTAAACATGGAATTCACATGGAATGCACCTGGAAAATCAGCATCAATACTGGCCATCCACTTAATAATGGGCTATGGATCTTTGAAATCTCTAAATACTAAGAAATTTAAGGGAATTTACAAAAAAGCATTCACCAAAATTGAATCTATGGTTGAAATTTTTGAAAGATTTACATGTTCTCCCGTAATACTTCTTAATAATGGCGATGATCATCATGAAGCTCAGCGAGAGGTTCCTGAAATAGTAAAACAATGGAATGATTTACATCCTGAAGCAAAAATGGTCCAAGCCGATTTTGAATATTATATTGATAAGGTCTCAAACTCGAATCCTAATTTGAAGGAATTTCAAGGAGAATTAAGAGGTGGTAGGTATGCAAACATATTATCAGGAGTATTCTCAGCAAGAATGTGGATAAAACAAAGAAATACAGCTATTGAATATCTCTATGAGAAGTATACAGAGCCATTATCTACATTAGTATGGGCTCTTGATAAGTATCATAAATTTCTTTACCCAAAAAATTACATCTTAACTGGGATGAAATGGATGCAAAAGAATGCTCCACATGATAGCATTTGTGGTTGTTCAATTGATGAAGTGCATGATGAAATGAAAACGAGATTCGATTGGGCAGAACAGATAGGAAATGAAATATTTAAGGATTCTGCTCTGTATTTATCAAATCTTGTAGAAGTTAATCCAGAGTATAAATATCGAAATGTCTTATTCGTCTTTAATCCACTTCCTTGGAAGAGGCAAGATATTGTTGAATTTAATATTATTTCGAAAAACACAAAAGGTGGGAAATTACCGTATAATCTGAAGATATTTGATTCTGATAATATAGAAATTTACTATCAATATTCCAGTATAGAAGAAATTCCTAGATTTATACAACAATCAAGTATAAGTCATAAAATTAGTTTTTTTACTGAAATTCCCGCATGTGGCTACAAGATATTTTATGTTTCAACCTCAAAATCAGAAAATAATCATGTAATAGAACCAGATAATTTTAAAATTACACGTAATTTCTTGGAAAATGAATTTTATAGAGTTAATATTACCTCAGAAGGATTTATAAATGTTATTGACAAGGAATCAGGTATGGTATATGATAAAGTTTGTTACTTTGAAGATGTGGGAGATTGGGGTGATTTATATGATTTCTCAGGTCCTAAAAGCAATCAAACTGATTTAAGGTTTACATCCGAAGATGCAGCAGTTTTTGAAAGATCCGTGCATATTGATGGCCCTACTCAAAAGACCTTTAAATTAAGATTAAACTTGAAACTACCTTATTCATTAACCGAGGACCGTTACAATCGAGAAGATTGGCTAGCAGATAATAAAATAACAATTTATATATCATTATATAAAAAAATAAAAAGAATAGACTTTAAAATAGAACTGGAAAATAATAGTAGAGATCATAGAATTCGTGTTTTATTTCCGACCAAAATTAAAGCTGATAAAGTTTATGCTGATGGGCATTTCTATGTCGTTCCAAGAAGTGTTGATTTACCGAAAGCAGAGAGATGGGAGCAAATGCCTCAGCCAACAAATCATCAAAAAGATTTTATTTCTATAAGCAATCAAAATGGGACATTTGCTGTTTTAAACAAGGGGTTACCGGAATATGAAGCTATAAAAGATGAAGATTATTCAATCACTTTTGCCATTACTCTCCTAAGATGTATTGAATGGTTATCTCGTGATGATTTTAATTCAAGATATATTCCTGCAGGACCAGCTTTTAAAACTCCTAAGGCACAATGTCTGGGAAATCATATTTTCGAATTATCATTAATTACCAGCACCAAACAAAACTGGTTAGAAGCAAAAATTCATAGGAGAGGTAAGGAGTTTAATAATCCTTTTAAACTTTTTTTTCCTGCAATGGTGGAAAGCCCAATAAGAGCTTCTGATAAGGTAGTTTTACGACCTTTTGGCATAGTTTCCATTTTTTATAAAACGAAAACAGAAGATTTGCAGTCATATCTTCCTCCCAAAATGAGTTTTATTGAGATTGATAATGAAAGTATTATCTTAAGTTGCTTAAAAAAAGCAGAGGTTGGAGAATATTTAATTATTAGACTTTATAATATATCTTCTTCTTCTCAGAATGGAATATTAACTCTCTATGAAAAACTATTAATAAAAAATGTTGAAATAGTGAATTTTTTAGAAGAAATCCCTAAAAATGGAATAAAGGCAGAGGCAAATAATTTTAAAAGTAATATGATTAAAGTAAAATTAGAGCCTCATGTAATTGCTACTCTTAAAATCGAGATTTCTTTTAAAGATTAAATCACTCCCATTCCAAGATTTTTTCCATTCTAGTCTCAATATCCTCATTACCATGATCTAATTGTCCAGTTTTTGCATATCCAAGATTCTTATAAAAGCTTACAGCTGAAATTGCTGAATATAGAAATAACTCTTTAATTTTTTTTCTTTTTGCTTCACTTTCTAGTTTCTTTACTAATTTAGTTCCATATCCTTTTCGATGTTTTGAAATCATAACATAAACATCACGGACTTGACCTAAATCAGAAATGCTCCCAGTACCGATTAAATCACCTTCTTTTTCAATAACTATTGTATAAATATCAGGTCTTTTCATAAAATTTTTAGAGTAGCTTTTTACTAAGTATTTAATGAATTTTGAAGAATAATTTTTACGATTCACTTCACGTAAACAAGTTATAATAATTTCTAAGCATTTCTTCCTGTCAGTTTTTTGAACTTCTCTTATTATCTCATTCGTCAAAATCCAACTAATGAAAACTACAAAAATTTAGCTTTTATATTGCAAAAAATATTTTCTCTTATAGTTAAGAATACTAAAAATCTTGAATTCCTTTTATTCTATCAAATTAAATTTGGTACTACTATGCTCAATAATATGTACCATTACCTTAAAAAGGGTTGTATATTTAATACTTCTTACTATTAAATACCTAATATAGATTTTCTATGGTAAATACTGATATTGATTTTGATGTTTGTATTATAGGGGCAGGTCCAGGAGGCTCAATTGCAGGTAAAGTAGCTGCTGAAAACGGCTATAGGACATGTATTATTGAAAAAGATGTAATTGGAGATATGGGGCGATACAAAGCCTGTGGTGGAGCTATAGCTTGGGAGTTGGTAGAAGAGATAAATTATCCTGAAGATAAAATAAGCCGTATTTTTGAATCATTAGAACTTCACCATGTTGATGGGGATAGGTTCTCAAAAAAAGGAAAAGGTGTGACGGTTTGGCGTAATATATTTGATAAATTTCTAACTGATATGGCAGTTGACAGTGGAGTAATTTTGAAAGAGAAGGATCCTTTAATCAATCTTGAGAAGAAAGATAGTTTTTATATTATAAGTACTAAAAAAAAAAAATATACTGCAAAGTACATAATAGCTAGCGATGGAGCTACTTCCACTACTTTAAAATTATTGGGATGGCCATATTTCAAAAATGAAAATATAGTTCTAACGATTACAAAAGAGATGAGAACTACTAAAAATAATATAAATAGTAAATTGGGAAATGATGCAATTCATGCATTTTTTGGAGTAAATAATTTAATCCCAATTGGTTATGCATGGTTATTTCCAAAATTTGAAACAATTACAGCGGGATGGGGTAACCAAATAAGTCTTGTTAAAAATTCAAGGGAGGAATTTAAAAAATTTGAGAATCTTACTTTCGTGAAAAATGTTCTAAAAAACAGTCATTTAACCATTTTCAAAGCGCATTTGATCCCTGTTGGTTTACGCCCTAAACTCTATAAAGACAACGTATTTGCGGTTGGTGATGCTGGTGGATTAGTGGACCCTATCAGTGGAAAAGGAATACCATATGCAATGATGAGCGGACAAATCGCAATTGAAACAATTAAATCTTGTGAGAAAAGAGATAAATTGGATAAAATGGGTACTTTTTATGAGAAAAACTTAGATAGGAAATTCCTCCTTGTTCTTAAAGCAAAAAGAATAGCTCGAGATCAGATATTCCAAAATGATGAGAATTTAAAACGATTTCTATCACTTTGGGAAAAGTACCGCAGTTCTGAAATAGTCATGAAAAAATTACTTTAAAAATGCTAAAAATACCTTCAGCAACCTAATTTTAAGATCTCAAATTTTTTCTAAATGTTAAGAGTATTGAAAATCTGAAATACCTTTTATTTCAGTAAATTATATGTAGTATACTGATTAAATTATACAATTATAAATAAAGATTTATGATTATCAATGAAGTTTATTGAGTATTCAAAGAAATATGTTCCTAAAATAAATAATGCAATTAAACTTCTCTATGAAAAGAAATTAAACACTGTACAAAATCAATTTTTAAAAGATTACTATTCAGAATTAAAGGATTACTTCCTATCAGGTGGAAAGAGAATCAGACCATTATTATGCATCGCTAGTTTTAATGCTTTTAATAAAGAAGACGAAAATGATATTGTTCAACCAAGTATTGGAGTAGAATTCCTTCATAATGCCTCATTGATTCATGATGATATTATCGATAGAGATAATTTTCGCAGGGGGAACCCTTCTTTTCACTATAGGTTTCGAAATTATCATCAAAAATATAATTTGAAGAAAATGAACGATATTGATTTTGGTAATTCTATAGGAATCATAGGAGGGGATTCAGCATTTTTCTTAGGGATAGAAGCTTATCTTTTTAACAATTTTGATGTTGATCGAAATTTAAAAGCCATCAAATTATATGAACAAGGATTTATTGATATTGCAAATGGCGTATTAATTGAAACTGATATGGTAAACAGAAAAGATTTAACCATTTCCGATTATATTAAAATGATTTCACTTAAAACGGGAGCTTTATTAGAAAAATCAATCTTAATTGGGGCAACCTATGCAAAAGTTAATGAGAACGTAATGAACGACCTTTCAGTTTATGGTATAAATTTGGGGATTATTTTTCAAATAATCGATGATATATTAGGAACTTTTGGTGATGAAAAAGTTACTGGTAAGCCTACTGATGGAGATATTCGAGAGGGTAAAAAAACTTGTCTATTTATTGATGCATTCAATAATTTAGATGATAAGGATAAGGATAAACTTGAGAAATTAATAGAGAAATCAGACATGACAGATTATGATGTCCAGAATGTTAAAGAGTTATTTTTAAATGCGAATGCTATTGATTCGTGCAAAGAATTAGCAGATTCATATTTTAAAGAAGCAAGTTCATCTTTAGAGAATTTAAAAACCGAGATAAATTCTTCAGAAGTAGAATTCTATGAAGATCTATTAAAATTTGTGAAAAATAGAAGTTTCTAACAACGGATATGTGTGTAAATTTTCCCATTTTTTATAGGTTCATGGCACTATTACACAATTTTATCTAAAAACGCAACTTTATATTAATCTTACTTTGCTAATAATATGGAAAAAAAATTGTATTTTTTAAATAATAAAGGCAAAATATAGGTGGTTAATAGGGGTTGGAGGTTCCCAAATACGACATTCTAATTATAGATGATAGTAAGTATATAAAACTCTTATTGACAGAAATCATAGAATTAAAAGGTTTTACATGTAGAACTGTTGACAATATTTCTTTAGCGATGCGAGAATTAGAAAACTATCTACCTAAACTAATATTATTAGATGTGCATTTGCCAGATTCTAGTGGTTATGATTTTTGTAAAAAACTTAAATCATCTAAGAGGTTTAATAAAATTCTTATATATTATTTTACAGGTGTTGCAGAGACAGAAGTTGCCATAAAAGCACTTGAAACAAAAGCCGATGGATATTTGATAAAACCTTTTGATTTATCTGAGTTTTATAATATTATTGAACTTGTAAAACAAAATACTGTTGTTTAATTTTGATTAAAAACTATTATGTAATGTTTAAAGCTTCAAAAATTTATATAAAAATTGAAAACATATTTATTTTAGAATTAAGGAAAAATAAAAAAAATCTATATATTTGTCTTGATTTATTAACTTTAATAATCAATTGAGACTTAGTGGAGATTCCAATTGAAGATACTCCAAGATATTTGGATTCTGCAAAAATCTGGGTTAGTAATATTTCATAGAGAATTTGATAAAAGTGTTTCTCCTCAGCTTTTTGGAGCAATGATGAGTGCTTTAAATATGTTTGCTGAACAATTAACTGAAGGAGGCTTATCAAATTTCGATTTAAAAGACACTAGATTCACTCTCATAAAAAAATTGAATCTAATATTTATTGCAACATCATCAAAGAAATATAATCAAAAAAAAGTAAATAAAGAATTAGAAAAAATATCAGCTAAATTCATAAAACTTTACCATGGTGAAATAGAGAATTTTACAGGAAAATTAGGTGGCTTCTCTAATTTTATTGATGAAATTGGAGGATCATTAGAAGAAAAAGAATTATAAAAGTAATTTATTGATTGATCCATTGGTATAATTCACCTAATAGTACCCTTTTCGCTGTATTCCCTATTAATTTATCAATTTTATCCACATTCATTAACCACATTGAAGATCTTAGTTCTTGTTTCAGAGTTTTTATCTCTTTAATACTATTCAAAAAAGTATTATTTTTATAATCATGCCAAGCTGTTCTTAAAAACTTGAAGGCAAAACCCCCAATATTTGCTCCAATTGAGATTGCCTTAGCAATGTCCAACCCATTTCTTAAGCCTCCTGTTGCAATTATGAGTTTTTGAGTAGCTTTTCTAACATTAATTATGCTGACAGGTGTAGGATTACCCCATTCCCTGAATGTATCCGCAATCTTTCGTGTATATGCTTCATAGCTAAAATTATCGCGTATTGACTCAATCGCAGCAAAACTAGTGCCTCCAGTTCCCCCAACATCAAATCCATCAAATCCTAATGAATCAAGTTTTAAAGCTAATTCCATATTAAATCCAGAACCAACTTCTTTTGCTATAATAGGAATTTTAATATTTTTTCTTATCTCTTTAAAGATTTCTTCAAAATTTTTATAAGAAAGATTACCATTGCTTTGAGTAAGTTCATGTAAAGCGTTTAAATGTATAGCCATGACATCAGCATTAATCATTTCGACGCATTTATTAAAATCATCCAAACTAAATTTAGGATCACATATTTGGCCAACTCCAATGTTTCCAATTATAGGAATATTAGGTGCCATAGCACGTACAACTTTAAAAGAATCAATTGTGGAAGGATCTTCCAAACCAATTCTTTGAGAACCAACACTCATTATAATATTTTCTGTATTCGCAGCATTTGCTAAAATATTATTGATTATTTTAGAAATTTCATGACCTCCAGTAATTGCTGCAATACATATAGGCGCCGAAATTTCCTTTCCAAAAAATTTTAAAGAGAGATCAATATCCTCTAATTCAAACTCAGGGAGTGGATGATGAATTAGATTTATATCATCAAAGTAGTTCTTTGAATGTTGAACATTATACTTTAAAGGGATTTTTAAATGTTCTATTTTCCTATTGTATATTTTTCTCTCAGATTTTGAATTAAATGGTGTTTCTATTGTTGTACATTTTAAAGACTTATTAAGTATTGACTTCAGGATATTTTCATCTTTTAATCCATTAATAACTTGAACAGGGATATTAAATTTTATAATTTCCTCAATAATCTCTAGTTTACTTTTTATTCCGCCTGTAACATCAATTTTTTGATCCAAATTCGCTAATTTTAGATCATCTAAGTCATGAGAACTTAAATTTAAAGCAAGTTTTACATTTCCATTATCCTTGATGAAGATACCATCTTTTTCAATAGCAAATACCACTTTTGAAATTTTAAAATTTCTTATATTTTTACATAATTTTAATATTATCTGATCTCCTGAAAGTATTGAAAAAGATCTTTCTCGACTTAATATTATATCGCCATATAGGATTGGGATTATTCCAAGTCTTATCAAATGTTCAATAGATTCAATATTATTAACTAAGACTTGGTTATATTCCTTGATAAATAAACCTGAGGGTTGGATGGGAATCGCAGGTTTGTTATTCTCTAAAAACTTGTTAATTATGATTGAATTAAATTTATTCATAACCTCGTGTGTTTTAGAAAGCCCTAACAGTTGATCCTTAATAGATTCATTAAAACCTTGAGATATCTGATATTTTTTTGCAATAGGATGACCAAATGACCCACCTCCATGGATTAAAATAATATTTTTCTTGCTCCTAATAATCTGTTTAACCGAACTTTCTAATATTTCTTCCCTAAGGGAAAATGGTGTTTCTTTGTCAGTTAATAAACTTCCACCTAGTTTTAAAATAATAACTTCATTATTTTCTTTCAATCACCACACCTTCTTTATCAATACTTGCTATCAAGCTATTGAATCCTTTTTTATTTAAGATTTGGGAAATTTCTTCTAAACGGTCTTCATTCCCAATTGAAATTACACATCCTCCTAATCCTGCTCCAGTTAATTTTGACCCATAAGCTCCATTCTCATTAGCAATATGAATAATTTCATTAATTGAATCATTAGACAAACGTAAAGCTGCTAAAAGTTTTTGATTTATATTCATCAATTTACCAATTTCAACTAAATTTCCCTGAGAAATCTCCAATTCCGCTAATTCTGTATAGATTCGTATTTTATCGAAAATATAATCACAGAATGACGGTTCTTCATTTTTAAATCTCCTTAGTTGTTCAATGGCTAATTTAGTTTTGTGTTCCATATTTGTATATGTTACTAAAATCTTAAAGTCATGAGGTACTTCTAAATAACGGAATCTATTATCTTGAAAAAAGATCAGTTTACCAAAAGTACAAATTGTATTGTCAATACCTGAAGGCGTTCCATGTATTATTTTTTCTAATTCAAATGCAATATCTGAAATTTCGCTTTTTTCTAATTCTAAATTAAAATAGGTATTAAATGCCATAATTAACGCAACTGCTATGGATGCGGATGACCCTAAACCAGAACTTGGGAAAAGATCTGAAAAAATTGTAATTTTGAGTTTTTCTATTTGATCATTAGACCTTTGATGAATAATTTTAAATAAATACTTGATTTGTTTTAACTGATGAGGCATTTTTTCAAAGAGATCATCCAAATCCTTGAACTCATACCTCTTATCAAAATTCTTTAATATTAATTCTATTTTACCTTCACTTAATTCCTCAATTACACATGTAGATTTTATGGATATTGCAGCTGCTATTGCGGGATAGCCATAAACTACTGCGTGTTCACCAAATAAGATGCATTTACCAGGTGCACTAGCACGAACAATTTTCATAGGGTTAAACTATTCACTTTTTGATAGTTTTTCTAATATTTCTTTAGCATAATCAATTCTAATTTTGTTCTCCCTTACAAGTATTCTAGCAACTTCTTCAATTAAATTATCAGGTGCTCCAGCTAACTTTGCAATATTACGTGAATGTAGAATCATATGACCCTTTTGAATACCTTCAGACGCTAAAGCTCTTAAAGCAGCTACGTTTTGAGCTAGTCCTAAAGCAGCAGCTATTTGACAAAGTTCATCAACACCTTTAACATTTAAAATCTTTAAAGAAAGGCGAGCCATCGGATGTACTTTTGTCATCCCACCTATTATTCCTAATGCCATAGGCATTTCTATTTCACCTATAAGGTTTCCGTGAGAATCCTTCCGAAATGTTGTCAATGGAGAATATGTTCCCTTCATTGATGCATAAGCATGAGCTCCTGCTTCAATAGCCCGTGTATCATTTCCAGTTGCTAAAGCTAATGCAACGATACCATTCATTATACCTTTATTATGAGTAGTTGCTCTATATGGATCCGCTAAGGCAAATTCATAGGCATTTAAAATTCCTTCTACTACTTCTTCACCACCTAACAGATCCTTGTCAAATACTGCCCTGCTTTTTGCAATTCGATGAGTTGCCAAATTTGAAACTATTCTAAGATATACCTTACCTCCAGATATATCTTCTATATAAGGGCTAATATTTTCAGCCATTGTATTTACGATATTAGCTCCCATGGCATCTAATACATCAACTAACAAATGAATAATTATCATTTCTCCTTTTCTTGTTGTAATTTCTCGAATTTCAAAATCAAAGGCTCCTCCTCCTAACTTAATTAAAACGGGATCTTGTTCATTTGCAATTTTTAAAAGATTTTTTTTATTTGTCTCTAATTTGTTTTTAGCTACTTTTATGTCCTTTAAATTGGTTAACTGAATTTGAGAAATCATTATAGATTTTACTTTATCAGAATGAAAACCTCCATGCTTTCTAGCTATTTTAGCAGCTTTAGAAGCAGCAGCAATTACTGATGGTTCTTCGGTCACCATCGGAATTATATAATCTTTATTATTGATTTTAAAATAGTTGGCAATCCCTAAAGGTAATTGATAAGAACCAATAACATTTTCTATCAGAGTATCAATTTGTGTCTCAGTAAAGTACCCTAAATTTTCGAGGATTTTTTTCTCATTATCATCAAGATCAATAAGTTTAGATAATAATTTTCTACGTTCTTTAATTGATAATCTGTAGAATCCTGAAATATCAGAACTATACTCTTTCATTTTTAAATGTTGATTTTGTAATTGAAAAGAATTAATTATTTTATTTTTTTAGAATTAATACAAAAAATAATTATTATTCCTAATTAATTAATACTTATAAGAAATTTAATTTTACAACCAAATATCTGTGAGAATTTTGATTCTTATTGCGATAACTGGGGCCTCAGGAATAGCAATAGCAGAAAAATTATTAGAAGTATTAAAGAGCAAAGACATTAAAACTGAATTAATAATATCAAAGTCAGCTGAAGTTGTCATTTCAAGTGAAACTGACAGAAAGATCAAAGAAATTCAGCAATTAGCAACAAAATCTTATGATGTGGATGATTTAACTGCTCCACCAGCTAGTGGTTCCTATAAAATTGAAGCTATGATCATAGTTCCTTGTACAATGAAAACTTTAGCAGCTATAGCTAATGGTTATTCAGACAATTTAATCACTCGAGCTGCAGATGTTGCTATAAAAGAAAAGAGAAAACTTATTCTAATTGTAAGAGAAAGTCCTCTCAGTCCTATTCATTTGGAAAACATGCTAAAATTAGCAAATTTAGGAGTAGTAATTGCCCCCCCTGTCCCATCCTATTATATTAAGCCTAAATCCGTTGATGATCTTATTAATCATACTGTAGGAAGGATTCTCGATCAAATAGGAATTGAAAGTGATATAAAGAGGTGGGGAGATGAATAAATGGAAAGTAATTGTTGATAGCTATGAAATGGGTGATGATATAGTGTTAATGTTAAGAGGTGGTGAGAAATTTCATATAGGTGCTGTTGCAATGGCAACTCCGTATAAAAATACTGCGAGTACAAGCATAATCAGCTCATATGGTCATAAGGAGGGTGATTTAGTTAAGCCATTAGCAGAAAAGGTAGCCAAAAGACTTAAAAAAACAGTTGTTTTAGTAGCAGGCTTACATATTGATAATGCAACTCAAGATGATATTCAAAAACTGGTTGAAAACTCAAATAATGTTATTGATGACTTTTTAGAGGGATTTAATTGAGAGATTATTTAAAAAAAATCAATATAAAAGAAAATGAAGATGTAATTTCTTTAGATGTGTTAAGCCATCAAATTTATAAAGACCAAGAAGCACCAACAAAATATAGTGTGAAAAATTACTCATTTCCAATAGTTTCAGGATTAGTAAGTAATAGAAAACTATTTGCTACAGCCCTAGGAATTAATCAGAACCAAATTATTCAATTTATTACTGAAAAATTAGATACTTTAAAAAAGCCTAAGGAAATCGATAAGGCTAAGTTTTTAAATAATAAAATCGATGTAACGAGCGATACTGATTTAGAGAAATATATTCCAATGATAAATTTTTATGGAGATAAGAAGTACATTACATCTAGTATTGTAATTGTTAAATTTCCAGATGAAGACAGACAAAACTTGTCTTTTCATCGATTAATGCATCTTGATTCAAATCAATTTTCAATAAGAATTGTACCTCAAAGACATTTAGATAAAGCTTATCTTAATGCAATAGAAAATAATAAAGATTTAGAGTTAGCAATTGTTTGTGGTGTACATCCTGCTATAGAAATAAGTTCTTCATTTTCATCGCCGCAATTAGATGAACTCTCTTTAGCAGCTACAATGTTAAATGATCTTAGTGTATTTAGGCTTTCAAATGATCTTCTTGTACCTTCTGATGCTGAGTTTGTATTTGAAGGTAAAATTACAAGAGAAATGGCAGATGAAGGGCCTTTTGTTGATTTAACTGGAACTGCTGACAAAATAAGATCTCAGCCAATTCTCGAAATAGAAAAACTCTATTTTAAGGATAATCCAATCTTCAGAACTATTTTACCCGGTGGAAAGGAACATAAGATGCTAATGGGCGTACCACAAGAACCACGTATGTTTAAATTCATATCTAATACCGTTAGTACGGTGAAAAATGTTATTTTAACACCAGGAGGGAATTCTTGGTTTCATGCTGTGGTGCAAATCAAAAAAAGAACTGAAGGAGATGCTAAAAATACGATTCTGGCAGCTCTAGCAGCTCATCCCAGTTTAAAAAGGGTTATTGTTGTTGATGAAGATATAAATATTTATAAGTCTGACGATGTTGAATGGGCTGTAGCAACACGAGTCCAGCCAGATAGAGATATTTTACTTATTCCAAATTCAAAAGGATCATCATTAGATCCCTCATCAAAAGATAGTATAACATGTAAATGGGGGATCGACGCTACCAAGCCCTTGGAAAACAATGAAGGTTATAATAGGGTGAAATTTTAGTGTATTTGACTAAAAAGGAAGAAAAAATCCTGGATGGAGAATCTGGAGAGATAAAAGCAAAAGCTATGAGAATTCTTGTAACTCTAGGTGATATATTTAATGCAGATAAATTAATAAAAATTGATTCAACTCAAATTGCAGGAGTATCTTATAAAACTATTGGGGATGCAGGATTGGACTTTTTAGAGGATTGGGCCAAAGAAAATGTTCAAGTCGTTGTTGAAAGTTGGATGAATCCTGCTGGTATGGATTTAGATGAGTGGAATAAATTGGGATTTCCAGCTGATTTTGCTAAAAAACAAGTAAGGATAATTAAAGCTTTAACATCAATGGGGATCAAACAAAGCTGCACTTGTACTCCATATCATAACGGGCTTATACCAAATATGGGATCTCATATAGCATGGTCAGAATCTTCAGCCGTGATTTTTGCTAATTCTGTTCTAGGAGCAATGACTAATCGGGAAGGAGGACCTAGCGCTCTATCAGCTGCATTGATAGGGAAAACACCAAATTATGGTTTACATTTAGATGAAAATAGAGTAGGACAAATACAGTTCAACATAAATATAGAGTTAACTAATTTTGATTTCACTCTTTTGGGATATCATATCGGAGAACTTTCAAATAATAAAATTCCTGTGATAACTGGAGTCAATGAAGCTTCTTGGGCTCAGTTAAAAGCATTGGGTGCAGGAGCTGCTGCCAGTGGAGGAGTAGCAATGTTTATTATTCCAAATATCACCCAGGAATCAAGGATAATTGATAATCCTGAAGTATTTGAAGTATCAAGAGAAGATTTAATTAAAATACAGGAAAAACTAACTATTGGTAGTGAACCTGAAATAATAGCATTCGGATGTCCACATTGTTCATTAGAAGAAATAAATGAAATAATCCAAAATATAAAAACAGAAAAAAAAGTATGGATTTTCACATCAAAACAGATTAAAAATAAATTCCAGAATCTACCTCATAATATTAGTATCTTCGCAGATACATGTATGGTTGTTGCACCTTTAGAAGAAATGGGAATAGGCTGTTTAGCCACTGATTCTAGTAAGGCAGCTCATTATACACAAAACTTATCGAAAATTAAAAGTATATTGAAATCTCGCGAGGATCTTTTAAGTGGAAATTAAAGGAAATTGTATTGTACCAGGAGAAGCTACTGGAGAAACTTTAGTTAGTTATGAACCGATTTCTTTTTTAGGTGATATTGACCCTAAAACTGGTCAAATAACAGCAACAAGACACCCATTAAAAGGTATTTCTGTAAAGGGTAAAATTTTAGTATTCCCTTTCGGAAAAGGGTCAACTGTTGGATCCTATGTAATTTATCAGCTATTTAAGAATAGATCCGCCCCTATTGCATTTTTAACACAAAAAGCTGATCCTATTGTTGCTGTTGGAGCAATAATTTCTGGGATCCCAATGATGGATGATATTGATATAAATAAAATTCCTAATGGTATAAAATTAAGTATAAATGCTAATTTAGGTTTAATATATTTTTAAACTTTTAAACTAGGGGTTTATCATTCAAGATGAGGTATAGTAGCATCTTGAATTTGACATTCTCTTTTAACTAAATATTTCTCAGGAATAGGCATGTATATAGGACTCCAATTTAGTAATCCTTTTGCATTTATATTTTCCTCATTTTCATTTTCAACTCTTCTGATTTCATATTCTAATGCATTCCCTTTTTTTGCATTACTTGCTACTCTAACAAAACCATTTTTTAGATATTTAAGATCATTATGATTAGATTGAACTATAGGATCACTCTCTAATTTTGCAAAAAGAGGAAAGAACCGTTTATGATATCCTGAATGCCCTTTAGGACAGTGATCTAAACCTTTTATATTTGGAATTAGACACCCCTCATCACAAAAATGCAATGTGAAGCCTCTTTTATTATTTTGTTCATGCTCAATAATATGACCTAGAAAAATCTCAGGTTTTACTGTACCATTCTTAACAGATTCATATTCTTGAACACTTTTACGTTGTTTCAAATCTATAAAATCATTTATATGAGGCCCATTTTTGATAACTGCTTGAAAACCTTCCTGAACTTTTAAAAGCCCTGAAATACAGGTAGCTCCTGAACCATAGGATCCAAAATAGATTGTATCATTTTCTCGAGCTTGATTTTCTAACAAATAACATACCTGTGACCATAAACTGGCGTTATACATATTACCAAAATGCATTGGAACGCTTAATTGAGGAAGTACCCTTTCTTTTACGTTTGTATTTACCCAATAGGAAAATCTCTCTAATGTTGGGGAAGAAAACCCCCTTTCTTTGAGTTTTAAATAAAGGTATTCTGGTAATACTGTTACATCATGTAAAAAATGATCAAGTTTCGCAAGTATAGATGATCTAATTGTATTTCTTTCAAATTTGGGAAGTTCATTTATATGCTTAACCCAACGTTTTAGAATTATCTGCTGCATACATTTTAGAGGTAATTTGGAATAAGGGGCGTGAAATGTGTAAAAATCCGCATGAAAATCCCCAATATTTCGAATTAAATCATCATATGCCCCCAGTTGAAACTTGAGATATGCTTCTTGGGAATAATGTCCAAAAGCACTTGCATTTTTTTCATTAGGTGGTCGAAAGAAATCATTAACATTTCCAGAAACCTTACCAAATTTTTTGCTAAATTTCGCTATTCTAGGATTTTTCGAAATAACAAGACCCATAGCGCCTGATCCTTGTGTTGGCTCACCAGGGGAACCAATATGATATGAGGAAATATCAGCACTTATGATGAGGGCTTTTTCAATAATACCGTTTTCAATTAAGCCAATGGCATTAAGAATTGCTAAAGTGCCTCCAGCACATGCATTATAAATATCTTGAGTAATCGAATTAGGAGAAATTCCTAACATTTCAGCAAAAATATTGGATATTGATTTGACACTATATGTAATAGTTTCATTTCCGAAAAATAAAGCATCAATACTTTTTGGAGAGATGCCAGCTCTTTGTAATGTATTATATCCTGCTTTTAAACCTAAAGATACAACATCTTCATCAACTTCAGGTATTCGCATTTCTTTGGACAAAAGACCCTTTATATATTTATCAGGATCTATATTCCGTTCTTTCGCTAGTTCACGTAAATCAACATAAAATCTAGGTGAGAAAAATGAAAGCGAATCAATTCCAATATCTGAAAATAGATAATCGTTAGAAAGCATTACCCGTGTCTCTTAAAGTGTTAAATTTCCTTTTTTCCAATGAAAAATAAATAATTTAAAGTAATATTTATTTATTCAAAAACTTATCTAAATAAATATTAAATTTATTAGAAGAAGCACTTATTTAAAAATTCTCAGTAGTCTCATATTATCAATAGTTCAAATTCTTATAAGTGGTATATATTATGAAAAATACCATTCTTTTTTAACAACAATAAGAACGCGAAAATCGTAAATTAATTTTCCATATAGGTTAATATTAACAGAGTTTTCATATTAATTAGTCAAACTCCATTAGCTCAGCTTTAAATAATAAAAAAATAACAAAAAAGAATTTTAGATAAAATTAATATTTTTAATATTTATATTAATATTGAAAATTACATATTATTTTTCTGAAGAGATGGAAACTACTTTAGAAGACTTAAGAAAAAACCATAGTGATAAGTTACCCAAGCACATTGGACTCATCGTTGATGGAATTTAGAAGAGATCTCCACTTCTAAACAAAAACAGACGATGGGCAGCAAAAAGAAATCTTGATGTTAATTTTGGGCATTTAGTTGGGTATGAAAACCTGAAAAAAAGGTTATTTGATTTTTTTGATGCAGGGATCCATTATTTAAGTCTGTACATTCTATCTCTTGAAAATGTTAAAAAACGAAGTGCTGAAGAGCTTAAATATATCTATAAAATTATGATAAAAGCTGTTGACACAGTTATTAACGAGTCGATTGTAAAAGAGGAAAAAGTAAGGTTTAGTGTTATTGGCAGAATTTCAATGCTACCACCGAAAGCAAAAGCAAAAATTCAAGAGTTAATAAATTTTACAAAAGCTCACGATCAAAATTTTATAAATCTCTGCATTATGTATGATGGCCATGAGGAAATTGTTGATGCTGTAAAATCTATCATCAAGGATTCTGTAAATGTAGAAGATATAGATGTTGAATTAATTAAGAAATATTTATACACCAAAAATTTCCCGCCCCTAGATTATATAATTAGAACTGGGATGGATGATGGTGCAAGAATTTCAGGATTTCTATTGTGGGATTCTTCTTATGCTGAATTTAAATTTCGGGAAGATCTATGGCCTGATTATAATAAAGAAATGGTAATTGAAGATCTTGAAGATTATATAAGAAGAAATCGAAGGATGGGAAAATAATCTTCATGACTTTTTTTTAAAAACCTCAAAATAGTTAACCAATTATTAATTATCAAACCTAAAAAATAAAGAGACATTTGAATAAGTATTAATCAACTGACCAAAAAAACCTTTGAATCATGTCAAATGTAGACAGAACCATCTCTTTGAATATTTCCAAATTTCCGCAAAATTTGTTAATTTCAGGTATTGAGAATGAAGTTAAAATACATGCAGTAAACACTTCAAGCAAAAAAGAGACATACAAATTCGATTTTGAAGGGGAGAATTTAAAAATAAAAGTGGAACCAGAAGTTTTCAATAATCATCTAGAATTTAATCCAGGAGAAACCAAAGAAATAACCTTAAAATTAGAACCTACTATTGATGGTTTTGGAAAATTAATTATTAATATAAATTGGCTTAAGATTACTGAATACACAGTTAAGGTACAAAAAGTTAGGAATGTTGCTCCTACCAGCAAAATGAAATCAATCCTAAAATCTCACGTATTCACTATTACTGAAAAACTTGAGATGTTTGATTCAGAAGAATATTTTATACATATGGACCAAAATGCGATTACTAAAGCAGAACAACAGTTAGAAAGTTTAAAAAGTGAATTCAATTCAGCACAATCTATGGGATCGCCAACTTCTCAACTACTGGAAAAAATAGACGCCTATATTATTCAAATAGCGAAAGGTTACCTTTCAATTAATAATCCCCTAAAAGCTTTAGAATATGCATTAATGCTTTCAAAAAGTAATGAACAACTTGACTTATATACAAATTTAATTCGAGCATATGCTTCTAAGGATTTTGATCAGATGATTCAATTAACTCAAAATATGCAAGATTTAACTTTAAAAAATAAAATTATAAAATCGTTAGCTCTTGATCGTGTTAAAATTAATCCTGAACAAGCAATTAACACAACAACTTTAATTCCAGAGCCTTCTGCTAAAGAAGAATTCATGAGTAATATATTCAGCAAAGTCATTGAGACTGATGCTAAATTAGCCTTGAAATTCATAAACCAAATTGATAATGATTTTCAAAAAGTTAGGGTTTTGTTTAATATAGCAAAAGAATTATATGGTCAAAATGCTCAATCAGATGTTATTAATGTTTTTAATCTAATCGTTCAAATAGGGCTCATTTCTTACAATAAAAATCAAGATAATAGAAAATTAAGAAAATTATCTTATGAAAATATAAAGAATGCAATTAATGCTCTTGCTGAATATGACAGTCCTAACACTGCTCATGCTATTGTTGAAAATATTTCAATTCAAGAACTTAAAGAAAAACTAACAAAAGATCTATTTGATATTATTTATGAGATGGTTGATGAAGTACAGACTAAGGTAGAAGCTACTCCCGTATTTTCTCAATATTTCTTATTGAATACTTTTGTATCTCAAGTTAATAGGGAGATTACAAATTTTAGCCTAAAAGGTGGAAATCTTAGTAATAATATTCTTGTGGATGATTTCAATTTTAATATAGCATTTCTCTCCTTATTTAGTTTTGATTTTAGTATTTTTCCGATATTGGATCGAGTATATAATGATATAAAATATTCATTAAACAAATCAATTGCATATTTCGTTTTTCCATCAAAAGAAAATTATAACCAAAATGAGTTAAACACTCTTAAAACTTCATTAAAACAATTTTTCAAGAATCTAAGCAATGCTCCAGGACAAGTATTAATATTTAATTTAGATTTTATTCCCTATTTAGGAAAACCGACGATAATAATATCTTCAGAAAATGCTTTAGGTGAACCTTTTTATTCAAAGATTAAAAAGATTGGAGAAAAGATAGAACTAATTGAAGATAATTCTCTATTTAAAGGTGGTAAAATCTCTCATGAGCTCGCAGAGATATTTCCATCAAATAAAGCTAAAATCATCAATTTAGTCCTATCATATGAATTTTTCAATGATTATGACATTTTTAAAACTTTTATCCAATCTTTACTTTGAATTAAAGAAAATTATCAAAAATTATAAACTCAAATTTTTATATATATTGTAAAAAAACAGAAGATATCTTTAAACAGAAAATAGCTCAAAGTAATCAAAAGGGAAGACTTTTATGGCAAAAGACAAAAAGAAGAAACAAAAGAAAGAAAAAAAACAGAAACATAAATCTGGACAAAGTGCAGACGCGATTTCTAACATATATGCTAAGAAAGGTAAAGCAGTAGCACCAAGTGTTTCATTAGGAAAGAGCATCGATAGGTCTGGAGATAAATTATTTTTAGGGTCAGATTATCGAGAAGTATATATCCCTGAAAGACCATGGGCAGATATGTTAGCGGATACTGAACACTGGACTCCTTTAGCATTCACTCATGGTATCGAGATGGAGTTAATAATCGCGGATGATAATGGTGATTATCCTCCTGGGGAAGAAATGGTTTTTAGAATGAAAGAAATTGTAAAAGATGCTATCAAAATCATGGATGGGATCTTATATGAGGGGAGAAGCGATTTTTTACCCGTACCAGATTATATTAGACAAAAGGTTTTAGCCAGACCTTGGGGACGAGATGATCTTGAAAAGGGATATGCAATGAATATTCGCTACGCATTAGGAGATGGTTCAGTCGATATTGATACATTTGCCAGAGATGGAAACGTAACAGCAATTACATATATATTAGAGCTCGTTACACCTCCATGCATGTATGTTGAAGAATTAGCATTCTGGGCGAGTACATTATTTTTATTGGCAAAAGCCACATTACCTAAAGATTTACACATAATTGCTTCTGCTATAAATCCAGCGACTAGTGAATATATGAGAGGGGTAAGTCAGGCGGACCACAGTCACATTGGTACTTTTGAATCAGAAATAGAAAAAATTCAAGCTTATTGTATGATCCGTAATTTTATCCCCCACATTATTGCTCTTACTTGCAATTCGCCTATTATAAACAATAAACCCACAGATGTAGTAAAAATAATTAATGGTCGTATCACAGCGCCTAATTGTGTTAGATCTTTGCGATTGAAAAATAATACTACTATGTTAAGTAATAATGATCCTAATCATTTCATTCCGTATTTAACATCGTCAGATCAGAATTCGCAAAACTATTTTCTCCAAATTGTACAAAAAGCTAGTCTAGAAGATGGGCGCTTTCAAGACGTATTCCCTTTTACAGATTGGGGTACAATTGAGGTTCGCATAAGTGATGCTCAAATTTCTATTTGTCGTCGAATTGGTATTGCCCTATTAATACAAACTATGTGCTATAAGGCTAGAAAATTACTCCAGCGAGGAGTATGGGTTCCAGATGCAGGAAGCAATACTATTGCACCTAATCGTAAGGGTGCCATTGAACGTGGGTTAATTTCCTTATTTAGACCTGCACCTGATCTAACTCGAGAAAATCTAGCTCAATATGACCCTGAATTTGCCGAACAATATTTAGGACCGAAAGATCAACCAATACGTTATATGATGCAGGCAGTGCAAAGAATGTTTTTCTATTTAAAAGATGAATTGAAGGAGTTAGGATTTTTATACTCTCCATTTATGAAACCTATTTTACAATCTGTATTTGGGAGTGTTTCATATGCTCAACCCCCAATAACGGAAGCTGAGTATCAACTTTCACTTTACGATTATAAATTGAAAAATGGAGAAAATCCAAGTATCCTATATGATTTAATATATTTTACTATTCAATATTGTCAGGATCCTTTAAATAATCCACTTACAGGAGTTTTAACACTCCCAAAAGAGATGAGAGACTAGTTATCATTATTAAAAAATAGGGGATAAATTAATGTTAACATGTACTATAGAACAAGATGGAAAGAAAAGAGTAGAACATCTACTTGTAATCGATGCTCATTCTCATCTTGGTCAAGATGTAGATGGAGCCACTATGATGAATCCTTTAGCTCCAGGAGTTGGGACATTCGATTTTTGGGGCAATGTCCAAGGAAGAGTACAAGCTGATTGGGAGAAAACTGGAGAACAGTCTTTTACTACAACCATGGATGGAAAATTTACGAAAATCTCATGGTCTTTTACACCTTTTCCATTCACAGATCAACTTTATAGAGAGCTTGAGAAGATAGGAAAGAAATTTTCTGATTTAAAACAGAAATCGAAATTTTATTCCTTTATCGATATGGGTATTTGCTTCCCTTTTCAAGATGTTTTTAGGGATAAAATGCCAGAAGCATTGTACAGAGCGAGTAATATTAATGTATCACGCTTTACAACAAGATTTCCATTTTCTATGAAATTAGTTGGTTATGGTCGTTGCGATCCAATGGAAGGGCAGAAAGCTATAAATGAAGTGAAATATATCCGGGAAACTCTTGGTCTACGAGGGTTAAAATTGCATCCTAGATCTGAAGGTTATATTGATAATATGACTTCAGAAAAAGTCATTAATGTTCTTGTTGAAGCTGCTAGTTATTCCTTACCTGTTATTTTTGATACAAGAGGTCGGGGGTCAATATTAGAAATTGGGAAATTAATCAGAGCATCAAGAAATGTAATCCAATCAAAATTTCCAGATTTATTGCCTCATTTTAAAGTGATTATAGCGCATTTTGCCCAAGGAAACATTGATGATTATGAAGTATATAATACTATTGTCCAACCAAACACCTATGGAGATCTTTCAATGTTACATGGTGCCGGTGCTGGGAATTTTTTTGAAAGTTTTCGCAAATGGTTTCAATCTCATAACAAAAAAAGCGTAGATAATCGAGATTGGTCCGAGTATCTTCTTTTTGCTACAGATTATCCTTATTTTGGTGATGCTCATGCCCAAAAATTAATGAAATATATAATAAATAAGCAATTTTTTGATACAGGAGGTAAGCTTACAGATGTTAGAAATATTTTAGGGTTAAACCAATTAAGGATTTTACCAGAGTATAATACACCTCAATATCAAAAAGAAACTAAAGCTATCCCTAGCATATTAGTTTCAAATCCGCAATTTAAACAGAATAAGGTAAGTGCTTATGACACATCTGTTATGGCTTTAGCAAGGTTAATTGTGGACAACAAAATTGATATTAAAAAACTATGTATTCAATTTAAAGATACTTGGGACTTTTTTAGTGAAAATGTGCTATTAAATATTCAATCAAATAACACAAAAGAAGAAAAAGATATATTATTAATGAGTCTAGTGAAAGATCAAATAGCCCTTTTTGCGCCATTACATTCAACCATTGATTGGAAAAAATTCGGATATAATTATTTTAATCCTGAAGATCGCGCTTTTTTTGCATCAGTGTTTAAAAGCAATTACTTAAGTACTGATGTTTCAAAAACTGTAGATACTTTTTCTCACGTATATTCTTAAATTATTAATGGTTGAAGAAACCCTAATATATTCTTTTATAGTAATTATTATTAGTGAAAATAATATAAAGCTGCATTTTAACCAACACGATTAATTGCTTTTTAGGGATATAAATTGAAAGGAATTGTGATTTTAAAGCTAGATAAGAAAACAGATTTAGTGAAAGATGTGGAATTCCCTGAAAATATATGCGAAGAATTAGGAGTAACGGACTCAATGCTTTCAACTGTATTTGAAGAACACAAGAGAGTAAGAACAGGACCTAATTATTTAGAAATGCAAATAAAACGTGACCTAAGTGTAGCCAGTTTTTTTACGGGTCATTCTTCCAAACATTTTATTGGGAAAGGAGATAATGTAATTACGGTATTCCTTTCTGATGAAGATATACTCCCTAGAAATTTTGAAGGACAAGTACGAAGAATCGCATTCGAACTATTACCACAAAGAAAAGAAAAAAAATTTAAAGAACTAGTCGCAAAATCTTATGAGTTGTTAGAAAAAGGTGAACTCGACGCTTATTGGCAAGAGAGAATGGAATTTGAAGAAGAAATTGGAGAAAAGAAAGAAAAAATTGATGATCTTGCTCAGAAAGTATCTATGCTGGTTTCTGATAGAACCGACCATCTTAGAAATGTAGAAGCATTAAAGAATGAAGTAGCAAAGTTGTATTCAAAATTAGAAAGTTGGAGTAGTCAAATGGCAGAATTAAACGAGTATAATGCAACTTTAACCTCAAAAAATAAAGAACTTACCAGATTATTAAATGTTCAAAAATTATCATTGAATCAGAAAGACGAGCGTATAAATAATTTAAAAGCGAAATTAGATGATACAGATGTAATTGAGAAAGGTGCTGAAAAGTTGCTTGTAGAAATTAAAAAGATAAAATTGGAGAACAATAAATTAAAGCAAGAGATTCAACAATTAAACGAAATAAATAAAAAGCTTAAATTTCAAGCGTTAAAAGCAAAGCGAGAGAGTGAATCCGTTCCGAATTTGGATAAGGAAATTAAAATATTAAATGATAAGCTCTTAGGCGTAAATAATGAGAAGGAAAATATTAAGAGAGAATTAACTGATTTAAGGGAAGAAATTAAGCTAATTAGACAAGAACGTGATAAATATTATAAAATTATAAAAGAAAAGAATCTTATTTAAACTATTTTCAGTTTTAGAAAAAATTTTAAGATTTTTTAAATAATTCACAAGAAAATCGAGATTTGACACACTGTCTTGAAATTGTCTTTTGATCTTATGATTTGTCAATATAATGTTTTTTTATGAAATTCATATTCATTTGAACCGCATCTTTAGTTGATATTCCTCCGTGCCCTGCCACATAAATTTCAATGTCCATTTCTAAAATATTCTTCAAATTCTCGAACAACTTTAAAGGATCAATAGCATTAAACCTCCCAGTATCATTTGGAGCCCAACTATCATCCAAATTAGCAAATAATAAATCTCCCATAAAACAAATTTTTTCATCTGGAAAATAGGCTATAATGTCAGATTCTGTATGGCCTGTGCCAAATGGTATCAACTGAATAGTTCTTTTAGTTCCGTTTATTATTAATTTATCTTTAATCAAGAAATTAGGTAATCTAATTGTGAAATTTGGATCTTTAACAGAGTTATAAAACTCTATATCATTATATATTTCAGTTTCACCATATGGGGGATTATCAGATGTTAACATTTCCTTTCGCTTCTGAAGTTCTTCATCTGCAGTATTTCTAAAATTTTTTAACTGCTCAAAGCAGACTTCTTTTATATTTTCTAGTGTAAGCTGAGTACTTACAATTGGAATGTTTTCTGGAAAAATGCAATTCCCAAACAAATGATCACCATGAAAATGACTATTAATAATTAACGAAGGATCTTTTTGATATAACTCTTTTATAAGATTATATAAATCTTGAGTAGCACCCGGATAGAATAGTGTATCAAAAACAACTATATAATTGCCTAAATCAAAGAGTCCTGCACTCACACGTGCTTCAGAATCATTTTTAGATAATGCAGTAAAGATACCTTCTGATAACTCAAAAAGATCGAAATATTTTGATTTAAAATCAATTTGTTTATAGTTCATAATAATTTTCACTTAAACGTTTAATTAAATGAAAAAATGAATTAAAATTATTTATAGGTTAATTTAATAAACTTCATTTGAACTTGAAATAAACGTTGAACTAAATAATAACTTTTGGCAGAAATGATTCTCTTTGTATTGAATAATATAATTAAATAATTATTGAGAGTTATATATTTAAAAAAAAAAAATAAACAATTTTATTAGGATTTCTTTAATAACTCTGTGAGATAATTAAGATTCCATTCTAAAACAGAACTATCAAAAGATTGCAACTCCTCTGAAAAATCTTCTCTTTTAAGTTGGGTTGGATCTTCTCCCGCATCAATACGTTTTTTTACTAAATCTAAAATTTCTCTGATATATTTATTTTCGAGAGAAAATTCTTCTTTAGACGCTAATTCACCATGTCCAGGAACAACAACTTTAAAATCCATATCCATAATTTCTTCATTTACTGAGATCCATCCTTCAGGATTTCCAGAACCTAACCAAGGATCAACACGCGCAAATAAAAGATCTCCCGAAAATAGTACTTTCTCTTTAGGGATATATACTATAACATCTCCATCAGTATGAGCTTTTTTGAATGTTCGCATTTGAACTGATTCCCCTTTACCATATATAACACATCCTTCCTTAAATGCAAGATTGGGTTCTCGGATTGAAAAATTGGGTGAGCGAACAGATTTAATAAATATAAGATCATTTTCAATTTCCTTTCTTTTTGCTTCATCTGTTTCATTTTTAAGTGATTCCTCCATTTCGGTTAGATCCATATTCTTCAACTGTTCTAGTCGTTTCCTTCCTTCTGTTTGAATATTTTTCAAAGTTCGGTGTGAAGTCATAATTTGAGTTGTCTTATCAAACAAAGATGTCCCCATTAGATGATCCATATGATAATGAGTTATTACTATAAAATTAGGCTGCTTTTCAGTAAATTGAATAGCCGCTTTTTTTAAATCCTCAGCAGCATTTACATTTCCAGTAGTATCAATAAGTATTAAATAATCCTCAATATCTATAAAACCAGCATTGCCACCCATATCGGATTCTTTTTTGCCAATAGCAGCATAAGCACTTTCTGATAATTTATAGAGATCAAAGTATTCTGATTTAAAATCTAATTTTTTTACAAAATCAAATGACATAAATTTCTTTAAGATATAATCTTGAAAAACTTTTGTGATTTTTCTGAAACATACCTTCAAATTTGAGAAGGAATTCTAAATACGATGCGTTGAAGAATTTGGATCCTTATATAGTAGATTTATATATTTGATAAGTGATAAATTACATATTATCTTTACATAAAAAGGGTTAATCTAATGATAAATAGAAAAAAACAAAAATATTCGATTAGCTTAGTAACGGTTTTAATGATTTCTTTACTGGGAGTCACTCTATGCACTAATTTTTATGATTTGAATGATCAAATTAAATTCGGTAATGAATATGATAATAAGCTATTAAAAATGGCTTCTATATATCAAGATCTGATAATTGATGATAATGGCGCCCAAGATTGGGATTGGGCAAAATCAAGTGGGATTTGCACTGGATTTGGTACCCCTGCAAGTCCTTATAGAATATTAGATGGTATTTTCGAATATCTTTTAAATCCAGATGGACATTGCTTACAAATATTTAATTCACGTAAATATTTTATCCTTAGAAATTGTACTTTTCAAGATGCGGATATGACAGGAGCAGGATTATATATGAATAATGTAACTAATGGGTTAATCGATGACTGTTTTTCAGTCAATAATCTGTATTCTAATTGCATAGGAATCTTCATGGAAAATGTGAATAATACTCAAATAAGAGATTCCTATATTTCCGAGAATGATGGAGATGGGATATACATGATAGATTCTCATTTTAACACAATTAGATATAATAACATATCAGCAAATGAATATCGTGGACTGTATCTTAGTCAGAGTACTCATAATACTATTTCTAATAATGAGATAAATGATAATCAAAATGCAGATGGAATTTTAATGGATACAAATAGTGATGACAATACAATATCTACAAATACGATAAATAGTAATGGCGTCAACGGAATTCAAATTGATTCTTGTAATAGAAATACTATTTCAAATAATGATGCAAATAGTAATGGACAACATGGTATTTTTGTGTTTGGTGGGATTCGTAATACTATTAATTTAAATACAGCTAACGATAATGGTGGAATGGGAATTAATATAGCTCTAGGCAGTGATTGGAATACTGTTTCTAGAAATACTGCAAATTCAAATGATAATAATGGAATTTATTGTGTTTTTAGTGATTATAATGAAATATTCCAGAATGTAGCAAATGATAATCTGGGTATAGGACTTTATGAAGGTTTTGGTTTCCATAATATCATCCATAAGAACACTTTATATAATAATACTGTGGACGGCATATTTATAGCCTTAGGTAATAATATAACTTGTACTCAGAATACAGTTTATGAAAATAAAAACAATGGAATTTACCATTCTGTCATGACTGATAGCTTAATCGAAGATAATAATGTACATCATAATGGTATGCATGGAATTCTTTTGGATGGCGGTTCTGTAAGAAATATCATAAAAGATAACAGTTTTAACTACAATAATATGAGTGGAGTTAACTTTGCGGCCAATAGTGATGATAACTTATTAATAAATAATATAGCATCCAATAATGTTGATCATGGAATATCACTTGTGAGTAGTGATAACAATATTATATCAGATAATACAGCAAGTAATAACGGGCAAAATGGAATTAATTTATTGACAAGCCAAGATAATACTATAATTTCGAATGTAGCCAACAATAATATAAATGGAACATATCTTGTCTCGAGTAATAACAATAAAATCATTAGCAATATCTTATTAGGGAATATCGTGTGTTATAACGAGACAGGAAGTACAGGAAATATTTTTGAGGCTAATGTGTGCACTGGGACTGGTGGTTTCGCGTTTGATTTAAGTATATTTTTATTAATTCTTGTTATTATTGAAAGTGTGGCTCTCGCAGTAATATTATCAACATATTTTATAAGAAAAAGAAAATCTTAATTTTTTTTTTTATTTTTATTTTGACTGATAAAAATTGAATTTCTCTTAACTAATATAATTAATAAAGAGGTTTAGTTTATTTAATTAAAAATAATTTTAATGAACGATGTGTCTATTAATCAGGTGTAAGTGAGTCAAGATCTGATAAATCCAAGCCACTATCCATAACTTCGACAGTTTCAGATAAGAATTCATCTAAAATCTCCTTTAATTCATCTCCAGATCTCTTAAGAATAAGTCTAATTAGCCCAATATTGATCTCAGGATCGGAGATTAGAGTGAGAACACCTTTAGGTCCACAAGAAGAAGCAAATATCTTACCTCCGCTGAATTCTGAAGTGACAATTTCAAGATTACCAAGTTCTAAATTTTTTCCTTGTTCTTCTGATGCACAAAATACAGCGCTAGCAATAGCACCAATCCCATCAACATCAGCTGGGAAGTAGGAAAATTTCGAGACACTTGCAATAGTTAATCCTGTTCTATCAACCAAAATTACTTTTTTAATGCCACTTTCACTCTTTATAATCTTACTGAGGATATTATCGAAACTTTTTGTGTCAATACTAATGCTAATACACCTTTTAAAGAAATTTTAATCTTATAATTAATAATATATTCTTTAATCTTTAAAACTATTATAACTATTTGAATTTATAAAATTATCCTTTTAAAATCTTTCATATGAAATTTAGGAAAAATGATTTTTAAGAAGTAGATTTTAGAAGTATTACATCAAAAACTTAATAATTTTAATGAGAAATAAATTAATTAAAATATCAAAAAGTAAATATAGTCAGAAATGAATTTATGGGTCTAATAAGGAGAATTAGGGTGTATTAAAGTGAGAAATGAAATCGAATACCGATTACATAGAGTAATGATAAAATTAGAAAAAAAAAGTGTTGCATGCCCAATTGCAGAAGAGTGTGTAAGTGCTGAAAACTGTAGTAGGTGTAATTATTTTTACAGAAAATGTACCAAATTCACAGGATAAATTCAATTCTAAAAAATAAGAGAGAGGATGATCAAATATAATGAATTTAGGATTAGAGAATAAGGTTGCTTTAGTATTAGCATCAAGCAAAGGTTTAGGGTTTGCATGTGCATCTGGATTTTATGAGGAAGGCGCTAATGTTATATTGTGCAGTCGTTCTGAAGAAAATTTAGAAATAGCAAAAAGTAAAATTGAGATGTTAAATTCAAAGAATGCAAATAATAAAGTTTTTTCTATTATTGCAGATTTAAGGTATGAGGATGAGATTGAAAATCTTGTAGAAAAAACCTTTAGTGAATTTGGCAGGATTGATATTCTTGTTCACAATGCTGGAGGGCCTCCTTCTGGACCAATTGAAGAGATCACTAAAGGTGATTGGAAAAATTCGATTGATTTGAATCTTCTATCATTTGTTCACATTACAGATTTAATAGTACCAATCATGAAAAAGCAGAATTTTGGAAGAATTATTGCAATCACATCAATTTCAGTTAAGCAACCTTTGAATAATCTTGTTTTATCTAATACAACGAGGTTAGGAGTTGTAGGTTTTGCAAAAACTCTTGCTAATGAATATGGTAGTCATAATATTCTAGTTAATGTTGTATGTCCCGGTCCAACATTGACGAATCGTATGAAAGAATTAATAAATAAAACAGTTCAAGATACAGGAAAATCATATGAAGAAGTTGAGAAAACCTGGATAGATCCTATACCGCTGGGAAGATTAGGAAAGCCCGAAGAATTAGCAAACTTAGTAGTATTTTTAGCATCTGAAAAGGCAAATTACATTACTGGTACAGTGATACAAGTTGACGGAGGTTTTACAAAAAGTCCTTTTTAAAATATTTCTGTAAAGTATCATTTAAATATTTAAGAATTTTATATAACTAATATCTAAGATTTGACATTAAAACAAAAAAGATTTTTATATAACATATTTCCATTAGATTTATGACTCATTATATCTAAAACTTAAAAATTAAGATATAAAAATCTTAAAAATTAAAAATAACACTATACAGATGGTTTACAATGAGGAAGAAGACAGGTAACATTAGCTTATTAATATTTTTATGTATTTTTTTATCTGGAGCATTAGAAGTACCTTTTTTAACTTTTTTGGGAAATTCTAATGAATTAACTGATTTAAAACAAATAAATACCTCCGGTGAGGAATCTTATTTTAAACAATGGATTGAAAATCCAAATTTTACATCCACATCTTATTGGACTTCAAGCAAGGGATCATTAGGTGATCCAAATGATCTTGAAGCAAATATAGATACTACTGCAGAACAAGCTAATTTCGAAGTAATAGGTGATAAAAGAACTAAAATTATCGATGATCCTATTAATATTGCTAATAGTGGTAATTGGGAAAAATTTAATAAAACTGAACCAGCAATTAATCCTGACACGGCAACTATTGATAATAATGGATTTTATGTCTCTCATTCATGGCATGATGCCACAGCTGATCAATTTGCAAGCATTTATTGGAAATATAATGTTAGTATGGATGTTGATATGTCTGAGTATGAGATAACATCTGCAAATTTTACCGCGATAATGTATGCTAATGTAGATGACAATGTTGATACCCCTACAGATACTACCACAGAAACAGGCAGTGGAGAACAAACTATAAATCAGCCAGGGATATATGACCATGCATTTTTTTATATTGAAGTTGCTGATATTAACGTGATTAATACTTATAGAATTGCTTATAACCAAACGACCGATTTGGGACGTAATTCTCCTCCATTGTTAACATATAATGATAAACAAATCGAACCTTATGGGGATGAGGAAGATTTAATCTATTATTTAACTAAGATTTTTGAAAGTGATCCAGGTCATGATAACTTTACGATAATAGTTGGAATAGAAATTAATTGTGAAGATGATTATACTGGAACCGATTTTGATGATTGGACTGAGCTAAGGGTCAGATCACTTAATCTAACTTTTTCCTATGAAAAGAAGATCAATGAATTATCTTCTATATCTTGGAATCAAGAAGGAAGTAAGCCAAGTGATTTAAGTAGTGATACTGTTGTTGTCAATGAAGCATTACTCAGCTTTAAATATAAGATTAATGAAACTTGGACCAAAGATTCTCCTAATTCTGAAATACAAATCTTCATTAATAATAATAAACATTCGGAAACCGTAAAACTAAGCTCCGCTACCACGAGCTTTCAAGACGCAAAATTAGGAGGTTATGATTTAACCTACTTAATAGATGAGAATAAAAACATTAATCTTTCCATTCAAGTATATATAGCTGATGATTTTAAATTAAATCGTACTATTGAAATTTCCATAGATGAAGTATTTCTTAACGTTTCGTATACAATACTTTTTGCTGATTATCACACAAATTTAGAATTATTTCTAAATGGTGTGAATAAAACACTTTCTCCTAGTATTACTGTACCTATTGGTCAAAATTTAACAATCACTGTGAGATATACAAACGGTACTGGATATCATATCCCCGGAGCAGAGATTCAACTAACTGGAATAGGAATAATAGAGAATCTGAAGGAATTTGCCAATAATTATTCGATTACCATCAATACTACACAACAATTGAGTATGGGCGATAATTACTTAAGTATAGAAGCTACAAAAATTAACTTTGAAGGTAAATCTATTAATCCAATAATAAATGTGAGAAAAATACAGACAGAAATCTTAACCGTATCTGGAAACTCCACCATTAATATTGATGTAGGACACAATGCTCAATTACAGATAATGTTAAATGACACTGATAATGATAAATTGATAAGAGGAGCAATAGTGACTTATACTTGGGATGAAGATCCAATTCCCAGAGTATTAACAGAGAATGACGGAATATATGAAGGAGTAATAATAGCTCCCCCAGAAGGGCCTCACACAATTACTATATCAGTATATGCAGGTGTCGATTATGAATTTGTGGATTTAGAAATACCACTTTATGTCGGAACGCATGTACCTACACCTCAACCTGATTTGGGTTGGCTTATATATACCCTTGGTGGAGTAATCTTAGGTTTGGTTATAATTTTCACTTTATATCAAACACATTTTAAATATCCTCCTATGGTGCGAAAAATAAGAAAATTAAAGAAGAAAATTAAGAAAGCAAAGAAGATTAAGACCATTTTAGTAGAATCAAGAGAAGAAACAATAACTAAATCAATTGAAAATCGATTGAAGGATTTAAATTTAGAAAGCAGCAGAATATGGGGAGAAAATGAAAAAACAATAATTGAAAAGAAGGAGGGGATCTAAATACCACATGGATATGTTATAACAGAATGGACAGAAGACCAAGGATTAGTGGTTAAATTAAGCTATCCCGAAGATCTCACAATTGATTTAGATGACATGATGCGGATTTTTTATGCTCATATTACAGGAGCAGGAGCAGCAGGGAATGTGTTAGTAAGATTGGAAAAAGCACGTTCTAATGTTTCAAGCTATTTTACTGGAATGCAATCAGATATGCCAATAATGATAAATTTAATGTTAGAATTAGGTGAAGATCCAGAAATGTTTGGTGAAGCAGTTTTACAAGAAATTAATCAAGATTTATTAAAATATTTGAGACATATGAGTACGAATGTATCTCAAAGTTATGAGATTGTAAAAACTATAAAACTTTATTTGCGAAATACATTAATTCTCTTAGATAGATTAAAAAACCTATCAAAAGAACAACGATTAGCCCAAATCTATATAAGTGAAAAAGCTAGAACAATATTAGAGGCTTTACAAGAAAGATCATTATCACGGCGAGAATTACAGGGAATTATAGAAGACAAATTAGAAAAAATAGTCCCAAATATCGAATATATTTTGGATCCATTTATTAAAACTGGGTTATTAATGCAGGATTGGGTTGAGGGAAATACTGATATTACCTTATTTCTTCTTAATGATTTTACTATTTTTCGGTCACCCGTAGTAAAATTAGTTGAGGATGCGAAGAAAGGCTTACCTAACCCTGAAGTTGCTTCAAAATATCTTGAGGAAGTTAATCAATTTTTTCTGAACTATAAACCTACATCTGAGGATAATCTTACAATTGCTCGTACTTTAATGAATCCAGATAATTATGATTACATTACCTTATTTAGAGAAAGAGCATATCCTCTAAATAAAATCCCAAAAGGTCCTGGAGAAAGTTTAGACCAGATTGGAACATATTTAAAAGGTATGGAAGATAATCAAATTCTTAAAGTTATTAGGGATAGTAAAGATACTTTATGGATATTCTTATTAACTGATATTGTTGTACAAACTTTTTATCCCGAATATTTAATAGAGAAGATTCGTAAAGATAGAATGGAAGGAAAACTAAATAAAAATGTAGCATTAAAACATTTAGAATTTCTTGAGGCTTCTTATAAAAAATAATAGGAGATAAAAATTAATATGTCAGGAGAAGAAAAAGACTCATCAACAAAACATGTTTTAGAACTCATTGGATTAGCTCATGATGAGGTTGATACTTATTTTAAGATTACAGGAAGAGGTCCTGTAATGGTAGGAGAAATTGCTCTACTTAATAATACAACTGAAGAAAGAGCTACTGAAATCGCTAAAAATTTATTAGAAAAAGGCCTTCTTAAACAAATTCCGGGGAAGATGCCGGTCTATGAAGCTTTACCTCCTTATGCAGCACTTGTTAGTCAAATTCATCAGTTTAAAGAAACAATAAAATCTTTTCAAAACGTTTCTCCTCAAAATATTCAAGCTAAATTTGATTCATTAGGAGAACAATCTACAAAACTTAAGAAACTTGACGACTATAAGTCATATCTTCAAATAATGAAATCCAAATTACCATCACAGATAAAAGAACAATTTAATCGTTTTGAAAAAGAAATGGAACAAGTAAGTAGGTTTCGAGATGTAAGAAGATTCATACTTAATTTAAAAGAAATAGTTCCTGCCGATATAACTAGAGATTTTGAGGCAATGGAATCTCGTTTGGACTCTGTAAAATCTGAGATCGCATCTAGATTTGAAAAGCAATTTAGGATTGGAGCTTTAAGCAATATGGCAGAAAAAATCGTGTCGAAGGTAATTTCAGAGCAATTTGCAGAAATAACTAAAACATTTAAAAATAAATTTGTAGAAACTACTCAAAGTATGTTAGATCAAGTCATAAATCAATTAGGTAGTCTTACAGATACAGCGGGTGAAATCAGTACTGACTTAGGAACTGTATTTACTGATATTCAAGGCGGGATGGTCAGTACATTAGATGATTTAGAAAAAAGAGTTACTGGAGTTTATGATGATATTCTAACCGGGATTGCCGAATTGAAGGACTTATTCCGCACAGAAATTTTTGAAACGATACAAGATGACATTATCCATAACATTATAAATCAGTTAGAAAGTGCAGAGTTGACAATGCAAGAATTTTGGGAACGTTCAAAACAAGCTTCACTTTTAAGTTTCAAAGATGTTTGGTTTGTACGAAGTGTAGAAGCAATCAAAGCTCAAATAAATGAATCATTATCTCGTGTGAAAATGCGAGTTCATATTGTAGCTCCGAAGTTAGAAGACATTGACTTAGTAGCATTAACAAGTTTAAAAAAACATATAAATATTAGAGTTTCGACCAATTTTGATCTAAATAATCCACAAGATCAAATGAGATTTAAGCAAGTAGAAGGATATTCAAATTTAACTATACGACACTTTCCTAGAGAAAATCTGTGGTCGATAAATAAAGATTTCGAAGAAGTTATTGTATGTGTATTATCAAAATCAGAAACAGGAGAATTACAAATAGCTGGAATGGGCTCAGTATTAGAAGAACATGTAAAATTATTTGCAGCAGTATTAGAAGATGTATGGATACAGAGTAAAAAATTTGACCAAGCAGAAATTGCTCAAGTGATTAAATATGCCCCTGAACCAACTATACCAAAACCAGAATATCACCAACCGATTACTTCTCCCGCACCAAAACCTTCCCAACCATTACCTTCTACACCTAAACCGATAATTGCACCCTCAGTCCCTGAAATACCAAAGCCTCAAATAGAATCAGTAAGACCTTCTTCAATAGTAAAACCAGATATAGATTTATCAACGGATGGCTTTCTTTCAAATCAATTTGACAATCTTTTAAGTAAAATCGATACCGTATCAGGAGAAAACCTCGCACTCCTATTAGAAAAATTACAGGATGATCTACTTGAAAAAAAAGGATTCAGTGCTATTCTAAGACAAATGAGGATGGGAATTGATCCACTTAAAAGAAATAGGAACCTACTAACTAACACCGAAAAAGATGAACTAAGAAATAAGATAAGATTTTGGAGATCTAAATTAAACCTTTAAGATTTTAAGTAATTTTTTTTCTAATTACCATATTTTCTATGTAATTTTTTTTTGTTTCAAATTCTTTTTTCCTCAGACTCATATGTATTAAATATATATTGATTCCTTCAGATCTTAAGCTAAAAATTTATATTTTTTGCGAATGATTTAAATAAAGAATCAAAAAGGTGGAAATTTTATGCCTAAAATTGTACATTTTGAAATAAATTCAGATGATCCATTAAGAGCAAAAAAATTTTATGAAAGCACTTTTGATTGGAAATTTGAAAAGTGGGAAGGTCCAATGGAATACTGGGTAATTGAAGCGGGTAAGGATGATGAAGAAGGAATTAATGGAGGATTACAAAAAAGAGAAGAACCTAACGATCAGGTTTTTAACTATATTCAAGTTTCCAATGTAGATAAGTTTAAGGTGAAAATTGAAAAAGCTGGGGGTACAATTGAAAGCCCTAAAATTACAGTGCCAGGAGTAGGATACTTCTATATGTTTAAGGATACAGAAGGAAATAAACTTGGCATTATGGAAGAAGATGAAAATGCTAAATAAAATTACATTTTTTTTTTATTTGTCTTAATTAGAATTAATCCCTATTAAAAATCGAAATTTTTAGAAGTCTTTTTGACATTTTTAGGATACTTCTTTTGACACTTTTTACATAATGCTCTTGAGTCATTAAAATCCAATTTTATTTCTTTTCCGCAAGATTTACAATTTACTATTATTTTAACCAGTTTTATCACACTTATTGTATTTCTACTAAAATTTGATAGATTAATTCATCATTAATATATGCTATGATTCTTATTGTAAAAACTGAGCTCTTATTTTATATCAAATATTCTCAATTTACACTTATAATTTTTTAATCTAAAATGACTCAATAGACTTTTAATTAACACAAGATTAAAAAAAGTATTTTAATATAAACTTTTGTTGGTTAATTATCATTATTTTGAATATTATTAATATCCACGATACGTTGGATACCAGTATTGACTACTCATTGGATTATACGGAAATCCCTTCAAAGTTTCAGTGTGCACGAAATAGCGTTTATCATAATATAAAGGTATTTCGTAATAATACTTATCATGAACTAAGTACTGAAGTTTCTTATAAAGCTCATATCTTTGATGAGTATCAGTTTCAGCTAAAACAGTAGTAAGGAGTGAATTAATTTCAGAATTATTAATTTTTCCAAAGTTTGACGCAGATGCAGGATTAACCAGAGGATTAATCATAGTAAAGGTTTCAAAATACTCAGGAACCCATCCAGAATAAAAAATATGAAGTTCTTTTGGAGAACTGGGATCATCCCATTGAAAACGTTGGTCTGGGTACGCAGTTTTAATTCCTATCATATGCATATCATCTCTAAACTGATCAAGAAGATCAATTATATAATTGCTAAATCCTTTATAATGGAAATTAAAACCATTAAATGTAAAATTACCTGTAGGTAATGTCCACCCTGATGCATTGGTTGTCGGAATGAATTCGGCTGATAACCATAAAGATTCGTTAGTACCAGCAGTGAACTTTTCTCCAACTTGAGAACCTACATCCCAAGGTATATCATTTGTATAGCCATACCCCATACTTTGCATAATTATTCTAGCCAAGGGGATATTATATGATCCTCCAACCACTGATTGGTTATGTGCCGGGAAACCAGAAGGGACTAAAGAGTTAGCCGAAACAACAGTACCTTGACTAATATGTTCAATGAAATTAGTATGATTGAAAGCACTACACATTGCTTTTCTCCACGTTTGATTTATAATTTCAGAATTAAAACCAATATACCAATAGAGAGATCCTGCTATATATTCCATAGTTCCATCTCCGGTTACTGTAATATCAGGATCTGCTTCAAAATCAGGTTTGAGTGAAGCAATTCCTTGACCTAAATAATCAATATCTCCAGCTAACATAGCATTGTTAGCAGTAACGGCATCTTTATAATATACATAGGCAATTTTATCCCAATACGCACCAGTTCTCCAATATCTTTCCCATCGGGCAAATCGAATCTCTGAGTTAGGAATATATCCAACTAATTTGAAAGGTCCAGTTCCAATAAGGAGATCTGTACCAAGACTTAACATTCTATCTTTAGGAGTAGATTCATGACCTACAATATAACTTGCTGTATAGGATAAAAGTCCTTCAGTAGGGGCAAATGGACCATTAAGATAAAGCCTAACCACCAAGGGATTACTTGCTTTATGTGCATCCCACCAAATCCTACTCAAGGTATCATTAAAGATAGGATGACCATTACTAAACTTATAGAGAGAGTGTGGGAAAGCTTGAACATATTTAGTAGGATCTAATGTTCCTGTCCAGTTTCCGAAAAAGTTAATTCTTTCAAAAGTCCAAACAACATCTTCTCCAGTAAGTTTTTGACCATCATGAAAAAACACATTGTCCCGTAAAGTAAACTCAACACATGTCTCATTAAGCCAAACCCATGATTCAGCAAGTCTAGGAACAATTGGGAAACTAAGGTCTGTTAAATCAGTAGCAATTAGAGGTTCAACAACTTGATCAAGCATATCATTTGATGTCCTGTCCCAGCTATCACAAGGGTCCATAGTAAGAGGATTGGATGTCTGTGCTATTTTTAAATCTGGATAAAAATAGTCAACCCCTATGAATACATTTCTTATTAAAATATAACTAAAACTGCCAAAAATAATAACATTCAGTATAATAACAATTATTATAGCAGGTTCCAAGAATTTTATATCACTTCTTTTACTCATGATACCCTCTCATTATAATTATACAAAAAATGGTATGTATGTAATGAAACCAAACACAAATGAAGCTAGATTTGCTGTAATAGTAGATTTTATAATCTTCATATTTTTCACTGGGTATTTAAAACAGGGAATTATATTGAGTTTTTGATAGATTTTTAAATATAAAAGACACTCCAACAAAATGGGAAAAATCTCAATTAAAATTGATATAAAGAGAATATTAACAGCATCAAACTCACCTAAAGGGATTTGAAAAATGACAAAAGCAATGATTTGCGTTATAGGAAAGTTAATTAAATTTACCAGAAAAATTGAATTGTAGAAATCTTTCGCATGTTTCATTAATTCATTTTTCTTTAAAAACAAACGAAAAACTAATATTTCTATCAAAAGTGTAATAACAAATAAAAAATTCATGTAGAGAAACATAATTCCTGGTCGAAATGGAGAAACAGGAGCGGGAATTGGATTAGCTCTCACCATAGGAATGAAAAAGAAAAAAACACCTAAACAAATTACACCCTTTAGACTTAAATTCCTAAAGTTGGTCATAATTATTATATGAAATGTTTGGTTTTCTCTATAACTAGGAGATATTTTCCTCTTTCTCCATTTAAATTTTTGTTTTAAATATCAGATATTTTGAGATTAGATGTAATATTTTGATTGTAAAATTATTAAAAAAATATTAAAATGAAAAAAGCAATTTTCTGATTAGACATCTACAATATTTTTAATTTTCTTCTTATTAATTAATAATCACGATAGGTTGGATACCAGTATAGACTGCTCATTGAATTATATGGAAATCCCTTCAAAGTCCCAGCGTGCACAAAAGAGAGTTTATTATAATATAAAGGCATATGGTAATAGTATTTATCATGAATTAAGTATTGAAGCTTTTTATAATATTGACACCTTTGTAGAGTATTTATTTCAGCTGTAGCCTGATCAAGGAGAATGTTAAGTTCGGTATTATTAATCTTACCATAATTACTAGCTGATTCAGGATTTATCAATGGATTAATCATAACAAAAGCCTCAAAATAGTCTGGTCCCCAACCAGCAAACCATATGTGTCGTGTATTAAACTTACGGTGAAATGGATCCCAACTTAATATTTGTGGAGTTATATCAATTCCAATTAAATCCATATCTTCTGAAAATCGTTGGATAAGAAGTTCAATATGGTGATTATATTGTTTATAACCGAAATCCCAATGATGATCTGAGAAGTTTCCTCCCAAAGGAATAAAAGAAGCATATTTCCATAGCGTTTCATTTGTACCAGGATAAAAATTCTCACCATCTTGAATGCCTACATCCCAAGGAATACCATCTGTATATCCGTATCCCATACTCTGCATGATTAGTCGAGCATATGGAATATTATATGTGCCGCCTACAATTGAAGCATTGTGTCCAGGAAAACCGGGAGGGACTAGTGAATTTGCTTTTATAAATGTATCTTCTAGAATTTCTTTAACAAGATAAGTATAATTAAACGCATGACAAATCGCTTTTCGCCAGGTTTGATTTATCCATTCAGTGTTAAATCCAATATACCAGTATACTTGCCCATTTATATAATCGTTAGTACCGTTCCCAGTCACCGTTATATCCGAATCAGCTTCAAAATCGGGCATAAACGATGCAAGTCCCTGACCTAACCAATCAACTTTTCCGTTAAGCATCGCATTGTTAGCGTTGACACCTCTACTATTATAATCATAATCTCTATAAAGTACATAGATAATTTGATCCCAAAAAGCTCCAGTTCTCCAATATCTCTCCCATCGAGCAAATCGAATCTCTGAGGTAGGAATATATCTCACTAATTTGAAGGGTCCTGTTCCAATAACTAGATCTTCGGCACGATCCAACATTTCATCTGCGGGAGTAGAATTAGGATGAACTATTGAACTTGCCGTATAAGCAAGTAATCCTTCAACTGGTCCATAGGGTCGATTTAATTTCAGAGTTACATTATAATCATCAGTAGCATAACTTAAAGTATCATTAAAGATAGGATTTCCATCTCTAAATTTATAAAGCGAATGCGGAAATGCCATAACCTGGGTCTCAGGATCCAAGGTTCCAGACCAATTACCAAAATAATTAATTCTTGTAATTGTATACAAAACGCAATCTGCGGTAAACCGTGAACCATCATGAAAAAACACATTTTCTCGCAGTTTGAATTCGATGGTTGTATTATCAAGCCAAAGCCATGATTCTGCAAGGCGTCCTACAAGTGGAAGATTTGGATCAGTTAAATCATACGCAAGGAGAGTCTCAAGCACTTGATTAAGCATATCATTTGATACACTATCCCATGCATCTACAGGGTCCATAGTAACTGGGTTAGATGTCATTGCTACTCTGAGAATTTCTCCCGTTTCAGTATTACGATTAAAGATTGAAGAAAGTAACACCGCACTAAAACTGCTAAAAACGACAATATTAGCTATCAATGCAATAAAAATTGCCCAATTTAAAATCTTATTATGAAACTTCTCTCTCATATTAAAATCTCCAATCTTTTAAATTGTAAATAGACCGTAAGTAAAAATACCCACTGCGAATGATACCAAATTGGCAGTAATAGTAGATTTTATTACTGTTTTGTTTCTTACTCGCTGTTCGAAATATGAAATTTCATTCCAAGT
>JBHLLT010000082.1:0-3187 GCA_048938855.1 Promethearchaeota archaeon
GGGCATGAGATTACCGGGATCTTTTTCTATGGAAGTGGAGTATATAACATAAAAGAAAAAATTCTAAAAGATTCCTCGATTCGAAATTTATCTCTACGTCTTGAAAAATTTTGTAATAACCACGACATAGAATTTTCAGCATGTACTACTTGGACTAGTTTTACTGGAATTAAATCAGAAGAATTCGTAGAAGGCGCAAATCAAGAAGGTTTGGGAGGGCTTTCATTAATGGCTAGCAAATCAGATAAAGTTATATTTTTTGGTCCAGGAGGGTGATATGAAATTGGTGAATTCGATTGTAATAATTTGTGAAGATGGTCCATTTGGGAAAAACTCGGTAATAGAATCTATTAGAATGGCAGCAGGTTTATTAGCTGTAGGAGATGTTGAAGTTTGTAAAGTTATTTTACTCCGAGATGCAGTATACTTCTTAAATAAGAATGTAGCACCAGAAGCTTTAAACATGGATAATTTTGATAATATTTTAAGGCTAATTGAGCTCTCTGAATTGGAAATTTATGTTCATGATGAAGCAATAAGAAATCTGGGATTAGAATTTAATGATTTAATTTTGGAAGATAATATTAAAGTTGTAGACATTAAAGAAATCGCCCACCTTATTTTAAATGCTGATATGAGTTTTAAATATTAAATAGGTGAATTCAATGAATAGTAAAAATTCGATTGTATATTTATATGGTTTTAGTCTTGACAATAGAGATAAAGCTAAAAGTCTTATTAAAATCCTTATGGAGCAAGTACAACTAGAAATTAATATAGAATTAATTCTGATTCATGATGGAGTAAATCGTACTACAATTAAAGGAGTTACGCCTAAATCATTAGTAAAGTTATTAGAGTTGCCCATTGATCTCTATGCTGTGATAACTGATATTAAGGCTAGAGGAATGGATCCTAAAAATCTGAATAATAAAATTAAAGCAATTAATTATGGAGAGTTAGTAGATATTTTAGCAAATACACAAAAAATAGTATCTTGGATGTAATTTATTATTTAAAATCTAAAGATTTTCACTTCTTGATAGTGTAAATAGAGACAATAATAGAATTAGAATACCAATAAAGAAATAAAAAATTTTTAAAAATTTAATTTCTAATAGCTACAACAATTAAAATATTAAAAAAAAAGGAGTTAGATTATTTTTTTAAACCTTAAGAAATAAAAGACTGCATTAATAATTCCCGCTAAAAATCCACCATAAAATCCTGCCTCAGCCCACCAATCATTCCCACCTAATAAACCATAGTAAATACCAAATGACCCTATCCCTATAACGGCAAATAGAGCTGTGGATGCCGCAAAAATTAACCCTATTAGATCTAAGTTTTTAAAAGGGAGGAATTTTTCTGGAAGTAATTCATTTATTGACCATACTATCTGTGCTATTAATAAAATAACCATAAAAATTTGCATAGTTAAGTCCGTCGGTGTCCAATACTCACAGCCAGTTAGACATGAATATCTATATGCTCCAATATATGTACCAGCAAAATCAGTAACTAACATTAGAATTAAGCCAACTAGACTAATTATTAAAATAATAATCGCAAAGGCATCAATTCTCTTTTCTTCAGACATAATAATTTCCTTTTAAAAGTATTTTGAGAATTTTTTTAATATTTATTTTGGGTAATGGAATTATATAAAGGTTTATTTTATAATTTTAAACTAAATGATTCTAAAAATTACATGCTTTAATTGCATCTTTAGACAAGATTTGTATTGTTGATTCAATAATTCTGTATTTCCTAGATAAGTACTCATTTATTTTCAATATTAATTCTTCTTGATTTTCCTTAATAATCTCATTATTCAACTTAACATGAGCTGAATAGATAAGCATATCTGGAATAATTGTCCAAAGGTGTGCATCATAGATTTCAGTAATTTCAGGAAAATTAACCTTTAAATCCTCACTTATTTTATCTATATCCATTCCCTTTGGAGCCATTTCGAGTAGAATACGAGTAGAATCCCTTAATATTCCATATGCCCAATAGATAATAACAATAGAGATTCCTAAACTTACAATGGGATCTAATATTGAAAAACCCGTAGACATTATAATAAATGCTGCTACTACAATTCCAATTGAAGAAGCTGCATCAGCAATCATATGATAAAACACACTTTTTACATTTAAACTAGAATCACGGTAACCTTGAAGTATTAAAATACTAGTAATGTTTACAGCAAGACCAATAAAAGCCACAATTAACATATAAAATCCTATAACTTCTTGGGGGTTCAGAAATCTAAGAATTGCTTCGTAAATTATTACACCTACTATAGGGATTAGAAATAAGCCATTGATAAAAGCCGCTAAAACCTCAGCTCGATATAATCCAAACGTTCTATGATGGCAAGGGGGTTTTCTTGCAATAACATTTGCTAGTAGACTTATACCTATTGCAAAAGAATGGGTAAACATATGACCGGCATCACTAATTAGGGCAATACTATTTGTAAGAAAACCTCCAATAATTTCTACAAACATGACTGTAGTTGTAATAATTAACGATAAGATCAACCTCTTTTTTTCTATAGAGCGAAATTGAAATAAATGATCTGAAAAAGTACTCTTATTTGTATTCTGACTCATATTTGACTATCGTGTATTTTGAATTGATCTATATATTACAGTTTAAAAGTATATATTGAGACTAATTACCTTTTTTATTATTTTATATAAAATAATTAAAAAAGAGTTATTTTGAATAATAATCCTTAAGATGAATTACTCACAACTTAGATTAGTAAATTTGATAGGTGATCTGTAATGAATATTGATGATCTTAATGATGTACTTCAGATAATTAATAATAGATGTACTGTAAGAGCGTATAAACCTACTCCTTTAACTCAGGATGAGATTGATATCATAATTCATAGTGCTATGCGAGCCCCTACAGCGGGAAATATGATGTTTTATTCAATCTTAGAAGTCAAGGACCAAAAAAAGAAAGATATGTTAGTTAAAACTTGTGATAATCAACCTCATATAGCAAAAGCTCCTTTGGTTCTTATTTTCCTAGCTGATATGCAACGATGGTATGATTATTTTGAGTTATCAAGAGTACAAGAAAAGTGTTCAAATATTAAGCGTAAGTATCGTACTCCAGATGAATCTGATTTGTTATTAGCATGTTGCGATGCATTAATTGC
>JBHLLT010000083.1:0-3181 GCA_048938855.1 Promethearchaeota archaeon
TCGTAACTTACACGACAAGGCATTTGGCTACCTTAAGAGAGTCAGAGTTACTCCCGGCGTTTAGTGGCCCTTAGCTCGGTTGGACCCAAGTTTTAGGTACCACCACTGGCCAGGACTCAACGGCCGTACACACCCTTTCGGGCTCGCGGCCACCTATGTTTTTATTAAACAGTCGCCTCCCCTTTGTCACTGCGACCTGAAACCCCAGCCGAAGCTAAGGCTTCAGGCACCCCTTATTCCTAAGTTACGGGGCTATTTTGCCGAATTCCCTCGCCCTGAGTTGGACCCGATACGTCTGAGGCTTCTCACCTAGGGCACCTGTGTCAGTTCTGGGTACGATCACGAAGAATCCTTTCTGCAGAATTTTCACTGGTTCCTGGAATCAGCTGAACCACCCTAAAACGGGCGGCTATTCCCCACTTCACCCAGTTCTCACCATTACGGTACTCCCTGGGTTTAAAGGGTTAAATGAAGTGACAGCTTCACTCAACTTATCCAGAAACGTTTTGCTGCAGACTCGCGTTGCCGCATGTATCTCCGTGGTACCGGAATATTAACCGGTTTCCCATTCGGAATGCTCAGTTAAGGCTATCCTTAGGATCGACTTACCCCCGGCTGACGACGCATTGCCGGGGAACCCTTGCCCTTTCGACGGAAGAGATTCTCACTCTTCTTAGCTGTTACTGACGCCGGGATCTGCACTTGTGACCAGTCCACTGGATCTTACGACCCAGCTTCCACCCGACCACAACGCCCGCCTACCAACACGGCTACTGCCGTGCTCTAAGGTATCGGTACCTAGCTTAGTCCCGTCCATTTTCGGCACCCCCAACCTCGGCTGGTCAGCTGTTACGCACTGCTTGGAGGGTGGCTGCTTCTAAGCCTACCTTCCAGCTGTCTTTGGTTGAGGACGACCTTCGATTTCTACATTTAGCTAGGATTTTGGGACCTTAACCTTAGTTCGGGTTGTTCCCCTCGCGACATATGAGCTTACCCCATTGCCCGTCTCCAGCTGTCTACAGCTCTGGCATATTCGAAGTTTGAACGAAAAGGAGGACCTTTCGGTCCCTTACTTTTCAATCAGTACTCTACCCTGCCAGAAACCTCGAGCTGGGCTATCCTGCGAGATATTTCGGCGGGAACTAGCGATCACCGAGTTAGATTGGTCTTTTGCCCCTAACCTCAAGTCTGAGAAGTGAATTGCACGTCAACACTCCTTCGGGCCTCGACCCAGCTTTCGCTGGGCTTCACCCTGCCCAAGGTTAGATCACTCGGTTTCTAGTGTCATCCCTGTGATTACGGACACTTTCATATCCCGTCCCTCACACCGAATAAACGATGCTGTGGACAGTCGGTTTCCCTACGGCTCCAGGCTTCTAACCTTTAACCTCACCACAAAGATGAACTCCCCGGCCCGTGCTCCAAAACGGAACATACGATCTTGGTCCCCCCTCCTCGTATTCCTTATTGCTAAGGTTTCCTTCGGAGGGGATCTATCCTTTCAGACCGTAAACGTCTGTAACCACCTGATTTCAGGCACTTTTCACCCCCCTTCCGGGGTGCTTTTCAGCTTTCCCTCACGGTACTAGTGCGCTATCGGTCTTGGGACGTATTTAGTCTTGGAAGTTGTTTCCTCCCAGCTTCCTATGCTTGAACCAAAGCATAGTACTCAGGGACACCAACCCAACCCCTACCTGCTTACGTTTACAGGGCTATCACCCTCTATGGCAGGCCGTTCCAGGCCACTTCAACTTCACAGGTGAGGGAGCGGTCAGGCCCTACAACACCACATCCCTGCATAGTTTCCCATACAGGTTCAGTTTGGACTCTTCCCTTTTCGCTCGCCGTTAGTAAGGGAATCTCAATTGATTTCTCTTCCTCCCCCTACTTGGATGCTTCCGTTTGGGGGGTTCCCACCCCTATTAGGGGTGCCACAGGTAAACCTGCAGCAGGAAGTCCTATTAGGATATCTCCGGATCGAAGGCTGCGTGCGCCTACCCGGAGCTTATCGCAGCTTGCCACGTCCTTCATCAGCGCCCAAGCCAAGCCATCCGTCAGGTGGCGTATCATGCTAAGCTTGCTCAGGAACTCACATCGAATTCACGTCGAAGGCCTATGCATGGTATTCATTGTGAGCTCTAATAGAGCTCACTCAACCCTTCACCTCCAAAAATTTTTTTGGAGGTTGCACTAAAGGTCCACAATCTTCCTTATGCCCCTTAATCCAAATAGTTCATTTCTAAGGAGGTGATCCGGCCGCAGGTTCCCCTACGGCCACCTTGTTACGACTTCTCCCCCCTTGTCTAACTTAGGTTCGACATGGCCAAAAAGACTATGCCTCACCCAAACCAAACTCAGGTGGAGCGACGGGCGGTGTGTGCAAGGAGCAGGGACGTATTCACCGCGCGATGATGACACGCGGTTACTAGGGATTCCATGTTCACGAGGGCGAGTTACAGCCCTCGATCCCAACTGAGGCTGGGTTTGGGGATTACCTTCCCTTCTCAGGGTCGGAACCCATTGTCCCAACCATTGCAGCTCGCGTGTGGCCCAGGAGATCTGGGGCATACTGACCTGCCGTGGCCCGCTCCTTCCTCCTCCTTAGCGGAAGCAGTCCCCCTAGTGTGCCTGGATTCCCGAAGGAGCCCGATGGCAACTAGAGGCACGGGTCTCGTTCGTTGTCTCACTTAAGAGAACACCTCACGGCACGAACTGGCGACGGCCATGCGCCTCCTCTCAGCTAGTCCAGTAAGACCTTCAATCTGACTTTCATCCAGCTGTCGCTCCTGGTAAGATTCCCGGTGTTGACTCCAATTAAACCGCAAGCTTCACCCCTTGTGGTGCTCCCCCGCCAATTCCTTTAAGTATGCTGTCAGGAAGGCTCACCTTTGATAAATTGCTGAACCAAAAAGCTCAGTCAAGAACAATTGAATTTATGTCAAGGACGCGCGCGTCCTCGAATTATCTTAAATTGATCTCAGTTATCACTGACTACCGTAAGCCTCTCCGGATTTCAGCCTTGCGACCGTACTTCCCAGGTGGCAGGCTTAATGGCTTCCCTGCGGCACCGAGCTGGCCCGTAGCCATCCCGACACCTAGCCTGCATTGTTTACAGCTGGGACTACCGGGGTATCTAATCCCGTTCGCTCCCCCAGCTTTCGTCCCTCACCGTCGGGCGCGT
>JBHLLT010000084.1:0-652 GCA_048938855.1 Promethearchaeota archaeon
AGCAGCTTCCGGCGCCGGGGCAGGCGCAGCTTTCGATCGTCCTGAGCCGGGCCTCGTCGCGTTGACCGTGTGAGAGGGGGATGCTAGACTGACGTGGTGCTTGCTGGGGCGCGCGGCTGCCCATTCTAGAGAGGGCCGCCCCGCCCTTCTTCTGTATCTGGACCGCGCTGCCGACCCGAGGGTCGAGAGGAGCGACGCCCGTGCAGACGACTGTTGTGGGCAACTACCCCAAGATCCCTAACCGGCCGCGTCCCGCCAGGCTGCGCAACGCCATCAACCGGTTCGACCGCGGCGAAATATCCGCCGCGGATCTGCGGGCGGTGGAAGAGGACGTCACCCGCGAGGTCATCGACGAGCAGGTCGAAGCCGGCCTCGATCTCATCACGGACGGCCAGATCCGGTGGGAGGACGACCAGACCTACGTCGCCCGGCGCCTGCGAGGCGTCTCCATCTCCGGCCTGGTTCGCTTTTTCGACACCAACACCTACTTTCGACAGCCCGTCGTCGAAGGCCCGGTGGCCTGGACCGAGGCCATCACCGTCGCCGACTACCGCTTCGCCGCTGAGCACAGCCCGCGACCGGTGAAGGCGGTCATGCCTGGTCCCTACACGCTGGCGCGGCTCTCGCGCGACGAGCACTACCGGTCACTGGA
>JBHLLT010000084.1:662-3152 GCA_048938855.1 Promethearchaeota archaeon
GCACAGGGACGACCTCCCCCTCTTCCAGCGGGCGATCGAGCGGGCGCTCGAGGGGATCAGCGTTCAGCGCGCTCTCTACCTCTACTTCGGCGACATGGACGGCCTGTACCCACAGGTGTTGGACCTCCCCGTCGACGTGCTGGGGCTGGACTTCGTCATGGGCGCCCGCAACTTCGAGCTGCTGAAGACGGCGCCGTTCACCAAGACCCTTGGGCTGGGGCTCATCGATGCGCGCAACACGAAGATGGAGAGCGCGGAGCAAATCGTCGGCGGCTTGCGGCGGGCTCAGGACGTGGTTCCGCTGGACCGGGTACACCTGAGCCCTAGCTGTGGGCTGGAGTTCCTCCCCCGCGAGGCGGCCCAGTCCAAGCTTGCGCGCATGGTGGAAGGCGCCCGCCGGGCTCAGGAGGTGCTCGCGTGACCAACGGTCTCCTCACAACGAGCGTCGGGAGCTTCCCCAAGCCCGCCTACCTGCAGCAGGCCCGCAACCGTTACGCCGGAGGCCGCCTTTCGAGACAGGAGCTGTTGGAGCTGGAGCGTCGCGCTACGCGCGAGGTCATCGCGCTCCAGGAGGAGTTGGGCATCGACATCCTGGTGGACGGCGAGATGGATCGCGGCGACATGGTCGCCTTCTTCGCCGAGAAGCTGGACAGCATGAAGATCGGCGGGCTGGTCCGCTCCTACGGCAACCGCTACTACCACAAGCCCAGCATCATCGGCAAGCTTCGCTGGCAGGCACCCATGACGGTCGAGGTCTGGCGCTTCGCCCAGGGCCTAACGGGCAAGCCGGTTAAGGGGATGCTCACGGGGGCCTATACGATGGTCGACTGGTCTTTCGACGAGTACTACGACTCGCGCCGGGAGGCGGTCCTCGACATGGCCCAGGTCATTCGACGGGAGGCTGAGGAGCTGGTGAAGGCAGGCGCCAGGTTCGTGCAGGTGGACGAGCCAGCGGCCTCAACGCGGCCCGAGGAGATGGAGCTCGTCTCCGAGGCCCTGGGGATCGTCACTCAGGGGCTGGGCGTGAGGACCGGCACCCACATATGCTACGGCGACTTCGCACAGGTCTTCCACCAGATCGCCACCCTGCCCGTCGACCAGCTAGACCTGGAGATGGCCAACAGTGACTATGACCTCCTGGACCTGATCCGCCGGCACAGGGACGGCTTCGACAAGGAGCTGGCGATGGGCGTGCTGGACGTCCACTCACACGCCGTCGAGACGGTGGAGCAGGTGAAGGCGGGAATCAGAAAGGGGCTCGAGGTCCTGCCGCCGGAGCGGCTGTACATAGACCCCGATTGTGGACTCAAAACGCGCACCGGGCAGGAGGCGGAGGACAAGCTGCGGGTGATGATGCAGGCGGTGCGCGAGGTTAGGCAGGAGCTTGGACTAGACAGCGCATCGTGAACCCTGGCGAAGACCCGCTATCCCTCGACTACATCTTTCACCCCCGCTCCGTGGCGGTGGCCGGCGCCTCCACCCATGAGGGGCCCGGCGGTTCCTTCGTAGGCGCCATCAAGGAGATGGGCTTCCAGGGGCCTCTCTATCCCGTCAACCCCAAGGCCACGGAGATACTGGGACTGCCCTGCTACCCCAGGCTCCGGGACGTGCCCGGCCCGGTCGACTACGTCATCTCCAGCGTGCCCGCGCCGGTTGTGCCTGAGCTTGTGGAGGACTGCGGCGTCAAGGAGGTGAAGACGCTGCACTTCTTCACCGCCGGCTTCAGCGAGACCGGCGACCGAGACCTGGCGGCGTTGGAGAAGCGTGTGGTGGAGCGCGCCCGCGAGCTCGGCGTGCGCATCATCGGCCCCAACTGCATGGGCCTCTACGTTCCCTCGACAGGCCTCTCATTCATGCCCGGCCTGCCGGCGGAGAGCGGGCCGGTGGCCTTCATCTCACAGAGCGGGGCCAACGCCGGCGAGTTCATCCGAATGACGGCCCTGCGGGGTCTGCGCTATAGCAAGGTCATCAGCTACGGCAACGCCGCCGACCTTGACGAGAGCGATTTCTTCGCCTACTGCGCCGCCGACCCGGAGACGCGGGTCATCGCCTCCTACATCGAGGGGGTGAAGGACGGCCGCCGGTTCCTGAACGCCGCCCGCCGGGCAGGAATGGCGAAGCCCGTGGCCATCCTCAAGGGAGGCCGCACGGAAGCGGGCGGCCGGGCGGCCAACTCGCACACCGGCGCGCTAGCCGGCTCCCTGGAGGTGTTCGACGCCGCCTGTCGCCAGGCCGGGGCCGTTCGGGCCGAAACCATGGAGGACCTGGTGGACATCACGGTGGCGATGACCTTCCTGAGCGCCTTTTTCGGCCGCCGGGTGGGGATCATCGGCGGTGGCGGTGGGCAGAGCGTCCTCGCGGCAGATGAAGCGGCCAGCGCCGGGCTGGAGATACCGGCCCTGCCCGAGGATACCCAGGAGAAGCTGCGGCAGTTCACGCCCCTGGCCGGCACCAGTGTCCGCAACCCCATCGACACCAACGTCGGCTTCG
>JBHLLT010000008.1:0-56389 GCA_048938855.1 Promethearchaeota archaeon
ACATTTAGCTTTAAATTTTAAGTTTCCTAAGTTTTCATAAATTTCTAATATTTCATAGTAATAGTCCAATGCTTCGATAAGTTTCCCTTGATCATATTTAATTAAAGCTATATCACTAAGAGATGAAATTTTACCATTTAGATCTCCCAAATGCTCATAAATCTTTAATGTATTTACACTACATTTCAAAGCTTTAGGATAGTTTCCTTGAATCTTTAAAATTTTCGCAATATTATTAAGACATATAGCCTTCCCATTAAAATCTCCCAATTGTCTATTAATATTTAATCCACTCAAATAACACTTAAGAGCTTTAGAATAATCGCCCCTTATTGTAAAAATGTCCCCAATCTTTTTAAGATTAAAAGCCTTCCCGCTTAAATCTTTCAACTTTTCATTAATTTTTAATGCCTTTTTAAATCGTTTAAACGCTTCAAAAGAGTTTCCTTGTGTTTGATATATATTGGCGATCTTATTAAGACATAAGACTTTCCTTTTCAAATTCCCTAATTTCTCTTCAATAGCTAATGAATCCTCAAAATTTTTTAATGCTTCAAAATATCTTTTTTGAGCTTGTTGAATACTACCTATGATATTGAGAGTGATAGCTTTTATTGATAAAATTTCGCTTTGTGTATTGCTCTCATAAACTTTATTTTTCTCTTTCAGATTTCCTAGATTGTCTTGTTGGTAACGATAACTTTTTACAATAGCATCTTGCGCAAACGATTTCCAAAATTTTATATCTTCAAATGTAAGAAATTGAAGAACTGAACTAGTACATCTCATTGCATCATTGTACATACCAAAATTATAATATATCACAGCAGATATTAAAAATCTTACAACCATTTTTGGCGGTTTGAAATTGTTCTCAAGCCATTTCATTGGACTCATTGTAAATTTTTTTGAACTTAGTTTTGGCTTAAATTGTAATAATTCTTTAGCCATGTTTTTAGTGTTTATATCAACAAGGTAAATTTTATTAACAATACCCATTCTTCGGATCTCTAATAGTTTCTTAACGATTTCTATTACATTTTTATTTAAATTATTTAATGAATGAATTTCGCGCGAGTTAATCTCGTAAATTTTTTCATTACCAGTTTGAATTGATTCTGAATGGTTTATCCAAATAACTTCTTGAACATTTCTTAAAATCTTTATTATATTTAGTATATTAGAATCATTACTTTCTGAATAACCCATTACAACTAAAGAGCATCCATTTGAGAGGTTGTCGAAAACTTTGCGTTTAAAAGGATCTACATGTAATATATTCTTACTCTCTTTATTTAATCCGAGTGCTCTAATAGTTCCCACTATTGAATCTCTCGTATCTTCCCCTGAAATAATATTTCTAGGGCATCCATAGATCTTATATACTGTTTTAAATCCCTTCTTAAATAATTGAACAGGATTACCAAACACCTCAAAATCATTTTTAGTTATTACAGGGATTATTTTTTCATGAGGAACCTCGGAATTAAGGAGCGCATATTCTATTAAAGAATCAAAATTTGTTGTCATTATAAAATTTCCTTTCTTAATTAAATCTGCCAAAAAGAAATGTTGAAGATTAGGTTTTTCATACAATCCAAAATAGTCAAAAATCTTAAGTTTTTCATCTAAATTTTGAGGAATTATTTCAATTAATTCCTCCAATTTTAGTTGTTCTATGTTTAATATTTTTTCTATTTCAGATTCTGCACAAAAATATTTAATGATAGCCTCCATCATTACCCGCTTATTTGGAAGGCTTGAGGGCGCATCCATAGAGCAACCTGTACCCACTAGAAAGGTTAATTTTTCTCTTTTAGATATTAAATTCTTTATTGTGAGGTTTGTATATTTCATTGGTAATTTCTATAAAAATAATCAGCTATTGTAATTTTAAGATGCTTTATTATTTCTATATTTCGATAAAAACTAAATTTAATAGTATAATTTTCCATAATATCTTTAACATTTTGGTCTAATAACAAAATCAACTTGACGAGTTAATGAAAAGCAAGGATCTTAAGAATTAAAATATAATTCTCTGTGTTTATTTGAAACAAAAACCTACCTACAATTTGTTCTAAATTTCTTTAAATATTTTACTTATGTAATTGGAAAATTTTCTAATTTTAATATACAACAATATAACGAGTGAATTTTAAAAATATTTATAGTTGATTACTATATTTTGCATAATTTATTTATTAGGAAATGTAAATTAACTTAATTATTAAAATAATAAATCAAAATAAAATGAAATTGAGCATTGGAAGTATAGAAAGTGGAAACCTAATTGTAAAAGTGATTACATCAAATAGAACAAGTATGACATTGCCAAACACCAAAAAACTGGAAGGTAAAGTTATCCAACCAGGGCATGATTCTTTTGCGACTATGGCTGAACATGGGATCTCTATGACTATTAAAGTATTAGAGGAAGATTCAACTCATCTTATCTTATTTGACACAGCAGGTTATATGCGAACTATAATAAATAATCTAAAACAATTTAAAATAAAAACAAACGAAATTGACAAAGTAATAATAAGTCATGGGCATTTAGATCACTACGGAGCTTTAATTCCATTACTCTCCGCTTTGAAAAAAGGATGTGAGATATATTTAAGTCCATTGTGTCTTACTAAAGGTTATTATGCCAAAACTAAATCTGGAGTGGAACTCCCTCCCGAAGATTTTGGTCTTTCATTAAAAAAATTAAAAAATGAAGGTAAAATATCATATTCTAGAAGAACCCCTCTGAATAGAAATATCTTATACAACCGAGCAATTAAATCTAATGTAAAAATTATTGAAACAAATAAGCCTGAAAAAATGTATGAAGGAATAATTACAAGTGGAGAAATCGAGATTTTTGATGAAACTGAGCTTCCAAAAGGATTTTATTTAGGACTAAGTAAAACAGAATACAAAAAGAATACTTTTCAAGAAGAAATTGCATTATATATCAATATTAAAGACAAGGGTTTAATTGTTATTACGGGTTGTAGTCATGCTGGTATTATAAATATAATTAAACATGGTCAAAAGTTATTGGGAATTGATAAAATCTATGCTCTTATTGGTGGATTTCATAAGGAAAGGGAAAGCAGTAGAGATATTGAAAAGATTGTAAACTTTATAGAAGATCTAAACCCAGAAATAACATGTGGTATGCATTGCACAGGTTTTGAGTTTAACAGAATTATGCATCGCCATCCTTCTCATGTAATGGGTGTAATAGGAACCGAATTTCATTTATAAAATTTAATTTTTAATTAGAAATCATGAAGAATGTGTTAAAAGAGATAATCCCAGCCTCAATTAACAGTTATATCGAAAAAAATTTGGATGATTTTTATATAAAATCTTCTGAACATTCAAATTTTTCATTTAATATAGATGAAAGAATAAAATGGGTCTTAGCCACGAATGCAGATTGGCCAGATTGTATATATAGAGCAAATTTTGAAAATCTTAATATAAGAAGCGAAATAAAAAGTGTTCGAAATTTAATTGGGACAGGAAAAGCTCCAAATGGATGGACTGTAGGACCATTAACAAAACCTAAAAACTTGGGTATGAAACTTGAGAATTATGGATTTTCTAAAGTTTATCATCAAGCTGGAATGGCAGTTGAATTAAAGGATTTAATAAAGAAAAAATTTATAGAAAACGAATTAATAATTCAAAGAGTAAAGGATGAGGAATCTCTCATACAATGGGCTAATGTTGTTTCAGAAGTCTTCAATCTAAAGTTAGATCTTGAGTATCTTAATTTCATGCTTTTACAAAAGGAAGCCATATTTTATTTAGGATACTTTAAAGATAAGCCAATATCAACATTGTTATTATATCTCTCTTCAGGAGTTGCAGGAGTTCATGCTGTTTCTACTTTATCTGAATATAGAAAACGAGGATTTGGGTTTGCTATTAGTCGATTTGCTCTAATTGATGCTTTTAAGATAGGATATTACATTGGAGTGCTTCAGGCATCATCATTAGGCCAAGCTGTCTATAAAAAATTAGGATTTCAAAAATATTGTGATATTTATTCATATGCAATAATTGAGGATACAGATCTATAAATATAAACTTTTAATCTCGGTTTCTGTTAATTCGATATCTGCTGCTGTAGCATTTTCTTCAACATGTTTTAATTGTAATGCCTTTGGAATTGTAATAACATTCTTGTGATTGATAAGCCATGCAATAGCAATCTGTTGAATATTTGCATTATGCGTTTCAGCTAATTTATCTAATTTTTGTCGTATTTCTCCCCTCAAATCAGAATACCCCCTATGGCTTAAAGGACTATAAGCTGTTAAAATAACTCCTTCTTTTTGATAATAAGGTAATGAGTTATGAATGTATTTTTGGTTCAGAATATTCGTATGTAGTTGATTTGTAATTAATTCAGTTTTTTTGAGATTTTCTTGCCCAATTTTAAATTGTTCAACAGAATAATTACTCACACCAATATATCTTATTTTTCCTTCACTATAAAGTTGTTCCATAACCTTCATATGCTTTTTGATCTTAGAAAATAAAAAAGAAGGAAAATGTACTAAATATAAATCCAGATATTTTATATCTAACCTTTTTAAGCTATTTTTACATGCTTTTAGCATTGATTTGTATCCAAAATGCCTAGGAAAAATTTTACTAGTAATAAATAGATCATCACGGTCAAATTCCTTTATTACTTCACCAATAACCTTCTCTGAAGCTCCAAATCCGTAAAATTCTGCCGTATCAATATGGGTCATTCCCAATTCTATTCCTTTTCTTAAGGAATCCTTCCATTTTTCATAATACTTCTTGTTTCTTCCTTTCTTAATCCCCCAAGTTCCTTGTCCTAGAATAGGTATAGTTTCTCCTGTTTTCCCAATTTTAATCTTTCTCATTTTCTTAGAAAATGACTAATTAAATTTAATCCATATTATTTTAATTTATTAATAAATCGCAGTTTTTTAGATAAAAGGACTTCAAAACTTAAACTATACAAAACTTTAATAGCAAAAGTGTTAATATCAATTAATATCAAACAATAGTTCGATGATTATGGTAAAAGGAATAGAATATGAATTTGAAGTGAGACAAAAACCTACTTTTTCTTATATAGAAGTGGCTATGAAAAAAGGCCAAGAAATCCAATGTGAAGGGGGGACAATGATATTTTTTGATCCTACTTTGGAGATTTCCACAAAAAAAGCATCAAAAGGATTCTTAAAATCTCTTAAAAGAGTTCTTGCAGGTGAAACTTTTTTTATGAATACTTTCAAGGCTTTAGATGATGGTAGTTTAGGATTAGCTCCCGCTTTCCCTGGAGATTTAATGCACATTCCCCTAAATAAAAATGATAGTTGGATTCTGTTTAGTGGTTGTTTTGTGGCAAGTTCAACACATTTTGAAACTGATACTAATTTTCTGGGGTTGAAAAGGTCATTTTTTGGTGGAGAAAGGGCATTTTATTTACAAATAGATGCATTAAATGGCCCTGGTGACTTGTTCGTTGGAGCAATGGGAGCTTTTCTTGAAATTGAATTAACTACTGGTGATGTATTTAATTGTGATAATGGCCATTTAGTAGCGATGGAATCGAGCGTATCATTCGATATCAAAAGAGTAGGAGGATTGAAGTCGACATTCCTCTCTGGAGAGGGAGTAGTTGTACAACTAACTGGTCCAGGAAAACTAATAATGCAATCTAGAAATCCCCGAGAGTTTGCATTATGGTTGTATAATTTCATGCCAAGACAAAGATCCACTTAGATTCCTTAATCATTAAAAATTTCACCTTTTTTTTTATAACACCAATGAGATGGGAATTTAAATTATTAAGATTTTGAAGTCGAAAGATAGTTCAGAGACAAAAATTTATAAATTTACTCTACCTTTTATTAAAAGAGACGAGTGAGATTTGGAGCTGACGGTGGGTTAAACCCGCTGAGGAACTTCACCCCTCAACTCCAAGCAAGGATGTAGATAACTACTACGGTGAGAACCGTAATTTAGCAACTGAAACGACACTGCCTTTCTGCACATATTAATGACTTGGATATAAGCCAGAGAAATTGTAGGAAGGAATGGTTGGAACGAGCTAAATCCTTGGAGCAAGGCCAAATGAAAGCGATAATGTACTTGGAGCTAGCTTTAGGTAGGCCGCTTAGTTTGATGCTCCAACTGATACCTGGTGACGGGATCAGTACAGAAGGGTGAGTATAAATCTCAAGCGTCTCATTAATTATTCTCTTGGAAATCCGCATTTAGAACAGGTCCAACCTGCGGGTAAGTCAATTTCTTCTTCATTTCCACATTCTAAACAAACCCAATGTGCCTTTTGGCTAGAAGTACTTTCAATTTCATAATCTTTGGATTTTAAAATTTTCCGTTTAAAATAAGCTTTGGAACGACCACAGGAACCACATCTCCAATCCTCAGGTAATTCCTCTAAAGGAACCTCATATCCACATTCCATACATACCCAACCAGAAACTTCTTTTTGTTTTATCAATTTTTCATCTGTTATTAATTGCATAGTTTTTCTTTGAAAATAAGACTTAAAATGCCCACATGATGGGCAGCTGAAATCATTGGGTAATTCATTCATTCCAACTTCATACCCACATGCTAAACACTTCCAAAAAGTAATGCTTCTTTGTTTAGAATAGGAATGACTATTGAACAAATTAAGGAACATTTTCAATCTTTGAGATGAATTTCTTTCAGTTTGAGTAACTTCTTTAAATCTGTTAGCAATATCCATATGTCCTTCTATTTTAGCTGCGCTTTCAAAATCGGGATATAATTTTTGCCATAATTCATCGCTCTCATTTATACAAGCTTCTAAGTTTTCGATTGTTGTTCCAAAAGTAGTTGGTGTCTTAATTTCTACGACTAAATTTTCACTAACTTCATTAAATTTCAACTTTCTTAGAATTTTATAAAACGAGATAGCGCGTTCTTTTTTTTGAGTAGACAATTCTTTGAAAGTCTTGTATAATAAAAGAAAGTTTTCTTTTCTTGCGATATCGGTATAAATTTCATATCTAGTACTAATTTGTGATTCTTTTACAAACCCTACCATCAAATTTCTTGCTGTGTTTCCCACTTCTTTAACCTTTAATATTTTAATTATAAAAGAATAATGAAAAATAAAAAAATATGTAATTATGTTTTGTATTAACTAAATTTTTTTAGTATATTGCCAATATCTGATGGCATAAAGATAACAATCTTCTGACTTGGTTCATGTGAAATATCTTGAATTGTTTGTAAGGATCTGAGCTGTATAGCTGCTGGATTTTGAGCCAGAAGCTCAGCTGCTTTCGCAATATTTTTTGCTGCTTCATATTCACCTTCTGAAGCTATAATTGTAGCTCTTTTCTCACGTTCTTTTTCTGCTTGTACTGCCATTGCTCTTTTCATATTCTCTGGTAATTCTATTTGCTGTATCTTAATTTGGGTAATTTGTATACCCCATTCTCTAGTTTCTTCATCAACTACATTACGTATTTCCTGAGAGATCCTTTCTCTTTGAGTTAATACTTCATCTAATTCCATTGCACCAATGACATCTCTTAATGCTCCTTGTGTATAATTAAAAACAGCTCTCATATAGTTTTCAATTTTAGTGGTAGCATATTCAGGGTTCACAACTTTATAGAATACACTCGTATCCACAGTTACAGGAATATTATCTTTAGATATTATATCTTGTTTGGCAATATCCAGAGTTTTAATTCTTATATCAACAACTAAGGATTTTTCTATAAGTGGTAGAACATATATAATCCCTGGACCGATAGTTCTTTTATATCTTCCAAATCGAAAAATTATAAGTCGATTGTATTCTGTTGCTGTTTTAAAGCCTGTTAATAGCCAAATTGTAAGAATGACTAAGAAAACAGCGATTAATATACCTAAAATGAAAAAAATATCTGAAATTTGTATCCCTCCATTTTATTTTAAGAATTTTTTATATTTTTTTTTGTAAATTGGATTATTATTACTTTATAAAAAAGTAAGATATAAAAAAATTCCTCCGGAAAAAGTCGTATAAATATTCATTTGACATATTTTTCCAAAGCAAACATTACCAATACAGATACTTATTAAACTCCCATTCCTTCTCTTTGTTGTTTGCTTTAGCAATTTCGAACTGTTGTAGTTCGCTGTACTTTAAATCTAAATAACGCTTCATAAGTTCCTTTCCTAAAGTTTTCTTGATAAAATTGCTTTTTTCAAATGCCTGGATAGAATCTTCTAGACTTCCAGGGAGCTTATTTATTGCCAATTTTTTCCGTTCTTCATCATCTAATAAATCAATATTTTTGGGAGTAGGATTATTGGGTTCAATTTTATTTTTTATTCCATCCAGACCAGCAGCTAATAACACAGCACTTCCGAGATAGATATTCATCATCCCATCGCCTGCTCTATACTCAATTCGAGCTGAATTTTCATAACCAGGTACACGCATTAATGCGGTTCTATTTCCAATGCCCCATGACACATATACTGGCGCTTCATGATGTGGTGTTAGCCGTTTATAAGAATTTGTTGTTGGGTTTAAAACTGCTGAGATTGCATTTATATGGTGTTGGATTCCTCCTATATAATATCTAAGAATATCACTTATGCCCTTTTCCTTATCAGAAAAAGCATTTTCTCCATTTTTAGTAAGATATTGATGTATATGCAATCCATTTCCCGCTAAATTCTCAAAAGGTTTTGGGATATAAGTACTGATTAAATCTTTATTAAAAGCTCTAACTTTGGTGATTAACTTTCCTGTCTGTACATTATCCGCTTGTTTCAGTGCATTTTTAGCTACAAATTCAACTTCTTGTTGTCCTAACCCTACCTCATGATGTATAATTTTAACGTCAATGTCCATAGTTATCATATCATCTGTAATCTGACGACGTAAATTCTGAAATTTATCCATAGGGAGCATATCCATATATGTACCATTATCTCCAGGTTTCAGATCTTTAGTAATAAAATACCATTCTAATTCGGGTCTAGTTCTGTATTCATACCCTAATGAGTTAGCTTTAGTAATTATTTTCTTCAATAATCCACGAGGACATGAAGGATAAGGTGTCCCTTCATTATCAGTAAGATCGCATATAAAGCGTCCTACTCGTGGATTCCAAGGAAGGGCATTAAACGTATTAAAATCTGGTATGATTTGCATATCACTCTGTTCAGTTGAGAGAAAACCTAAACTTGATCCATCTATTCCGGTTCCATTTTTTAGCTCGTCCCAAATTTTAATCGGAAACTCAACTGCTTTAAATTCACCTAGGATTGTAGTGAATTGAAATTGGATATAATCGATTCCTTTTTCCTTAAAAATATTATTAAATTCTGTCATTTCTTTACCTTATAAATCTCTTATTTTTTTAATACTAATTCGGCGAAATACTCAAAATCTCTATTATACGATCTTTCAGCATCTTCTGAAATTCTAGCAAAAGCACATCCAGGTAGTTGATGCATTGAAAGATGATACTGAATGCATTCACAACATTTCCCTCTTCGATGACAATCATAGGTGCATTTACAATCTTTCTTTAACTCTATTTGATTACACTCAATCATAATTCCAAAAAATGTTTAATAGCTCTTTTATACGCTAAATAATCAAAATTATTCATAGCATTTAAAATTGAAATAAAAAAGATGAAAATATTTCAATACATTATCTTAAATTTAAGAGAGACTCTAAAATATAAAAAAAAAATATTTGAAAAAATTCTTTATTGATTCTTTTTACTTCTTTTCCATGTAATGGATAAAACAGTAGATACCCCAAATATTGCACCGAGTAAAATAAATAAGTCATAACCAGGTATCATATTATTCTCGATTTTCTGTAGATTCCATTTTAAATCATAAGGACTTCCAGAGTTATCACCAAAAATTCTAATGTAATATGTTCCATTAGAAGGAAGATCATGAATCAAGTATTCATTATCCCTCATAGTAAAATTACTCGTTAATTTAGTAAGATCCCCATCATACAATTCAAGGCCTATTGGTCCCGCTGAATATTCATAAAGAATGTCAACTCTCAATTTTAAAAATTCTGTTCCAGGAGCAATCTGGATTTTATACCAATCATTATCACTTTGTATACCAATGTTGTTGATATTCCATAGAGATTTTCCCCAAATACCATAGTCATCATAACGGTCAATTTGATGTGTTAAATCAAATGCTGTGGAAGCGACATCATTGTCTTCATAATTATCATCTGGTCTAAAATCGGTTCTTATGTCATCCCATACTAAATCGTATTTATTCATCATAAAATCTCCAAAAATTCTAACAAAGTAATCACCAGGATGAGGAACGGCACAATTAATATCAATATCATCAACACTAGTTCTGGACATATTGTCTATGTACCAACCCAATCTATCCACGACTGATATATCAATATTTCCCAGAGAATTGTTGAATTTTAAATTCATAATTAAATGTTGGAAACCAGGAGTTATACTAATCTTATACCAATCATCATCTCCGGAAACTGCTAAACCATGAATATCACTCAACCATGTGTTTTCATCATCTCCAAGGTAATAAGCTTCATCAGGATTATCATTCCATTCATACGCATCATCTCTCTGAGGTTCTCTCTTATCAATCCATACTTCTAAATCGTAATATACCTGAGAAGCTCCGGATATTTGATATACCTTAATTCGCCATTCACCAGGATCTTGTACCTTAAGTGAGATAAATTCCTCATGATAGGTAGGATTACTATTATAAGATCCTGCTACTAAATAATAACCAGGATGATAGAGCTCTAATTCCAGATCTCCAATATTATGATCAAAGTAGATTCTCACATTAATAGTGTCACCAACCTCCAAATAGGTCTTAAACCAATCTTCATCTCCACCTATAATCATAAGACCGCCATAATTTGTTGGATCAATCCACCAAGCACTCCAAAAATCATCATTCTCTTCTGCCCAGTCATCTCCAGAATATCGCCAAATATCTAAATCATAAGGTACAGTGGAATTTTTATCCTCATGATATACTCGAATTCGCCAATCTCCAGAATAATCTGCGATAAAATTGATATATTCAGAATCCGTAGTATTAGAATGAGAACCGATTCGATAGCTTACAGAATCGAAAGGATCATAAAGTTCCAATTGTAAATTCCCTTGTATATTGCTGAAATAAATAGAAACTGTGATTTGATCACCATAATTCAAATAAAATTGAAACCAATCCTCATCGAAATCGACAATCATCAAACTAGAATAATAATTTGGATCAATCCACCAAGCACTCCAATAATCATCATTCTCCTCAAACATATCATCTCCAGGAACAAATGTATCCCATCTCATATCATAAGTGTTGTTTCCATTACCTGAATGGAGTCTGATATAATAGATTCCACTCGAAGGGACAATCATATCAATTTGTTCATGATTCTGGTCGGTCCAACTATTCCCAACCATAACATAACTGGCATTACAGATATCCATATCTATGTTTCCAGACGCATTCGAGAAAATACAATCTACTACTAACCGTTCATAGCCAGTATTTACAAAAATTTCAAACCAATCATCATCACCCTGTATCCCTAGACCATTGATTTCACTTAGCCACATACCTTGATGAGTAGAAATGATAAACCCCGAACCAGGACCGTCATTTTCTTCATAAGCATCGTCCAATATTGCTGGATTCATATCATCCCATAGAAGATCATAGTTATTTCCCATATTACCAAAATACACTTTAATGTAATACTGTCCACTAGGTACAATTATATCAATGAATTCGCCATCAACTACGGAATAACTCCCAGCAATAAGGTTGAGAGTACTATTATATAGTTCAAGATCAATATCGCCTTCAATATGTTTAAAAATAAGGTTTACTATTAATCTTTCTTCTCCGGGGCTTACCATGATTTTATACCAATCATCATCCCATTGAGCTCCAGGACCATTTATCATACTTAACCACGTTAGCTCATACATAGTGAGATCGTAAGCAGAAAATGGATCATTATTCGGTTCATAAGAATCTTCTGGGGCATTGGTAGAAAGTGAGTTTTCATCTATTGTAGGGTTCTTAAAATGATTTTGTATAAATGTAGTTCCAGATATAATCGAAAGAAGTAAAAATAATAAAAATATCCCCCGTTTATATTTTTCGTTAATTCCCATATTAAATTAGCCTAATTTCAAACTTATAAATTTTCACATATTAGTAAAATAGGCATTTTGGAAGGAATAAATATAAAGTGATTAACCTAATATTGAATTCCTCAGATCTAATTAAGGTGAATTACTAAATTAAATATTTTAGTGATAAGTTAAGAGGATATGAGATTCGTATGACTAAATTTTTAAAAAAGATTGATTATTCTTCCAGAGTGAAAGTACAATCTGTATCTCCACATCCAGGGCATTTAAAATCTTCAGGTGGAAAATCATCTAATTCAAATTCATGCCCGCATTTGTCACATTTCCATTTCAATATAATCACTAATTAGTAAAAAAAGTTTATATACCTTTATAAATAGATCTGTGAGTCCTATTTAGTATGATAACAAAAATCAAAATTTAAATTTTAGGGAATAAAAAATTAGTTACAGTTTTATTTTTAGAGCTAAGTAATTATAGATGTCACTTTTTCAAATATATTCTGTGAATTTTGGCGATTTAATGTGAGTACTTCTATAAAAGCAAGATTCATAAGATAATTTTTGAGAGGATGGTTCAACTTCAAACTAATCGTCGCTATAATGGGTAAATCTAATGAAAATATTTTTTTAATATAATTTTGAAAATTTTTAGAAAATAACTCCATTTTTCCAATTTCATCTATAATGATTAAATCAAGAGATTTTTCACTTAAATCTAAATTATTATCAATAAATTCATCAAGATTTTCAACAAATATTTTATACTTTCCAAGTTGGTGTCTAGTATTATATTTTCCTACTCGTGCTAGTTGAGTAAGAGTACCTGTAAAAATATCAACTATATCAAAACCAATTCTATTTCCTCCTTCTCTAACCTCGGGAGTTAAAAAACCATAGGTAGTATAATTCTTTTGATGTGTATAATACTTAATTAATTTAGTAATGAGAGTACTCTTACCGCATCTAGGTGGTCCAGTGATAAGAATTTTATTATTCATTAATTTACCATATGAAAGTTTTTTTAATTTAGTATTTTAAATCAAATTATAAAATAATTAATTAACAATATTATAAAAATAAAAATAGAGATAATAATATGAAAAGTTCAACATTTACCTTTAAAGATAAAGATGGACTCGAAATTTTCGTGTATAAATGGGAACCAGAAACAAAACCTAAAGCAATAGTACAGATCCTTCATGGATTGGCAGAACATGCCAGACGATATGCTCGACTAGCAGAAGCGTTATGTAATGAAGGGTATATATGTTATGCTAATGATCATCCTGGACATGGATTAACTGCTGGTGATTTAACGGAAGCTACTTTAAAAGGACATGCAGGCGTTTTAAGTGAGAGTGGATGGAGAGGTGTGGTAAATGATGTCCATGAGTTATCAAAGATTACGAAGAAAGAAAATCCTAACTTACCCTTGTTCCTAATTGGACATTCTTGGGGAGCCATTTTAGCTCAAGACTACATTCAAGAGTGGGGAAATGAAATTAACGGGTGCATTTTAAGCGGGACTAATGGGAAAGTAAGAGGGATGGTAATTAAAGCCGGGAAGATATTAATTAAAAGTGAAATGAAGAAACTTGGTCCCACTGAACCAAGTCAAAAAATGTATGATATGAATTTTAAGAATAACAATCATGATTGGGACAATGATGAGGGTGCTACTGGTTTTGAATGGCTTAGTAGAGATAAAACTGAAGTTCAAAAATATATCGATGATCCTTGGTGTGGATTTGTCCCACCAGCACGGCTTTGGTTAGAATTTCTTTTAGGATTTGAGAAAATGTATGATGCAAAAAATGAGGCAAAAGTACCAAAAAATTTACCTGTTTTCTTTATCTCAGGAGCCTTATGCCCTATAGGAAATAAAACTAAATATGTACAAGGTATGATAGATCGGTATAAAAAGAATGGTATGATAGATGTTACTTATAAGTTCTACGAGAATGCGCGGCACGAAATTTTTAATGAGATTAATCGAGAAGAAGTTTATAAGGATGTAATTGATTGGCTGAATTCTCACTTATAATTTATATATATTTACTACTTTTTTATTAAATTAGAATTAATTATTCAATTCTTTAAATTTTATCAACAATTCTTTCTGTTTTTCTGAAATTTTTTTTGGGATTTCAATATTAACTATCACATATTGATCTCCTTTTCCTCTCCCACGTAGGTATGAAACTCCTCGATTTTTTATACGAAACTCAGTTCCTGGTTGTGTACCCGCGGGAATTGTAAGTTCTTTTTCAGTTAATTTTTCCTCTTTATAATCTAAGGTGGGGATTGTTATTTTTCCTCCAATTGTGGCAGTAACAAAATCAATATCAACAGGAGTATATAAGTCATTCCCACGTCGAATAAATTTATCATTGTCTGTTATCCTAATTCTTAAATAGAGGTCACCAGGAATAGCATTAACAGAAGGTACATGTCCAGCTCCTTGAACTTTTAAATGAACTCCATCTTCAACTCCAGGAGGTATATTTACATGAATAGTTTTTTCTTCAGGAACAACCTTCCTACCACCACAAACCTTGCACTTTTTATCAATAACTCTTCCAGTACCATTGCATATATTACAGCCTGTTTCACGGATAATGGTACCAAAACCGGATTGCGACATTCTTCTAATTCGTCCCGTTCCTTGACATTCTGGACAAGTCTTTATACTATTAGGATCCTCTGCTCCTGTTCCTTCACATGCATCGCAAGGTGTATATCTTTCTATAGGGATATCCCTTTTTACACCAAACATTGCTTCTTCAAAAGTAATTTCAATATAATCTTCTAAATCTTGTCCAACTTCTCTACGAGGAGCAGTAGTTCTACTCCTTGATCTTGAACCAAATCCACCGAAACCAAAATCGTCAAATCCACCAAAAGAACCAAAACCCCCAAAAATACTTCTAAGTAGTTCATCAATTCCAGGAATTCCCCCACTAAAAAAATCACTCATATCAACATGTACTCCACTGAATCCAAACCTATCATAATTTTGCCTTTTCTCTTGATCACTTAACACTTCATAAGCTTCTTGGAGTTCAATAAATTTCTCCTTGGCATTTGGATCAGTTTTGTTTAGGTCTGGATGCAACTTCCTGGCTAAACGTCGATACGCAAGCTTTATGTCGTTTAAGCTCGCATCCTTACTTACTCCAAGCACTTCATAATAGTCTCGTTTCTTAGAGCTCATGATTCTTTAGTCCATTAGTATCATAAAATATGTTTAAAACTCAAGTAATTAAAATTGTTTCTGAAATTTAATTTTTTAGGTATACTGGTTTTATCTAAAATATTTTCTAGGACATTAATTCTGTTAAAAGAATAATAGAGACTTAAATAAGAGATAATCCTATATTGCCAAATTTAAGCTAATATTTTAATATTTTATTAAAAAAATTAAGGAAATAAATAAAAAAATTTAATCTTCATCCCAGTCAACGTCTACTACTTTCTTTTTCTTGTCTTCTTCCTTGCTCTTATCTTTTTTATATGTAGCACCACCAGCTCCTGCCTCACCACCCATTCCACCCGGAGGTACACCACCCATTCCACCAGGGGGTACACCACTCATACCTCCTGCAGCACGTTGAGCTTGCTCTGCTGCCTGTTGATAAACTTGGTCTTGAGCTTGTGTTTGATAAATCCTTTGAGAAAAGCTATACATTGATTTTTGGAGATTTTCTACTCCCATTTTAATTCTATTTACATCATCAGTCTTAATATCTTCCTCTAACGATGCAATAGCTGCTTCAATTTCCTTCTTTTCATTATCTTGAATTTTATCCTTGTTGTCTTCCATAAGTTTTCGGGTTTGATAAATCATTGAGTCCGCATTATTTTTAACTTCAACTAATTCCCTGATTTTTTTATCTTCTTCTTCAAATTGTTCAGCAGTTTGAACTTTCTCTCTGATTTCCTCAGGAGTTAATCCTTGAGCACCAGTAACCGTAATGCCGGTCTCTTTTCCTGTTCCTAAGTCCTTAGCAGTGACATGTACAATACCATCAGCATCAATTGAGAATTTAACCTCTATTTGTGGAATACCTCGAGGCGCAGGAGGAATACCAGTTAAATGAAACATACCAAGTGCTATATTATCTTTAGCCATAGCTCTTTCTCCTTGTAGAACGTTAATTGTTACTGCTGGTTGATTATCGGCTGCTGTACTAAATACTTGACTTTTTTCTGTAGGAATTGTACTATTTCGTTCAATTAATTTAGTAAATACTCCACCTAAAGTTTCAACACCTAAAGATAATGGGGTAACATCTAAAAGTAATAAATCTTCTACATCTCCAGCAATAACGCCTCCCTGAATTGAGGCTCCAATAGCAACACATTCCATAGGGTCAACTGAATGTTCCGGTTCCTTTCCACCGAAGAATTTTTTGAATCGTTGTTGGACAGAAGGCATCCTTGTTGGACCACCCACCAAAATTACTTTATCAATATTAATTGCTGATAATTTGGCATCTGAGACCGCTCTCTGCATAATTGGATCAAGTCGTCTAAGAGTAGGTTCGATTAATTGTTCTAATTTTGCCCTTGTAAGTTCCATTGTTAAATGAACAGGGTTTCCTTCTTTTTGGGAAATATATGGTAAATTGATTGTAGTCGATAACGTTGTAGATAATTCAATCTTAGCCTTCTCTGCGGCATCTTTAATTCTTATCCAAGCTTTACTGTCACCTGTTAAATCAATTCCTTCTTTCTTTTTGAATTCTTCAGTTATCCAATCTATTATTTGATTATCCATATCAGTACCGCCTAGCTGGGTGTCACCAGCAGTGGATAGAACTTCTACAACCCCTTCTCCATATTCCATGATTGTAATATCAAAAGTACCGCCTCCAAGGTCGAGAACGCATATTTTTAGTAATTTATCTTTTGTATCTTTATCCAAACCATAGGCTAGACAAGCTGCCGTAGGTTCATTAATCATCCGTACTACTTCGAGGCCAGCGATTTCACCAGCATTCTTTGTGGCTGTTCGTTGGGCATCGTTAAAATAAGCTGGTACAGTAATTACTGCCTTCTTTACCTCTTCACCTAAATAGGCTGAAGCATCTGTCTTAATTTTCTTAAGAATCATTGCGCTTATCTCTTCAGGTGAAAACTCTTGCCATTTATCCCCAACCTTAAGTTTTGCTTTGTAGGAAGTTCCCATCTTTCTCTTAATGGCGGTAACTGTTCCATCAGGATTTGATACCGCCTGTCTTCGAGCTGGTTCACCGACAATTTTGCGTCCATTCTCATCAAATGCTACATAAGAAGGAAAAGCCTTCCCACCTAGAGTACGACCCTCTGCTGCGGGTACAATCTCTGGTTTTCCGGTTCCAGTTAAAACAGCACATGCACTATTAGAAGTTCCCAAATCTATTCCAATTATTTTCTCTTTTCTTTTTGGTTTTTCAGTTTTTTCTTCACTCATCGCAATATCAACTTCATTATTGGATTAATATGTATTAAAAATCTTAATTTTCAATGGTTTTCTAGAATTTAATAATTTAATTATTTTAATTTGTAAATTTATTCTTGTGAATTTAATATTAATATTAATTATACGTAATAATTAAATTTTATTTATAATGATCTATATATCATAAAGAATAAATCTGAGTATCAATTTTAATTTATATATTTACAGTTCATATTAAATATTAATCGAGTTATAAGGGATCATTATGACTGAAGAGAACAATAATGATTTAAAAGAAGAATCTAAACCAGCAGAATCTAGTGATACAAAAACAAATCCTATAGAAGAACAAGAAAATGCTGAAATTGAGATAGAGCCACAAGAAGTGAAAAAATTAGAGGAAAAAGAGCATTATGAGTTAGATTATTTCTCAAAAGAAGATTTGATTAAAGAAAAAGAAGAACTTGAAAAGAAATCAAACGATCTTAAAGAGAAAGTTGAAAAACTACAAAAAGAAAAAGATGACTCGAAAAATAAATATATGCATCTTCAAGCTGAATTTGAAAATGCTCAAAAGAGATGGGATAAGAATCGACAAAATCTGAGAACAGAATACACCGCTTCTGTTTTAAAAAACTTCCTACCTTTATATGATTCCTTTAAAAAAGCAATGGAAGCTGCAAATGAAGCAGAAAAGAAACATTTAAATGGTTTCTTTAATCAATTTATGAGTATTTTTAAATCATATGGAGCTGAACCAATTGAAGTAAAAATCAATGATCCTTTTGATTATAATGTACATGAAGCCTTAACATCAGTTGAAAAAGAAGATGTACCAGAGAATAGAATTCTTGAAATAGTCCAAGATGGTTTTAAATATGGTAAAGAGATAATTCGTTATACAAAAGTTATAATATCACGAAAACCAAAGCCTCCAGAGCCTGAACCAGAGATTAAAGAAGAACCTGCAGAAACATTAATAGGTGAAGAAGCTGGAGCTAAAGAGGAAAGCGTTGAAAAAAAGGAAATCAAAGACGAAAAACCAAAAGAAAAAAAGCATAAAAAAGATAAAAAGATAGATTAATTTATAATTTAATTTTATTTTTAAGCTTGTTATTATTATCGCTAGGAATAACCAGAAAAAAAAAAGGAATTGTAAGATAGCTTGAATTGCTATCCTTATTTATTTTTAGGGTGCTCCATTGTTTCTTTAAGGATCTTCGAATACTATGTATGTTGCCCAGTTTTTACCCTCGAAACCTGGGCCATATCCCCAAGCGGTTTCAATATTGGTGTAAACTTCATCGCAAATCACGTAGAATTCCTGCACTATTGCGTGAGCTGCGATATATAGTGTTGTTCCTGGATCCCAATCCCATGAAATAGTATAGGTGTATTCCTGTACTGGTGGAGCATGTTCCATTTGGTAATCAAAATGCCCCGGGATTGGGTTATTGTTCTTAGTTTGAGGGATACCATCTAAAGAGTCAGCAACATGTAAGTGCGTCTCAGTCATAAACCAACCATCTGTAGTCACATATGTTATATAGAGAAAGTCCGGATCATCTGTCCAAATAATAATCTCTCCAACATCAATGGCACTTTTAGGATTTCCACCCCCGGCTATCAAGTCTGTGACAAATGGATGAACCGTTATATAAGCCTGAGGAATATCAACAAATCCAATGTAATTTCCCTCGTAATCGCCGTATTCGACTATTGCCTCTCCTTCTACATCAACTTCCAAATCGTCTCCGCATATTTTAGATTTTATATCGAAAGATAGAAGCACAGTTTCATCTGCACTTAAGTCAGGGTCATCATCAGCATACATTCCGATATTTTCCCAGAAAATAATAGTGGTTCCATCAAGATTGTGGCTGATACTGTCTGGATCAATGTTAAAGCTAGACTCATCCACAACGATGTAACTCTGTGTAACTTCGGTTACATTGACAAAATGTGGTATTGTGCTTGAAACTATCTCTTCATATATCGCATCATAAATTTCGTCAAGATTTTCCGGTGAAGGTGCTGAATAATACTCCCCACCTGTCGCATCTGCCATGTCCTGTAAGGGGGCAAAATTTATTGGGTCGTCTCCCTGCAAACCAATTGAATAAATTACATATCCTTTATTCGCAGCATCATCAGCTGGTGATCCAGGAGAACCTGAAGGAGTATAATAACTGGACCAACCATCAGTAAGGAATATAATTATCTCACTAGATGGACCAACACGAGGGTTGGCATCAAGCATAGCTATAGCACCTAAAAGTCCAGCATTGAGGTTTGTTCCACCCGAACTGTCTATTAGGTCTATCCTGTTTTTCAACGTTGTAAAATCTTGAGTTAAGCCATAGGTTTGTGGAGTATGTACAGTGCTATCCCAGTCTACAACACTGCCTTGATCCCGTGTGTCAACCATCTTGTCAATGAAATCTTTCGCTGCAGCTAATCGTAGATTAGCTGGGTCGTTCCAGCTCATACTTCCAGAGCTATCAATTGCAAACACAACATCCATAGGTGTAATTGTAGTCTCAGTACCCCCCGCACCTGTCACATTTATGGTTACAGTTGCCATATCCCCAGTTCCAAAAATAATTTCCTTGGGTAAAACAGTCTTCCTAACCTCGGGCGGAAGAATTTCTACTGGTGGTGGTGGAGCTATTTTTTCTAGGTTAAGAAGATTCCAAGCTGTTGAAAGAACATTGCCGGACATTGAACCCCAACTTCCTCCAGGCCAAACATAACTTGGGGATGAATCCCAAGAGCCGTCAGGATTTTGGTGAGCTATTAAAACATCTGCAAACTCTTGATACCAGTCATGCTCCGGATCACCAACGCCATCTAAGTCAAGTAGATCTATTCCACAATATTCAAGACCTTTCATAAGGCAATACATCGCTTGATAATGCGCGGGTGGACCTTGGAGATAACCCCATCCAGGTTGATAGTCGGTATCATGCCAATGCCGTTCGATATAATCCAATGCATTGTCGAACCGTGCAACACCGGGACCTTCTCCACAGAATTTCATCTCAAAAATTAAATTACCAGTTTTAAGTTCATTAACCCAGTCAGTAGGCTGATAGTACCCCGAACCACCATCAGGAGTAGGCTGCCCACCATCATCCCCCGGACCCGGATCGTTTTGTATATAATCAATCCAAGTATTAAGTTTTGATTTCACAGCAAGAGGAATAGTACATCCATAACCTTCAGCTGCTGCAAGTCCAAGCACTGCATATCCTGTGACGGAATTATCACCCCCAGAATTTGCAGTATATCCCCATGCCCCCAATCGAACTCCAGAATCAATCTGAGCCCAACAAAGCCAATCAACGACCTCTTGGATGATCTCTCCATACGTGTCAGCACCACCAAGTCCATCGAAATCGAGACCTGCTTCATTTGGTCTGGTTAACCCAATGGGTCCAGTAGCTGCAAGACTCATCAAACTGATACCTGTGTAGTAATCATTATCTCCAACGGATATTCCCCAGCCATTCATATTGGTATCTGAACCATATGAATCAGAGATAGGTCTTTTAATAAAATAGTTAAGCAAATAGTTCCAACCAAGGATAACCTCATCAGCATATTCATAATAGTCTGGTTCAAGATTGTCTGTCTCAAATGGGTCGAGTCCTAACTCATATGCACGATCCTGAAGCTTGATGAGTACGAATCCTGTGACTCCTGGGTCAGGCCATCCATTATAATCCCAACTTCCACTAGGATCTTGCTGTGATATAAGATAGTTTATTCCATATTCTATTGCATCTTCAATATCCTCCTCAGTAGCTGCACTCACATTCAATGGTATCATAACAAATGAAAATAACAGGCTCATTGCAATTATTGTCGGTATTATAATTTTTTTATTCATACTTTTCTCCTTTTATTTAATTTTTTGTGAAATTGATTATCCATAATTCGATCTATAATCCATGATTTTCATAATCTATAGTGATAATTTTGAAATTAAATATGCAAATATTGGATTCGCGATCAAATATGAACAAATAAAATTTAGTACTGCTCAATATTTAACACTTTTGTAAAGAAAAATAACTGTAGTGATAGTTTTAAAAATTAATGAATTACGACCAAGAGCCCTTAGAAAAAATTTAATACCTGATAAATACCAAAAATAAATAATTCATCCTAATAATGTAGCAAAGAACTCCATAAAAAGCAACCAAAGATGGAGACTAATATGGGTGTTAAGATTAAAAAAAGGACATATGTTATTCCAAGTGGTATAGCACGCAAACCCAATCAATAATAACTTCTTATTAAATTGTATTATTTTTAATATGCAAATTAAAACCTTCAGATTGGTTAATAATTTCATTTGTAGTTTTGTTAAAATTGACTTTAAGTCCATATCCTGAATTTCTATAGTAACTTTCTGCTAGTAGAATAGTGACACTTATTGTATTATCAAATTCTGTGATAAAAGGAATTCTGTCTTCCCATTTAGAAAAAAAGCTATATTTTTCTGCTAAAAGTAACGATTTTTCATAAAAGATTGTTTGAATTGAATTTAATTTGAGTGTTGTATCTATTAGAATTTTGGAATTTGAGGTAAAAATACTCTTTTTGACGAGTCTAAAATGTTGCTCTTCGTTCTTCCTTTTAGTAGAATAGATATAATAAGTAAAGGGAGTAATCCCAGGAATGAAACGATGAGATGAGGGCAAATTAACTTTAAAATATACTTTCATAATAATACGCCATAAAAAGTAAAATATGTAAAACCCACTTACAAAGTAGGAATATAGAATCAGATTAAATGTTGGCCAAACGAAAAATATTATCACGTATGATAACATAATACCGATGGAGATTAATAGCATATTAAAGTTTATTGCCCGATCGATGAAAAAACGATATTTTTTTTTTGATATTGGATAAAATATTGGAGTTTTCGAGGCTGCTAAGAAATCCAAGGTAATATGCAAACTATAAAACAAAAAACCTAATGGCCAAACATATAAAAATGCTATTTGAGTAAAAAATGAGAATATTGCTCCTATAATTGCTGTTATACCAACAGCAAATACATAAGAGTGTGATACTCCCTTATGAGCTAAATTTTTATTTCTACGTATGAACTTAAACGATTCAAAAATAACATCAAAATCAGGAGTTATTGCCATAATGGCCATATAAATCACTATAGCAAATCCGAACTGATTAAGCGTAAACGCACTAATTAAAAGCCCTATCAAAAAATGAGTAAAAGAATCCATCTCTGCAAAAATATTAAATCGAAATGCCTATTTTAAAATTAATATTAATTTTTATATAAAAAACCGTAAATTCGTTTAATTTATGAAATTTAATATTACTATTTTATTAAGCATTTAGGTAATATTTCTTTTGAATTTTAGACGAATATTATAAATTCTCTATATTATTATATTAATTAAAATATTAATCCTATTTTTTTGCTAATTATCAATTCTATAAATGAGGAAATTAATTGAATTATGAGCGAAGAGCCCCAGCTTCCCGAAGTTCCCTCGATCACTGATGATTGGGACCGTAAAAAAAGATTTGTCGAAAAAAAATATAGCGTTGTTAAATGCGGGCAATGTAATGAAAAAGTAACACGTTCATTTAAACCTGGAGATTTTGTTTTTAAAAAACTTACAGATGAAGAATGTGAAAAATGTCATAAGAATCAATCCTTAACAATTGTAGAAATATATTCAGAATGGGTTGATCCTAAAAAACAGAAAAAATAGAATATTTAACTTTAAAGAACTTGCGTATTATTTGATTCTATTGACGGTCTTTTTTTGTGGAAATCTGTTTTATCCTGAAAAGCTTTTGCTAAAGCTAATACTTGATCCTCCTTGTAAAGATTCCCAGTAAATGTAATGCTTGTTGGAATTCCATTTTCTGTAAAACCATTTGGTACAACAACCGCAGGATGACCCGTTAAGTTCGTTAACAGTATGGTCTTATAAAATGAAGGGGCAACAAACGCATCGATAGTTTGGAATAATTTTTTCATCTCTTGCATCAAAATCGTTCGTGCACGATTTGCTTTAAGATATTCTACTGCTGGAATCAATCTTGATTGTCTGAATTCATTCGGCCAGGCATCTTTTACCTGCCGAACCAGTTCATCATCTCTATTACTCAGTGTCAACTCATCAAAAGCAGTAGCAGCTTCAGCAGATAATATGAAAGAAAGCGCTTCAACTGGGAATTCTGGTAATTCAATAGGTATGAGTTTGATTCCAATTGATTGTAGGACTGTAAGTACCTGATCATCATGAGCTTTATACTCCCTTTCTTCTTCAAACGCAGTTTTAATATAACCAACTCGTAAATCTAACACATCAAAAGAATAATCCCAATTAAAAGGTATGTTCATAACTGTCTGATCTTTACCATCTGATCCTTTGATAATATCAAACACTATCGCACAATCTTCTACTGTGCGACATATTGGTCCTATCTTATCCATAGACCAACTCAAAGCCATAGCTCCAAACCTACTAATTCTTCCAAATGTTGGTCGTAAGCCTGTTGTTCCGCATTTAGTTGAAGGAGAAATAATAGAGCCATACGTCTCAGTTCCTATTGCGAAACCAAGTAATCCTGCTGCTACAGCAGCTGCAGATCCTGCTGAGGATCCGCTTGAACCTTCCTCAATATTCCATGGAGATTTTGTCTGTCCTCCAAACCATACATCACCCCAAGCTAATGCCCCTAAGGTCATTTTTCCGAGCATTACTGCACCTGCATCCTCCAACTTTTTAATAATCGTTGCAGTTTCATTAATAACCTGCTCTTTATATGGAGTAGCGCCCCATGTAGTAGGGAAATCTGGATATGCAAACAAATCTTTTACCCCATATGGGATTCCATGCAAACTACTTCTATAGTGACCATCATTTATCTCTTTATCTGCTCTTTTTGCTTGATTAAGAGCTAATTCTTCAGTTATAGTAATACAACATTTAAGGATTGGATCGTATTTTTTTAACCGTTTAAGATACATCTTCGTGAGATCGAGTGAAGTAATTTTCTGCTCTTTTACCAATTGCGATAAATCTTTTATTGGCCAAAATGCTGTTTCTTCTAAATTTTCAGGGATTTGTAAATCAGGATTAGGACTTATTTTAATTGGTTTTTGTACATTTGAAAATTTCATACCAGGTAAAACTGGTGTAAAATATAATGCTGGAGGTATATGATTTTCTATTTTTAATTTTCTTAGCTTTAAATAATTCTCAAGATTTTCATTAACACCTTCAAATAATAAATCTCTTTCCTCATTTGTAAATTGTAATCCAGCAACGATTTCTGCTTTAGAAATATCATCTTTTGAAATTTTATAATCCTCTTCTTTTTTTTCTTCCGTCATGGTTTAATGAGACCCTTCAAATTTACTGTTTTATGATGTTTTCCATCTATTAATCGCAATATAAAGACATCCTAAAGCTAAACCTACTGCAATTAGAATTGAAATAAATATAAAGTATCCTGAAATACCGAGTGCGTTGATATCTAAAAAATAATAAATGTAATTTCCTGTGAAGGTACCATATATAAAAACAAATACCAGATAACATAAAGGATATATCATCCAATATAATATATAGTTCCACTTGTATCTTAATTTAGTTTCAGTTAATACCCAATCGAGTATAAATGCGATTGGGGTAATATAATGTAAGACAAGATTACTAAATGCTGCCCAACCAGTAGGGTGATAAAATGGGCTTAAAAGAATCGCAAAGAAAAGGAATGTTATCGTTATATAAAGAGTAAAAGCACCTTTAACAGGCCTTAGGAACTTTTCAAGAAGCTCTGGTTTATTAAACCAAAAAATGGCGAATGTAAACCAAAGGGTAACAATTAAGTTTGTTTGCATTGTAAATGCTATAAAGCTATTAAACCAACCGAGAATTGAACCATAAGTGAAACTATAAATAATTGCTCCCGCTATTAATGTAAACCAGCTTAGTCCAGCAAAACAAATACGGTAAATGGTAATAATTTTGTTTGGAAGTGTTAAATTTCTCATTTTAAAAATGTCCTAATAAATATTAAATTATATTAATTAATAGAATTATTAAATTAAAACCATTTTTTTAAAGAGAAAGATCTCTTTATTTTGTCTCCAGAACTAAGTAAAAACGCTAATTAGCAAGCCCCAACATTTTTATTATTAGATTAGCCATGGAATAAGGATCTAATGATTTTTGTATAGCTTGTTCAATATATTCTCCAATTTTTTTATCAGTGTTAAGTAATTCTTCTACTTTTTCCGTCAATTTATGCTTTAATATTTGTAGAGTTTCATTAGTAATTCTATTCTTCATATAATTCGAAAATACACCGGAATCTTCCAAGAATGCTTTATGTTTTTTTATTAATTCAAGAAGCTCATTAAAATTCTCTCCGGTCTTAGAATTTACCTTAGTAATTTCTGGTGTCCACAGTTCAATTTTTGCGTATTTTTTACTTATACCGTTTAAATCATATTTATAGTTTTTTCTGAATTCTAACATTTGCTTTATTTCAGCTATTTTTTTGTCTGCTCCTTGTAAGTCCATTTTATTTACAACAAATATATCAGTAATTTCCATGATACCTGATTTGATAGCCTGAATGTCGTCTCCTAAGCCTGGAACTAATAATACCACAACGGTTTGGGCAGATTTAAAAATATCTACTTCAGATTGACCCACCCCAACTGTCTCAACGATGATTATATCACAACCATATGCATCAAGAATTTTTATGGAATCCTCGGTAGCTCGAGCAAGTCCCCCCAATTGTCCTCTATTTGCCATGCTTCTTATAAATACATTATTTAAGGAGAAGTTCTGTTTCATGCGTATTCTATCTCCTAAAAGTGCGCCGCCTGTTAAAGGGGATGTTGGATCAACGCAGATTATCCCTACTTTTTTCCCTTGTTCCACATAGAATTTAGTTAATGTTGAAATAAAAGTCGACTTACCTGTACCTGGTGCACCTGTAATACCTAAGATATATGCTTTACCAGTGTATTCATAAATTAAATTGACAATCTCTTCAGCAGCTTCAATATCATTCTCAACAAAAGTAATTAGACGCGCAACAGCTCTCGGACTGCCATTCAATAATTGAGAAATAAAATTAGAATAATCCATTCTATCTATTATCTTTTTAAGTTGTTTTTAACAAATTCAACTATAGTTTTTAAATCAGTACCTGGTCCATAAAATCCTTCTAGTCCATGATTTTTTAAAAATTCTTTGTCTTCATCCGGAATAATACCTCCAACAGCGACAAGGACATCATCAATCCCCTGTTCTTTTAGTTTTTCCATGATCACAGGACATAATGCATTATGAGCTCCAGATAACATGCTTAGCATTACAGCATCGGGATCTTCTTGTATAACCGTATTTACTACATCGTCTGGTGTTTGATGTATACCTGTGTAAATTACTTCCATACCCGCATCTCTCAATGCTCTAGCTAAGACTTTAGCACCTCTATCATGTCCATCAAGTCCTGGTTTACAAACTAAAACTTTTATTTTTCTTTCTTCATTCATATTCGATTATCTCTTTAAAATATTGAATCTTCATGATATGTTCCAAATACTTCTGTTAATGCATTTATAATTTCTCCTATGGAAGTGTATTCTCTCACAGCATCTATAATAAATGGCATTAAATTTTCTGTCCCTCTTGCAGCTTCCTTTAACCTCTCAATCTTTTCGCTTACTTTATCATTGTCTCTTCGTTCTTTTAACTCATTGAGTTTTCTAATTTGGTCTTTTGCCACGTTTTCATCAATTTTTAATAATGGGACCGAACATGGTTCTTTTTGTCCGAATTGATTGACTGCCACAAAAGTTCTTTCCTTATTTTCGATTTCTTGTTGATATTTGTAAGAAGCATTGGCAATTTCTTTTTGGAAGAAATTAGCTTTTATTGCTGGAATTACTCCGCCTAGATCTTCTATTCTTTTAAAATAATCTTCTGCTTCTTCTTCCATCTTATTAGTAAGCCATTCAACATAATAAGACCCTGCTAAAGGATCGACTGTATCCGTTACACCTGATTCATGTGCTATAATTTGTTGTGTTCTTAAAGCTATTTTTACCGCATTTTCAGTTGGAAGACATAGAGCCTCATCAAATGAATTAGTGTGTAAAGATTGTGTACCACCAAGAATAGAAGCTAATGCTTGTAATGTTACTCTAGCAATATTATTCTCTGGCTCTTGAGCAGCCAATGATACACCTGCAGTTTGAGTATGAAAGCGTAAACGCATGGATTTAGGTTTTTTTGCTCCATATCTATTTTTCATATGTCTCGCCCATATTCGCCTAGCAGTCCTATATTTGCAAATTTCTTCAAAGAAATTATTATGCGAATTAAAGAAGAAGGATAAACGAGGTGCAAAATCATCAATATCTAACCCCCTTTCAAGAGCAGCTTCTACATATGCAAAACCATCGGCTAATGTGAAAGCTAATTCTTGTACAGCAGTGGATCCCGCTTCCCTTATATGGTATCCGCTAATACTTATTGTATACCACTGAGGTACATATTTAGTACAATACTCTATTGTATCGACAATGATTCTCATAGAAGCGCCAGGGGGAAAAATCCATGATTTCTGAGCAATATATTCTTTTAATATATCGTTTTGAATAGTTCCTCTCAGTTGTTCTGGAGAATGCCCTTGCTTTTCAGCAGTTACAATATATAATGCTAATAGTATGGAAGCAGGTCCATTTATAGTCATAGAAGTACTGATTTTAGAGAGATCTATTCCATCAAATAACGTCTCCATATCCTCAAGAGAATCAATTGCAACACCCTCTTTTCCAATTTCACCAAGAGCTCTAGGATCAGTAGCCTCGATACCATAAATAGTATGCAAACTAAAAGCTACACTTAGTCCAGTATTCCCATTCTCAATTAAGAATTTATATCGTTTATTAGTTTGATCTGCATTTCCAAATCCAGCGAATTGACGCATAGTCCATAGCTGTCCTCGATACATATTTGGATAAGTGCCTCGGGTGAATGGATATTGCCCTGGAAATCCTAAGTCGAGTCCATAATTTAAATCTTTAATATCATTAGGAGTATATAATCTATTAATTTCTAATTCAGATAAATTTCTGAAACTTTTTTTTCTTTCTTTTTTAAGGGAAATGGAATTCTCCCATTCTTCCTTATCTTGTTTGATTTTATCATATTCAGTCATAATACTTATCCCTCTTGAACGACATTGGAGGGTTTAATCTACTATTTTGTGATTATTATTATTAGTTCTTCAATAAGATAAGAGTATAAAATTATTTTAACTTTATTTTATCCTTCTAAAAGAATAAGAATAATTGAAAAGTAGATTTATAACCTAAAAAAAAATTATGTTTAACGTTTTATCATGAAATCTATAAATTTGCCTAGATTTTTCACATTCTCAAAAATTTTTGGTTCTTTTTCTTCTAAGTAAGGTTTGAATACTTCCCAATTCTCTTTCTTCCCAGAGGGTGCCTCACTTAGCATTTTTTTTATTTCAAAGAAGTCCCAGGTAAACATGAGAGCATTATCAATTCTATTAGCTTCATCAGACAACAAAAAGACATAAAAATCATTTAAATCCTTAGGATCTAAAACATGAGGAGGCTTGTTTCCATCTCCTGCTTTTTTACCCCTTAAGAGAGTAGTATCTACCTGGGTTGGTAGTACCATATTAAAATTTATGTTTTCTTTTTTATATTCTAAAGCCATTGCCTTTTGCATTCCAACAACAGCATATTTACTTGCAACATATGCAGTTAATTTTGGTGGGGCATTTGGATATGCTTCACTTCCCGTTATAATAAATCGAGCTTTATCTTTTTTATCATCTTTTTTAAAATATGGATAAGCAGCCTTAAAAGTGTAGAACACTCCAAGTACATTCACATTTAATATTTCAGAGAATTTTTCATTGATAAACTCATGAGTCGCCCACATTCGAGAATAACCAGCATTGGCGATTACGCCATTAAATGAACCTAGTTCATCTTTAAATGCCATAAAAGCTTCCATTAATTGCTCAAACTTACTAATATCTGCAGTTTTAACAACTACCTTCACATTAAAATCTAGATCTTCAATTTCTTTTTTTGTTTCATTTAATTCATCTAGAGTTCTTGATGTTAAACCTACATTTGCTCCTTCTTTAGCGCAAGCGATTGCTATCGCTTTTCCAATACCTCGACCTGAGCCAGTTATTACTACATTCTTTCCTTTTAATAGCATAATATCCTTTTATAATTTGATTTAAAATATTAATTTAATTAAAACACAAAACGTATTTTAAAATTTAAAAGTCTTAAAAGAAAAAACAAATTTTTGATTAAAGCTAGATTATTTATGATTAAATGTCTAAATGGTGAAAATTTTTAAAGTCGCTTTAGTAAATCCTGGACCGGGTGAAATTTTAGAAAAAGGCAGAATTGTAGCAAATGCCGATCATATTTATCCACCTTTGGGCATCTGTTATTTAAGTGCAATATTAAAGAATGAGAATTATCATGTTGAATTAATTGACCAAGCAGCTATGGGATTTAGTTTACAACAAATTATAAAATGGATTAAAAAGCAAGATCCTGATGTTTTAGGGTTTTCTACATTGACTGCTTCTGGATCAGGGATTAGTGCTGCATTAACTTCTTTTGAAGTAAAGAAATGGAATCCAAATATAAAAATTGTGTTTGGAAATCGACATGTGAATCATAATGACTATAGGGTTTTAAAAAAGTATCCCGAGATTGATGTTTGTGTAAGGGATGAGGGAGAATTTACCTTTCTTGAATTAGTTAAAGCTTTGGAAAAAAATCAATCATTGAAAGATATTAAAGGTTTAACCTATAGAGACAATGGAAAGATAAAGAGGAATGAAAAACGTCCTTTGATTAAAGATCTTGATGCTGTACCTTTTCCAGATAGAAAAGCTTTAAAAATTGAATATACGGGGAGTTTTGGTGGGCTTGAGTTTGCTCCAGAAGGATTTACTTCAATGATTTCTTCCCGAGGATGTCCGTATAACTGTACATTTTGCTATGGGAAAAGGACTGTTGGCTTTAGAACTCGTTCTGTTGAAAATATATTGAAAGAAATTCTACTCTTAGAAAGTCAAGGATATAAATATCTAAATTTTGTAGATGATAATTTCACGGTATCGAGGAAAAGAGTAATAAAACTTTGTCGATTGATGCAAAAAGAAAAAGTCGCTTTAGATTGGATATGCGAGGGAAGAGTTAATCAAGTATCTGATGATATGTTAAGGGAAATGCGTAAAGCTCATTGCAGAATTATTTTTTATGGGATTGAGAGTGCTAACCAAAGAACTCTTGATTATTACCATAAAAATATAACGCCATCTCAATCAATTCAGGCAGTAAAAAAAACTCGTAAAGCAAAAATACCTTTTATTTTAGGCTCGTTTATTGTTGGAGCGCCAGGCGAGACCTATTCAGAGATATATAATACATTGAAATTCGCGCAAAAATTAGATATTGACTTTCCAGTCTTTAATCTTCTCGGAACAATGCCAGGTACAGATATTTGGGATGAATTGGTTGAAAAAAAAATCCTTGATGAGGATAAATATTGGGAGGAAGGAGTACATATCTCTGATATTGATCCTAATGGAGTCCCAACTGAAAAAATTTCAAATTTAATTTTAGAAATGTTAAAAAAATTTTTTATGAATCCCAAATATATGATAAAAGCAATATATAGAAATACCACAAGTTCTTACAAATTTTTTTCTATGCTCAAGATCGTTTCCCAGAATGTAAAAAACTTTGAGAATTTCCATGGAGTAAAATCATTTTGGAATCCAGATAATGTCTAACGATATATTTTTTAATAAATGTGTAATCTGACATATTTTATATACATTTCTCAATAATTTTCATTTAAAAAAAGATTATTAAGACCTATTTCCTAGTGTATAATAATTATAAATTGAATTTATACGAGGGTAATGAAATGAGTGATGTTAAAGATTCAAATGATAGTATTGTTAATGAATTAAAGATGATCAATAAACGGCTAAATAGAATATATTATTGGCTAGCTGCTTTCATTGTTATTTCTGTATTATTCTATCTATTTGTATTTGTCAATATTCAAATTATTCTATCTAGAATTCCATAATAACTTTACAAGGATAAGGTTCCCTATTCTTGTGAAGTTATTATCCCCAGAATGGTTTCCAACTGTTCCATAAATCCCAATGTTTAACATTTTTAAAATTTTGTCCTATTGCCATTAATCTATACTTACTCTTTAAGGTTTTAAGAAGTTGCCGATAAATATATCTTGGTCGCCGCATAAATTTTAGGTGAGTTTCTCTTATTCGCATCATCAATTCGCTTAATGGAATAGGAAGGACCGCGGTACCAATCTCCCAACATACTTCGGGATTAATTCTTTTTTCACTTACCATCTGATCCCAAATCCAATTTCCAGGGATTATACCTAAAATATGAAATTGTGGGAAATCAATATCCAATTTAAGTGAAAAATTTAATGTCTTAATAATTTCCTCACGAGTTTCTATTGGTGCCCCTACTATAAAATTGGCAAGAACCATATCGATTCCAACTTTTTTGGAATTTTTTATTGCTTGGTGAACTTGCTTCAAATTAATTTGTTTATTGTACCAATCTAAAATTCTTTGGGATCCACTTTCAACTCCATAACTCAAAATTTTACATCCCATTTGTTTCATGGCATTTAATAATTCTATAGAACTTTGAGTAACTCTCCCTTCAGCCATCCAATAGAAATCTAAATGTTCTTTCTTAAGTAAATTTGATAGTTTCATTAATCTTTTTCTACTTATCGTAAAATTATCATCAACCCAGAGTAAGTTTTGATAACCTTGGTCTTCAAGAAGAGATAACTCTTCAACTATATTTTCTGGAGATCTTGGACGCCAATTACCCCAAAACATAGAACTTGAACAAAATGAGCACTTAAAAGCACACCCTCTCGATGAGGCTGCTGATGTGAATTTTGCCACTGATAGATCCAATCCTTCTACTTTATTCTTATATTCGACATTCCCTAACAATTTCCTGTTTGGAAACGGTAAACTATCGATATTTTTTATAAGAGGTCTATCATCATTTCTAATTATTCTACCGTTTTCCCTATAAGTTAAACCTCTTATATCTTCAAAATTTTTACCTTTCTCTAATTTCTCGGCAATTTCTAATAATGTATTTTCTCCTTCGCCTCTTACGCAACCATCAATAAATGGATATTTATTTAAAATCCGGGTATCATTGAAAGTAGCATGATAATTCCCAAACAAAATTTTTATATTTGGGTTTACTTTTTCTTTGACACTTCTAGCAATATTTGCAGAACTCTTCCCAGTTCCAGCTGTAGTTATCGTTGAGAAACCAAGAATATCTGGATCTTCCCTTTTTATCCAATTTATTGTTTCTTCATTTGAGAAATCCCTAGCAAATTGATCAAGGATAGATACCTCAAAGTTATTTTCACTTAGATATGTACCGAGGTATAAGATTCCCATAGGTGGGAATCCATAAAATTCTATTTTCTCTTTGTTAAACTTCTCTGCATCTTTGACAGTTTTACAAAATATTCCTTCTTTAGGGGGTTTTGGAAAAATTAATGATATTTTCAAAAAATCAATCCGAATCTGAATTTATATATAAATAATAAATGAGGTAATTTTTCCTTAAAATTAAAACTACATGATCACAATTCTTTTAACAGTCATGAAAGAAGAAAAATAAATCTTATAATCAAATTCTTTTTTGATATACATACTAAGTTATAATTATTTTAACAATTAAATGAAATTAAATACTACACAAGTTCAAAGAGTAGCCTTAGTTAACCCAAATTTTATTACTAAGAGCATTACTGATAAATTTACGATCCCCGCACTAGGTTTAGAATCTATTGCTGCAAATATCATAGATTTAGTTGAAGTTAAAATTATTGATGGAAAGGTTAGAAATTTAACGCTTAATGAAATTATAAAAGAAATTAATGAATTCGACCCAGATATAGTTGGAATATCATGCTGTTTCACAATTGGAATTAATTTTGCTTTGAAAATTGCATATGAATCAAAAAAGTTAGGATATAAAACTATATTAGGAGGTTGGCATCCAAGTTTTGCTCATTCTGAGATAATAAAATACCCTTTTATTGATATTATAGTCCGAGGAGAGGGAGAATTTACTTTTCGAGAACTTATTGAAAATAAAAACTTGGAAGAAATCAAAGGAATATCCTATAAATATAATGGAGATGTTATTAATAACGCTGAACGTCCTTTAATTAAGGATCTAAATAGATTGCCCCTTCCAGCTAGAAAATTGAGAGATACTACGACTTATTTTCAAATATTTCAAATGCCTTTAGATGCAATTGAAACCTCAAGGGGTTGCCCTTATAATTGTACATTCTGTAATATACATCTTTTTCATCGAGGAATCTATAGAACAAAGAATACTTTACGAGTTATTCAAGAGTTAAAAATTATATCCCATCAAAAAAGACGTAAAAATGTACTAATAATAGATGATAATTTCACTGCGAATGTGGAGCGGGTTGAGAAAATTTGTGATGAGATAATAAAAGAGGGAATTAAGTTAGATTTAATTTGTCAAAGTCGGATTGATGTAATTAAAAACAATCCAAATATAATAAAAAAGATGGCTCAAGCAGGATTTTGGTTGTTCTTCCTTGGTATTGAATCATTTAACCAAAAATCATTAAATGATATTCAAAAAAGGATCCAGTTTAGAGATATTGTTGAAGCAATAAAAATCCTTCATGAGAACGATATTTTAATAATAGGGAGTATGTTAATTGGTTCAAGTCTGGATGAAGAAGAGAAAGACATAGATCTCATGATTAAGATTGTTAAAAAATTAGGAATCGATTTTCCTATCTATTCTATTATGACACCATTGCCAGGTACTAAATTTAGAGAGATTTTGATTGACAATGATCTTTTGCTTTCTCGAGATTGGAGTAAGTACAATTTTACAACAGCAGTTAACCGACTTAATAAACTTTCTAAAGAAAAATTAGAAGAACTATTGTCTAAAGCATATTATTCTGGATATTTTAATAGGGGGTGGAAAGATACTCTTATTAGATTATATAAACAGAAAGGTATTCAATTTCTCTTAAATTTTAGGAGAATCTCTAGCATTATTAAAGATTTTTTGAATTTTTTCATAAATATTATACGAATGAAAGCTAGTACAAAGTAGTTAATTGTTTTAGAGTTATGAATTCAGCCTTTTTATTGAGAGAGTCCTTGATAAATTTTCTAAGTCTGGTAAGGAAGGAGTTTCCTGTATTAATCCATCGATCTAATCTAAAAAAAAAATTTATGAATAGACTAAAATTTTTTTTTTGATTGAACATCAAAGTTTTGACATTTATTGCTTCCCATGAATGGAAATATAATGTCATTAATTTCTTTCTTAGAATCCATTTTCTTACCAAATAAAAAATTAAAGGTAATCTGAAGAAGACATTAAAACTGGAAGGGTATAATTCTTTAATCTTGTAGTTATTAGGTTGAGAGAATTTAGACCTTTTACTATATTTAATGGAAGAATCATATTTAAAATTTAAATCCTTCAATATTTGGAATAGAAATCTAGGTGGTTTTAAATATGGAGCTCGAAAACCAATTATTTCTGAATTTTGGGTTCTATTTTCAATCATTGTTTTGCTCTTCGAGATAATATTTTTACATTGTTCAAATGATAAATTATTTAATCGTTCATGATTTAAACTATGACAAGCAATTTCATGTCCTTTACCTTCAATCAAATCCACAATTTGAGGCTGCTTTTCAATAACGCTTCCAGTACAAAAAAAAGTACTTTTGATTTGAAAATCGTCTAATATTTTTAAAATCTTAAACAATCCTATCTTCAAGCCTAAATCAGTATCAAGAAAATTAGGAATATCTCTTTCAATATCAAAAGTTAGAGCAATTTTCATTATCAGATTATTGATCAATTTATTTGTTTAAGAAATTATATATTTATTTTAAAATTTATTTCAATATTTAAGTTCAGATTAAATGTAAAAAATGCGAATTTTAGTAGTAGGTGCAGGGCTTACAGGCTGTAGTATAGCACGCTTGATGAAAAATAAAGGGCATACTGTTTCAATGATAGAAAAAGAACCTCATATTGGAGGCTTATGTTATACTGAGACAAGTTCAAATGGTATCATGTACGAGCCTTATGGTGGCCATGCATTTCACACTAAAGATAGTCGTGTAAGAGACTTGGTTCTTGAATTTTCAGAATTTAATGATTATAGGCATAACAAGGGAATTATAATTAATGGTAAATTGCTACATTTTCCTCTAAGTAAAGAATCTATACTAAAAATGGAAGATAGTCACCAAATAATTAAAGATCTGGAAAATAAACCTAAAAAACCGGATTTAACTAACTTTGAAACCTATGCAATCTCTCAGTTCGGTGTTACGTTATACAAACTATTTATTTATAATTATTCAAAGAAAATGTGGGGTTTAGAACCAAAGGAATTAACAACGGAATATATTAAAAATCGTATTGAACTTAAAAATACTAATACTCACATATTTAAAGACAAGTTCCAAGGGTTGCCTGTAAAAGGTTATACAGTTTTACTTCATAACATGATTCATGATATTCCCTTAGAATTAAACACAAGTGAATTTGACGATTCGATATACGATCTTATTCTATTTTCAGGAAGAATTGACGAACTACTAAAATTAAATTTTGGAAAATTGGAATTTAGGTCACTACTCTATCATAATGTTGAAAATGAATACTGGGAAAATGAAAACTATGGAACAATCAATCTTCCACAAGATCCTAATTATATACGTAAAGTAAATTTTAAGGTTATGCATCAACAAAAAATTAATGAATCTTTAATCCAATATCAAGAACCTGTACAAGCCAATGGACAACATCCTCCACTATATCCAATATATACTAAGAGAAATCTTAAATTATTTAATCAGTATTTAGTCGAGGCTTGCAAATCTGAAAACTTTGTTCCTATTGGTCGATTAGGTCTATATAAGTATTTAGAAATGGGCCAGGCAATTTCTCTGGTTATGAATATGATTCCACTGATAGAAAAATGGAAAATATTAACCCCTGAAGCTCGATATCATGGAATTAAAAATCTACTAACCAATTAAAAAGTTTTTAAGAACAGATTACTATTTTTCCCAATTAATATCTTTTGCCAAATTATAAAATATATCCTTTTTCGAACGATATTGAGTAATACGCCCTAAGCTACGACGAGTATTTAGAAATCTTCCACTTGTTAATACAGAAACAAAATTGAGTGTCATTATTTTACCTCTTTTCATTTTTCTTGTGAGATATATTAATGAATCTGAAAAAACTTTGTCAATTCCTATCAGATTGTGTGGTAGTTGCTTAAATCCACCAACTTTAGAGAAAATGTCCCTTCTAACAATTATATTACATCCAATAAGTTCAGGATATCCAAGTAGAGTTTTAAAAAAATAATATACATGCATATTAAAATTAAGAAAAAAATAATGAGTAATTGTAAAATTTTTAGAACCTAAATTAAATGAGAAAGCCTTTCCATCATAATATTTCACTCTTGCACTACAAGCAAAAAGATTTTTATGCTTTTCGAATATTCTATAAATCTTTTGCAAGAAGAGAGGATCTATTAAAGTATCAGCATCTAGAAATACTAGTAACTCACCAGAAGTTTTTGGAACTACATAGTTTAATTGAAGAGCTTTTCCTTTTTCAGGTGAAATATATACTGTCGCAAAATTTTTTGCAATGGTGACAGTATTATCAGCACTATGGCCATCAACTACTATAATTTCATATGGAATATCACATCTTTGCTTTTTAATAGCTAATAATGTACGTTTGATGTTGTTTTCCTCGTTATAAGTAGGGATTATTACCGATATCTTTGGATTGTGATTCATTGTTTATCTGGGGTAATTGAAAACAGAAAATCTATATATTTTAGAAGATGATGTGTTATTATTCAATACAAGTATTAGATTTATTATATAATTAATTGATTTATAAATAAAACTATGCCGAAAGTCTCAGGTAAAATGAAATTCTTAACAAAGGGATTCATAATTTCATTTCTTTTCTTAATCTTAAGTGCTTCATTAATTATATTATTAATTCTAAATCACGTCTTTCTATCGATTCCTTGGATTAATGATTTTTATGAACTTATAAGACCTTGGTTATTAATTTTCTTCTATGATTATAACCTGTTTATTTATGCTGCAATTTTCATTTGTTATTCTGTTTTACTTGTATTATATGTTTTTGGGTATAATTTAGCAAAAGTAAAACATATGACAGGTTCAATAATATTTGTTTTCAGTTTGTTAGGATTCGTTCTAGTTACTTTTATTGCTTCTCAATATTCTTACATAAGCATATTGTTTAACCAAGATATTACACTTAATACAAGATTAATGTTACTTTTGTTATTTTTACCTATGAATTTTGCGCTAAGTCTATTTTTATTTTTAGTAAATACAGATTTCCTAATATTTTTAAAGGATTTATTGAAGTCTAGAAAAATCTGGAAACGAAGAAGACCCGAATTCGAAATTGAAGTGAAAGGTAAAATTACAAATATAAATATACACACAAAAGAACATATTTTTACTCCTGTGCCTATGTTGATTATTGCGAAATATCTGCAGTCTAAAGGCTTTTCGGTATCTTGGTTTGTAAGAGGTGCCTTTAATCACTTAATCTCTATAATTATTACTTATTTGACTGGGTGGCCGAGGGCTAGAAATATCTTATTTCGATTTACAGGAATGAAAATTGGTAAAAATTGCCATATCTCTCAAAAAGCAATACCTGATCCTTTATTACCTGAATTAATTGAATTTGAAGAAGGTAGTGGGTGTGGTATTGGTGTCAAATTACTAACTCATAATGCGATGAATATACAACATGGAAGTTTCAGTTTTGGCCCTATAAAAGTGGGTAAAAATGCTAGAATTGGAGCTTATTCAGTCGTATTACCGGGAGTTACTATAGGAGAGGGTTCTATCATAGGTGCAAATTCATTAATTAGTGAAGATATACCACCTTATTCGATAGCATTTGGTTCTCCTGCCAAAGTGATACGTGAATTAACAGATGATGAAAAAAAAATGGTAAATAAAGAATATGGAGATACTATTGGATAAACTTTTCAATCAATCCATTAACTTTTACACTATTATCATACATTGTTCTGTGTGAACCTTTATCAATTATGAATAACTCTGTTTTAGGAATGTAATCATTTAACTCATTAATTGCTGCTTTAGAAACAATCCGGTCTTCACTACCATAAATTAAAATTGTTGGTTGAGAAATTGCACATAATCCCTCTTTTAATTTATACGTGTACGTCATGTTTTTAAAAGTTTTTAGAACAACAGCTTTAGGTAGTTTTAATGCATTTTTATATAATTTTTTAAACTCTCTAAATTCCTCTTCAGGGGATATGATTTTTCCAATAATCTTTTTCAGAAGTGCCCTATAAAACATTTTAAATAGAATATTTATCCAAAAAATCATTATTCTTTCTAATATTGATTGAGGCTTTCCTGAAGTTGAGCTTATAAGGATTAGTTTTTTCACTATTTTTGGCTTTTTAAGCACAATGTCTTGTGCTATTAAACCACCTAAAGAATGGCCAATGAGAATGACCTTGTTATATTTAAGCAATTTAAGCAAATCAATTATCTGTTTAGTGTAGAACTCAATAGTATAATCTTCTCTAGGTTTATCTGATTTTCCAAAACCGGGTAAATCAAGTAAAATAATATGATTCTTAAGATTAAAATGATATAATTGATATTTCCATTCAAGAGAACTTCCTAACCATCCATGAATGAATACAAGGGGTATTCCTTCTAATTTATTATCATAATAAAAGATTTTGAGGTGATTTATATTGATAAGCGGCATTCTAAATGATACTTTCTATCTTAATATGTAATTATGAATAAAATTTCTCATTGGGTGTTTAACAAAATTGGTCGGATTCCAATAACATGGTTTAAAACAATCGCAGTAATCAAATTTAAATTTTCTTATCTTATTAACTCTTTCCTTATATGATAAATTTATGAAATCGTCGAATTTAATTGATGTATTAACATCTTCACAAAGCATTACTGTTCCATCATTATCAATTGAATAATATAAATCACCGGCATCACATTTCCAAGAATATTTATTATTATACCATTTATTCATAAAATAATAATAACTATTAGGAGACATAAGTTGAATTCCATGTCTCTTAAGATTTTGGATTACTTTCCTTAATTTATTCATTGTCTTCCTTTCTAACAATAAATTTGGGCAGAAACTTCGATATTTATATTGTTCATTAGGACTCTTAGACGAATGTACTGGATCTATTGAGAATCGGCAATCTAACCTTGCTATAATAGCTTTTATTAGCGGAATAAGTTCTTTTATATTATCTCTTGTGTTTATAATATGAATACTATAATCAATATTTTCAGGATATCTATTTTTAATATCTTGAAGTAAGTCAATTAATTCAGGCCGAAATCTTTTAGGAGTAAAAGCTGTTTCTTTAAAACTATCAATACTTATACCAAGTAGAAAATATCCATATGATGCAAATTCTTCTAGTAGATCTTTAGTTAATAAAGCTCCGTTTGTAACTACATGAGTGAATATGTTTAAATCTATACAATGTTTTAAAATTTTCCCCAAATCGGATCTAAGTGTAGGTTCACCACCATAAATTGTAATAAATCTACATCCTTGATTGTATAACTGGTTTACAATGTTTTTCCAATGCTGTAATGAGATGTCTGATTTTAAATTGCCTTTAGAAGTAGCACAATAATAACAATTAAAATTACATCTACGAGTAAAAAATATACTTACAAATGTTGGACCATTATTTACTCTAAATATCCTCTTCAAATAACTAATTCCTAAATTTCTCAGTACTCTATTTTTTATATCATTCATTTCAATTTCATGATGATTTAAACAGAACAAAACATTTTAAATATTTATTTAATATTTAATTTTGGTATTAAACATATTGACGATTTCAACTTCAAATCCAGTATCCATTGTCGTTCCCATAAAGAACAGACGTGATCTTTTACCTAACCTAATTAAGAATCTATCTAATATTGATTACAACGAATATGAAATAATAATTGTTGATGATTGTTCAACGGATAATACAAAGGATCTATTAAAACAATATTCAATTAAATCCATACTTTTAGAAAGATCAGTAGGATCTGCAGAAGCTAGAAACCTTGGAATTAAACAAGCAAAAAATGAAATTATTGCACTAACTGATTCTGATTGCTTTGTTTCAAGAAATTGGTTGAAAAATCTAGTACCATATCTTAACTCCTATGATGTGGTTGGGGGAAGAGTTATATTTTGTGATGATGCGGAAAAAAAAATTAATCCTTTCAATACAAAAGAAGAAACAGTATTAAAGAAGGATACTTCGATTAATTTTCTTAATACAAGTAATATGTTATTTAAAAAAAAAACATGGAAGTCCTCTGGTGGTTTTCTAAGCTATAGGATTGAAGATTTGGAGTTTTCATGGAGATTATTAAATAAAGGCTTTAAGTTAATTTATTCTCCTAAAGGTTTTGTAATTCATCATGGTAATAGGACACCTATCCAAAATATTAAGAAATATTTCCTATATGGAAAGTCATATTCGAAAATAGCTTTTATTCATAAAATGAGTTTCACATTTAAAACAGATCGAATTCTTGATAAAAGTAATCTTTTTGATTATCTAAAACTAATATCACTTCCCTTTCTTTTACTATTGGCTTCAATTCTTTCGGGTTTTATAATTTTTAATATCTATTTAAATATGTCTGCAAGTTTTCTTTCAATAACAATATGTTTTCTCCTTCTATTCCGACTCATAAGAAGAATTGATATTTTATTCAAAATCTATAAAACGACTATAATATTTGGAATTGTAAATTATTCGATAATATATATGTTTAAGAAGAAATACAACTTAGGGAGAAATAAGAATAAAGCATATGATTTAAAGTTGAAATCTTGACTTTATTTCTTCTGTAATATCAGAAATATCTGAACATTCCTGATCAGAGAAATTTGGATAATAATAAGTGGGTTTATGCAAATTTCTACAATAGTGTTTCTTGAATACTGTGAATTTTTCTGTAGATAATTCCGTGTGATCGAGTATTTTATCTATTACAATTTCTGGAGTCTCACATAACTCATCATACCTAATTATAAGGGTTGCTTTTTTTAAGTTCTTATTAGTTTCAATTTGATCTGCAATAAAATTATAGATCGATGCCCAATAGTGTGCCCAACCTTTTACATAGGTTTTTTTTTTTCTCCATAATTTATGAATCTCATTAATTAAATCTGTATTACCCACATTGATGCAGATTTGATTGCGACCAAATTCATTATGGCCTACTATTTTCAACCAATCGGGTAGTAGAGGATTTTCTTGTTCTAGTATTCTAAAGAGTTTTGATTGTTTTATCATTGAAGCAATATGCTCTTCAGGGTTACGAATAATCAAGAGAATCTTAGAATCTGGGAAAATTTTCAGCAAGTAATCCAATCTGCTAACAAGATAATTATTTTTTGCTAAATACCTTTGACATTTCTGATTTATTATTAATTTTTTCAAATGAGTTTTATAGAATTTCTCAAATTTTGGATTTGAATCACTTTTAGTGAGGATATTGGGAACATTTTCATTATGTAGATTTTTAAAAAATTTTAACCAAAATGCCTCTTCAACCGCTTCAGGACTTTCACGGTTAACGAAAATACCATCTCTATGGAGTCTTTCAAAAGGTTGTTTATAAAAATTGAACTTTTTAGCCATTTCGCTAAACCAATCGGGAAGATATGGCATAAGAACATTTTGATATTTATGCGACGCTAAATCTGGATGTTTATCTAACATTTCTAAAATAATTGTTGTTCCTGCACGAGCAAGACCGGTTATATAAATAGGTCTGTCAATATTTATCTTTTTTATATCTCTATGCATAAAAATCGTTTCAATTTTGTCAAGCAATAAGGAGATTGATTTAAATGAACTAAAAAATTTAGTTATTCCGTATCCAGCATAACTCGTGAGTGGAAATTTATGTGAATTTTGATCATTAGATTTCAAGTTCTCATCTCCTATTAGTTAAGTGAACATTTTTTTATGTAAATAACGATTGAATGATTTGATTTCCCCTTAACTCTAAATTCAAACTAATTTCATGTTTTTACATGTTAATTAAAGATTTTTAATTAATTTATAGAGAATTTTCTTTAATATTTATTTTAATTGTCAAATAATATATAAACATCACAAGATCTATTCTGATCTTAAATTATATTTGAATAAAAAATTAAATTCGAGTATAGAGAAAAAATGTTTAAAATTAAATCTGATTCTTGGCAAAGTAAAATTATTATCCTTGCTGTCTTTATTATCGTAATCATTCTGACAGCAGAAGTAGATTGGGCCGCAGAAAACTCCGGGGTAGGACTTATGACTCGACTTTTTTGGTTAATTAGTTTACTAATTTTAGGACTAGTTTTACCAATTGGATTTATGTATCTTGCTGGTAATAAAGAAATAGAAAGAGGCGAATCTGACAAAAAAGGGTTAATTATTGCGATAGTCCTATTTTTGATTGCTAATGGGATCCCAATTATCTTTTATGTTGTTCTTGGAACTCCACCTGGTCCTTTATTATATCTACAATTATCACTATTTGGTTTAATCCCTGCTTTTTTTCTACAACCAAAAAGAAAACAATATAGAATCCTTATACTAGTAATTCTATTTGCAGTAATTATTATCCCTATTGGTATTCTTGTGAATTTTGCCATTGATGATCTATGGGCAGGTGCACTTGATAACACGATGTATTACTTATCTTTTTGGGGACTTTTGATGACATTCTTTTATCTTATTCTTGCTATTGGCTGGAAATTGGGTGGTGGATCTAAAAGACAAAGTTGGAACATTTTTCTAGCGGGAACACTATTACAATTTAGTACACTTGAAGATTTCTTTTATTTTCTACTAAATGGGCAATCACTTCCGGGATTATGGCCTTGGATGAATAATTTTGTAATTAATCTTGAAGTTTTGTTTGGTCACATTCCAACTGATTTAGATCTTCTTGTTTTTTGTTTAATAACAAGCGCTATAGCGATCCTTATCCTTTTTGATATTCATGGAATTATCTGGACAAAAATCAAGGAAAAAAAATAATTTTTTTTATATTTATTAAGAATTGATTTAATAAATCAAAGTAAGTCCAATTATTAAGAATATTGAATTTAATACAAGTCCTGCAATTCCCAAACCCTTTCCTGCCTTCAATACCCCAGTTTCTGGTTCAAATCCACTAGCTGTATTACTATTTACTATAGAAACTATTCCAAATATTATACCTATAACACGAGCAACACTAAGACCTATACGTATTCCATATAAATAATATATTGGCAAACCATATCCAATTTGGAGTGTAACTAATGCAATAATTAAAGAGATAATACCAAAAGCTAAAGAAATCTTTGAATGCTTGCCCGGTTCTGACCCCTTTTGAAACTTAGAGGGGTATTGCGGTACTGGGATACGGGTAGTTGGTGTGGTTGGCTGCTGTACCCCGTATGTTGGTTGTTGTACTCTATATGTTGGTTGTGGTGGTTCAGGTTCCTTTATAATTTCAGATCCGCAGTTCTGGCAAAACCTTTGATTTTCACTTTCTAATTTTACGCCACAATTTTGACAAAACATAATACGACCTTCAAAAGTCTTGATATTCATATCATATATGTTTATTAAATATAATTATAGTATTAAAAATAAATACTTGCTATACATATAGAATATTTCAAAATTTCTTCATGGAATGTTTATTAGTTTTAATAAATCCAGTTTATTATAGATGAACAACAATTTTCTTTTATTTTTGTAAAATATTCATTCAAAAATTTTTCTCTAAATCCTAGTAAGTGCAAATACAAGAAATATTGCATTTATTATAAGTCCTATAATACCTAAAGCATTTCCTGCTTTTAAAATAGAGGTTTCTGGTTCCACTCCTTTTGCTTTCCCGCTATTTACTACAGATACAATTCCAAATATTATGCCTATGCCACGAGCGATAGCAAGGCCTACATATATTCTAGGCACATAATAAAATCCCATGCTATATCCAAATTGGAGTGAAAATAATCCAATAATTAAAGAGACAATACCAAAACCTAAAGCTATTTTTGAATATTTTCCTGGTATACCCCCTGTTTTAAACTTAGAGGGATATTGTGGGACTGGTATTGGGGTCGTTGAGGTTGGTGTGGTTGTTGGTGCAGTTACTTGTCCTACTCCAAAGGTTGTTTTCGGTGGTTCAGAAACATCTATAATTTCGCTTCCACAATTTTGACAAAACCTTTGATTTTCCATTTCTAATTCTGCACCACAGTTTTGACAAAACATAATTTATCCTCCAAAATTTTTGACTTTCAAATAATATATATTATAATTATTTAATATAATTATAATAACAAAAATAAATACTTCCACTACTTAGAGAATCTTTTGTTATATCTTTAATTTTTATTTTTCCTTTCTAATAAACCCAATTAATTATTGAAGAGCAACTTTTACCTTGAGCGTTCTTTAATCGTCCCAAAACCCTAAAAGCAGCACCTTCATATCCACATTCGGGACATTTACTTTCTGTGATGAGCTCTACAATATCATCTACCAAAACAGCTTGATTTATACTTCCATTCACCCCATAGGGTGTGATTACTTCGAGTAAACCTTCCATCCCTTTACTAACAGGATCTAATGTGTCTAAATCTCTTACTATAATTCGTGAAGTATTAGGACAATGTAATATAAAATCTTGGTATTTCTCGGACCAATGCCCTCCAAAAAGTGTGGGGCCTTCTGTAAATGCGTAAATATCCGCTATATCCTTAGGTTTGATATTAAATACTTTTTCATAACATTCAATAAATCTACTTTTATCCACTTCACCCATCTTAGCTTCACCCTTGACACCGTCCCATCCTCCGCCCCCACAACCAACAAAGGAAATCCCATCAAGATCGTTGTAAATATTTTCTTTTAGCAATCTCTTCTCAAACATATTATTCATTAAAAGAGCACTTCCGCCAAAAATTATTTTACTTACTTCAATATCCTTCCAATAACCTGTATCTTTAACTTGTTTAATCATTTTTAGCATTTTAGAAACATCTAAAATAAATCCCCCTTTTAATGATAGAGTTGAAATAATTGCCCATATTGTTTTTAAAACTTTCATTTTTACCAGATATTCCTCATGTCCATAATATTCCCAAGGTTTATTCATACATGCTGTAAAATAACGTGTTTTTTCGATATACGCAAATCCCTTTGCACTTCTTTTAGCCATTACCGTCATAAATAAACGATCCGGCGAGAAATTAAATACAAGGCATCTTTTGGCATCAATATTTAATTCTCTCCATCCAAAAAATTCAGAAAATACTTTAATAGAATTGTATTGTAATTGATCAAAATCATCTAAAGTTCGTGGAACTATCGATGGATCTCCAGTTGTAGAAGAAGAACACGAATAGAGAGCGATATTTTCATGAGGAACTTTTAATAAGTTTAATGTCCGATTTCCTGATTTTTTATATATATCTGAAGGAATAAAAGGAATGTGCTCTAGATCCTCAATAGATAATTCATCAGGAATTTTAAAATCAAATTTACTACATAAATTATCTTTGTAATATTTACAGTTTTTAAACGATAAACTAATTTGTTGTAGTAAATCCTTGCAAAATACATCATCTGGGTAATTACGAAATTCAAAATCAAAATATTTCTTTTTTAATTCTTCAGGTAAGTGATCATGAAACTTAAGGAACAATGTAGGTTTCTCCTAAATAATGATTATATCTCATAATTCATAATCATTTAAGATTGATATGCAAATAAATGTAGAATAAAAAATTATAAAAAAATTATTAAATATTTGAAAGAGCCATTATTTCTGCTTCTTCTCGCTCCAATAACATTGGAGTTTTCTCCCAACTTATTTCTTTTGGAAGTTTAAATTGCCGTAAAAACATATAAAGATGTATAAAACCACTTATTGGCCAATAAAATATAAGACTGAAATGTTTATCACAATATTTTCTTATAGTATTGAATAAGAAGCCAAATTGAAAGAAAATACAAGATAATGTCCAGAATAGTAAATAATATTCACCAAAAACAAACTGAAATATTGCAAATGCAATTTCGATTGGTAACCAAGTATCCATATTTGCTAAAACCATCATGGTCATATTTCTTGCAATTATTAGTTTTTTCCCATCTTTATATTCGCTTTTCATGCTCATTAATGTTGGCATATCTCCGGTAAATCCTGCTAACCACCGTGTGCGTTGTTTTACTAAAATCTCCCAACTATTGGGAACATACTCATAGATTTTAGCTTTTGGGGAAAATTTAATTAATACACCATCTAAATTTAAAAGTGCTGAAAGATAAAGATCTTCTGTCATTGAATTTTCATTAAAACCCCCATACTTCTTAAGATATTTTGTTCTCACCGCAAAATTTCGTCCAAATGAATAAGCAGAAGATCCCAATCTATTTTTAACTTCAAATAATAATCCCCCACCAGAAACCATACCATAATCCAAAAAAATTCCCCTAGTCAGACTATTATCTTTCCAGTTTTTAACAAGAACAGGGCCAATAACAGCATCAATCTTTTCGCGATGAAAGGCAGAAATTAAGTTTTTAAGAGTATTAGATTTTAATATACACCCCGAATCGTATAGAACAACAATATCATTTTTTACATGTTCCAAACCATAATTTAGCGCTGCAGGTTTTCCTTTTTTAGGTAAGTCTTTTGATAATACCATTATGTCTATGTTACTATTTTCTCTAGCAAAATGATTTGAAAATTCCGTAGTATCATCCGTAGACCCACTAGTTATTACTATTATTTGGATCTTTTCTTTAGGATAATCAGATTCAACAATAGAATTTAATGTTCTCTCTAATAGTACTTTCTCATTTTTGGAGGCAATAAGAATACTAATAGCTTCATAATATGGTGTTTTCGGTTTATAGCCACTTCCAAAAGAGGCTATGAAATGAATTCCATAATATAGAATTAATCCTAATAACATTAATAGCCCAATTAATGGAAAGATAAACCACCAATAAGTTAAAGGATCTAGGATAAATGTATCAATTGCTTCTTTTACTCCAGAAGACCAAAATGGTGGAAAATACATATGCATTACAATAAATAACACTAACCAAACAGAACCATATAATAAATATCTATAAAGTTTCATTTTTTCAATCTCCTTTTTTGAATATTATTACTTATTTATGTTATCGATCTTCTTTAAGTTCTTCCATATATACTTTCCAAAAAGAATTATAGAAAGCACCATAATAACTAATAAAGTAATTTGGTATATGAACATAGTCCATGTGATTATCCAAGTGTGCGAAGCATTCCAGATTGTAGCAGAAGGGTTAATCATATTAGTTATTAATGTAGCAATACTTGACACCCCATACATTACAAAAAAAGTAGTTTGAACAATAACACGTGTTATTCTCTCACCAATGAAAGGTTTCGTTTCACTCAACCCCAAACCTTCATGTCTTGCTCTCATATACTCATAAATGAATATAAGGTATATATTTGTCCATACTAACCATGTAAAATCAAGTCCATATGTCGATAAAATCAACATACTTGTAGGTATTAAACCAACGAGCATTAAAATATCACTAACCCGATCTATCACATTATCAAACCAAGCACCAGTTTTTGATTTAATATCAAGTAGTCTCGCTATTGCTCCATCAATTCCATCAATTATTCCTGTAAATAATACTAGTAATCCAAGTACGAAAAACCAGGATCCATATAATGGTTGCACGGTAATCGGGTCAAGTGAATGTCCCACACTAGCCACTATAACACCCCAGAATATGAGAATTGATAGAACTAAATTCAGAATTGTAACTTTATTCGGACTTACTCCCATTTTTATAAAAAGTTTTGCTCCTGCATATGTTATTGGCATGTATAACTTTCCTGCAGGATCTTTTTTCATTTGTGCAAATTGTTCATCTAATTTATGAGCTTGTCCATGATCCTTGAGCCAATCTTTTATGAATTCATCACAAGTCATAAATTCTTGTTTTGGTCTTCTTTTTGGTATCCCACTAAGTAGAATAATGACTATAATTACAACTAAAATTAAAGGAAACACTACTGTAAATAATAAAGCATATAATGTCATCTTGTCCGCCTAAGCCATTCCTTAATTTTTTTCTTTAAATATTTTTGAAAATGTAATTTTAATTAGAATTTAAAATATTTTAAATTTACTTTATTTATTCTTAACTTTACTATTAAAAGATTAAGCAATGTTAATGAATTCTTAACTAAATTGGATATGGCTATTTTGAAAATTGGACTACTAAAAATATATATTTCCAGTTATGGTTATAATACTAGAAAAACAATATATATAGATGTGACAACGTAAATGTCAAGTTCGAGTTTAGAAGTAAAATGGGTTGATTTTGTTAAAAAACTTCGAGGTGTGGGCGCCTTATTATTCTTTGTATTCGTTCCATATTTAGCATTTTTTATAATTCCAATCCAGTTCGTTTTAACTCTAATCGCTATAAGGGATATCAAAATTATTAATCAAGAATTGAACAACTCACTTCTTTACAATTTTTATTCAAAATACCAAACAGCAACTATAGTTAAATTCATTGGTTCAATAGTAGTTCATTTAGGAGCAGCGTTGATGGCAGCAGTCATAACTTTTGGTTTTCCTCATCTTTTACCCTACAATGGATTACCACCTGCCATCGTTTTATTAATCATTGGATTTATAATAATGATTATTGGTAGTGCTGTTGAAGTTGGTGCTTGGGATAATCTCAAATTTTTTATAAAGGATCACAAAGATATGTTTCCAGCAAGAAATCTTTATGATACTATATCAAGCATAGAAAATTTACGTACAGGAGCTTTCCTTTGGGCTCTTGGTTTTCTAATTATTCCAATAGTGATAGGGTGGATATTTCAGCTTATAGGATATTTCACTTTAAGTAATATTGCCAAATGGGGTATGAAACTTGAACCAATCATCCCAATGTCTCAAGATTTCGAATCAGTATCTAATATACCTCAAAAACTTCAGTCAGTTCCCATATCTCCTCTAGAAACAGAACTAAAAGATATTATTAAGTTTTGTCCTATGTGTGGAGCTAAAATTCCTGAAGGAGCTATATATTGTGGAGAATGTGGGGTGAATTTAAGAAGTTAAATAATAATTAATCCCTTTTTTTAATTATTATTTACTTATAATTTAGAATGCAATATATGCTTCTTTTATTGCTGAACAACCACCACATTTTACACAACCAGCTTTATTCTTTAAAGGGTTAACATCATACTGTTTCATTAATTTTGCTGCAATTGTGTAAATTTCTAATAATTCACTATAATTTGTGGCGGGTAATTCTTTTTTTCCGGGAATTGACCTTACTGGTGTAATATAAGGAATAACACCAATAGCAATTACGTTCTCTAAATCTTTTAAAAATTTTTCTTTGGATTCTCCGAATCCAGTTAATATATAGCTACTAACCTGATTCTTTCCAAAGACATCTATGGCATGGTTCCAATTCTCCTCGAAAATTTCATAGGAAATACTAGATTTACCAGGCGTAATCTCCTTTCTTAGTGATTCATCAAGAACTTCAATATGAATTCCAATCGAATCCGCACCAGCTTCTTTCAACCTATCTATATAACTTAAATCATCTAAAGCTTCAATTTGAACATGTACAGGAATATCAGGGTGTTTTGCTTTAATTCCATTTAATAACTCAATATAACGATTTGCTCCCTTATCGATTTTTTCATCTGTTCCGCTTGTTAATGTCATATGAGAGCATCTCCCTTCTTTTTTTGCTGCCGTAATTACTTCAGACATCTGTGTAGCATTTTTTTCTTCTATTGTTGTATCATATTGTAGACTTAATTCAATACCGCAAAATGCACAAGGTTCACCACATGCCCAATAAACACATTTTTGGTATATTGTACTGGCTAAGCAATCGATACCATGCACCAGAGCTACTTTTTTCATGTCTATCCCATCTGAAGTCTTTTGTGTATAAAATCTTGGATTTTTAACAAGTTCTACTTCCGCAAAAGATCGATCATTTATTCTATCATAGATTTTAAAATATTCTCCATTCTTTTCTCCAAGGACTAAGTTTGTTTTTTCTTGACGATTCCAAAGAGCAACATTAACTAAAGTGCTATTATCCTCTAATATAAAATATCTCCCACCGAGAGGTCCAGCTCCGCCTTTCCTTCCAAAATCAATTTCAATTCCTTGGTCTTTATATTTATTGAACAATTCTTTGTCTAAGTATAGTCCTTTACACAATAATTCAGTTTTTTGGATAAGTGCAGTTTTTGCATCAATCATGGTTTTCTAAAGAGCTAAATATTATTTCTGATGATATTTTAAATTACTATTTGTTAATTATTTCCAATGGAATTTAAATTTAGAGCTTATTTAATTTTGAGTTTTATTGAAAATAAATTATAAATATAAACTTTTATTAACAACATTATCCAATTACATTTCACTATAAAAGAAAAAGGAAATCTAAAAGTGATTAAATAATGCCTAAATTAGAAAGAAAAGTGGATATTAATGCATCTCAAGATATAATTTGGAAAATAATTGACGACGATGATAATTATGCAAAATGGAATATTGTTGTAAATGAAGTAAAAAAACTTGGTGAAGGAAATTATTTTTTTAAGACTAATGTTGGAGACATCACCTCCACTCGCCTTGAAACAAATCCTCCTAAAAGTTTAGCGGCCACTCAAGAAGGGAGTCCAATGACCAGTTTAGGATATAAATTAGAACCAAAAGGAGATGTTATAGAAGCAACCATATGGGCTGAATTTGATGATGCTAAACAAGAACCTATTTTAGGAATTGCTGGAGAAATGCTTTTGAAAAGTTTACAAAAATATGCTGAATATTTAGATTCTGGAGGAAATCCAGATACTTTTAGTAAAAAATAATCTACCAAATTGATAAATTTCTTTTTTTTTATTGTTTAACAAATATCTATATTTCTTCATCGAATCTACATAAAATACTGTTTTGCTATGATAAAACTTATTAGAAATAACAAATTTTAAACAATCATAACAAAATATATTTGATATATTTAAATATACCGTTTATTAGAAATATTAAAGAAAACTAACTGAAATGGTGATCTAGAAGAAATGGCGCATAAAAGACCATGGCATTGTTATTCTAGCTGGAGTAGAAGGCCATTCCAATATAAAAGATCCTCAAACCGTAGACGTGAGTATGCTAGAGGTGGTTCTCAATCAAAAATACAAAGGTACTGGGGTGGGAACACTAATGAAGCTTGGGAAGATTGGGAACTTGTTATTGGATTAAAAGCAAACAACCAAGTTCAAATCTCATCAAATACTTTAGAAGCAATAAGAGTTACAATAAATGGTGTTCTTCAAAGAAAACTCGGACGACAAAACTATCGACTTCGAATAAGACCAAAACCATTTCAAAAATATAGAGAGAACCGAATGTTAGCTTTTGCAGGGGCAGATCGTGTTCAATCGGGAATGAGAAATTCATTTGGAAGATCCACAGGTGTATGTGCTCGAATTAGGGCAGGACAGGTAGTTGCAGATGTAGGATGCTACCTTAGAAATCTTCCCCTAATTAGAGATAGATTGAGAGTGGCATCCATGAAAATATCAGGATCTTGTCAGATTGTAGTTTTGAAATATAAAACCCCAGAACTGCTAAAAAAATCAGGATTACCATTATATGATGACAAAAAAAGAAGAGAAATACCTCTTTATGAATTAGAATATGTTACTGTTTAAAATTCATTAAAATTAAGATATTTCTGTATTATTCTTTTTTTCTGGCTCTTCTTTCTTTTTCTTGAAAATGTTCATTAAGAAAACTCCGATAATAATTACTATAATAGATAATATTATTCCTAAGGAAACACTTGCTCCTTCGACAATTAGAACCTCAAAAAGTACAGGTGCCGAAATATATAAAGAATTATACATAGGGACTAACCGTGAAGCATCAGCCCCTTTAGCAAATCCTATTTGAGTTATAATTAATGCGAAAAATCCAGCAAGGAAACTAAACAGGAAAATAAAACTGTCAAGTTCTAATCTAAAAAGACCAACTAAAGCATCAATAAAATTACTTGACGATAATCCAATTCTTTTTAAAACGTTATCGGTCCCCCCTAAAGTTCCGGCTACAGCCCCGAATATAAAAGCTATAGCAATCTTAGTTTTCCATGAAAATCCTATAAGGAGTGTAAATAGGATAATAATTACTAATATTAATATAAAAAAGTTCACATAGTTTACATTTTCTTCTGGTATTGGAGGTTCCAGTATAAAGAAAACTCCAACCATTGTTGTTCCAATGATGATTAAAATTGCTCCTAACAATTCGGTTTTTGAGATCTCTTCATATAAAATATATCGGGAATATAACATTAATAAAATTAGTCCTAATCCAAAGACACTAGAAAATATTGATGCTGAGGCAAAAGTAGTTCCTAATATCTGCCATATAATAACTGTGTTATTTAATATAAACCCTATAATATAAATTAGTGGTTTTTTACCTTTTTCTTTAAAAGATTTCTTTCTAGAAAATATCTCAATACCATGCCTTTCCATGGCTTTTGATAGATGCAATACTAAGGTACTAATTATTCCAAATAACAATCCTAAAGCAACCGACATTAAAGATAACTCTAGATATCTTAATTTATAGATTATCTGAAATACTTAAATAAATCTAGGTAAATTATAAAATATTATATACTGTTAATAAAAATATTAAAATCATTTGAATTTAAAATTGAGAAATCTCGAACCATTTTTCAATCCTAAGAGTATTTTAATAGTGGGGGTTTCAAGAAAAGCTTATACTTTTAGTTATACTATTCTTAAGAATCTTTTAGAAATCTTTTATCGGGGTAAGGTTTACATTCTAAATCCAAATGCAGATGAAATTCTCGGTATTCAATCTTATCATGCTTTGGAGGAGTTGCCAGAAAAACCAGAACTAGCAGTAATTGTAGTAGGTAAGAAAATTGCAGAAATTTTTGAAAAATTAGCGAAATTCGGAGTTAAAAACATCGCTATTGAATCAGAACTAAGAATAGAATTAGAAGATCCCATACTTATAGCAAATTTGCAACATATCAGTCAACAATATGGTGTATCATTCATGGGGCCTTCTATGTTAGGTATTATTAATTTTAATAATAATTTTACAACTTCAATAATTCCAGTTAGACAATATCTAATGCAAAAGCATAAAAAAATAAAGGAAGGTATTAGTTTTATTGCCCAATCAGGTGGTTTAGCCGGTGCAATGGGTTGGTGGGCGCCTTCTCAAGATTTACCAATCTCTAAAGTAATCCATTTAGGATATGGATTTGATGTAAATGACGCAGATGTCTTGGAGTATTTTAAAGAGGATGAAACCACTAAAGTTATTTCACTTTTTTTAAGGGAAATTACTGATGATATAATTTCTGTTGTGGAAAAATTAGCTCCTATTAAACCAGTCTTATTTTTTTATGTAGGAAAAGATGAGGAAAGAGAAAAAAAATTAATTCAAGTTGGGGGAATCAGTGTTGTAAATTATATTGAACTTTTTGATATTGCAAAGATATTTCTTTGGTGTCCAGAGCCTAAAGGATCTAATTTGGGAATAATAGGGCCAAGTTCTGGAGCAATTTATTTAATTGTCAAGGAAATGAGAAACCAAGAATTATCACTTGCTAAGGTAACACAAGAACACAGAGATATTATTCTCGATAAAGTAGGAGGCTCAACCTGTAAATTAGGAAATCCAGTAGATTATTGGCCACCAGAAAAGTTTGTGGGTACAAAGATTTGTGAGATATATAATACTTCTTCTAAAACACTTTTAAATGATGATGCGGTTGATGGATTAATTCTTGCTTTGGAGTTCTTTATTGAAATTGAATTTGATTTTATCATTTTTGAGAAGATAAAGAAAGCTTTTCCTAATAAACCAATTATAACAATATTAATTCAAGCTGAACACGAAGGGGCAAAAAGAGTCGTTAAGGCGGCTTCGAATCTCAAAATTCCTGTTTTTGATAATGAAATAGAGCGCGCTGTCAGAGGTTATAAATTACTGTACGATTGGCATTCAAAAATAAAAAAGAAATAGAAAATTAACTTCTAAAAATATCTCTCAATTCATCGGGAATTTCTGCTGATTCATCCATTAATGAAAGAGCATAGACTTGATCCCCGCACATACATTTTTTTCCTTCAAATAAGTAGAATTTGAACTGGTTCTTCCAATTACATATTTGAACACTTTTAAATTCAGCAATTTCTCCACAAACACAATAAATCGCCATTTCTTCCGAGTAGTTAGGCATAATAATTGAAAAATCATTTGGTGCTTTATCGAATTCAGAATCGTTTAACATTTCGTTAATCTTATCGGCAAATTTATCTCTTAAAACTGGTTCAAAATAGTCAATTATCCCATCATGTCCCTTCATACTAGCAAGAACGATAAAGTTTTTCTCTGGTTTTTCAATCGCTCTTCTTTCAGGAATAATAGGTTGGTCATATTGCTGAAGCTGTGGAGGCACTGAGAAAGGTACTATACCAGAAGGATATTCAAAGGTATAAATGTACTGCATTGTTCCTCTTACATTCCTTTGGCTTACTAAATTTAAATTTTCATAATCTTGGCTATGCAGAACAAATTTTATTAATTGAAGAGGAACGTGCAATTCAATAAGTCTCGCTCGAATATTCTCTAATAATTCACTTGCATAATTCTTCAAGATCATAATATCTTCTCTGTATTCAGAATAGATTAGATTCTTATTTTCTTCTTTAAATGCAAACCATTTTTTTACAACACTATTTCTAATTAATTGAGGCGCCAAACAAAAGACACACAATAAAGGAAGCACAAAATAAGTAAGATCAGGCCAAATAAAAGCAATTATTACAGGAATAAACATTGGTAGCATAAGCATTAATGATATTTTTCGTAATCGCTTTTCAACTGAGTTCTTAACACCCTTACTAATCGCAAGCTTTTCTGACTCCGTTTTTAACTTATTTACAATATCTAATATCTCTCTTGATTCAAAAGTCTGTTTTAAAAGTTTATCTTCTTCTCTTACTAAACTGTTTAAATGTGAGGTTGTTTCCTTTATATATTGATTTAGTACATTATCATTAAAGATGAATTGCAATGTTTCTTCAGAAAAATAGTCTAAAAACCGAACAATTCTCAGTTTCTTTTCGATATCTTTTATATCAATTTCATTCAGACCAAGTGCTTCTTGGATCATTTGACCCTGTGTTTTTCTTGTTTGTCTTCCGAACTTTTTCTTATTTTTCTTTTCAGTCCCCGAGCT
>JBHLLT010000008.1:56489-61870 GCA_048938855.1 Promethearchaeota archaeon
TCTTGGATCATTTGACCCTGTGTTTTTCTTGTTTGTCTTCCGAACTTTTTCTTATTTTTCTTTTCAGTCCCCGAGCTTTCTGAGTCTACTCTTTCATCGTTTTCAGAGCTAGTCATAATTTTTTTAAAAAATAATCTTTTAATAGTTAAGCTCAGTAATTGTTAGCAGTAAATTAACTTTTGGAAAATTGAAAAAGAATTTAATATTAGATTTCCAACTTAATGAAAATAACTAAAAATTGAAGTTAAATCTTATTCTGAAAAAGTATTGAGTGTCCTTATTAATAAAATATAAAAACAATTCTTTTTAAGGTTCTTTTGCTTATTTTTATTAAAGAATATAACTAAATAAAATAACGTGAAATAAAGTGGATAAAGATAAAGTTAAACAAGTTATTGACAAAATTCGACCACAACTTCAGATGGATGGTGGAGATGTAGAACTTATCTCTGTCGAAGATGATGGAACAGTTAAAGTGCGTTTAATGGGGCATTGTGCTGGGTGTATGCACGCACAACAGACTATAAAGTTTGGTATCGAGAGGGCAATAAAACAATTTGTTCCCGAGATTAAAGAAGTTGTAGCAGTACCATATTAAACCTTACAAACTTTTCTTACTTTTTCTCTATTTTTTCTCCTGAAGAATTACCTAATTTGATAAAAGTATCTTAATCGTGTTTTTATTTAATTTTTGTCTTGCTCAATTATCAAATATTATAATATTATATAAAAGACAAAATACTTAGGAATTTAATGTTAAAAGGTAAATCAAGACAAATTTAGGGAATTCATCTTATTTGATAAAATGCTGTTCTAATGCTGCTTAAATCAAAAATTGTGGTATCGAACATCAAATAGGAAGCAAATCCTTCCTCCAATAGCGGTTCCACCTTATCCAAGAATTGTACTTTAAGATTTTTTACATTTGGATCATAACCAGGATCTGTTTTATGAAACACGAATATTATTTTAGCATCTGGACTATAATTTTTAATCTTATTAAAGACTCCTGTGAAATACATAACAGAAGGAATCAACCGATAATAATCCTGAATATCAACTACATAGTAAAAAAATTTGATTGAATGAAAATATTTGTCTGGATGTGCTAAATAATCATTACGGTATGTTTCCTGGCCTCCAAAATCCCAAACTACCGTTTTTTTCTGAAAAAGAGTGAGTGGATTTCTTTTCACCCCCTTGGTGGGATTCATAATAGGTGGTTTAACAGGGATTTCATCAGATTCTTGTGCAAGTATATTCAAAATTGTGGTTTTACCTGCATTTTCCATACCCATAATTACAATTTTTATTGGTTCTTCTTCACTTTCGGAATATTCCATATATTACTCATCTCTTTATCTAAATCTATGAATTATGTAAATGAGGAAGATGTTATTATATTTGCTATTTTATTCCAGAATTTTTCTATATCCCAATTCTTTTGTTGTTTATATATGGTTGATAATTCTATAAAAACTTGTTTAATCTTTAAAGACTGAAAGTAGGTAATTTTTGGAGCTATAATTGAAATCATAAAATCCTTATGTCCTCCTCTGTAAGATTTATCGGGATAAGAATCAAAAAATACATAAGCCATGATATTGAAGTTCTTAATACTAATTAAGAGTCCCTCTGCTTTATTTATATAATCTTGGCCATAAATTGAAGATATCGCGTCATACAACTGATTACTAACATCATCAATAGGAACATTCAATTTGATATCTTTAGGGAAATAGTTAATCAATTTAGGACCTACCACATCATCCCAATTCACTTCAATTAATACCATGAGATCCTCAAAACCTTCAGGCAATAACCCTGTTTCAATTTCATTTGATAAATAAATCTCACTGATCTTTCCATTAATGATGTTGATTGTCTTGCTACGTTTTAGTTTACCAAATATTGATGCCATTAAATCATCTTCATTAATAGGAATTGTGAGATAATCATCAACTCCAAGCATTTTTCCGAATCGAATATCTTCAGGTGAATCCAGTGTAGATATAAAGATAAATGGTATATGACTAAAGGTGGCACTATTTGATATGACATTAAAAAAGTTATATCCATCCATTTCTGGCATCAAAATAGCGCTGATAATGAGATCAGGGTATTTTTCTTGTTCTGAAAGAATCTTTAGCGCTTCTTTTCCATTTTTGGCCGTAATAACTTGACACTCGTTAACCTCTAATATCCCTTGTATATCTTCAATAATCTTTGGATCAGTTTCAACTATGAGTATTAAAGGTTTCAAGTCATTTCCCTCCTTTTGAAATTTTTTAAATTCTGGTTAAAAAGCAATTAATATTTATGAATTCTTAAATTTAAATGTAATATTTCATAATAAATAAGGAAATGACAACAAAAATATGATATAAAATGGATTCCCAGGAATTTGTGAAGCATTTAAATGAAATTCAGGATTTAATGGAAAAGGAAAATTATCCAGAGGCACTAAAATTAATCGAAAAATTGAAAGAAGCGGAAAAAAAAGCTGATTTCAACTATAATTTAACTCATAGGTTATATCAATTAGACTCTAATTCTCGCTCACTTTATAATCAACAAATAATTCTTGCGAATGTTGGAGATTTATTCAAGAAGTACAAATCCATTACTTTCCAGGAATTAAACCGTGTTTTAAGAAATAAAAACAAGTTAAATCTCACTGATGATATCCTTAGAAGAGAAATTGAGCTTTTAATATTAAGAAACCAATTAGCTTGGAAAATTGAAAAAGATACCATTATTTTAAACTCCAATTAAAATTGGTACATTTTAATCCGAAAGTAATAATTCTTCTTGTTCTTCTATCTCTGCTAGAAAAAGGTCTACAATAGCTAACCATTTGTTTTTTGATTCATAGTCACTTATTATTTTACTCGTTAATTCTTTTCCAATCTTAAGATTTTGAACTGCTAATTCGAAATTTTCAAGAGCACGATAACAAATACCTATCTTGATATAAGTCTGGTGGATAAACCAGTCATTAGAATTAATTTCTATTGCTTTTTGAAACTCTTCTATGGCTTTTTCATACTCTTTAAAGGTTATTAAAATTTCTCCGTATGTATCATGATAAATTCCTTTTTCTGGTTCACTTTTTATGAGTTCCCGAAGAATTTTCAAAGCTTCTTGTTTTTTGCCTAAATAAGATAACCAATATGCTTTATAATTATTAAGAGAATTGTCTTTAGGGTATTTTTCAAGTAAATCTTCTATAATTTTTAATCCTGCTTCGAGATTCTTATCTTTTTTAAGTAAATATGCCTTTTTAATCAAAATATCTATTTCTTTTTCAGGAAAGATTTTTATCATTTTTTCTAATACTTCTATTACAGCGTTATATTGGTTGAAATAGAGTAGAATTCTAATTTTTGAATTATACAATTCATAATTAGTTGGATTTAAGTTTATTTCGTGATTAATTTCTTTAATTTTTTCATTGTATTGAGATTCTAACGATTCACCATCTATTGATTGGAAAATATCTGTTATGTTCTGCCAAATGATGCCTTCTAGTTTATCATAAGTCTCTGTTAATTCTTTTTTTATCTCAATTTTATAGGCTAAATATTTTATATACTTAGGTAAAAATTCTCTCAATGATTCTTCGAAATCAGCATGGAATAATACTTTACAAAGTTCTTCAAGAATCCCATCTATAATAGAATTTAAACTCCCTAACCTCCCAAATTTTTCCAAAAATTTATTTGTAGTAATATGCTCTTCAGTAATCGCTCGAAGTATCTTCTCTAATTTATCATCTGAATGGAAATAATAATATTTATTCAAGGCAATATCTAATTTAAAAAACTTTACCTCATATAAATCACTTTCTACAATCTCATTTACCCAAAAATCTAAAATTCTCTTTTTAATATTATAGAATCTCGAAAAATCCTCAAAAGATAGGTAATCAGGATAAAAATCGGGATGATTTATTGAAATAAAGAGTAAAATCTTATAAAAATCCTCTTCTTCTTTTAAGATTGCCTTTACTTTTGAATAAGCTAAATTTAATACATTATTAAGAAATCTAAATCTAACATGATCATCGATAATACTAAATTTGTTAAAAAACTGCGATGTTGTCAAAGTAACTTCATCAACTCGTTTTCTTTCTTCCTCTAAAATTGTTTGTCTGTCCAAATCATAAAGTTGCAAAATCCTAGAATATTTTAATTTACCTGATTGAGTAATTATATATCTTTTATTCTCTTTGATAATAAATCCCTTTTGAATCAATAAATTTAGACTTTTTGACAAAGATGATTGATTTATAGAGAATGGTTTTTCAAGAAAATCAGATCTTCTACAAAAACCATTATTGTAAACCATCCATAAAATCCAATGTGTATAATTTCTCCCACTTTTCAAAATAACTTCAGGTGGATAATTTAATTTTCGCTTTATTTTTCTTTCTTTTGATAACTCAGTAAATCTCTTTTTTCCTTCTGGTGTTATTTTGTATTGGCCCCTAGAAAATTTCTCAATATATCCTTTGAGGATTAGATTTGTAAAATGACGTGATAATGTGGCAATAGGTATTTCAATAGGCTTTTGCTCAAAATTAGACCATTCACAACTTTCATTATTTGCTAGCATCCAAAGAATTATATGATCATAATTCTTTCTTTGCAGTTTTGAGGGATTAAGAATCTCTTCTGATGGATAATTTACTTCTCCCATTACTATAATAATATAAATTTTTATTCAATAAGTATAATTTGGGAACATTTCTTTTTATATCTATTTTTCAAAACTTTCACTTACTTTCGGAATTTCCAAGGAATTATCGAATATAGAACTATATATGGATGGATAAGTGTACAATTAATTGATCATCATTATGATGATAAAAATTAAATTAAAACAAAAAAAAAGAATAAAATTGGTGAAAAAGAATGACTGATATTAAAAAATTAACAAAAATTTCACTTATAGTAGTAGCAATTCTTCCTTTTATATTTGGGGTTTTACTCATATTTCTATTTGATTTAACCTTCAATTATGAAGGTTGGACAAATCCTATTCATGTAAGAGTACTTGGGGGAGTAATGTTTGTAGTCTCCCTTTTCGCAATTATAATGCTTCGTAAAAAGGAATGGGAGGAGATTAAATTGACTTATCTGTTTTTGTATAGTTTGTTTATACCGACAATCCTAATTGAACTTGTAGTAGTAATTGTATATGGCTCAACATTCCTCCCTCAAACTATATCTCAAATAATTCTCGATCAAGTCTTAATGTGGATAATGTTAGTACTTGGTATAGTTTCTTATATCAAACAGAGATAATAATCGCAATAGGGTTAGATATTATTAATTAAATTTTTTTTATTTTTTAATCTATTATCTTCTAAATAATGA
>JBHLLT010000008.1:61970-112807 GCA_048938855.1 Promethearchaeota archaeon
GTTAAAGTAATTGATGAAGCTGAGTTGTTATTAAAGCATATTTCTCATATATCTGAAAATCTTCTAATTACAAGAGACATTCGTTTAAATATACTGAAAGCATGGATTAATATAGAGATAGGCAATGAAGAATTAGCGCTAAACTGCTTAAAATTAGTTTTAAAGGCAGAAAAAGAACTTGGTATCACATTCGAGATTGTTTGGGCAAATATATTAATGGCACGCCTTATGTTTTGGGGAGTAAAAAAAAATTTTAATCTAGCAATAGAATACGCTGAGAAAGCATTATCTAAGGCAAAACAAATACAATTTAACCACTTGTGGATTGCGTCATGTCATTTACTTCTAGGGGCATTTAATTATGGAGTCGGTGAATTGGATACTAGCTTGAAACATAGGATTGAGAGTTTAGAAATCTTTAAAAAAATAAAAAACGAACCGTTTGTTGCTATAACACTCAATGATATTGGAGCTTTATATGCTGAAAAAGGCAAATATGATCTAGCTTTGGAATGTTTTGAAGAATCATTATTATTTAAAGAAATCCCATATATTAGAAAAGAGGGTGTGTTTTCTAATCTAGTACAGGCTGCTCTCGAAAAGGGAGATCCTGAGCTAGCTCAGAATTATTTTCATCGTTTAGAAGAGATTTACTCAAGAAAACAGGATAGTTATACTGAATTACAATTCAAACAAAGTAAAGCTAGGATACTAAAAAATAGCCCTCGAATCCGAGATAAAGCAAAAGCTCAAAAATTATTTAAACAAATAATAAATACAGAAACCTCACGCAAATTTGCTTTTACTATAGATGCTTATATTAATCTATGTGATTTATTGCTTACAGAATTTCGAATAAGTAACGCTGATGAAATACTCGATGAATTAAATCACAATTTCTCCGAATTATTAACTTTAGCTGAAAAATTTCACTCTTATAGAATTTTTTGTGAAACATTCATATTACAAGCTAGACTAGCTTTAGCTAATTTGGAATTGAAATCAGCTCGAAGATTTCTGACTCAAGCTCAAAAAATAGCTGAAAATTTCGGAAACAAACGATTAGCAATGAAAATCTCAAATGAACATGATAAATTACTTAGACATATAGAAATGTGGAAGAGTTTAAAAGAATCAGATGTGCCCTTATCTAAACGTTTGGAGCTTACTGGTTTGAACGAGCAAATTGAAAATATGGTAAAAAGACGAATGATTGAAGTTCCAGAGATATCAAAAGAAGACCCTGTTATGCTATTAATCTTAACGGAGGGTGGCAATCTTTTATTCTCTAAAAAATTTATAGAAGATTTTTCATTTGAAGATGATATCTTAGGAGGCTTTCTAACAGCCGTAAATTACTTTATAAGTGAAGTTTTTTCTGAAGGACTTGATCGAGCGGTTTTTGGGCAATACACTCTGCTTATGATGCCTCTTCGACCATTCCTGGTATGTTATATCTTTAAAGGAGACTCATATTTTGCTCACCATAAGATTAATAATTTTCTTGATTCCATACAGAATGACAGTCATATTTGGCAATCATTACAGATCTTTTTCCAAAAGAGTAAATTAGTTCAACTAAACGATATTCCTTCTCTTGAATCTAAAATAATGGAAATTTTTGTTGAGAAAAAAGATTAATGAAAGTTTGTTGACTATCATCTTCTAAAATTGATATTAATGCTCCGATGGTTTATATCTATTTTCAAAACTTCCATTTATTTTCGAAATTTTCAAAGAACTGTCGAAAGTAGAACTATAAATGATAGATATCTATACTTTTCAGTGATCATCATAAAGATGATAAAACTGAAATTTAGAAAAATTGAGTTGATCAAAATTAACAGATCGAAATTAATACCAAAAGTATTTGTAGGTTTAGCTGTTTTAACAACAATCTTAGGCATAACCTCAGTAGCTAGAGCCGGTGCCCCTCCATTTATTTGGGAATACTTCCAATATAATGTTATTAGTTGGGGTTGGGATGTAGAGATTCCACAAGATGAGCCATGTTTATGGGCAGTTGGTACCGCATGTACTGACTGGGAAATTGAGACGGGTTACTACCCTGAACCTCCATTTAATCATGAAGTGTATATTGATGGAGAAAAAATAGTTTTACGCAGGTTTGTGTTCTATGACGAGTTTGGGTATGTATTTGGGATTCCTGATACCAAATGGTTTTGTTTTTATCATGTTTTTGAAGCGGGTTACTTTACCAACGGCGTACATAATGTTATACATGAAGTATTGGTTCAAAAACCTTATGCAGGAAGTGAAACTTATGGATGGAGAGTTTTTGTAAATTATGAGGGTCCTGTAAATTTGTATGGAGAAGTAGGAGTACCGCAAGTACTAACTTACACTATAACCGTTGTTTAAACGCCCTCACCTCATAACAACGAGGGTGAAAAAGGGAAATTTTAATTTTAAATCAGGGAATAGAAGTGGAGGAGTTGGGTTAGCTAAACTACTTCCTGACAAAGCTACTACCAAACCAATAATCATCCCTTCTATACTTCTTTTTTTCTTTATAAACCTTAATAACTATGCAGAAAATGCATTTAATTTTTGAACAGGAATTAAAAATCTCTTTCCTTTACATTATATTTAAAAAGATTATTAGCCTAATATTTTCATAAGGTTATAATCCAATTCAATTAAATATATGTCTCATCCCAAGCTAAACCAACTAACAAGAGCGGAAGAACTTTTTGATGAAGGTGAGCTTGAGAAGGCTCTTGAAATATTAAACGATCGGAGTCAATTTAAGGGGCTAGATGCTCAACAAAAAATCTATTATCAGTACCTTAAGGGCTTAATTCTATTGTATCAACATAAAACCGAAGAAGCTATTAAGTTCGGTGAACAATTATTTAAAGAAGGGCAAAATCTTAATGACAATCTCCAATCATTTGATGGATTATTTTTTATTATCAATGGATCATGTTTAGCTAATAAATTCGATGATGCATTCAAAAAAATTGAAGAAGCTGAAGAATTATTAAAAATTATTTCTAGTGAACCTAAGAATGAGTTAATTTTAAGAGAGATTCGTTTAAATTTGCTAAAAGCATGGATAAATATGAGTTTTGGTAATATTGATATAGCAGAAAAGTATTTTGAAGAGATCCTAAGTAAAAAAAAAGAACTTGGTAATACTTTTGAAATCGTTTGGGCTTATAGTCTAATGATACAAAATATGCTTTGGGTAAAAGGTAGACCTGATCTTGCTATGAAATACAATAAAAAATTATTATTACAAGCAAAGGAAATTAAATTTAACCACTACTGGATTGCTATTTATCATGGTTATAAGGGGGTAATATATCAAGCTATTGGAGAGCTAGATAAAAGCTTGAAGCATTATTTAACTTGTAAAAGATTAATTAAAGAATTACAAAGTGATTTTCTGAATGCTCCTATATTTAATAATATTGGGAATGTTTATTGTGAAAAGGGAGAATATGACCTTGCTTTGAAATATTTGGAAGAAAGTTTATTATTTCATAAAGCCCAATATAAAGTGCTTCACCCAGGCTATCTTTGTAGTATAATCTCTATAGCTCTTAAAAAAGGTGATATTGATTATGCTCAAAAATATTTTCAACGCCTAGAAAATATATATAATCAAACACCGGATAGTTATATCAAATTACTTTACCAATACAATAAAGCTTTAATATTGAAAACCAGCTCTCGAATACGAGACAAAGCAAAAGCTGAGAAATTATTAAAACAAGTTATCAAAAAAGGAGGTTTTGAATTTCTTCAATTAAGTGATGCTTATATTCATCTTTGTGACTTACTCCTTGCGGAATATCGTACTTATAATTATGATGAAGTTCTTGAAGAACTTAATCAAAATATTGCTCAATTATTAACTATTGCTGAAAATTCACATTCTTATCGTGTTTTTTGTGAAACTTTTGTATTAAAATCCAAATTAGCTTTATTAACTTTTGATATGAAAGCAGCTCGAAGATACTTAACTCAAGCTCAGAAAATTGCGGAATCTTATGGCCTAAAACGATTAGCAATGAAAATCTCAATTGAACATGATAATTTACTAAAAGAATTAGATAAGTGGGAAAATTTAAATGAATCAAAAGCAAGTCTGACGGAGCGTATTAAATTGGCCCGATTAGATGATCAGATGACAGTAATGCTAAAAAAACGGTCATTGAAAGTTCCAGAGATATCAAATGAAGACCCTGTTATGCTATTAATCTTAACCGAGGGTGGGATTCTTTTATTCTCTAAAAAATTTATCGAGGATTTTTCATTTGAAGATGATATCTTAGGAGGTTTTCTAACTGCGATAAATTATTTTATTAGTGAGGTATTTTCTGAAGGTCTTGATAGAGCGGTTTTCGGTCATTATACACTTCTTATGATGCCTCTTCAACCATTTTTGATATGCTATATCTTTAAAGGGGCTTCGTATTTTGCTCAACATAAGATAAAAACTTTTGTTACTTCATTAAAGAATGACAATATTACTTGGCAATCTTTACAGAAATTTTTCCAAAAGAGTAAATCAGTTCAATTAAACGATATTCCATCGCTTGAATCATTAATTACAGAGATTTTTTTAGAATAAAAATTCTTAGTAATTTACTATTCAATCATTCTAAATCACAAAAATTTTATATTAGACAAAAGCTAATCTTTCTTTAAGAAATATTATATTTTCATTAAGATATAGAAATCTAATGAAGATTTCTGAGACATTTCGATTTAAGATAGTAGTTGTAGGAGATGGGGCCGTAGGTAAAACGTCCTTAATTAAAAAATTCACTCAAGGAACATTTGAAAAGGATTATGTAAAGACTATTGGAGCTCAATTTTCAAAATATCACAAGGAATTTAATGGAGATAAGGTCAGGTTAGTATTTTGGGATATAGCAGGTCAGGATGATTTCAATTTTCTGCATCACCTGTTTTATAAGGAGAGTAAAGCAGCGATTATAGTATATAGTCTTGAAGAAAATGAACTTGGTCAAAATAGCCTAACCCATATAAACAACTGGTATGAAGTAGTAGAAAAAAATTGTGGAACTATTCCTATAGTTTTATTTGCTAATAAAGTTGATTTAGTGGATGAAAATAGTATAAATAAGACAAAACTCCAAAAACTTATTGATGAACATAATTTTTTAAAATTTTTTTTCACATCCGCAAAAACAGGGCAAGGAGTAGTTGAGGCTTTTAACACAATTATTGAGCAACTTTACTTAAGATTTAAGACTTTAGAAAAATAAAACCATATTTTTGATTTTATTAGTATAAAAAATATTGGGTTTTTAAATCTATTTTTGAATTATTAATTAAATAGAAATTGCGTTGTTTTAATATTGATTATAGATCACAGTCAAAAAACAATAAGTATTAAAATCGTATATTTTGGACCTGCTCTATCAGGTAAAACAACTTCAATTAAAGCCCTATTCTCTCAGTTTGGTAAAGAAAAAGAAATATTTTCCATAGAAAGTACGTTAAACAGAACACTGTTTTTTGATTATGGAACGGTGACTTTTGAAAATAAAGAATGGGGTTTGAAAATACATATTTATACCACTACCGGACAAGATTTTTATTTTGTTACCCGTCCTATTACACTAAGAGCAGTAGATGGAGTAATTTTTGTCATCGATTCCAATAAAGAAGTTTTCGAAAGGAACTTAACTTCATGGCAAGAATTAATCACCTATTTTAATAATAATATAGATGATCTACCAATAATTATTGCTTTTAATAAACAAGACTTAAATGAAGAAATCAAATTTAATCCTATAGATTTCTTAAATGTGATCAGATTTCATAATTATAAAAATATAGATACACGGTATACAAGTGCTTTGAGAGGAGAAGGAATTTTAAATTGTTTTGAAGATATTTTGAGATTAGTATTAAGAAAATATTATAATAATAAATTGGTCTCAACAATAAACCAAAAAAGTATTAATTTAACTAACTTCTAAAAAAAGCTTGCTTCTGCGACAGGAGATTGAATTCTTATTCTTTGTTGACTGTTATCTTCTAATATACTAATTAAAGCAGTTATATTCTGTTTTGTCTCATAAATAATTTCTTTCTCCTCTCCTTTCTTCCACGTATTAAATCCAGTCAAACGAGAGCTGGTCTCGAAGAGGCCTTCTTGAAGTCCAGAGATGTTGACAGTAACTCCTTTAAGATCTTCTTTTGAGATGTTTTTTATTCTTAAATTATATTTATCAATATCTGAATCTATTGAAATTACTTTATAGATCTTTTGAAATTTTGAAATTCCATCAAATAATGATGAAGCTGCCGCAGTTCCTTCTGAAAATAGTTCAACTCCTGCTTTTTCTTTAGATATTTGTCCTGTCGTAATAGTAATGGGAATTTCTAATTTGAGAAGCTCTTGTCCGAACTCAGGTTTCTTTTTTCCAATAACTAAAAGCGACCACTTTGTGTATGCACCATATCGAAAACCAAACATCTCTTTTTCAGAGGGAGACCATAAATAATTATGACTTGGCTCCGCAACTTCTGGAACTTTTAAGAGGACAAAATCTTTTTCAAAATTTTGGGTTTTTACATCTCCAGCTATTGCTGGGGGAAGTTCTTCCACTTTACTACAATTTTGACCATACGCTTCACAATAACACACTAAATTCGAATTTTGGAGTAATCTTACTTCAAGTTGTTTAAGTTCTTCGGAAGTATAACCAATTTTTATAGTTTCTCCCGGTTTAAACATATCTTTAGTAAGTAAAACGTTTAACCCAGAAATCGAAAAAGATATTGGATTTGGTGATTTAGCATGCAGTCCAGAATTTCTTGCTTTTATCTCAATATCATGAGTTTTATTAATAATTAAATCATCTTCGGGATTAATTGGATTTGGTTGTCTTAAAATAAGTTTTAAGTGATATTCAAGGCTTCTATTCTTAATCGTTGGAATTACATTACTCTTAATTAATAATGATTTTTCACGAATATACTCTCCAGATTCGAAATGACCTTTTGAAAATATATCTTCTTTCGAAACTTGTAGCTCCTTCTGACATGGAGGATTTGTAATTAATCTAACACCACTCCATAAAATATCAGTGTCTTCTTCGAAAATAAATCGGGCTCTAAAATTTAATTTATCTCCAATAAATATGGAACCGTTGTTTAAGTCGCTTAATTCTAGTTTTGCCAAATCCAAACAGATTTAATATTAATTATCTTCTTAATTTTATTAATTAAAAGATAGACTTTTATAAAAATTTTTTATTATTATTTGTTAAGACTTACGGATTTAAGTATTTTAGCTAGACTCTTAGGAATTTTCTCAATAATGTTGATGTTTTGGAGAATTTATTGGAATTGTTCGTACGTTTGAGTCAAAATTATTGAATTGTAAAAAAGTAAATAACTTCAATTTTTATTATAAATACTATACAAAAAGTAGCCATTTTATAAAGGAAATGACAGAAAGATTGGATGATATTAAAGCAATTCTTTTTGATCTTGATAAAACACTTTTAGAGATAAATCTAGATGAGTTTATTCCTCAATATTTGAAACTTCTTGCAGAGAGTGTTGCTCATTTAAATATATCCCCCAAAAAATTTATTTCAAAAATTCTTATGGCCTCTAAAGCTATTGAAAGAAATAACGGGCACATTACCAATGAAGAAGTGTATGTGAATAACTTCTTTCCCATAGAAGGGTATTCTCGTGAGGATATTGAACCTTTCTTTAATGAATTCTATAAAAATAGATTTCAAAAATTGAAATATTGTACTCAACAAAAACCTGAGGCAAGAGAGGTGGTTCAAGCTGCATTTGACAAAGGATATGATTTAGTAATAGCTACAATGCCTGTTCTACCAAGAACTGCTATTGAACAACGTCTTGAATGGGCAGGTGTAGCCGATTTTCCTTACCGTTTAATAACAACTATCGAAAACAGCTGTGCTACCAAATCGTTAATACATTTAATATATTATGAACAAATTTTAAATAGATTAGGATACTCTGCTAAAAATTGTTTGATGGTAGGAGATGAAGATCATGATATGATAGCTGGAAGGTTAGGAATGAAAACATTTCTTATAACTGATAATGATAAAATATTAGGTCCTGATATTCCAGAACCAACATTTAAAGGAACTTTATCTGATTTAAAACCATTACTTTAAAATTTTTAATCTGTTTTTTTCCATGTATAAGCAAGCTTACTCATATTATATATTGCTGGTGGAGGATCCTCTAACAACATCTTGCCAAGGCATTTCGCACATAAATATACTTCTCTATTTTTATCAGTAAAGAAGCACATATACAAATTTTCTTCTTGAAGGCATCCCTCGCACCTCATTATTCATCTAACAATCTGTGTTTAAAGATTAAAAATCTTATTATTAAAATTTCAATAATATTTAATGTACTTCTAATTCTAAATTTGGTATTATGTGAGATAAGACATCTTAATTCATGAATTCTTTTAAATCATTGCGATAAATCTACCTTTTAAAATTATATGGAACGCCTTTAATCCTGGTTGATCAATTTTTTTATTTCCTCATATCTATAACAGTTTTGGACATGGTCATTCACCATGCCCACAGCTTGCATAAAAGCATAGCATATTGTAGGACCAACAAACTTGAATCCTCGTTTCTTTAAATCCTTACTCATCTGTTCTGATTGTTCAGTTTTAGATGGAAGTTCTGAAAGCTCTATAAACTTATTATCAATAGTTTTATAATTTACAAATTTCCATATATATTTGTCAAAGGAACCGATTTCTTTCTTTATCTTTATAAAAGCTTTAGCGTTTGTAATTACGGCTTCAATTTTAAGTCTATTCCTTATGATGCCTTCATTCTCCATTAATTTTTCGATTCTTTGTTCAGTGTATTTCGCAATTCGATTATAATCAAAATTCTCGAAGGCGTTTCTATATTCTTCACGTTTTTTTAGAATAGTACTCCAACTTAAACCTGCTTGAGCACCCTCTAAAATCAAAAACTCAAAAAGAAGCTGATCATCATGCACCGGATTGCCCCATTCGAGATCGTGATAAATGACCATTTGATCATCATTTTCTGCCCATTTACATCGATTTACCATTTCAAACTAACCACATATTGTTAATAATAATAGACATAATGTTTAAAGTCAATTTTACAATAAAAACCATCCTAATTTATAAAGTAATTCGATTTTTCATCATTAACTTGGAAATCTGGTCACATTAGAAGATGAAAGAAAAAGAATATAAACTACGAGTATCTTACTTTCCTTAATGAGAGAAGTTTGGAAAGATCTAATTGCCCTTTTTATTTTTTTGGCTGTAAACTTTTTTGTATTTTATATTCGCACTTTAGCGAGAACACCATATCAGATCTTAATCACTAATGTATTATTTACTATGGCAACTATTATGAGTATTTTAATTTCTGTCACATTTTTACATAATTTATTTAAAAGAGATCTAGACATGAAATATTGGCATAAGTGGAAAATAGAACATGCTGAAGAACTTGTAAATGATCCTCTACCAGAAGGATTTAGTGAGAGAAAACAAGAAATTTAACAATTAATGTATTAAAAAAGATAATTTATTAAAAATATTGGTTGTAGATATGAAAGATTCATACCAAAGCTTGATCGCTTCTGCGATTTTACTTTTTATTGGGCTATTAATGATTTTAATCGGACATATACGTGGTACTTATTATAGTGTTGTTATATTCTCATATATCAGTTTCTTTTTCTTTCTTTTAAGTTTCCTTACATTTCTTACTTTTCTATATAGCATTTTTCATAAAGATTATAAAGTGAAGAAACAAACTGATTTAGATCCAATATTAGATGATACATATAAAAAATTCGCAGACAAAGATTAATTTATTTTTTACTTTAAATCCGAAAAATTATACTTTTATTATTTTAAAAAACCTTTTCTCATTCTGTTAGATTTTTAGAAAAGTAAAATTTATTTAATTGAAGTGTAGGCAAAAAAAAAGATAAGTGTAAAAATAATATAGATTTAAAGATTAATCTGTGTGAGCAGATATGATCAAATCAGCAAAAAGCTTCATATCATTGAGTAACATGTTCAATTTATCCTGGGAATCGCGATCAAGTTCTCCAGATTTCATAACTAGTACAGAGATGATATATTTGAAAATATGAAGCTCTACCTCTTTACCATCACCATCTCGACCCCAAAATTTACTAGAATCTGACATAAATATATTTTCTCGGACGGTATTACATGCATTAATAAAATCTCTTAAATCTCCTCTCAATGTTAAACCACTACTAACCCCTTGAACATTATGGACAATGACATTGCCGGATATATCGCAAATAATTACTTTCGCATTAATCTCATCAAGTTGCTTTTCAGCTTTTTCTACATGAGACTTTAGCTCTGCATATTCTGAAATTAACACATCCCGGAACACTTTCGCTAATTTATCCTGTTCATAGATGCTTGTTAGCATGTAATCGAAGTCATAGTCTTTAAACAGGTCAAGGAAGATTTCCTTCGCTTTCTTTACATTAGTATCTAAAAGTTCTTTCTGGTAATCTTCAGTATCATATTTGTGAAGGAATAAAAAGATTTTTGGTTTTTCATTATTTTTTCGGTATAAGTCTAAAAGACTTATAAAATATTCCTTTGCATCATTGTAAGTATTAGGTTCATGGAGAGAGACAATAGGTATAAGAATGTCAGTTCCTCGGAAAATTTCAGGTTTCTCCATATATTCTTTCCTGAATTCTTCTTGCCCACCAAAATCAAAGATACCAACTTGCAATCCTAAGAAAGGATGCCGTCGAGTTTCATAAAGGATTGTGGGTGCTAATCCTTTTGTATCTTCTGGGCGTTTTGCAGCAAACGCAACAGAATAAACACTTGTTTTACCACATCCACTTAGTCCAACTAAACTGATTTTCATTTTTGACTTTCCTTTTTTTAATGGTTGTTATAATAATTTATTTCATTTAACTTTTTTAATAAAATTTGATTTAGATTTTTATTCTTTTGGTGCTATTTTGAGTGTTCTGGAAAAAATCTTTCCCATAGATTCAGTTGAAGCTTCAACTAATATGTTTGCACTAATAGGTTCACCATCGGGGTTATCCATTGGATATCCAATTTCTATAGTTTCAAAAGGAAATAATTCTCTTATGGTTGTTATCCATGGATTTTTTTCAAAAAGTTCTTCAACCGTTACTATTCTAATTTTCAAGTCTTCTAAAACATAACCTATAGTATTTGTTAATGATATATTCAGAATCTTGTTTTCCTCGTTTAAATCTTTTGAGACACTTAGAAATTTACGCGCTCCTAGCGAAGGGGTAACTTCTGGTTGCTCTTCTTCTGGTTTTGTTTCAATTCTAGGTTTTTCTTTTTCTTCCGAATCACGTATTATAAATACCTTTCTTTTTTGGATATTATATTGAGAAACTTTTTTGAGTTTTGCTAAAAACAGAACAGCATTTAAATTAATGGCGTTAAAAGGTTCAATTTTTAAATATCCTTTTTCAGCAGCGTCTTCAATAATTTCAGTCCCAATACCAGTTCTTGCAAATACCGTATTTTTGTTCGCTCCTGAGCCCACACTACCCACAGAAATGTCGGCATGCTCAGCAGTCAAATCAGTACAGAAATTACAGCTCGAGGACTTAAATTTATCCAGTTGCTTAATAGTGTATGATTTTACTGGTTCTCCTTGTAAGTCATAATATAAATGAAATTTACCTTTATTTATATCCATTTTTTGAACTTTTGATAAATCTATCCCTTCTTTCTCAAAAAATGAGTATATAGCTTCAGAAGCAAATGAATCCATACAGAATAAACCAATTTTAAGCACATGACATCGCATAAAATATTTTAACATACCGGTAGGGCTGTCAAACATTTTTGCAACAGCATCAATATTACAAGGAGTTCCTACAAATGCTATAGATCTAAAATCTTGTCTGACAGCATCCATAAGTGCCTCGACTGTTTGAGAATGACTATAAATAGAACCTGAAGCCTTAATTGCATCCTCTTTAGTTGTAATAATTTGGGCTACTGGATACCAAGGTTTATTACTTTGATCTTTCATTGTCACAACAGCAGCGTCAATTAAGTGTTCATCAAATAGATAACACAGTAGACTTGTGACTGTTCCTCCATCTTGTTTATGTGTCACTTCAGGTATATTAGTATTCGCTACATAACCTGTCCTGAATTCTCCCATTAATTGGTATGGATCAGTGATCGTTCGTGGGCATTGGTTATAGCAGATTCCACATCCAGTACATTTACCAATTAATTTTGGCTGTCCTGCCATGTCATCCCATTCTAACACGGGACATACTGCAGCACATGTACCACACTCAGTACATATACCAGTTCGCACAATTTCTTTCATCAACATCCCAAAACTGTCTTTCTTCCCTTCTAACTTCTTTTGAATATATTCAAACGAGTACTTATAAGGGGTTTCGGTTTGATCTGATTTATCTTCAGTCATGATTTTTGATTGAAACGCATATTGATTTTCAATAAATGAAAGTTCAATTAAGTAAAATAGGTTTTGTAAAAAAAATATTATTAAAATAACGTAATTCTTTTTGAAAAATAAGTCAAAAATAGTCAGACTAGAATTTTATACTGATAACCTAAGAATTTTCCAATTCCAATCTTTCCTCAATTTTTTTAATCGCATTTGAAGCATGAATTCGAACAACTCTATGAAAATCATTAACTCTTTTAATTAATGCTTCAAGAGCAGGCTGACTACCAAAATTTTCTAATAATTTAATTAAACTTAATTTTACTTTATAGTTTTCACTTTCATTTGTACGTAAGAAATCTGTAAGAAGTGCTATGTCTTTGTTTAATATTCTTTTCAGATTTTGCGTATCTCCCCTATTTATGTACCAATTATTTTGAAAAATATTATATATTGCATCTACAGTTACTTTTTTTATTAGCCAGTACACATTCTCATCTTCTATAATATCGAGCATATCATCTAACGGTATTATACTACCAATTTTCCCTAAAGCTATAATTGTATTCTTTTTTACATCGAGATTCCTTACTTTTAAAAGTTCACATAAAGGTTTAACAAATTCTTCTTTTCCAATTTCACCTAAGAGAAAAGCAACACTTTCTCTAACAGTGTTATTATCTTTACTTAAGGAATTAAATAAATTTTCGAAAGAAGCATTTGGATTATTTTGATAGATCTTTTTTATTGCATCTAATATATATAACTTCATGTCCAAATCAGTGTACTCAAAACTTATATCTTCAATATCTAAGACATCTAAAAGTTCTGTTACAGCAGATAAATCTCCAATATCTCCTAACGCTTCAATAGCAGCTATACTCACTTCATTATAGATATTATCTAAATTCGAGATTAATAAGTCTACAGCATCCTTGAGTTTTAATCTACCACATAATAAAACAGCATTTTTCTTAACTATAAAATCGTCGATTAACAGCAATTTGATTATATCCTTCTCCACTTCTTTACCCAATATTGTTAATGTAGCAACTGCAGCGTCCATTAAGTTAATATCCTCTTCTTTTAAAACCTGAGTAATAACATCTAATAGTATAGATTTATTTTCAATTAAATTTGAAAAAATTTCGGGATATTTTATTTTAAGATAGCTTTGATCTTCAAATGAAACATTTATGCTTGCGAGTTCGTATCCCATAATTTTTATTAATTCCATTTTATGTTTCTTTGAAAATTTTTTATTCTTTAATGATTCTAATGATAAATTTATTAGATTTTCAGGATCGATACCTAGTAATTCAATCGATACATATTCTCTAATGGAATTTGATGAATTATCTAATTCACTAATAAAAAGCTGTATTTCAGGAGTATCAAATCGAGTTTTTCTTATGGCTTTTAAGGCGGATAATTTGATTTCATTATTTATTGGTTCTTGTTCTAAAACCCATTTTAATGGTTTCAAAGCTTTTTGATCCTTAATCCTTCCTAAAGCTTTAGCCGCTTCACATTTTATATCAATTATGTTATCAGAAATAAGAAGGTTTTCAAATAAATCATAACAATCATTCTTTAGTTTTGCTGAGCTATTACTGATCAATCCCAGATACTTAATTGCCTCTCTTCGCTTTGAATTATCTTTTTCTTGCTCTATAATTTCAGTTAACATATTTGCTGAAATTTCCAAACCCAATTCCTCAGTTCTTTGGTATATTTCACGAGGTTGAATTTTTACTTTCAACATACATTAACCATTTAATGTAATTTTTTTTAAATCTAACATTTTATGTTGTTTAATTATCAATTATTGATCAGCAATTATAAAAATATTGCCCAAATTAAACATAAAGTTAGAAATACACTATCAGAACAATTAAAAATAACCAATAATCGCCATAAACCTAATTAAATTTATGGGTTTTCAGATAATTTTCTATTTATGTTTCATTTCTCTCGAAAGTTAAATCAAGAATTCACATTAAATTTGATAAGACTAAAACCTAAACCTTTAAAATTTTATATATAAAAACATCTAATATTTTATAATTATATTATAAAACAGAGGAGATTAAATACCCAAAATTATCACTTATTAAAAATAGAAAAGGAAGTTCTTCAAGAGTTAGAATCAATTATAAATCACGCTATCCCTTTAATGGAAGCATGTGAATATGATAAATTAGGTTTTTCTATTAGAAATAATCATGTTTTTGGGCTTTCTCTAGCACATCAGAAGTTAACAATATTCCCAAAATGCATCCTAAGATTAAAATTTCTCCGAGAATTATGGTTTTTGGAGAATCGTATCCATCAACTTCCTGAAAAAGTTGGAAAATTGAAATATTTAATCCGAATTGATATGGAAAGAAATTTCTCACTTTCAAATTTACCTGAATCTGTATGGAATTTAAAAAATTTGGAAGTTTTGGGCTTAGGAGGAAATAAATTTTCCAAAATTTCTGAGAGAATAACAGAACTTCCCAACTTAAAATATCTTTTTCTTGAAAATAATGAATTTACAAAAATTCCAGATTTTATTTGGAATTTAACACAATTGGAAGTGTTAGGGCTTGGTGGTAATAAGTTTAAAGAAATTTCACCGAAATTAAAGCAATTTACTCAATTAAGGTATTTAAATTTAAAAAACATTGATTTTTTAGGCTTAAATTCTCGTTGCGTTGGGAATATACGAGATAAGAGTGGAAAAGCAAAAAATGAAGTTAAGGATTATATTAAGTCATTATTTCATTTACATTAAATTTTCTCTCAATTTCCTTAAAAATTAGGATAGAAAGATAAAATCAGAGTCTGATTTCAATGAAAATTCCTTTGAACAGATGAAATTGAAATGAAAAAGATTCGAGAGTCCTAAATCGAAAAAAAGATCATATTTATATTCCTAAATGATAGAATAAGATTCATCTAGGTGAAGTCTTTTCATGAATACAGAATCTAAGAGAATAAGGTACCTTTTCCTTGATAACATCAAAGTCCTTTTTACAATAATAGTGATTTTTTGGCATACGATGGTCACTTATTTTGACGTAGGGTGGTGGTACTATAAAGAATCTAACCCAGTTGATCCTTTCAGTGAAATTTTCTTTCTACTTGTAGCTTCAATTGGAGGTGTGTTTCAAACTTCACTATTAGGATTATTCTTTTTATTAGGGGGTTACTTTACTCCAAAAAGTTATGATCGAAAAGGTATTCGTAAATTCTGGAAAGAACGACTTATTCGTCTTGGTATTCCTCTCTTTTTGTATATCCTAGTAATTAATCCTTTAATGATTTATATCCTATCTACATTAGGAATTTCTCCATGGAGTACCGACCCTATGTTAAAAGGGACTTTTCTAGATTATTATTTCAGCAGATTTTTATCTTGGGAAAATTTCATTAACTTTATATCATTTGGGGGGCCTATGTGGTTTCTCAGGGTTTTACTAATCTTTACTGTGGTTTACACTTTTTGGCGACAAATAACCAAGTTAGACTCAATACAACGAAAAATTCCAAAAAAATTTTCCATCCCACGATATTTTTATTTACTTCTTTTAGCTATTGGTTTAGGATGCCTTACTTTTTTAGTACGTATAGTCTTTCCTATAGACGTACGCCCACTGGAAGTACCGTGGGGTCAACTCATTCAGTATCTAATGATGTTCATTCTTGGTGTTATATGTATTAGGTATCTTTGGTTTGAAAGAATGACTAAACAACATGTTAAAATCTGGTTATTTACAATAATAATTTCACTTGTTGTAATTTATATCGACTTTTTTATAGCTATAGTAAAAGATGTAGATTTTATAGATTTTACAGGAGGTGCCAATTTACATGCTTTTCTTTTCGCCTTGGTAGACAATATCATTTGTATGGGAATTATTTTTGTCTTGATCAAGGTTTTTTACACAAAATTCAACAGACAAGGGCCTATTTTACGAAACCTATCCACTAGTGCATATTATATGTACCTTCTTCATCCAATTATCCTTGTGGTTATATCCCTTGGATTTGCATCCTTAAGAATTTATCCTATTTTAAAATTAGCTATGGTTTTTCCTTTAACTGTCCTATTTTGCTATTTAGCAAGTCATTATGTCCTCGAAAAAATCAATTTGAAAAAATGCATAAGAACTATTCAGAATAATTAAAGTATATTTGATTTTTCTTAAACAAGGTAAATTGATATCATTCATTAACAAATAAGATCATTCATATAGAAATTATATAAAAAATTATGTATATTTTGAAAAAAGTGATATTTATTTAAAACCAAAAACGATATTTGGATATATGTTAGAAATTATCGGTTATACACCATAATTATAATAATTGTATTAAATTATTCGAAAACCTCAAAATGTTTGAATTTGAAACAAAAGAACTAGACTATGCAAAAGAACTCATTGAAAATGGAAGATTTAGTAAAGCTTCTCAGGTTTTAAAAGACTTCGGGGAAAGAGGAGATATAACGCTGAATGAACAACTCTCATATTATATTCTTATCTGTTTTTTAAATGCAAAATTGAAAGATAATGAAACACTACAAAAGTATGCTGAAAAAGCTTATTCTGCAAGTCAGGGGCAAAAAAATTCTCTTCAATTAGTTGATGTCTACATTGTAAAATCAATGGCTTTTGTTTCGCTTCACAAATACAGAGAAGCTCTCACCTTACTTTCACAAAGCGAAAAAATCCTTGAATCCCTTAACTTAAAGGCGTCGAAAGAGTCTAACGAAAGAAAGGCTGAGATTTCCTATGTTAGAGCAAATATATATTTTTTGACGAGAGACTTTGATAAAGCTCTCGAGTATGCAGAACAATCTTTAATGTTAAACAGAAAACATAAGCTCAAAGTAAGTATAATTGAGTCCCTTGAAGTACTGAGAAATGTATATTACTACCAAGGTAAGTTTGAAGAATCGCTAGAATATTCAAATAAATGTCTTTCACTAGCTGAAGAAATTGATTACAAATCGCAGATTCTAAGCTGTTATATGCATTTTGGTATTATTTATGCTTTTAAAGGTGAAGTGAATAGTGCAATAGAGCACTACAACAAAGCTTTAACAATTGCTAAAGCAATTGATTATAAGTTTGGAATAGCAGCAGCTCTTAACAATCTTGGAGATTTATATCGAAAACAAGGCAAATTCAATCTTGCTAAAGAAACTTTGGAAAAAAGCGTAGATATCTTTAAACAAATAGGAATTTCTGGAGTTACGTCCATTGATTCATTATTTCATTTAGCTCTTGAAGAGGGTGACCTCGAGTTGGCTCAAAAATATCTAGAACAACTGTGGCAAATTAAAGATAGGTCGAAATTTAGTTACATGGCTTATCGAGTTGATAATGCTGTGTTCTTGAAGAACAGCCCCCGAGCCATAAATCGGGGTAAAGCTGAAGAAATATTGAAAGAAATAGTTGAAGCAGAAATTGTTGACTATGAAATTACAATTATTGCCTTATTGCATTTAACTGATCTGCTATTATATGAACTTCAAAATACCGGAGATCGTGAAATAATCGATGAGATTAAGCCAAATCTTGTGAAATTACTCGACTTAGCCGAAAAAAACCACTCGTTCCCTTTACTAGCTGAAGTCTACATATTTCGAGCTAGACTCGCATTAGTGACCCTTGAATTACAAGAAGCTCAAGCATTATTGACTAAAGCACAAAATATTGCTGAAAAATATCATATCAATAACCTCGCTATAAGGATTTCAATCGAGCATGACGATTTACTCAAAAAAATAAACAAATGGGAAGGCATTGATGAATTTAATACCTCATTAAGCGAGAGGATGCAATTAGCGGGCATCCGTCAACAAATGGAGCAGTTGATCCACAAAAGAGCTATAAATCCTTTAGAGGTTCTATATGAGGAACCCATCGTGCTTTTAATTATGGGGAAAAATGGACTTTCGTATTTTAAATATCCGTTTAAAACGGATTGGGATAAAAGTTGGCTTTCCACCTCTTTTATGTCTGCTTTAACAACTTTAAGTAAAGAAATCTTTTCTGAGTCTATCGATCGTATCCAGATCGGAGAAAACACAATACTAATTAATCCAATCGAATCATTTTTGGTGTGTTATGTAATAAGAGGACAATCTTATCTTGGAAAACAGAAGTTAAATTATTTTACAAAAGCCCTTAAGGATGATACTGAAATTTGGGAAAGTTTGAACAAAGCTATCCAAACAGGAGAAGAATTAGATATAATTTATTTTCCTTCCCTATTGGCCATTATTAACGAGATTTTTCATAAGTTTAATAAAGCAGTTCAATTTCAAAAAGATGACGATGTTGATTACACTGAAGTACAAATAGAGCAAAGTAGTCAGCAAGAGTTAAGCAGGGATTTCAAATTAATTAAGTTTTTAGGCGAAGGTTGGTCTGCTAAGGTTTATTCCTGCAAAATAAAAAATGATAGATTAATTAGCCTCTTGAAATTAGACCCAACCAAATTGTATGCAATAAAAATCTACAAGAAAGAAAAACTTCATGTAAAAAATCAAGAAAAGAGAATTCAAAGAGAATTTAGGACGGGAATTAAGTTAAAACATCCTAATTTGGTTAAACTGTATTATTATGGATTGTCAGCAGTAGGGAATCCATATCTTTTAATGGAATTTTTAGATGGAAAAACACTTATCGATTTTGTAAAAGAGAATTATCCAATTGAACCGGATGTAATAATTGAATTGTCAAAAAATATTTGTTCTGTTGTCAATTTTCTCAATCAGAACAAAATTATCCATCGTGACATAAAACCCGATAATGTTATGATCCTAAATAATGGATCTATCAAACTCATGGATCTTGGAGTAATTAAAGATTTAAGTGATAACACTTTGCAATATTCAAATCAAGATTTTCTTGGTTCAATTAGATATTCTGCTCCTGAGTATCTTTTAAACTTAGATTATAATTCGATTAAAATGGATGCATATGCAGTCGGTGCGATCTTGTATTTATTAATATATGGATACCATATTTTTGATGAAGAACAATATTTTGTGAAATTGATTAATTTAAAGAACGCTCATAATCTAAATTTTAAAAGATTACCCCATGAAAATGAGACTTTAGTCGAATTATTAAAAATAACACAGGATTTACTAAAGAAAGATCCAGGTGAACGACTTAGTCTTGATGATGCTCTGAGTCAAGTTAAAAAATTATATGAAACGAATAATCGAGAAATTGCAGCCTTATAGTAGTTAATTTTAACTCCTCAGTTAATTTGTATAAATATTTTAATTCAATTAAATAAAATACATTGAATACAATTTGTGTATATGGCTATATTATAGATTTTGATGAAACTATTATTAAGAAGGAGTTTAAAGATAAGAAAATATTGAAAAATTTTCTACTAATTTTAAGTTTAGATTTAGTAGGGAATAATCATAGACTTATAAAGCATTAATAAAGAGATTTTATGAAAATTTAAGAGATTCTAACTTTCTGAATTGATTGTAAGCTACTTCAGAACCATCCATAAACATTTTTCTGAAACTTTTTTGTGCCAATTTTCCTATAAAACCAGCAACGAGTCTTTTCATTAAGCCTACCCTCACATCAACAAAATATTTTTTACCATCATCCAACCATCCTTGTTCAAACCAAAAAGCATAATCTGCATTTTTTTCATCGTTTACTATCCGATGTAGTAATACCCTTAATTTAAAACCGATAACACTCCCATAGGTAGGCTTTTGATATTTCTTTTCCTGCAATGCTTTTATAAAAACCCTACAAGTCTTTCGAATTTTTTTTACAATTTTTTTTTCTCTTCCAGGTTGTGTTAAAAGTTCTAAGCTGGCAACGTAATTAAAGCCCCAAGAATGAGCTACTTCATTAAAGTAACTTGTAATAGCTTTTGCTCCAGTAATTCCTTGATTACAAACACCAATAGCAATCTTCCCAAAAAAACAAGGTCTATGGAAAATATAGGCACATCTGTCAAAAAAGTTCTTCATCAATGCTGGAATATGCAGGGCATACGCGGGAGCCATAAATATGATTCCATCAGATTCATTGATTTTGTGTAAAATTTTGTCCCTATCATCATTTCTAAAGGGACATGAATCTTCCCCATCGAAAAAACAGTTTAAACACCCTCTACACCGTTCTAAATTTACATCCTTGAGGTATAAATATTTAAATTCAATCTCATTACTGAGAGTTTTTAATTCTCTTTCTAATTGCTCCATCACAATGGTCCCGTATCCTTTTCTAGGACCTCCCATTATTGTTAAAACTTTAATTTTTATCTCCACCTTTTATATTATTTTAAATTCCATTTGTTGTAACTACATAGAATAGAAAAGTATTAGAAATTTGAATAGTCCAATTTTTAGAAAAAATATTCAAATTCAATTTAGATTGAGAAGAGGTATAAAAATGAAAACAACTAAAATAAAGGTTTAGCGTCTTTTTAAATAAGAATACTTGGAGTTATATCCATTCAACGAGAGATGAACATCCGAGACCTTCTTTGTCTTCAATTCTGCCTTCAACTGTAAATGTATCCCCTTCATAACCACATTCATGACACTTATTTTTTGATACTAATTCTACAAGGTCATCAACCAAAACCGCATGATTTATTGAGGTGGCTACTCCAAACGGGGTAAGAACTTCCAAAAAACCTTTATCACCCACATTTCTAAGAGGATCAAGAGTATTCAAATCTCTGACTATAATTCTTGCTTGAGGTGGACAGTGAAATATAAAATCCTCATACTTATCTGACCAATGGCTGCCGAAAACTATTGGTGTTTCTGTAAAACCGTAAATATCTCTAACATTTTCAATTTTTGTTCCAAAAAATTCGATACAATCCGAAATAAACTGAGTTTTTTCGATGGGAGGATATTTTAGTTGAGACTTATGTCCACTCCATCCACCGCCACCTGTAGTTAAATAACAATTAGGTAATTCAAATTTAATATTTGCTTCTCTTAAATGTTTATTCATGAATGTGTTTAATAATTGGAGGCTTCCCCCAATAGAAATATTTTTTTGTTTATCAGCGGGTTTACTGGAATTCTTATTGATTGTCTTTATTACATATTTAGCATTAATTCCAAAAGCCCCCACTAAACTACGCTTCTTAATTATTTCTTTAAATGCTTTTAGGATAAAGAATTTAATTAAATACTTTGGTTTTGTTATTCTAGTTGTAATATCGTTTAAAGTGCTAGTATATAATTTCAATGGCCTTAAATCAGAGTATCTCATCGCAATCCGATCTAAAAACTTAACGGGCGGAGCAAAATTCATTGAAATAGTACCATATTGATTGTGTTCCTCCATAGGTATTGGGATGAACTCATAGATACATTTAATGGTCATACTGGATAAAAACTCTAGATCATCTAAAGATCTCCCTACTAAAGATGGATCTCCAGTTGTACAAGAAGAAACATTCCAAGTCTTGAATTCAGGGGATTCTAAGGGAATTTTTAAGAATTTTTTAAACATCCCTGCTGATTGCTTGAATGCAGCTGAATTTATAAAAGGCATTAATGCTAAATCATCCATTTGGTTTACATCATCCAGATTAAATCCTTGCTTAGTAGCAAATTCTTTATAAAATGAATTAGATTCAATGGAATCCTCGGTGATACCTTTCATTAAACTTATAAATTGCTTATCTTCATAGTCCGAATTAATAATAGTCCGTATTTTATCGTTTTGTACAATTTTATTTGAGATTGTTATTAGAATACACCAATTTAATAGGATAATATTTATGAACTATTATATTAATAAGATTTGGACCTATTTAAACATAGCAATTATATTGAAGGTTAATATTCTTTGAAAAATAAACTCAGAATCAGATTTCAATGAAATTTTTGTCAAATTCTAACTTTTCTTATTATTTATTTTATCCGATATATTTCCGTATATTTACCTCTAATTTTTAGATAGATTTAAGTTAGAAAAATAGAAAAAAAATTAATTAAAGAAAATTTCTTGAAAAACTTTCTTATGATGACCCTGAACCTTTTGAAGACATCAAATCAACCAATGGTTCGGCTGTAATAACAGAATCACAATTTGAACACGATTGTACTATTAAAGGGATAGCTCCAATTAGATCTAAATACCGTTCAACGAATTTTAGACTATAATTTGCCATTCTTTTTATCATCTTTCCACCAAATGGCACAACTTCAGCTTGAATATCTATAAAACTTGTATAGGTTTGCAATAAATCATTTTTAAACTTGTCATTGATAGGTGCTGGTTTTATTTCAATTTTGAATTCAATCTCGTTTTTACAATATGGACATTTTGGCAATCAAAATCACTTTTTTACTCTTTTAATTATTGAATTTCTGAAATATAGTTAAACATTCTATATAAAATATAATATGATCTCATCAAATTTCCTTTGAAATAATTGAACTCATTTCTATATATAAATTTGGAAAGATTTGTATTCTAGTAATTTTAATAATCCTGTATCAAATATGTTTTAATAAAATTGGATATTGAATACTACTATGACAGTACGTCAATCAATTAATAAGGCTAGAGCAAAAATGTATCATTTTGCTACTAACTTTACAGTAGTGAAAATAAGTGCTATGGGTGTTATGGTGGGGTACATTTTATTACTAATAATTGGAGTTTTCGTGGCAATGTTTCTTGATCCAGATGGATATACTTTTTGGAATAATTGGATTTCCGATCTTGGTTCTATTAATGACACTCCTGCTCCATACCTATATGATATCGCATGTATTACTGCAGGGATCCTGACTATTCCAATTACATTCTATATGGAAAATTTACTAGCTCCATTGCCAAGGAAAACTAAAATGAGAGGAGAACACTTTTCTCGATTACGTTTTAGATTAAGCAGTTTTGCTTTTTTATCAAGTATTATTGGTAATTTTGCTTATATTGGGGTTGGAATCTTTAGTGCAGATCGTAATTATAATCTCATATCATCTTTAGGAATAGGATTCCACGATCTGATGTCATATTTAGCTTTTGGTGGATTCACTTTTGGAGCTTTCTTTATGGGCTGGTTAATTGTTTTCTATGATACTAAAATTCCAAAAATTCTGGGAATATATGGCATTATTGGACCATTGACAGTTGCTATTTTGAATTTAGTAGAGGGGATTCCATTACCAGGTCCTTTACTGGAATGGATGTTACTCTTAGCAATATTAATCTGGTTAATCCCACTTTCTCTCATTGTATTAAATAAGCCAGAATTAGTCCCAAAGAGAACTGAATAAAAAGTTACATCTTAATATTTATTAATTTAATTTTTTTTTAATTATAATGCGATTTTTCCTTTATTGTAAACCTACACAAAAAATTAATATATATTACGAAATTTGATATATCTAATTGGTATTATTTTTTTTTAGCGTTAAGTAGGCTTTTTGACAATGAGTAGTAGAAACAGTGAAAAAATTGATGTTATAGCAGATGCAATTGAGCAATCTATGAAAAAAGGACATATTAGCACATTGATATTATTAGCTTTGGAGAAAGGTCCTTCCCATGGATACAGTTTAATGCAAACAATCACAGAGGATACTTATGGTGTATGGAATCCTACAGCTTCTTCTTTATATCCACATCTTTCTTCTTTAACAGACAAGGGTTTAATTGAATTTACAACAGAAATGGAAGGAAAAAGAGAGAAGAAAGTTTATGAAATCACTGAAAAAGGTAGAAAAACCCTTAGGATGCTTCTTGAAAGACAACAAAACATGAGGAAATCGCTGCTTTCAATGATTATGTCAACAATAGGATTAACTGATTTTTCACTCCCAAAAGATTTCGAAGATTTATTAAGTCCAGATTTAATTGACGATGCAAGTTTAATAGGAAAGACTGATGAAGAAAAGCTTAAAATACTTACGAAAAGGCAGCTTGTTTTATCAAAAATAATAAATAAATTGGAAAATTTCGTTCATGAAATAGACCAAAGAATCGAAAAATTGAAATCTGGTTAAAGTTAAACCATTTTTTCTAACTTCTTATTTCTTAAAATTACAAAAAAAATACTAAAAGTAACTCAGATTTTTTTTTAAAATCAAGTAGAAGAAGGGTTAAAATATCAATATATAAGGTTTTTAGAATACATAACTTTATATATCAGATTCTGTATATATCCATTATAGACATATCAGTTATATACATATCAAACAGTAGCTCAAAATCATATTTGTATTAAAAATTAGGTGATATTTTAAATGAAAATTTTATTAACCGGAGCATTCGGTAATGTTGGTTTAAGTACTTTAAAAGAGTTAATTAAACGGGATCATGATATAAGAGTTTTTGATATTAGAAATAAAAGAAATGTCAGGTTAGCAAATAAATATAAAAAAGATATTGAAATCGTTTGGGGTGATTTGAGGATCTACAAGCAAGTGGAAAAGGCTGTTTTCGATAGAGATGTAGTTATACATGTCGCTGCAATTATACCTCCACTTGCAGATAAAAAACCCAAATTCGCGGAGACTGTAAATGTTGGAGGTACAAAAAATATTATTGAAGCAATTAAGAATCAGCCTAAAAAGCCGAAGTTAATTTTCACATCTTCAATAGCAGTCTATGGAGACCGGCTTGAAAATCCAATGATCCACACTGATGATCCTCTTAACCCAAATCCAGATGATGAATATGCTAAACAGAAAATAAAGTGTGAAGAATTAATTAGAAATTCTAACCTGGATTGGACAATTTTCCGATTAACTTATATTGTATCATTAAACAAATTGCAAATGGATCCACTCATGTTTGAGATGCCCCTTGACACATCCATTGAAATTTGTGATACTAACGATGTAGGTCTGGCACTTGCTAATGCTGTAGAACATAAAGAAATATGGGGGGAAATAATGCATATAGCAGGAGGAGAAAGATGTCGTATATCATATCGAGATTACCTTAATGAAATGCTAGATATATTTGGTATTGGCCATGATTTCTTACCTGAAGAAGCATTTAGACGAGATCGAGGATTTCATTGTGGATACATGTCAACAGATAAAAGCCAAACACTTTTAAATTATCAAAAGTATACTCTTGATGATTATTTCAATGCAGTGAGAAAAAAAGTGTCTTTCTCAAGATTTTTTACTTCTCTATTCAAACCTTTTGCCCAAAGATTACTTTTAAATAAATCTCATTATTATAAAGAATCTCTAAAAAACCCTGTTCTAAACTCTAGGACTTAAAAGCCAACTTAATTTTTCCAGGTGTCTTGGACACTTATTTTTTTTTTGATAGAAATGTAAAAATTCTTAAATCTTAAAAATAATGCAAATTAGAATCTAATTTAACAGAATCAAATTATTAATAAGAGGGTAAAATTATGCCTCATATAGTTATTTTTGCTAAGTGTCCTAGTCATATAGCGGGGAAATTCGTAAATAAAGCAGTTGAAGCTATACAAAAGAATTTATTTCCTGAGGATGAATCTCAACAAGAATCCCTTGTTAGATCTGCATGGAAAATTACTGAAGATGGAATAAAATTTCTAAGCATAACGGGTGTAAAAGAAGGAAAGCTTGAGGAAGCATTAAAAGCGATTTATAAAGAAATGTTATATTATTCAGATATTGAGGGCTTTGAATCGAATGTTGAAGTTTGGGGAACTTGGCAAGAAGGTTTTGAAGCATTAGGAAGAGAAATTCCTTCAGTTTAATTAACATCCTAAATAATAAAAAATCAATTTTTTTTTATTCTTTAATTTTATAACAATAACTAAGAATGATCGCTCTTTTCTATAATTCCTAGCTGTTTTTCGAATTATCTTATTCTGTGATAATCAAAAAGATAAATTTTTTCTATCATCAATAATCATAATTCTAAATTTCGCTTACATTGATAAATAGTAACAAATAAAAATATTAAAAACGAATAAAACCTAAAAGATAAAATATTAATTGACGTAATAAATTAAAGAATTCTACAATCTTGTATAAAAAATTAGAGGTTGATGTGATAAAAGGAATGGAAAAACAAACTCATCGGATTGGTTACTATGCATGTCAGTGAGGTATAAACATCCGAAGTAAGGTTGATTGTGATGAGCTCGTAGAGTATGCTAAAAATGAATTCCCTGATGAAATTGTTATATCAAAGAAAAATGCTTTTCTATGAACTGATAATGCTCAAAATGAGATCATAAAAGATATACAAGAGAAAAATCTTAACAGAATTGTCGCATCAGCTTGAACACCGCGCACACACGAAGTGATCTATAGAGGAACAATAGCTAAAACTGACTTAAATCCATATTATTTTCAGATGGTAAATGTCCGTGAACATTGTTCTTGGTGTACAGATAATAAAGAAGAAGCAACAGAAAAGGCAAAAACCTTAGTGAAGAGTGGTATCGAGAGAGCAAAATTATTGGAGCCAGTTCCTATTAAAACTGTCCCTGTCACTAAAGCTACATTAATTGTCGGTGGTGGTATTGCAGGTATGAATGCTGCACTTGATCTTGCAAATCAAGGTATTAAAGTATACCTTGTGGAGCATAAGACAACTATTGGAGGTAGAATGGCCCAACTTGATCGAACTTTTCCAACTGATGATTGTGCTATATGAATCTGTGGACCTAAAATGCTTGAAGTTAATAGAAATGAGAACATAGAATTACTTACTTATAGCGAAGTAAAAAAAGTAGAAGGTTATGTCGGCAATTACAAGGTTACAATTGAAAAGAAACCAAGATATACAACTGAAGAATGTAATGGCTGTGGAGCTTGTGCTGAAGTCTGCCCTGTTTTCACATCGAATTATTTCGATGAAAATTTAGGCGCAAGAAAGGCAATCGATATATCATTTGGTCAAGCAGTTCCATTCTTGTATGATGTCGATAGAAATGCATGTATTGAATGTTATTCGTGTGTAGATGCATGTGAATTAGATGCGATTGATTTTAGCCAAGTTCCAAAAGACGAGAATATTGAAGTTGGCACAATAATTATAGCAACAGGTTGGGATATTTATGAACCTTATGGTGAATATGGATACGGAGAATTTGAAAATGTAATAACTCAATCACAGTTGGAACGTATGTTGGCTCCTAATGGTCCACTTGAAGGGCATGTACACAGAATTTCAGATGATAAAAAGCCAAAAGAAATAGTGTTTATCCAGTGTGTTGGCAGTAGAGAAACGGAAAGAACTTATTGCAGCGGCGTATGCTGTATGTTGGCTCTGAAAAATGGAAGATTGTTAAAAGAAGAATTTCCAGATGCCAATATAACAATATGTTACATAGATATAAGAACAAATGAAAAAGGTTTTGAAGAGTATTTTCAACGTGCTAAAGACTTTGATATTAGATTGATTCGCGGTAAAGTGGGCGAGATTTCTGAAGATCCCGAAACTAAAGATATAAATCTTCGTGTTTATTCGTCCTTAACAGATGAAATAATAAAGATCGACGCAGATTTAATCGTTCTTTCCACAGCAGCTCTCCCATCAAAGGGTACTCATGAAATTTCTCAAGTGTTAAATCTTGATACAAATACATATGGATTCCTTACAGAATCGCACTTCGGTTTAATGCCACAAGAAACTAAAACTAAGGGAATTTTTATTGCTGGATTTGCTCAAGGACCAAAAAATATCTCCTATTCGGTCTCTCAAGCAAGAGCCGCAGCAAGTAAAGTGGCAGAATTGACATCTCCTGGAGTGGTAGATATAGAATTAATTACAGCTGAAGTTAACAGCGCATTTTGTATATCCTGCAGAAGATGTGAAAAAGAATGTCCAAAAAATGCAATTAAAATCGATGAAGCGATTGGTGCGTTTATTGATGAAATAAATTGTGATGGATGTGGAATTTGTGCTTCTTGTTGTCCTACTCAAGCAATTGATATTAGATATTATCGAGATCACCAATTATTTGCTGAAATTGATGGGCTTTTAGGAGGTGGTTAGAGAAATGGAAAACAACATTAGTTTAATAGTATTTGCATGTATGAAGTGAGGATATAGTGCGGCTGATTTAGCAGGGGTTTCAAGATTAAAGTATACATCCTCGGTAAAAATAGTAAAAGTGAGGTGCACTGGAAGGATTGATCTAAAGCACATCCTATATAGCATCATTTCTGGGGCTGATGGTGTTATGATTGTTGGATGACGACCTAATGAATGCCAATTCAAGAATGGAAACTTTACAGCTCAACGACACGTCGAATTAGCGAATAGAATATTAGACTCTCGAGGATTTGGAAATCAAAGAGTTAATATGTATTGGTTAAGTGGAGCAGAATCAGAGAAGTTTGTTAAGAGTGTAGAAGATGCATATGATAAAGTAAAAAGAGCTGGTCCAAACCCCATTAAAGCTATGGATGTTAAATTACCAGAAAAAGACTTACTAATTACCCCTATTGAATGAATCTTATAAAAAAATTTTTGTTATAAGAGGACTAACCTCGCAAAGGGAGGGGTTCTTAAAAAATTATAAAAAAGTATCAGATTTTTGAAATAGTATAAAGAAGAAATGAAAGATATATGGTTCAAATTGTAAATAACAAATTATTTTCAAATATATCCCCAAAATCTTTAATGGAAGCTACTTATGAAGCTTCAGGAAACTTCCAAATCAGAGCATTTTTTGAAGCAAAGGATGAAATTCTAAAAGCAAATAAATATTCTGAAGTTGAGTTTTATGAGATATTAGATGCTATGATCGATGCTGAAACAGAGCGTAAACTGGTATTAGAGAAGTTAAAAGGTAAAAAACCATTATTTTTAGAAGAGATGGTAAAAATAGTAAAGGAATTTCCCTCAGACAATGTAATTAGAGATATAATTTACCTAAAGGAACAAGGTTATATTGAGGAACATATTGAAATTAAAACTAAAAAGGTAATTAAAAAAATCAAGGGAGAAGAAAAAGAAGTCGAAGAAGAAGAACGCTTTTTTAGGTATCAAGTAAAAAAACTCCCTGATGATTTTATGGAACACTTTTTTGAACCTGTTTCTCTTGTATTCACCTCTGGTGTATGCTGTCAATGTGGTTGGTGTTCTTCAATTTGCCCTGTAAATGCTATTGTTGTAACTGCGGATACTTTAGAGATCGATGATAAAATTTGTATGAAGTGTGGATTATGCTATTCAGTTTGTCCTCGTTCATTCTCAATTGAACAATTTTTACTGAGTAGGTCAAAGCTTAATAAATCCTTAAATTTCTCGGATAAAATCAATGGATATCTAAGTACTCATTCTGCATCAACCACTAGTGATAAGATTAAAAAAGTACGACAAGATGGAGGTATTGTTACTTCTTTACTCGAATATTTATTAAAGAATAAATTAGTCGATGCTGTAATAGCAGTTCAACATTCAAAGGAAATGTGGAAACCGGAACCAGTTATAGTAGAAAATGTAAAGGATTTATATAAAACTGGGGGAACTAAGTATGCAAATGCATCAACTCTAAATATGATAGATAAAATGAAGCAGTACGAGAATATTGCAGTTGTTGGTGTTCCTTGTATGATGAATGCTCTAGAAAAAGGCAGGTTATTTCCAAGTGGAAGACCTTTTTTTAATAATATTAAATATCGAATAGGTCTTTTTTGCATGGAATCCTTTTCTTATGATAATGTACGTAAATTAATTAAAGAACAATTTGATAAAGATTACACAAAAATAACAAAAATGGATATTAGTGGGGGTAAGTTCATTATATATTTAGATTCGGGTGAGGATTTAAGAGTACCTTTAAAAGATGTGAAATCTTTTGCCCGCCATAACTGTCATTTTTGTGAAGATTTAACAGCAGATTGTGCTGATATTTCTGTAGGTTCAATCGGTTCACCTGGTGGTTGGTCAACAGTGATAATCCGAACTAACTTAGGTGAAAAACTTTTCAAAGATGCAATTAAAAAAGGATTGATTGAATCTAAAAACCTCTCTGAAGTTAAGCCAGGTCAATCATTACTAGAACGAATCGCACGATCAAAGAGGAAAGATTGTAAACCAATCAAATTAGATATAAAACAGGATTGAATTGAAAAAGAATCATGACTGTTAAAACATTTCAAGACTTGATAATGGAGGTCCATGAGAGGGGTATATGCCAAGAATGCGGTGGATGTGTAAGTTTTTGCAGTTCTGCTGAATATGATATCATAGGATTTACAAAACCGTACTCACCTCCAGAATATATTAATGAAGATCAATGTCTCGAATGTGGTATTTGTTATTATATATGTCCGCAAACTCATATTTCAGATAAAGATCTTAACAGAGAGTATAATTTCTCAGATTTTTCTTCCATGCCACTAGGGTTTGTGGAAAAAATTTACTCCTGTCAAGCAACAGATCCTGAATTTTTAGAATATGGAACTGATGGGGGTGTTGTTAATTCTATCATAAATTATATGATAGAGAAAAAGTTAATAGATGGATCAATTGTCTCTAAAATTGATGCTCCATTCTCAAGACAAGCTATGTTTGCTGACAAAAAAGAAGATTTAATTAAGGCATCAGGAACTAAACTCGATATATCTTCACATCTTGATGAGATACAAAAATTTTGCACTTATACACGTTCTATTCCAAAATTAAACCAATATAAATCTAAAAAATTAGCTGTTGTGGGTACACCATGTCAAATCTATACCATTCGTTCTATGCAGAGTTTAGGTGTCACTCCTTCAGAAAATATAGAAATTTGTCTAGGATTATTTTGTTATGAGAATTTTCTTTTTGATCGAACCCAAATAAGAAAATTTGAAAAGGATTTTAACATTAAACTCGAGGATATTAAAAAGATTAATATTAAGGAAGATGTAATTTTAAGATTAAAAAGTAAAGGAACTGGAGAGAAAATAGTTCATGTTCCTTTCAGTCATTTAGCAGATTACATGCGTAATGCATGTAAAGCTTGTAAAGATTTAACAAATATTTATTCAGATATTTCTTTTGGTGGGTTGGGATCTCCCGAAAAATACACTACAGTAATTCCTCGTACTGAAAAAGGAAAGCAGTTATTTAATAGAATCCGTGATGAAAAAATAATAACATGCTTAGAATTTGATCCTATAAAGGAAAAAAAAATGAAAGAAATAATAATTCACATGTCACACCTGAAAATAAAACGATACGAGGACTTTGTTAAAATAATATAACAAATTTGTCTAAAGAGCGAAATGCTGTATTTTATGATTCTTTACTTATTTAAAATAAAAAAAAAGAATAATAATTATTAAACGTTTTAAGAAATAAGATTTTGAGAAAACTTTAGAATTGGAATTTTGTTAATATTACCAATAAATAATCATGATTGATACAGATTAGATATACCTAATTGAATTAAAATTTCAGAAGTAAGAGTGATAACAATTACAGAAACAGAAAAAATGAAAACATCTGGAAAAAAGAAGGATGAAAATAGTGCTTATCTAGAAAAGATTTATAACTCGAATTTACGTGATATGTTAAAGCGTTGTTATCAGTGTGCTCGCTGCTCAGGAATATGTCAATTAAGTAAAGTTCAGACATTTACTCCAAGTCGAATTATACAATTGATATTAGAAGGTTTTGAAGATAAAGTTATTGAAAGTGGAATATTATGGGATTGTTTAACTTGTAATGCATGCCTTCAAAATTGCCCTGAGGGAATAAATTTTGCAGATATTGTAAGAATGGCAAAATATAAAATGCGAGAATCCTATAATCAAAATCCAGATGAATATATTGCCCATAAAGGTGTGTATACTACTATTTCAGAAATTATGAGTGAATCTCATATAAATCCGGAAAGATCACTGGATTGGGTTCCTAAAGGATGTGAAATTTCAACACACGGTAATATAATGTATTATGTTGGATGCTTGCCCTATTTTAATTTTGAGTTTGAAAATTCAAATTCTATAGCAGAAAGTACGTTAAAAATACTCTGTCAAATTGAAAAAGAATCAATCGTGGTTCTTCAAGACGAAATTTGTTGTGGACATGATCTCTATTGGGGACAGGGAAAACTTAATGAATTCATAAATTTGGGAAAAAGGAATATAAAAAGAATTGAAGAGACTGGGGTAAAAACGATAATTACAGCTTGCGCAGAATGTTATAGAACCCTTAAAGTAGATTACCCTAGTATCTTTGAAGATTTTAAGGAAAAATTTGTGGTTAAACATCTGATCGAATACATTTATGAAAACTGGAAATCTCACAAGATTGAATTTAAGAATCCGTCTCAAAAAGAAGAACTCATCCCTTTTACCTATCATGATCCATGTCGTTTAAGTAGATTTTTACCTAAAGATAGTAATATTATTGAAAATGTACGTGAGATTTTCTCTCATTTAAAAGAAATTGGATATAAATTTAACGAAATGGCACACAATAAAACTGATGCTTTGTGCTGTGGAGTAAGTTCATGGATGAATTGTAATGATCGTTCAAAAGCATTGCGTTACAAAAGATTATTGGAAGCAAAAGACGCAGGTGAGATAATGGTCACTTCTTGTCCTAAATGTAAAATGCATTTATCTTGTTTGCAGAATGATTATGAAGATATATCCTCAATTGAAATAGTGGATTTTTCTGAATTTTTGGTGAATTTAATAAAAATTGTTGATTCTAACCAAAAAGTGGAGGGAGAAAAGTAATGGAAGGGTCAGTATTAGTAATTGGTGGAGGGATAGCAGGAATTCAAATTTCCCTTGATCTCACCGAATTAGGATTCAAAGTGTATTTAGTAGAAAAATCTCCTTCTATTGGAGGAAGAATGTCTCAATTAGATAAAACATTTCCAACATTAGATTGTTCTTTATGTATCTTGGCTCCTAAGATGGTAGAGGTGTTTAGAAATCCCAACATAGAATTAATGACTTACCATGAAGTTCTTAATATTAGTGGTAAACCGGGCAATTTTACCGCAAAAATCTTAAAGAAACCTCGGTATATTGATGAGACCAAATGTAAGGGTTGTGGAGAATGTAGTAATAAATGTCCTAAAATTCTTGCTCCAAATCCTTTTGAAATGAATATTGGCAAAAGAAAATCAGTTTATATCCCTTTTCCTCAAGCAGTACCTCCCATTTATTTAATTGATTCAGAAATGTGCCTTTATTTAAAGAAAGGAGTATGTCAAGTATGTAAAAAAGTTTGTCCTGCTGATGCTATAGATTTTGAGCAGCAACCAGAAGAATTTAATATTAAAGTTGGAGCAGTAGTGGTTGCAACAGGTTTTCAAATGCCTGCTGAAGAATTATCGTCAAGATGGGGATATAGATTTGAAAACGTTATAAGTGCGCTTGAATATGAAAGGATATTATGTGCATCTGGACCATTTGGAGGTCATGTTATGAGATTAAGTGATGAGAAGGAACCTGAAGTGATTGCATTTGTTCAATGTGCAGGTTCGAGAGATCTTCATGAAAATGTACCTTTTTGTTCAAGTGTATGTTGCACATATACTGCAAAACAGGCAATTATTACACAAGAACATTCAAAAAATTCAAAATGTTACATATTTCGACATGATATTCGTGCTTATGGAAAGAATTTTTATGAATTTACGCAAAGAGCTCAGGATGAATATGGTGTAAAATATTTTCAATCCAAAATAAGTAAAATTGAAGAAGATCCTGAAACGCAGGATTTATTCATACATTATGAAGATTTAAAAACTGGAGAATTTAAAGATTTCCGAGCAAATTTGGTAGTTTTAGCATCACCATTGGTTCCCTCAAAAGGAGTTCAAGAATTATCGAATTCTTTAGGAATTGAGTTGGATAAATATAACTTCTTTCAAGAAAAATCTTATTTTGATAAATTAAAATCCTCTAAAGATGGAATTTATTTATGTGGATTTTGTCAAGGTCCAATGGACATCCCAGAAACAGTTGCAAATGCTAGTGGAGTAGCAGCTGAGATTGCTGATTTATTAAATTCCGTGAAATATACACAAATGAAAGAAAAAACTGTGGATGTACCTGAAAAAGAAGTAAAAATAACAGATGAGCCTAGAATTGGAGTAATGGTCTGCCATTGTGGAATAAATATAGGAAATTATGTGGATGTACCAAGAGTTGTAGAATATGTTAGCAAATTACCAAATGTAGTAGTATGCGAAGCTAATCTATACTCATGTTCTTCTGATTCTCAAATTAGGATTAAACAATTAATTGCTGAACATAATTTAAATCGATTTATTGTAGCATCATGCACACCTAGAACTCATGAATCATTATTCCAAGAAACTTGCCAAGAAGCAGGAATGAATAAATATCTATTTGAACTTGTAAATATTCGAGATCAATGCTCATGGGTTCATATGACAGAAAAAGAAGCAGCTACCAAAAAAGCGATGGATTTAATCCGTATGAATATTGCTAAATCAAAATTATTAAAACCACAGAAAGAAGATAAGATTGACATTACCCATTCAGCATTAGTTATCGGTGGAGGTGTTTCAGGTATGACTGCCGCATTAAATACAGCTAATCAAGGATTTAGTACTATTCTTGTTGAAAAAGAAAGTGAATTAGGTGGGAACCTAAAATTCTTGAATATATTATATCCAGTTCATAAAAATGCTTTAGAATTATTAAATGAATTAAAACAGAAGATTGAGAAAAATAGCAATATTCAAGTATTCTTAAATGCGGGAATTAAAAATGTTAAAGGTTATGTTGGAAATTATGATGTAGCAATTAATGATTCAGATAATAAAATCCATGATGTAAAGATTGGGACAATAATTGTTGCTACAGGAGGGCAAGAATATAAACCAGTTAACCTTTTTGAATATAGTGATAAAAATGATAACGTTATGACTCAATTAGAGTTAGAACAGAAATTAAAAAATAAAGGCCATTCATGGTTAGATAAAATAAAGCGAGTTACCTTCATTTTGTGCGTAAATGCGAGACAAAATGAAGGAATAACTTATTGTTCAAATATTTGCTGTGCAATCTCGATGAAAAATGTTAGAATTCTAAAAGAATTGAAACCGGAATTAGAAATTGTTGTAATTTATAGAGATTTACAAATGGCTAAGAAAGAATTCGAGGAATATTATCGTGAGCGACGAAAAGATGCGATATTCCTTAGATACGACCTGGATAACCTCCCAGAAGTAATAAAGTCAAATAATTCTCCCGAAAACTATCAGATTAAAGTATTTGATACAAACCTTAAAGACTATATTAATTATGAAACAGATTTGTTAATATTAGCAACGCCTATGATTCCTGCTGATAATTTAAAGGAATTGGCTATGATGTTAAAGGTCCCATTAGATAAAAATGGGTTTTTCTTAGAAGCGCATGTTAAATTGCGACCTTTAGATTTTGCTACAGATGGTATTTTCTTATGTGGGTGTGCTCAATGGCCAAAGAACATTCAAGATTCAGTTGCACAGGCTAATGGTGCTGCAGGTAGAGCAAGTAGATTCCTTAGTGCTGAAAAAATAACTACATCAGGGTTAGTAGCTGAAGTTTTAGAAGAGAAATGCATTGGTTGTGGAAAATGTGAAGATGTATGTCCCTATAAAGCAATCACACTTTTAGAAATATCCAAGGATTTTGAAGACATAAGTATTAAAGTCAAGAAGTCTAATATTAATGCAGCTGTATGCAAAGGTTGTGGAACTTGTGCTGCGACATGCCCTGTCGGTGCTATTATGGTAAAACATTATGATTTTGATCAAATTTCTACGATGATTGATTCTTATTTATTAGAAAAGGAGGAAGTTAAGAACGGTTTTTAGGTGAATATCATGTCAAAGGCCAAAGAGAAAGCAAAAGAAAAAGATTTTAAACCAAATATTTTAGTATTTTGCTGTAATTGGTGTAGTTATGCTGGAGCAGATTTAGCGGGAGTTTCTCGATTTCAATATCCCCCAAATATTAGAATTATAAGAGTTATGTGTTCTGGGAGAGTAGATCCCTCATTTATTTTGAAAGCTTTTAAAAATGGTGCTGATGGTGTACTAATAAGCGGATGCCATATTGGGGATTGTCATTATATAACTGGAAATGAATATACTCAGAAAAGATTCGAAAGATTACATAATATTTTAATAAAGCAAATGGGAATCAATCCAAAAAGATTAAGATTAGAATGGGTAAGTGCTTCCGAAGGCAAGAGATTTGCTGAAGTAATAACAGAATTTACCAACCAAATTAAAGAATTAGGCCCCTTCAATTATTAAATTCTTTATAAAATCATTGAGTGTAATTTCTGCAGTTTTTTATATAAACCTAAAAAAGATAGCTGTATATAATTAAAGGAAGTTAATTTATATTTTAATGGTTGAAAAATGGAAAAAAAGAGATTATCAAAACCAAGAACTCTATTATATCCAATGCCAATAATTATTGTAGGATCCATGGTTGATGGAAAGCCAAATTATTGTACAATTGCATTCTGTGGAGTTGTAAACCTTACTCCACCTATGATTTCAATTGAATCCGGTCCAAGTCATCATACAACAAAAGGTATTGTTAATAATATGGAATTCAGTATAAATATCCCTTCATTAGAAATGGTCGAAACTGTAGACTTTATCGGTATCAAATCAGGTAAAGATATCGACAAGTCTGAAATTTTTGAATCATTTTTTGGAGATTTAAAGAATGCCCCATTAATAAGTGAAGCAAGCGTTAATCATGCATGTAACGTCATTAAGATTGTTGAACTTGCAAATAGAAAAGATCTATATATCGGGCAAATAATTAATACGTATGTCAGTGAAGATTGTCTAACAGATAAGCTTCCAGATATAAAAAAAATAAATCCTATAATATATTCTGCTTCGAATAGAACTTATTGGAGTTTAGGTCAAGAGGTTGGTAAAGCATATAAAATTGGAAGGAATTACGAAAAATAAGGATTTTGATGGTTGAAGAATGTTTAAATTAATTTTTTATTAAACATATTTGAGTAGTCCAATTAACCTCATTAAATAAGACTTTCAAAAATACTCACACGTTTATCTATCTTATCCTTAAATCTTCTGATAAAACCTTTTTCTTGTAAACTTCTTAAAGCATACGCAACGGTTCTTTTAGGTAACAATGTTTTTTTTATAATTTCTTTTTCTTTCAGTGGACCTCGTTGTTTTATCAAATATAATATGAATTTACTTGATGGAGATAATGATATTAAATCCATTTTCTTTTCATAAGACGAAACGGAATAGTAATCTTCAACAATCATATTTATACACTTTTGAAATAATAATATTTTTTAAAATGGTACCCAATTAAAAAAAACTACTTTCCTATATAATGTTTATTAACGCTGGGTTAATTTAAACGATTAAACTAGTCTTAGTTTCATTCTTATACTAGTTTTATTATAAAGTTTCAATTTTAAACTTCATAATGATGTGGAGAAAAGATGCTATAATATGATTAATTTTAAAAATTTCCGCACCCATCGCATTCACCGTCTAAATAAGCTTCACAATCTTTACAGATGTTACCACATTCAGTTTCTTGGCTTTTTTTATTAAAAAGATATAAAGGTAGATATTCCGGGGCTTCAAGATTTGATACAAATAAAATTTCAGAATGTAAGATTCCTTCTTTGTTAGTTGGTCCACAGTGGTTAATATATCTATGAAGAACATCTATATTTTGACCTATTATTCCCATTATCAAGTTATATCTTCCTGTAATTTGAGCTAGTAAAAAGACTCTTGGACATTTAGAATATGAATTAATTATTTTTCTAAGTTCATCATAATTTTTCATTTCTAAAAGAATTATACTAGCTTTATATTTAAGGGCTTTAATATTGATGTTTCCCTGTATTCTAAGTATTTCTGAATCTTCCAATTTTTTAATTCTTTTTCTTACACCAGCATGACTCATGATATCCTTATCTGATTTAAACACTTTTTCACCTAAACTAATTAGACTTTCACGTCCTTTTTCATATAAAGCGTTAATAATTTGCTTATCAATGTTATCTAGTCCCATAATATAAATATTAGAATTCTTCCCATAAAAAAGTACAAGTAAAATAATAAAAAAAGGAGCCTAATTTATCTCTCTATTAGATAATTCTTTTACTCCCTTTTTTCTATACTACCTCTATGATAAACCTTTCTATAAATTTGAGAATTGAAAAATATGCAAAATTTGCCCTTATATTTAAAAACCACCTCACCTAAAATTAATTTCAATTCCATTTAATATATCTAAAGGAAGATAAATAATAATTTATGTTAAAGTGAAATCTATTGAAAATTGGAAAAATTTTAATCGTTATAGGTGCGATAATAACTCTTCTATCAACTTTTTTATTTTCTTTAGCTCGGACAAATGGTGCTGATGGGCGCACATTTAGCTCTGGTATTGGTTTTTTGATTAATCTGCCAAGTATATTTGGAAATATGGCTTATTGGCTTGCTTTTAATGGAGGAGAAGTAACACTTGAATATATAATGTCAATATTATTTATTATTTTTGTATTTTCAGGTGTAATACAATTGATAGGTTTAGCAAACAAGTATGTAGCATCTATTGGCTCGCTAATTGCTATAGCTTTCGGTATAACAATAATCACGTTTGTAGCCGTTGATATCCCAGGTTGGGGCTTGAATCTATACTCTTCTTTATTTTGGGCTCCTCCAATCTCAAGTGGTATATTGCCACTTGACATTCCCGTAATGGCAGCCTCTGGCGCTTTTTATCAAAATCTTCAACTGGGTACTATTACTTTGATCGTTGGTGGTGGTGTAGGGCTGGTTGGAGGAATTTTAACTTTTAAGGATATATAAAATTCTTTTTTTTTTATTTATTTAAATTTTTTCTCAATTAATATTAGCTTTCATGAATAATTTCTATTTATTAAAATTCTCATTTTAAGATATAGTGCAAGGTTTGCATTTATTTTTATATATGAAATCATCAAATTTATGATTGAAAAGGAAATTAAATTATTCACTTTTTGATATGATGGCGCCCTTAAATAAAATTTACGCTAAGTTGATTACCTCTTCCTAATACCTAAATAGAATAAATTTAATTCCTTTTTTCCTTTCTTATCTGAAGATTAAATTAAGATAAGTAAAGTGTTATCTTATCGAATAATGTTCTGGCTCTGGATGAATTTTATTAACGAATTGTAAGTCAAATATGTCATGTTCTTCAAATAATTTATTAATATATCCCAGTTTATAAAGAATCTTTACAAATTCCCTTGTAGCTTTTCTATAATCCTCTGAGAGAGAGATACAATATTTAGGGGATATTTTTAAAACTGCTTCTGCATATTTTTTGTCAATTATATTAAATGTTTTAGATATTTTCTCTGCAGCTAAAGATGGTGAATTCCGAAGTAGGGTAGAAGCATTTTTATGATAGATTAGAAATTTTAAAATTAGATCTGGATGAGACTGAATAAGCTTTTCATGAGCAAATATTCCATAGCTAGGATTATTTGACCATAGATCCTTCGCATCAATAATTAAATGTGATTCCATAATCGTTGATGCAAAGACCGCTAAAGCAGGAGTTCCTACACCAGCCTCTAAAAGACCATCCCTCATATCTTTGGCTATAAATTCAGCTTGTCCATAATTTTTTACAATAATTTCATTTGTCAAATTATTTTTTTCTAAAAAATAATTTAGAATAACATCATGAATAGACCCTTTACTTGGAACTCCTATCGCTTTGCCTTGAAATTGAGAAAAGACACTTTTTAATGTATTATCTAATTGTTTTTTTGTTTTATATTGCTTTTTAGCAATCATAATAGTTCCTTCAACATGACCTCCAGCTACACACTTAATTGGAACACCTTTAGCAATGCCTATAACCGCAGGAGGTAATCCCATATAACCAATATCTAACCGGTTATCTTTAAATGCTTTAACCATGGCGGGTCCTGTTCCAAATAATTTCCAACTGACTTCTACTTTTAAATCCTTTTGTAAATCTTCATTTTCCATCAGAATATAATTAGTATGATATGCAGTTGATAAATGGCCAATAGTTAATTTATGTTCTTTAATTAGAATCACTTGATTGAATAATCTTTATCAGTAATAACAACTACAATATTTTTTAATTTTATAATTCAAATAAATAAATGTTATATTTTTATAAAATTTCAAATTAATCTATCACAATTAGAAAATTGATTACAAAGGAATTTTAAAGTGACTAATATTAAAGCTTCATTTCTATCATTATTGGTAGATATAGTTGGTAAGGAAGAAATTACAATATCAATTATTGAAAACTCAACAATTAGAGACGTTCTAGTAAAACTTAGGTTATCAATAGGAAAAAATTTTGAAGAAAACATCTTCAATTTAAAAGACAAAGTAAATAAATACATTATTTTAGGCCTAAATGGGAAAGATATTCGTAAATTTAATGGTTTAGATACCATCATTAAAGATGGGGATGAACTTTCTTTCTTACCTGCTATTGCTGGAGGTTAATATGTCTTTTTTTTTAAAATTAGATGACAAAATTGCACTTAATTTTTTATTTTTAATTAAATGTTTTCCACTTAATACAAACCTGTAAAATTGGCAAAGAATGGAAGATTTTTTAAATTGTTTAAATTGTGGTAAAACGTTAGGAGATAAAGAGAGAAATCATTCTAATTTTTGTGCGGAATGTATCTTAAAATTAGACTTTCGTTTAGAAGAGTTAAACCGTGAAGAGATTGATCAAAACTTACAGAAAATTTTGAATTTCTTTGTATCTGATGTTAGTGCTGCATTTAATAAGGATCCAGCTGCACAATCACTACTGGAAGTTTTAACAAGTTATCCAGGAATTAAAGCAATTTTGTTACATCGTATTGCTCATTTTTTCTGGAAAATTAAGATGCCCTTTGTGCCAAGATATCTTTCAGAAGTTACCCGAGAACTTACTGGAATAGAAATTCATCCTGGTGCTGAAATTGGAAGAGATTTTTTTATTGATCATGGAGGGGGTGTGGTTATTGGAGAAACAGCAAAGATCGGTGATAATGTTACTATTTATCAAGGCGTTGTTTTAGGAGGAACTATGATAGATCCTGTAAAAAGACATCCAACATTGGGTAATAATATCGTTGTTGGTACTGGTGCTAAGTTATTAGGTCCTATTAATATTGGCGATAATGTAAGAATCGGAGCTAATTCTGTAGTTGTCCAAGATATTCCACCTAATTCAGTTGTAGTTGGTGTTCCGGGAAAAATTGTATCTCGGGATGGAAAAAAAATTATGAAAGTAGATCTATCACATGGAGATTTACCTGATCCCGTGACAATAACGATTTCTTCAATAAACCAAAGAATTGAATTTCTTGAAAAGCAATTAAACATCAAGTTTGATACTAAAAAAAATGGTATTGAAATATATTATGGTTTGCAGGGAGGAGGTATCTAGGAGGTAGATAATTTTGGGAAGAATTTATAATAATATTATCGAAACAATTGGAAATACCCCTTTAGTAAGACTAAATAAAATTACTGAAGGAATAACTCCAAATATTTTTGTAAAAATTGAAGCTTTCAATCCTGGAGCAAGTGTTAAAGACCGAATTTGTGTGTCTATGATTAATGCTGCTGAAGAAGCTAATATTATTGATAAAAACACAACAATTGTTGAACCTACATCAGGAAATACAGGTATAGGTTTAGCATTAGTTTGTGCTGCAAAAGGATATAAATTGATCCTTACAATGCCAGATAGTATGTCAATAGAGAGACGAAAAATATTGAAAGCCTTTGGAGCTAAATTAATTTTAACCCCTGCTGATAAAGGAATGAAAGGAGCAATTGAGAAAGCTGAAGAATTAGCTAAACATTCTGATAAAGTTTTCATTCCTCAACAATTCAAAAATAAAGCAAACCCAGAAATTCATCGCAAAACTACAGCAGAAGAGATAATAAGTGATTTAGATGGGAAAATAGAAGGCTTTGTAGCTGGAATTGGTACTGGAGGGACTATTACTGGTGTTGGAGAAGTTCTTAGACAGAAAATAGGTCAACATGTGAAAATTTATGGTGTAGAACCAGTTGATTCTCCCGTTTTATCTGGTGGAAACCCAGGTCCACATAAAATACAAGGTATAGGAGCTGGATTTGTTCCAGAAGTGTTAAACACAGAAATTTATAATGAAATTATTCAAGTTAAATATGAAGATGCGGTAGAAACTGCCAGAAAATTAACTAAACTTGAAGGAATATTTGTAGGTATTTCTGCGGGAGCAGCAGCATGGGCAGGTATCTATAAAGTATCAAAACATTTTAAAGAGAGAGAAAATATCGTTATTTTATTACCTGATACAGGAGAACGCTACTTATCAACAGACCTGTTTCAAGATTAAATTTATTTAATTAACTTGTAACAATTCAAACCGATTTCGTCATTAAAGCTTTCTCAAAACTAATTCATAAATTTTAGCTGTTTTATCTTTTTCTTTAACATCTATTAATTCTGCTAAGCTTTGTCGTTTACAATTTTCCGGAATATTCTTTATAGCAGGAAGAAAATCTAATTCAACTTCCAAAATATCACCCTTATTTAACTCTTCAAGCGCTAACTTAGTATAGACAAAAGTCATAGGACACATATAACCTTTTATATCTATTTTCTTTTTGGAGTGATTGTTAATATAGGCTGAATTTTCTATTGACATAGCTCCTCAAACCTATAATTATAATTTTTTACTAAATCAATAGCATTTTCACCACATGCTACACAGTTTTGATCTCTATAAATATCAATAAAATTAAATGAATTATGTAAAAGATCTATATACATAATCTTATTAATAATTAAATCACCCACCTTCAAAATACATTTTATTGCTTCATTTGCTTCCATGCAACCAAGAATCCCTGGAATTAAACCTATGACCCCTGCTTGAGAACAAGACATTCCTGAAGGAGAATCGTTAACATCGCCAAAAACACATCGATAACAAGCTGTTTTCTCCGTAGGAACTACAGTCATTATCTGACCATGAAATCTTAAAACTCCTGCTATTGTAAATGGTATTTTCAAACTAATACAAGCATCGTTTACTAACATTTTGGTGGGGAAATTGTCAGAACCTTCTATTACAAAATCTGAGTTTCTTAGAACTTCTTTTACATTATCAGGTGTTAACCTTTCTGTAATACTTTCAATCTTACAATCTGGATTTAACATTTGGAGTTTTTCGAAAGCACTTTCTGTTTTCTTTCTATTAATATCATTTGTGAAATGTAGGATCTGTCTGTGTAAATTGGATATTTCTACTGAATCATAATCTATTATCTTTAAATTGCCGATTCCTGCAGCTGCTAGGTAATAGGCAGCCGGTGATCCAAGAGCTCCTAAACCAATTAAAGATATGGTCGAATTCAATAATTTCTTTTGACCTATACCTCCAATCTCTTTAAGTACAATTTGACGGGAATATCTGTTTATTTGTTCTTCAGTAAATTTCATTTTCTACTGTTCTTATCATAATGTCTAAAATATTAAAATTTACTACTTATATAAAATAAAATGCAATTTTTGCATTTAGCTTCCTAAACTGTGGTATTTGTTCTAATTAAATTTATAAATATTTTTTCAAGTTTCTAAGAAGAAAAAAGAATTTTAAAGCTAGCTATCTAAATTTTAACTAATTAAGTCAAAATTTCATGAGTTGATCTTAATGGAAAAAGAATATCGATATATAAAAATTGAAAAAAAAGGGAAAATCGCGTTAATAACATTAAATCGTCCAGAAAAAAAAAATGCTCTAAGTGAAGCTATGAGAACAGAAATTATTGAAACGCTAAATTCACTTAAGGAAGAAAAAAGAGTTAAAGCTGTAATTTTCTATGGAGGAGAAGAGATTTTTTCTGCTGGATTTGATAGAGATGAAGTACAAGCAGTTGTACAAGGAAAAGGAGATTATCAGCAATTTATCGATTCCAATCACCTCTTTCATCAAACGATTTTTGAATATCCTAAATTATTAATTGCTGCTATCAATGGATATGCCTTAGCAGGTGCATTTGACCTCGCTGTCATATGCCATCTTCGAATTGCTTCAAAAGGCTCTCTTTTTGGACACCCTGAGATAAGGTTTGGAGCGTGTCCTCTATTTTTTCCCTATATGACTCTCGTAGGACGAGGGAAAGCATTAGAACTAACACTAAATACGGGAACTCAAGAAACATTTCTTACTGCTGAGGAATTATATCGTTTGAATATAGTTAATAAAATAGTTGAGAAAGGAGAAGTATTGCATGAGGCATTTAACATGGCAAAACAAATCACGCAATCACCTGAATATGTTATAAAACAACTAATTCAAGTAAACAATATCTTTTTTGATCAGGTTAATACTTTTGATACTGAAATCGAAACAATCCTTAAGAGTATGAAAACATTATTAGGGATTTAGAATCCTTTTTTAGCTTTTTATTGTTAAATTAACAAAAAGTATTTTTTTTTTCTTTAATAAATGATATCAAAGGAAAAATATTAAGGGATGATTGTTTTATCAAAGCTGCTGTTATTGAAGATATTAAAAAAATAGTATATAGAGAAGATTATCCTAAACCTACTCCTGGATCTGATGAGGCATTAGTCAAAGTTCATTATTGTGGAATTTGTGGAAGTGATATAACAAATTTCAAATATAAAATGTATAATTTTCCATTAATTATGGGGCATGAAATTACAGGTGTTGTCGAGGAAATAGGAGATAATATATCACATGTTAAGGTGGGCGACCGTGTTATTTGCGTGAACGTATCACTTGACGTAAGTCAAGGCCAATTAAGAGGGATGGGAATGTTTCAGAATGGGGGTTTTGCTGAATATGTTATCGTCCCTAAAATCTCACTCTTTCCTATACCTAAAAATGTTTCAATACAAGATGCTGTAATGGTTGAAACATTTGCCTTGATGATGAGAGCATTTAAACTCTCAAAAATAGAAAAGGGAGAGAAAATACTAATAATAGGAGGAGGAAATGTCGGATTAACTGCTCTTAAAGCCGTATTAATTGAAAAAAATCCTGAATATGTTGTAGTAATTGAACCAAATGAATTTTTAAGAAAAAAAGCTATAACCATGGGAGCAACTGAAGCGGTTGGTACAAGCAGAGCAAAAGTAAAAAGGATTACTAAAAAATTAGGAGATCCTACATTTATTTTTGATTGTGTTGGGAATGAGGAGACAATATCTAATGCCATTAATTTCATTAAAAAAGGTGGAACAATCTTGTTAGAAGGAATTCATAAAGGGAGTATAACATTTCCTTTATTTATGTTAAATTCTAAAGAAGTCACCTTGAAAGGATGTTTAGGTCATGACGAAGATGATATTGTTGCAGCTATAGATTTATTTGCAAAGGGAAAGGTGGATGCAAATGAATTTATCTCTGATATAATTAAGTTAGAAGATATGCAAAAAACTTTTGAAAGATTCGTAGAATCTGAAGATCGGGATTTTATTAAAATTATTGTCGAGCCAAAATGAGTAAAAAGCCAAATATAATTTTATTTATAACGCATGACCAAGGACAGTTTCTTGGCTGCTATAATTCACCACAAACTCCCAATTCACTCAATACTCCAAATATAGACAAGTTTGCTGAAAATGGAGTTAGGTTTACAAATTATTTTTGTACAGCACCTCAATGTAGTCCAAGTCGAGGTGGAATTCAAACCTCTTTATATCCTCATCAGAATGGGCTTATGGGACTTGTAGATAGAGGTTGGACTTTACCTGAAAGAAATAAGACTCTTCCGATGTATTTAAAAGAACATGGATATACAACTCATTTAATTGGGTTTCAACATGAAGCTTTTGATGCATATACTTTAGGATATGATACAATTAGTAAACGACGGTCAGAAATATTATACACCTGTAAAAAATTGAAGAAGAATTATGAGAGTTTTTTCGAAACACATCAAGATGATGATAAACCATTTTATCTATGCATTGGAGACATTAATACGCATAGACCTTTTGGCATCGGGGGAGATCCTGTGGATCTAAATGAGGTAATAATCCCACCATATTTACCAGATAATGTGTTAGTAAGGAAAGATTTAGCTCAGTTTTATGGATCTATTCAAGGAGTTGATAACTGCATTGGAAATATACTTAAAAAATTAGAAGATCTAGGTTTAAGGAAAAATACTTTATTTATTTATACAACGGACCATGGAGAAGCGTATCCTAGGGCAAAATGCACACTCTATGATCCTGGGTTAAAAACACTTTTACTAATGTCTTGGCCAAGCTCAAATATATTCCAAATGAATAAGGTATATAATCAACTGATAAGTAATATTGATTTATTACCAACGTTATTGGACATAATCGGAGCAGATGTACCAGAAAATATCGAAGGAAGAAGTTTTCTTCCATTATTAAAGGGCGAGATTGATCAATTCAGAAAGGAGATCTTTTCAGAAAAAACTTTCCATGAATATTATGATCCCATTAGAAGTATTAGAACTGAAGAATTTAAGTTTATAATTAATTTTGAAAAATCAGAAAATTTGTATCAGATAGGAATGGATATACTACAAGATGAACTTGGTAGAAATATGTTAAACCTAATTAAAAAACCACGCGCTAATGAAGAACTTTACGATCTTAAGAACGATCCTAATGAAACTTACAACTTAATTGATGATCCCAGTTATAAAAAGATTGTTAAAACGTTAAAAAATAGATTATATGAATGGATGAGGCGAACCAATGACCCTATTCTTAAGGGAAAAATTATGGACCTCCGGCAAAAACCTCCATTAAAGTTTTAATTTAACAATTTAATTTAGCTCATAGATAATTTGAATTGTGTAACATATTATATATAGATTAAAAAACAAGCAATAATTTCAGAAACTATTGCTTATATATATTATTTAGATTTAAAGTCCTTTAAAATCATTATGTCATATGAAGGGATAAAGAACGCTTATAAAAGAATTAAATCTCATATTAATAAGACACCTGTAATGACTTCTAGCACACTTGATAGTATAACGAACGCCAAAATCTACTTTAAGTGTGAAAACTTTCAAAAAGTTGGTGCTTTTAAGTTCCGTGGAGCATTTAATGCTATAAGCTTACTTACAGATGAACAACGGAAACAAGGCGTTATAACACATTCAAGCGGAAATCATGCTCAAGCTTTAGCATTAGCAGCAACAAAATTAGGGATTCATGCAACAATTGTAATGCCAAAAAGAGCGCCAAAGAATAAAATAAATGCAACAAAAGGATATGGTGCAGAAATTGAATTTTGCGATAATACTCTAGAGGCAAGAATTCGAAAAACAGAAGAAATCATTAAAAAAAGAAGAAGTATTTTAATCCATCCATTTGATAACGATAACATTATAAATGGACAGGGAACTGCTGCTTATGAATTGTTTGAAGAAATAGGCGAATTAGACATTATTATTGCTCCACTTGGAGGGGGTGGTTTATTAAGTGGAACCGCTATTGCTACTAAAGAATTATTTCCGAACACACAAATTATTGGAGTTGAACCAGAATTGGCGGATGATGCTTTGAGGTCACTTGAAGCAGGCTACATAATTCCAAGTACTTATCCCGACACTATTGCTGATGGATTGCGAACTTCTTTATGTGAAAGAACCTTTAATATCATCCAAAAATATGTCGATAATGTGGTTACTGTGTCTGAAATTGAAATAATAGAAGCAATGAGATTTCTTTGGGAACGTATGAAGATGATTGTAGAACCTTCTGGAGCAGTTCCTTTGGCCGCTCTTTTATCAAAAAAAATCTCAATAGAAAATAAAAAGATCGGGGCGATTTTAAGTGGAGGGAACATCGACATTGAGCCCTTTTTTCAATTACTAAAAAAGAAGATAGATAGGTTATGATAACTTCATTAGAAAAATTATTTAAAAACATAAAACTTTCTTGGATTGATTCATTTTCTGATATTGAAACTTCTAATGAGTTTACTGAACTGATATCAATATTTCCAAACTTAACGGAAATTTTTCAAGATGCTCGTGAGAAGAACAATGATGAATTTCGAAGAACAATAAGGCATATATTTAGATCATTTAAAATATTCTTTTTACTTAAAAATGGAGAATTCCTTCATGAAACCCTTTCACAAGAATCCATTTCTAAAATCAGAGAAAAAGTGCTGAATCAGCATCTCAAAAATCAAAAATTTATCCCTATAATTCTAATGTATCATGATATTGGTAGATACATTGATAATAAAAAACACCCATCTCAAAGTTATAAACTTGTATCAAATATGGATCTATTAAATCCATTTAAGCTCTCAGATACTGAGAAATTAATTATTGAGAAAATAATTCACTACCATTTACTAATAGCTACAATATATACTGGTGAATCTACTTTTTATGGGATATATTCGTTGTTTAAAGATTCTAAATTTATTAAACTACTCTCAAGTGAAAATAACATTAATATGTTCATCGATTTCTTAGAAGTTTTTACATTTATTGACATTCTTGGCTACTACTATACCAAAATTTATGACCATTACATTAAATATTATGAAGAAATCAGTTCAAAGCTGAAAGAAATTTTAAATTATTTTCCAGATAAGGAATTTGCTTTAAAGAAAGCTGAAGAATATTCACAGGATTGGTTGGAATGGAGACTAGCAGGAGCTCTTAGAATATTCCAATTTGTTGAAACTAAACCACATTTAACAAAAGAATTTTATTACAATAAATTAATAGAAAGCGTAACTGATAGTAAAAACCAGCTACTCAGCAATCAAGATTGGAATTCTTTAAAAAAGAAGTATTTATCTCATTCATATAAAATCCAAATGAGGTATTCTTTAGCCCTATTAATGATCTTGGCATTTGGAAGCTTTCAACGTATGGGATTGAAAATTGATACTGGAATTTCCCATAAATTAATTTTATTTTGGGTTCTACTTTCTAAAGAAGTGAAATCAAGATCTATAAAACATTCTAAATCTTTATGGAATATATATTTAGACGGTGTACCTCATTGGTCGAAATTAAGTGAAAATTTTATTAACAAAATAACAGAAGATAAAATAAAATTTATAATTGAAACTGCAAATCAAGAATTTGAGGATACTAAACAGGAATTTTCTCTCTTTTTAAATTTCTCTCAAATTACTGATTAAATCCACCTCTTATTAATATCTCATCCAAAACCTAAAGCTAATATCACAATCCAGACAAGAATGAATGAGATAATAATAGTTAAATTTGTTAAAGTGCCAGCGAATCTTTTTTCAGTATAGTTGAATTCAACAGCAAAAGGAATTATCGCTAATCCGATTGGTAAAATTAAAGCTATTGCTAAAATTCCTCTATATAGGAGATCAAAAGGTAGGGTGAAGAATAACAAAAGTCCTACCACCAATCCAAATGAATAACGAATTATCACTACCTTCAAAATATTTTTCCATTGTGTTCTTTCAAATTTAAAATTTAAGAATATCCCTAATAGTAGCAATGTAAGTGCCATATTTGCTCTAGACAAGACATCTAATAGATCAACAATAAAAAGTGGAAGAGTAACGTTAAAAAGATTTATACTTATAGCAATAAAATAACTCATTAAAGGCGCTGATTTTAATAACTTTTTTAGAATAGTTTTTACTAATTCTTTTTTATCATGAAAATCATTTTTTGGAGAAAATATTAATCCTAAAATATATACAATAACAAAAACTACAACCGCATTCCCAATGTCAAACATAGCTATATATTTTAATCCCTCCTCGTTCCAAATCCCTTGAATTAATGGATACGCAAAATGCCCCACATTAAATCCTATTACAGCCATAAATATTAACCCTTTTATTTCTCTGGGATACTTTTTAAAGAGGAAAAGTGTTAGTATAATAATAGGAATACAATAAAGAATAGAAATTAAAGTAATTAATCCTAATGATGGAGTAATTTCAGTAGAGCTTACTACACTAATAATTAAGGCAGGTAATGTGACATTAAAAACTACTTTTGCAATAGTTTCTCCATTCTTTTCTGAAATGATGTTAAGCTTTTTGAGAATGTACCCAATTATAATCATAGTTAGAGATAATAAAAAAATGTAATTAACATCCGTCATTATTCTCTAGAGGAACTATGAGTTTTATATAATAAAAATTAAAATAAAAAAAAGCTTTCTATTTAAACAATTTTACTTAAGAGTAATTGTAAATAATTTGTTTATTAATAATATGTTGAGAAAGCTATATCTTAATTAAATTTCTTGATTAAATAATTAAATTATTACGTTTTCTTCAAACAGTTTTTTGTTAATTTCTACTCCTAACCCGGGCTTTTCAAGCG
>JBHLLT010000008.1:112907-125344 GCA_048938855.1 Promethearchaeota archaeon
TGATACGCAGAATTTGCGTCAACCATGATATCAATATCTGGAAATGAATTTCTTACTTCTTTTATTAATTCTTCATCTTTTTTAGCCCCATTTCCAATTCTTAATTTTACTGCCTTAAATCCTCCAAGCTCTGGTTTTAAAGCAGATTCCACAGCACCAACAGCAGCTTTAGCACTATAACCACGAGGCATTGAAGCATATGCCTTAACTTTCTGCTTTCTTCCGCCTAAGAGCTTATATACTGGTTGTTTCGTCGCTTTGCCGATTATATCCCAACATGCAATCATTATCGCAGAAGTAGATGCAGGTATACCAAACATGATCCTATTTGTATTCTGGTAAATTTCATGAAAAATCTCTTCTACCATAAAAGGATCCTTCTTAACAACTAACTTTTTTAGCGCTTCATCGATAAATTGTTTTTGGGCTAAATTACTTAAATTCCAATGTGATAAAGCCCATCCCTCAATACCTTCATCTGTAATTAAATTGGTATAAAGACCTGTCGCTTTAAATCTTGGCATAGAACCGATTTTAATTTTAAAATCCAGTTCTAATAAATGAGTCTTAACATCTGTAATGATCATAGTTATTATCTCGCAAAACAATTTAATAATAATTTACTTTTTTTCTAGTTAAATTTTTAGAATAAGATATATTTTCTTCACTCGAGAAAGGAATTATAATTTTCTTTAGAAATATTCTTGGATTGGTCGTTGTGTCAGACATTTTTGATGAACCAGTGGAAAAAAACCCTAATGAAGCTTTATGTGTTGTGTATGTACTCTACTTTGATGAACAAAAGGGACAAATTCCCCTCTTAATGTATCCTGACGATCGACTTCGAAATGATAAAAGATACATGCGCCCTATATATTTTCATCCGGTTTGGTTTTTAGAAACTGCAGACCTTGACCATATAGATTTAGAATATAAAGGGTATACCTTTTTTGGTAAAAAGATCAAAACAACATCAAAAAGACAAAAAAGGAGAGCTGGACTTGAGGAAGAAACTCCTGAAACGATAGTTATTATTGTTTCCTTACCTTCTGAATTAGATATCTTTGGTGATGAACTTGTTAAGAAACTGACCAATGAATTACGAGATCACTTTGAAAATAAATTATATAAAGTAATAGAAAGCGAAATTGCTTCTGACACAGTAATAAAAACGCAAAAAATTGAAGAAATAATTTTAAAAGGGACAAAAATCAAGGTTTTTATACGTGAATTAATTGATAAGACTGTTAAGGCTTATTTTTCCAATGTTATAGAAAAAAAGTCAGAATCTCCATCTCTTAAAACGCAGAAGGCAATTTCTTATTTCTCTCTAAAGGGATTCGAGTTTTCACCTCTCAGTAATTTAAGAGGAGAAAGAGATTTTTCAAACGTTGATTTTTTTGATGATTCACAAAAAGCTACTGACGAAATTGTTTCAAAGCCTGTCCTCACGATTACTTATCTAAATTTCCTTGAAAATAGTCAAGAAATTGAAATTACTATCCAAAATAACACAGAAAAGGAATTAAAGAATATTTCAATTATAATTACTCACGTTAAAGAATTTTTTGAAAAAGAAGTCATGAACCAGGAGATTGATTACTGGTTCCCTAAAGAGGAACTCTTATTTATTTCTCCTATTGTTCCTCATATTGACGAATATTTAGTTTGTATCAAGAGGGTAGATGGAAGTGGTGATGGTCAAAATCTTCTTACCCAAAGGATTGATTTAAACGATATTAATAAAATTACAAGTTAAAGATGGAAATTATAATGTCAAATGATGAAATAAAAGAAGAAGATATTATTATCAGAAATTATCGCACGTCAGATTATCAAGCAACTTTAGAAATTTTAAAGGACTTAAATGAAATGTTCGATATTGGTTTTGATGAAAAGCAATGGAGAGAGTCTTCAGGGTTAAGGCAATTTAAACCAAATCTTAAAAGAATTACTTTAATCGCAGAATTAAAATCTACAGGTCAAGTTGTAAGCATGGGAATGATTGAAGCAATAAAAAATACCCTTGGAAGATATATTGGTTATTTAGACAACTGGGCCACAAAGAAAGAATTTATCGGAAAAGGTGTAGGTAAACTCTTAGCAGATAGAGCTACTCAAATCCTTGAATCTTGGGGATGCGATTCTATTCGGATCAACCTAGCTTATAAAACAACTAAGAAATTGGTAGATGTATTTGGAAAAGCAGGGTTCCATCCAATTATTACAGTACTTGAAAAGAGGTTCTAAAATAATTAATTTATATTTTGCTTCAGATCATCAACGGATTATTATAATTTGAATTCTTGAAATATCCATATTAGAATTAAAATCAGTCCTCATAAGCAATTTATTTTTTTATTGAGAAAATATTACAAGCGGATATTTGAACTATAATTATATGATTCTCTAGGTATTTCATTGAAGTTCCTATCCTTATTCTATAAGTTATAAAGATTACCTTTTTATAAAGCGTATATTTAGTGTTGTTTAGTGTATTTAATATTAAACACAATCAAAAGTAGGATTACTATGATAAAGGATGTTATTTCTGAGAATAAAACTCAAGCATTTCTCTTCTCTAATGAGGCAATAGTGAGAGGGGCCATAGAATCTGATGTTAAAGTAGTAGCATTTTACCCAGGATCACCAGTATCAGAAATTTTAGATACATTTTATCAGATTTCTGATAAGATGGATATTAAAATGGAAATTGCAGCAAATGAAAAAGTAGCGTTAGAGATAATTTCAGGTGCTTCAATGACAGGACAACGTTCATTCACTGCGATGAAGAGTGTAGGAATGAATGTTGCCTCTGATACTTTTTTTAGTTTAGGGTATACTGGAGTAAATAAAGGGTGTGTGATTGTCTTTGCAGATGACCCCTTTTGCCATTCGTCTCAAAGTGAAGAAGATGGAAGATTTTTTGGCCAAAATGCCTATATACCATTGTTAGAACCAACAGATCCAGTTGAAGCAAAAGCTATGGTAAAAGCAGCTTTCGAAATTTCAGAAAAATATAATACTGTTGTCCTAATAAGGACTACTACAAGAATCAACCATCAATCAACAATAGTACCATTAGACCCACTAAATCGAACACCATTTACTCGTAATAGTTTTCGAAGCTATAATAAAACCTATTCTACGGTAGGTTCTGTAGCGAGAGAGCTTAAACTCAAAATGTTAGAAAGAACAAAAAGTATAGAAGCTGAGTTCAACAATTCACCCTTTAATAAATTGGAATCTGGAATTGGTGATATTGGAGTAATAGTTTCTGGGGTGTCTTATAATTATGTGAAAGAATCTATGAGGAAATTGAAAATTGAACCTCATATTCTAAAAATTGGAACTACATATCCATTACCAAAGGATTTGATAAAAAAATTCCTCACAGACTTATCAAAAGTTATTATTGTAGAAGAATTAGCACCCTATTTAGAACTAAATGTAAAAGCCTTAGCAAAAGACGCGAATCCTAATTTAATTGTAATAGGAAAAGAGAGTGGTGATTTTAGTGAGGCTTTTGAATATAATATCCCGATTGTCATGAAAGTTCTAAAAAATGCGTTTAATTTAAACTTGGATTTAAACTATGACGATATTTTGAATAATGCCAATCAATTAAAATCTATCTTGCCCCCTAGAATACCCGTGTTTTGTCCTGGTTGTCCTCATAGATCGACTTTTTGGGCATTACAAAAGGCTTTAACTGGGAAATCTGATAAAATTGTCTTAATGAATGATATTGGATGTTATTCAATGCTCTTACTTAACAAAAAAATATACTCAAAACTGCATGGCGATGATTTATTATTAGCTATGGGTGCTACTTTAGGAGTAAGTAGTGGTGTCTCTTTAGGATCAAACGAAAAAGTTATTTCACTCATTGGAGATAGTACATTTTTTCATGCGGGTTTACCTGGAATGATTAATATTTCAAACAATGACGAAAATTTAGTTGTTTTTATTTTAGATAACTCAGTAACCGCTATGACCGGCCAACAACCTAATCCGGGTACTGGGTATGGACCAGGAGGAAAATCTAAAAATAAAATTCAAATAGAAAATGTCTTAAAGGGTATGGGTTTAAGGAATGTTCTAATTGTTGACAGTTTTGATACTAAAAAGGCTATTGCTCCTATGAAGAAAGCTTTAGAGGATTCAGGACCAACAGTTATTATTTCTCGCGGTCCCTGTGCTCTTTGGAATGACCGTAATAAAAGAAAAAGGGGTGAGAAAATACAGCCTTATAGCGTAGATTGGAAAATTTGTAGGAAATGCCATACATGTATGATAGACTTTTATTGTCCTGCAATTTCTATGGAATCTACTTTTAAAGAGTATATCGATGATACTGGTAAGAAATTTGAAGGATATTCATCTCATATTAACTCCGAATTATGTGATGGGTGTGGAGTGTGTTCAATCATATGTCCTTATACAGATCATGAAAATAGATCTGAAAAAGATGTAATTAAACCATATTATCAGGAGAGGGAGGTAAAATATGATTTATAATATAATGACTGGAGGAGTTGGTGGGCAGGGTTTAATGTTAGTCTCAAATATTATAGGTTTGGCTTGTGCTGAATTTAAATATAAAATTCGTACAGCAGAGACTCATGGACTTGCTCAAAGATCTGGTTCGATTTATACTCATATACGAATAAGTCAGGATGAAGAGATATTTTCATCTCTAATTCCTTATGGAGAAGCAGACGTACTGTTATCAATGGAAGCAATAGAAGCACTTAGGAACATAGAATTTTTAAAAAAGGACGGAATTATAATTTTGAATAATTATATATGGCATCCTGTTCAAGAAACATTTGAACGAGTTAGAAATGATGAACAGAAATACATTACCATAGAGGAAATTGTTGAAAGATTAAAAATGATTACAGATAATATAATAATTATTCGAGCATTAGATTATGCAAATCAAGCTGGTAACGCTCTAACATCTAATGTAGTATTATTAGGGGTTTTAACTAAATTAGAGGATTTTCCATTAAGTATTGATAATTTGAAAGAAGTTATTCCTTTAGTAGTTCCAGAGAAAGCCGTTAAGGCTAATATAAAAGCTTTAGAATTAGGATATAATTTCACTTAATTAATTTTTTTTTAAATGTTTCACTTTGTAGAAATCATACTTTTAGGAATCTTTACAGCCAATACTTCACCACGAACACAGACTTCTCCATTTGCTAGCACATCTACATTTACGATAACCTTTTTCCCTTCAATTTCCTTTACTCTACCAATTAAAACTAGTTCTGTGTTTATTGGTGTGGGTTTTATATAATCAACGCGAATGGAAGCTGTAACATATCGTAATTCTGGTTCAGTTCCCATATCTCGTCCTTCTGCTGTATAAGCAGCGGCGGCAGCAGTTCCTGTACCATGGCAATCTATTAATGATGCTATTAATCCACCGTAAACGAAACCTGGAAACGCAGTGTGATATGATTTTGGAGTGAATCTTGCAATACTCTCTTCACCATTCCAAAAACTTTTGATTTTCATCCCAAATTCATTTAGCCTTCCACAACCATAACAATGACTCATAGGATCAGAATAGTAATCTTGTATTGCTTTTTTATCCATTATTCTCACTCTTATTTTTCAAATTATCAATTTTGATATTGATTATGAATTTTGTATTAATAATAATATCAGTTAATTGACCAATTTTAACTGACTGGTTCAAATCTAGCTTGGAAAAATCTCAAATGTTTCGGTTCAAAAACCATCTTTAATCCGGAGATTGTATCTTTATTTTCATAGAGCCTTATTACTGATTCTGCAGTGTATTCCATATGAGTATTAGTGTATACTCTCCTAGGAATTGTTAAACGTACTAATTCTAATGCAGGAAAAATATTTTTTCCAGTATCTTTATCTCTACCTTTAGAAACTGCACCTCTTTCCATTGTTCTAACAGCAGAATCCTCATAAATAGCTGCTGAAAGTGTTTGTGCTGGCCATTGGTCTCTTGGAAGGTGAGGCAAGAATTTCAATGCATCTAGAAACACACCGTGACTACCAACAGGTTTTACTATAGGAACCCCAGCTTTATCTAATAATTCTCCTAAATATCGTACTTGATTAATTCGATACTTTAAATATTCATATTGAGCGCCTTCTCGTAAACCTTGAGCAACCGCTTCCATATCTCGACCTGCCATTCCCCCATAAGTATGGAGACCTTCGAATAATACAACCATTCCTCGAGTATAATCAAATATATCTTTACTATGAGTAGCTAAGAATCCTCCCATATTAACTAAGCAATCTTTCTTCGCGCTATATATACATCCATCTGAATAACTCATCATCTCCCTGAGAATGTTGACTATAGGTGTATCTTCGTAACCTTCTTCTCGTTCTCTAATGAAATAAGCGTTTTCGCTTGAACGTGTTGCATCAAAAATGATTTTAAGATTAAATTCATTACAAAATTTTCTTAATTCTCTTAAATTTTTCATTGATACAGGCTGACCCCCTGCCATATTCACATTCATTTCAACGTTGACAAACGCGATTTTATCGGGACCGTTTTCGTCAATTAGATTTTTCAGTTTATTCAAATCAACATCTCCTTTAAAAGGATTCTCATTTTCAGGATCATGTGCATCATCTATTACAACATCAACCATTCTTCCACCTGCTAATTCCACATGAGCTTTTGAGGTTGTAAAATACATGTTTCGCGGTACTATCTGTCCTGGTTTTGTTAAATGACCATACATTAAATGTTCAGCACCACGTCCCTGATGAGTTGGTACGATATATTCATACCCTAATACATCCTGAATTGCTTTTTCAAGTTTGTAGAAACTCCGAGCACCCGCATAAGCTTCATCACCCAACATCATTCTTGACCACTGAACATCTGACATAGCAGAAGTTCCTGAATCAGTTAATAGATCAATGAAAACATCTTCTGATTTTAATAAAAATGTATTATAACCTGCTTCTTTAATAGCTTCAGTTCTTCTTTTTTGATCGGGCATTCCAACATGCTCGATCATCTTAATCTTAAAAGGTTCTGGAGGACCATTCATTTTAGAATTCACATTAATTTATTATTTAATATAAGAATAAAGAATGGTACTTTGAAAAAGTTTTTGGAGATTCTTGCCCATAGTTGTCCCATAAACATTAATTCTCTTTCAAAGTTTTAGAAGTGTGAGAGAAATAAATTCTCTTAAACGTATTTCCTTTTATTATGTGTTAAGAAAAGAATTTAAATCAATTTTTCACATTTCTTTTCATTTGTCATCTTCAAAAATTTTTATCTTGTAGTATAGAAAATTAAAAAATTACTAAAAATATACGAGGGAAGAAAAATTAATAATTTGAATTCGTATGAAGAGACCCATAAAGTTAAATTCTAAGCATTACCATAAAATTTTTTATAAATTAGTCAAAAATGCAAGTGAAGATAATTCTACCATTTAACGATTTTAAGGAAATATATTTATGGTAATACATTTAAAATCATATATATCATAATTTTAAAAAGATTATTTAAAATAAAAAAGGGGAAAAATATAAATTGATAGGTATAAAAAGTTATGGAGCTTATTTGCCTAGGTATCTATTGCCAAGAGAGTTAATCGCAAAGGCTTGGGAATTTCCAATTGTTCCTGGTACAAAAGCTGTTGCTCAGAACGATGAAGATTCCATAACAATGAGTGTGGAAGCTGGTTTGGATGCCTTAAGTGGGTTTGATCCTAAAACTATTGATGGATTGTTCTTTGCCTCAACGACTCAAGTATATTCAGAGAAAGATTCTGCTTCTTTAATTGCAACTGTATTAGATATGAGACAAGATATTATCACAGCTGACTTTACTGATTCTTTAAAAGCCGGTACAACTGCGGTAGCACGAGCAGTTGATACAATAAAAGCTAATAAAGATATTAAAAGTATACTTATAGTTGCGGCAGATACGCGAGCTCCGGAACCATCTACCATGTGGGAATATGGATATGCTGATGGTGCGGCTGCGTTGCTTATAGCAGAAGAAGAAAATCTGCCTTTATCTATAGATGATTATTACTCGGTTTCTGCGAATGTTACTGGACCTTGGAAAAGGGTTGATAAGGACAAATTTATTAGGACTTTTGAAGCCAAGATGGACACTAAATTCTACTTTGATAACATCACAAAAGTTATGGCTGAAATATTAAAAAGAAACAGTTTGAAACCGGAAGAAATTAGTGCAGCTGCATATTATTATAACAATCCTAGATTACATGGAAAAGTTTCAAAAATAATGAAATTTGCTGGAGGAGTTGCTCAAAATAGTGTATTCTTTCAACTTGGCGATTTAGGAACACCAATGCCTTTTATTCTTCTAATTGGCGCATTAAGAAGACCCAAACCTGAAGCAAAGATAATTATGGCGGGATTTGGCGATGGTGCAGATGCAATATTAATGCAAGTTCGCGATAGAGACGCTCTTAGGAATCTTGGAAAGACAAGAATGGGTCTTTTATCTCATCAAAAATCTATGAAAACTCTGAATAACTACAATAAATTTCTAGACTTCAAAGAAATTCTTGAAAAGGATAGATACAAAAGAAAAAGTTCTCCTGTAACAATCTGGCGTGATACTGCGTCAATCTATAAGTGGTATGGTGTTAAGTGTAAGAACTGTGGAACAATTCAATATCCCGATATGTTACGATCTTGTTATGTTTGTAGAGCAGATGATCAACTTGAACGAGTTAAACTTTCGCTAAAAGGAAAAATATTTACTTATACATTAGATCATTTAGTAGGTGGATCTTACTTGGATATACCAGTACCTAGATGTGTGATTGATTTAGATGGTGGAGGAAGAGTACTATTAAACATGACAGAAATTGAAAAACCTGAAGAAAATGTTCATATTGGTATGGATGTTGAATTAACATTCAGAAAGGAACATGAAGGTGCTGAATTTAAAAATTATTATTGGAAATGTCGACCCGTAAGGGGGAGACCATAAAGGAGGTTGATAAAAAATGGGAAGAAAAGGAATAAAAGATAAAGTGGCGATTATTGGATGTGATATGACAAAATATGGGGAGCGTTGGGATAAAAATCAATACGATTTATTGTTTGAAGCAGTTCAAAGCGCGACAAAAGATGCAGGAATTACTAAAGATGATATTGATGCTACTTGGGTTGGAATATTCTACTACTTCACCGGACTATCTGGAGCCGTAACTGAAGATATTTTAAGACTTGATGGAAAACCAGCTACAAGGGTTGAAAATTTTTGTGCTAGTGGAATGGATGCTTTTAGAAATGCTTCATTTGCTATAGCATCGGGAGCTTATGATATTGTCCTTGCTTGCGGTGTAGAAAAGTTGATGGATGAAGGAGGAAGCGGTCTTCCAGGATTTACGATTTTTGGTCATCCTTTATATCCAACTCCTTCTGCTCCAGCAATGTTTTCTATGGCTGCAACAAGAAGTTTTCATGAATACGGTTGGACTAAAGAAGATTTAGCAAGAGTAGCGGTTAAAAATCATGATAATGGTGCTGATCATCCAAAAGCTCATTTTAGGAGCAGAATAACGATTGATCAAGCTATGAAAGCACCGATGATTGCTGATCCACTTGGACGTTTTGATTGTTGTGCTATGAGTGATGGCGCTGCTGCTCTTATTTTAACGAGACCAGAATTAGCTGAAAGTTATGCTCATGCAGATGATTATGTCTTGGTCAAAGCTAATGCTATTTCATGTAGGACTAACTTTCCATGGTATATACCACCTAACGGTCCTGGAGCAGATTTCACTAGTTTCCCAGCAACTGTTAAAGCTGCCGAATATGCCTATAAAGAAGCGGGTATTACAAATCCTCGAAAAGAAATTGATGCTGCTGAAGTTCACGACTGTTTCACAATTACAGAATTAATAAACTGCCAAGATTTACAATTCTGCGATCGTGGTCAAGCCGCTGAAGAATTAAAAAATGGTACTTTTAATTGGGATGGAGAAACTGCGGTAAATCCTTCTGGTGGATTAAAATCATTTGGTCACCCAATAGGATCTACTGGTTGTAGAATGTTAACAGAAATTACAAAACAACTTCAAGGGAGAGCAGAAGGACGACAAGTTCCAGATGCTAAGATTGGACTCTGTCATAACTTAGGTGGAGCTTTTAGTGTTTGTTCTACCACGATTTTAAGTCAAAGAGGATAACTTTTTGATTTTTCTTTTTTTTTCTTTTGTTTTTATTTAAAATCTTTAAATCTAGTTTGTCGATTAGACAGAATAGATCTGTACAGAATAATTTCTACATCTAAATTCAAATGTTTAAATTAATAAAAAAAAATTTTTGATAGAAAAATAAACTATTCTATTCCTACTTTAGCAGCATATTTTACTATTATGAAGATTATAAATGCTATAATTATAAAGTTAAGGAATGCTGCTATAAAATTACCGATTCCAAACACACCTAACTTAATACTACTGATATCTTCAAAGCCAGGAACGAAAATGCCAATAATGGGTGTTATAATATCTTGTGCTAATGATAGAATCAAAGCATTGACAGCTAAGCCTATAATAAATGCCGCTGCCAGTCCAAGAATTTTATATTTTTTTATAAACTGTAAAAATTCTGCGGCAAGATTTTTTGGTTTCTTTGGTTCTGGTTCTGGTTTTGGAGTTAATAATTCACGAATTTTCCTTAATTCTTCTAACAATTCATTTTCTTTTGACATTGTTTTCTCTCTCAATTTTTTTTTAAAAAAGTGTAAAAAATTAGAGTTCAAAAGTATATAAAACTTATCATAATTTTTTAGAAAGAATATATTAAATACATTCTTTAAATGAACAAATCCATGATATCATATAATTCAATTAATTTCTCAACTGTAAGGTTAGCTTCAGCTTTTAAATCATCTAATGATTTACCAATCAAAATTCTCTGTTCTTTCCAGAAAAGGGTATAAATTAATCCAAGATACTTTCCGTAAACCAAGATACCCCCTTCAAAATCAGAATTTTTATCAATAGTTAATGCTCCAAATGTATTTTCTTCATCATAATCAGTTAAAAACTCTATTAAAGAACTATAAAATTTAGAACTTAAAAAAGATCTGTCAGAAACACTAGCAACTTTATGTTCAAATCCTCTTCCTGCTCTCCGAGGTACTTTTAAATGATAAAATCTTATATCATCCTTTAACTCATTTATTCGATTTCGTGCAGTTTCAAGTAATTGCTCATTTAGAGAAATTTCTTCCTCATCTCCAATGTCATCTATTTTTTGAGAGCCTCTATGTTTACCATTGTTATCAATAAATGCGATAAAAGGAGGACAGCTTGAATTATCTGAATGATTTTTTATTAATACCGTGAAAAGACCACTTTTTTTCTCATAATCTATTTGCTTTCTGAAACTTTCTTTACAATACGGACAAATCATATTGATTAATGCTGAATCTTCAGTAAAAGTCATGTCTTCTCTAAACCATAATCTAGTAGGAATTTTTAAATGTTAGTAAAACCAAAAATAGATTTTTTAGAATAAATAAGGTAAAATTTATACCTTATATTCAAAAATTATTTAATTTTAAATTAATTTCATTAACTTATGAGTAATAAGGGTTTTAATAAATTCCAAGGGGACGTAAAAACTCAGAATGTGAAATATCTTGCCGATCCTCAACTCAGAAATATAGTAAATGTGTCAATTGCTCTCGGACGTCCATTATTAGTTAAGGGAGAGCCCGGAACTGGAAAAACTATGCTTGCCCATGCTATTGCTGAAAGTCTAGGTAAAAGATTGATAATCTGGAATATAAAAAGTACAACCGAAGCCATAGACGGCTGTTATATGTATGATACAGTTCAAAGATTGAATGACAGTAGGTTTGGTTGTGAGGATCGAAATGTTAACAACATTCATGATTATATCACGCTTGGTCCTTTAGGTGAGGCGTTTGTATCTGAAGAACAAGTTGTTATATTATTAGATGAAATTGATAAAGCAGATATAGAATTCCCAAATGATTTATTGCAAGAATTAGATGTAATGGAATTTTACATAAAAGAAACCAAAGAGTTCGTAAAAGCTAAAACCAGACCAATTGTAGTAATAACATCTAATAATGAAAAAGAACTCCCTGATGCATTTTTAAGACGCTGTGTATTTCATTGGATAGAATTTCCTTCTAAAAGTTTTATGGGAGAAATATGTAAATTACATTATCCAGACCTAAAAGAAAATCTCTTAAGTCAGTGTTTACAACATTTTTATGCTTTAAGAGCTATTACAAAATTAAGAAAAATGCCATCAACTTCTGAACTCCTTGATTGGATTGGTGTATTATTAAAAAGCGGTATATCTCTCGAAGAACTGAAGAAAGAAATTCCATTCTTAGGGGTTTTAATCAAAAAGGAAAAGGATTTTGAAATTGC
>JBHLLT010000052.1:0-10936 GCA_048938855.1 Promethearchaeota archaeon
CAGAAGGAATTTTTGGAAATCCTACAGATCGATATATCTGGGAATATTTGACTTCAATGGGCAAAATTCTAGGTATTATTTCATTAGATCAAAATACCTTTCAACCATATACATGTAATAAAACAAGTATCTTATTTTTTAAGAAATTAGAAAAGATACCTAACGATTATGTAATTGATTTTGCGATAGTAGAAAATGTTGGTCATGATAAAGATGGCAAAATCTTATATAAACTGGAAAAAGATGGAAGTAAAAAGTTAGATTTTAATGGAAATTCGATGATTAATGATGATTTAATAGATTTACATCTAAAACTTACAGAAGCTGAAGAATTCAACTATTTGAAAGACCAAAAGATTTTTAAAATAAAGTTTAGCCAAATTAAGAATAAAATCTTCATTCCAGTTTATTATATTGGAGTAGAAAAAACATTAAAAAAATTTGCTACTGATGAAGATTTCATTCTTCTAACTATTAAAGAATTAACTGATAAAATGATAATATATACTAATAAAGGGGGTTATATTCCTAGAGGAGATGAAATTGGATCCCACGTTTATGGTTTAGGTGAAATTCCATTTATTAGAACTAGCGAAATTAATAATTGGGAAATAAATTTAGATTCCTATAAAAAAACAAGTGAAGAAGTCTATGAACAATATAAATTGAAACAGAAGATTGAAGTTGGTGATATTCTTTTAGTCAAAGATGGTGGTCCTAACTTGATTGGGAAAACTGCTTATATAACAGATCAAGATACCCAAATTATAATTCAGAGTCATATTTTTCAATTAAAAACTCTAGAAAATGATGAATTCATAGATTCTTATCTTCTTTTATACCTGTTAAATTTAGATATTGTACAAAAGCAAATCCAAGCAATAACTTTCGTTCAAGGTACTATAGCGACCATAGGGAATCGAATAATGGAGGTTATTTTACCAATCCCTTCTGATATGAATAAACGAACAGAAATTTCGAGACATATAAAAAGAATTATAGAGGATAAAAAGAATATTCGTAAAAAAATTAGAAATTTGTCATTAAAATACTCATTCGGTTAAATTTTCATCCTTTTTTAATTTAAGTTCTGTTAGGTAAATAAGCTCTTTAGCATTCTTTAATTCTTCACTTGTTATTGGTAATATATCCATAACAGCATAAGTTCTTTGATTAAGTGCTACAATCATTCCAGGCTCAATTTTTTTATCTTTTACTCTACGAGATAAATTAACTACAAAAAATGGTCCATTAGAAGTTACAACAACAACTCTGGGCTTTTCTTGTTCTAAAACACTAACAACTACAGCACCTAAAAGAGGAGGTTCTCTTAATCTGTCAATTTCATTTCGTAAACTGTGTAATTCTTGTTCCAACCTTAAACGCTCCGCATCTAATAATTGTTTTTCAGTTTCTAAATTACGTAATCTCTTTTCTAATTCATCCTTATGAATATCATTTTTGCTTGACATTAGAATCCCTAAAATTTGTTTAGAGTTTAAAGAAATTTTATCTATTTTAATCTTTGGTAAAATTCCTAAAGTTCAAAATCCTTAAAATTAATTATTTCATATGAAGATCGAAACATTCTCTATGGAATCCTATGATGATATTCTCTCAATTTGGAGGAAAGCAGGGATTAGTGTAGGTTCTACAGACACGAAAGAAGAAATTAAAAGAATCCTTGATGTAAATCCTCAGCTATTTTTAGTCGGAAAAATAGATCAAAAAATCATCGGTGTTGTTATAGGAGGATTCGATGGGAGAAGAGGATATGTGCATCATCTTGCAGTTGATCCTGATTATCAGAAAAAAGGATATGGTAAGATGATAATGGATGAATTAACAGCTAGATTTCGTAAAATGGGCGTACATAAAGTTCATCTATTTATAGAAAAATATAATAAAGAGGTAGTCAACTTTTACCTCAACTTAGGGTGGGAGATTCGAGATGATTTAGTTATGATGAGTTATATTCCTGATAAAAGTTTATACAAAATGAGGATATAACATGTCTTTCCAGCATGTATTATTAATTAAATTATATTCTTCAACTCCCTTTTATTAAAACTTTTAAATAATATTGAAAAGAATAATATCACATATTTCATAAAAAACAAGTGAAATGAAAATGAATATCGAAATGAGTAAAGAAGACCTAATAAAATTTTACGGGATAGATAAGAAATGGCCAAAAGAAACACCAAGACATATTGATTATGAAGCAGTACCCTTAGGGCAGCTTTTAAGCACGACAGCTTTAAAATACCCTGATTCTGAAGCCATCTTTTTTGAGGGGTTTCGAATGACATATTTAGAATTAGATACTCTAGTAGACCAGTTTGCCACTGCTTTGACTAAGTTAGGGATAAAAAAAGGTGATGTTGTATGTATTGATTTGCCAAATATTCCCCAATATGTTATTGCTCATTGGGCCGTAGTGCGAATTGGTGCTACGTCTAACCCAATTTTACCTGTGAATCGATTTGTAGAGATTGTTCACCAAGTAAATGACTCTAAAGCAGAAACTTTAATCATACTGGACTTCCTATATGAAGAATACCTTCTTGACAAAGATCTAAGTAAAATGCCAACCTTAAAACAAATAATTTTAACGGGAACAGCTGAATATCTACCTCCATTGAAAGCAAAGCTAGGAACAGCTTTAGGGAAAGTCCCAAGAATGAAGGAATGGCCTAAAAAAGAAGGTGATATTATATTTCATAAATTTCAAGAAATCTTAAACAATGGACTTCCAATAAATATACCAAAAATCGACTTTAATCTGAAAGAAGATATATCTGTTTTAATATATACCGGAGGTACAACTGGAGTTCCAAAAGGAGTAATGACATCTCATTATTCCATGGTAGTAAACACTCTTCAGACAGATGCTTGGGCTACAACCCAATTACCTGAGATGAACGAATTAAAGGGGAAGGGAAGTATGATGTTAGTGGTGCCACTTGCGCATTCTTTTGGTAATATTGGTATGACTGTATCTGTACTAGAAGGTTGGAAGATGATATTATTACCACGACCTCCAGAAAGAATATCAGATATATTAAAAATTATGATGAAAGAGAATGCTACATACATGCCAGGAGTACCAACACTTTACATAAAAATCAATGAAGATCCTAATTCAAGTAAATATAAAGGTAAATTAAACTCACTGATTGCATGTATAAGTGCAGCTTCAGCAATACCCGAAGAGGTTAAGAATGAATATGAAAGAATAACTGGAGTGAGTATCGTAGAAGGATATGGAATGTCAGAATGTTCTCCTGTGGTATGCTTAAATCCATTTCAAGGAACATTTCAAAAAGTCAATACTGTTGGTTTTCCAATTTCTGACACATTACTTAAAATTGTAGATGCTGATAGTGGTAAAAAAATTTTATCTCCTTGTCCAAATGATAATTGTGAAAATTGTGGGGAAGATGAGTTCCAATATATCGGAGAAATATGTTGTAGCGGTCCCCAAGTTATGAATGGATATTTAGGGAGGAAAGAAGACTCTGATTACGCATTAAGAAAAGATTCTGAAGGCGTTATTTGGTATTATACTGCCGATATTGGATGTATCGATAACGAGGGATATTTACATATTAAGGATAGAAAAAGGGATATGATCAAAAGGAAAGGTCATGGAGTATTTCCAAGAGAGGTTGAGGATTTAATATACATGCATGAATCTGTCAGTGAAGTTGGTGTTATAGGAGTACCTGATCCTGAAACTGGACAAGAAATTAAAGCATTTGTTTCACTAAAACCTGAGTTTAAGGGCAAGATAACAAAAGAACAACTCTTAGAATGGTGTAAGAATAATATTAGTCCTTATAAATACCCGAGAATGATTGAAATTGTCCCAGAATTGCCTAAATCAGTTGTGGGTAAAATTTTAAGACGAGAATTACGAAAGGAATAAACCTTAAAAATTTTTTTATTCATTTATCTATTTATAGCTTGTTTCAATGAAAAAATAAGAAATTAAAAAATAATCCAAGATTAGACTATTTTTGAGCATAGATTTTTTAATATTTTTTCAGCTTTATTTGTAAATCCTGAGATTATATCATCAACATCTAATATTGAATCAATTAATCCGACTGTTTGACCCACTGGAACAGCACCATCTACAGTATCTCCTTTTGTATAAACTAATTCATATGCCATAAGATCTGTTAAATATTCATCCATATCATAGGCTAGTTCTTGAGATATTTTTTCATCTCTACTCATTACTCTACCATGTTCTTCGCAATATTTATTTTTTAATAGCCTTATTGGCCCAAAACCTCCTGTTGTAAGCATAGTATCTCGAGCTGTAGCAGGAGGAATAAGATCTTTGTAATTCTGATGAAATTCACTTTCAGTAGAGGCTATAAAACGTGTTCCCATTGCAATAGCATCAGCACCCAATGCTAGTCCTGCAGCTACACCTTCAGGAGTTGCAAAACCTCCACATCCAACTAACATTTTATCAGGATACTTTCGAGCGACCTGTTGCACTAAAACCAATGTAGTCACCCCTTCATAACTCTGATGACCTCCACCTTCGGTACCGGTTGCTACAATTCCATCACAACCAGATTCTACAATTTTATCAACCAACCATAAAGCAGGACCGACATGGAAATGATACATATCAGGTGCGTTTTCTTTCCACATTTTTCCTGCAACACGAGGGCCACCAGCGCTAGTTAACGCATAAACTAATTGTTCTCTTAATTTAGGGTTTTCTTTACGCCATTGAGGTATTTTTCTTAATAAAACCCTATGATCGGTTTGAATTCGAGCAACACGGACATTAATACCAAAGGGTTTGTCAGAATGCTCTACATAATAGTCCAATTGATCTTTAAAATCTTTAACTGAATTTTTACCTCTTAATGTAGCATGACTTACAACTCCTAGACCACCTGCTTCTGAGACTGCAATAGCTAATTTTGTTGTATAAAATGGTCCCATCGGAGCACTAATAATAGGATATTTTATTCCAAAATTTTCGGTAATTCTTGTTTTAATCAATTTTTATTTCACTCTAAAAAGTAATATTATGATAGTTTAGTTTTGCTTTTTAGAAGTAAAAAATTTATCTAAATTGAATCCATAAAATATTCAATTTTAGATTAAATAGTAAAAAAAAATTTTAATAAATAAAAAGAAACTTAAAACTTATAGCCACATTTCTTACACACGTTAATCTTAGAATAAAGCGGACTATGACCGACATATCCTAGAACTTTGCTTTTATCTTCTTCAACTTTTAAGTCTTTTCCTCTAGCACCGCAATTTGGGCAAATTAAACGCTCTTCACTGGTATATTCTTTAGGTGCTGTTGGTTTTAATGCTGATAATTCTGTTTCTGCTTTTTCTAATTTGCTAGCTTTTTCATTTAATTCTTTTTCTTTTTCTGAAAGCGTTTCTGTTAATTCGTTGATCTTGGAATTTTTTTCAGCTAAATCTCTTTTCAACTCATCCTTATTTTTGGTTAATTCAGCAATTTTCGGTTTTAAGCCATCTACTTCTGCTCTTAATTTATTAAGTTCGTCATTTTTTAAAGTAACTGTTTTCTTTAGATCATAAATTTCACTATCTAATCTTTCTAGGTTACCGGCTTTACTTTCTAAATCTGATAACTTTCTTTGAGTTTCTTCTAATTCAGAATTTTTTTTGAGTAAAGTATCTTTTAGTTCATTTATTTCAGTTTCATATGTATTAACTTTATTTTGTAAAGCCTTTACAACTTTATCATCTAAATCTGATGTAAGGTCTTTTATTTCATCGTGAGAAATAATTATTACACCTCTAACTTTTCCCAAATAATATATTTAATTATAGTAAAAACTCGGAATTTCACTAATTGAAATTATTTACAATATAGAACGAATTTTTATAAGATTTTTATAATAGAATTTATATTTAAGCTTTTATTTTGTGATATTTTTAGTATAAAAAAGAAAATTTCGAGTATTTAAGAATATATCTAACTTTTCGGGGTTACAATATTAGTAACACTTCCATTAAGTGTTTAATCAGAATATTCAACAGTTTAAAGGTTTTATAGATGAATTAAAACAAATTTAGTCATTTTTGATTAGTAACAGATTATATTTCTTTTAAAAAGATTTGAGCTTAGATTTTTTGAGTAATGCAATACTAATTATATAATCAAACAATAAGAAAATCAATATTAAATTTAAAATATATTATAAGTGAGAAAATTTGAGAAAAGTTGCAATTATTGGTATTGGAATTACACCATTTAAAGCGAGATACTTAGATAAAACATATTTTGAACTTGCCTTTGATGCAACCAAATTGGCAATTAATGATGCTCAAAAAAATGGGGCTACTATTACTCATAAAGACCTGCAATCTGCGGTTTATGGTATTTATAATGAATTATTCGAGAGACAATTCATGCCAGATATTTTTACTAATTCATATTTAGGCATGAATAATAAACCCGGAACTCGTGTTGCAACAGGTGGCGCTACAGGAGGATATACTGTAAGGATGGCATTTGCAGAAGTTGCATCAGGATTATCAGATTTATGCCTTTGTATAGGGCTTGAAAAATGTAATGACTGCTATGATGAACAAACAGGTGTAACCACTCCAGAAGTTTTAAATGCAATTGCTTACTCCGCGGATATGACATATGAATATCCAATGGGAATGATGGCTGCGAGTTCATATGTTTCAATGGTTAACGCGCATTATGAGGAATTTGGCAATCCTACTGAAGAACAAATGGCTTACGTTAGCGTTAAAAACCATGGAAACGCTATAAATAATCCAAAAGCACAATCTCCTATGAAAATAACTGTTGAGGATGTTATGAATTCGAGAATAATATGTTATCCATTTAAAATGTTAGATTGCTGTTTATATTCAGAAGCATCTGCAGTACTAATACTAGCAAGTGAAGAAAAAGTTAAAGAATTAAAGGTCGAAAAGCCAATTTGGATAACGGGAGTAGCAGCAGCAAATACAGATTGTTTTATTGGAAATAGAGAAGATATGGGTCGTTTATATTCTAATATTTACGCTGCAAAGGCAGCTTATAAGATGGCTGGATTAGACTACAATAAAATAAAAAGTCAAATTGATTTAGCAGAACTGCATGATGCCTTTAGTGGGCAGGAAGTTATAAGCTATGAAGAACTTGGATTTGTTCCGTTTGGCGAGGGTGGTCCTTGGATTGAAAAATCTTTTGAAAAATCAGGAGAGGGACCTTGGATAGAAGGGGAATTACCATGCTGTCCATCAGGAGGGTTAATCGGTTGTGGACACGCCGTTGGTGCTACAGGAATAATGAGTACCGGAGAAGCTGCACTTCAATTAAGGGAGGAAGCGGGAAAGCATCAAGTCAAAATAGAAAAAGGAAGAGCTATTTCACATTCCATTGGAGGTCCCGGAGCAGCATATGCAGCGGTTATTGTAATGGCAAATAAGGAGGGGATGAAATAAACATGAATGAAGAATTTCAAGATCATCAAATTAGAGATGTAATTCGGATAAACTATAAATATACAATGGGAGGTCAATCTAAGTTTTTCATAGAATTAATGAACAATAAAAAGCTGTTAGGTACAAAATGTACTAAATGTGGAAAAACTTGGATGCCTCCTAGAATTAATTGCTCCGATTGCTATGCATCAGCAGATTGGGTAGAACTTAAGCAAACTGGAACGATAGAAGTTAGTACAATAGTATGGTATACAACATCAGCTTTTATTAAGGCAATTCCTTATGGGGTAGGTTTTATAAAACTTGATGGTGCGGAAACTGCATTACTTCAAGGTATTTTCTCTGAAAATTTGGTTCCTTCAAAAATAAAAAAGGGGAAAAAAGTAAAGGCTGTTTTCAATAAAGAGAGAGAGGGTAAAATGACGGATTTTTTCTTCGTTCCCGAAGATGAATATGAGAATTGGATTTCAAAACCAGAATATGAAGGAGGAAAATAATAATGGGGCAAGCAAAAGAAAGTTTGAGCCATATTATTGAGAAATTAAACACGATTCCAAAAGCACAAGCAGTTTTTGTTACAAATATCTCAGGAAAAGATGTTGATTGGGAAATGTCATTTCAATTTAACCTTAATAATGAAAATCCATTTTTTCTTGAAATCAAAAACAGAAAAATTTTGATATCTGATGGTTCTAAATCTGATGCTATAATTGTTATGTTAGGGGATCCTCAGGCTATTGTGAGAATTTGCGAAGGAAAAGGAGATTTTACACATGCCATTTCACGTGAACAAATAACTGTAGAAAAAGGAAAGGTAATGGATGTAATACGTTTTACAAGAGCAATTACAATTGCATTAAAAACAAAATAAACAAATCTTTCTTATTTTTTATTGGTTTTTAGTTATTTTAAAAGATAAAAAGAACAAGACGAGAATTTTAGTTAATTATGTTTCAGAACTTTTAGAAATGCTAATATGTTTCTCATGCCAATCCAGACTTTGGTGTTCAAAATATTGTTTATACAATTTACCATATTTTCCACCTTTGGCAAGTAGAGATTCATGAGTACCTTCTTCAATTACTTTCCCTTTTTCCATAACAATTATTCGATCAGCAGTAAGAACAGTCGAGAGTCGATGAGCTATGATAATAGATGTACGTTCAGATAATAGAACTTCAAGTGCTTCTTGGATTAATGCTTCTGTATAGGCATCTACACTTGATGTGGCTTCATCAAGGATAAGGATATTTGGGTTTAATAAAAGTGCCCGAGCAAAACTAATAAGTTGCTTTTGCCCAGCAGAAAGACCTCTTCCTCTCTCCCCAATTTCAGTTTGCAATCCACCTGGTAAGTATGCAATTAACTCTTCAGCATGTACGGTTTTAATAGCATTCAATAAATCTTCTTCTGATGCATCTCTTCTTCCGTAACGGATATTTTCTTCTATTGTCCCAGAAAATAGAAATACATCTTGATGAACCATTCCAATATTTTTTCTATAGGAATCCAATTTGATGTTTCGAATATCATACCCATCAATTTTGATAGAACCACCTTGGAATTCATAATAGCGAGATAAGAGTTTCACTAAACTTGATTTTCCAGCTCCGGTATGTCCCACTATAGCGAGTTTTTCTCCCTTTTCTATTCTTAGGTTTAAATCTTTGAATATCCATTCACCTTCTTTATAATAAAAATCCACATTATCAAAGACAATTTCTCCTTCTAATTTCTTTACTTCAATAGCATTTGGATTTTGCTTTACTTCGGGTTCTGAATCTAGAATGTCTAGTATTCTTTCATATGCTGCCATACCAGCACTTAGTTGAGGAAAAAAGAGAGCAACTACCATAATCGGACGAAAAAATCTCTGAAGATAAAGAATAAACATATAAATTGTCCCAGGATTAGTTATTCCTTGAATTACAAATTGGCCACCATAATAGACTATAATCATTAGTGTAATTCCTGCTACTGTCTCAAGTAATGGTCTCCACATATGAGTGGTTGCAGTTAATTTAAATCCCGTTTTAAAATAATTTCTATTTGTCTCATTAAACTGCTCAGAAACCCTAGCTTCCTGGCCGTAACTTTTACATACCTGAATCCCTTCAATTGATTCTACCATGGCTGCATTGATATTTCCTATAGATTTTCTATAACTCCTACTTACAATCCGAGCCAATTTTCTTAAAGAAAACATCAAAACAATTATAATAGGAACAGAAGCTAAAGTAATAAGAGCTAATGTTAGGTTTAACCAAAGAAGAATACCAAAAGTTAAAATACTAATAAGAAAATTTCCCACTGTATCAGTTATTAAGATGGTTGTGTTACCAAAATCTAAAGCATCATTAGCAACTCTCGAATTTAATCTACCACTTTCAAATTTATCAAAGAAACTCATATCTTGCTCTTGTAATTTATCAAAAATATCCATGCGGAGAATATCAAGAAAGAATGGAGCAAACTTACCAATTTCTCTTCTTTGTAGAAAAAACATTATCCATATGAGTATCGATAAAATAATATATGTTAATCCTGCACCCATAGCTAAAAATATATTTGGATTCAATTTGGATAACTCATCAATAGCAAATCCCACCAATAGAGGATTAATAATTTCTGCTATTGCTGATATTAAAACAAATAAGGAAATAAGCATTATATTTCTTTTAAACTGAGTTACACGTTTTATATAACGAACAAATAGCTCCCGATCTGAATATTTCCTTTTAATTTGTTCGCTATTTATTCCAGAATAAATACCCACCTATTTTCCCACCTCAGAAGTTCTTTTAATTTTTAATTCAGGTAATGGTAACTGTTTTCCAAATATCCTTCTATAATCTTCTGAATTTAGTATTAAATCATTATGATTACCCTCTGCTATAATTTTTCCACGCTTTAATACAACAATTTTATCAGAGTTTCTAATTGTGTGCAATCGATGAGTAATTATCAAAGTAGTTCTGTTTTTCAATATATTTTCCATAGCTCGACCAATTTTTTCCTCTGTTTCACTATCAACTGCAGAAACAGAATCATCAAGGATAATTATTTCTGGATCTGTTAGAAAAGCTCGAGCTATGGCAACTCGTTGTCTTTCTCCTCCGGATAATCTAGTACCCCTCTCGCCTATTATCGTATTATATTTTTCTGGAAATCGCTGAACAAAATCATCAACATACGCAATTTTAGCTACTTTCGTTATCTCCTCTTGATTTGCTTCTTGATTGCCAAACGCGATATTTTCATTTATAGAACGTGAAAACAGATAAATATCTTGTTCGATATAACCTATATGTTTTCTAAGTACTTGAAGAGGGTATTCTCGGATATCTACTCCATCTAATAAAATTGTTCCTTTTTGCGGTTCATAAAGACGTAAAATTAACTTTACTAAAGTTGTTTTTCCACAACCCGTAGGACCTACAAGAGCAACTCTCTG
>JBHLLT010000025.1:0-33909 GCA_048938855.1 Promethearchaeota archaeon
GGGGGTGATAATTAACATTTCGATTTTTGGATTATACCAAAGATCATTTAATGAAGTATAATCGATATCTGGTAGAAATGATGAATTGATATCTCCATATATATTAGAAATTCTAGGTTTTTCTGTGGTGTAATATTCTCTTGGCTTACTAAAATTAAAAGATAAAAATGAAATGAATACAGGAGATAGAATTATGAAAAGGATAAATATATAGATAAATTTTTTTGGAAAAAGTCTAACCATTAATTATCAAGTTACCGAATCATTAAGAATATATATATTATAGAATATAAAGATTTAAAAATAAGAATCTAATTGTTATAAAAAAAAGTTTTCAAAATATCATGGTTATACGTTTTAACTTTTGTCCCCATTGCAATGAAAAAATACTATTTGAAATTGAAATGAGTGACATTAATTCCAGCCAATATCCTGCTCCAGTTTATATTTTATGTAAGAATTGTAACAAATTATCAACTTTTTATGTGGACAGTTTCTTACGAGTATCTTATAAGGAGCTTTCTAAAAAACCAGGGGGCATTAAGACAATAAAAACACAATAAGAGACTTTAGTGTTATTTTTTCTAAAAGTCCCTATATATTGATTAATTTAATAAAAAATACTTACTTAATACTTCTTAGGAAATTATATACTGCTGGTATAACACCGTAAGATTTAACTATTATGTCATTTAATTTAACAGATATTGGTGGTATTGGAGAAGCAACTGCAGAAAACTTAAAAGCTGCAGGGATAGATTCAGTTGAAAAATTAGCGAATGTTAAATTAGATGAATTAGTCAAACTTAAAATTAAAGGAGTTGGAAGAGCAACAGCTCAAAAGTTTATTAATAATGCTAAAAAATTATTAGATGAAATAAATTCTCAAGCAGAGCCTACATCTGAAATAAAACCTAAAGGTGAAGCAAAACTAGAACAAGAAGATTCTAAAATTAAAGAATTGATGAAGAGACAAGCAGAATGCAATATAGGGCTTGTAGGACATGTAGATCACGGTAAAACCACTTTAGTAAAAGCTCTTACAGGTGATTGGACAGATAGGCATTCAGAAGAGCAAGAGAGAGGAATTTCGATAAAGTTAGGCTACTCAAATGCTACGATTCTATATTGTCCCCAATGTGATGCCTATATAACATACCATCTTGCTGAGCAAGCAAGAAAAAAAGGAGATTCGCGATTTTTATGTCCTCAGTGTAAAGGACAGTTAGAATTCAGAAGAAATATTTCATTTGTAGATGCTCCAGGGCATGAAATTTTAATGGCAACAATGTTAAGCGGAGCTTCATTAATGGATGGGGCATGTTTACTAATTGCTGCTGATGAAAAGTGTCCTCAACCACAGACAAGGGAACACTTAGAAGCATTGCACATTGCTGGTATAGAAAACATTATTATCCTCCAAAATAAAATAGATGCGGTTTCACGAGAGCAAGTAATAGAGAATCATCAACAGATAAAACAATTTATTAAAGGAACAATTGCTGAAAATGCTCCTATTATACCTATTTCAGCAGTTTTTGGAGCTAATATGGGACTAGTTTTAAGAGCGTTTGAAGAAATTATTCCTTCCCCTGTACTTAGAGAGGGAGATTTCCAATTTTTAATTGCCAGATCTTTTGACATTAATCGTCCAGGAAAAGATATCGATACCTTAAAGGGAGGTGTAATAGGAGGATCAGTCCTTAAAGGTAGTATCAACGTCGGTGATCAGATTGAAATTCGACCGGGGATAAGAGTTAAAGATAACTATATTCCTCTTAAATCTACTATTGTAAGTATCAGTCAAGGAAGCAATCTATTGGATAATGCTAAACCAGGAGGTCTTATAGGTCTAGGAACAAAATTAGATCCTGCATTAACCAAAGGTGATCATTTAATAGGGCATTTAGTTGGAAAACCAGATTCTTTACCAGATGTTCTTGATGAGGTGGAATTGAGAGTAACTCTATTGGATAGAGTAATTGGTGTTGAACAGATGCTCAGAGTGCATTCGCTTAAACATAATGAAAAGTTATTATTAGTAGTAGGAACCGAAAAAACTGGTGGAACAGTTACAAAAATATTAAAGAATAGTGTAGTTTTAAAATTAAATCCTCCAATATGTCCTCCTGAAGATTTCATCTATGCAATTTCTAGAATAATAAACAGACGTTATAGGTTAATTGGATACGGAGAAACGGTAAATAGCAATTAGCTGAACCGCAATAAAATTTCTAGTTTTTTCATTATGAGGAATATGAAATAAATACTTCACGTATCTTACCTCTTATCAGAGATATTGATGGATCTATTCCTTGAAATACTTTTTCCAAAGCCATAATTACTTCATTTTCATTGTTTGGGTAATTTGACTTAGTTAAACTCTGCTTAGTTTCATACAAGATCAATGTATCAGAGATTTTTGCGAGAAAATGGAGGATTATATCAGCGATGACATTTGTCGATAAATTATCATGGTTTTTTATTTCTTTAATTTCATAAAAAATCTTATTCATTATTCTTTTATCAGCACAAGCGATAAAATCATCTATATTATCACAAAAGATAACTATCAAAGCTATTTTCGCATTCTCTTATATTTTAAATAAAATATTGCTCCAAAAATTACAATAACTCCATTTAATACTCCAAATATCACTATCCAAAGGGGAAAATGAGGATAATCAGTATTTATGAAATTTATTTGATTTACAGTATTAACTACTGACTCTTTTACGAAAATACTATTGTAATAGACCCTAATTGTGTAATTTCCACGTGGAACTTCATATAGAATAATTTCTCCATTTTCATTAGTAGTGCCTGGATAAATTGGTTGAACGCTGTTATTAGACATATAAGTCCCATATTCAACACCATAATAAAATACCTCTACTCTCGCACCAACCAACGGCATTTTAATATTATCTGTAATAACAACGTGTAAAGTCTGATCTGAAATGTATTTTATGATGCTAGGACATGTTTCTCCTAAAATTATATAAGGAAACTTTAACTCTATTCCTTCTATCCCCATTATTGAACTATTTAGGTAAAAATATTGAAAATCTCTTTCAAATTGAGAACTACTATGAATTACCTGATCAATAAAAATCGTTTCTTCATAAATTGATAAATTTTTAAGATAGATATGCTTTGGTCCAGCAATTACCGAGGGTAAATAAATTCTTTCACGTATATCGCTCATAACAACAAGTCTATCAATCGCCCAATTCTTATCTACTGGACTTTCGAATTTACAAGTGAATGAAGTTGTAAAATTTAAAAAAACAACACTGTTATTAGCTAAGAAATGATCTGCTAGCAAGATATCAATCGATTTGTTAATATTTAAATAATCGCCAATGTCAACAGGAATATCATTTATTAAAAGGCTGTGTTCATTTAATTTATTTCTGTCAGGTAAATTGATTGTTAACGCTATGTCAATATCATCAGCTTGTACGTTAGTATCAAATATAGTTTCACCATATTTTCTTCCAATCAAATTAAATCCATAATTAAATTTTACAGTAAAGTTTTGAATGGTACTACTCATTCTTAAATCCTGTCCTGAATATTGGTTTAAGCTCCATGATTGAATATCTATATCATATTCCCATATAAGATACATATCAAAACTGAAGACAGGACCTTTTTGAAAATAGGGTTTATAATTGAACACAATAAACTTATTGCTATCAAAAGTATAATCGATTCCTTCATCTAATTTTATTATATCTGTTCCATTATCTACATAAAATTCATATAACCTGATTGGTAGTAAACGAGAAAGATAGATTAAAGATCCTGCTAAGGGATGATTATACACTACAGATAAGCTTTCATTTAATTTTACAGTTATTATATTACTATCTGTTATGTTCTCATTCAAATTATCTTGTATTGCGGGATCTGTAGTCTCAAGAAATACTAAATCTGTCTGAGAAATGCTTAGTGCTCCTGATTCAATATCATCACCAATTAATGGGTAATTAACATTATTATTGAAAAAACCTGGCTTTAAATTACTGAAATCAATATCATTTACAGTAATGTTCCCTAGAGAATATTTTTCTTCAGAAAGTATAGGATTAAAATCTTTTTTAGAAATACCATTTAATATTGGATTTGAATCATTGTTCATAGAGTTTGAATTGTATTCTAACATGCCAAATGTGATCGGGATTAAAAAGAACACTATTGTAATAATAATTACGATACCTTTTCTGTAATTATTTTTACAAAAACGATTTTCACATGGCATATTACATGATCCCATTATAAAGTAATTAGGACAGAAAATTAAAATAAATTAAATAATTTTTCTATAGAATTTATTGCTTTTCTAATTTGCTTGATTTTCGAATAGTAAATCGGAATATTTATAATTTTAGAATATATTTGGAATTTATTAGGTTTTAATTAAAGATAAGAATATTATAATAATACATATTGAAAAATTAGTATAATGGATTTTAATGTTGATGTTTTACTTATATATAACATAATGATGTAGATGAGCCATTCACCAAACAAAACAAAGTTTCTAGAAGATCTTAGTCGAGCAGTAGATGAATTTGTAGACCATTCTTTTACACATGTTATAATTATTTCACATAATGATGCTGATGGAATAAGTTGTCTCCATATAATCCAAAACTTATTATATAAAATCCATATAAACTACGATTATTTTATTTATAATAGATCAATTTCTTGGGAGAATTACTTACAAGGAATTCTTTCAAGTAGGCAATCTGAAAAAAATTCTTTCATTTTTACTGATGTAGGTTCAAATCTAAAAGAATTAATCCCAATTATTAAGAAAAGAAAAGAATATTTTTTCATTCTTGATCACCATGAAGTAGAAGATGATATTCAATTTGATAAATTTCCTGAAAATTTATTCTTTATAAACCCAACTATTTATGGTTATGACGGTCTTGAACATATAGCGGGAGCCACTTTGACATATATGTTTGCAAAGCAAGTTAATTCATCCATAATAAAACAGGGATGGCTAACAATTATTGGGATTGCTGGAGATTCATTAAAACCTATGGATAGATTACAATCGTTTAATAAAGAAGTGTTTGAAGAACTAGTTGATGAAGAACTCATTGAAGTCAAAGAAGGATTGATTTTATATGGGAGTATGCATGATTCTGTAAAAAACGGCTTAAAATATAGTATATTACCCTTTCTTAGCCATTTTGGTGGAGAATCTGATCAGAACATCAATTCATTTTTAAATACACTTCAAATTGATCCAAGAAAAAAAATTGTTGATTTAAATGAATCTGAAATTAAACTAATCCAAGACAAAATAGAGAATGTTATTCCTGGACATTATGCTCTATTACCTCATAAATCAGGATTATTAAAACATGCGTTTGAACATGCTCTTCTGTTGAATATTTTATGTTTCAAAAATATTAGCGCAGCAATTTCCATAATCCAATTAAAATCTATAACTCGTTATGCTAATAATATATATTCTGAGTATATTGAAAATCTCTCTCGAAATTTAAGAACTATCTCAAATGAAATACCTAAATTTGAAACTAAAAAAGCTATATTTCTGGAAGTTAAAGGGAAAATACCACCAAGCAACTGGTCTGATACAGCTAGTTTTAGCGCTGTAAATGAGTTATTTGATCCAAATAAAGTTTTATTTCTCGGTGGTCTTGAGAAAAAATCAGGCACAATAAAATTAAGTATTCGATGCTCAAGGAAATATCTTGACAAAAATAAGACAAATGGCATTAATAAAATTATTACGAATATTAAAAGAGAGCTTGGCGGAGTAGGTGGAGGCCATAAATTAGCAGGAGGTATTAGATTATCAAGCCCATCTTATAACCTTTTAAAAAACAAAATAGACGAGTTTATTTAAATTATCAATATAAATTATTACATAAATGAAATTTATAGAAAAATCTTCCAATTCTACTTTTATTATAAAATTGAATGTGAAAACTAATTGTAAAACCCAAAAAGTTATAGTTAATGACGATTTTTTAACAATTTTCTTAAGATCAAAGCCAATTCAAAATAAGGCAAATAAGGAACTTTTAAATTTATTGAAAACTAGATTAAATATGTCATCTAATCAAATACAAATAATTACTGGTTCAAAAAGTCACAATAAAATCATTAAACTTAACTTTTTAGAAAATACTAAAGAACAAGAAATAATAGACAAGTTCCTAAGTTGATTTAACTCCCAATTTTTTTCATCTTACCGCATTTCAAACATGTTATAAAATGGGTCATTCCTTCATCGGCCCTACGAGTTTGCCTTGTTTCTAAATGCGCTTTATCATATCCACATCGAGGACATTTAAAATCTTTAATTGTGCTTCTTAAATTTTCTTCTTTCCATTCCATGACATCTGACAAATTGGTAACTTCATCCCTAATTGGATGTTCTATTTTAGTGATAAGTTTATACGCTTCAGATTTTTCCTCAATAAATGGTTTGATTGCTCCGCACTTACATTTAAATACTTTTTTTCCCTCTGAAGTTGAAGGTAACATCATTCCTCCACATTCATCACAAAATTCCATAAACTGGTTAACCCAAAATATAGATTTAAATTCACATTTCTTAAGAATAGTAAATAATTCTTTCCAAATAATTTTTTTGATATTAATATCTTAAACCAAAAAGTAAAGCACAAAATATTACTCCAGAAACCAAATCAGCAGTAGTACCCGGATTTAATTTGCCTTTCTTTGCTTGGAGTTCATTATCTAATTCTAATGTCAATTTTAAACCTTCTTCAGTTGATATTCCTTCGTATTTTAATATATGAGATGCTCTTTCTGAAATATATAACGCTAAATCACGTCCAGACTTTCTAATAACTAATGTATCTGGATATTTTGATAAAAGTTTAAGGAAAGTATTGACTATTGCTATGTTTATATCCTTAAATTTATTAAAGGTATTAACGAAATATTGTAATCCTTCGTCTAAAATTATCTTAAAACCAGTAGCATATTCTAAACTTATTAAATCGTATTCTTTTGAGAATTCAAATATTTTTTTTAGATTCATGTTATCCTTTCTTAATTCCTCAATAGATTTATTATCATTGATATCATATTTCTCAGTTGTTCCTAATCCTCCGGGATTACAAATCCTAATCGCATGAAATAAATTAATTGTGTCATTCACAGAAGAATTTTCAATTATTTTTTCCAAGTATTTTTTTAAATTTTCTATTTTGGTTTGATGCTTGATAATGCAAATTATAGCAGCTGCAGCTAATGGCCCTAGTATTAATATATGTCCTAATAGAATATTTCCTCCTTTTTGCCATTTTATCATTTCCTTTGCTGCATTTTTAATAAATAGTCCTAATTCAACTGCCTTATAATCTTCTTCATTTTTGAAAGATTTTTGAAAAATTCTTTTGCAATATATTCTAAAATTTGGTTGTATTGCTGCAATTCCAGCCATGAAATGTTCAAATCTAGTCCTTTCATAATTTTGTGTACGGTGAATATTTCCAGGTTTAGGCCATCCTGACAATTCTAAAAGACTTGCTAAGCTCAAGCATCTTGATAAATCGTCCAAGGATTCAACAGAAATATTAAAATTAGTTTCTTGTAAAGACAAATTAAAATTCATTTTGTATTTTATATAATAAAGAAGGATATGGTTTAATAATAAGTTAATTCAATTACTTTCTTTTCTTTCACAGTATATCCTTCATTTTCAGGAGTCTTATGAGAAATAGGTCTGAAATCATTATGTAACCCATTTTTATAAAGAAATTTTTTAATTCTTAGTTTTAAGGCTCTTTTAGATAATTTGGTAGGCATTTCTACATTTATTTCATTTCCATTTCGATCAAGAGTAATCTGAGGCAACGCTTCAGATAAGAATCTAATTAAATCGAGAACATGTTGTTCGCTTTTAAAGCTTAACTCCTTTACGTTGATTGTTATAGATACATTTTCACTCATGTTTTTATCACAATGTAATTTAATTATAAATACTATTAATTTTTTATGATTTTATAATTATAATTCATTATACATATGATAATTTCCATATGTTAAATCACACTTAAATTTTAGTAGTTAATTAGTGAGTTAAATTGGTAGATTACATAAATCTGGATTACGTCCCAAGTGAAAATGATTTAGTAGCGATGTATTATGTGCAGATTTCACCAGAGTGTAAAAATTTACAGCAAGCTTCAGAAGAAATCGCAAAGGAAAGCTCTATTGGTACATGGACTGAGATTTCCACATTATCCCCTGAAATAGCAAAAAGGCTTAAACCTTCAACATTTTATATTGACCATGATAATAGTATCATAAAAATTGCTTACACCAAAGAACTTTTTGAAGCAAACAATTTACCGCAGATTTTAAGTGCTATTGCAGGGAATATATTTGGAATGAAGGTATTAAGGAATTTACGATTATTAGATATAAGTTTTCCTAAAGATATTGTTGATACATATAAGGGTCCAAAATTTGGGATTGAAGGTATAGAAGCATTAACACAAGTGAAGGATAGACCCCTTCTTGGCACGATTGTAAAACCAAAAGTTGGGCTTACAGAAATTGAACATTCTCAAGTATGTGGGGACGCTTGGCGTGGTGGATTAGATATTGTGAAAGATGATGAAAATTTGACAAGTATGACTTTTAATAAGTTTGAACAAAGAATAATAGAAACATTAAAGGTCAGGGATAAAGTTGAAATAGAAACTGGAGAACGGAAGTTTTATATGCCAAATATAACAGCACCTTTGAGCGTTATGAAAAAAAGAGCCGATTTTGTAATAGAAAATGGTGGCGAATATGTGATGGTAGACATTGTTACAATAGGTTTCTCGGCATTGCAGGAAATTCGAGATTACTTGGATGATAAGGATATTGTAATTCACGCTCATAGAGCAATGCATGCAGCTTTTACAAGGAATAAAAAACATGGAATGACTATGTTGGTATTAGCAAAGTTAATGCGACTTCTTGGTATGGATCAACTTCATACAGGAACTGTAGTGGGAAAGATGGAAGGTGGAAAGAAAGAAGTTTTAGAAATTAATAGAGTTATTACAGAGCAAAGAATAACAGGAAATAACATGACATTGCTGGATCAAGATTGGAGAAATCTCAAAGGGATTTTACCTGTTGCTTCAGGTGGTTTAAGTCCATTGCATATTCCAGAGTTAATCGCTATATTAGGTAAAAATATGGTTTTTCAATTTGGAGGAGGATGTCATGGACATCCCATGGGAACTGAAGCTGGAGCTAAAGCAATTAGACAGGCAGTTGACGCAACTTTAGAAAATTATGAATTAAAGGAATATGCAAAGAATAATATTGAATTAGCGAAAGCTATTGAAAAGTGGGGAAAATAACAATTTTTGCCAACTATACCATTTCTGGATAAATTTTCTCAAAATAATTTGATACATGACTAGAAGCAAAAATACCTGCTTCAGTAATTAAACCATCTATATATCTTCTACTAACAGTTTCGAATGCAGGATTCAAAATTTCAATTCCTTCTGGAGGATCATTCCAAACTTCTTGAGGATCTCTCATTTCAATAACTTCTAATATCCCAAGATTAGTTTCTGGATTATACTTTAATAATGGAGATGCAACATAAAAGGGAACATGCTCTTCATGGGCAACTAACGCTAGCAATCTAGATCCAATTTTATTTATAATAGTACCTTCGGAAGTTATACTGTCTGCTCCAATTAAAATTAGATCTACCTGATAATGTCTTACAGCCCATCTCATAGCGCTATCTATGACGTGAATGACTTCGATTCCTGCTTTTAATAATTTTTTTGCAGTTTTTCTTCCCTGTAACCTCGGTTGTGTTTCTGTATTAATTACTTTAAAATCTTTACCTTGTCTTTTAGCTTCTAAGAAAATACCAGTAACTAAACTTGAATGACAATGTGTCATCACGCTAAATTTTTGACCTTTGAGCGGAAAACGTCTAGCACCTATTTCTGCAATCTTAATTTTTGAATTTTGAAGCATTTCATAATATAAATCTTTATATTTTTCAATTATGTCAGAAATATATTCAGGGATAATTGTATTTTTTTCTTGTTCTAGTTTATTCATGATAAATTTTAACCCATTTTTCATTGCGGGTTCAGTCGGTCGAGTATCTATTAAGATTTCCCTTGCTTCGTAGAGTTTTTCAAAACATACATTAACATTTTCACACTTTAACCTTTTAGCATAATCACTCAGAAAACCTATAGCACTAATAGCTATATTACTTGCTCCTTGTATCTCTAAAGATTTTATCTTTTGAGCATCTTGTAATAATTGTTCCATATTGGAATACAACTTTAATTTTATTGATAATTTATTTATAGATTTGTAGAATTTAATCTTACACAAAAATGGTTTAATCCTCTTAAACATCCTCTGGATCTAATTCAGAATCCTCTGGATCTAATTCATAATCCTCAGGATCAATTTCAACATAGAATTGGCCAATATAACCACAAGAGCACTCGTACATATCAGGTGCAAGCCAACCTGAAACATTCACAGCGTTTTTTAAGTTGGGTTTTTTACATTTTGGGCAAATTTTGATTTTAACCATAATTTCAATTCCAGCTATTTAATTATTTTTGTTTGAAAAATATTTACATTCTAAGTATAATTATAATTTCTTACATTTTTAATTAGAGGATATAAAATTTTTAAAATGGGGATAATATGGCAGATGCCATAGTTACTAGAACTATAGGATTAGATTTCATCTATTTTGATTTAATTTTTCTATCAATATGGATCTTCTTTTTAATAAGAAAGAAATATTGGCTTTCTATTACTTGGGGTGCGTGTGGCTGGTTGATTTACATTTTTACGGATTATATATTATGGTATTTAATTACTCACACAAGGACTTATACTGGACCTATAGATCCATTTATCTTTTTCTTATGGTTTTGCTTTTCACCAGGGTTTGTGCAATTTTCGTATGTTTTTGTTATGTTTGAAAAAAGAAATCGCAAGGATTTAATATTCTTTACAATACTTTTTTATTTAGGGTGGATTTTTGTATCAACGGGTTCTCAATTAATTCCCTTAGATGATAGACTTATTGAAGTATCTAGAGATATGAACATAGCAAATCAACGGTTTAATGAACTTATAATGGTTCTAATTAATATTGGGGTTGCCTTAGTTTTATACTTCAAAAAGAAGTTAAGGTTAGAAGATATCTTGTACATATTCTTAATTGGAATTTTAGTTGAGTTTTCTTTAGAATTTAGTTTAGCAATTTCAGGTATTCGCCAAGCCCAAGGCGTATGGAGTCTGGAATTATTGATTATAAATACTCTATTAGAATTCAACTTAGGGATTATATTAATGTATCTATTATGGGTTTTTTTAAAAATACGAAAATATGGGCATTATTATTTTCAAATGAGTTATAAGGACATGAAATATATAAAAACGAACTTTGAAGCTATCGCTTCCATGTGCAATAATAAATCTCTAAATGACAAGCTTATGAAGAGGTATTCTAAATTATATCCTCTTAGTAAATTTTTATCAGATATCCAATACTATTGCAAGAAATACAAGATTGAAGATATTACACAAGAATTAGAAAAAGAAATAATATCATATTGGAAATAAATCTTCTTTAAATTATTAGATTTTTGATATAACAATAAAATATTAATCTCTATTAGTATAAAAGTATAATAGGCTTAAATATTCAATATAAGGGTCTAATTAATTTAAAAAACATGTCTAGTCTGGAATTACAAAGAAAAAGTTTACCGAATGAACCTGGAGTTTACTTATTTCTTGACAATAAAAAAATTGTTATTTATATTGGAAAGGCATTAAATCTCAGAAAGAGGGTCAATCAATATTTTACAAAAAGTCATTTTAATGATCCTTTTTATGAAGAAAAAATCAGAGAACTGGTTAAGAATATTGAATTTATTGAATATTTTGTAACTGAAAATGAAAAAGAAGCCTTACTTTTAGAAAACATCCAGATTAAAAAACATCTTCCTCGATTTAATGTAATCATGAGGGATTCCAAAAGTTACCCTTGGGTAGCAATTTTTTATTCTGAAGATTTTCCAAGAATTAGGGTACTTAGGAACCCGGAAAAATATTCCCAAGATAACTTATTTTTAGGGCCCTATACAGATAAAAAAGAAATCATTAGGATTTTAAGAGATCTCAGAAAAATCTTTCCATATTGTTCATGCAAAAAACCACTTATAATGAAAAAAAGACCTTGCTTATATTATCAATTAAAACTCTGTCCTGGTCCATGTTTTACGAGTATTACTAAACAAGATTATAGAGAAAATATTAAAAGGATAGAATTGTTCTTAAAAGGGGAAACAAGCGAATTAAAAAAGCAAATTCAAGAAAAAATGGAATTAGCAGCAAATAATCAAGAATTTGAATTAGCTGCCTTTTGGAGAGATAAGTTATCAGATATTGATCATGCAACAGATCAGCAACATGTACTTTTAGATAATGATGCAAATAAGGATATGATTGGATTTTATTCTGATAATAATTATGTGGCAATGGTTATAATTCATATCAGGGAAGGTAGGATATTAAATAAAAATTCATTTAATTTTGATTTAAGAGAAAAATTGATTCATAAAGATGAGTTGTTTTCTTCAATTTTAGAACAGTATTACCAGGAATTTAAAACCCAATTACCTGATGCAATAATAATTTCTGAATTGAATAGAACATTTGAAATTCTTATTAAATATTTAAGGAGTTTAAAAGCAGAAATACAAATTCGAACTCCCAAAGATGAATTTGAAACTAGTTTAATACGTATCGCAAATAAGAATGCAAAGGTTATGGTTAATCAGAATATTCAGATGGAGACAATTAGGATGGATGAAGAAGACTTCAGGGCGGAATTATTAAAAGAAGCTAAAGAAGTATTAAATCTCCCAAAAGATCCAAGAATAATCGAAGGGTTTGACATTTCAAATATCGAGGGTACTGATGCAACTGGCTCTATGGTTTACTTTTTGGATGCAAAACCATATACCAAAAATTATAGACATTTTAAAATTCGTTCTAAATCTACTCCTGATGATGTTGCGATGATGAAAGAAGTACTAAAGAGAAGATATAATTATTTACTTAAGAGAAACTTAACCCTTCCTGATTTAATTCTAATTGATGGAGGAAAAGGGCAATTAAATGCTGGAATCTCGGTTTTGAATGAACTCGGTCTTAATATCCCAATCATAGGATTGGCAAAAAAAAATGAAGAAATTTACGTCCCTAATAAAAAAGACCCTATAATCTTAGCAAAAAACTCATCTTTACTAAAATTGTTTCAAAGAGTTCGTGATGAGGCTCATCGTTTCGCTGTTAAACTTCATAAAAAACAAAGAGAAAGGAGAGTTAAAGGCTCCATTTTAGATGATATTGAAGGAATTGGTCCAATTACAAGAAATAAATTACTTAAACACTTTGGAAGCGTAGAAAATATCAAAAAAGCTTCTTTAGAAGAACTATTAGAAGTTGTAAGAAAAAATCTAGCTGAAAAAATTCTAAATGAGTTGAGTTAAAAGAATAAAAAAAAATATAATTATAAATTATCACTTTTTATCCTCGATATCACCGCAAATATTATAATTATTACTCCTAGTACTATAAATGTTAAATTTAAATTCCACATCACTAGATATCCGACGAGAGGGTAAAGAATTGCTCGTATAAGACTCGCTATCATGTTTATTGCACTTATAACGGTAGCTCTGTTTTCTGTTTTAATTTGTTGATTTATGCCCTTAACAAATATCAAACTCCTTGAAAACCCAAAACCAATCACAATGAGAATTAAAGGAATGCTCACTGGAATATATTGGATTAGCGCCATTAAAATAAAGGCCATACCCGGAATTATTGTATATATTCTAAGGAATCTTCTCTTGTTATAGATTTTGTTTTCTAAAGTTGGAAGGATATTGTTAAAGAGAATTTGCACCAGTGTCACTGACATACTTACAAATCCAAAGAATATTAATTGAAAATTTAATGCTTCAAGGTAGACTTGATAAGTCCATATTAAGAAAAACACTAAAGCCTCTGTTATCACCATCTCAACAGCTAGTAATCTTAATATCTTATTGGTTGTGAGCTCTTTAATCCCAGATTTTACAATCGTCAAATATTTGTCGTTTTTCTTTTTTTCCAAGTCATGATTAGGCTCCTTTAAAGTTAATGATATTATCGTTGCTAATATAAATGGTACAAATATAAGACTCATTACAAGATTCAATGAAAAATATGCACCGATGATCGATCCAACTGGTGCTGAAATTGCAATACCAAGCAAGCTAAAACTGCGATTTCGTGCCATAATTTTAGAAATTTCGTTTTCTCTTCCAAGTTTTCTCAGTGTGTCATAAATAAATGCCATATTGGTCCCTGATGTTAAAGCAGCTCCTAAAGCCCATAAAGTTTCACCAATGGTAAATATGATAATACTTGGATAACTTCCATAAATCAATCCAGCAAATGCCGTTGTCAAAGCTCCTAAAATCAAAGAAAATTTCCTACTTATGTAATCTGCTATTGCACCGCAAGGAATCTCAAATACCAATATCATAATAGTAAAATAACTTTGTAAGAACATTACCTCTACAAATGTTAATCTACCCCATGTCAAGAAAAATGGTAAGAGAATTCCTGAGATCAGATGAAATCCCTCAATAAAACTAATCAAATACGATTTCCATATGTTCGCTCTCCAAATCTCTAAATTTTCAGGAGAGACTTTACTTTCTAACTTTAAGGAAGATTCAACCAATTCTTCTTGAGTTAATTCCTTTAATTCTGACATTTTTTTAACCTCTTTTATTTATTTTCTTCTAATTTTTATTAAATTCTCAAAAAAACATATTTAGAGTCTCCATTGGGACGCTATTAGTGTCTGAGTGTATTAAATCAATCTTAGAACCCTGGAGTTTTACCAAAAATATGAAAACAATTAATGAGAAAAGTTATTGAATGTTATAAAGTAAAAGATAAGTATCGGCGTGCTGTTGATTTCTATGTTTTTATGAGGATAATGTTGCAGGGAAATATGATACATACCCTAAAAACATCATTACCATGATAATTTTATTACAATACGGATCATGAACTATCCCAGTATCTCGATGAGTTCGAATCCAATTATTTTCTCTAATTATCATGATACAATCAACAATAATGTTTAATAAAACTATATTATTTTCAAATATATAAATTTTATGGGGGATTTCTCATCATTCAGAGAAAATTATGTCAAAAATGGGAAAATGATGGGAAATCTCCTTTTTATCTTTTAGAGATAACCAATCTCACAAGTTCAGCTGTTGCTTCACAATAAACTCTTGCTAGTGAATCTCTTTTAGCTTCACTTATTACTCTAATAATCGGTTCTGTATTTGAGGGATGAATAAGAACAAACCAATCCTTTCCTCGACCAAATCTAAGATCATTTTCTATTTGCTCCACATTTTCCCCTTCATTAATCAATTCTTCTTTGACTTTAATAATAAGAGAACCTGTATCAACATTTTTAATGTTGATTTTTATTCTATGCGAATAATATTTTGGTAATTCTGATACTAATTGGGAGATATTCTTTTCGGTTTTTACCATTATCTCAATAATTTTTGCAGCTGCAAAAATCCCATCTCTTGTATTATTGAAGTAAGGGAACATAATTCCTCCACATGATCCTTCTCCACCAAATACTAATCGATCTTTTGATGAATTTGCTAAAAGATCATTCATTTTTTCACTTAAAAAACGTTCCCCTACAGGAGTCCGTATAACCTGAGCATTATATTTTTCTGCTATAGCCTCAAATCTTAAAGAGGATGCTAAATTAGTAATAAAAACAGTTTGCTCGATATTATCCTCTAGATTTTTTAAATAATAATCCGTAATTAAAGCTAGGCTAATATCCTCGGGATAACATTCTCCATTTTCGCTAATGATTGCTAATCTATCAGCATCTGTATCATGAGCAAAACCAATATCATACTTCCCTTGCCACACTTCCATTATTAAGTCTCTTAGATTTTCCTTTATGGGTTCAATTTCTCTTGGAAAATCTTTATTGGCAAGTATTTCATTATTTATTAATTTAATTTCACATCCCATTTCAGCAAGAATTATTGGAGTGACCAGATTTCCTGCTCCTGCTCCCGAATCAATAACTACTCTAAGATTATTTTTTTCTTTAATATTTGGAATATCAATAAAACGCTTTAAATCATGAATATAATCTGTAATGGGATTTATATTTTTAATATGTGATTCTGAAATTGTATGGATTTTTTTAAAATCATTCAAATCTATATTCTCTAAATATATAGAAACAATTTGTAAGTCATTAGTGTTTAAAAATGTCGTTTCAGATATTAATTTTAATCCATTCCATTCTTGAGAGTTGTGAGATCCTGTAATGATAATGCCAAATGGAATATTCAATTTATTTTTCGCATGAACTATTACAGGTGTAGGGCATATACCAAAATTTATAATTTCAAAACCAGATAAAATTAATCCCTCAATGATTGCCTCTTCAATCAAGATTCCACTAGGTCTAGTATCTCTGCCTATTACTATTTTCTTATCCTTTCCATTAATTAATAATCCAAAAGCAATTGCTATTTTCTTAACAGTATCATATTTCAGATCTTTCTCAATACGACCTCTAATACCACTTAGAGTAAAAATTAAATCAGATTCTTCCATTGTGTTCTTTCAATTTTTAGAAAATTATTTTATTTTTATCTATATTGTATTTAACCAGAGCTAATGCTCCTCTTACACCTATTTCATCATTATATTTTGTTAATTTTATATTTGGAGGGTGATTAATAGTAAATTTAATTGGATTTTTTTCAAATTGTTTAATGATATCAGGAATTATTTGATCTTTGTCTTTCATCATTGCACCTCCAAAATAAATCGAACTGCAATCGTAGTAATTGTTGACTAACCCAACACCTACTTTCATATAATATACACAATCTTCAACGATGCTATTTGATAATATATCTCCTTTTTTAGCAGCTTGAAAAACTTCTTTTGCTGTTATCTTTGTTTTATCATTATCAACAATTTTCATCAAAATACTCGCATCTAATTTTCCTTTATCCAACCCTTCTAAAGTTCTGTTTCTAACTCCTATTCCAGAGCTATAAGCTTCCCAACACCCATATGCTCCACAATTGCATTTTGCATTACTTTTTGAATTAACTTTTGCATGACCAATTTCTGCCGCGTTTCCTTCTTTTCCTAGTAAAAGGTGTCCACCGCAAATAACTCCTCCACCTATTCCAGTAGACATTGTGATATATACTAAATTATCTTTTTCTCCATCTTCAGCCTCAAAGAAATGTATTCCTAAAACGGATCCATTGCAATCATTAATAAAATATATTGGAATATTTGGGAATTCTTTTTTAATTGGATCTTTTAGGGGAATGACTTTAAATCCAAGATTGGCATTATTAAATACCACTCCTTTTTCCATATTTAATGGACCTGCTGTAGCGATCCCAATTCCTAAAATTTTATCTTTTTGAATTTTATTTTCAGAAATCAATTCTGAAAGCATCTCGCACACCATTTTACTAATTGAAAATCTATTCTCCTTTACCGTTCTGGATTTTTTTTTAAAAATATTATTTTCATTCAGATCTGATGTACAGATAGCAACTCGGACCCAAGTACCTCCAATATCAACACCAGCGATAAACATACTACTCACCCTTATCATACAACTAAATTATTTGTCTTTTTCCTAACCTCGAATTAATATAAAGATTTCAAATATTTCAAATTATTATTATACAAATAAAAGTTTTTCTTAAGTCTAGTATACATTTATTTCAATTGTATCATCATTGATAATTTCATTAAATATTGAAGCGATTTCTCTTTTTCTATTATCATCAATTGAGAAAATAAAATATTCAGCAGGAATCCTTGCGGTTGAGTAAATTTGTATAATATCCGGTTTTATTTGTTTTAATGCATGAGCTAAATCAAAAATGTTTGAAGTATTATTATTTGGAATAAAATCATCTTTGTATGAATTAAAAATTAAACATTGAATCGCTAATTTATTTTTTTTAGGCATTTCTAGTTTTAGTTTAATTAATGACTCAATTATTTTTTTAATATTAGGAGTATCGCGATGAGGTCGGTTAGTTCTCTTGAAATCAATATCATTAGCCACGTCCAATTTAGCTAAAACTAACTCAAATTGACTGACATTTTTTCTTATCTTATCAATATATAACGTGCTAGAATTGGTAAATAATGTAATCGTTGGTTCATTGTTAGTCCAATTTAAATTATTTCTTACGTCCAATGCGATTTTAAGAAAATCCAATAAATTTTCATTTAGAGTTGGTTCACCATTATAACCAAAAGTGATTGAATTTAAATGCGGGAAATATCTTAAAATTGACAGTAGTTCCTTACGAAAGTCAGATGATGGGGGTAAATTTATTTTATGATTCGGAGAAACTAAATTGTCGTGTTTTGTTAATCCTATTTCGCAATAAACACAATTATATGTACACAATTTATAATCTGCTAAAACATTTACTCCTAGAGAGAGTCCTAATCGTCTTGATTGAAAAGGGCCATATGTGTACTTACGCATTTTACTTGCTTATAATTGATTTTTAATAAATTTTTCAATAACTTGGTTTACTTTTTTAGGTTTCTCTAACATGACGCCATGACCGGCTTTATCTATTATGTAAAGTTCTGAATTTTTAATTTTATCATGAAAAAATTGTGAATATTTTACAGGGGTAAGTTGATCATACTTACCACATATAATTAAACAAGGAATTCCAATTGTATTAGTCTTATCTAATGTATCATAAGCATCACAGATCTTAAAATCACGATAAACCACGTCTGGATCTGCTTGAGAGGTCTCAAAAACCGCATCTTCAATCACAGATTTTGAAGTTTTTTTATAAAATGTCCCTGTTGCAAAAGAATTTATATATTTCTGAAAATCAGGTTTTATTGAATCAAATATTACATGACTTACTCGCATCCTTCCTCCCGTAGCACATAAAATCATAGCAGAGACTTCATTTGGATTTCTAAAATAATATTCTTGGCTTACAACTCCTCCCATAGAATGTCCTCCTAAAATTAACTTTTCAGGATTCAAAATCTCTACTAATTTTTTTACAACATCAACATATAAATCTAAAGACAATTCAGAAAAATTATTGGATTTATTATGTGAGGGTAAATCAATAGCAATAATATTGTAATCGACATTTAAATAAAATTGATTCTCCCAAACATTTGAATTACCTCCTGCTCCGTGTACAAGAATGAAGATTTTTTTAGAAGAGTTATCTTTTAATTGATAAAAAATTTGCTTTCCAGAGTATTCGAAATATGGAATAATATCACACCTAATTGAAACCTAAATTATGTAGGAAAAAAATTGATCATAATTTAGTTTTATTAAAAACGATAAGTTAAAACCTTTTAGAAGAGAAAAATATTAGGAGGGAAGATAACTAATTATTGATTTCAATATCACGATTTTGCATTTCGAGAAGACGTTTGTATTTTCCATTTAAGTTGATTAAGCTATCATGGTCACCTTGCTCTATTATTCCCTTTTTATCTGCATTCAACACTATAATGTGATCAGCATTTTTTATTGTTGAGAGACGATGTGCAATAATAATAGTAGTCCTCCCCTCACGAGCCTTGTTTAATGCGTCTTGTATCAAGGTTTCAGTATAAGGGTCTACTGAAGAAGTAGCTTCATCTAAAATAAGAATTTTTGGATCGGTTATTAAAGCACGAGCAAAAGCAATCAATTGCCTCTGCCCTATTGAAATATTACTACCATTTTCTTTCAATTTAGTATCATAATTTTTATATAAAGCGTCAATAAAATTATGTAAACCCAAAAATTTTGAGACTTCTATCATCCTTTTTTCAAGGTCTGGAGTGACAGTCTCGTATCCATATAATATATTTTCTCGAATAGTTCCTGTGAATAAAAATGCTTCTTGTGGAACAATTCCGATTAAATCTCTTAACTCTTTTTTTTTAAAATTCAATATATCAACCCCATCTATAAGAACTCTACCATCATTTACATCATAAAAACGAGCAATCAATTTAATTAACGTGGTTTTACCTGCTCCAGTTTCTCCTACAATAGCTAGTGTCATACCTTCAGGAATTTTTAAATTGAGGTTTTTCAAAACATAACCCGTAGATTCTTTATGTTGGAGGATTATTTTTTGCTCATCAATCAGATCTTTTATGGTTTTAGGTATTCTATCATTTATTTCTGGTGATATTGTTATTTCAGCAAGAATTTTTAAAATATTTTGAGGAGATTTTTGTACATTTTCATTTCTAATCATCCCTCCTCCATCTCCACTAATATTGCTACTTTGTTGAAGATTTGTTTTAATTTTTAACATATTTTCGAGAGATTTAGCCATCTTTAGAATGGTTTCACCATTTATAGTCTCATCAAATATATAATCATCTTCTAATTTCTGTACCTTGGATTCAATTTTTACCGCTTCATTATTAAGTGTATAACCGAAACTCACATTTTCAAATTCAATTGTGCCTTTTATATAATCAAGGGATGTTGGATACTCGACATCAGGAATCTCAACTTGTTCTTCTAATAATGAATAAATTCGGTCACTAGCAGCTAAAGCTGATTCGATTACGTTCTGAATTTGCATTAATGTCATAAATGGCCTAAAAAATCTACCTAAAATTGTAATAAAAGCACTTAAAACCCCAACTGAAACAGTAATCCCAAAAAGGGAGATTGTACCCGATTCTACAAACCCTCCCACTAATAAAATGGTTGCTGTAATAATGGTAGTTATAAGATTGATTAATGGAAAAATAGTTGCCATATATTTACGAATTCTAACCATAATTTTATAATTAGCGGTATTTGCTTGATCAAATTCAACAGCAGCTCGTTGTTCTTGGCCATATGCTTTCACCACTTTTGCTCCCTCTATATTTTCCTGTATTGAAGAGGTTACTCTCCCTATAGTTCTTCTTTCTTCCCTAAATAATAAAGTTGCTACTTTTTTGAAAAATCGAGTAATTATAAAGAATAAAGGAAAAATTAACAGACTAATTATAGCTAAAGCCACATTGAGGAAAAACATAAATACCATAGTTAATCCAATCGATACTATACTTGTTATTATTTGGACAAATTGTCCTCCTACTAATTGATTGAGTAATGTAACATCATTAGTTAAAATGGAAATTATTTGGCCTGAAGATTTTTTGTCAAAATAATTTAAAGACATCTCTTGTAGTTTAGAAAAAAGGTCATTTCTAACTTGAAAAGTCACTTCTTGAGAAAGTTTACCCATTCCATATAAAGCAAAATAATTTATAATTACCATGATAAAGACTAATATCAGAAAAATACAACTCATTATAATAATATAGTACGGATCTTTTGCAACTATCCCTCTATCAATTATATTTGCAGAAAAAATAGGCGTTAAAGCAGATATTATAGTTGCAAATAAAAGAAAGATAAAAAACAATAAGAATCTATATTTTTGTGGTTTTAAATATGAAAATAACCAACTCCACAATTGTCTACGTGGATGATCTAGTTTCCTTTTATCCCCTTCTAGCATAAAGCGTTGACGAGTACTAGCACTTGGTTTAATTATTTCCTCTTTTTCCTCGTCATCATTATTATATTTATTATTGCTCATTGTTATAATTAAAAATTTATATTTCTTGCCCAATTTGACTTTTTGAGATCTGTTTTTGATATAAAGTTTCATAGATTTGTTTATATAGGACATTTGATTTAATCAATTCATTATGTGTCCCATATCCTACGACACGCCCTCTATCTAAAATTAAAATATAATCTACTCCCCTTATAGTTGAGATTCTCTGGGTAATAATAATCGATGTAATATCTTTCATTATTCTTGTTAAAGCCTGTTGGATTTTATATTCAGTTTCAACATCAACAGAACTGGTACTGTCATCAAGAATTAATATTTTAGGTCTTGTTATAAGAGCTCTTGCTATTGACAACCGTTGTTTTTGACCGCCTGAAAGACGTGTTCCTCTTTCACCCACAATAGTTTTATATTCTTTTGGTAATTTAACAATAAAGTCGTGTAAATCTGCTATTTTTGCAGCATTAATTATTTCTTCTCTTGAAGCATTTTCTTTTCCATAAGCAATATTTTCTGCTATTGTCTTGTTGAATATAAAAGTTTCTTGTGATACAATGCCAATATTTTTACGTAGATCACTTATCAGATAATTTTTTAAGTTAATATTGTCAATTTTAATGGATCCTTTATTTAATTCGTAAAATCGAGGTATTAAATTTATTATTGTTGATTTACCTGAACCTGTTGTTCCTAAAATAGCAAGCTTTTTTCCAGCAGAAATCTTGAATGATATTTTTTTTAGAATTCGATGTTCAGAAGTGTACCCAAATGAAACATTATCAAATTCTATATCTCCTCTTAAATTAGATATCGGTATAGCATTAGGAATATCTTTAATCTCTGGGCTTGACTCCAGAATATCTCTTACCCTCGTAAGAGCTGCATCAGCTTGAATGTACACTATCATAATTTGACCTAACATCATTAAAGGAAAACCTAGTGAGGCAATATAAGAAAGGAGGGTTACTATTATACCTAATGAAATTGTTTCATTTATAAACCCAATACCACCTATGAATAAAGAAAAAACTGTCATTATTCCTATGATAATATACATAGCAGGCATAGTAAGTGAGTTATATTTAACAGAATTAACACTAGCTCTATAAAATCTGTTATTATTTTCCTTGAATTTTTGATATTCTTTAGTTTGAGTACTAAAGATTCGGATAACTTGAGCACCGACAATATTTTCCCTTATTGTAGTTGTTAGATCCCCAAAACTATATCTAGTTTCTAAAAAAATTGGTTTTAATTTCTTGGCAATATAGTATGATAATATTAAGGAACTTAAAATCGCTAAAACTAAGATAAATGATAAATTTAAACTAAAAGCAAAAAAACCAATAATAATCCCACTAATCTGAAGAAATGATTGTAGCCCTAAAATTAACCCCATACCAAATATCTGTCGAGTTTCTTCAATATCACTTGTAGTTCGAGATATTAATTGACCTGTTTCAGTTTTATCGAAGTAAGAAAATGATTGGCGATGTAATGTATTACTAATGTCATCGCGTAGATAATATAGGGCTCTCGATGAAACTTCAGCTCCTTGAAGCCGAGCAGCCCTATTAAAGATATAGGTTAATAATCCTAAAATGCCTATTAAAATGAAATAAATAATAAATAAAATAAAATTAAAACTTGAAAGATTCGGATCTAATAATCCGACCATTCTTCCGATAAATATGGGAATAATAGTAGCAAAAATTGTTGAAAGTAATAAATATGTAATTTGTAAAATAAATGATCTTCTCGACTTTAACCAATACTTAAATATCATTCGAGCAGAATTCATTGAACAACCTATTCTTATAATCTATTTATTTAATTATTTTGGAGCTGATTTATTATGATAAGTTAATAATTTAAAATAAAAAGAAATTGTTTATATCTCTTACTTTTTAGCTTACTTCCATTGTATTAAACGATCGTGCCCCTAGTAAAATAAGTATTGTGCCAAATACTGATACAACTAATAGATCAAGCCAAACGGGAAAAAATGAAGTTCCTATTAAAACCAATCTGAAGAGATCGACACTATAAGTAAATGGATTAAACATTGAAACAACTCCTATGGGGCCACTTATAACGTAAACTGCACCTGATATCAAGAACATAGGCATAACAATAAATGTTTGCACTAGACCAAAAGATTGAAAATCTCTCATTCGAGTGCTAATTGTAAGGCCCATTCCTACGATACCTATGCTTGATAATAATGCAACAGGTAAAATCAATAGTATTTTCCAGATTAAGTTAAAATCATAACCAAAATATCCAAAAATTACACTTAATATAACAATAATAAATACTTGAGTTAATGTTTGTAAAGCGACTCCTAGGGTCTTCCCCAGCATTAAAGTTCTTCTACTTACTGGAGCAACAATTAACTCTTTCATAAATCCAAACATTTTATCTCTCATAACGCCCATACCGCCAAAAATTCCAGTAAAAAGAATAATTATAGCAGATATTCCTGAAGCTGCGTAAGCTCTCGGATCAATATTTATTCCATTTATCACAACTGATGAACTTGTAAGAGCGGCACTAAAAACAAACAAAAAGAGAATGCCTTGAACTAGTGATGAAATTAATCTAGTTTTATTTCTCCAAAATTCATAAACCTCTCTCCGAGCTAGTATCCATATAGCCTCAAAATTCAATTTACTATTATTAACATTTAAATCGGATATTTTACATCACCTCGTTAATTGCCTCATTTGTATGCGATTTTTTATACTTTTAGTAAGATTAGATGTCTCTTCTCTAATTTCGGCTCCAACAAAATGTAGAAACACATCTTCTAATTTTGGTTCATGAACATTCACAGTTTTTATGATAAGGTTATTTTCATCAACTTTTCTGATAATTTCCGAAAGACAGGCACCTCCATGTTCGCACGAGATCGAAATTTCCGGTTCAGAATCATATTGTTCCTCTGAAATTTCCCCTTTTTTAATTTTAATAATCTCTAATTTAATTTCATCGGGAATTTGACTAAGAAGATCATCAGTAACAAGATCAGCAATTCTTTTTTTCACCTCTAATGGAGCGTTTAAGATCATTTGTGTTGCCATTGGAAATCGTTTCATGGCTGCAATCAATTTTTTCGGGTCTGACATTATCTCTCTCATTTGAGCTCTAATTATTTCAGGATTAAAATTAGGCATATTTTTTGGAAGATTTAAATTCATAGGTAATTCCTTATTAAGTGATGATCGCCCAAATGAAATATTTTTAATACTTGGACCTTCTCTAATTTGGGAAATAAAATTTACAATCTTCATTCTATCATTTACGTTCTCAAATTTTATTTCAATTATATCTCCAGAAATTTGCTTTTTAAGGTTGTCTGAGGTATCCAAAGCGATGATTTTTCCATGATCCATGATACAAATTCTGTCTGCTAATACATCAGCTTCTTCCATATAATGGGTTGTTATTAAAATAGTTATACCTAAATCCTCATTTAATTCTCTAATTTTATCCCATATTTTACGCCTGGTTTGGGGATCTAAACCTAAAGTTGGCTCATCTAGAAACAACATTTTTGGTCTATGCAACAAACCGCGTGCTATTTCTAGTCTTCTCTTCATTCCTCCAGAATAATTTTTCACAAAAGTATTCGCTTTATCTTGTAAATCAACTAAATTGAGAACTTCACTTATTTTTTCTTTTCTTTCCGATTTTGTCATCCCATATAAGATGGCATGGAGCTCCAAATTTTCCCTTCCTTTCATTTCATTATCTAAAGATGGTTCTTGAAACACAATACCTATACTTTTTCTAACTTGATCGGGATGTTTTTTGACATCATAAGTATTTACTAAAGCTTCTCCATCAGTAGGATTTAAAATAGTTGATAAAATTGAAATGGTAGTCGTTTTTCCTGCTCCATTTGGACCTAAAAGAGCAAAAATTTCTCCTCTGTGTATATTAAAACTTATATTATCGACGGCTAATACATTACCTTGATCATATATTTTAGTAAGATTTTTTACCTCAACAATGTTTTCATTCATAATCTCTTTTACGTTAACTTTTTATTGTAATTATACTTTTCTATTAATTTTTTTAACTTTTTACATTAATTTTCTTAACTCATTTATATTGTTTTAAAAAAATGTTTATTTATTCCTTATTTTATTTATCTTTCGCCGCCGGATTATTAAAAAAATACCAATTCCGGCAATACAAATTGCCGATATAATGACTGTGGTATAGAATATCCAAACTGAATCGGTAGCAATAATCTGAAATATTACATTATTTCCAATATCTTTAACTGTAAACGAGGACATTGTCCCTTTGGAACTATACGCAATTTCTATGGTATAATTTGTTTCACCAATACGGTAAGTTGTAAGAATATTAGTATTAACTGTAGCATTTTGACAATTAAGTGCAGTAGTAAGGTCTCCAAGATAGGAGCTAAAGGGAGAGCCTAAAGCTAGTCCATTAAAGATAAATAGCCATAAAAATTCATCTGAATCAAAGATAGGAAATGTAATATTTGAAAAATAAATTGCAGGATTACTATTCAGTTTAGCTGATAAGTTATTATAATCATTAAGTATATCATCGATATCTGATGGATTTTGAAATATTAAAAGTGGATCGTTTGGTTCGGTAGGATCTTCTTCAAAACTTCCAATAGTAAAATTCCATACAGCTCGTAAACCAAACCATAAATTATAGCTATTTGTATAATTAGCATTTATATTAGTTTCATTATAACCTAGATTATTTAATAAAACTAATAACGGGATAATTTCTTCGGATTCGAATAATGCTGGTAGAAAAAATGAAACAAATACGTCATAAGATTCCCATGTTACATAATTCCAACCTTTTACTGTGTATTTGCTTCTCGCACCAGTATAATTTGTTTCACCTTTAAACCAACTTGAAGGAGATGTAGATGAATTGACAACAGTTTTCCACGCTGCTTCATCATAATGTGAAACTGTAAAAATTTCAGTACTCTTAGTTAAAGCAATGTTATAGTTTCCATTAGCTATAGTAATGGTTGAAAACATTCCTAAAAAAATGATACAGAAAAGTGACGTTCCAATAATGTAAATTTTAGTATTTTTATTCATTCTATAATTGCCTCCGTTTAAATAAAAATGCAGCTAATGCAAGATAAATAACTATAAAAACAAGTAGTAATGTAATCCCCATCCCAATACTTGGAGTTACCCATGAACCAAATGTGAAGTTTCCGCCCATACCCCCTGGACCCATGCCACTAAATGAAAATTCAGTAAATCTTGGATTAGGGAAAGGATATTCTAGGATCCCAGTTATGAGAGATCCCAAATATGTTAGAGAGTATAATGGTTCAATGCTATCACCAAATATCAGTGCTAGGATTTGATCTGATATATTAAATCCAATAAGAAGAATAAGCAAGGTCGATATGATTGTTAAATTTACACTTCTCATAAAAGAACTAAAAAAAGTTACAAAGCTACTTAGTGCTATCACATATAATATCGCAATCCCATAGGAATAAAAGAATCGGATGTTAATAGGTCCACCATAATAGAAAAACCCTAAGAGTCCTAAGACAAAATAATAAATAGTTATAATAACAACAACGAGAACCAAGTTTCCAAAATATTTTCCTATTATCAATTTATATTTATTTATTTTAGGAAAAACGATAAAACCCGTTTTCTTATTGAATTCAGAACAAATTATTCCTGAGAAAAATAGACACGCAGCAAATAGAGTTAAAAATGTAATAAATCGCAAACCATTATTAAAGAACTCGGCTTGTGTATCAGGTAGAAGATAACTAGGGATTAATTGTAGGACATAACCCAATAAGAATGCAATAACAATTGAGATTAATGAAAAGAAATAAAACTTTTTTCTTTGTTTTTTAATTTCAAATGTAATCGTATAAATTATTGGTTTTAATCCTATAAATTTTTGATTTCTATTTTCCATTTTCTTGTAATCCTCCATTTGATTTAGTTACATTTTTTACGTCATTATCTTTTACCATTTCGGCATAAACTCTTTCTAGTTGAGACGTTTTAGGCTGAGTAAATGAAATCACAGTAAAATCTGATTCGAAATCCTTAACTAAAATTTTTAAGATTTCTCCTTTTGATTCATTTTTACCGTCATAAAAAATTTTTAATCCTTGATTTTCTGGATAATACTTTACTGGAATTTTTGATATCATTGGATCCAAATCCTTATCTAGATATGGATCAAGTCTTTCAGTTAAATGATTAATTATTGGTCCTAATTCACTTGCAACAAGTGGTTTTAGCAAAACGCAATTTAACTCGCTTGTTTTTAAAGTAAGTGCCAAATTCTCTACTGTATCGAATCCAATAATAGAACCGTAATTAATTAAAGCAATTTTATCACATACTTCTGATATTTCATATAACATATGAGATGCGACAAATATAGTTTTTCCTAAGGATTGAAGCTCTCGGATATACTTCCTTATTTCAACTCGGGCTAACGGATCTAAACCTGTTTGTGGTTCATCTAAGATTATAATTTCCGGATCATGTATCAACGCTTGGATAATTCCTATTTTCTGAGTCATCCCTTTAGAGAAAGTTTTAACTGGTTTATATTTCCATTCAGAGAGTTTGAAACGTTTTAAAAGCTCATCAATTCTGTTATCGATTTTATTCTTCGGGAAATTTTGGAGATTTGCAAAATATCTTAATAACTGATACGCTGTCATATTGTAAAAAGAAGGAATATCTATTAAAAATCCTATATGGCTAATAGTTCTTGATATTTTCCCTAAATCTTTTAAATCAACTCCATTAGTCCTAATAAGGATTCTCCCTGAATTTGGTCTCAGAATTTTCGCAATCATCTTAATTGTTGTAGTTTTACCCGCACCATTAGGTCCCACTAATCCAATTGTTTCTCCTCTATGAACTTCAAGATTTATGTTATTGACTGCTGTTAGATCGCCAAATTTTTTAGTTAAATTTTCCAACTTTAGGACTATCTCTGTTTTATTTTTCATTCCTTTTTCAGGAATCCCTTTTTCTTCAGATTTTAACATATTTTATACCTCTTTTTTTGATTTATCGAATTCATATTCTTCCCTTTTTTGAATTGATTTTTCAATCATTTGAATTATTTTACCCTTATCTAATGAGTCCATAGTCTCAATTTCATTGATAATTCTATCTAAATCAACTTTAATACCTTTTATATATTCAATCCTCTTTTCTATCCCTTTAAGCATATCATTAGTCCATGACCTTAATCCTCTAAAAAAATCAACAGCATCATTAGTGTCTTCAAAATCCTTAATTCTTTCTAGTAAAACCATAATTATCCCCTTAGAGGGTAATATCTCAGACATCATCCCGAAGATATTTGCCCATTTTAACTTTAACCCACCTAAGAATTTCCTACCTAATTCTGTAATCATAAAAAACTTATTTGCTCGACCATCTACTATTTCCTCTTTAGATTCTAAATATCCTTTATCTTCCAATTCCTGTAAAGTCCTTATTAAAGTACCTCTAGGAAAGTTGAATTTATCTTGTAATTGATAACCAGTAATCCCATCTGGGTAATCTGAAATTAATAATAAAACTATAAAATCTCTTATTTCTTGAAATGCCTCTCTACCTATAGGTAGAGGTGGTTTGAGAGGGCCTTTTAGAAATGGTGGTACATGACCAAAAGGGGGAAACCCACCAAAAGGGGGAGGACGCTGAGGACCATTACGTTCAGGCGGTCCTTGTCCCATGAATCTATTTGCTCCATTTTCAAATCCAAAATGATCTATATCTCTTTTAAACACTGATTTTAACACCTTAAAACTAGTAAATGTCATATGTCCAAATATGACATATGATCAAACAATCAATACCTCTTTATAAATATTTCGCTAATATATTTTAACATTATAGATTAATAAAAAAGTGAACAAGACTGTGGTATAATTGAAATTTTTAATATTGAGTAAAAATTTTAAATTTTCTTTTTTTCCATTTTCATTGCTATAAATCCACTTAATATACTAATCCCTGCTTTTACAGAAGCACGTATTCCTAATCTATCATGCATCACCTTAAGTACCAGAATTAAGATAACATTAAACACCGCGACAGCAATCCAGATCGTCAAATAGGCATTTAATTGGGCAATAAATATTATCAGTAGAACATTATGTCCAAGAAAGAGGGTAAATGAGTAATAGGAATAGAAATAGAGAAATCTATAGCTCTTTTTTGTTTTAATTACTTCCAATATTTCAATTACAATAAGAACAGCTAAAAACGTTATTATGAAACCTAATGCATAAAGAACGGATGAAATGGTATTAAATTCGGTAAAGTCAGGATAAAAGAACAATACACCAAAAATAGTGATGGATATTCCAATTAATAGGGCATATATTATTGCCTTGTTTTTAAGCAAAAATTCTTTTTTATGTTGGTCACCACTATTTTTCAAATCATAAATATAATCTCCCATTACAGAACCAATTAGCACAATTCCATAATAATTTAGGATAACATAAGTGTCTATTGGATTAAAAAGGATGTGATACGTTATACCTAATAAACTAAGTTGCCCATCGTAAGGATCAAGTGTTATTAACAAAACTTGGTTAAAAATAATGGCAAAGGTTGCTACACTCAACCTCACTAATTTGGAAGTTTTTAGTAAAGGCCATGCTAATAATAATGATATACCAATTGTTTGTAATGCATTCCAACTCCATATGTTTGTTAAATCACCACCAAATACCATGGTCACGCCAAAGTTGAAAATAAGTGCTATTATTAGTATGAAAGTCGCTCTCAAAAGATATGTATTTCTCATAGTTTTCGGCTGTACTTTTTGTGTTTGTAGATTACTTTTATACGCTAATGTTGCACTTACACCTGAGATAAAAAGGAATCCGGTAGCACCAATAGGCGCTAGAAAGGCATATAACCAAATTTTAAGCCAAACATCTTCTGGTCTTATCCAGAATTGAAGCATGTGTCCATATACCATAATCCAAATAGAAAAACCTCTTAAAACATCAACACTCTTTATCCGTTGCATTTTCATTAAAATTAATTTTTAAATTTATATTTTAGAACGTCAAAGTATTATATAATAGTTTATAAAAACAGAATTGTGATCCTCCATGAGAGGTTCAAATGAAATAGAAGTTGTTAAAAAACATTCAGTTTTTTAATTTAACAACTTTAAAACATTATAATTAGAAAAAGTGGGTAGTATTGACAGAAGTATATATTGAAGATACAGTTCAAGGGATTAAATCTGCTGTAAATAGTATCCTTAATCAGATTGAGAGGTCTGGTAATTCTGTTCTTAAAGAATCAAAAGAAGTGTATATTAAAGTAAATGGGATCGATTTTAAAAAACATACTTATACATCACCGGAAGTTTTAGAAGCGGTTATTCTGTATTTGAAGGAAAAAGGAGCAAAGATTTTTGTAATGGAAAATTCTACTCAAGGTAACATAACAAGACTAGTATTTACGATTACAGGCTATAAGCAAATTTGCGATAAACATGGAGTAAATATTATTTATTTAGATGAGGAAGAAACTCAATCTTTTGAATTCTCTGGAAAAGTTTCCAAAGATAAAGACCCAAAAGGATATAATTTAATGACCTTTAGATTGCCAAAAACAATAGTACACATTATAGATAATAGAGATTCATTAACCTATATCAATATTCCTAAACTCAAAACTCACTCAATGGGAGTAGTTACTCTAAGTTTAAAGAATCAATGGGGGTTTCCCATTCATAAAGATCGTGGAAAAGATCATAATTTCAATTTGCATTCAAAATTGGTTGATGTTTATGAGTTAATCAAGCCTGATATCGCACTTATAGATGGAATTGAAGGAACTGTGAATGGTCATTATCCCCCTACAGCATGGGAAGATAGACTAGTTGTGCCTTTTAACATTTTAATTGGAGGAACTGATCCATTAGCTGTTGATGTAGTAGGTGCTAGAGTTTTTGGTTTAACTATTAAAGAAATTCCTCACTTAAAAATAGCTTTCGAACGAGGTTTAGGAGAGGGTAATTTAAATAAAATTGAAGTCATCGGCAAAGACTTAAATGAATATAAAGAGAAATATGAATGGGATCTCCTCCAAGAATTTCCTGAAAACGTCAGAATAATCAAAGGAAAAAAACTTTTATGCAGAGAAGGATGTCAAAATAATCCTTTAACAGTATTACAAACATTAGCTTATGATCATTCAGAAAAATTTAATGGTGGTTGGTTTATTGTCATGGGTAAGGGGCATGATGGAGATTTAATTGATCAGCTAAAACATGAAGGGTACACAAAAGGACTCGTAGCTGGATATTGTGCTATTGAGGAAGTTGGTCAAAAATTACGGAAAGAATTTGGTAGAAGGAAAGTTTTTTTTTCAAATGATTGTAATAATCTTGCTGAGACAGTAACAGCTGAATTGAAATTGTCAAGTATGAGTGCTCTTGATTTAGCACCATTACCTCTTGAACAAATAATGAAACATATTCAAGAAGCTCAAAGACATGGTACGACCTCACTAATCACTACAGCATTTTAATTTCTTTTTTACTACTTATATATATTAAAAAGCAATTTTTTTAAAGATTAAAAACGAAATAAAACTATCTTGGATTTTAGTTCACTCTATTCTGAAGTAAAACAGCTTTTATCAATACCGGATAAGAATATTGATCTCGAAAAAACTCTTAATCAATATTATAAAAAAGAGCCGGATGAGAATAAACTCGAGATTTTAGGCGATATTCTGAGCTTTATAAACAAATTCTCAATGTTTAGCGATATTAAACCCTTTATGAACTCATTATATACATGTATTAATAATACACTCGAAATAAAACCTGATTCTATCTTTGATTTTGAAGAATTACTAATTAAAAATTCAATAATGCATTTTATCAACGAATATATTAACTATTCAAAAATAACACAAAAGAATCAAGTATTAGAATTTTTAACAGGTTCCTTAGAGAAGCTTAAAAAACAACCATTAATCACGAATCTTGGATTATTACTTAAACCGATGTACCAAGATCAAAAATATCTTGATGATCTAGAAAATCTCAAAGAATTTGAAGTTGAATATCACTCAAATAATAACGTTGATCTAAAAATTAAACAACAGATAGATAAATGGTTAGCAACTCAGGTTATAGATTTAAATAATCAAGAAGAACTTAAACTTAACTTACAAAAGGTATTCCAAAATCTAATTAGTAAACATAACTTAGGTATTAATTCTGAAAAAGCAAAGAAATTAGAGAATGATGTTCTGGAAATGCTCGCAATGAGATTAACAATGAAAAGTCTTATGGAATGTATGCAAGAGGATTCTTTTGAGCCAATTCCAATTAAATAGGTTTTGAAAAACTTTTATTTTTAGTTAAATTCTAATTCTCCTCTTTTAATTTAAAACTAACTGGCTGTTTTAACATAAAAATTATTAAATACTAATTTTGATATTATATTTAAAAATAATGCCAAAAATTTTTTGAAAGTGAGAATTTTGGGTGAAAATGAAAAACCATTATCTCAAGAAGAAATAGAAAAACAAAAAAAACTTGTTGACCAACTTTATAAGAAAGAAAAAGAAGAGAGAGATGCCTACTTAAAAAGTACTGAGAAAGAGAGGAAATTATCTTTTGAAAAAGGGAAAGAACAAATTTCAGGTTTTATTGATGAAAAAGCATTTATGGTAGAAAAAAGAAAAGAATTAGATGAGACACGAAAAGGGATACATGCAGATATTGATGGCACTGGAGCCAAAATAGAGAAATCTGTGGGTGAAAAGGCATTTCGAATTGAGAAACAACGAGAACTAGACGAGACACGTAAAGGGATAAGTACTGATATTGATGGTACTGGAGCCAAAATAGAGAAATCTATAGGTGAAAAGGCATTTCGAATTGAGAAACAACGAGAATTAGATGAGATGCGGAAAGGGATAAGTACTGATATTGATGGTACCGGAGCTAAAATAGAGAAATCTATAGGTGAAAAGGCATTTCGAATTGAGAAACAACGAGAATTAGATGAGATGCGGAAAGGGATAAGTACTGATATTGATGGTAC
>JBHLLT010000025.1:34009-40777 GCA_048938855.1 Promethearchaeota archaeon
GAAAAGGCATTTCGAATTGAGAAACAACGAGAATTAGATGAGATGCGGAAAGGGATAAGTACTGATATTGATGGTACTGGAGCTAAAATAGAGAAATCTATTGGTGAAAAAGCATTCATGGTAGAAAAAAGAAAAGAATTAGATGAAACACGAAAAGGGATACATGCAGATATTGATGGTACCGGAGCCAAAATAGAGAAATCTGTTGGTGAAAAAGCATTTATGCTAGAAAAAAGAAAAGAATTAGATGAGACTCGGAAAGGGATACATGCAGATATTGATGGTACTGGAGCCAAAATAGAGAAATCTATTGGTGAAAAAGCATTTATGGTAGAAAAAAGAAGAGAATTAGATGAGGCACGAAAAGGAATACATGCAGATATTGACAGCACAGGAGCTAAAATAGAGAAATCTGTTGGTGAAAAAGCATTCATGCTAGAAAAAAGAAGAGAATTAGATGAGACACGAAAAGAGATTCATGCAGATATTAATGGTACCAGAGCTAAAATAGAGAAATCTGTTGGTGAAAAAGCTTTTCGAATTGAAAAACAACGAGAATTGGATGAACAACGTACTAAGCTCCATCCAAACCTAGAGATTGCAAGTCAAAAGATCCTTGATACTATAGAAAAGCACGCGAAACAAATTGAAGAACAAAAAGAAGTCGTTGAAAAACAGATTGATGTAAAAACCGATACGAAACCTAAAAAAGATGATGATAAAGAAAACAATTCATAGAGAATTAAATGTGGATATCAAATTTGAATAAAGAGTTTAAATTCATACTTTTCAATCTTTTTTTATAATCTAATATTCCAGGATATACTTCACCATTAAAATTATTTATCTGGTGCTTAAACCGGATATAAAAATCTTCTACGATTTCTCGTAAAATACCTCTTTCTATTTGCAAATTTGTCTTTTTGGTAATTGCGATAGCTAAGAGTCTTCCCTCCCTTTCATATAATATCCTTGTCCCTCTAAAGTTAATTTCTTGAAGTTCTTCGTTAGCTCCTTCATTTACTTCATTGATGAATAAATTTATGGCATTTAAAAAGCTGCAGATTAAGTCATCCTTTAATAAATTTAAACTATCACTATATCGATTACATACTAGTAAAGCTCCGGTTTCGTAATCTATAAAATATAATGCATGAAATCTACACTCCTGAGAAGTGTATTTTTCAAGCTTAAATCCGAAATTATGTTCACTTCTATTAAAATTATTTTGGAAATCCATAATTAAGAGTTTAATTCTGTTTAATTAGAGATATTATATATTGAAAAAAAGATATCGATATAAAATACAAATATTATCTTAGTAATACCAGAATCTTTAGTAACGAGGAATCATAAGCTTTTAATTAAAGAAAAATATAACAAAACCAAGCTATATAAAACGTATAAAAAAATAAAAATAAAAAAACTTTATATATGCTTACGCTAATATAACTTTTAATTATATTTTGGTATTTGATTATTATGGAAACAGACAATAGCAACCAAAAAAATAAAATTTCGATAGGCCTTATTATTAACAAAGATGAACTTAGTAAAAATCCAATTTTTCCTCCTGAAATTAAGGAAGAAATATTAGAATCCCCCTATTATTTATTAATCTTCATTTCTCGTGAAGATGTTGTTAAAATAAGTTGTTTTCCGACTAAAAATAAAAATATTAAAAAAATCCTTGTAAAACTCAAAGAATTTTCACCAGATCTAGTCAAGGGAATATCTAATGTATTGAATGACCTGAATCTAAGCAAACAGATACTACATACGACAGGTTTATGCTATGAAATGGAAAAATGTTTCTATGAGACATATTTAATTGGTGATGTGATAGATGCTGGAGAATTAACAATTAACACTATTACTGAGAAGTTTATGTCTGTTGCTAACGTTTTAGATGTTAAAATTGAAGATATTCCAACACTTTAGTATAATAATTCCATTTATTGTGTAATTTATAATTTTTTTTTAATATCTTAAATTTAATTAATTTAAATTAAAAAAATATCAAAGTATGTGATTTAATGAGTGATAAAAAAGTTCCTCCACCTCCACTTTTGCCACCTCGATTTACTATAAAAGAAAATTTTTGTCTTTTTCACAAAGGGAAAATAAATGGAGAAGTCTATACATGTCCCAATTGTAAAACAAAATTTTGCCTAGAATGTGCTGAAAAAGCAAAAAACGAGGGAAAATTATGTGTAAAATGTAAGCATTTAATATTAATGTAATGGATTAATCAAATCCTATTCATGAACTTTTCGATTTAATGAGTCTGCTTAATTGAAGAGAGTGACCTCCATGTTTTCCAAAAGATTAACCATAATATAATAAATATTAACAAAGATGTTACTGACGTATATCCTCCAATGAAAAAATCACCTATAAACATAAACGGAATTCCCGCAATTGCAAATCCAAATAAATAACCATACCCCCAAAATCGATTCTTTAAACCAATTAGTACTGTAGGTATTATTGTAGTAAAAATAATCGTTAAATATGACCAAATCGCCATAGATTCTAAAATAATTACCATATTTACCCACGATACTATAATTCCAATAATTATCCAGATTATTGTGATAAAATCAATCGTAAATTCTGGTTCTGGTCTTCCTACTGCTTGTTCTTCAACTTTGTTTGGTATTATTCGACACCATTTTTTATAGTCGCTAAATAAATTATATCTACATTTAGTTTGTTTTTAGGTATTACTGAAATTATCCTTGAAACTATAATGAATTACTTTATAAACACTTAATGATATAATAAATGTAAGATAAAAATTTAAATTCAATCTATCAATAAAGAAACTCAATTTAGACAACTTTTAAAATAATTTTACCAAATAAAAATAAAATAGGGATAAAAATTAAAAAGTTTTTCAGAAATCAAAATAACATGACTCCTGCCTACACCCTGGATTTTTGTCTTTTGGTAGTGTAAATTCTTACACTCTGATTTCGCCCTCCTCCCCCTATTTTGTTTTGACGCGTATTTGCGTCTCGTAGGGCAGGAGTCACCCTTTATAACCTCCGAGTTCAAGGTTTAAATAAATTGCCTGGATAATATAGAAGAATTTAAAAAATATTAACGACAAAAAAGATTTTAAATCTAAATATTTAGAAAAGATCTAAGAATTTAAGGAATTGATAAATGAACTATTTCAATTTCTTCTGAAAATCTAAAATTTAAAGTTATCGATTATAATAACCATTTAAGAAGATTAAAATCTGACACACAATTTTCAATTTTATTAAGATTTTTAATCTTTCTTAATAATATCGATAATAATATAATTATTATTATAAGATTTAAATGATTTAAAAGTTTAATTAATAGAATAACTATTTATTAAAACACTATTTTAAACAAATTACAACAGAGTATAAATACTTATGACAGAGTTAGAGACTCAATCTGCTCAAAAGGATGACGTCGAGATTATTCGAACTACTACAAGCATTTGTCCAGAATGTATGCACCATCTTCCAGCAGAAATTTATGTAGATCCCGAAACCAACTGGGTAATGATGCGAAAGACTTGCAAGGATCATGGAGAATTCAAAGATAAAATATCTATTAATCCAGATGATTACAAATGGCAACAATCATTTACCAACGAAATTGGATCAACAGTAAATAATTCTACCAAACCTGAATATGTATCATCAGGAATTAAAGAATGCTCTCCTAAGGGATGCCCATTTGATTGTGGTCTTTGCGAACACCATCAAAGTGCTCCGAATATCTGCTTAATTGATATTACTAATAGGTGCAATCTAGCTTGTCCAATATGTTTTGCGAATGCTAGTGCAGCAGGTTATGTTGTAGAGCCTTCTTTTGAAGAAATTACTAGGATAATGGAACACTTTAGATCGATGAAACCTATTCCGGCTGTTTTACTTCAACTTTCTGGAGGAGAGCCTACTGTTAGAGATGATCTTCCAGAAATAATCCGAAAAGGTAAAGAATTAGGCTTTACAGAAGTAATGGTAACCACTAATGGCGTTAGATTTGGAAAATCACCTGAATTCATGAAAAAATGCATGGATGCTGGAATGGATGCAATATACCTTCAATTTGATGCAACTGATAACCCCGAAATATGGAAAAAGATTAGAGGCGTTAATTTATGGCCACTTAAACAGAGAGTTATTGAGAATGCTCGTAATATTGGATTTTATGGTATAATGCTAGTCCCAGTAATCGCTAAAGGAGTAAATGATCATGAAATCGGTAAAATACTTGACTATGCCAGAGATAATTGTGATATTGTATCTGGTATAATTTTTCAACCAGTCGCTTTAACGGGACGTATAAGTTTTGAAGAATTAATGGATATTAGATATACCACTTCTGATTTAAAAGAAGCTATTAATGCTCATACGGGTGGCGCAGTTACGAAATTCTATCCGATTGCTACTACTGCTAAAATGACCAAATTACTAGCTTGGTTTGATGATATGCCCCCATTTAGCATGACAAGCCACCAGGACTGCGGTTTTTGTACAATTTGCGTTGTTAATGATGAAGGTGGATGGGATCCGATTGAAAAATACTTCGATGCTGAAGGTTTGATTAAATGGTCGAACCAGGTTTGGGACATGGTTGAGAAGCAAGAAGTTCCAAAACCTACTGGTCTATTAAAAGGTGTTGACTTAAATGACTTCGGTCAGCTTATCTCGAAAATTGGCAATTTTGTTGACGATATGACCAGTTTAGGGTATCGCCAAATGATTAAAGCTTATTATTTCGCTGGAGCAGCGAGATATATTAAGCATCCTGAGAGAATTTTAACGAGTAAGACTTATCAATCATTTGCTCGTTTAGTTATGGCTCCCAACTTAAGATCAGCAGGGGATTTTCTGCACAATAAAAATCTGATGATCTCCTCAATGCATTTCCAGGATAGTTATAATTTCGACCTCAATAGAGTATGCAACTGTCTTGTTCATTACGGTGTTATTGATCCAGAGGATCCAGCAAAAGTTCGCGAGATCCCATTTTGCAGCATGAATACATATCATCGTCCCATAATAGAACGCCAACTCGCTATAGCAGGTAAGACCGCAAAAAAGCCCGAAGTAATCCAAGCAGAAATTGAGGAGTTATTAAAAACCGTAGAATAAATCATAAATATTTTTTTTACATTTTTTAACATTTTTTTAATCTCTTTTTTTAACTTATTTTTAGGATTGTTAACTTCATTATTAAAATCACAACTTCCGAAAATTCATTCGAATTTGAGAGATTTTCACTTGTTTTAAATCAAATTAAACATCATAAATTCGTATGAGGGTTAAATATTTAAATCCAAAACGACAGAATTAAGATAGGGAACAGAATGAAAGAATTTCGGGTCAATCAATATATTATATTGCGTCTGGAAAATGGTAAAACGATAATCTATGTAGGGGGAAAATTGTTCGACCAATGCAAATATCTATTGCTTGATATCCCGATCAAAAACTACGAAGCGTTAGAGGATCTTGAATCGATAGATGAAGCCGCTGAGAAGCTGAGCGATGTCATGGAGGGAGGGATAAATAAACCTTTTAATATACCTTTTGAAGTAGAATTCTGGGGGCATTGTTCTAATTTACAAGTGTGGTATGAGAATAATTATAATACAAGTTTACTTCATCGTTCTCTTGCGTTTCCTTTATTAAAAAAATTAGCAGATTTAGGAGATCCATTCGCTAAAATAAAATTAAAAGAAGAGATTATAAAGCGCTTTGAAAGTGGATTCTTCCCTGTTATCGAGTATCTAATTAATGAGGGATATTTAAATTATTTTGAAAAAAATGAACTTCTGCAGTATTTAATTAAATCAAAAGATGAAATAAATTGTATCAATAATATAGAAAAATTATTACTAGGAAAATTCGAAATTTCTGCTAAATTTGATTTTTTTGAAGACCTAAGTACTATCACTTGTTATGACATTATTATTGAGAATAATCATATTACAGGGATACGTATTAATTGGTATGACTTATATAATATACCAGAAGAAATATTTAAACTAAAATATCTAAAAAAATTGTTCCTTACTCATACAAAAATTAATGAGATCCCCTCTGAAATTGGAAATCTTAAACATTTGGAAGAGTTAAAACTTTTTGATAATAATATTACAGAACTGCCAAAATCATTTGCCAAGTTGACGTCTTTAAAGAAATTAGATCTGGTATATAATAATATAAATGTGTTTTCTGAAGCTCTGACAGAATTAAAAGCACTGAAATATCTCTATCTTAATCAGAACGATATAAAATCAATCCCAGAATCAATTTTAAAATTACAAAACCTTAAACAGTTACATTTAAAAAATAATCCTTTAGAATCAAAATCATTACCAAAATTATTAGATCAATTAAAAAAAATTGAATGGCTTAATATATAAAAAATTAATAAAAATAATTGAGTGGGGTAATTGTCTTTACTTTAAAATTTGCTCGTACTTAAAATTATGTCGTCAACCTTAAAATTTGGTCGATTCCCTCGTACTTCTCTCCTTTTAACTCACTAAAAAAATTAACCAAAAAGTGAGCATAATCTCCTTCACCAAATCTAATAGAGTTTGCATCTGAGAAAAGATAAATTGGATACATATTCGTAATTGTCCATAGTTGTCGCCCTAAAGCCCAATGTTCAGGATCTTGATTCCAAAAAAGACAGTTGAGTAATTTTTTATAACTACATATTTTTTATTCTATTTTTTTGTTTTTAATTAAATTTCTTATTAGT
>JBHLLT010000053.1:0-10262 GCA_048938855.1 Promethearchaeota archaeon
TCGTTTTTTCTTTTATCCAATAATCTCATTTCCTATATACTTTTACGAGCTAGAATCTTAATCTATTTTTTCCCATTTTGGACCAAAATAATACATTTGGAAAAAGTTATGGATAAAATTACGTACGAGAGACATTATTATGCGGGTATTATTCCCCTCATAATTACACTGGTGCTAGCTTTTACAAATATTTCAAATTTAATTTTAATTTTGATTTTCTTATTTACAACCTTTAGTCTATTTTTAATTTTATTTATATTTTTCAAAAATACAGGAACCAAGAGAAGTAAAACTCTAAAAATTATATTTGGTACTTTAATCCTGGGAGTAGGATACTTATTTAAACCAGAAATTTTAGAAGGATATATTGGAATCTCTGAAATCGTAGAGATATTAATAATTTTATCTGATATAGTTGTTCCCATTTTATTTATAATTGGATTGTTGTTAATATATGACAGTTATAGAAAAGAACTTTAGTATTTTTAACTAATATTTTTTTGGGAGAAGGATTCTTGTAAAAAAGAAAATGAAAATAGTTTTAAATATAAAATTAATCAAATCCCATATAATGACATTTACAATCTAATGAGTCCATCTGAGCTTTAATAAATTTGATAATTTCATCCCCTAATGGCTTTACATCGTTTTCTATTTCAAATTTTCTGATTATATATTTATCGGGTTTAATTTCTTCAATAAAATTCCGCAATCCAATTATATTCTCCTTAGAAACATTGAAATTATCTCCAAAAATAGAATGGATCCAGATTGGTTTACTAGACTCGGTTTTGAATTTTTTCAACCCATCTAGAACATCTTCAATTTTTACTTGGCCGTGATGTCGGTTAATCTTCTGAAATTCTTCAGATCGCACCCCGTTTAAGTTAAATTGCATGATATCGCATTCACAAAAATCTTTCCGCACTTCAGGGTTGAATAATAAAGAAGCATTTGAATAGGCTGTAAGTTTTATAGTAGGGTATTTTTCTTTTATTTTTCTGGCTAGTTCTCCAAACTTAGAATATAAAGCAGGTTCACCGCTTCCAGTAAGGAAGATAGTATCAGGATGGTCATTATTGTCAAGATAAAAATCAACTTCGTTAAAAACATCTTGAACTGGAAAAAACTCCTCTCTATCCATTGTCATTTTGGTGGTTTTTCCTAAACTACAGTAATAACAATTAAAGGAGCATGTCTTTAAAGGACTGAAATCTACTGGTAATAGCTTTCCTAAAAGTGGATGATCTATAATGTCGCTAAGATATTGTTTTTTCATGAGTTAGAATTAATAATATATTGTTTATAAAAGAAATCATTACTCTAACGCATTGTCAAAATTTTAGAAAAAAAAAAGAAAAAATATTACATGACTAAAACTTGTGCTTCTCCATCTGTGACAACTTCATTTTTCTGATTTAGCACTTTAGTTTCAACGTCAAGAAATTGTAAGGTTCCACTTTTACCTTCTTTTGTATATTTCTTTGTTACTGTAGCTACAGCTGTTAATGTATCTCCTATGTAAACTGGTTTCTTAAAAACCACTTTCTGAGAAGCATAAAGCGCTCCTGGGCCGAATAAATGAACCCCAAGTACTGCTGAAATTAAAGCTGAACTAAAGGCTCCATGAACTACTCTTTTTCCAAACATTTGGGTTTTTGCGAATTCCTCATTCACATGGAGCGGATTAAAGTCTCCGCTTATTCCCGCAAAAAGAGTTACATCAGCTTCAGTAATGGTTTTACTACAAGAAGCAGAAGTCCCTTCTTCATAATCTTCAAATTTAACGATTTCTGTTTTCGACATAAATTATTCTAATGAAAAAATAGATAAAAATCTTGACTAAAAATATTTGAAAATTGTATTATACCAAATAAAATATAAATATATAGAACGTATAATCTGACAATAAGACTATATTCTAATTAAATATTAAAAAAATTGGGATAACCTAATGTCAACAGAATTTGAACAGAATTTAGAAAAGTTTGCTGAGGTTATCATAAAAGTTGGGCTTAATTTACAACCAGGTCAACGTTTATTAATTGGACCACCTATATTCGCTGTTAATGGTGTATCGTTGGAATTAGCTCCATTAGTCCGTGTAATTACTAAAAAAGCTTATCAAGCAGGTGCAAAGCTAGTTGATGTGAATTGGAACGATGATACTTTACAATTAATCCGAATTCAAAATGCTCCTGAGGGTACATTTGAAGAATATCCGAAATGGAAAGTTAATACGGCAGTAAAATTTGCTGAAACAGGTGATGCAATGCTCGTTATATATGCGGATAATCCTAATTTACTTATGGATCAAGATTCCAAAAAAATTGCAGCTCTTCAGCAGACGGCATTCCAAAATGTTGAACCACTTATGAATTATGTTGTTAAAAATACTACAAATTGGACAATAATTACAGCGCCCATTGATGGGTGGGTTGATAAAGTATTTCCAGAACAGCTTCAAAAGACTCGTAAATCTAAGTTTTGGGACACTCTTTTTGAAATCTGTCGTATTAAAAATGAAGATCCCGTTTCTGCTTGGAAGGATCATGTAAATCAACTTACTTCAAGAAAAAATTATTTAAACCAAAAACAATATAATGCCCTAAAATTTGAAGCGCCTGGAACAGATTTAAAAATAACTTTGCCGAAGGGTCATTTATGGCAAGCTGCTTCCATGAAAAGTCAAAATGGGATTAATTTTGTTGCGAATATACCTACAGAGGAAGTCTTTACAATACCTCATAAAGATAAAACTGAGGGTTTTGTAAAATGCACTAAACCACTTTATTTTAGTGGAGGTTTGGTTGAAAAATATCAACTTACATTCTCTAACGGAAAAATTGTTGATGTGAGTGCTAAAAATGGGGAAGACTTTCTTAAAGAGTTAATTCAGACTGACGAAGGTGCAAGTTATCTAGGAGAAATTGCTCTGGTTCCACACAAATCACCTATATCACAATCAGGTCTACTTTTCTATAATATTCTTATTGATGAAAATGCTTCAAATCATATCGCTTTAGGTCGAGGTTATAAATTTAGTTTTAAAAATGGTGAAACATTAACCGATGAAGAATTTACTGCTTTAGGAGGTAATAATAGTTTAATTCATATTGATTGTATGTTTGGCTCTGGAGAAATGGATGTTGATGGAATTACTAATGAGGGTAAAGTAGAACCAATTATGCGAAAGGGAGAATGGGCTTTTTAGGTGTGATCAATGCCTTCTGAGTTTGAAGAAAATTTAGAAAAGTATGCAGAAGTAATATTAAAAATAGGTGTAAATTTACAAAAAAAACAATGGTTATTAATCACTCAAAGTACTTTAGGTACATCTCTTCTTGATTTGGCAACTTTTATTGAAATACTGGTAAAGAAAGCATATCAATTGGGAGCCAGATTTGTTGATGTAATATGGAATAATCCTCAAATACATTTAATTAGACTCAAATATGCACCCCGTGATTCATTTGAAGAATTCTCCAGTTGGCGACGAGAGGCTTCACTAGAGAATATTGAAAAAGGTGGAGCTAGAATTGAGATATTAGCTTCAGATCCTTTTTTTTTTAGTAATCAAGATCCTGAGCTTGTATCAACTATGATACAGGCAAGAAGAAAGAAACATAAACTAGTATCTGATCTAATGAATCAAAAAAAAGCTATAAATTGGTGTGTTGCTTTAGCGTCATGTGATGCTTGGGCAGAGAAAATTTTCCCTGATTTACTTCCTGATAAAAGAACAGTCAAATTATGGGATAAGATTTTTGAAATTTGTCGCATAAAGCAACAAGACCCTGTTTCAGCTTGGATTGATCACATAAATCAACTAATTTCTAGGTGTTTTTATCTCAATAATAAAAACTATTCTTCACTTCATTTTAGTGCTCCTGGGACAGATCTTACAATTGGATTACCAAAAGAACATAAATGGCTAGGGGGGCATATAGAAACAAATAATGAGATTTTTTTTACTCCAAACATACCTACAGAAGAAATATTTACTCTCCCACATAAAGGTATGACGGAGGGTATTGTAAAAATTACAAAACCACTTAATCATAGAGGTAATTTAATTGAAGATATTAATATAAGATTTTCAAAAGGAAAAATTGTAGAATTAACAGCAAGGAAAGGAAAGAATATTTTAGATAAAATAGTTAAAACTAATGAAAGCGCAAATCAATTAGGCGAAATCGCATTAGTTCCGCATAGCTCACCTATATCACAAACTGGTTTAATATTTTATAATAACCTTATAGACGAGAATGCTTCTTGTCATTTTGCTTTAGGTTTTGCTTATAAACCCTGTTTGAAAAATGGGGAAGAAATGACTGATGAAGAATTTATGACTGCTGGGGGTAATATAAGTCCAATTCATATTGATTTAATGTTTGGCTCAGGGGAAATGGATGTTGATGGAATTACTAAAGAGGGTAAAGTAGAACCAATTATGCGGAAGGGAGAATGGGCTTTCACTGTTTAATTTTATATTAATCATTAATTATCAATAGATATCTTTCAAAAACTCCAAAAATGTAAAATTTTAATATTATGAGATAGTCCTAATATATTAACTAAATTTAAGAGTTTTAGTGAAAATCCAATGTCATCAGAATTTAAGCAAAATTTAGAAAAGTATGCAGAAATTATTGTTAAAGTAGGTTTAAATCTTCAATCGGGACAACGGTTGCTTATAGGTGCCCCCATATTGACCAATGATGGCACACCCTTAGAATTTGCTCCCTTAGTGCGATTGATTGTCAAAAAAGCTTATCAAATTGGTGCTAGATTTGTTGATGTGATGTGGGGTGATGAACAATTACGGTTAATCCGGTTTCAACATGCCCCTAGAGACTCATTCGAAGAATTTCCGAAATGGAGAATAGATGCAGAAGTTAAAATTGATGAAGCTGGGGATGCAGACCTTGTTATTGTTAGTTCTAATCCGGAGTTACTCCATGAGCAAGATCCCGAATTAATTACAAAATCTCAACAAGCATTTTTCAAGCATATGAAGCCCATATCTGAATTTACTTCTAAGAATGCAATGAACTGGTTATCAGCTCCGGGAGCAACTGAGGGATGGGCAAATAAAGTCTTTCCAAATATCCCTCAAAAAAGTAGAATAACTAAACTTTGGGATTCAATTTTTAAAATTTGTCGAGTTAAGGAAGAAGATCCTATTTCTGCATGGCGAGATCATATCAACCAGCTTAGTAAAAGAAAAGATTATTTAAATAATAAAAAGTATACAACTATGAAAATGAAAGCTCCAGGAACAGATTTGACAATAGGTTTACCTAAAGGGCATATTTGGGTGGGAGGAGGTTTAAAAACACAGAATGGTATTGATTTTATAGCTAATATGCCCACTGAAGAGGTATTTACTCTGCCACATAAAAATAAAACTGAAGGGATTGTATCAAGTACTAAACCACTCTATTATGGGGGAGAAATAATTGAGGATTTCAGATTAAAATTCTCTAAAGGAAGAGTCATTGAAGTAATGGCAAAAAAGGGTAGAGATTTTTTACTTAAAACCATTGATACAGATAATGGTGCCCGGTATTTGGGTGAGATAGCACTAGTTCCGCATAGCTCACCAATTTCACAATCTAACATTCTTTTTTATAATACTCTTATCGATGAAAATGCTGCCACTCATGTTGCACTTGGGAGAGCAAGACAATTCAATCTTGTGAATGGAGAGACAATGTCAGATGATGAGTTTGCAGAGGTAGGCGGCAATCTAAGCCTCATTCATAAGGATTTTATGATTGGTTCAGGAGAAATGGATATTGATGGAATAAAGGAAGATGGTACAGCTGAACCAATTATGCGGAAGGGAGAATGGGCTTTTGAGGTAAAACTTATATAAGTTATATTAACTATTCTAAATCTGTTTCATTATCATTATTTTTTGATCGTTTGATGAAAATAGTTCTCAAATTATCAAAATCAGCTTTAAAACATTCTTGACAATCCTCCTGTTCATCGGGAGTAGCGGGCTCAACGCGTACTTCATATCCAATTGATTCATATAATTCAACATACTCCGCAACTCTATCTTGTTCGACTGTAAATCCCCTCTCCCATTCATTTCCTCTACGAGAATTCTCTAATTTTTTTTCTTCATGGTTTTTTTCTTTATCTGATACCATAGTAATCCTAGTCAAATCTATTTTTTATTTTCCGTATTTACATTAGATATTATGATTATTTTCGGTTTAAAGATTTCTCTTTTTTGAATTCCATCTAAATCGAGCTTATAGTGGTATTTTATTCCCACTAAACGATTTCTATTAACAAATTTTATATTATTGTGGAAAATTATCTAAGAATAATAATAAAAATAAAAGAAATCGAAAAAAGCAAGTTTTGAAGGGATTGTAATGACATATACAAAAGAACCAAATTTTAAGCCAAAAGATCCAAAAGATTTTGATTTTAAAGAAATAATTTATGAAAAGAAAGATTGGAAAGCTACTGTAACAATCAATCGTCCAGAAGTATATAATGCCTATTCAACCCTCACGTTAATGGAAATGATTGAAGCTTTTCACGATGCTGCTTGGGATAATAAAGTTGCCGTTATTATCTTAACAGGAGCAGGTGATAAAGCTTTTTGTACTGGTGGTGATGTAAAAGAGTACAGAGAAAGATTTACCGTGCAGCCTGCTGAATATTGGAAATGGATGAGCATTTTTCAAGAAGCTCATGACGTTTTCCGGAATATTGGTAAACCTACCATCGCAAGGATAAATGGTATTGTAGCCGGTGGAGGTAATGAATGGCAAATGGCATGTGATCTAGCAGTATGTGCAGATCATGCTACTATCCGTCAAGTAGGAACACGTGTAGGATCTGTGGCATGTGGTGGTGCAACTCAATGGTTGCCAATTATTGTTGGTGATCGACGAGCAAGAGAAATTTTATACCTCTGTGAACCCATTTCAGCAGAAAAAGCACTAGAATGGGGTTTAGTAAATTCAGTAGTACCTTATAAAGATATAGATGAGGAAGTTGATAGATATTGCCAAAAACTTATTGATAAATTTCCAGAATGCATGAGATATACGAAACAGCAGGTTAATTTTTGGAAAGATTTGGTTTGGCATCAAACTATAGGGCATGCAAAAGATTGGCTTTCAATTCATTATGCTTCATGGGAACCACTTGAAGGAATGTCAGCGTTTGTAGAAAAAAGGCCTCCAAACTATAGGGGCGTACGAGATAGTCCTCATCCTGAATTTCTATGGGGTCCTCCTATGGTTACATGTCCTTCTTGTCAAGCTAAAAATTTACCTTCTGATTTCGAGTTTTGTGGTAAATGTGGGGCAAAACTAAAATAAAATAAAATTTTTTTTATTTAGAAAAAGAATTTAAATTAAAAAAAAAAGCAAATTAGCCAGATTGAGTGAAAGGAACTTGACGAGCAATTTAATTATTGTTGAAAAAACCAATAATATTGGAAAAATAATATTCAACAATGGTCCATTAAATATTTTAACAATCGGTATGATGGAGCAAATTAATAAGGCTCTGGAAGGTTTTCTTGAAGATGAATCATTAAAATTAGTTATTTTTGATCATAATGGGAAGGCTTTTTCTGCTGGAGTTGATGTTGGTGACCATATGGGAGATAAAGCTCCAAAGATGATTAAAGAATTTCATGGTATTTTTAGAAAACTTAACAATTTAAAATGCCCAACTTTAGCAAGTATTAAAGGAGCCGCTCTCGGTGGAGGTTGTGAAATTGCAATTTTCTGTGATATTGTTCTTACATCAGATAAAGCAAAATTTGGTCAACCGGAGATTAAAGTAGGAGTATTTCCACCAATTGCTGTTTTAGCTTTTCCTCAGATAATTGGAAATAAGAAAGCTTTTGAACTTATTATGCTAGGTGAAATAATTGATGCTAAAGAGGCTCTTAGACTTGGAATCTCTAATCATATTTATCCTATTGAATTATATGAGCAAGAATTCACCAAATTTATTGAATCTTTTAATGCTTTAAGCACTGTTGTATTGCAATATACAAATAAAGCATTCAAAAAAGCATTAGGTATCGATTTTGAGGCTAAATTAGATGAAATTGAGGAGTTCTATTTAGAAGAATTAATGTCAACGCATGATGCAAATGAGGGATTGCACGCATTCTTAGAGAAGCGACCACCCAATTGGCAAAATCGTTAATTATCTTAAATTTAATAATAATTAGGTTTAAATTAAAATAATAATAAAACATATTGTAGGAAATTGAGATGAAAGCAGCTGTTTTTGAAAAGGTTAAGGAACCTTTAAAAGTAGATAATAATTATCCCGACCCAAATATTTCTGATGAGTTAGGGCAAGCTATAATAAATATAGAAGCTTGCGGGGTTTGTCATACTGACTTTGGATATTTAGAACACGGAGTTCCCACAGTAAAAAAACCACCTCTTATATTAGGCCATGAAATATCGGGGCGTATTAAAGAGGTGAGTGATGATGTTAAGAATTTTAAAGAAGGAGATCATGTTATAATTCCTGCAGTGCTTTCCTGTGGTTATTGTGTCAATTGTAGAACAGGCAGAGAGAATATATGCCTTAACCAAATAATGCTTGGGAACCATATCGATGGAGGTTTTGCCGAGCAAATTAAGGTTCCTATAAAGGATGTAGTCCATCTTCCTACTGAAATGTCATTAGAGAAAAGTTGTATAATTTCTGATGCTGTTTCAACTCCTTATCATGCTGTTAAGAATAGAGGTCAAGTAAGACCCGGTGATTGGGCAGTTGTTATAGGTTGTGGTGGGATTGGTCTAAATGTGGTTCAAAATATAAAAGCAGCAGGTGGGCTTCCTATTGCTGTTGATGTTATCCCAAAAAAGCTTGAAATCGCTAAACAAATCGGTGCTGTGGAAACTGTGTTAGCTAAAGATATGGATGAAAGGGAAATTGTTGGAGCTATTCGAAAAATAACAGACGGAGGAGCAGATATTGCATTTGAAGCAATTGGGCACCCAGCAACAATGAAACAAGCGTTTAATAGTTTACGAACTGGAGGACGTTTAGTAGCTGTTGGCTACTCACCAAAACGTTGGGATGGGTTTGATATCGGACGTGTGATGTTTCGTGAAATGGAAATAATGGGAAGCCTTGGTTGTCGTCCGGTTGATTATCCACATATTATTAACTTGGTTAAGAATGGTTCTCTTCAACTTAAACCATTAATTACTCATAAATTCCCACTTTCAGAAATTAATGAAGCTTTTGATGTTATGCGTAGAGGAGAAGGAATTAGAATAATTATATTATGTCAAAAATAGAGGTTTAATAAAATTTTTAATTTATTTTTTATTTTCCAAAATAGAATGAATCAAGGGGATATAAAGATTGTTTGAAAAGTTTGAAAATTGGTATAGAAATAGACACGATTATGCAAAAGAATGGATAAAACGCACTGGTGGAAAAGTAATTGGGACCTTCTGTACATATGTACCAGAAGAAATTCTTTATGCCGCGGATATTCTACCAGTAAGAATACTAGGTAGTCATGAGCCACAAGATGTCTCTGAACCGCATATTTTTGCTATGTTTTGTCCCTTCTGTCGTGATTGCTTAGCACAAGGATTAAAGGGCAGGTTTGACTACCTTGATGGAATTACCATTGCTCAAAGTTGTCTTCATATTAGACAAGCTTTTACAAGTTGGGATCTTCACATTCCGGTAGATTTTAGTTATTATTTACCACATCCTATGCATGTTCAAAGCCCTCATGCTGTTCCATATCTTACAGAAGAATTAATTAAATTCAAGAAAGCAATTGAAGAATGGATAGGCAAGGAAATAACGAAGGAAGATCTCGAAAGAGGTATTGAAATAGTTAATAAAAATAGAGAGCTATTACAGCAAGTATATGAATTGAGAAAGAAACCAAATCCACCATTGACAGGCCTTGAAGCTATGTACATGGTTGTATCTTCGCAAATGGTTGATAAACGAGAACATAATAAGGCATTAGAAGAACTCTTAGAAAAACTTCCTTCAAGAACATTAAATGAACCAGGTGAACGATTAATGATATTAGGATCTGAAGATGATGATACCGAATTTGTAGCAATGGTCGAAGATTTGGGTGCTAGATTTGTTATTGATGATCATTGTACCGGTACTCGATATTTTAATACAATTGTCAATACAAATGGAGATCCACTTACTTCTATAGCAGAAAGGTATGTTAACCGAGTTCCATGTCCAAGTAAAGATTGGCCTGA
>JBHLLT010000026.1:0-13407 GCA_048938855.1 Promethearchaeota archaeon
TTCGAGAAAATTCTAAATGAACAACCAATTCTTCAAAATGTAATTAAAGCTAATTCCCAATTTACTAAAAATCTGACCATAATAAAGGGAGGGATTAAATCAAATGTTGTACCTGATCAGTGTGAAGCTGTGATTGATTTCAGACTATTACCAGGTCAAAATGTTGAAATGATACTAGATGGATTGAAAACACTGATTGGGAGTTTAGGGTATCAAGTAAAAGATAAACCCATAGGTCTTCCTAAAGAAGTCTTTGTATATTTGGAGATAGAAGAAGCTGGAGAGGCATCTTTTTTCTGTGATTGGAAAAACTCACCCGCATTAGAGGTTTTTTATTCAATGGTAGAGAAACATTATGAGCGAAAACCTTTTTATTTCTTGATGCCTGGTAGTGCAGATGCTAAATTTTATAGAAACACAAATTACTGTCAATCTACAATTCTATTTGGTCCTGGAAATGCACAAGCTGCTCATGCAACCAATGAATCGGTAAGTGTACAAGATTTCATAAACGCTATTAAAGTTTTTACTTTGTTTGCTTATAAGTATCTAAAATAACTATTAACCAAGAGATTTCAAATTAATGTTTATAGAAGTTTATAAGATTCTGCTACTATTATTTTATTAATTTCAAATAAATGAGATATTTTTTAGAACAAATTGCCTATACAAAAAATTGAAGACACGGTCATCCTTTTAGATGCCTCTCGATCTATGTTAAGAAAAGATTTTAAACCAAGTAGACTAGCTATTGAATTAGAAGCGACAAAGAGTTTCATTCAGTCAAAATTATCTTTAGATATGAAAGATAGATTATCAATAATCACATTTGGGGAAGTTACAAAAAAATTAATTAATTTTGCTTACGATCAGGAAAAGTTAATTAAATCTTTAAAGAACATCCAGGTTTCAGGTAAAGGATTGTTACATGAAGGTATAGCATTTGCACTTCAAATTCTTGTGGAAGAGATGAGGAAAGTTGGCGGAAAAACGTCTCGAATATTAATCATCACTGACAATAAATTAAATACCGATATCAATAAATTAAGAAAAATGGTTAATATAGCTAAAGGCTTAGGTGTGATTATAGATGCATGTCAATTAGGAGGTATAGAGGATAATGGTGAAGATTCTTTAAAGAGAATTACTCAGTTAACTGGAGGAAATTTTGAACATTTTAATAATTCAAAAGCAATTATTAATACCATTAATGAATTTGCTTCTAAAAAGGATGTAAAACAAACAATAGACTATTTTTCTCCCAATAAAGAGGATAATTCTGCTCCTTTAATAAGCGAGATTGCATTACCGTTAAGAAGACCTTCATTATTAGAGATTAGGTTATTGACGAAAGGAGGCGGCAGAGGACACGTAAAGTGTCAAATTTGTCACTCTTTTAAGGCAGCAGTTACAGGATCTGATTTTTTAAGTGAAGGGCGTTATTGTCCTAGTTGTGATCGAGCAATGCATTTATCTTGTGCTGCCATGTGGGCTAAAAAAACAGAATATAAGGAAAATGTGTTTCGATGTCCGTTTTGTTTTTTCTTATTAGAATTACCAACAGCAGCTTTAAAGTTAATTAAAGAAAAAACAGAAGAATTTCCAGAAATAAAAATTGCTGAAGAAGATGAAATATTAGAAACGAATATGGTATTAGTGCCCGATGATGAAATCGATCAGATCAACGCTTCTTGTTCTTATTGTCATAGTATTTTCTTAGGTGATTATAAAGTTTATAAATGTGAAAATTGTCAAGCTTATTATCATGAACCTTGTTTTCGAAAAGTATATAATGAACTTAAAGCTTGTCGATATTGCGGAGCAAAAATAATCTTAAAATAATTAGTCTTAAAAAAACTAATCTGAACATATTTAAATTATTTAAGCATAGGATACTTTATATTATTAAATTTAACTATTGAGGTCGATTAATTTAGTTAATACAAAAAAAGGTAAGTGGGTAATAACTTCAGCGTGGCCATATGTGAATGCTACTCCTCATTTAGGGAACTTAATTGGAAGTACCTTGTCTGCTGACGTATTTGCAAGATATCTTAGAATGAAAGGTGAAGAAGTGGTGTTTGTTTCAGGATCAGATTCTCATGGGACACCAATTTCCGTTGAAGCAAAAAAGATTAAAGCCTCTACAGGAAAAGATATAACCGCTGAAGAATTAGCATTTAAATACCATAATATTATAAAAGATTTACATCAAAAATGGCAAATTTCTTTTGATAATTATACAATTACTCATAATCCTACCCACATTGAATTTGTAAAGAAATTTTATTTAGATATCCAAAAAAATGGGTATATCTTAGAAAAAGAGATCGAATCACTTTATTGTGAACAGGATAAATTGTTTTTACCTGATAGATTTGTAGAAGGAATATGTCCGCATTGTCAATTTGAAGATGCACGAGGAGATCAATGTGATAACTGCCAGAAATTATTAACTCCCGAAGAACTCATTAAACCTAGATGTGTTATATGCGGAAATACTCCAACAATTAAAAAGTCAAGACATTGGTATTTTGATCAACCAAAATTACAGGATAAATTAAAAAAATTAATTGAAGAAAATGAAATTATCCCTGCTAATGCACGACAAATGTGTTTAAATAATATAGCTGAAGGATTACCTGAACGTGCAATTACACGAGATTTAGTATGGGGGATTCCGGCTCCATTTGAGAATGCTGAAAACAAAACTATATATGTATGGTTTGAAGCAGTATTAGGATATATTACTGCTGTTAAAGAATGGGCTGAAAAACTAATCAATGATCCGAGCAAATTCAATTATTTTTGGAACGACCCTAATACAAAAACAGTTTATTTCATAGGAAAAGATAATATAATTTTTCATTTAATTGTCTTTCCTGGATTATTATTAGCTTATAATGATAACAAAAAAGAAAGTGAAAAACTTGTATTACCATATAATGTATCATCTACAGAATTTTTAATGTATGAGAATCAGAAATTCTCAAAATCAAGAGGAATTGGTATATGGATTGATGATGCGCTAAAATTAGCTCCATTAGATTATTGGAGATTTAATTTGATATTTAATCGTCCTGAGACGAGTGATACCTCCTTTCTATGGTCAGAATTTGAAAATAACATAAAAACTCTCAATGATAATATTGGTAATTTCATTCATCGCACTTTAACATTTATAGAAAAGCAATTTAATAGTAAAATCCCAGAAAAAATAGAATACGATGACATTGATAAAAAATTTATAGAGAGTATAAAAAATATAATCAGAGAAGTAGGAGAAAGTCTTTATAATTTTAAAATAAGAAAAGCAATAAGAGACGTTGTTAATTTTGGTAAAGAAGGGAATATATATTTGAATGATAAGGCCCCATGGCATTTGATCAAAAAAGATAAAAAAGCTGCTGGACATGTTTTTAATATTTGTTCTCAAGCAGTACATGCTTTAGCAGTATTATTAGGTCCTTTTATACCTGGAACTTCTGAAAAGATTTTGTCTTATTTAAATGCTCCAAAATTAAAAGATATCTCTTGGGAAAGTGTTAATGAAAATTCTTTGAAGGCAGGGGGAAGTATTAAGAAACCTATCCCTCTTTTTCAAAAATTAGAGATTAAAGATATTCAAAATGATTATGAAAAATTAAAAGAGAAAAAACCAGAAGAAGGTGAGAAAGAATTGATTTCATATGATGATTTTAAAAAGTTGGATATTCGAGTTGCTTTAGTTGAAAATGTTGAGAAAGTACCAAAAGCTGATAAGCTGTATAAAATTTCCGTTGATTTAGGAACAGAGAAAAGAACTTTAGTTGCTGGTTTAGCTGAATATTATAAAATCGATCAATTAAAGGGAAAAAAAATAATTGTATTAACGAATTTAGAACCACGAAAATTGAGAGGAATTTTAAGCCAAGGAATGCTTTTAGCTGCTGTTGAGGGCAATGATGTATCTATTTTAGTACCTGATAAGGATTTGCCTCCAGGAGCAAGAGTAGAATAAACTAGAGTTTTAAAGAAAATAATGGATTCAACCGAGCTATTATTTCGCCAAGATCCAACTGAAGGGTTTTAAGAATAACATCTCTTCCTCGATATTCAAATTGCAATTCACTAACATTTCTAACTATTTTTAGCCTACTAACACGCGATTTTAAAGATGTAATAAAATATCTTTGGGTCTGATATTCTAATATATCTAAGACATCTTCAATATCAGGAAAGGAATATCCCCCTCCATGTGGTAGTATATTAGCATTAAAGAGTAGATCTAAAAGACCTAGTCTTTCTCCTCTTTCTAAGAGATTTTGATTTTTAAGAGTTCTTTCAGATAAATTTAATTTTCCTTTAAATAGATAAGCAGAAATATCAGCTCTGAGAGTTGTCGGAAAAATGTCTGATCCTTTCTTTTTATTATTTGTATCAGTACAGTTACTTCCTAAATACATGGTATTATAATCTTTTAAAAATTGGTGAGGTTGGTTGCAAATAATTTCATATCCATAATCAAAAAGATTATTTGCAATTATTTCTCTTTTCAAATTAGAAAACTCTAATGCTTTCTTATTTAGTTTAAGATATTCCTTCGCTTCAGAGTCCATTAAGATGTATTGAGTACCAAATTTAGTCTTTTCTTCAATTGCAATTTCTTTTAATTTTTTTGATTTATCAATATAAAGTCCTATATCTTCATTTTGATCATCTCTAAATTCAGGAGCAGATCCATGAATTAGGAACACATAGGGGGGAAGCTGTAAATCAGATAAGTTCTTAGTTTCAAAGCAATTAATAAAGTGATTTGATACTCCATAATCCCAATTAATTTTAATGTGATTATAATAGAGTTCTTTAGCCTTTATATCATCAATTTTTTTAATCAAATCATAAGGATCTGGTAATTCTTCTAACCCTCCCACTAAAATACCGCAACAATTCGGTTTTGTATTTAAAAAAATAATCTTATCATTTCCATCTCCCCAATTTAATTTACCACCATACCCTAAACCTGAATTCCATCTAAATTTATTTCGTGAAATCGTTTCATCCGGAGATGATATAAAAGTTGCACAAGGTTCAAACCCATATTTTTCCTGAATGATATGCATCATTGACAATCCATATTTCATGTTAGCCCTACACAATTTGGATGTTCCATCATTTAAACCAGTAGAAAAAATATACTGATTAGCTCTGTCTAATAATTCTGACTTAGATAACTCCGAGATTTCTTGAGAAAGGATGGATGAACCCATTTTTTAGATCAATTTATATCTATTGTATGTTCTACCAAAAAATATATGGAAAGTATGTATATATAAGATTAATGATATAAATTTGAATTGAGTGAGTCGCTAATACCGAGGAAAAAATAGTTACTATGACAAATTCACCTAATTTCATTCTATTTGATTCGTTAAAAGGAATACAAACTAATGGAAAATTTACAGGTTCAATTATATCAAAATGGGAAGACAATGTATTATTCTCTGATAACATAATTGTTTCAGATATAGAAGGAATTAGTATTTCTGAGGGATTACTTATAGGATTTGACAAAATTGAGGGACGATTCATCCCTTTCTCAAAAAGTTATGATTTTAAATGGAAAATGAATGAAAATCCATTGGAATATTCTATTCTAATTCCTGAAAATACGATGGAACAATATGATCAAGGTCAATTTTCGAATGAATTTCCTTTTACTATAAATTTACTACATACTGCTGCTCTATATATTAATGATTTGAAAGGTGGTGTCAATCATTTAGATTTCTTTACAGGAGAAATTCTAAAAAATCCAATTTCAATGATTAGGAACGGTATTATAGTTGCTGATAGAGTAGTCATTGATGATAATGGTGATCCAGTATTTTATGATTGCTTAATTGTTGGAAGGGATAAAAATGATGACCTCAAAATAAGTTATGAGCCTATAATTAATGTGGATGATAAAGTACTTGAATATATTATAATATTAGGAATTGAAGAATTGAAAATATAAATGTAATCATTAAAACTATGCTTCTTTTTGAAAATAAACAACAAAAATTACTTAATTTCTTAAAATTCACAGGTTCTCCTTTTAAGAAATTTGTATCAACTGGTGAAATCGAAGAGGATCTTGGATTAGTTCAATCAAGACAAGATTTATTATACTCTATAATCAATATTATTGAAAAGAGTGGAAATTTCATTTTACCAATAATAGGTGATGTAGGAACTGGAAAAACTCATTTATATTGGGCTTTAAAACATGAATTATATTATTATAATATTGTTTATATTTCTTTAGAGGAAGTTATTAAGAAGTTTTATTATTACATATATTCCGAATTTATTGAAAATATGGGTATTGATGTGTTGAGAAATATCGCTAGGAGATTATGTAATAATTGGGGGGCTTTAAAGAGAAAATTTGGCTTTTTTCATATTGCGGATCTTGTAAAAATCAGAGAAGTTGCTTTTGAAAAGTGGGCGCCTAACTTTGAACATAAAACAGCAATAAAAGATATAATCAATGCATTTACAGCTCATCAAATTGATCCGTATAAAAAAATTGAAGTTGAGCGATGGTTTTTGGGTGAAGTTATTGATATAAGAGAATTATCAAGATTAGATTTAAGTCAGGATTTAAGGGGAAGGAACCATGCCTATACAATGCTAAAAATATTAGTAGAAAATTCAATGATAAATAGTGTCTTATTCATTGATGATTTCGAAAAAGTCATTTCTATGATGAAACCTATATCAATTGAAGAAGAAAAAGAAGAAGTTTTTGATCGAAGTTGGCTATATGGGAGTAGAGAATCTCCAGAAAAACATAAAGCAGAGAAATTACTTGATAAAATTCTTAATTTAAACCAAATTAAGGGGTTAAGGATAATTATTACCTTAAAATCAATAGAATATCTTGACGAAATTAAAGAGATGTTAGAAAAAGATTATAATCTCTTAAATATATTAAAGGAACCGATATTTTTATCAAACTTCATAGAGAAGGATCTTTCAACATTTTATAAGAAAAATCTAGAATTCTTTTTTGGAAATATCAACTATTTTGATTATTTCAGAGATTTTTCAGATTCCTATTTTCCACTTAACGAGGAAGTTCTTAAGGATATTTATAATAAGTCAAAAGGAAATCCCAGAGAAATAATAAAGATTTTAAATAAGATTTTTAACGAAATCGTATTGTCCAATGAAGATTTGGGTGAGATTCTTAAACATTATTAATAAATAAAATTCTTTATCTCTTTGTTAATAGAATTTTTGCATAGGTGTCGATCTCCATTAGATATTTCTCTTTATACTCAAATTCCCAACTTGATTCTACAATTTTTTTTCGAAATGATTCTAAATTAATGGGAGATCTGAAATAAATTAATAATAAAGCCCTAATTGCCCGTGGTTTTAAGATGATGTAGTTATCCGAATAGTCTAAAGAATGAAATAATTCATTGAATTCAGGCATATATTTTTCAAAAATCCTTGTACATAGGTTAATTAACTCTGAATCTTTTGAATTTAAAGCAAGAAAAAGATTCTTTCTTATAAATAGAGGAATATCATCTAAATTTAAAAATGCTCTAAGAGAATTGATTTTGATTGGTTTATATTCGTCATTTATCGCATATCCAATTAATTTAATAATTTCTTCCGTCAATCTAGTTTTTTCTATAATTTTTTTTATAGCTTGGATAATTTCGTTTCTAATCCATCTATCTGAATTGTAATATGTATTTATTATCAATCTCAAATATTTCTCTTCCAAAGGGATTAATCTCCCAATCTCGCCAATTAAATATATTAAGTTTAATTTTATTTTTTCGAAAATTTTAGGATCTGGGTAATCAATAAAGAAATCGAGAAATTTTAAAAAACTTTCATGTGGATTTTTACTTAATTCAATTAAAAAATCATTGATTTTTTCTGGGTTATTTGACTCCTTAACATCATTAAATACTTTTTCAATTGCAACCATAAAAACCTACTTTTCTATAATTATATATAATTTAATTAGATAATACAATTGACTATCAATAAATATCTCCTTTATAAGAGATTTTAGAGAAGGTAAATCCTTTAATTCTACTTCTTTGTTTAATTGCAAAAAGATTAAAAACAAATAAAAATAAAATTACAGTAGAGGAGAATCAATGGAAAATGTAGAGAACTATATCCAATGCTATAATGATTATAAAAAAGGTAATTATGCATATGGAACTGTAACTTCTATTGAGGATATTAAGAACGCAATAAAAAATAAAAAGAGATTTGTGTTTACAAGGGGAGGAGCAAGAATTGAGATTATCATTAGCCTAATCACAATCTCTATAGGATTAATAATTACTTTAGGTCTATATGCCTTTTTCGGAAATCTTTTCACTTATAGTCTTTATAGTTTTTTGATAAGTCTTTTGCCTATTTTTGTCTTTGGACTATGTGGCTCTAGATTTTTATTTCCAGGATTATTTAAACTTCGGTCAAACTTTATAATTCTTGGCGCTGAAGGAATAGTTTACAAATTGTTGACAGGAGATGTTAAAAATTTTAACTGGAATGATGTTAGTATGGACATCATGGAAAAAACTGTAGAGATTTCAAGAACTAAACATTTAATTCACTTTGAAGAAATATATCTATCAATGCCAAATGGAGTCCTTTTAAAAAGTGGAGATTATACTTCAAAAGAATTCCCTAAGAGATTTACGGGGAAACAACGGGGTACACTTGTCTTTTCCACAATTTTATATTATTATAACTACTTTAAATTAGGATTATTAGAACCATCAAAAGGAGAATTATATGGAGAATAATATTTTAGAAGAATTGGAAGAAGCTTACAAAAGTTATAAGAAAAGTGAATATATATTTGGCAAATACGGAGCAGGAGAACAAATTGAGAAAGCGTGTATGGAAGGAAAAATATTTGTACTAAAAGCTAATAAAAAGGTTTTTATTGGTTTTATAGCATTGTTAGCTCCCTTTATTTTTCCTTTTACTATAGCGGAAGGTTTTATCATAATTTTAATTTCTGTCTTAATCGCAGATTCTATAGTTGGAATATTGTTACTTATTTTAAGTATTACTTATATAAGGTCGTTTATTGTTATTGGGCCGTCAGGATTTTATTATCGAAAAGTTGTTAAAAAAAGATTTTTTCAATGGAAGGATGTAACTCTTGCTCAAGCAAGTATCCATACAACTATGGGAGGATACAGAAGACGCTCTGTAACAACAGGTCGGGTAGTAATCAAAATTCCTAATAAACATCAATTAACTTTTGATTCAACACGTTATAGAAGTAAAGAATTTGTGAGAAAAGTCAAACGAATGATGTTTATACGTCTTTTTGAAATTTATTATAAACTCGCTAATAAAAAGCTTTGAAAATATAGAATAAAAAAAATTAGAAGAGAAAATTCGAATAAATTACTCGAATAAGCAGGATAAGAAAAAGCTTATTTTTAGGTTGTTATAATGTTATCTGAATTTTATTATTTAATTCGGAAGCTATTTTAATTTGTTCCTCTTCAGGTATTTTCAGGATGTCTAATTTGAATACTCCATTTTGTTGATCATCATAGGGCATGCCTGAGGGCAAAGGAACGATATGCCAATGAACGTGTGAATTACCTTGATGGCTTCCAAGAGATAATATATAAATTCTCTTAGGTTTTAATACATCTATAATCGCTTTTGTAATAGTATAAATTTTACTTTGAATCGAGAGATAGTCCTCTTGATTGAAATCAAGAACTACACCTTCTTTATGCTTTTTTGGTGCTACTAATGTCCAACCATATAATCGAGGATAAGCATCAAGAAATGAAATAATTTCCTCATCTTGATAAACAATGTGAGCGGGATATTTTGGATTGCCTTTTAGAATTTCACATATAAAACAAGGACCTGTTTGTGCTCTTTCATTATACTTTTTGACATCTAATTTATATCTGATATAATTATTATTATAATAATTATAGTCTCTCATGCTTATTACTAAGTATATTAAACTTTAAAAAATTGCTCAATTATTTATTTATAGAAAAAAGAAAGAAAAAATTAATTTTATACTTACTTTACTGCTTCAAAATACATATACCATTGTTCATCATCATCAATGAATTCTGTTCCTAAATGTTTATGCTTTGTTTTTGCTAAATCGCGTGGAACGGATTCACTGGCAGGTTTATAATCTGTTATTACTTTTAAAACAGTCCCAGGTCTCATTTTCATGAGTTGTTTCTTAGTTTTTAAAGCTGGAACAGGACATACTAACCCGCAGACATTTAATTCCATATCATATTTCATGTTCTTTATCTCCTTTATTTTTTTAATTAAAACTTTAATCACAAACAATTGAGAATAATGGCTCATCCATATCAGGTTCAGCTTTCATCTCAAGTTCCATTAACTGAACTAAACGTAAAGCTTCATATCTCACTTTATTGGGCTCAAGTCTAATATTTCTTGAGATATCCGATATAGTACTTGAACCTTGAAGGGTTATGTAATCTAATACTTGTTGCCTTGGCGTCTTTTCGAAGTTCATTAATTCTCGCTTTGATTTTAGATTAATAGCAGTTTTCAACTCTTCCTCATCAACTTCTCCTTGATCGAATAATCCCTTTTCAATTGCTTTTTCGACAAGTTCTTTACCTCGTTCTGTCCATATTACAACTGTAGTATAACCATCATTTGAACCTACTTCACCTGCAGTGAGATCAGAATAGATTGCAGGGAAGTCTTGACAGTGAGCACAGAAATGGTTGCAACTCAAACATCTTCTTGCTTCTTGTAGAGCCATATCTTCATTGAACATTTTATCAATCTCTTCAAAACTCCAATTAATTTCTTCAGTTGCATTATCTAGAGTTTCTGGTTTTAATGAATAATCTTTTGGTGGTTTTTTAGGTCCAGTGAAAAATGAATTCTCTCTCTTAAATCTTCCTTCCATTAAATTTTGTCCCTTCAAATATCGGTCAATTGAAAAGGCTGCTTCCTTTCCGTGAGCGATAGCAGCAATCGCTACAGCTTTAGAATTACTAATAATATCTCCACCAGCAAAAACTCCCGGTATATTTGTTTCAAAAGTGACTTCATTTACTTTTATCTTATTCCGCTCTTTTTCTAATTTATTATTTGTTGCAGCATCTATTTGTTCGAAATCTACTGCTTGGCCAACTGCGATTACAATTGAATCAACGGATATCTCGTAATCTGAGCCCTCAATCTTGTTTAATGGCCTTCTTCCATTTTTATCAGGATTACCCCACTCAATATTATAACATTTTAAAACTAATTTATTCTCTTTATTCTGTGTAATTTTTAAGGTTGAAGTTTTAAAATGATATTCCATAAATTCCATCTCATTTTCAGGAATATCTCTTAACACCAGTTCTAGTTGTTCCTCTGACATAATATCAACAAGGTGAACCTTCTCAGCCCCCAATCTAAGAGCCGTTTGAGCAACATCAACTGCAACTGCTCCACCTCCAATTATACCTAAAGTTTTCCCTTTAAATTCTTCTTTATTCTCCCAGTACCGATACTTTCTATCCATTAGAAAACTAATCGCTACATGAACATTTGGTAAATCTTCCCCTTCTAAGTGTAAAGTACGAGGTTTATATTGGCCAGTTGCTATAAAAATAGCTTTAAATCCGTCATTCTTTAAATCATCAATAGTCATTTCAGGACCTAATGGCTTATTAAGGACTACTTCAACACCCGAGTCTATTATCCTACCTACATCATAATCTAATACATAATTAGGCAGTCTAAATTGAGGTACACCGAATCTTAACATTCCTCCTGTTTGGTCTGTTTTTTCAAATATGGTTGGAGCATATCCCATTCTCCTCAAGAAATATGCTGCAGTCAATCCAGCTGGTCCAGATCCAATAATTGCAACTTTTTTAGCATTTTTGAGAGATTTATCTTTTGCTTTCGATTTCTTTTTAGCCCTTTCAATTTCCCATTCTGTAACAAATTTCTTCAATTCGCGAATGGCAACTGGATGGTCATCTCCAATTAAAGTACATCCATGTTCACATTCATTTGTACAAATTCTTCCACATATAGATGGAAGAGGATTATTTTCTCTAATTAAATCTACAGCATCTTGGTACTTTCCTTGACGTATTAATGATATATATCCTTGAGCATTTACACCAGAAGGACAATTATTACAACATGGAGAACATACTAAACCCTTATCAGTTTGGGCAGTTCTCATTTGAGAACTACAGAATAAACCAATTTTTAAAATATCTCTGTTCATTTCTTCTTCAATTTCAGCAGCCCCACGCATTTCACATGGGACTCCAACAATTCCTATTGGATCAAAAGTCTTGCCAGTAAGCTCTACTAATTGTTCTAAAACTCCAGATCTACCATAAATCACACCTGCTTTCTGTACTACTTCATCAGGATCCGAAACAATATCAGCAGTAGGTTTTTCATCATCTTCTTGAACCATTACCATTTCTTTAAGTGTCTCGTTTTCTAACAATTCTTTAGCAAATGTTGTTACAAAACCTCCGTTTGAGGCTTTCGCTAAAATTTCAGGATTTTTACTCCTTAACGAATATATTGCCAAAGGTTTTTTCTCTTTAAATTTCTTTTGAATTACTTGAGGGCAAGTTTGATAACATTTCCCACAATCTTGCCCATCTCTCTCTAAAATACAATAATCCTTAAGCGTTGGACGTTTAACTTCCATTACAATATGCTTACATGAACCAGCACATAATCCACATCCTTGACAAAGCCCGGCATCTACAATTTCGTCACTTAATAATTTAAAACTCATCCTTATCCCTCTTTTATTTTAATTTCTTTCACAACTCCAATTGGATCAATCGTAAATTCAACTGAACCATTCTTATAGGTTCCCTCAACCACATCAAAAACGTGGGTTTTATAATCTTCAAAATTATCATTTTCCCCTATTTTGGCTTTAAATCCACCGTAGTACAAGTTTGATAAATTCATGTTCCCTGCTATCTTTCGAATTTTATCTGTTATATCTTTATATTTGTTTGGATCTTTGTTATTAATTGCATCCCTTAATTCGATTTCTAAGTCTAGTAAATTTTTCCTATATTTCTTTGTCGTTTCACTCACTTCTAAATTATTAGCGTGTTCATACGTCTCTATAATTTTAATTGTTAATGAAATAAAATGATCTCCTCCTAATAGTCCTGAAATCAATGGTAATTCTTCAATTAATCTTCCCGTAAATACATCTTCTAACAAACTCCCCGAATTAGGAATTCTTCCTTTCGGTAATCTTGATGTTGGGAGCGTAAACCTAAAGAAATTTCCAACTACATCTGGTAAGCTTTCAGTAATCTCGTCATCCCTATCAGCTAGTTTATCAGTTGCTCCTTTTTCAGAATGTTC
>JBHLLT010000026.1:13507-39166 GCA_048938855.1 Promethearchaeota archaeon
ACTACATCTGGTAAGCTTTCAGTAATCTCGTCATCCCTATCAGCTAGTTTATCAGTTGCTCCTTTTTCAGAATGTTCTGTCGCCACTTCAATGTTTCCCATTAATGTAGCAAACATCCCAAGCATTCTAATTCCTGAGCGCTCTACGATTGGTTTACAACCACGACATGGAGTATTGTAATCTATACATCGTTCTTTACATTCCTTTGCAATAAAACCATTGCATAAATATCCAAGATCATTGAAACAAGTTTCTTCATCATCTAATTCAATTTGACGATGTACCTGTTCTAAATAATCGCAAGTTTTTCGTCGACCGCAAACGATGCATAAATTCTTTAATTCTGGTAAATTTTCACTCTTAATTTCAGATTGTAGCTCTTCGATCTCACCTAAACAACCATTAATATTTATAACATCTTCAATTAAATCTTGACACGGTGTTACTTCATAACCTCGTTGATTTGATAAGGCAAAAACTCCTCCTGTAGTGGTACAATCTCCATAAGCGATAACTTTTGTTGAATTTATCTTGATTTTATTCAAAATCTCTTTATCATTTGGTAATAAATAACCAGTGATTATAGAGACATCTGTCTTTTGATCTTTCCAATTTTTAGGATCCGAAATAAATTCAACATTAAAACTTGAATCTCCTTTTAATAATATACTTTCATTAAAGCATTTATTGCATCCATTAAACTGAAATATTTTAACATCCATCCTTAAATGTCCCCTCCTCTCTTATTGCAGTAGCTAAACGCTCTACTAAATCTTCAAAATCTCCCACTGCTGTTTCTGCTTCCGCAGCTCGTGAAGTATATTGATTTACAAATTGATCACTATACCCCAATTCTTTAAATAACTTTTTTAGAAGCTTAATTCTGTGCATTGAGAGAATATTCCCATTAAAGAAATGACATGCTCCCAAGCAGCATCCTATGCAAGCAACTGCATCGGCTCCATTATTAAGTGCATCCATAATTTGAATTGGACCAACTTGACCGGTACATTGAACTCTAACGATGCGTATTGCTGGATTGTAAGACATTCTAGCCACACCAGCAGTATTAGCAGAACCTTGACCGCATTCATTACACATGAAAACTACTATATTTTCCATTTTTTTGAGCACTTCTGGCTCGATAATTTTACATTCTGTCTCAGTCATCTGCGCATACACCTCCGCCTGATAAGGCAATAATTTCATCTAATAGTTGATTATCCCTAAAGTTTAACAGTTGGATCGCTCCTGTTGGACATGCAGGCATACACATTCCACATGATTTGCACGCTACTTCATTAATCATTGGTGTTCCATCGTCATTTATTTGAATAGCTGCTGGAGAACAAACAGTTTTACACAGCCCACATCTAACGCATAGATCCAAATCCACAGATGGGATCAGCATTTCCTTTTCAATATATCCTTTCACTAGTGGAGCTGCAGCGATTGCTGCGGCACTACCCGCTTGAGCTACAGATTCTGAAATGTCTTTAGGACCTTGAATTGCACCCGCTAAGAAAATGCCTCCTTTGCTGCTCAGTGTTGGATTCATTTTAATATGAAATTCTTTAAGAAATCCTTCTTTTGAACGGAGGACTTGTAATTTTGAACCTAAAGGACCAATTCCCTCGGGTGGCACCATAGCTGCAGAGAGTACAACCAAATCGCCATTAAGCCTTAAAGGTGTTTGACTTAGAGTATCTTCAACGCTAACACTTAACTCTCCTGAGATAGGATCTTTAATGATCTCTGAAGGTCTTCCTCTAATGAATCGTACTCCAACTTCTTGAGCTGATTTGTATAGTTCTTCGAAATTTAACCCTGGAGTTCTTACATCAATATAACATATGGTAACATTTGTATTAGGATACATTTCTTTTATAATTCTTGCATTTTTTACAGCAAACTTACAGCATACTCCAGTACAATATTTATTCCCCACCTGATCGTTTCTACTACCTACACATTGAATCATAACTACATTTTTTGGAATTTTCGCATCAGATGGTCTTAATACTTGACTGTTAGTAAGTGATCCAGGAGCTAACATTCGTTCCAGCTGTAGTTGGGTAATAACATTTTCATATCCTTCTTGTTTATAATGATAAGGTTCAATTTCAGAAGGATCATATTCATCATAACCCGCAGCAACTACTATTGAACCCACTTTAAATGTCTTCGTTTCTGGTTGCATCGAAAAATCGATTGCTTGAACTGGACACACGTTTATACAGGTATTACATTCAATACATACTTTCTTATCTCTAACATAAGTAGCTGGTATTGCTTGTGGATACGCTTTATATATTGCATTTCTCATCGAGATTCCGCTATCCCATTCACTGGGAACTTCCACTGGGCAATGTGCAGCACATTCGCCACATGAAGTACAATTGTCTTTTACGTATCTTGGCTTGATTTCGATTTCAACTTCGAAATTTCCCATCGAACCTTCAACATTTTTAATTTGGGCATTAGTATATAATTCTATTAAGGGATGATTGGCAACTCCATTGGTTAATGGAGAGATTGAGCATTGTGGACATTCTAATGTTGGAAATGTTTTATTTAACTGTGTCATGTGACCTCCAATAGTCGAATTTCGTTCAACTAAATAAACTGGAATACCTAATTCCGCCATATCATTAGCAGATCTAAGCCCTGCTATACCTGCACCTATAACAAGTGCAGCTTTCGTGGTAGGTAGCTTCCTAGTTTCAACGTCTTCTAATTTTCTTGCTCTATTAACTCCTGCTTCTACAAGCTTCATTGCTTTATCTGTTGCTCTTTCTTTCTCTTTTTGATGAACCCAACTGCAATATTCTCGTACATTTACTTGCTGATGCCTATGTTTATTCAAGCCCATTTCTTCAATTGCTTTAGCGAATGTTCTCCCATGTTGATTCTTAGAACAAGATGCTACAACAGTTCTATTTACACCTAATTCTTTAATGGAATCCTTAACCATTTGTACTCCGGGTTTTGAACACATAAACATATAATGTTCCGCTTTAACAACATTTGGTAATGTTGAAGCGTATTCAGCAACTTTAGCCACATCTACTGTTCCTGCTATATTATGTCCACAATGACATACAAAAACTCCAATCTTTGGTTCATCACTCTCAGTATCTGCAACCTTTTCCCCTAAACTTTTGGTATTTTCTATTTTTTCTTCTTTTACAGTCAAATTATACCGCCTCCTCTTCTTTTGTTACCTTAACTCCTCCAAAAATGTAATCCTTCCCCATTAATTGATATTGTAGACCAATGAATTCTTGATCCATTCCCATACAATATGCTGTTAATTGAGAAAGATGAATTACTGGATAATCATAATTACAATTCTTATTTTTATTCAAATAGTCTTGTCCAGTCTCAAATTGCAGATGACAAAATGGACAAATATCTAAAATGAAATCTGGTTTTACCTCATCAATATTTTTCATCTTTTCCCCAAAAATAGTCATACTAGCATTTCCATTATAGGCTTTGACACCTCCTCCCGCACCGCAACAAGTTAATTGTTCCTTGAATCTTACAGATTGAATCCCTAAAGCATCAACGAATTCTTCGATAATTGTTGGTCCTTCTGAGCTTTCAATTTCTCTAATTCTTGTTGGTTTGAGAAAATGACATCCATAATGTATTGCAGCTTTTGCGTTAACCTTTCGAACTATATGTTCTTCTATTCCCCATGGGCCAATTTCATATCCTAAAACCTCAGCAACATGTCGAACGTTGATAGTCCCCTTAAACTCATAATCCCCGATAAGTTTTAATCTATCATTTACCATATTTCGATGTTCTTCATTTTCTTTTAAGTGTTTGTTGACTTCTTGGAGAGTACCAAAACATCCATTACAAACAGTTAAAATATCCGCATCCAACTGTTCAGCAATACACAAATTTCTTGCTGCAGTAACCATCCAATCAACTTTATTAAACGATCGGAAGACTCCTGGTGCAGGGCAACACGTTGCTCTTTCCATATCTAAAATTTCATATCCTAATTTTTCCATTACAAATTTTGTTGATTTTTCAATCGCAGGATATCGATTTGGCATAATGCAACCTAAAAAGAACGCAAAAGTGTTTTCTTTGACCATTTTTTTATTTCTCCTCCTTTTCCTTCTTCTCCTCCTTGACAGGAGGTAAATCGAACATGAATTTTTCTATATTTTTTAAATCTTTATCATCTCCTTCCTGCTTAAATTTAAATGCAGTAGGAGGTAATTCTTCTAAACCTAATTCAACTCGTCGTTTTCTTGTTTCGTCATTTATCGGTACTGCATGTCCAAAATTCTTTAAATAACCTACTACCGCTCTATGATTAGGAGAAATATTCCCTAACTTAGTAGCATAATTACGTAATTCCATTATTACATCTGTAGGCCTCACATCACGCGGACATCGCTCATAACATTGATAACACGTAGTACAAAGCCAAATATCAGGATCCATTAATACTGATAAATCTCCTAAAACTACTTTTCTCACAATTGAACGAGTCTTTAAAGCAGTCCATCTTCCACTTTCACAGCTTGCGGTACATGTACCACATTGGATGCACTGCCAAATATTTGATTTTCTCTCAATATTTTTGAAAAAATCTTGATCAAAATCTTTATCTGTTTTATACTCACGGTGTTCTTCTTTTACATCAGACATTTACCATCACTTTTTTAAATATATATAAAATAAAAAAAAAAAATTGTTAATTTTTAGCTTATAGAGAGACTATTCTGCCTCCATTACTCATTTCTAAAAATGAGGCTGCTCCAACTGGTGCTTCCGCAATATCTATTATATCTTCAACTTTAATCCCCATTAAATCCATAGTCATTTGACATGGATATAATTTTAAATTACCATTTTCAACGCCATCTTTAATTAAAGCCCATGGATCTTCAATTCCAAACTTTTTCATCCTTTTTCTGAAAATTTTAGCTCCCATACCTTTCATAGGAGTTGGCATCCCAGCGACTTTAGGTTTAAAATTTTTTGTTATTAAATTCAAACCCCAAAAGGTAAAGAAAAAGTTCATTTTCATATCCATAGCATCACCTGTTGAACCAAGGATAGCCATCATAGCAAACTTCTCGAATGATTTATCCTTAACAATAAAATTTATTGTTTCACCATTTTCAGCCACATTTACCACCTTTTTATATTTTTTTTCGGAAATTTCCTTTTTTTTTTTTTGTTTAATTCTATTATTTTTCTGGTTTTAACCAGTATTTTTCAAAAAATTTTTTGAATTTGTTTTACTCATTTCTTACTACATCCAAGATATTATTTTTGGTGTAGCATCTATCACATCGATTAGATCGTCATATTCTATAGATCTGATTTTATCATGAATGTATTCTGGAGATATACCGCGAGCTTTCATATCTGATCTCATAGCAAATACAGTTATCCCTAACTCAAGAAGTTCTTCCATTTGGCTTGGAATCTTTCCCTTTTTCATTATGCCTATCACACCATCTTGAATTAGAACTAATCCAAGTTTTGTATTATTTTTGATTTGACTTTTTATAATAGGTAACAATATCTTTAACTGATTCCCTGTCAATCCACTAAATCCAAACAAATATATAACATCGAGATTTTCTGTCATCTTTTCCTATCCTCCCTTAATATCTAAAACACGTGTCTGCTTTTGCAATTAAATCTGCTAATTCATCATATCCAATAATGTTCAAGTTTTCAAATTCAATCAAATCATCTTTTGATATTCCAGCATCGCTTAACGCGGATTCAATAAGATACACTTCCAAATCAGATAATTCAGCGATTTCTAAGACCTCTGCTAAGGAATCCATCCCGACAGCCTCGGGATCGCAATTTTTATTAAATAAATACACTGCATCTCCAGTAAACACAATTTTACAGTCTATGAATTCTCCTAACGCTGTAAATCCAGAACCAATTCTGATTGCTTCAATTGCATAATTTTTGCCAATAGGCGATTGATCACTTATTATGACCACAGATTCTACCATTTTTTTAACCTCCTGCTCCAAATACAATTAATTTATCGGCATTAATTGCCCAGTTTGAAAAATCCCCCAATCCTTCTTCGGAGGCTCCTTCAATGAATTCTGTTTCTTTTAGACCAGTTATACTAACCCATGTACTACATCCAGCAATTGGAATTTTGTTCTCAGTAGCAAATTTTTCAATTTTAATGGGGATATTTCTTAAGGTATTTCCACAACTAATGTCCTTTTTAATATTGTAAACTCCGGTTCCAAAGAAAAATATCCCTGTTATCTCATGTCCCTTTCTTAATGCAGCTTTTCCTATCTCAATCAAAGAATCTACTGCTTGATATTTATAAGGTTCTGTGCTAATAAAGAAAACATATTTGGACATAATATCTCTTTACTCCTTATGACGCATTTAAGCCTTTTTAATAACGAAAATTAAATTTCCATTATCTTCTCTAAGTTCTACTAATTCATCTCCAATCTTATTGAGAAGAGCTGGAATATCCTTTTTAGCACCAACATCATCAACAATTACTTCAATAACTTGCCCAGAAGTTAAGTTTTTTAACTCCTTCTTCGTTTTCAGTACTGGCATTGGACACTTTAAACCAGTATAATCAAATTTTTTATCAACCATTTTTTTCTCACTTTTATTTTTATACTTTTTTATAACTTTTTATTTACAATTCATAATTTTTTTTGTACTATATATTACAAACGTAAACTCATATTTAAAGTAACCATACATAGTATAAAAATATTCCCAAAAAAAAGCACAAATAATTATATATATTTATAAAGGGATATCACAAACAAAAAGTTTATATTAATATTCTCATATTAATAAGTAGAAAAGTAGAAATTATTGATTTCATAATTATACCTTTAAAATAAAAAAATGACAGAAATAATAGAGTTAGATGATTTAGATAAACAAATACTGAGTATACTCCAAAATAATGCGAAAGCTTCGCTTCGTGATATTGAGAAAGAGATTCAATTAACCCCGACTTCTATTAGAATGCGGATTAACCGTCTTAAAGAAAAGAAAGTAATAAAGCAATATGTTACACTTATTGATTGTCGATATTTAGGATATCGAGAGATGGTAATGGCATCACTTCGAGTAAATTCATCGTATCCCTTAGAGGATCTTAAGAGAAAAATAGAGCTCATGGATAAGATAAAGTATGCGTATATAATTACTGGGGAATATCCATTGTTCATTATGGCAAAATGTCTTAATCATCAAGATTCTATGGGACTTATTGAAAATCTACGAAATCTTCCAGGAGTAGAGGAAGTCAAAACTCAAATTGTATTGGATAAAATTAAAGAAGATCCATCTGTAATTATTCCTGAGTAATAAGAATTCTTTTATATTTTCCCTTCTCCTTATCAGAATACTAAGAAGTCAATTCAATTTCATAATTAATATTTTCCCATCTATCTTGAGTTAACCAATAGAATGTAAAACTCACCTTTATCTGTTTGTTTAAATCTCTAGTTGGTAAATCTACATAATAGATGCCTAAACCTGTATCAATTGTGTCAGATTCTTGAAATGTCTTCCAATCATCAATGGACCATCGAACTCTGGCTTTATCTCGTAATTCAATTCTCAAGATCTTTCCTACATTCATTTGAGAACATTTATGATTATATTTCCATATTTTTAGATTTGAAGGATGGTTTTCTTTTACATATCTCTGTTTAGTTTGCGATGGCATATCAAAAATACTGTTGTCTTTTAATGATCGCACTAATTTTACATATTCAGAATGCGCCCATACTAAGGGCATAGCAGAACCTGAAGGATGTCCGTTAAATAGATTCTTTTGAGGTATATCTTCTGCATCCCAAACTTGTTCGGGAATGAGTCCTCCCGAACCAACTTGTGCTTCCATTACTTTTAAAAGCTTTTTTGCTCTATCAATATCTCCCTTTTCTAGTTCATAGTGGGCACGTTCACCGGCTAGAAGAGGCCATCCTCTACCAATACCTGTACCATCAAAAGGATCCCCATTTAAATGTTCTCCATATCCATCTTTATTATAACGATGCCATACTGGTCCAGTCGAAGTTTCTGTTTTTAACATAGTATCAATAACTTTTACGGTATTAACGATTCTAGGATCATCAGCAGCACGTAATCCAAATCGTACCAACGCTAGCGCATCAGGACTAACAATATATTCAAAAAGAGCTTTACTTTCACCAGGTGGTCTATTTTTAATAGGGACGTAACCATCCTTGGGAGAGGAGGCATCTGAAAGGTCAGGAGGACTTACTCGTACATAATAGCCCTCAACATTCAATTTCTTGGCGAGATCCGTATTCTTAACATAAGTCCATGTTTCGATATTAGAATTCCAATAATCCGCTAATTCTATTAAATATTTTGCAATTAGCGATTCTCCGGCTTTTTTAGCAAATTCTGATGCTAAGACTAGAGCAGCAATTTCTACAGCTAGAGTGAAGGGAGAATAACCTGAATCTTCCTCCCATCGGTCTTCTTGAGAGACTGGACCGTTACATGCTATAAAGCCCACAGCCTTTTTGATAGTTGGCCAAATATTAATCTTTTTAAGATAACCATTTTCATTTAGAGCATGTGCAAGTAATATGGGAAAAGCTGTTTCATCCATTTGTATTCCATGCCAATATTCGGTTCCATCTAACCACATATTTTGAGGCCAATGTCCATCTTCATTTTGAGTACTCATTAAATAAATCATGATTTGCTTAGCTTCTGAAGTCGCTCCAACTGCAAGGAGTCCTCCGGCGGTTTCAACAAGATCTCTGGGCCAAACTAAGTGATATCCTCCTAAATCATCATCTCCTTTAGCAAATCCCCATGGAATGGATAAACTTGCTATGGAACCATCTGAAAATCGTTTATCCATATGAGTTTTTAAGACTGCAATACTTAATCGATAAATATCGAACCCTTTATTAACATTTTGACCTAAATCCGTACATCCTCTCTGGAATTGCAACCAAGATGATTTATAATCCTGTATAATTTGGTCAACATCATTTATTAGAGTAGTGCGTGCAAGTTGCCCCGCTTCTGCTGGATTGTTCCCAAATGCGAGTACTATTGTAAATTTTCCATTATTTTCTTTTAAATCAATTTCACCTGTTAAAACCACATTACCATTTGAAGCTTGAGTAAAATATTGTGTCATACGATGATTCTTTTTAATATCATGCCAACCGTCGCTTATTCCATTAAAACCGCAACTCATATTGATAAATGAACTTGAACATGCTAGGGCTAGTGCAATATCTTCTCTTTGAGCAAAAAGTATAGGTATTCCTTTATAATCTCCAACCCAACTATCATTTCCAAGACCAAAATTTTTAATGTGAGGATTTAAGATTGTGTAAAGATGGTAATCATCTAATCGAGCTTTTATTGGTGAAAACTTTACTTTTAAGATTAGTACATCTCTTCTAGGATCGGTAAGAATTACCTTTTCTATGGTATAACATTTCTTATGTGATGTGTTTATAATTTTAAATGTTGGGACTCCTTGTTCAACTGTTTCAATTTTGTGTTCACAATTTTGTTTTTCTTCCTCAAAAAGATCAGAATTATCTGTCACAAGAAATTGAAAATCTCGAATATTAGCTTGATCTATTCTGGGATAATAAACCTCATTTATTATCCCTTCGGATAAAGTAAACCAAACCAAACTACCATGAGATATAGATGTTCCTACTCCATCTTTTGCGCTCGATGTCCAGCTCGGTTCCACTCCTGGGCCTCCTGGAGCTTGACCTTTAGAGGATATAATTTTTTGTTCCATATATTCTCATCTCCCTAGTTCTCGTGGGTGTTTTCCACCACGCCAATGTTCTTCAATTTCTTCTAAGGTTCTACCCTTAGTTTCTGGAACATAAGCATATGTAAAAATAAATGCCAATATTCCAACAACAGCATAAAACCAGAACGTACCTGCGCGTCCCAATAATTGAATAAGAGTTAAAAAAGTTAAAGCAATGATTAAATTAGATCCCCAGTTAGCCTCTGTTACAATACTCATAGCAAGACCTCTAACTTTTAGAGGATATATTTCGGATATTAATAACCAAAAGACTGGACCTAACCCAATAGCAAAAAAGCCGACATAAGAAATTAAACTAACTGCAGCTAATGTTCCTAATTGGTTTGTTAGGCTAGGTAAAAAGAATACTATCCCTAACATTATGAGCATTCCACTCATACCCGCTATACCAATTAATAACAATTTACGTCGGCCAACGCGATCTAACAAAAACATTGCAACAAGAGTAAAACCTACATTTACAACGCCAACTAAGATTGTAGCAAAGATCGCAGCTGCAGCTGATTGAAATCCCGCAAATTCAAAAATAGTTGGTGCATAATAAATCACGGTATTAATTCCAGTAACTTGTTGGAAAATCGCTAGTGATATACCCACAATCATTGCAGGTTTTATTAAAGGACCAAACAGTTCTTTCCTCCCTCCTTTTTGCATATCGAGGCTAGTGATGATTTCATTGAGTTCATTATTTATATTATTTGTCCTTCGAATCTCAATCAATGTGGAACGCGCTTTTTCCATCTTTCCATTATTAACTAGCCATCTTGGACTATTTGGCATAAAGCTCATTGCGATTAATAAAATAAAAGCGGGAATTGCCGCTAAACCAAGCATGAAGCGCCAACCACTTATAGGAGTAAAAGCATAATCCACCAAGTAAGATAAAACAATTCCAATGGTAATAAATAATTGATTTAAAGATACTAATGATCCTCTAATCTTGGGTGGAGACATTTCAGAGATATAGAGAGGAGCAATAAACGATGCCATTCCTATAGCAATTCCTACAATTATTCTTCCTATGACTAGGAAAATTATATCGAATGTCAATGAGGTTCCAATAGCACCCCCAGCAAATATAATTGCGGCAACAATTATCATTTTTCTTCTTCCATAACGATCAGCTAACGATCCACCTATAAATGCTCCAATAATTGCTCCAATTAATACAGCACTAATAACTAATTCCTGTAAAAATGGTAAAAGAGTATATTCTTGCTTGATAAATAGAATAGCCCCAGATATAACCCCAGTATCATAACCAAATAACATCCCGCTTATTCCTGATAACAATGCAATAATATAAATAAATGTATTATTCCTAGATTTGCGAAATAACATCTTAGCGATTGTTTTCCTCATATTTTAATTATAAATCATAAAAATGTAAGCCAATCACTTTTATAATAGTATGGCGTAAAAATTATAAATCTCCCTCTCATATTCGTCGTAAGAATTCTAATTGAAAGTCTTTATTATATTGATAAAATCTGTAAAAAAGTCAACTTACACCCTTAATAAGACTATAAATCAACGCTTTCTTGAAAAAAGTTAAATTAAATTAACATAGAAAAAAAAATAATTTATAATTTAAAGGAAAATATATTAAATGAGGTATTTCATAGTTACGTCTTTTAAAAGAATGGATTAATATACTTTTTTTTTATTATAACATTATTATTCTCTATAAATTATCAATTTATCTTTAGAGTATTTGTAATCTCCTTTAAAAACATAATAAGAGAGTAAATTCATTAACCTCTCACATTCTTTAAAACTTAGTTCAATTTTTTGATTTTTTTCTGAATTCTTAAATTTTTGATAGAGAATTGCCAAATTTTTAGTTTTTTGAATTACTATAAAAGTCTCTTTAAAAGGGACTTTTTGATTATTCTTTATATTTACGCTAATATTTTTCGATATCATTTTCAATTATTTTTCTTAAATTTTTTGTTTTAAATGAGCTAATAATCATTAGATAAATCTATTGAATAATAACAAAAAGCTTTTTTGAAGAGAATCTAATTTAACATTTAGGAATCTGTAATGAATCGTACTACTCGTTATCAAGGTGCTATCATTCTTAATGACCAGATTTTATTGATTAAGCATAGACAATATAAGGATGGCTTTGAGTATTGGGTATTACCAGGTGGAGGGCGAGAGGAAGGAGAAACAGCAGAAGAATGCGTAAAGAGGGAGATGAAAGAAGAAACAAATCTCGATGTAGTTGTTGAGCGATTACTGTTGGAAATACCAGGGCAACCTGATAATTATTACCCGTTCTATAAGACTTATTTATGCAAAACATTAACAGACAATGCTCAAGCAGGGTCCGAGCCGGAATTAGAAACGGGGGTAGGTTATGAAATATCAGAAGTGGGTTGGTTTGATTTACGTAGCAAAGAGAAATGGCCTAATGACCGAATCTTCAAGCGTTTAGTATATCCACAATTGAAAATGGTACAAAAAATATTAGGGTATAAATAGGTATTAATTACAGGTATCTCAAAAAGCGATCTGAATTATAATTTTATTACTCCTTTTTATTTCACGTAATTTAAGTATAACCAAAATCTCACATTCTTAAACAATTTTGGTTAAAGAGGTACTACAGAATATATGGTAGGAGGGTTAATTATTGTACCTAAAAAAAATAGATTATGCTTTTTTGAGCTTTTTAATTTTCTCTTTGGTAGTTTTTTTAATCTGTTTTTTTAAAAGATTGATTGCAACATTTAATTCTGCTTTTTTCGTTTTTAAATCGGAAAGACCTGAATGATTTATTTTTGTTTTATCATGTAAGATGGCATTATCGACTTGTCTCAATTCTTTATGTTTGTTTGCTAATTTAATTTCTAAATCTTTTAATTTTCTATTATATTCTGCTTTTATTTTATTAACTTTATCCAGTTTTGAGGTATCAGACATTATATCTATTAAAATAGACCTAAGTTATTCAAATTATTAAATATTTAAAAGTAATAATGAAATATGAAATTAAAAATATTTTTGCTAGATATAAATTGATCTTTACATTAAGATTTTGTTTTGATCTCTTGAAATGACTTCTATAAAAATGAATATGTTAAAGTTAGAGATTTAATTTTTCAAAACATCTTTGACAATAGTATTTCTCATCTACCCTCCATGCCTCAGCGAGATTAATTTCCGCCCTACATTCTTCACAATTTCCCATTTCTTGAGTAGGTGTTGCCATATTTATGTTATAGTTTTATTATTTTAATTTTTTTTTCCATCTTTTCTTGGTTTGGAAATATTTTTCTTTTATTAAAATAACTTATTCAACCTATTGATAATAGGGAATACATGATAAAAATGACGGGATAAATTATATGTACATACCTTCAGGAGGAGGTTTATAATACGGAGTTGAGTTTCTATATATCCTTCTCATTATTTCGATGAAACTTCTATAACTATTTGTTCTAAAGAGATCACTCCAATCTGAGCTTTGAGGATTAAATTTAGCTTGATCATATATTCTACGTTTAACCGGGTCCTTTAACGTATCATATGCATCCTTTATTTCTATGAATTTCTCTTTTGCGTGGGGATCAGTCTTATTAAGATCGGGATGATATTTTTTAGCTAATTTTCTATAAGCTAATTTAATTTCTTCTTCTGTTGAATCTTTTTCAATCTCTAAAAGTTCATAATAATCTTTTTTTTTAATCATATTCTATTGATAGAAAAAAATTCAGATATTAAAACCTATAGTACATGGATTATTAAAAATATTTTATGGTTTTTTTAGAAAAACAATAAATTAATAATTTTTCTTTAAGAGCATAATTTTATTTTTGTCAAGAATTATTAATTCTAGCCCCTGTATCACTTTTATTTCTCTTGATTTTAGAACTTTTAAGATTTACAAGAGTTATACCTAATACTACTAGTGATAATGAAAGAGGATAGATAAAAACATCAAATTGTTCTCCTAAAAATATAGCAGAAAAAACGACACCAAATAATGGTACTGATGTTTGAAAAATAGCAGCTCTACTTGCACTTAAACGTTTGACACCTTCTAAATAAAATGTATAAGCACCTATTGTCGACAAGAACGCTAAATATATGATTCCAATCCATATTCGAAGAGGAATAGTTAAATATTTGATCGGGTTAAGATATTCTGGTCCGATGATGAAAGCTAGAGGAACAGTTGTTAAAAAACCAAAAAAAGATACCCATGTAATTATCCACAATGAGCTAGGTTGATTTAACTTATGGTTATCATTTACTTTGTTCATAAAATGACGTGATATAACCGTATATGAAGCATAAGCAACTGCAGCAATTAAAATCAAAACATCTCCAAGTAATCGATTTGAGACTTCTTCATTTGGCGAAAATCCAAAGACAATAATAACTGCAATAAAAGCCATTAGAGTTCCAACAATCTTTTTCCAATTAAAAAATTCTGTTTTTAAGAAGAGATTAGAGAGAATTACAACCCATATAGCATTTGTAGCGACCATAATACTAGCATCACTTGCAGCGGTAAATATTTCCCCTATAAGATATCCCATCTGGTAAACAGTAACTGATAATAATCCCATTAACAATAAAATTTTCCAATTTTTCTTTGCAAACTGCCAATTTAAAGTTCCTTCTTTAACTTTTAGAACTATAAAAAAGCAAACGACTGCTAAGAAATATCTTATTGCGGCTATCATAAATGTAGGAATCGTTGGGCCATATAAAGGATCTACTATCCATTTTCCAATTGGCCATGTACCTCCCCATATTACCATTGTTAAGATTAACAGTAAATACGCAACGATTTCGTATTTTCTTTTACCACTAGACGACATGTTCTTTATTCTCCGGGATGCTCTCATTATACCATTTACTAATTAAATTACGTTTCTTAATATATCTGAGAAGATAAAGCGATATTATTAACATAATAGTATCCTCGACAAACCAAATGAGTTGATATACTGTTAAATTACGGTCAATTCTTATTGGCCCTATAAAAATAGGACCGAAATCAACAAATGAATACAATAAGAAATCAGGATTTTGCATTATTAATGGAAAAAAAAGGGGATTCACACCATGCGCAGGAAGATCAATTATAATATGTGTTAAACCCCCAATTAAGGCAGAGTAAGTAGCAACTAAAAAGAATTTTGAGTTAAATTTCTTACTGCTTAAATTATCCCATCCATCTAAACCAAAAAATCTTAAAGGTGAATATATTCTGCTCTTTTTTTTCGCAATTCTGGCAACCAATGGGCTAATATAACTACAAAATAAAATAGTCAAAATGAGAGTTAACGGAATAGTATAAATTAGTTGCCCTAGTAAACTATGAGTAATATTCCTAAACGAAAATGGTAAAAAGTAGTCAACTATAATATTTAAATCAGGAACCAATGAACCAATGCATAATGCTGTCCCATCAAAATTTCTAGGATATTTAATTTTTAGTAGTAATCCTGGTGCTTGGTGAGAAACTAATCCATTTGGCATCTGACTATTTTTCCTTTTTTTTCCATTATATTTTTCCTAAATAATATATTAACCTGGTGGTATTTCATACCATTTCTTAATTAATTCATGCTTTTTTATATATCTGAGAAGATAAAGAGATAAAACAAAAGTAACTACTGTTTCAATAAACCATAAAAGATTATAAATAGTAAGATTAGCTTCAAATGTGAAAGGCCCAACTGCTATTGTACCATAGTCTAAAAGGGAATATTGGAAAATTTCGAAATTCAATCCTACAAACCATGGGAACAAAATTGTAAAATATTTGTGTGCAGGGAAATCTAATAAAATATGTGTTATTCCACCTATAAAAGCAGAATAAGAAATAATGAACCAAGATTTTCTTGAGTATTTCTTCTTTTTTAAAAGATTCCATTGATCAACACCAAAATATCTTAGGGGTTCATAAAATCTACTTTTTTTGGAAGCTATTCGTGCACATAAAGGTCCAATATACCTAGAGAATATAACAGTAGCTATAATAGTGATTGGAATCGTCCATAAAAACTGACCTAATAAACTATGCGTAAACACGTAAAAATTAGTATTTAAGAACAAATCAAATATAAAGTTAAAATCAGGGATAAGAGCCCCTAGACATAGAGCTGTTCCATCAAATATTTTAGGATATTTAATTTTTATTAGCAACCCAGGAGCTTGATGGGAAAATACACTACTTGGCATCTGCTTTTAAATTTCTTTTAATTAATATTTATTTTAAGTTAGCTTTTAACTTTTTGAAAAACCTCCATGGTGAAATTCAATTTCATAGTTAACATTTTCCTGTTGACAATAATTCTCAATTTCATGTTCAAGTATGTCCCAATAACTACGATCTTTTTGAATTTCTTTATATATTGAAAGTAATTTCGGATAATACTCTTTAATTATTCTCATTATTCTAGGGATGTTATGTGGCCGGAAATTTAGGTTTTCAAAAAGGAATCGGTCAGTATAATCCTTAATCTCCTTAATAATGGCCTTAAAATTAGTTATCTCTGGAAAATATGGAGATATAAAAGTATATGTTTCAATTCCTGCTTTAGATATTTGTTTAATAGCTTCTAGTCTGTCTGATGGTTTTGAAGCAGCTCTTTCAATAACTTTTGCGAATTCCACGTCCAAAGTACTTATTGAAATACCGACTCTAATATTTTTAAATTTCTTAAATAAATCAAGATCCCTTAGAACTAGTTTTGATTTAGTTAGGATTGAGATCTCTGCTTCAGTTCCAATCAGTTTTTCTAGTATTTTTCTAGTATTTTGGTATTTTTTTTCTAAAGGTAAATATGGATCGGTTACCGAACTTAGCAGAATAACCTTTCCCTTGTATTTCTGTGGTTTAATCTTATCCAAATCAAAAGTCTTAATATCTAAGAATTGTCCCCATTTATCTCCTTTATGTCCTGTAAATCTTATCATAAATTCGGCATAACAGTAAATACATCCATGTTGACAACCAGTGTATGGATTTATTACATAATCGATTGAGGGAATATTACTCTTAGTTATTATATTTTTAGCTTCTCGAAATTCAATTTTCATTTCATTTAATCTCTATTATCATATACTAGAAAATTATATTAGGTTCTTCAAAAAATAACCTCTTTTTAATATTAATTATAAAAAAAATGGGGGTTAGAGTGCTTTTATTAAACACCTTTAAAGTTGGGCTCCCTTTTTTCAAAAAATGCTTTAATTCCTTCTTGAAAATCATCACTCCCAGCACTCTCTACGATATTTTTTATCTCTAGTCTAATTTGAGTATCATAATCATTACAAAATGAAGTTTCAATCAAATTACGAGCATTTGTAAATGCAATGGGAGCGATCTTACTTAATTTAAGAGCAATTTTTTTTGATTCTGTAATAAGAGAATCTACAGATTCATAAACTCTGGAAACAAGATTAAAGTGTAAAGCTTCTTCAGCCGTTAGAATTCTATTTGTTAAGATTAAATCTTTACTGATTGTTAATCCAAGTATTTTAGGTAAATGATATGTTAAGCTACTATCGGGAGAGAGACCTAAACCTGTGAATGCACTTCCAAATTTTGCATTATTTGAACATATCCTTAAATCGCATGCACTAGCTAAACCCAATCCTGCTCCAAAACATGCTCCGTTAATCACTGCTAATGTTGGTAGGTTGCTTGTTTTCAATAACTTCAAAGCTGTATGGAATTTGTCTGCTAAATCATTCATATACGCCATAGGATTTGTAGCTTTCTTGAAATCATTAATATCACCACCTGCACAAAATGCTTTTCCTTTCCCTGTGATCAAAATTGCCCTAATTTTATGATGCTCAGATATATATTGCAGACAAGAATACAAGTCTTCAGCCAATTGCATATTTAATGAATTTAAACTATCTGGTCTATTTAAGTGAATTATTACAAATTGTTCAATTTCTTCTAATATAATTGCTTTAAATTCTGCCATTTTTATCATTTTCTAATTTTAGTAATATTTATTTTAAGGTATTGTCGTTAAATTAAGAAGTTTTAAAAATTGTTTCATAAAATCAGGTAATCCATCCCAAGATGGTGCAGTTACTAAGTTATCTTGCGTAAAAGCAATATTTCCAGGATATTCATCCTCAATTATGGCACCTAGTAAAGTGCACTCTAAAGCGATTGAGGGGTATGGATAAATTTTCTTATCTTTCAAAAAATCAATTTCTTCGAAAGCAGCATCCGTGTAAGCTAGAACCTGAGGACCATGGCAAATCGCACCAATTGGTTTTTTTTTCTCCATGAAATGAAAGACAAGTTTTTGAACTTCTGGAATTAAAGCCAAGTATTCAGGAGCTCGTCCACCTGGAATAATCAAACCATCATAGTCTTCAACTTCTTGCTCGATGTTTTCCCAATCAAAATCTTCATCAAGTTTATATGGGTGTCCAAGTGATTCTGAATATGTAATCGGCTTTCTGTTTAGCGCTAATTCCCAATCTTCTATTGAAATATAATGAATAGCTGTTTTTATAAAATCTCCTCTACCTCTGCCAGGACAAATAATTTTAACTTCACATCCAAACATAGTAAGTATAGAATAAGGGACCATTAATTCATAATCATCGACGTAATCTCCTGTTAAAATTAGAATTTTATGAGTCATACGAATAGTTTTACATTAAATTTTTAAAAATTTTCTAAAATATTTAATTAAATTCTTGGTTATTTTGACTAAAGCGAATTTGATGATTGGTAAATTTATTTTTAAAGAACTTAGTTTAGTTTCTTAAGGATCATTCTTAATATAAAAACTGGTTATAAATTATATAATTTGAACACGAAGAGACATTTTTCATTATTCCTTAAAAAAAAAACTTACCTTGTCATAGTTATAGCAGCCTCATTAATAGGGGCCTCATTAATAATTAGCAACATTATCATTCTTAATAATAAATCTAACATTAGGGGATATCCAGATTTTATTACAAAAACAGAAGATTATTTTATAACAAGAATTGGTAATGTCCCAAATATTGACCCAAATAATTATAGACTTAACGTATGGGGGCAAATAAATAATTCGAAGGAATTCACTCTTACTGAGCTGCGAGGTTTGAACTTAATTCAACGAGTATTAACAACAGAATGTATTGGGAATTATATTAATGGTCCTCTTGTATCTACTGCAATATGGAAGGGGTTTTCAATATATGATTTAATAGAATCTCTTGGTTTGAAAGAAAATGCGACAGGAGTAAAATTTACAGCTGCAGATGGGTATTATACCTCTCAAACACTTGAACAATTAAAAAATAATAGTACAATTGGAGCTCTCTACATGAATGGAAAAATTATACCTCCTATTCAAGGTTTTCCACTTCGAGTTGTGAATCCTGGTGCATTTGGAGCTAAACAACCTGCGTGGGTAATTGATATTGAAGTAATTGATAAACCAATGAGTGACTACTGGGATGATAGAGGTTGGGATACTTCACCTCCTATGGACGTCGATTCAAAAATATTTTTTCCGAGTAATGATGTAGATGTAGATGTTGGAGTTCCACTTGAAATTGGAGGGGCAGCTTATGGAGGAAGAAGAATATCAAAAATTGAGTACACGATTGATGGAGGCAAAACCTGGGACCAAGCTGTTATAATAAAGGACATGGATTTAGATCATGTTTGGGTTTTCTGGAAAATAACAATTATGTTTGGGAGTTCAGGGACTTTTACACTTAATACGAAAGCTACGGATATTAATGGTAATGCACAGCCTAAATCTGATTCGGTTTATTATAATGGAATAAACAGCTGGCCATCATTAATTATAAATGTAATGAGTTAAGTAGCTTTTCAGTGAAGAAAATAGATCTTTAAAACCTAATTAGTTGTATAAGATCTTTTCTTAATTAATTGGTAATAAAATAATAAGACAAATAGATTTGTAAGTAAATGGAATAGCCAGGGATACAATATTCCCATTTGAATTAAAGCAAGTGAATATATAATTGACGATAAAAGCGTAGAAATTACATGCCCCCAATTTTGCGACGTAGAAAAATGCACTAGTCCAAAGATAATTGATATAAAAATGATAGTTAAAAGATAATTCCAATTTAGGTAATATGTTAATACACTAATTAGAAGCGTTCTATAGATCAATTCCTCTATAAAAGCTACTAACGGAAAGAAAATTATTAAAAGGATAATTTTTTTATAATTTAGATTCTTAGTAAAAAACTGAAAAATCTCATCTCCCTTTCCCTCTTCAAGGATTGTTACATTTCTAGAGAAATAGATCTTGATCCCAATTAATTTTAAGAAGACTATCGAGAAATAGATTAAAAAAAGAAAAATATTATGGTGATGGATTACCCCTACTAAATTATCGAACGGTATAAAAATTGTAATCGAAGTATTATAAAATAAGATAACATTTGCAATTAAAGAAAAAGGTATAAGGAAAAGCAATACATAAATAAGAATATCTTTTCTATTGAAACCGTTTTTAAGTTCTATTATTAACTTTACTAAAATAATCAAAAAAATTGCAATACATATCCCATATAACATTAAAATATTTTCAAATGAAGAAAAATAAAACCAGAATACAAAAATCAAAAGTATAATTAAATTGTATACCATACTATTTTTTATTCTGTTTTTTACTTGATTTTCATCGTACGGCATTTATATGAACTTGAGCTTTTTTATCAAATAGAAATTATAAATATTAATTCAACTTTAAAACTTAATAACATATACTTTATAAGATAAAATATCGAAATGGATATATCAAAAGGCATAAAAACTAAAAGACTTACTCTTAGACCTATTAATAAAGATGATTTTGAAAATTTTTTGAGAATTATTAATGATAAAGATATTCTTGAAAATGCGCATTACTTCTTAGAAAACGTTGATCTCTCAAGGCCAAAATTATTGTTTAAATTAATGATAAGTCCCTTAGAAACTTTGAATCCTATTTTTAGTTTAATAATTTTAAAAAAAGATACAAATGATTGCATTGGTTTCTGTGGATTTAACCTTTTAACAGAAAATAAAGAAGCAATTTGCTTTTATTATTTAATTCCTCTATATAGGGGTTCTGGTTTTGCTATTGAATCAGTTAAAAAGCTTATAGAGTTTGGATTTATAGAATTAGGTTTAGATAAAATTTCCATATTTATTAATCCAAAAAGTAAAGAAATATGGAAAGTTGCTGAAAGATGTGGGTTGAAATATTTGGGGCACGTTGACATCCCTGATACTAGTTCAAAAGCTATGTATTTCTCTATAGGGAAAGAAGAATTCAACACACAACACTTTATTTAGCATATCCAATTGGAATAATATAAAGTGGCTCAATTTTTTTTGGAAGTTTAAGGACCTCTTTTACTCTTTCATCCTCAAATGCCCCAACGGGTACCGATGCTAGTCCTAAAGCGACAGATTCTAAGTGAATGTTTTGCGCACAATGACCCACCTCAATAAATACGTATCTAACGCCTCTTTCTCCATATCTAATAGTAGTTCTTGAGAATTCAGCACATATTATTATATTCATGTATGCTTCAGCAATAAAATTCTGATCCCAAGAAGCTCTAGCAAGTTTTTTACTTAAATCTTCTTCGCTAATTAAATCCAGTGTATGATTTTTAACATTGTAATTAAAAAAACCCTTATCTTTGAGAGTAACATATATTTCTAATGGATAGGTAGCACCTGCTGAAGGAACAGTTCTATTTTCTCCCTTTTTCCCTTGAGTTGCCCACAATATCTGCGAGACTTTTTCAATATCAAAAGCTTTAGCATGAAAATATCGTATACTTTCACGTTCATAAATGCATTCTTCAAGACTTTTGTCTCCTTTTTCTACAGGTTTTGGAAGTGAAAAACTCATTATTCTTACAGCTTTATTTTTGTGATAATAAGAACCTTTATTTTTGATAATATTAATGTATTCGTATGGCGTCAAAACCTAGTTTGAAAGATATGTTCGAGGAGTGGAACTCTTTAAATTCTAAAGCTCAAGAATCCATGGGAAATTTTGATTTTGAGACTATCAAGAAAATCAGAGAAAGTCAAAAAAAGCTAGAAGATACTGTTTTCGAAATCTTAAAAGAAAATGCTCCAAAAAATATTAAGGAGATACTACCCGAGGATTGTGGAGAGATGGAAGTTGGTTATGATACAGAAGGTAAAACATTTTATTTTGTTATGGTAGATGAAGAGGATAGTACTGATGAGGAAGTAAAGCTGAATGCTATTACAATTGATACCAATAAAAACGTTGAATTAATTGAAAATTTTGAAATGGAATAATAGAAGAAGTTCAATTTATTTTCAATAAAAGAAAAAAGAATGAAAAAAAGAAATTAATATAATTATTATTTAGAATTTATCAGAATCCTCATACCATTTAGGAAACCATTGATAATGATCTTTGGAAAATGCTTTTTGTAACCCTTCATAAGTTGCTTTTACTAATACTATTTTCTTTTGCCTATCTCTATGACATACAATCAATTTTTGACTCTCTAAAGTTTCAAATATTTTTCTTATTGTGGAACGACTACCCCCTCCAATATCCTCTCTTACATCATCTGGAGTCATGTATAACCCAGGATTAATTTTATAATCATGAGCTATCACTTTTAAAATGTTTTCTTCGTTCAATTCTAAACCATTGAATTGAGAATCTTTGTTTGATATTAAAGGAGCTTTAACTTCCTCATCCCATCTGAGTCTTATTGAGTTATTGTATCTAGGAAGCATAGCGCTAAATCGATATATAATCATTTTTTGAACTTCATTAGTCCCAGCGACAATCTCCCCTATTTTTGCATCTCGCAAAAAGCGTTCTGCTGGATAAAATCTGGTTAACCCATCACCCCCTAGAATTTGAATGGCTTTAGAAGCACAATCCCTCCCAAATTCTGTAGTCATCAATTTTGCGACTGAGGCTTCAACCATCGGTTCTTTCCCTTCATCTAATAATTTTGCAACATAATAGGCAAATGTTCTTGCAACTCTGTATTTAGAAATTATTTCAGCAATTCCAAATTGAATTCCTGGAAATTGGTTTGTTGTTCGATTAAATTGAACTCTTCTTTGAGTAAAGTGAAAAAGTAATTGAATCATATCTTCGAATGCCCCTCCAAAAACAGCAGATCCTATTAATCTTTCAAAATTCAACCCTGCCATCATAACATTCCATCCTTTTCCTATAGCTCCTATTCGATTTTCATCAGATATTCTCACATGATCAAAATCTAAATAGCCATTTGGAACATTATCAAGACCTATTAACGGATTAATCCTCTCCAATGTAAACCCAGGAGTACCCTTCTCAACAATAAATGATGTAATATGCCCATATTGTTTTCGAATAGCAGGATCATCACTGGTTTTAGCATAAATGAAATATCTATCAGAAACACCAGCACCGGTGATATATCTTTTTTTTCCATTAATTATCCATTCGTCTCCTTCCTTTTTAGCTGATGTGAAGACATTTGCTGCATCAGAACCCGCAAATGGTTCTGTAATACATACTGCTCCTAATTCTTCACCCTTTGCTAATTTTGGAAGCCATTTCCTTTTTTGTTCTTCTGTAGCATACCTTAGAATTTGCTCCATCCCAGCTAATATACTTACTGTGAACACATGTCCCACAGAATAAAGGCGTCCTAATTGTTCTGCTACAATACAGCTTCCTGTAGCCCCTAGTTCCAAACCACCATACTCCTTTGGGATCCCAGCACCAAAAAACCCTTCTTTTGCAACCTTTTTAACCAAAGGCCAAGGGAATTTATTTTTCCAAAAATAGTATTCTGCTTCTTCAATATTATTATCTACAAATTGTTTTGCTCTCTCAGAAAGTTTTATATGTTCTTCAGTCCACCAAAAAAATGGTTCACTCATTTTTTCTACTCTTTAATATGTTTTTTTTCTTTTTTTAATAATAAATGGATTAGTAGTAAATAGAATTTCAATCTTTTTTATTAATAAAGATCGGTTAAAATTATTTTTTTTAAAAGGATAAAAATAAATAATCTTGTTTAAATTATACTTTTAAATGCATAAATTGAAGTGCTGAATTCCTTATAACTAAAACTTTCAATAAATTTAATAAAGTGATTTTGAAATTTCATTACCAGCATCTTTAAGAGTAGGTCCGCGAACCACAAATACTCTTGCTAAGAGAAAGTATCTGATTATCTATTTTGCGATAATAATATTATCTGCTCAACCAACATTCATTTGGATATGGTACTTTTGGCATTTCTTTCCTATTCTTGATTTAATCTTTTATGTAACCTTTCCATTCGCGTTTTTCTTTGGAATTCTTATTTTAATACTTAGTTCAGCTATAGTGGGGAGAATTTTTTTAGTTTTTATAAATGCCATCCACAAACCGATTGAGGGGATTTTCAATAGAAATAAAAATGACAAAAACTATTGCTTTTGGAGTTTAAGAGCAATAGTAAGAAAATGGCCTACTTGGTTAGCAAGACAGTTATCATTACCTTTACTCGAAACCTTAGTTTTGAAGATACTCGGGATTAAGACTTCCTTTTCGAATTCGTTACATGAGGGATGGATAGACTGTGAATTTATTAAATTTGGAAAAAATGTTAAAATTGGTCAAGGAAGTTTTGTCATATCTAATATAATTATTAATGACAAATTAATTCTAAAGCAAGTTACCATAAAAGATAACGTAATCATAGGTGCTCATTCTATTGTATTACCTGGTACAACGATTGAAACTAATACCATTTTAGATGCCATATCCATGACAACAGTCAATCAGAGATTAGAAAGTAATTCAATTTATCATGGAAATCCCGCAAAAAAGACTGAAAATATAGGATTTAATAGGACTTTTGAACATGTTAAAAATGAAATTTTTGATAAAACATCTTTAGAAGAATATGATACTGAAATGCTTAGATCACATACCAAGGAATTATCTGTTCCATTTCATTTTTATATTATTTCTGGATGGTTAATAATTGGTTGTTCCTTTATATTACCTGGATTTCTATTTTTTTTCTTTTTATTTATTATATTAATCCCTAATTTTTTTTCTATTCCCTTATCTTTAAGTTATATCTTAAATCCAATAATATTTACTCTAACTTTGCTCACTCCAATAATTTTTGTTTCTCTCTATCTTTTACATTTATTTTTTGTAGCATTATTTACAAAATGGTTTTATAAGATGGCAGACAAAAGAGGACCTGCCCAAGGTGTATTTGATCGAAATTTAAATGAGAGTTCTCATATGTTAAATTATTATCATTTTAGATCTTTTCTATTTAAATACCCGATTTTTGCTTTTATTCGATCTCCCTTTCCTTGGCTTTTAAATTGGGAATTAAGATTTATTGGTTCAAATAAAGTTGGTAAAGGTACAGTTTTTGAAGATACATTCTTCCACAGTCATATTGATTTTGGTAGGAATTGTTATATTGGAACCTTTTCTCATATTAGTAATCATGTAGTTGATGGGGTATATGGAGAAGAAAATTTAACTTTTTTCGGAGTAAACATTGGAGATAATTGTGTTTTTAGTTTATCGAACGGCGCAATGCCAGGTTTAGAAATGGAGGATGGATCAACAATACTACCTCTTTCTGCTAGTATAAAATATGATGAAATTGGTAAAGATGGAATATATGGGAGATTTCCCACGAAAAAACTAAAAACGGAGGAAATTCAAAAACTTATGGGAGGATTTTATAATGAAGAATGATTCAATTAAAGGAAACGATGAAAAAGATATATCTGTTGATATCACTAGAATTCCTAT
>JBHLLT010000027.1:0-22881 GCA_048938855.1 Promethearchaeota archaeon
AGAAGTGAATTATTATATGCTACCTGGACCAGAAATGATGGTTCTCCCATTGTTTCTACACAAGAAAATCTAAAATATATGGAAGAAGTCCTTCCCGATAACATCGAAAAAAATATTTGTGGTGTGGGGACAACAGGTTCCGCTAGGTATTTAATAAAAGCTCTTATCGGTGCAGATGTAGCAAGACCTGAAATAATTGCTCATGCAATTGGAGCTTCAACTTATACCCCTGACGTGAGAACAATTCTTGAAATCGGGGGACAGGACAGTAAAGTTATATTGATGAAAAATGGCATCGTAACAGATTTTAACATGAACAGTGTTTGTGCTGCTGGCACGGGTTCTTTTCTTGATCATCAAGCATCTAGATTAGGTATTCCAATTGAGCAATTTGGCGATTATGCTCTTCGGGCAGAAGATGAGGTTTCAATTGCAGGACGATGCACAGTTTTTGCCGAATCTGATATGATCAGTAAACAACAAGAAGGAAATTCTAAAGAATCAATAATCAAGGGATTGTGTAAAGCTCTTGTTAGAAACTACTTGAATAACGTTTGCAAAGGCAAGAAACTCTCCCCTCCTTTTGTATTTCAGGGGGGAGTTGCAGCAAATTCTGGAATAAAAAATGCTTTTGAAGAAGAATTGGGGTATGAAGTCATTATTCATGAAAACTTTTATGTGATGGGAGCATTTGGTTCAGCCATTTTGGCAAAGGAACATGTAAATGGACAGATATCTTCTTTTCATGGCCTAAAAGTTAGTGAAATGAACTTGGCTACAGGTTCATTTGTCTGTCCTGATTGTCCAAATAGATGTACAGTTAAATACATTGTCAGAGAAGAAGATAAAAGTAGAGTAACTGGAAGAGAAAAGGATGATAGGATATTTGCGCGATGGAATAGTAGGTGCGGTAAATGGTAAATGTTAGACTTTCATTTTCACGAATGGGTTGGAGCTATATTTTTTTCAAAGGTTTATTCCATGATCTTCCTGGTATTGAGGTTGTTGAACCCCCTCTAGTAAACACTGAAATCGTTAGTGAAGGAGTTAAAAATTCTCCTGAATTCGTTTGTTTTCCATTTAAAGTCATTCTTGGTGAAATGATAAACCTGTATCGTAATTATGATGTTAAAGATTTTGCGATGATTGCTGACTACGGCCCATGTCGAGCAGGAATTTATGCTGTTGTCCAGAAAAGAATCTTGAAAAATATGGGATTCAAGGATGTTAGAATGTTTTATCTACGTCAAGATGATTTTCGAACTCTTGAATGGTTAAGCATATTTCGTGATTTAGAAAAAAGAACAGGAAGAAAATTTGATGACTATAAAATTTTAAGAAACACACTCTTGTTCTTGCTCAAAGCATACTATGTTGAAAGAATAAGCCATATTGAAGGACTTGTTAGATGTCGAGAAAAAAACAAAGCAATGACTACCAAAGTAGTTCATACTTTGATGAATTTACTTGATAACGAAAATAATTTGATGAAATTATCTAATTTTGATAGAACGATAGATGAAAATTTTCGCAAGATTCCTATTGACAAGGAAATGGAACCTTTGAGGGTTTGTTATACTGGAGAAATCCAAGTCATGTTGGAGAAATGGGTTAATTATGATCTGATGGGAGAATTAGGCGTCATGGGTATCGAGGTTCACAAGCAGTATGATGTCTTTGATTGGGTCATGTACAAACTTAACGCCAGCAAACGAAGAAGACGACTTGAACGTGTTGCAAGAAAGTATATTCCAATGGATATTGGGGGGGAGGCTGTGTGGAACATGGGAAGTTATCTTGAGTCTCAAGAAAAAGGTTTTGATGGTTTTGTCCATATATTCCCATTTACTTGCATGCCTGAAATATCCCTCATGGGAATGTTAGAAGCTGAGAAAAACATAGACAAGTTTTATATGCCCCAAATTCATATTAGTCTTGATGGAAGTTCTGGTTTTGAAGGACTTAGAACAAGAATCGAAGCATTTCATGATTTAATGGTTGGCAACAAAGAAGCTAATCCTTTATTTAGAGACGTCAAGTATGTGGTCCCGGATGAAATAAAAAATATATATTTTAAGTCGAAATCCAATTTTGAATATTTCATGTCTAGTATTGAAAAACCAATGTCAATAGTTTTAACAATGCTGAATCCAACAAAGAAATTAGATGTAGGATTCGCCGTTAAAAATGGAGTCGAGTTTTTTTCAAGAAATTCGTTTTTTAATATCGGATCTCTTTTTAACCTTTGAGAGTTTTTTTTTGTAGGATTTGAAAATGATATTCCCCATTTCCTAAAAGATTAATGCTGTTAAAATATTATGAATGAACGATCATTCAAATTTTTCTCACTTTCTATATTATACTAATTTAAGCTGTATTATTTCTTTATTAAGACTAATTTTTTTTTTAACAATTAATATTACTTAAAAATCTTTAACTGATTCAGATTTATTATTCGTTTGAATGTACGTGTATCATTAAGTTTACACTGAGGTTAATGCAATAATATCAGTAATCTTATTTTTCGTTGTGTAATGTTTAAATATATAATTATTACTTTTCTTTTTTATTTATTTAAATCGATGAATATCTAAGTAAAATGGGTATCCATAGTTTTGACACAGCTGAAGAATAATGGCAAATAAGAGTCTTTCTAGAATTAAAAAACATGAAATCCAATTTTATGAAGGTTTAGAAATTGGAGCGGTTTCGGTGAAGTGGGTTCGTAGAATGCAAAACGGAGAAACTGTAAGTGAAATTATACGACATGAAGGTTCTCCAAAAGAAAAGATAAAAGAGATTTTTGAGCTTTATAATGTTGATAAGAGTTCAAAAATTGTAATTACAGGTCAAGCAACTAGTTTCTTTCTTAATTTACCTTATATATCCGAAGTTGAATGCTTAGAAAAAGCGTTATCTTACTATAATTTAAAGCCTGACATTCTGCTCTCTCTTGGTGGAGAAACATTCAGTGTATATCCCATGAAGGATGGTATTATAAAAAACATTATATCAACATCGAAATGTGCTGCGGGTACAGGTGAATTTATTGTCCAGCAACTGCAACGAATGGGACTATCTATTGAGGACGGCATTAAGGCTAGCCTAAAGGGAAACTTTACCCAACTAGCAACAAGATGTTCTGTTCATTGTAAGTCAGATGCGACTCATAAACTCAATAAAGGTGAATGTAAGCCAGAAGATATTGTAAAAACACTCATTTACGATTTAGCAAGGAAAGTAAGTGAAATGATAGAAGCAGCTCAATGGCCCACAAATTTAATAGTTATATCAGGGGGAGTTACCCTGAATCAAGTCTTTATAGAAAACCTATCTAGTTTTCTTCCAAATTCAGAAATTAAAGTATTGCCAGAAAGTCCTTATCTTGAAGTATTTGGAGCATCTTTATTTGCAGCTGAGTTACCAGATTATTATGGTGAATTTGAGAATTTATATAAATCCTCAAAGATTGAATTTGAATCATATCATCCATTGAAGGAAGCAATTAATCTTTTGGATTACCGTGTGAATCCAAATGAGAAAAGAGAAATCAAAGTAGGACAAAAGTATATACTTGGTATTGATGCAGGATCTACGACCACCAAAGCTGTATTATTTAATGTATTAGACAATTCAATAGGAGCAAGTACTTATTTAAGAACGTTAGGTAATCCAATTTTAGCTACTAAAAATTGTATTAGTGAACTTTTAAGACAAATAGGCGATAATTATATAAAGTTAATTCAGTGTGGGGTCACAGGATCTGCTAGAGAAATGGTTTCAGTTTATTTAGATAATTGTAGGAGTTTTAATGAGATATTAGCACATGCTAGAGCTGCTACAGAAGAAGTTCCTGATGTTGATACTGTATTTGAAATAGGCGGTCAAGATTCTAAGTTCATTTCATTTTTAAAGGGTGTTCCTATTGATTATGCGATGAATGAGGGATGTTCTGCTGGGACAGGTAGTTTTCTAGAAGAATCAGCATCAGTGGATATGGGAATTCCAGTAGAAAAAATTAGTAATATTGCGATAAAAAGTAAGCATCCAATAGCATTTGGTGAACGATGTGCGGCATTTATTAATACTGATTTGAGAAATGCACTTCAGCAAGGGGCACATCCTGATGATGTAGTTGCTGGTTTAGTTTATTCAATTGCTGATAATTATATTTCACGTATAGTAGGTCCACGACAAATAGGGGAAAAACTCCTTTTCCTAGGTGGTGTAGCTCTTAATAAATCCGTTGGATTAGCTATAGCTGCCCGTTCACAACGAAAAGTTATAGTACCAGCACATCCTGAACTTATGGGAGCAGTAGGCACTGCTCTTATGACGCGAGATCTTCTTGATAATGGTATAATCTCAGAAATAAATTATAAACTTTTGAATTTAATGAAAGGAGAAATAAAAGTTAAAAATATATTCAGGTGTAAAGCGTGTGATAATAACTGTGAGATTCAAAACATTTCAATAAGAGGAAAGGTTTACCCATTTGGTGGTTTATGCTCAAAATATCGACTTTTACGCCAAAAGAACACCAAAATTAAAGAGGGCCAAGATCTCATAGAATTAAGAAATAATCTTATATTTAATGATTTTGGAGCTCGTCCTTTAAAGAATCCACGTGGGACAATTGGTATTCCTTTAGCATTAACTTCTCATATATTATTTCCATTGTATGCTAAATTTATTAATGAGTTAGGTTATGATGTAGTAGTATCAAATCCTTCAAAAATTGGGAATACAAAAACTAAAGCACCGATATGTTACCCGTGTGAATTAGTCCATGGCGCTGTAAATGATCTTATTAATCGTAATGTTGATTATGTTTTCTTACCACATGTGATTGAAATGGAAATTCCAAAAGGTTATATTCATGGATATACTTGTCCTTCTACGACAACTATTCCTGATATTATCCGTGCTGCTTTTGAAAATGTTAGTGACAAAATGTTATCACCTCATATCGGCCTTTCTGAAGCGCTTATTGAGACAACTCTCAAGGAGTTTGGCAAGATTGCTCGTCATTTAGGATTAGAAGAGAAAGTAGGAATTAACGCAGGATTTGTAGCGTTATCTCATTATAAAATGTTTAGAGAAATCTATTTTCAATTTGGACAAAAAAAGTTAAAGGAATTATTAAAACAACCGTCGGTAATTATAGCAGGAAGACCATATGTTGTTTATCCAAAAGATGTTAATATAGCACTCCCTCGAAAGATTGTTAGTAGAGGATATAATGCTATCCCTTCCGATTTATTACCAATTTTAAATAATGATACAACCCATAAAAGAAATGTATGGAGTTTTACTCAAGAGATTAATAATGCTGTTGAGTATGTAAAAAAATATCCTAATCTATACATATGCTTTGTATCTTGTTTTTCGTGTGGCCCAGATGGCACTATGTATCATCACTTTCGGCAACAGCTTGAAGGACACACTTTTTGTTATCTTGAAATTGATTCTCACACTGCTCATGCGGGGTTTGAAACAAGAGTAGGTGCGTTTCTTGATATAATTGAAGAACGACATCGAAATTTGAATAAGAAAAACAAAAATTTACTAAACCAAATTATAACAATCTAAGTAAAATGTCTAAAATAAAAAATTTTGAAGATTCAGCAACAGATGGATCTAATAAAGTTACACAAGCTCGGTTTTCAGAGGACCATAAACATATTATTGACAGTGACGGACAGAAGGTTAGATTTGATGATCCAAGAGTGGTTTATGTCAATCCAGAACCCCGTAATTCATATGGAAGACAGCTAGTAATAAACTTGTTTGAGAAATATAATCGAAAGATTAGAATCAGTACAGAAACAGATGCATCAGTTTTACAATATGCGAAAAAGCTATGTTCAGGGAGAGAATGTCTTGCTAGTGTTGCTATAGCAGGAGCAGTTTTAAAGGATATTAATGAGTACAGAGGCGAAGATGAAATTACTATATATCGAACACCTATAGATAACCATGGACCCTGTCAAAATGGTGCATGGCCTGTTCTCTGGGAGACCTTTGCAAAGACTTTAAATCTAAAGAATGCAATATTCTGTGCTTTCCCTAAATATACTAATAATTACCTTGGTTTAAATCGAGATTTATTAGCTTGGGAAAATATTTACTTTATCATTGGTCAATATATTATCGAAGCAAGAAATGCGTTGCAATGTGTTGCTCGAAGGAAAAATATAGCTTTGTATTTATTTGAAGATATAACTAATGAATTTATCGATAATCTAAAAAATGAAAAGAATACTTTAAACATTGGTTTAATGAAATGGGCAAAAGAAATTGCTCGAATACCTATTAATGCCACAATTGAAGAAACTCCAAAGGTTTTAATATTTGGGGGTTTGAATTTAATGTTCGATCATTATTCAATTGAAGAATTTTTTCTAGAAAAAGGTATCATTCCTAAAGTCGTTGATATAGTTGAGTCAATGAGTCTAATTTTAGGTGAAAGTACAATAAGATATGGATTTAAGAAGGGATATATCACACCTAAAGAACAATTTAATAAACATTTACTTGATTTTCCTGATTTGGATGAGGATGATCGAAGAGAAGCTCTTAGAGCAAAAAGAAATAAAAAAGCTTTACAATTTTTAGATTCACAATGTAAAGTTATTAGAAGACTCATGAGTAAGTCTGGCTTATTATTTGACCAGTTTATAGAATTTATTGATCTTTTTGAAGAAGGAAATAAATATGTTTCCGCAAATAGTCTTAGCGAGACTCCAATAATTACTGGCAGATTTTTACATTCCGTTAAAGAAGGAATCTATGATGGTTTAATTAACTTAGGTACATTTAATTGCCAACCTGCAATGAACTCACAAGCTATTATTCGCCCTCTAGCTAATAAAAGTAATGTTCCGTATGCTGCTATTGATTGTGAAGGCCCATGGATATCAACAAATCAACGTAGACTTCTTGAGGCTATTGCTATACAAGCAAAAAGAGTTCGAGAAAAGAAGAATGAGAAATCCTCTTAACTTAGCTTTTTTTCAATTTTTCCTTTCAGCCAACCTATTTTGTATGAATCTATATTATCGAATTTAGATACATATGGTTTAATATCTAATAAAGGTGTTTTATCAAGAATCTCAACATTTTTTACATGAATTAGATTTTCTTTAATTCCTCGAATTTCTAATATTGAAAGACCAAGAGGATTGGGACGAAATGGAGTTCGAATGGCAAAAACACCTCTAGATTCTTTGTCTAAAAAGGGTTTTGAAATAAGTGGAACAGGGGGTATTACCATATCAAAGAAATAAAGACAATAAATATGAGAAAATCCGTTTAAATCTTTTAAGCCTGATTGGTATTCAGGGAAGATTTCGATAGTACCCTTTGATTCCGACAATGATGACTGAATTGGAATACCTTTGAGGGATTTAAATTGGGTATGAATTATACCTATTGGTTTAAAACTGATTTCTTTTGGAAATTTACGTTTTTCAATATCCTTGATTTTTCTCTTCATGATTTCCATACAAATAAATCCTCCATAATAATCAATAAAACAGAATAAAAATAAGATTTTTCTATTTTAATTTAATTTTTTCAGGAGACTTAATAAGAAATTCCTAAAACGTATAACAATTTTAGGCATTGAGGATTGAACCAGTATGCCTTTAAGGGTTTTATACGGCATATGAATAGTTGATCTGAAATTTTTCTTTTTTAAATTAAATACTTTCTTAATTATGTAAAAAATTTTATATATTAACTTAGCGTAATATAAAACTAATCCAATCTAACTAACAACCTAAATCAAAAAATAAATCAAGAGTTTTTGTGATTTTTTTGTGATTAAAATTTCTTTTTAATGATTTTCTATTAGCGCTAATAGGAAGCGCTCCAAAAATATACTAAAAAAAAGATGAAAGAAAAAAATGAGAAAAAATATAAAATGTATATCGCTTCTGCTTTTAGTATTCATTACAAGTTTTACATTCTTTACAATTCCAATTGCACTGGCTAATTCAAATGGACCTATCTTTTTTGAAGAAATGGTTATGATGCGAGACGGTAAGAAATTGTACACAAGAGTTTATCTTCCCGGATCTGGATCTTATCCAGTGATTCTTTCTAGAACTCCATATGGTATTGGTGATCCTGGTGTTGGTCCTGATCCTGGGGATCCAACAACATGGCCCAATGAGATATTTAACGGATATGCGCGGGTTGAACAAGACACAAGAGGGAGATATTATTCTGAGGGCATAGATCGCCTTTTTTATGATGATGGTCCAGATGGATATGATACTATTGATTGGATTGCTTCACAATCATGGTGTAATGGTAAAATCGGCATGTTTGGAGGTTCAGCAAATGGTATAACTACTTATTTAGCTGCAGGTGAAAATCATCCTAATCTAAAAGCGGCTATTTCATACGTAGCAAGTGCTGATTTATATAATGATGTAACATTTGATGGTGGAGCTTTTCGTGCTGATTCTATGATATGGACATATGGACAGACTGTAAATGGCCTTTCAATGTCACATATGCTCTCAGTTGCGCCTCCATCTGAATGGGCTACCTATCTTACAAATATTGGTGCAAATTTGTATGATTTATATACACATACATCCTTAATTCCAGGTTATCGGGCTATAGATTCAGATATATGGATGAATCTCCCATTACGTGGTGGGGATCCTAGTTATAATATCATGCAACCATTTGGGGATGAGATATTGGGACACCCTACACAAGATGCCTTCAGAGACAAGCTGAATGTCCATGATACAATAGATATTCCAATCCTTCACGTAGCGGGCTGGTTTGACTTTTTTTCTAGAAGCACGATTGATACATTTGTTGATTTACAGCACTTGGGAAACCAGAAATTATTTATTTTACCTGGCACACATGGAAGTTTAGGAGAAATGCCTTATGAACCTTACTATGATTGGTTTGATTATTGGCTGAAAGACGAGGATACCGGAATAATGGATGAACCATCTGTGTGGTATTATGGTCTTGGAGATGATGAATGGCGATTTGCTGATCAATGGCCTATAGGAGATATTGATTACACGTATTTTTACATGCATGATGATGGATTACTTAATACTAACCCTTCCTCTGAATTTGAAGAATCACTCAGCTATTTATACGACCCAATGAATCCTGTATTAACATGGGGTGGAAGAAATCTTGGTTTACCTGCAGGATCTTTAGATCAAACTCCAGTAGTTATGGGGAGAGATGATATATTAAGTTATACAACTCAACCCTTAACAGAGGATCTTGAGATTGCGGGGCCAATCAAAGTTTTTCTTAGTGGATCGTCTAATTGTCTCGATACCGATTTTACAGCTAAATTAATTGATGTATATCCCACTGGAGAACTTATGTTAATCGCTGATGGCATTATACGAGCGAGATATCGAAACTCAATGGCGAATCCTGAATTAATGTCAGGCAATCCTGAGGATATTTATGAATTCACAATTAGTATGGGTGATATTTGTCAAGTATTCGAAAAAGATCATTCTATTCGAGTAGATATTTCAAGTAGTAATTTTCCTAAGTATGATAGAAATCTTAATAGCGGGGGAGAACTATATACAGAGACAGAAGACGCAATTCAAATCGCCGAAAATACAATACACCACAAATCTGATCATCCTTCCTACCTAGTACTTCCGATAGTATCTCCAGAGCCTAAGGTTTTTGAGGGAGATGCTAAAATTAAATTTCATGGATTGAAATATAAAGGAACCGCTGAACTTCATATATATGAAAAAGCTGTTTATTTACAATTTAATGGTGAGTGGATTAAATGGGAGATACAATCTCATAGAGAACACAAGAGATTGGAATTCTACCTCTGTAAAGGAGATTATGGTACTTTAGTTGTTTTAAAACACAATATGAAATGTAAAACCTATATCCAAGCAATAGGGCGTAAAGTATTTTTTATAGCTAAGAATTAAATTGAGCTATATACAACTTCTATTTTTTTTTTTAAATTTACTATATATAAGTTCAAATCTCAATAGTTAAGTTATTATTTACCTATTTTTATCTAACTTTTTAAGCAAGTTTATGAGGAATTTCCATGTTCTTTCAACCGACTTGATCTCTAAACGTTCATCTGGAGAATGGATTCCTTTAGAATTAGCTCCAACGGCAATAGCATCAACTCCTGGAATCTTATCTATTAAAAGTGTAGCCTCCAAACCACCGTGAATTATTTTCATTCCTGCTTCTTCCTTAAATAGTTCCTGATAAGTGTCTTGGGCGATTTTTAAGAGTTTTGAATTCATATTCGGTTCCCATGGAGGATAGTTACCCCTATAGGTATTCTCCATTTCCAAACCTGAAAGATCTAACAATTTTAGCACTTGATTATAAATATCATTATTATAATATTTACTTAAGCTTCGATGTAGCCATCTAAGTTTGACATGATCATCTCTAGTTCTTATTTTACCTAAATTCGTGGAAGTAAACATTAAGTTTTTATATTTGGGATGAAAAGCAATAGGCCCATTAGGAAATATATATAGAAGATCCAGCAATTTTTTTTGAACATTTTCAGATATAATTTCATTATTTGTAAAGTTTTCAATTTTTTTAAAATCTACAGCCATTCTTTCTTCAAGTCCATTATATTGCTTTTTTATTTCACTAAAAAAATAGAAGATGTCCGTACTTATTTTTTCAATCTGTTCAGATTTTGCAAAGAATATTGATTTAGCCTCCCTTGGTATAACATTCGCCGCACCGCCTCCATGTATTGAATTGATGTGAATTTCATATTTTTTGTTTAATTTCCAAAGAATTTGGCTTAAAATTTTTATAGCATGAGCTTGACCTTCATTGCATCTCCCTGAATGTCCTCCTATTAACCCAAAAATGGAAATCTCTATTGGTTGTAGTTTTGATTGGTCTTTATCAATGAAATTGGACATTTTCTTTATTCTAGTGTGAAAGCCTATTCCTCCAGTGCATCCAATAGTAATTGATTTATCTCCTGAATCAAGGTTTATTAAATAATTCCCTTTAACTAGGTTAGGATCAATGTTTTTAGCACCCCCCATATCATACTCTTCACGAATAGTAAATAATAAATCTAGCCCTAAAGTATTAAAATTTATTTCATCTTCATTAATTTTCTTCATTAAAGTCAATAAAAAACATATCCCTGTTCCATTATCAGCACCCAATGTTGTTCCTTCAGCTGTAACCCATTTTTCATCATTGATTTCTATAATTTTTAGTTTAAGTGGATCTGTTAAAAAATCATGAATAACTCCTTCATTTTTTTCACAAACCATGTCCATATGGCATTGTAATATACAATTTGATTTTTGATTCACAACGGGAATTTTTACAGCAATATTCCCTATTTCATCAATCTGAACTTTGAAACCATATTTTTCTGCTTCACGCTTAATATAATTTCTTATTTTATCTTCGAATTTTGACTTACGGGGAATTCTTGAGATTTCATAAAAATAGGTCCAAAAATCTGTTGGTTTGCCTAAATCCTTTAAATCAAACATTGGAATTACCTGAGGTTATGAAGATTAATATTTAATTAAAACAATGGATAAATAATCACTAGTTATAATTAATTTTTAATATATTTAAGAATAAACTTCAATAGGTTTTAATTATGTCTCCTGTTGGTTTTCGAATTGTTGGAACTATAAAGGAAATAAAGGGAAAATGTAATGCAGGTCATAAAGTAGGAGATACTTTTGAGCTTGATGGGCTAGACTCAGGAGGATTATGTGGTTTTTTTTATCATGATATCTTTCCTTACCTAACTACGCTTCAATTTGGGGGATCTTTTCCTTGGAATGAAAATCCCGATATAGCGGAATATGAATGTCCAGATAGAACTAACGCTGTGAAAATTGAGTTAAAAAGGATAAGAGAGTAGTAGAAATAACCATCAACAATTTAAGAATAGGGTTATAATCTTCCAAGAAACATTGCCACAACGAATAAAGATCCCAATATTGCTAAAGATAATATATTTGAAATTCGTGCAATTTTTGGTGTTGGGTGAAAGATAAACAGAAGAGTTAAAGGAAATCCAACGGTAATAATACCGATCATGCAGATCAAGTACCCAATACCCAGTAAGCCTATTAAGTAAATAATAATTCCAATTACATAAGCAATAAATTCATTTACTAAAAGGAAAATTCCACCCCATTTTATTCCATACTTTTTTGGTATAGTTTTAGTGTTAGTTTTTTCATCGTATTGGAGATCTCTTGTATCTCCTAATACTCTTGCTCCAGTCATAGCAAAAAACAGAAATAATGCTAAGAATATTACACTTAAATTAAAATTAAAAGCAAAAAGAGCACCAATTAAAACATAAAAAGCTTGAAGTGCCCCTAAACTAAATGCACGTAAGAGAGCGGTGTCAAGTATCCCGTGAACAAGTCCACCTATAACACCTATTAGACACACAAGGGGTATAAGAGCCCAGAGATTAACTATGATACAAATAATAATGCTTATTGTAAAGCATAATACAAAGAATATAATTCCTCCGCGAGGGGATAACGTACCTCTTGCAATGGGATTTTTCAAATTTCCTGAAGCACGATCTTTCTTGTAATCTCCTAAGTAGTCAAAAAAGAAACCTCCCGCTGATAAAGTCGCACCAACTAAACCGGCAAGAAAAATATTTAATAGAAGTCCCCCGAGTCCATATGTAACAGAGCTTGTTATCATAATAAACATGAGGATCCTACCTAAGCGCCAATCTCCAAAAATAAGCTGCATTTTAGAGGACATTATTGTCAATTCAAATTAAAAAGTTAATCAAAAACTATTAAGCGATAATTATACATTATTTTTAATATTATTTATCGATCTTGCTTATACATAATTTAAAATAAAAGAATTAGCATATTATTGTAAAAGAAAAGCTCTTATGTGTGAAGATGATGGTAAAACATTCAATTAATAAAAATAAAGTTTTCCTTTTAACACTATTTTTCATCGCTTCTATAATGGGGATGTCAATAAAACTGCATACAAGTTCAATGAACCGAGATTTATCCCAAATTAACGTAAGTGCAGGTTTAACCAGGTATAAAGTTACTCTAGGTTATCCTTATAATTGGATAAATGCTTCTAGTGGCACTGAATTGGTATTAGGGGATGATAATTCAGCTTCAACTTCATTACCTTTCAATTTTACGTTTTATGATGGTATTTTTGAAGAAATTTATATTGTTACTGAGGGTTATCTAACTTTTTCATCTAAATTTGTATCACACACTGGTGAAATACCTTCAAGTCATCCACACTATCAAAATATAATTGCACCCTACTGGACTAATCTAGATGGTACATCTGGAAATATTTATATTAAAAATTTTACTTCATACTGGGTAGTCGCATGGGAAAATTTTAACCATGATAACGGTTCATTTGCAGGTTCTTTTGAAGCTGTTTTATACAATGATGGAGATATTGTCTTTAATTATGATGGATTGCATAATGTAAGTACGTATGCATGTGGATTAAATTATGGAGATGGAAATAATTATAGTTCTTATAATGAACTGGTTTCAGGTGTTAATGATTTTTCGATAAAATTTAGCCTTACTATTGGTGGTGGTAATGGCGGTATTGATGGGAATATTATAAACATAATTGTTGGTGTGGTTGTAACTCTAGGTATCGTTGGTACAGCAGGTGGTATCACTCTATATTACTATAAAAAAAATCCAGAACAGTTTAAAGCAAAATTAAGTCGAGGGAAAGAAAAAATAAAAGAAAGTACCTCAAAATTGAAACAAAAAGTGAAAAACGGATTAGAAAAATCAAAAGAAGAAGTAAAGAAAAGGAAAGATAGAATAAAACAGAAGACTCCAAAAAAAGAATAAGATAGCCTGAATTAGGAAGAGAACTTGTCTCTTTCAACCTTTTTCGCCTTATCACAAATTTTATTTCCCCCATTAAAAACTTCTTTTTCTTCCTTAAATTTTTGCCTTTTACACTGAATTTTTTTTATTTATTATATAGAATAAAAAAGAGTTAAATAAAAAAATATAATTCTTATCATGCAAAACAAATTTATTTTTGAGTGGATATTATGGGAAAACTTAGAAGGAAATCAATTCTTTTAGGAATAAGTATAACAATAATCATCATTTCTGGATTATTTACCATTCTAAGCTCATTTCAAATAATTGCTCAACAGTCTATCATAGAAGAGCAGAAAACTATCATTGATGAAAATAGACAGTGGGCAGAAAAAATTACATTTTGGGAAGTGACTGGAGGATTAGGTGAAGAAATCATCGAAGGCGAGAAGTTATATTACGAAGCTTTAGCTAAATACTCCGCAGCAGTACAAGCACAAAATTTAGCAATTTTTGCAATAATACTTTTCAGCATAATTATTTTAATTACAATAGGCAATTTAATTATCAAAATACCTTAGAATAACCGTGGAAATCTTTGGTTTGTTTTATTGTTTCTTACTTTTTTTATCAATTAACTTATTTTGACTAATAAAATGATTCCCAAAAATTAATATATAGCAATCTTGATTATTCTCTTCTATTAATTTTAAAGCAAATCTAAAACATACAAATGAAACCTAATTTTCTAAAAGATAATAAGAAAATTTTAATAATTATCGCACTCCTTGTTATTTTTCCATCAGTTGTAGGTATCCTTTTTGCTGTAAATCTCTTTTTTGTTAGTAATTTACATCCTCCAATAATAATTGAGTCAAATGTAGATTTTATTTCTTATGAGTTTCCTGGATATGGAACAATAGAAAATCCATATATCATAGAAAATTTCAGAATTGGTGCAACGGGTAGTAACTCTGTTGGAATTAGTATCTCGAATACAAATGCTTATTTCATAATAAAAAACTGTTTTGTATATACGGGTTATATTGGGATAAGTCTTATGGAGGTTTCCACGAGTACTGCTTGGATTATCAATAATACATGCATTTCTAGGACGGGAGATGGTGATGGAATTAATTTAAGTAATACAATAAATTGTACTATATTAGGTAATACCTGTACAAATTTTATGCAGGGTATTCATACAAACTATGTTTCTTACTGTTTGATAAAATTGAATACAATCGAAAACAATAATTACCAAGGAATAAATATTCGATATTCCAGCCACAATATAATAATCAATAATACTATAAAAATGAATCCCCAACATGGAATTCCGCTTGTTGGAAATGCTAATTGGAATATCATACATCATAATATCCTAATTGATAATGCTTATGTGGAAAACTATGATGTTGATAGTAGGTTAACAGGTTCAATAAATAGTCAAGCATTTGATGAAGGTAATAAAAATTTTTGGTATGATGATGTAAAAAAACAAGGGAATTATTAGTCAGATTACCTAGGAATTGGAAATTATTCAATAGATGGCCCCGCAGGTACAGAGGATATTTATCCAAGCAATTTTACTTAAATTTGATACTGAGTAGTACAAACATAATAATCACTTCTCTCGCAATAACAATAGAAATAATAAAGAAAGAAAAACATCTTGAATCGACGAAAGTTATTAATTAGAGCCAGTTTACCAAGTTTTAATTCAAAAGATAAAGTTTTTCTGAAGATTTGTTATTATATCCAATAATTTTGTTATAATAGATCAAATATTTATAAAGAAGTATTTCATATCTAATTATTAATCTTTAAAAACTGAATAACATCCTATATGAAAACCAATTACACATATCAAATTAAGATTATTCTTTTAGTATTCTTATTTTTAATAGTAATTTTCTTAGTTTCAATGATTTTTCCAGATACATCCTATTCTTTACGAACTGCATTTTTTGGAGCACGAGAGGAACTTACCATACTTATATCAGGAATTTTAGGTATATGTTTAATATTAACATCTTTTATCTTAATGGTGTTTTTAAAAGTGCGCTTTGCTAGTTTAATCGGGATTCTAGGGTGTCTTTTTATTGGAATAAATCTCTGTACCTTTCTTTTTGTTATATGGTTTATGCCATATATTCCATCTCTAGGTTTTTATTTAAATTATTTTACTTGGATTGGATTCTGCATCATTACATTATTCTTATTCAAATACAAAGGAGAAATTATTAACGCATATAACTTCTCATTTAGGAAGAACGAACTATATCTGCAATATTCGAAATTATTTCCGAAAATAAATTATACATATTTTATTTTTGTAGTACTATTTTTAATTTCAATTATAATACCTTTTATGCACCTATTTGATTATAGTCCTCCAAGTGGATATCCTGGAGTCCAAGCCTTAACAATTGGAGGGATTGAAGGAATACCCTTAATTATTATTTCAATCATTTACTTAGATACCTTAAAAATTCGAAAAGCGATAATTTATGGTCTTTTAGGCAGTGGAATCATTAGTATAAATTTCTTTTTAGTCATCCCAACATTTGGGGGTTTATTTATTCCTTCTATTGGTTTCTATCTAAGTTTTATTTCTTGGTTAGGGTTTCTTATCATAAATTTTTTCTTATTAAAATTTAAGAAAGCCAATTAGATAATGTTTTAATTTTGAAATTTATTATTATAACTTTATTTTAAACTATGAAATTATGATTTTTATTAATTAAAATAAAGATTTTTAATAATAGAATTCATACTTTTGATAATTTGTTTATAATGGGTAATTTTTTATTGTTTGCTTTGTTATTTAAACAAAAGTTTATTGAATTAAATGCTAAAGATATTAATTTGAAATTTAAAGAGTCTTTATACACATGATTCTCTCATTTCCAAACATGGGTCCTAATTGGGTAGCATTTAAAACATTGTTCGAACAGTTAGATCCATCAATAAAGGTTGTGATTCCAGACCCAACAAACAGAGAAGCAATCAAAGTTGGAGTAAAATACAGTCCAGAATTCGTTTGTTTCCCATTTAAAGCAACCTTAGGAGATTTTGTTAATGCTATCAAAAAGGGTGCAGATACTTTAGTTATGGCTATCGATTGCGGGCCCTGTCGATTTGGCTTTTACCATGCAGTCCAAGAACGCCTTTTACACGATATGGGTTATAAAAATGTGAGAGTTATTCCGTTAGATCAAGCAGATTTATTAGAATTCCACTGGGTTAAGACTCTGCAAGAAATTAGTGGTATGAGTGGCCTTTTATCTTATCCAAGATTCGTTAAAGCGGTGATTTTTTTCATGAAAAAAGCGAAACTTCTTCAAGACATCCAGACGGCTGAAGGTTTGTTCCGAGCATATGAACGAAATCAAGGGGATACGACTGATGTGTTAAACAGTGTCCTTAATAAACTAGATCAAGCCAATACGCTTAAAGAACTCAGAAACTTTAAACAAGTAATTAAAGAAGATTTTAATAATATTGATGTAGACAAGTCCAGGACACCATTACGAGTAGCCATATTTGGAGAAATCCATATAAGTATGGAACCATATGTAAATGTCGATATTAGACGTAAATTTGGAGAAATGGGTGTTGAAGTACATCAAAACTTGAGTTTATGGGATTGGGTTTCACATAAATTTCATTTAAATTTTAATAGAAAATGGTTAGAGCATTTATCCCATCCATATGTTCCCATGGATATTGGAGGCGAATGCCAATGGGTTTTAGGTGAGTATATAGATAGAGCTCAAAGTGGTTTTGATGGAGCCACCCATGTTTACCCCTTCACCTGTATGCCCGAAGTGACGGCTAGAACGATTATAACGAATAAACTTAAGAGAATCTATGATCTTCCTATAATATTCTTCTCTTTTGATGAGCATTCAGGGGTAGAAGGTATGCGTACGCGTCTAGAAGCATTTTATGATTTGATGGAATCAAGACGTAAGCATAAATTAGAAATCGAAAATGTATCGCTTCAAGATCATAAAAAGAATTTTTACAAATCGAATGGATCACTTTTTTTTCAAGAATGTTTGCAATTAATACAGACTTAATAATGGTGAATTAAAATAGTTCAAGTTTCAGATAAAGTAGTAAATGAAGATGGTAAGCGAGATGCTTTTCTTGGAATCGATATTGGAAGTGTAACTTGTAAATTTGTGCTAATGGATACTGATGGAAATCTTCTTACAAGTGTATTTTTACGAAATAGAGGATCTCCAATTGATTCTGCTAAAGCAGGGATGGAAGATTTAAGGAAACAGATTGAAGCAAGCGAAGAGTTGCAAGAATATGAAATACGTTGTTGTGGAACCACGGGCTCAGCAAGATATTTAACAAAAGCTATTGTAGGTGGAGATCTTGCTAAAACAGAAATTATCGCACACGCAGTAGCTACTCAATCATTGTATCCAGATGTAAGCACAATTTTAGAAATCGGAGGACAAGATTCTAAAATCATTATTTTACGAGATGGGATTATTGTTGATTTTGCAATGAATTCTGTATGTGCTGCTGGAACAGGCTCCTTTCTTGATCATCAAGCATCACGACTAGGAATTCCAATTGAACATTTTGGAGATTACGCAGTAAGATCTAAAAATCCTGTGAGTATTGCTGGGAGATGCACTGTATTTGCTGAATCAGACATGATACATAAGCAAAATGCAGGATACACTAAGGAGGATATAATTGCGGGGCTTTGTGAAAGTCTGGTTCGTAATTACATGAATAATTTATCAAAAGGTAAAGAATTAAATGAACCTGTAGTCTTTCAAGGAGGAGTATCTTATAATAAAGGTATCGTTCAAGCTTTTGAAAAATACTTGGGTTGCGAAGTTATTGTCCCAAAATATAATGTGTTGATGGGAGCTTTGGGAATGGCAATCCTTGTTAGAGATCATTATATTGACCATGCACATGAGACATTGTTTAGAGGACTTCATGTGGGTGAATTAGAGTTTATTACATCAACATTTCACTGTGGAGATTGTCCAAATAATTGTGAAATTGTCCAAGTTAAAATGCCTCAAGATCAAAATAAAGTTATAGCCCGTTGGGGCAGTAGATGTGGAAAATGGGAGGTTTTCTAAAAAATGACAGAATTTTTAAAACAATTACGGGAATTAGGTGAGGAATTCCTTGAGACTATTAAACATAAGACTAAATTAAGTACGATCTTTGATATATATACAGAAAAGGTTATTCCTTCATTTGTTTCAGAAAAAGATTTAAAAGAATATTATGAAAAAAGAATGGAAGAAGTTAATGATTTTATAGATAAATTGTAATAAGAGGTAAAAAAAAATGAGTGAAAGTGCAGATACAGAAGTAAAAGAAGAGGGAGATAAATTAAATCCAAAATTAATTGCTTTTGACATGCTTTACGCTGGCGTAAAGGGTTTAAGCGGATTATTTTTTAAAGCGTTTATGGATTTGAATATCGAAGGGAAAGAGAATATTCCCTTAAGAGGAAAAGCTATTTTAACGACTATTACACCGAACATTATCCGTGATATGTTGATTATCGCTCAAGTTTCAGGTCGAAAAATTCATTTTATGCTGGATCCTAAGTTAATGAAACATCAAATAATGGGACCTGTATTAAAAAGCCTTGGAATGATTCGAGGAACTGAAAGTAAAGAAGATACTGAGCCAATTGAGAAAGTTTTTGAGATTTTAAATGAGAAAGGTGATTTAGTAGGTATGACACCTGAATCTAGGCATGATCGAGAAGTTCAAGTGAAATCAATGGCTGCTATAATAAAATTTGCAATTGCTGGAGATGCTCCAATTATTCCAATTGCTATTACAACTCACAAGACTAAGATATTAAACATGTTTAATGGAGATGGGATAAAAGTAAAGGTTGGAAATCCTCTACATGTTGAAAAAAGGTTAAATCGAGAGAAGTATCGAGCAGAACGGTATGAGCTCGCCGAAGATATAATAAATATTATTGATTCTCTTAAAGAAGTACCTGAAGAACAGGAAACTATGTAAATTAAGATATATAAAATTGTTAATGTTTATTTTTTACTATTTTTCTTTTTTATAGATTTTTGTTATAGAGATTTATCCCAATATTCTAAAATTTATAAGTAAAAAGAATACTAGGACAATTGTCAAAAATATTCCATCATTCCATTTTATCACTTTTTTCATTGAGATCCAATTAAAATAGAGAATTAAAATCAGTAGAATTATCCAATTCCAAAATATTATCCATGATGTGACAAATTTCATTAAAATTGTTGCAGTAATACCGAAAGTGAGTGTTAAATTCCAGAAGACTTTCCCAATCATCCCTCCTAAGCCGATTTCAATACTCTTTTTTTTAACAGATTTTATAACTAGTGTCAATTCTTCTACATTTGTCACAAAAGCAATAATAACAAATCCAAAGAATGTTTCTGGAAGATTAGTGATTAATAAGATTTGTTCTGTCGAAAAAATTAATAATTCTCCACCTAAAAATATGCAGATAAAGCTAATGACAATTGCTAATATTTTTTTAAATTTTGGTTTGTTTCTTAATTCACTGATTTCAATATCATAACTTAGACCATTCTCTTTTGAAATTGCTTGAACTGCACTTTCAGTAGATAAATTTCTTATATTCTTAATTAAATAAATAAAATATACAAAAATTACTATTATTCCGACCATTAAAAATCCAAACTCAATTATCGTCCCAGCTAAAACCAAAAAAATACAAATATATAATAATGAGAAGTAAAATTGAGGCAGGGATTTAAAATGGATGCTATGAAAGAAAGCTGGGACAGCAAAACTTATTGTTAAGGCTATTATTGAATTACCTATAACATTTCCAACAGCGATATAAGATAATCCACTTGAAGCTGCAATAATGGAAGCAATTGATTCTTCTGGATCAATTCCAATAATTAATGCTCCAATAATAAAAGGAGACAATCCATATATTATGCACACCTCTTTTAGATTGTCTAGAAAAACGTCTGCAGCAAAAAAAATCATCATATAACCTACAATAAAGAGTGGAATCCAAAGAATTAGTTCTATCATTTTAATTTATTTCTCAATTTTATTCCAATGGATAAAGATCTGGAATTTAAACTTTTTATCTTTATATTCACCATCACTTATAGCAGAGAATTCAAATCCATTGTGTTTATGCCAATAAATTGATGCTTTATTGAATAAAGGTTTTTCTACAATAAAAGCAACAATTGGTGTATTAATTTCTAATAAGGCTTTTTTAAAAATAGAAGTAGCTATTCCTTTCCGTTTATATTCTGGTAATAGACTAATTTGATCTAAATAAGCAAATTCCGTATCATTATTTAGAAGTAAATCTTTTGTTCTATTATTTTCAAAGGAAAGATTACCTATAACATCACGTACTTTGATTATATCATATTTCTTAATATAGAAGCTTGCAAAACCAAGGATATTTCCCTCCTGATCTTTCGCAACAAAAATTTGAGTGTTTGGACCATTAATTAAGTTCTCATAATATCCAATTCCTACTTCTTTTCTTAGAAAACCTTGATTTTCTAATTCTTTCTTTTGTTCCTGTATAGTTTCATCGAGATCTCTTATTTCAACAAGATTTTGTTTAAAAACATTATAAATACCAGGAGAATCTTCAAACCTCGCAATACTTACATTGAAGGTTAATTTCTTTACCATACTTATCAACTGTTTATATACAAAAAAAAGTTAGTTTTTTAATTCTTCTAACCTAAATAATGATATTAGTTTTTAATATAAGGAGATTATTATAAATTTTTGAGGAATGTGGTGTGTAATATTAATTTTAGAGGTATATTAACTAAGTAAACGCAAAAAATAAGTAAAGGATCACTATGGTTGATTATATTAAATTAGAAGGAAATCCCTTTGATAGAGGATTCCAACAAGGAGAGCAACTAAAGGATAAAATCCATACTATGTTTGATGTTGTTTTTCATTCTAAAATGTTTTCAGAAGTCACTTCTAAAATAATACCCCTATCAATAATCAAGCTTGCTTTAGGTATTATGGGTAAAAGAAATATAAAAAAATCTTTACAAGAATTACTACCAAATCAAAGTGAGAAATTAAATGCTCTGAGTAAAGCATCCAGTTTAAGTAACAGATTACTATATGGTGCTCATTTTATTGAAGTGATGTCTGGAAATCCAAACTCTCTTTATAAAAATCCTCCAGTCCAAACCTGTTCGATGATTTTCGCACTTCCAAAAGCTACATCAAATAATACAATGATTTTTGGAAGAAATTACGATTTTCCTAATGTTCTTCAACCCTTCCAAGTAGTTCGTGAAGAAGTGCCTGATACTGGTTATAGCAATTTAAATTTTACTCAATATCCATTGATTGGTTGTCATATGGGTTTGAATGAGAAAGGTTTGGCTATAGGATATAACTATGGGCGTTCTTGGAAAAAAAATCCACTTGATTTTAGGTTAAAAGGTGTTCCAGGAACATTTATTGTTCAAGAAGTCTTAGAAACTTGCGCAACGACTCAAGAAGCTATTGATTTTATTACTAAATTTCCTTATCGGTCGAATGGCTGTCATTATGGATTAATAGATACCTCTGGTGATGTATGCGTTATCGAGACTACAAGTACCAGACATGCTATTCGTCGACCGGAGGACGGAATTTTAGCTCACACAAATCATTATCAGACACCAAAACTTAAAGATGCTAATTTACCAGAATACGTGCGTTTCAAAATGGATGATATGGATATAAATCCTATAGAATCTCCAATAAGGCGTTATCAGAGAGAAATTGAGTTATTGAAAAAATATAATGGTCAAATTAATATTGAAATTTTCAAAAATATCTTAAGTGATCATGATACCAGAGAACCTGATGATTTTACAGTCTGTACGCATGGTCCTGCTGCGGGAACTCTAGGTTCAATAATTGTTCTTCCGAGTAAGAATGAATTTTGGGTCACTGATAATCATCCATGTAATTCTGA
>JBHLLT010000027.1:22981-24337 GCA_048938855.1 Promethearchaeota archaeon
GGAACTCTAGGTTCAATAATTGTTCTTCCGAGTAAGAATGAATTTTGGGTCACTGATAATCATCCATGTAATTCTGATTATGAAAAATTCACGTTATAATAAAAAATAAAAAATGTTTAAAATTAAGATAATATCAATTTAATATCTTGTTCTTGTGGCTTGAATTCGAAGTTTAGCCTTCGTATTCTCTTTGGCGTCTTGTAAAACAACATATTGCGTTGGTGAGGGTAATTTTATTTCAAATTCTTGCTCAGCGATAGTATCGTTTCTTTTCATGGGATCTCGTTCTCTTAAAATAACCCTAACTTTTGCTATGGCGGGTTCATCAACTCGGACTGTCTTAAATTGGCTCCAAAGAGACATTTCAGCTTTACTGGTGAATTCTTGATTTCTTTGTAATTTTATAGTACCCTTATTTGGCCATCTCGCCTTGAAAGTCTTCTCACCATCCACTTTAAAATAAAATTCTCCGCGCCATCCCAAAATGTCATAATCTTTTAAAGTCTTTAAGCTCATCAACTCAACGCTAATTAAATAGCGTTCTTTCTCTTCTCCCACTTGATCTTGATCGAAAGATTGGTCTTTCGCATAAGTTTTTTTAGATTTAGCATAATACCGTCGTGGAATTTTTTTCACCTAAAAATTATTATTCATTTAATTGAGTTTTTACCTCTAGTATAAATGTTATCTATATATGTTTTTTTGTTAAATAGATGGTTATTAGTATGTTGCTAATAAATTATAATCCTCATATTAACTATATTTATTAATAGAAAACCACATGTAAGTATTAATTAAAAAATTCTAATTTTATTTCTTAGTGAATTAAATGCTATTTCAAATACCATTAGATGAGTTATCCCAATTATCCGGAATATTTGCATTTTTAGCAGTTGCTATAGCTTGGCTATATGGAGTGATTGTACTGTATAAATATATCAAGACGAAACAAAAAACTCTATTTTACTTTTTCTTTGCTATTATCTTCACTATGTCACCTTGGTATCCTAGTGGTTTGGGATATATATATTGGTTAATAACAAGACAAGAAATTATATATCCCGTTTATGTTCTATTAGGAACAATTGGTGTTCCAATCGCATTATTATCATGGATACAAATCTATATGCCTGCTTTACACGAAAAGTGGAAAGGTGTTGTTACGTGGATAATATTCTGTTTTTCAGTAGTTTTTTACATTTATTTGTTTTTTTTCCTATTCTCTGCACCGGGAGCACCAGTAAATGCTTTAATAGGAATAAAAGAAAGCGCTATTGATATCTCATATTTAGGTCTTGTCTTAGGCTTTCTTGCTTTCTCTCTACTAGTCAGTACTATAACTGGAAACGACTTTGC
>JBHLLT010000027.1:24437-38816 GCA_048938855.1 Promethearchaeota archaeon
GATAATGCTTGATGTTTTTTTTGATATCTTTTTTGTAACCGTAGAGTAAACAGCCCATAATACCGGAGTCATTAAAGAAAATATGTATCCTAAAAAATTAGTTGAATGAGGAGTAAGATTATTAATATTTCCTCCTGTTATTAATAAAAATCCTCCAATTGTGGCTATTATAAATCCCACTATTTTAAATTTGTTTAACTTTTCTTTGAAAATGAATAGTGCGAGAACAGTGATAATGACTGGAGTTATTAGACAAACGAATAGAGCAGGAAGTGATGGACCAATAATTTGAATTGAGGAATATTGAAAAAGAAAAAAGAATGATATCCCTGTAAAACTCGCAACTATAAGAAGGACCCATTCAATACTTGAAAATTTATGCTTGACATTATCAGATGAATTGAGATTCCTTTTCTTTTTTAATTTAAAATAGAATTCAATCAGTAAAAACGAAAGCGATGCGATTACAAATCGATATAGGGCGATAGACAGAGGAGGGATGAATTCTACAGCAATATCAACAACTACAAATGAAAAGCTCCAAATAATAACCATAAAAATTAATTGCAAATAAGTACGAAGCATTTAAATCCCCATTGTAGGAAAATCATATTGAAAATTTGAAAAAAAAGATTCTACTAAAATAATATCTTAAAATAATTTAATGATAGAAAATTAAGTAGTATAATAATTATTTTCGGAATGACATTTTTTGAAGAAGGTTAGCTACAGCTTAAGGATAGGAATTATTGGAAATCAAAACTATATAAATGCAATTTTCTATGAGAGTCTAAAAAAAATGGCTATAGAATCTAACTCTTCGAAAGATTCCTCTACTTTTTTAATTGTATTTAGACAAATTCCAATTAAAATTAAATTATTTCTTACAGAAAGCCTTGAATCTATGATATATAATTATGAAAATATAGAGAAGCTTGATATTATAATTCTTACACTTAATTTATACGATAAGAACTCATTAAATTCTTTTGATAAAGATATAGTAGAAGAATTTTATGATACATATATGTTTCAAGGTTTATCAGTTTTAGTTGGAATGGATATAGAACAACTTTTTAATAGTTCACCTTCAAAAAGGTATAAGATAAGTAGATTTAAATTAGAAAAAATTACTCAAGATCTGAATTTGATATATTGTTTTGAAATTTTTAACAAAGAGAGAGATACAAATGAGATATATAACACTCTTTTCAATGACTTCATTTTAAGATTTCAATATTCAAATCCAGAGTTATATGAAACCGCAAAAGAATATGGAAAAAGGTTAATAGACTAATAAAAAATCTTGAGTTCTAAAATACTTTCTAATTCATATAAAAAATGATAGAAAATCGAAAAGTTATAAAAATAATAAGATACAATTAAAAGTATAGTTAATAATATGATGTTTTAGATGGTTTTTGCACCTAAAACAATATAATAAAAGATAGAGATGAATTACATAAAATGGGAGAAGATTCAGAAGGATTATTAACAATTGAAAGAGAGGAAGGTCGTAGGAAATGTCCTAGTTGTTCAGAAGAAAATAAAAATATGATTCATGAATCAACAGATAAAACAAATATAATTAGTGATTATCCCCGAGTTTATGGGAAAAAGTATCGCTGTGGTCGCTGTGGTCAAGAATGGCGAGAAAAATAAGTTATAATTAGATAAACCAATTTTATTTCTACTATTTTTTAATAGTTGACTTTATTGAATTTTCTTTTACTTATAGCACTTAATAATTTGCCTCTAAAGAAATGTTTTTATAAGTAAGAAAAAAGCAATAATAATAAATATAAAATGATAAATAAATACTATAACAAATTTTTATACAAATAATAATAACTACTTTTATGTGAAAGTTCATGGTATTATATCAATTAACTATAACACGAATATTAACAATTTACGTTGTGCAAGGTCTCATTTGCGCGTGGTTCCTATATTTAGCATATCGGATTTTAAAGAGAGACAGAAAGAGATTAAATATAATTTTCTCGGGCTTTTATTTATCTGCGGCAATAGGATTAATTTTTAATTTTATTTATGGTCCCATTGCATATGTACCAGCAGTTTTGTTCCTAAATTATTTAACCAATTTTGGTTCGTTTTATGCGCCAATATTCTTTGTGGTTTTTAATTTAATTCTGTTAAAATCAGAAAAAATTGTTACACCAGCGAAGCAATTGATGATCTTCATTGGATATGGCATTTATATGTTTTGTATGATTTTTTTTGTTTTAGCAGGACCAGACTGGGGGGTTCAATTGATAAATTGGACACCTGTTTGGGCACTTCCTTTCTTTCTTTACGTATTCTTAGGAGTAACAGTGATCGCGATTATACCATTATTATTTTTATCATTTCAAATTTATAAGAAATTTGAAGATGAACAATTAAAAAAGAAATGGAAATTCGTTATTTATGGTTCTATCGGGTTAATTGGATTTATGTATGCTATATTCTTCTCAAATTGGCTAAACATTGACATAGTAAGGTGGATTGTTCTTCCTATTGGTATAGTATTAGCGGCAATCAGTGGCTATTGGATGTATATTGGAGTTGGAAGGCAATTAGAAAAATAAATTTTTAATCTTTTTTTCCTTTATTTTTTTCAACTTAAATTTTATTTTGATTAGTTTACATTATATTATATAATTAGATTCAAAGTTAGCAGAATAATTAGATTTAGTTGTTAGAATCAGAATCAGAATTAATCCGTGTTCGAGGAATTGGACCAACGGCAGCTGAAAGGTTAATTAATGCCGGCATCAAGACTATAGAAGAGATTGCTAAATCTAAAGCAGAGCAATTAGCATGGATTAAAGGTATTGGTATGATCTCAGCTGAGAGAATCATTAAAAATGCTAAAGAATTAATAAATTTAGAGAAAGGAATACAAAAAGTATTAAATTCTATCAAAGAAAATTTTGCCAAAAGTTGCCCAAAATGTGGTGGAGATATGAGCGAAAGATTAATAATTCTCGGTCCTGAAAGGAGACTTAGAGCAAATCAATGTGCTTTATGTAAATTCTATATGCCCATTTAAATTATTTTGAGTAGATAAAATCAAGTTACTATCAAGTAGGAAAAAAGAAAGAGATAAGAAAGAAAATATAAGGCTATAAATATGATTCCGGCTTTTTTATCTAATTTTCTTCGTGCAGCAATTAAGCTAAACACAATAAAACTTGCTATTAATGTATATAAAACAGTTGGAATAGCAAACGCTGCAGTTACAACTTGTGGAAAAAGAACTTGTCCAATGCCAATTGATAAAGTAGAATCAACTATACAAGAACCCACAATATCACCTATTGCGATTTGGTGATGCCCCAATCTTAAAGCATTTATATCTACCGCTAGTTCTGGAAGTGAAGTACCTATGGCAACAACAAAAAAACTTATAATATATTCATGAACATTCAAGACAGTTGAAATAAATATTACAGATTCAACGATCATAAAAGAAGCTATTGTTACCCCACCGAAACCTATTAATGCTATCGATAAATGATATAGTTTACTTTTAGGGGCTTCCATCTTTTCAATCATTTCAACTCGTTGTAAAACGCTTTCCTTATTGGCATTGTAAATTAACCAGATGTAAATGCCTAAACTACCAACCATAAGAATTGCGTTTAATCTAGTAATATAGCCTTTCTCTACTATACTAAAAATTAAAATTAATGATAATACTTCACTAGCTCCCAGGATAATTATGTCCTTTCTATGAATATAAATAACTCCTGTAATTAATGGCAATATACCAAACACTAATGTTAATTGCGTTAAATCTGAACCTACTGAATCACCAACATCAATATCACCATGACCTAAAGCACAGGATACAATAGAGTTAAAAATTTCCGATATATCGGTTCCTATAGAAACTAAGGTTACTCCAATTATTAATGGTGAAACTCCTATAGCTGCTGCTATAATCGCAGAATGTTTCACTGCTTTCATACTAGAATAAATTATAAGCGAAATTCCAACAATGAGAATAAATACTGCTATAACGATTTCTGACATATTCCTTCTATTATTAATTTTTTAAATTTTGCTTCTCTCTCAAAATTATATTGTATTAGAGAACAATTGAAGCTTCTAATACCACAAGATTATAAATCTAATGCGTTTTATTGGAGTATCCTAGAAAATTTATATTATAACCTTCCACATTCTAAAATGATAAAGTAGTATTTATAATTATCCATTTTTATTCCAGATTGATCCATAAGATATCCAAAAAAAAAAAAATTTATTAAAGAAAAACATCAATGATTTACTAATGGAAAACGAAAAACATGAATTTCACATTTCAGTTGAGAAAGATATTTTTGATAAATTAGAATCTATCAGAGAATATCATGGAATAAAAAATATCACCGAAATTATTAGATTTTTAATTACTAAGGAATATAGAGATATAAAAAAATCTGAGTGAAATCTTATATTTATTTTGGAAAGTATTATTGCCAGTAAAATTTTAGGTATTATATTTATTTACTTTTCATCACTTTTTCAATCATTCTTCGCTCTTTATTTGAACAAATCTTAGCGTACCCTTGAATAGCTTCCTTCACTCCTTCTTGCCAGGAATAAATAGGTTTCCAATTTAAAATTGATGTTAATTTATTATTTGAATAATGAGCTCCGAATCTACTATACCCTATCATTAAAAGATATTGTTTATCATCCCAATGTGAAAGGACAGTCCATAGAGGTTTTTTTTGATCAAGAACTTCTAGCTTTAATAAATGAGCATATTCAGCAATAAACTCTTTCCAAGTCATTTCAAAATCAGTACAGTTCAAAGCTGTATTGAGAGGCCCTACATCTATTAATTTAGATAAAAGTGAACCAATATTTTTTATATAAAAAGTTGAATATAATCGATCATTTTTCCCAGAAAAATAGAAATTACCACTTAATAATCGAGATATTATAATTGGCGAGATATATGAATCTTTTTCACCTAGAATAGCAGGAAATCTCAGAATTGTATACCCAAGTAACCCACTTCTTTCGATATACCTTTCAGCTTTTGCTTTTGCTTTACTATAAGCTATACCAAAAATCCCTTTATTCCTTTTTGTAGTTTTTTCAGTTTTATTTACACCAAGTGATCTAAATCCATAGGCTGATACTGAAGAGATTTGAATAAAATGTTCACATTTATGTTTTATTGCCCACTCAGCCATTTTACGAGTTCCTTCCGCATTAACTTCCATTATTAATTTCTTAGGAAGCGTCTGATCAACGACTCCTGCAACGTTAATAATGATACTAAAGTTTTTATTAGGGATTTTTTTAAAATCATTGTCTATACAAAAATCAACATAATATTCTTTATCTTCTGGTTCCCTTATGTTATAGACTGTTCCATGAACATCCCATCCTTGTTGAATGAAATAGTTTCTTAAGTAACCCCCCACAAAGCCATCAGTGCCAGTTATTAGTAGCTCTCTCTTCATTATAATCCTTATAGAAGATTAGATATCCATTAAAAGTTATAAAATTTCTCCTTATCTTTTACGGTTTAAAAGTATAATTTTAATTAGAAGTAAATAAAAGATAGGATATGAAAAGAACTTTAATTTATTGTGAAACTTAGATAAAATTTTTTATTATTTTTTCTCATATAGATAATTAAATTAAAAATAATTTTTCTTAATTAAATCAAGGTACTTTATGTCTACTATAAAAAAAATTGAGGAATTAAAGTTAATTCCTGTAGCTGTAGTAGAAAAGCTCGAAAATGCATTTAAACTTGGAAATACTCTCTTAAAAGCTGGATTACCAATAGTAGAAGTTACCTTTAGGACAGAATATGCTTTAGATTCATTAAAAATTTTAAAAAGCAATTTCCCAAATATGTTAGTGGGCGCTGGAACTGTTCTCAAAATAGAGCAAGTTAAAACTGCTGCTAATGCTGGTGTAGATTTTATTGTTAGTCCTGGTTTTAATCCAAAAGTGGTTGATTATTGTCTTGAAAATAAAATTCTCATAATTCCTGGTGTCAACACTCCAACAATGGTAGAGTGGGCACTTGAAAAGGGATTAAATGTCGTGAAATTCTTTCCAGCAAATATTTCTGGAGGTATTGAAATGCTTAAGGCTTTATATGGGCCGTATCCAGAAATGAGATTTATTCCTACCGGAGGGATAAATGATGAAAATATAATTACTTATTTAAAGTTAAAAAATGTTGTCGCTTGTGGAGGAAGCTGGATTGTAAAAAAAGATTTGGTTAACTTAGGAAAATTTGAAACGATTTCAAGGTTGGTAACAAATACAATTTCATTAATTAATTCAGAAATAAAATAAATTACCATTTCCAATATATATCCTCAGCATGCCCTAACATATTTTCAATAGGAATTTTCTCACCGTTATCTAAAACAATATCTCCAGTATATAGTCCATGGAGTATGGAAGAGTTTAAATAAATCAGTCCAAAATTGAGTTTTTCTCTATGCGGTATGATTGGGTTTAATATCATGTTGAACCTATTATCATTGCTAGTAAATTTCCAAGGTTTTGTAGGATCTCGATTTTGATGATGAAAAGTTACTTCATCGATTTTATAAGCTTTTCCATCGTAAAAAATGATATTTTCTGTATGAGTTGATAAGTCTCCAAATCCATAGCCAATATTAAAAGCTACTGGCACTTCATTTACAATCCCACAAGCAGAACCCCATAACCAGTGTGTGTGATAAGGCCAGATTCCACGACCCCAATCCATGAGACCAAAAGAAGTTTCTGGTTCAAAATTATATTTTTTTTCACCAATTTGGAATGATCCATTGGCAGGCATATAATTTATTTTATGGTTATAATAGAAAAGCTTTGGATCTTCTTTATATCCTGTCACAACTACGATATTATCCATTTTAGGGTTATCTTCAAGTTCGATTGTTCCTTTTAATCCCTTTTTTTGAAAGTTTAGATCCTCAAAAGAAAGGATTCTTTTATTCTTATTTTTTGTTATTATTGCTTGAAATTTCTTAGTTGGAAATTCAATTATACTGTCTTTTAAAGAACTGGTAGGTAAGAGTTTAGATTTGGTGAAAAATTTGAATAGATTCCTCCCATCTCTTACCCTATTTTCAAAATCAAGCCAAACATAACTCATCTGGGTAAGATAGCCAATATCACCAATCGTAAGTTGAAATCCAAATCGCTTATTTAAAACGGAATAATGGTCCCATTCTTTTATGCGAAACCAACCTTTTCCAATATTTTCTTTATTATAATTTATGATTGGTTTTCTTGCCCATCCTCTCTGTATAAGAGATCCATCTTTATCAAATAAATCTGAAACTTCTGTAATTTCGTTTTGTTTTCCCATATAAAATTCATCCTAATATCTAATTTCAAAAGATTATTTTTAAAAAGAATTGAAAATAATAAAATATTTGGCTCTATCCAAAAAATTATGTTTGGAATGTAAGGATTTTCAATTTTTGGATAATTTTTGGATCGATAGCTATTAAAAGAATTGCAGCAAAATAAAACATAATTATTTTTAAGTGATTAATGTGTCATCAGAATTTGAAAAAAACCTAGAGAAATATGCTGAGGTAATTGTAAAAATTGGCCTTAATTTACAACCAGGGCAACGTTTACTGATTGGTGGACCTACAAGTTATAATTATGGGACACCAATTGAATTAGCTCCCTTAGTACGATTAATTACTAAAAAAGCTTATAAAATTGGAGCACGATTCGTAGAAGTATTTTGGGATGATGAAGAATTAAGAAAGATTCGATTTGAAAATGCTCCAAAAGATTCATTTGAAGAATATCCTATTTGGCGATTAGACTGTCAATATCAGTTCGGAATCGGAGGAGATGCAGTTCTACTTTTTGCTGCTTATAATCCTGATTTACTCAAAGGGAAGGATCCAGAATCGATGGCAACAGCCTTTAATACATATGCAAAATATAGAAATCCTTTTGGTGAGCTCATATCAAAAAGCGCTGTAAATTGGACTGCAATTAGCGCACCTGTTGATGGGTGGGCGGAAAAAGTGTTTTCTGATGTTCCCAAAAAAGAACTAAAATTAAAATTTTGGGATGTTATCTTTGAGATATGCAGAATTAAGCACAAAAATCCAATCGATGTTTGGGAGAGACATATCAGCCAACTCATGGCTAGAAGCAATTATTTAAATCAAAAACAGTATGTGTCATTACACTTAGATGCTCCTGGTACTGATCTTACAATTGGATTACCTAAAGATCATAGATGGGGCAGTGCACGATTTAAAACTCAAAGTGGAATTGATTTTGTTGGAAACATTCCAACTGAGGAAGTTTTTACTACCACGCATAAAGATCAAACAGAAGGAGTAGTAATCTCTACAAAACCACGCCATACAGATGTTATAATTGATGAAATAAGCTTAACTTTTTCCAAAGGGCGTATAATAGAAGCATCTGCAAAAAAGGGTGAAGAAATGTTACAGAAATTACTTGATACGGATGAAGGAGCAAGAAGATTAGGTGAAATTGCGCTTGTTCCTCATAGTTCTCCTATTTCACAATCTGAACTACTTTATTACAACACACTGATTGATGAAAATGCCTCATCTCATATTGCTATTGGACGTGGGTTTCGTTTCGCTTTGAAAAATGGTGAAAAAATGTCTAATGAAGAGTATATTAAAGCGGGGGGTAACATAAGCAATATACATATAGATTTCATGATTGGATCAGAAAAAATGAATGTTGATGGAATAACTAAAAAAGGAGAAAAAGAGCCTATTATGAGAAATGGAGAATGGGCTTTTAAAGTGTAGCCCTCATTCAATTTTCTGACAAATATTATCTATTTTTTTAATAGTTTCGTCAATAATTTTATCAGTATGGAGCATACAAGTATAGAACCTACTTCCTGCGACGGAAATAATCTCTTGATCAACTAATGCAGCCCCGATTTCACCCATAAAATCTTTTCTTTTAGGCAGTTCTCCTGCTTGAGTCGGATCACCTAAATCTAATCCAAAAAGGCAACTTGTATGAAAATGAACTGTTCCTCCATAATTATAAGAAAACCAGGGTAAATCATATTTTTCAAATACTTTATTTAGTCCAGTGGATAATCTGGTACCTGCTTTTATCGCTTTCTCTGTTGCGTTAGTTTCTTCAACAAATTTGATGGCATAATATGCTGCTGCACAAGTTAAAGGATTAGCTGCAATTGTTCCACCAGAATAAGCTTTTTTACCTCCACTTACACCAGCGGCACATACACTCATTACATCAGCTCTTCCTCCTATAGCAGCTGCTGAAGGAAAACCATGTCCCACAATTTTTCCGAATACAGAAATATCAGGTTTATATCCAAAATACGCTTGTCCTCCACCCATATCTAACCTAAATGCACAAACAACTTCATCAGAAATCATCAAAGCTTTATTTTCTTTACATAATTCCTCTATTTCTTTATTGAAACCGGGTTTTACAGGAATGCTTCCGGATTCTCCTCCCATTGGTTCGACGATGACTGCTGCAACCTTTCGCTTTTCTTTAAACATTTGTTTTAAAGTCTCGATGTCATTTGGAGGACATGAATCGATCCATTTGAATACATTTTTTGGTATACCGTGAGATTCTAATAATTTTGTTCCAGGAACATGCATATCATAGACGAGTTGATCAGACCAACCATGATAAGAGCCCCCAATTTTAATTATCCATTTACGATTTGTAAAAGTTCGAGCAATTCTAATTGCTAACATATCTGCTTCAGTTCCAGATTGTAACCATCTAATAATTTCACATGATGGAAAATGTTTTTGTAACTGTTCCGCAGAGAGATATTCATATTCGTTTGTAATGCCATGACAAGGGCCAAGTTCCTGAATAACCTCAATAACTTTATCTATTAATGGTTTATATTGATGTCCAAGGATAATTGGACCTCCACACATCAAATAATCTGTTAAGATTACATCATCAACAGTTTCCATATAACAATCATAGACTCTTTTACTTGCTAAAGGAAATGGATGGTTAAAAGCTAAATTATGTTCAACACCGCCAGGTATTATTTTCCGTGCTCTCTCATATATTTCTTTTGATTTTGGATGATTTTTATGATATCTCTCAAAAATTCCTTTTAATTCATCTTGTTTGAATTTTCTAATTGGCTGATTTACAATATTATCAATCTTCTCTTTCATTTCTTCATATTTCATACTACTCATGATAAATCAAAATTAGAGTTATATTGGTAACTAAGTTATATACTAAATAGTTGCATCAAAAATTAAGTTTATTTTTAATAATTAAATAATAATAACTTCTTGTCTTTTCTAAGATATCAAGAAAACAAGATAATCTACATCACAATCTCAATAGAATCTGCTGGAATAAGTAATTTCTTGTTAATAAGCATTTCAATTGTATTGATGACTAAATCTTCATTTCTATAGTTAATTTTATTTAATAATGAAATTAATTTAAAGATACGATCTTCTTCTGATATTGAAAGAATTTCATTAAGAATTTTATATTCTATTTTAGATAACTTTAGATCTTTTTTGATATTTTCAAGGTCTGATTTTTCGATATTTAATTTATAGAATATTTTGTAATCCAAATTAAAGAAATTATCAAGAAGGGGAGGAATTCCTACTTGAAATATATTTGTTTCATGATTCCAATCCTTTAATATTTCTGAATATTTTGCGTACACATTTAATCCAAAATTTAATAATTGTCTTTTTATTCTCTTAGAAGCTTTACTATTAAGAATAAGTACGGTTCTTAATTCCTCTACATCTGAGATAAGGCAATAGAAGTGCTTAAAATCTAATTCGAGAACATTATGTAGTCCATCAACTAAATTAGTTTCAATGCCTTTAGATTTAACATAATCTTTACGAATAACTTCTTCCCCCACAATTGAGATTGCTTGAAGAAATCCCGAAAATATCGCTTTATTTCCTTCCATTAAATCTGAATAATTTCTAGAAAAAAGTGGTAATCCAGTAGGGTTATGTACTATAAGAATACCTTGAATATTTTCTGCATCCTTAAATTTTTGTGTCCTTGATAAAAGTGCTGTTCGCTTTTTAAGCTTTCTTGGTATTAATATATAAGATCTTAGACTTAAGCTGGTTAATAATGCAATTACCAATAATAAAATTAATATTATAAAAATTAAGGAATAAGGAAATGATTCATTGCTAAATTTAACATATGAAATTGTCAGATAGACATCATCAATAGAAAAATCCATAATTTGATTTAAAGCAAACGTATCTGCTAAAAATATAACAATTGAGAAAGTAAAATTAACATTAGTCAAAATGTAGGACTTTATTAGATCTGCTCCTAAATTTAAATCTTGAAAAGTAATTTCTATGTCTTTTAATTTGATAGTTTTTTCAAGTTCATTATTATTTATTAGAATTCTTAATTCAGAATTAGGAGATAATGTTTCAGACCAGTTCATATTGACTTTATATTTGAAATTGAGAGTTGCATCTAAGATTTTAATATTATCTCCGTTTATCGAATTTGCTTTCTGAATCCAAGAAATTGAAGTATATTGGTCAATCTTCTTTTCGTATGTAAATGTAAAGTTGACAAATTTTATCATTAACTCATCAAAATTATCCAGATCCCAATAATTAACAACATTATCTTCAGTATGAATACTTATTCCTAATGAAATTGTGAAATTAGAATTATCAGTATCTAAAACCGATTCAAGATAAAAAGTCAAAACGTCCTGAGGTACCGAGATCATATAAGTATCATATAAATAATCTTTACCAGGTGGATCACCACTACCAATTTGCTCTGTTTGAAAATGAGCGATTTCATATATTTTATTTTTATCCAAATCTGAAATTGACACAAAAAATCTGATATAATCTCCAACACTATACGTGTCGACAATGTTATTCGGCGATAATCTAGCGAGATCCCCATTTATATAATCATCTAAACGATCAAGGTTATTATCCACTGTTGCATTGACAATAGCTTGAATAGAAACAGATTTTATAATATAGTCAGACATGTCAACATTCAGAGATATATTTTGATCCCATTGAACACTTGGATTCTGAATAGCAGTCGTATCATCAAATTCATGAGAAACCCTACAACCCTCAGATGTAATTTCGTATATATCAGGACGATTTGGAAAATTTGGATTATCTCTTTCAAACCAATTTAATGCGAGGGGTGGGTCTGCAATTAATGAATATGTTCTTTTGTCCCCTAAAATCTCATAGTGGGCTTCCCCAGAATGAATAGAAGCATTTACGTCATTTAAATCACCCGTAAAAGAGGAGCTCCAATACTCTCCCCCAGAATTAAAATTGGGATTCTTGAGCCATTGTGTTGTATTCCTTGAAACAGCAGATATTGGATTTAGGTTTAATCCACCAGATTTTAAAGTATATGGCAGATAATTAAATGAACTTAGAAAAACCCAACTTAATGAAATTGGGATGAGAATGAGGACGATAAAAACTTTTTTTTTCAAAATTTTTCTTAAGGAAATTGGAAAATCCATTCTAATACTAATCGAATTAAACTTATTTCTTCTTATACCTAAATACTTAAGGAATAAATAGTAATTTAGAGTATATAATATTTTCCAGACATGTCACTTTTAATTATATTGTAATCTGGTATAAAATGATGTCCTAATTGAATTTTACGCCAGGTTTTTTAAGATTTTTCTGCAGAAAATCTTTATTTACTTTAACAACATTTATATAAAATATGTCTAATACACAAAGAAAATATATATTAGCGATCGACCATGGAATATGATCTACATTTAGGAGATTATACAGTACGGGCGGTCCTAAATCTGCAATTGTATCTACAACAGGAGAAGTAATTGATTGGGCATTTCAAGAAACACCTATTTTCGCCTCTAAGGGTGGTGCTGTTGAACAAAATCCAGATGACTGGTGGAATGCTATTAAAAAAACCACTAAAGAAGTGATTGACAGGGGACGCATACCAGTCGAAGATATAGTGGGTATTTGCAACACTAGTCAATGGAGTGGAACAGTTGCAGTCGATAAGGCTGGCAACCATCTTATGAATTCCATTATATGGATGGATACGAGAGGAGCAAAATGGATAGAGCGATTTAATAAAGGAGTTCTCAAAGTTTCGGGATATAATATAAGAAAAATGTTAACATTATTAAAAAGAGCATCTGGTGGTCCAACTTTACCTGGTAAAGATCCTATAGCACATATTTTAGTTATTAAAAATGAATTTCCAGAGATTTACGAGAAAACGTTCATGTTTTTAGAGCCTCAAGATTTTATAAACATGAAATTAACAGGAAATTTCGCTGCGTCATTTGCATCTATTATTCTGCACTGGGTAACTGATACAAGAGATCCTAACAATATCTATTATTCAAAAAAATTACTAAAGATGTTTAAAGTACCTCAGAATAAATTTCCACCTGAATTGAAAAACTCAACAGATATATTAGGTCCAATTAAAAAAGAGTTAGCTGATGAGTTAGGATTAGAGAAAAATACTAAAGTTGTAATGGGTTCTCCAGATATACATTCTGCAACAATAGGATCAGGTGCAGTTGGGAATTATGAAGGACACATATACATTGGGACAAGTGATTGGATTTTTCTACACATACCTCATAAAGGAGTAGACATTGCTCATAATTTGGGTACGTTACCTTCAGCCATACCTGGAAGATATCTAACAGGTAATGAACAAGAAATTGCTGGAGGTGCATTATCATTTCTAAGAGATAAAATTTTGTATCATAAGGATGACCTATTGAAGGAAGAGGCTGTACCTGATGTATATAAAATCTTTGATCGAATTGTCGAGAATGTACCTGCTGGTTCAAATAATCTCATTTTTACCCCATGGCTTATAGGAGAACGATCACCTATCGATGATCCGACTATTCGAGGAGGTTTATATAATCTCTCTCTTGAAATGTCAAGAGAACATATAATAAGAGCGATTTTTGAAGGTGTTGCATATAATGTAAGATGGTTATTGAATACTATTGAAAAGTTCATTAGAAAATGGGTCATAAAGGAGCGGCAATTAACTAAAAATAGTATTATCATGCCAGAATTAAACATAATTGGAGGAGGAGCTCAAAGTGATATTTGGTGCCAAATCATAGCAGATGTTCTTAACAGAAAGATTAAGCAAGTTTCAGATCCTATACAAGCAAATGCTCGAGGTGCTGCATTTATTGCTTCAGTAGGTTTAGGATACCTTAAATGGGATGAGATTCAGAAATGCTGTAAGATATCTACTACTTTTACACCAAATCCTGAGAATCGAGCAATCTATGATAAAATCTTTAAAGAATACTTAAATATC
>JBHLLT010000085.1:0-2804 GCA_048938855.1 Promethearchaeota archaeon
TTACAGCCAATCTTTCATCTCTGTAAGCCTCATTAGCATCTAAAGTTAGATTTCCAGAGAATAATTTTGTAACTGTCAAGACTCTTTTTTTATCAATTTTTGGTTGTCCTGAAAGTTTGAGCTTGATCCTTTTTATTCCACATCTATGGTATTTTGTCATTACATTAAAGACATCATTCACAGTATTTTCTAGGGATCCTAAGTAGATTGTAACTGTATTTAGCACATTTTTCGATCTACAATTTCTTATTAATTGATAAATTGGTTTTTTCTTGCTTTTTCCCATTAGATCATAGCAAGCTGAATCTATTGCATTCATGGCGGTGCTACTTGTTAGTCTAAGCTTTTGTGAATTATTTCTCAATATTCCATGTATGGATTTTATATCACATGGATCGCATCCTTTGAGGTTGGTTTTAGCTAGCGATAGAAGTCTGTGTGTATTTTTTTTCAAATCTCCTGTTATAGATTTTATTGGTGTTGCCTCACCAATTCCTATTAAATTTTCATTAGTTTCTATTACGACAAATATGTTTTGTATTTTATTGAAAGTTTTATAATGTATTTTCCGTGATGATTTGATTTTAAAATTTATTTTGTAGATCTTTATATCGGATATTATCAAATTATTTTCCTTCCTTGGGCAAGTTTTAGAGTTTAGGTAATTGTATAGGTCCTGTTTGAAAACTTGCCGTGATGATTGTTACAAAATTTAAAGATTAGTACTATAGACTTGTTTCACATATTGATCAATATCTGCATCTGTTAAAGCAACAAGATCTTTTTCAAATTTAATTGAAATGAGGCTTTCATGAGGAATAACATATCCACCAATTTTCTTTTCCTTTATCCATTTGTGGATAAGTTCATCTTCTGGGTTTGAAGGAATTTTACTTATAGTTTTAAAATCACTCAAACATTTATGGATGACATAGCATGCTGTGCTTGCAAAACCTTGTCTAATGGGCTTTTCTTTGAAGTTTATTACACGTGATGTAGAAGGATCAATCTCACCCATTCCATATTGAACTCTAAATCCTGAGGTGTATATCTGAACGACGTCTATATCATAAGAAGTTTTCAGCCATAAATAATGAATTAACAGTTTATGCAAATTTAACCTAAGAATATCAGATGCATTAAAAATTATTGCAGGTTTGTTACTCTTTATTTTGTCTTGTTCTATACCATCTTTAATGAACCCAGCTCTTCCGAGTGGTTTATGTTCTTGAATATAATCGATAATGATCTCCCTATCAAATTCTTTGCTTAATTTCTCTCCTGTACCAAAGAATTCAATAATTTTACTCGCTCCATATCTGACACCTATTATAAAGTGAGATACACCTCCCAGAATCATAGGAAGAAGGCTCCAATACATAATTGGTTTCTTAGTAGCTCCTATCTCAATCATAGGTTTTGGCAATTCTAAGGTTATTGGTCTTAATCTTACTCCTTCTCCACCAGCACTAATTATCCCATACATTTCTTTTGCTAAGAGATCTGCTTTATTTCCAATTAATTTCTTTATATCATCAATAGCAATCTCTGGCTGTTTGATAGACACGATATACACCATTATTCATTTCTGGACTCATAATCATATGATATACTAAGAATCTATAGATAGTGTTTCTTTGACTACTTTATTTCTTCGAATTTTGTAAATTCTTTTTTCCTGATCTAATTTTATTATCTAACAATCTATCTAGATATTCATGGAAGAAGAACCATATAGCAAAGACTCCAATGGCTATACCTAATCCTGTTGACATACCTCTAGCAAGTGAATCTTTTATGGAAGGGCTTAGAGATGTCAGATCTATTACCATCACAGTTAAAAGAATCAGAAGTATAAGTACGATATATCCTCTCATTCTGGTTTCAATGACCATTCTGTTGACTAATATGTTGAACATTATGAAAGCAAAGATGGTAACTCCTACAATACTGAATATTCGACCAGCATATCCAAATACTTCAGTCATTAATTGAGTTTGTTCTGGATCCAAAAACAAGTCTGCCATCATAAATAATGCAATTAGAAAAATTCCTATATCAATAAGTAAGATTATGATACTACTTAGAGAGAAAGGAAACTCAACTATTTTACTTACCATTTCATCTAGCTTAACTAGTTTTAGTATTTTTCCGAAGAATCCATTCAGAAGTCTTATTATTATGATAGCGATGGCAAGTATGATTAGCGCCAAAATTATCTTGGGTAGTAAAGAAATAATTTCTTTTCCTATTTGATTTATGGCTTCTAAAAAAAGTTCAGATAAAGGCTCTTGAACCATGTTTTGAACAAATACTCCTTACATTAATAAAGCAATTAATAATTAAAATCATATCTTTAAAAGTTATAAAATGAGTAAGATATATAGGCGTCTTAACTCGTTCCAGTCTGACATATTTGTTTCAGTAATCTTCTCGCAACCATTGGAGAATCTAAACAATATTTTGCTTTAGATGGATCGTATCCTATTTTTATGGAATAGCTATCCTTGGGTAATGTTGAAAAAATATCTTCATCAGTTACATCGTCGCCCATAGCTAAAATGAAATCCCATTTGCATTTTGAAACCCATCTTAGTGCAGCTCGACCCTTATTGATATCGACATTTTTTACTTCAATTATTTTATTTCCTTCCAAAACTCCGATTCTATGAGGATCGCTAGCTGTAAGATTCAATAAATGATCTTTTAATTCCCTACTTCTTACTATAGCTAATTCAGGATCGGCCTTTCTGTAATGCCAGACCAATGTAAAATCTTTTTCTTCTACGAAAGACCCTGGAGTT
>JBHLLT010000028.1:0-7079 GCA_048938855.1 Promethearchaeota archaeon
CTCCTGAAAAAGGTGTAATAGCCATGGAAAATATGATAAAAGTCCAAGAATTTTGTCTGGATAATCTTAAACCTGGAGCAGACGCTAAAGAACTATATGAAAATGCATTCAAATATTTCAAACAAATCGCAAAAGGACGTTGTACTATAATTGGTCATAGTATTGGATTAGAAACTGAAGAAACCCATATCATTGGCCCAGGGCATATATTTGGTGGTCAAATTAAAGAAAATATGGTGTTAGATGTGGAAGCATGGCAGATTGTAAGAGGTCAAGGTTTAGTTGGTATCGAAGACTGTTATAGAATAACTCGAAGTGGATGTGAAAGGCTCTCAAGTTTAGATAAAGATATTTTTTATAAATAATTAGGAAATTAACTTTTTTTTTTTTAAAATTCAATCTAAAAGATAATTTTCCTGTACTGCTTTTCCTAATTCTTTTGAGAGGTTTTTAGTTCCACTATTTTCATATAATTTTATTAATTCTTCCATCGAGGTCGTTCTACCATTGATTGCGGATAAATATGATAAAAGAACAGTAGCTACTGCCTCTTTTGCTTGTTGAGGTGTGAATTCAGGCTTCCTGTCATTTAATATACAATCTGTAAAATAAGAATCCTCATTCCCCATTGATATGTGATAATATTTTGGAAAAGGACCATGATTAATCTTTGGATAGTACCATCCTTTAACTTTTTCAGCATTTAACTTTTGAGGCGTATAAATTTTAATGGGATTTTCCCAATCATGATTTTCTATTAAGGTCCCTTCTGTACCATAAACCTCTAATTGGTTTGATGATGGAGTGTTCACAGTAAAACTTAAAACACATTCTACAATAATTCCAGATTGATATTTAAGAAAAATAAAAGCATTATCTTCCGCTTTTTCTGGTAAGTTTGTTAATTGTTTTGTTAACCAACAATAAGCAGAATCAACTTTATCATTCAAAACCCAATTAAATGTGGCAAATTTATGAACACCCATATCCATTAATGCTCCTCCTCCAGCTTTTAAAGGATGTGCTTTCCAGGAATCTGGGTTATTAACATTATGAACTTCTGGAACGCCTTCGTAAGAACGTATCATAAAAACTTTTCCTATTGTTCCTTGATTTACAAAATCATGAATGCTTTGATGAGCAGGTAAAAACCTATGATTTTCGGCAATCATAAATTTAACTCCTGCCTTTTTTGTGGCAGAAATCATTTGATCACATCCTTCAAGTGTAGTTGCCATTGGTTTTTCACATAAAATATGTTTACCTGCTTTTGCAGCCTTAATCACAACCTCTTCATGAGCATGATGGGGAACTAATACAAGAACGGCATCAATATCACTCTCAAGTAACTCTTCATAAGAAGTATATGTCTTTAATTTAAATATTTTGGCTAGTTTATCAGCTTTCTTTTGATTTATGTCAAAAACAGATTTAAATTCTATTTTGGGATTATCTTTACAACCAACATAGTGATAAGGCCACGCGGAATTAAAAGTGTTTCCAATACCAACTAAGCCATATTTAACTGATTTCATAAATAAGAAAAACATGAAAAAAATAAATAAGTTTGTTCTTCACTTTAATATGTTTGCTTAGAAAACTTAATTTATTAATACAATTTTAGTAAATTTAAGGTGAATAAAAATTAGAGTAAAAGATAAAATTGTTGTATTAACTGGAGCAGCTTCAGGAATTGGAAGATCTACAGCATACTTATTTGCTAAAGAGGGGGCAATCCAAATCCTTTCTGATATTGATGAAGTTGGTTTAGAAGAAACTTATCAAAAGCTTAATGCTTTTAAGAATAAAACCACCATACTAAAAGTAGATGTACGGAATCCTGAAGAAGTTAAAAATATGATTGAATTTACTGTTAAGAAATATGGAAGAATTGATGTATTAATCGCTAATGCTGGTGTTGTTAGAGTAGGTGATGTGGAAACTTTTCCTGATAGTGATTACGATTTACTCATAGATGTAAATATAAAAGGTACTCATTATACTTGTAAATACGCAGTCCCCTATTTTAAGAAACAGAAATTTGGCTCAATAATTACATTAGCTTCTGTGGCTGCTCACATAGGCCAAAAAGCTCATGCAAACTATTGTTCAACAAAAGCTGCAGTACTGGGGTACACTAGAGCATTAGCATTAGATTTAGCACCATATAATGTTAGAGTAAATAGTGTAAGTCCTGGAGCTACTGATACACCGATGCTACAAAGTGATGTTGCAAAACAAGCGAGAGATAGAGGAGTTTCTTATGAAGATGTCAAAAATGAGTTTGAATCAGAAGGTGTAATGGGAAGATGGGCGACACCCGAAGAAATTGCTACGGGAATTCTCTTTTTAGCAACTGAAGATTCATCTTATATAACTGGAGCAGATTTACGTATCGATGGTGGTTGGACAACCCAGTAGATTTTTATTCTTATTTGTATGAAATATTAACTTATATGAAATGAAGAATTATGAAGTACGATGATAAAAAAATTGAAGATATGGTAAAAGGATGGTATTCTGAGACTGCTGAATATGAATGGGAACGTTTACAACAAGATCCGTATCATCAAATCGAATTTATTGTGACAGTTCATTTTCTTGAAAAATTTTTACCTAAAAACGGGCTTATTCTTGATGCAGGAGCTGGTCCTGGTAGATATACTCTTGAATTAGCAAAAAGAGGGTATGATCTCATAATTCTAGACCTGACTCCAACTATGCTGGAGATCGCAAAAAAAGAGATAACTCAAGCTGGATTAGAAAAGAGGGTAAAAGGTGACTTCACAAGTTCTATTGAGGATTTGTCAATATTTTCAAATGAGATGTTTGATGCAGTATTATGCTTGGGAAGTCCTTTGGGCCATATAATAGATGCTAAAAAACGAGAGAAAAGTATTAGAGAGATAATACGTGTAGCAAAGAATCAAGCCCCAATCTTCATTTCAGTTATAAGTCTAATTGGATTACTTAAAACAATTTTAATAAAATTTCCAAATAATATTAAACACCTACAACATCATTGGAAGGATAGTAATTATATTCTTGGGGAAACAGGTAAAGGATTTGCACCGACACATTTTTACTTACCAGAAGAATTAGTTAAGGATTTTGAAAACCATGATGTTGAAATTTTGGAGATAGCAGGATTAGAAGGTCTTTCTTCTCATCATAATAAGGAGACTAATGAGATTTATAAAGATCCAGATAAATGGAATAAATGGATAGAAGTATTAATTGAAACTTGCACTCATCCGTCATTAATAGGAAGCTCTGAGCATTTCTTACTCGTATGTAGAAAAAAATAAAGTGATAACAAAATTATTCAAGAGCCTTTTTTATTGCTGCTCTTGCTAGCAACCTTGTAGAGTCTAATGTGGGTAGGGTGCAATCATTTGGGTCAACAAGTAAAGGTATCTCAGTACATCCAAGAACTACTGCGTCACAGTTATTCTTGGCTAATTTCTGTATGATTTTATTAAACTCTTTTCTGGAATCCTCTGAAAAAATACCATTTACCAATTCGTCAAAAATAATTTTATCAATTTTATCCTGATCAGGAATTCCGGGAACTTCACAAGTTATGTTAAGTTTTTTAAGAGCATCAGGATAAACTGAAGAATTCATTAGATATTTCGTTCCGAGTATCCCTAAATGCTTATACTTCTTTTGTTTAGCTTCTACTCCTACAACTTCAGCGATATGTAACCAGGGAATTGGTGATTTAGAAATCATTAGACTATAAGCTTGGTGAATAGTATTATCTGGGCAAATAGCAAAATCAGCTCCTGCTTTTGCCACAATTTGTGCAGATTTAAGCATTAAGTCAGCCACTCCATCCCAATTTCCATTCCAAATATGTTGCATATAATCTGAAAGAGGAGGGGTGTGCATGGTTATCTCAGGATGTCTATATTTAAATAATCTTTCCTGGGATTCTATGCAAATTGTTTTGTAGCATAGCGCAGCTCCTTCTGCACTACATCCGATTATTCCTATATGTTTTACCATTTTTAACACCTATAATATTTAATTATTTGTTTATTTCCAATTTAAATGATCATAATTTTTTTGAATAAATGGTTGAAATCCATCCAAAATATGTTTTGATCCCTTCTCTTTTATTAAATTGTTAAGCTCATCCATATTGGTAATAGTTCCATTCTTCGCTGATAGATATGATAGTAGAACCACAGCAACAGCTTGCATAGCTTGTTCAGGAGTGAATTCAGGTTCTGTATTATTTAAAATACAATCAGCAAAATAATGATCCTCTTGTTTAGCAGAAATACTATAGTACTGGGGATAAGGACCATGTTCAATATTCTCAGAAGGACAATAGAATTCTCCCTTTTTTTCTGCTTCAGTATGAGATGAGAAGATTTTAAGTGGATTTTGCCAAGAATGATCTTCATAAATTGTTCCTTTTGTACCTTGTAATTCAGTACTATTATTTAATGGGTGGACTGTTGTAGAAGATAAACTTACGCTAGCAATCGCTCCAGACTTATATCTTAATAAAATAATTGCAGTGTCTTCACCTTTATTGGATGGACTATTTAAGGTTTTTGAGCACCAACATTGAGCGGAATCGACATCTCCTAAGAACCAATTTAACATCGCAAACTTATGAACACCTTGATCCATTACAACCCCACCTCCACCTTTATCAAAAGTAAAGTTCCACAAATCTGGATTCAAAAATTCTTGGGGTTCGCAATAAGCACCCTCATAAGTTCGAGCTAGAAAAACATCTCCAATAAAATCTTTTTCCAACAAACTTTTAATGTATTTATGGACAGGTAAAAATCGATGATTCTCTGCTATCATTAGTTTTACACCTGATTTCTTTGTCACTTCAATCATTTTGTCACATTCTTCAAGAGTACATGCCATAGGCTTTTCGCAGAGAACATGTTTACCTGCTGATGCAATTTTTTCAGTTAGATCAGCATGTAAATAATGAGGCACTAATAATAGTACAGCCTCAATATCACTCTCAAGAAACCTATCTAAATCTGTATATGGTAAAAGTTTATTACGTTTAGCCACCCGATTCAGATTTTTCTCATTAATATCGTAAGCTGCCACAAATTTAATATTAGGTTCAAGATCTTTTTTAATACCTAAAGTATGAAAATTGCAAGCATTTCCACATCCCAAAATCCCAAATTTAACCAATTCCATTTTTTAAAACCTACATATAACCTTTTAATATTTATTACATAGTCATACCACCATCAACTAACAGACTACCACCAGTACAAAATTCATTTAATACAAGGAATAATACTCCTTCAGCAATTTCCTCAGGAGTTCCTAATCTGCCTATTCTCTGTCGTGCGATGTATTGCTGTCTAACTTCTTCATAATTTCCCCCTCTATTTCTGATTCTTTGTACCAATGAAGGTGTATCTGTAGTTCCTGGGCATATAGCATTTACTCTAATTTTATCTTCAAGATAATCCATTGCCATTGCTCTTGTCATTGACAGTACAGCTCCTTTTGAAGCAGTATAAGCTGCTCTATCTTTCACTCCCTTAAATGCAACTGATGATGAGTTATTTATAATTACGCCTTGGGTCTTTTTGAGATAAGGAATTGCGTATTTTGAAACTAAATATATTCCTCTCACGTTTACCGCCATGGTTCTGTCCCAATCTTCAGTAGAAATTGTATCAATTGCGCCTCCAAGAACGATTCCTGCATTATTAAATAATATATCAATTCTTCCATATCTCTCAATAGATTCAGAAATAATTTTCTTGGCTTGGTCTTCTATAGCCACATCTGCCTGAATAAAAGCAGCATCTCCACCACTGGTTTTGATTTTATCTACTACATTTCTCGCGGAATCTGATAAAGAATTACAAATTACTTTTGCTCCTTCATTAGCAAAGAGGAAAGCAGTAGCTTCTCCAATTCCTGCTCCCGCTCCTGTTATTATGGCAACTTTATCTTTTAACTTCATATTATTATTATTTGATTTGTTACTAATATTATAATTATAAACCCATTATTTTTCGAGCTTCAGACGGATCGACTACTTCTCGCCCTACATGCCTAATAATACTAACATAATTTTTAACTATTTCAGCATTATTTTTTGCTACTACTCCTTTTTTGATAAATGGATAATCTTCAGTTCCTACTCGAATGTTTCCACCGTGTGTAAGAACAAAAACCAAAAGTCTCATTTGATCCTCTCCCATTACACTAACAGTATGGACACTATTAGAAGGGAGGTATCTTTTCCTATGCATATATTCCTCATAATTTGCAGGGCTCCATGTTCCACCAGGCCAATTAAAAAAGAGAGTGAGAATATGTGGTTTAGCCCATTCTAATAGTCCTTTATCTATCAAGAAATTTAAGTTCCAGTATGATCCATGTTGCCAAACTTCCCATTCTGGTTTGATATTAACTTCTTTGCATTTTATACAGTATTCTTCGAGTTCTGTAAGTGGATGCAAAACATCAACCATAACTTCAGAAAAATGTTCTGAATGGTGGTTTAATATAACTGACATCATATCTGGTTTTGCTTCAAAATCTCCCTTTCTATTAGGAATTGATTCACTTGACATACCTGCCTGAATTATAATATCGCATCGTTCTCTAATTCTTTCAACTGTTTCAATTTCTTCCCCCCTAGGGAGATGGATATGTGCAATTGCTGCACCGGCTTCATAACATTGTACTACATCCTCAATGAGTGCGTCAGTCGTTTGAGCCCAATTTTTTACTTCAGGGTATATCCAAGAATTTGCTGTGGTAGCGGTTATAATTATATTATCATTCTCCATAATTAAATTTGACCTCCTTATTTTTCATCTTGACACACGTCCAGAAGTGTCTCCACCCATTAATTTAAGAACTTCTTCAACAGATACTATATTAAAATCACCAATTATCGTATGTTTTAGGCAAGAAGCAGCAACCGCAAAATTAAGAGCGGTTTGAAGATCTTCTTCGAATGTGAGTAATCCATATATCAATCCTCCCATAAAAGAATCTCCTGCACCTACTCTATCAACAATAGGAGTGATATCATATTGAGGTCCATTGTAAATTTTATT
>JBHLLT010000028.1:7179-37281 GCA_048938855.1 Promethearchaeota archaeon
CCCATAAAAGAATCTCCTGCACCTACTCTATCAACAATAGGAGTGATATCATATTGAGGTCCATTGTAAATTTTATTCCCATCGTATAGAATCGCAGACCATGTATTAAGACTTGCAGAAATTGATCCTCTAAGAGTTATTGCTACTTTTTTCAAGTTTGGATATTGGTTTTTTATTTCTTTAACAACATATTGATAATTCTCAGCTTCAAGCGTCCCAGATGTAACATCTGTATCTGGAGCTTTTATATCTAATACTTTTTCTGCATCTTCTTCATTACCGATAGCAATATCACAATATTTTACTAATTCAGGCATTATCTCCCTTGGTTCTTTTCCATATTTCCAAAGTTTACTACGATAGTTTAGATCACATGATACTGTAATTTTTCTCTCTTTCGCAGTTTTTACAGCTTCGAGGCAAATATCAGCCATAATCTGTGAAATTGCTGGAGTAATTCCTGTCCAATGAAACCAAGAGGCACCATCAAAAATCTGATTCCAATTAAAGTCTTCAGGATTAGCTTCAGATATTGCGGAATGCGCTCTATCATATATGACTTTACTCGGTCGAACAGAAGACCCAATTTCAAGATAATATAGTCCCATTCTATCCCCTCCTCTGACAATATTATTTGTATTTACTCCATACTTTTGAAGGAATTGAATACAAGCGTCACCAATCTCATTTTTGGGTAATTTGGTAATGTAATCAACAGGAATTCCATAATTAGCTAAAGATACGGCAACATTAGCCTCTCCACCACCATATATAACATCGAATGAATGAGTTTGAACAAATCGTTTAAAATTTGGTGGAGAAAGTCTTAACATAATTTCTCCAAAGGTAACAACTTTTTTATTCATAATTATTGCTCCTTTCATGGAAAGATCTCAAAGTTAATGTGGTTTTTCTAAAGCTAAATATTATTTATTGATATCTTGAAATATATAAGCTTTTAATTTAAATTTATATATCAATTTGATGAATTTAAATGGAAAAGGGAACTTAAAGCTTTCCTAGTATTTTAACACGATAAATTCCATCTTTCTTTATTTGGATGGAAATTAATTGCTCGTCTTCATTTTTCTTAAATTCTCCTTCAGAAAGCTCAATTTCATAACCATCAGGAAATTGAATCTTAGGAACATATATAATTGTAGGGGCTGAAATCGTAGAATCTCCATTAAATTCAAAATAAAATGTTTTCTCTTTGTAGTTAAACTCCATTTTTAATGGTATTCCGGCGCAACGACCGAAATGTGGACGACAAAATCCTTCGATTGCTCTTCCACCACTATTAATATCCTTAGGATCTAACTGTTGATCTTTACTGAAAATTGAGAGATCTTCGAGATTCCATAGATCACCCCATTGATTATTATTGTCAGCAGTATAATTCCATTGAGTTGAATTAAGTAAATTCGTATCTAAAGCATTATATATCATATGGAGAAGCTTTATATGATTTTCCCATGCTATTTCTGGATTAGTTTTAAGCTTTTCATAAGCCTCCCTCTTGTTCATATCAAATGGAATACCAAATTCTCCTATTAAAGTGGGAACTCCATTATGTATTGATTTTGATATACTTTTAATATGGTTTAATTGTCGTATGAACATATCTTGTACATTTTTTTTCCCCATTATAATCTTATCTGCGGCCATGTCATAACTCGCTTTAATCATCGGTCTTTTTGTACCCACACTTGGATCGTACCAATGTGTTGCATTTACTACATTATCTGGAACGGAAATATATAGTTTTTCACCTCTTAGAATTCTTATTGGATGACTTCCAAAAAAGATTATAGATTCAGGAAAAACTTCTCGAACACTTTTTGTGTAATTAAAAACAAATGGTGAGAGGTAGTCTTCAAAGAAATTTATTGTATGTTCCTGTTTTTTAGTAAAATAATCATTCTTTAAAATTATGGGAATTCCATGTTCATCTAACCCCCAAACGCCTTCTTTTTTCCAGATATCATCAGCCTTTTCCAGCCAACAAGAAATTCTCTCTTTATTTAATTCATCCCTCCTTGTCTCTTTCACACCAAATCTTTTAAGCTCGTTATATCCCACTGTCCTAGTAAATCCCGATCCAGTTAACATAGCGTCTATTGGTGAAAAAGTATATCCAAAATCTTCTGAAAGTTTTTCAGCTCCAATTCCATCAACTCGCTTTTCAATCCAACCTTGTTCAGGTTCATTTAAAACCTCAAATCCGATAACATAGGGATTTTCTTTCACTCTTTGAGCCACTTGTTTAATTGCATTGAAGAAATGTTGTTGTAAATAATCTTGAATATTTACTCCATTAATACTACAGGATTGAGCAAAATCTTTTCCACCAAAAAATAATGTCCACATTGTTCCATTAGCAAATCTAACAGCATTACTGGTCCAATGCATTTCTGGATATGAATGTGGATTATCAGGTTTATATCTATACTGCATGACTAAAGCAGCATCAGAGGCATCAAACTTTTTAAAATCTAAACCTACCTTCTCAAAAGTCCAACCAGGAGCACCATCTCCTCCAGTCATTCTACTCCAAACATCTTGATGAGGATCTATGAATGTATAAAATTTATAACTTTCGGATATTTTTAGAACCTCTTCAATATAATCTAAATACTCTTTGTCGTACTGGCGCGGGCCTTTATGCTCTATTGCTTCCCAAGTTATTAAGAATCTAAGACAATTAAACCCCCAATGCTTTAATCGTGTAAAATGCTCCTCAGCATCTTTTAAGGGGAATGGTCTTCCAACAAAGGAAACATCTTTATGATCACTAAAATCAGTTTTAATATGAGTTGCTCCATTAGGATTAAAGGGAACTTTACTACTCCCACCTAGGTTGACTCCTCTAAGTAATACTATACGTCCTTCTTCATCCACAAACCAATCATTTTTAGTTTTTAACTTCATTTATTTCACAAAAAAATTAATTTTCGAGAGTTACACTTTCTAATTAATTTTAATAATAATTTTTATTTTTTAATTTTAAAGGATTTATTATATTCCAAAAGAGTGAGTGATATTCAAAAAATTAACGTCATTCCTAAACCTGTTTCTTGGAACTTTAATTCGGGAGAGTTTACTTTAACAGAAGGAATTAGAATATATGCAGATGACGGTCTCTCGAAACTGGGTCTTTATTTAAAGAATTTTCTTCACTCTGCCACTGGATTTAATTTAACTGTTAAAGAAACAAATGAAAAATCTCACGTTGAACCTGCCATAATCCTTAAATTGACAAACAACAGAAAAAATCTAAATTATGAAGGTTATTCAATTGATATTAATACTAAAGAGATCAATATTACTGCGCCTTATGTTATAGGGATTTTCTATGGAATACAGACATTAAGACAACTTCTTCCTCCCGAAATAGAAAACAGTGCTAAAATTAAAAATTTTGAATGGCGGATTCCCTGCCTTGAGTTGATAGATTTTCCACGATTTTCTTGGCGTGGATATATGCTTGACGAAGCACGACATTTTCATGGAGTCAAAATTGTTAAAAAACTCTTAGATCTATTGGCTTTATTAAAATTAAACAAATTTCATTGGCACTTGACAGATGATCAGGGATGGAGGATTGAAATAAAGAAATATCCTAACCTTACTGATATAGGTTCAAAGAGAGAAGAAACACAAATTGGTTGTCGTTTTAGCAAAAAACGAGATGGAGTGCCTCATTCAGGATTTTACACTCAAGAGGATATTCAAAAGATTGTTAATTATGCGAATGAGAGATTTATTCAAATAATACCTGAAATTGATACTCCAGGTCATATACGAGCTGCCTTAGCTTCATATCCCTATTTAAGTTGTAAGGGTTACCCTTTCAAGGTTTCTACACATTGGGGTTTTCACAAAGATGTATTATGTGTAGGGAAAGAAGAAGTATTCGAATTTATTGAAAATGTTCTAAAAGAATTGATAGATATTTTTCCTTCCAAAATTTTTCACCTAGGTGGGGATGAAGTACTTAAAAATAGATGGAAGGAGTGTTCAGATTGTCAAAAACGAATAGAAATTGAAGGTTTAGGGAATGAAAAAGACTTACAAACCTATTTTATTAGTAGAATAACAGCATATTTGAATTCATTAAACAGAGAAGTTATATGTTGGAATGATGTTTTAGACGATAATTTAACCAAGAAAATTATTTGTCAATATTGGATTAGAAATAAGAAAAAGGTTTTTGAGCATATGTTAAAAGGAGGAGATGTAATTATGACGAATTTTAAATATACTTATTTAGATCATTCTTATTCTTTCACACCACTTAAAATGGCTTATAAATTTGAACCTATTCCTAAAAATTTAGACGAACAATATCATAATCACATATTAGGATTAGAAGCTCCAATGTGGGGAGAATATATACCAAATGTTCAACGTTTGGAATGGCAAACATTTCCTCGCCTTGTAGCATTTGCAGAGATCGGATGGACACCGAAAAGTAAGAAAAATTATAGCTCATTTCAATCTAGATTAAAATTTTTCACTAAGAGACTGGATATTCTTGGAGTTAATTATGCCAATCTCAAAAAAGTCAATCCAAACATTTTAAAACGATTATTTAAAGTCTTTACATTGTTTACAGAAGAAAAAGGCGGAATATAAGAGAATCTTAAATTAAGTGTAGTTATTGAGTGGTTATAATTTATGAATTATTTACATAATCTTGAATTATTCTAGTTTTTATAAGGGTAAGAAATAACTTCATAATTTGAGTGTTGAATATTATGGACAAAATTAGAAAAATTAAAGTTACTTTAAAAAGCAGACCAACCTTTGAAGGTGCTGGAGTTAGGTTAAAAAGAGCATTTGGGTATGCTGATGATTCATTAGATCCTTTTTTACTTCTTGATGATTTTCATTCAGATAATCCCAGAGATTATATGGCAGGATTCCCATGGCATCCTCATCGTGGTATTGAAACTATTACATATATGTTACATGGAAAAGTCGAACATGGTGATAGTATGGGCAATGGGGGTGTTATTGAAGCTGGTGATGTTCAGTGGATGACAGCAGGTTCTGGGATAATACATCAGGAAATGCCAAAGAAAGAAAATCACGACACATTGCTTTGGGGATTTCAACTTTGGGCAAATCTACCAGCTTCACATAAAATGATGGATCCAAGGTATCGAGATATAAAAAGTTCTCAAATCCCTGAAATTTCTCTAAATGATAATAAAGTCAATGTTAAGATAATTTCTGGAGAAATAAATGGAATTAGGGGCCCAATTCAAGATATAATTACAGATCCTGAATATTTGGATGTAAAAATTAGTCCACAATCTGAATTTCTTCATACTATAAGAGAAGGATACAATGTCATTGCATATACTATTGAAGGAGAAGGGTATTTTGATGAGGATAAAAAAGAACTGGTAAAGGGAGAAACTTTAGTAATATACAGGGATGGTGACACAGTTAAGATAAGCACTGCAGATAGTGGCATACGATTTTTATTAATATCCGGTAAACCCTTAAAAGAACATGTAGCTTGGCGCGGACCAATTGTAATGAATTCCGATGAAGAATTAAGGGTTGCTTTTGAAGAGTATCAAAACGGTACATTCATTAAACATAATTAAAACCTGATTTATAAAATAACTTTTTGTAAGTATAAGTATTGGGAGAAAAATCGAGAGCGTATTTTGGAAAATATTAAAAATTTATAAGTTTTTTATTCTTTTTTTAAAAGAGTCTCTAAGTTATTCTAATTGAATTGGTGAATAATAATCTCTAGAAATGATTTTAAGATTTTTGATGCACATCTTCACACTTACGGAATTTTCCTTGATCCTTTTGAAGACATCATAAGCTATATGGATCATTATAATGTAGAAAAAGCCATAATAACAACAATTAATAGGGCAAAATATCACCAAAAACAAAAAGAATATGCTTCAAAGATTGATGGAAGAGACAATTTTAATACTTATTTAGATGATTTTAAGAGTTTAATGCCAAAAGGACAATTATCTCATAAGGATGTTATTGAATTAGCAAAAAAATCACCAGAGAGATTTTATAAATTCTTCTGGTTCAATCCTAAGTTAAATCTAGAAGAAGAAGAAGAAAATTATAAGATTTTAGAAGACCATTTTAAAAAGGGATTTATAGGTGTTAAAATTCATGGCAGTTTTAACTTTTTTAAATTTCCAGAGGAAATTTTTAAGTTAGTAACTTTCATGCAAAATTATGATAAAGAGTTTATACTTTTTATTCATTCTCATCCAAAAACAAGGTTTCATGATGGGTCTGAGCCGCAAGATATTGCAAAATTAGCAAAAAGATTCCCAGAATTAAAGATTATTGTTGGACATGCCGCTTATTGCATGGAATATGCTGTTCTGATTTCTGTAATCCTAAAAAAATTTGATAATATTTACTTTGAAACAAGTTGTTCTGCTTCATTAGGTATATATAATCTTATTAAAACAATAGGTCATAAGAAAATAATTTTTGGTTCCGATTCACCAACGACATCTACACTACCGATTGAAATTGAAAAGATTCTTTCGATTCCGAGAATATCAAATGACATAAAACAAAACATTTTCTATAATAATGTATCAGACTTACTGAAATTATAAATTTCTTGGAAAAAAACACCAATTTTAGGTTTTATATTCCATTCTTAAATTGTTATCTATTTTATTCTGTTTATCATATTTGTATGTAATTAGGTTATTAATGTGATAATTTATTATTTACTTATTATTAAAATCTGAAATAAAATCTTCATTCTCCTTTTTTATTTTCATTTTAATAATAAACCAATTAAAAGACAAATCCTATCTTATTATAATTAAGAAATTTAAATATTTTATGTGGATTAAGTGAGTTATTTAAGGGACAATAAAGTCTGGGAAGAAGAAGATAATATAAATTGGGATGTTGTAAAAATTTCGAAAGTTGACGACAAAATTATACGAAGACTAATAAATAACCTTAATTTACACAGCCCTATTTTATCACAAAACTTTTTTATATCTTTTGAAAGTTTGTTAAAACTGGGAAAAAAGATAGAACCTGTTCTCAATACTTATATTAAGGAGACTACTGAAATTCATAATTTTAAAGTCGATATCTTTAATTTCATCCTCGACTTTGTAAAGAACAATACTCTTAAGTATGTTTTAGTACCTCAATTATATCATCCAGATTTTGTCACAAGAGCTCGGACTATACTAAAACTTGAATTGGGATGTGATATGAATTATCTCAAATTTATATTACCTCTTTTGAATGATCCTGACGACTCTGTTCGTTGGGCTGTCATTCGGTTTTTAAACGCTCATATTCACCTTATAAAAAATCCAATAGTCAATAAGGAGTTAAAATGTCATATTCAGAAGGAATTGAATCCAGTAATTAAGGAGAAAATGAAGGACTTGTTTAAAAAAATGTGAGATGTTACTCGCTTTTAATTTTCTATTTTTTTTCAAATAGACTATTTAAAAATTTAAATTTTTCAAAAATATAGTTAAAGTATATTGAGAGAAAAAGATCTATTCGTTTATAAGAATCATAATATGTATGTACTTAAAATAAAAACAATAAAATTTCAAATTACATTTAAAAAGGTTGGAAATCATTAAGATAATAAGTTAAGAGTTATAATAATATAAATACTAAAAGTGATTAATTTACCTAATAGTTCAAGGTTTAATTAATAATTAAATTAAAAGTGTGTTAAGACTATGTGTGCCAGTTATCACTTTACATTCAAGATTTTACTTTTAGGGGATGCTAGTGTCGGAAAAACATCATTTACTAAAAGATATTGTTACAATATCTTTAATCCAAGTGAAAGACTCACAATTGGAGTTGACTTTCATGTCAAAACAATTGAATTAAATGGAAAGCGAATAAAATTACAATTATGGGATGTTGGAGGAGAAGAACGTTTCAGGTTTTTACTACCCACTTACTGTTTAGGCGCAAATGCTGCTTTCCTACTCTATGATATTACTAGGCCTTCCACATTAGATAATATATCTGAATGGATAACAATTGTCAGGCAAAAAGGTGGACAAATACCAATTATGCTTGTAGGTTCAAAATTAGACCTTGAAAGATCTCAAAGACAAATTCAAAGAGAATATGGAATACAAATTGCCGAAAAAAACGATATGGCTAGTTTTGTTGAAATTTCAGCAAAGGAAAATATCAATGTGGATAATGCTTTTAGAGTTCTTACTGAAATAACATTAGAAAAAACTGGCAACAGGTGATGTAATGGAAGAAACCGAATATTTGCCTCTCAGCCAATTATTTGATTCAATTGGCATCATTGAAAAAGGTATTGAAAGGATTTACCATTATCTCCTAGTGAATAAAAGAATTGATAATCTTAAGGAAGTTTGCGATCAATTTGGTCTCTCATTAAAAAGAGGTTATAAAATTTGCTCAGTTTTAAGTGATCTAGGTCTAGTCCAGATTTATGACAGACCAATGAAAATTCATATAGCGAACCCAATAATGACTTTATGGCAAAATTTAATTAATAAACGAATTGAAGATCTTAAAAACGAATTTCAAGAAAAAAGTGAGAAATGTGAAGCTGCCATTGAAAGTTTCACAAGAAAATACAAAATGGACGAGGAGGTGATTCAAGAACCAGTTGAATTTATCAATTACAATATTAAGAATTTTGATGAATCTTATCACTCATTCTTAGCTCAAAGTGAAAGTAAAATTGCAATTGGCATTAGATATGATAATCCATTGATTGCATTAATAAAACAACATGGTTTTAATAAGATACCTGATGAAATGAGCGAATCTATGAAAACAGGAATAGTTAGAATTAAAGATAATTTAAAAAATATCACTGTTCAAGTTATTTTTCATTCTGATGTTGTTAAGGAGCTTTTAAATAGTCATGAATTTGAACAACTTACTAAAAATATCGAAATTTTTAATTTGGAGTTTAAAAGTATTTTAATTCGTGTCACTGATGAAAATTTCAGTAATTTCAGTCTAACTGACAATGAAATAATTCAACCCAGCTTTGATCCCGCATTTGAGCTGATAGGAGTATATATTTCAAGAAATAAAAGTATATATCAAATCTTTAATGATAAATTTAATCAAATATTTAAAAGTGGGATACCTCTTAAACAATTCTTATCGGATGATGATGAAATTAAAATAGAATCTCTTTCTGACACTCAGCAATTTGTTTTATGTATTATGTAATATAAAAATTAGAAAAATAAAAGATTGTAATTATTACTTTTTCTTTTTTGCCATTGCTTTTCTAAACTTTTCAAGCATCTTTCTGGGTGTAACAGTAGGTCTTTCATATCTTTTTAAGTTTGATTTTATCCCAAAAAGATACTTTGAAATATCTTTCAATTTTTCCGTATCATATCTCATCATCATTGTTATCGTTTCCATTTGAGGACTACCGCCTCCATGGACTCCAGCGACTTGCATTAAACCTGCTAAATCAGAAACCAATAAAGCTTCTATCCCTCTAAAGCAGCGATATATATATTCAGGCTTAACTCTTGGATTTCTTTTTAAGTACTTCATTGCAAGATCCCCTACTTCTTCAGAAAAGAACGAATCTTCAAAAGGTAGGGTAGCAACTAATCCTCCAGATAAATCTGCCAGAATTTTGTATTCTTCATATATATTTTCACCTGCTAATCTTCTACCTGCGTTTGTAAGTATTTCATCCGGAATTTGCGTACCAGATGGAGATTTCTCTGAATGTCTTGCGCTTGACTCTCCAGCTGCAAAAACAAGTTCGGCAATTCCTATTATGTGGGATAATTTATCTTGAACATGTGAAGCTTTTTCAATTCCATTATATTCTGCCACTAAAGCCGCTGCAGAAGCTAAAACTTCTGACATAGCAGGCTTACATCCCGTATATGTATGACGATGATAATGAGCAAACATGAGAGCTAAAAAGCCAGCATAGGGTGTTTGTCGAGGGTCAGCATGACCATTCATAAAAATCCGTTCATTTGGAACGAAAACATTGTCAAAAATAATAAAAGTTTCTGCGTCACCCATATGTAATGTAGGTACGTCAGCATGTTTACTTTTTCTTTGATAAGCAGGTCTTGTGAGTAGTTTAACACCCTCCCAATCTCCCGGTAACGCAAATGCTACAGCATAATCTTTGTCTTCTGGACCCATATACCTACATGGAACAACAATAAACTCATCAGCATAAGGTGTGTTTGTAATATTAATTTTACACCCTCTGACGATAATGCCGTCTTCTCTTGTTTCAATAACTCGTAAGTATTGATCGAGGTCCTCTTGTTCATGTGGTCTTTTTAAACGGTCCCCCTTAGCATCTGTCTGCGCACAGCTTGCTACGATATCCCGATCTTGAAAATATTCTAAGTATTTTAAGAATCTTTTATAATAATCTGTTCCAAGAGCTTGATCCATCTCATAAGTTATGATGGATAAAGCATTCATCGCATCTATTCCCATACATCGTTGTATACAGCCTCCAACTCGATGACATAAAAGACGTGTCATTTTTTGCTTTTTTAATAAATCATCTTCACTCTGGTGAATGTGACAAAATCGGTTTATTTTTTTACCAGTTAAGTGGGAAGTTGTAGTACATAAATCTTCATATTCAGGGTCGTGTGCTCTATCAAAAGTTTCCCTAACAATATTCATCCCACCTTGAATACGTGGGTCGTCTCTACCTACTCTTTCCTCACCGATATATATATTCGGCTTCATTTTTTTTAAATCTTCAACATATTGTTCAAATGTGCGAATTTTTATTCACTCTTTATATTATTTAATTTAGTTAAAATTAACACATTATAGTAAATCGAAAATATGTTATAAACTCAATGTTTAAAATAAAAAAGTTCTTGTTTAAGTTTGGAATAGAAAATTGTGTTAACTCATCAATTTCTGTATTTTTTTAATAAAAATGTCGTTTATTAACAATTCTATTGAAGGATGGTCTTTTAATTCAACCACTCGATTAGTATTATAATAGATATTTATTATTTCCCAAATTTTATTAGAAGATTTTATAGACTCAACGAATTTTGTCAATTTCTGGTTAGCAAAATATGTCTGTCCCTTAAATAAATAACAGACTGAAAAAGGAGTAACTGATTGCATTAGGATTGTATAATCACCAAATTTAGCACGATCAAGCCTTTTTGCAAAAAGTTCTCCACTAAAAGAATCAAATGCGCTAAGAAATCCACTTATTAAATCTTCTTCAAAATCCCATTCTTTTGTAAAAGAATTTGAAAATAAAGGAAATCCTCCTTCTCCGATAATAAGAAGTAACACAGGTATTTCTTGAGATGGCTCAGTAGGTTTTACGACACGCTTTCCTTGCATCCGATCTATAACTCCATCTACAGATGCTAGCTTTATGCGTTCTGACATTGGAATTTTTTCCTTTTCAAGATTTTTCCAGAAATTTAATTGATCTAACAAATTATCATGCTCATTTGAAATCTTAATAGATAATAAGTTGAGACCATGGAGTTCAGCAATTTGTTGAGCTTGTGTTAACAATTCTTCTGCATCTTTGATTTTAGCTTGTATCAATGCCAATTTGCCTTGTAGCAATTTAATTTCTGCTAACCATAAATATGCATTTTGCTTCTCAGCAATCTTAGATATACGTGATATTAATGGATTTAATTCTTCCAAAACTTCTGAATTATTTGTCATCTCTAATTCCTCTAAGAAAATTTCACTTAAACTAACCAATGCTGAGAGATATAAATGAGGAGTAGCGATTTTATCTTCAGTAATTTGTTTTAATAATAATTCTGCTTCAGTTCGATTACGGATTCGACCACTACTTTTCAATACTAATGCTTTTGCAACCATATACACTTGATCAAAAACTTTACTATTACTTTGATTGGTAAAATGTTCTAATTTTACTAGATTTAATTCTGCTTGTTCTTGTGATTTGTTATCGAGATTGGTAAGAATCAAATAAAAGAGTGAAGAGCTTACTCCATAGGGAGAATTATACTTTTCCGCAGTTTCCATACTAAGTTGTAAGTATTTTAATGCTTCATCAATTTCTCCTTTCATTCTATAGGTTGAGCCAATACTCATGGTACTTTCAATGAAATCTTCCATATATCCTTCTTTTTTAGCAAGTTTAGCTGCTTTATTATAATACTTTAAAGATCTGTCTACTTCACCTTTTTGTTTATAAATAGCACCTAAAAGATGATATATTCGAAGTTTTATAGCAATGCTAATTTCTTGATTATTAACAAAACCTTTTACTATCCTTAATGATTGATCAAAATCTCCCTTCTGAAAATGAATAAGCCCTATTAAATAAAGGCTTGATACAATTCCAATTTGATTACCTAATTCTTCTCGTATACTTAAACTCTTATTTGCATAATCTAAAGCTTTATTTAGCTCACCTTTATAAATATACATATCTGCTACTTCGTAATATAGAAAAGCAAGATCAAGTGCTTTTTTTTGGCTTTCATGTAGTTCTAACCATTGAAATGCCAATTCCAATGCTTTATTATGCTCAGTTTTATAGTGATAGGCAAATGATTTAATAAGTAAGCAATCAGCTTTTTGATTTTCATCATAAGAATCGATTAATAATCGTTCCGCCTCTGAAATATATTGTAAAGCATTTTCTGCTTTTCCAAGAAATAAAACATATGCTTTTATGATTAAAGCATCAATTGTTTTTGAGGAAATACCTATTTTTGTACTTAATAGGTATGCTCTTTCTCCTAATTCTACTGCTTCTTTATATTTTTGTTGATAAGAATACAATTTCCCTTTTAATATTAGAAGTTCTACATGTTCATTTGTATTTTCATCTATTTTTTTTTCTAAAATTGTAATTAATTGAAATGCTTCATTAAATTTCGCTTGATTTATTAATTGTTCCACATTATTGAATTCTTTGTCCATTAAGTCTGACAAAAACCTATTTCCCCTTTTAATGAAATATGCGTAATTGATTTACTTGAAGGAATCTTAATGAAAAAGAAGAAGAAAATTTTGCTTAAAAGACTTTGTAATAGTTTTTTTTTAAAATAAGATTTTTCTACTTTAGAATTCAAGAAGATTAATTGGCCTAAAAAGAAGTTTATTCACTAGACTAAAATCATCAAGAATTTCAGCAGGTCTAATTGTAGAAAAGTTTTGTTTGGACTCACAATACTCTTTAGATGATAAGGGATATGGGAATAAGCATTTAATACATGTTTTGTTTTCATTACATTTGATACAACTTCTTTTTTGCATTTTTAGTGTTTGCGACTGATTAATGTTTTTTACAATTTCCTGAAAGGAATTGCCAATTTTTCCTATAGGCTTGGAATACCAACAAATTCGAATTGAATCATCATTTTCTATAATTGCTGTTTCTAAAGTCCGGCAATTTGCTTGATTTTGTGTCCATCTACATAAATGTTGAAAGTGAGGCAATGGTTTACTATCAAATAAGGTTTCGAGTATATCTTCATTTTTTGAAAGCTCTATTAAGTAATTGTAAAGGGTTTTAGTGTCTATTGTTTCATAATCTACACTAATTAAATATGGTAGATCGCTTAAACCTGTGCTATATTCCTCCATTATTCTATAAGTGTTTTTTAATTTTATAGGAAAACCAATTAGATCGCCAAAAAGGTCTGCTCTCACAGATTTTAAAGCAGGAATACCAGCAATACTTTCACGATAGTACGATTCATAAAAAGACGTAGGAGAAAATTCATTATTAAGAATCCTTCTATTTTTTTCATATAATTTTTTATATTGCAATTTATTTGAATAAATTTGTATTATTGGGCCATTTATAGCAAGATTTTCTTGTAGCCATTTCACAAGAGACGACTTCATGTAATCAGAATTGATTATTGCATTATCAAAAAAAGGTTTAGGTTTTGAACGTTTTGTATTTAAAGATAATATTTTAATAATATCAAAATCAATTACCCTATTATGTTTTATAGCAGCACATTTTAGAGATAATTTTATTTTATAAACATCAAAGGGAAAATCGTTTTCAGTAAGAACATTATTTTTTCCTCCCATTGGTTTAATATTATAACCGCATTTCTTATGGTTCTGATAAATAGGTGTGCCCTTGTAGATATGGAATATATTATGAGTATAAAAATCAATATCTAATTGATTTATTAATTCGATGGTCTTTTGAGCATTCTTTATTGATTCACCAGGTAATCCAATCATAATACTCGCATATACTTTATCAATTCCTATTTTTTTAGCATAAGATGTCATGTGCTTTAATTTTTCAATATATTGAATCTCCTTTCCAAAATCTTCAGAATTAATGTCTCCTGGAGGCCTTACCTTCCCTATTGTATTTAAAACTCTGGGTACTGCACTTTCAAGAGAAAATCCTATTGAAACAAACCCGGCTTGTTTCATCAGATCTAATAGTTCTTCGTTAACTTTATCGCATCGAGTAGTACAGAGTAAAGGGATTTTTATATCATTCTCAATTATGGCTTCACAAATTATTTTAGCTCTTTTAGGGAGAATCGTAAAGCTATCATCAACAATAGGGACTGCCCCAGTAAATTTTTTATATTGGTTAATGAGATTTAATTCGTCAATTACTCGATCTATTGAATGGAAAAAAACATTTTTCTTACTCATAACAGCACAATTACAATAAATGCAATTTTGATTACAACCTCTACCTGTTATTATACCTATTGGAAATGCCCTTGAGATAGGTATAACTCCTGAAAGATACGGAGAAGGATATTTGTCAATATAATTTTTAATTGATAGATTTGAGAGAAATATATTACTTTCAGGATTAGTTTGAATATTATTTTTTTTTCTAAATGTAATCCCTTTTATCTTAGAAAAATCCACTTGATTCAAATTAAAATCATTATTCGCTAAATTATTTAACAATTCCAGAACAATTTCTTCACCTTCACGTCTTACACAGACGTCAACACTTCTGATCATTTCCATAATTTCTTTAGGCTGTACACTAGGTGTAGGACCTCCAAAGATAATTATGACGTCAGAATTGGACCCTTTTATACCTTTACTAATTAGTGCACACTGCATAAAATTTGTATCATAAACTGTAAATCCAATTACTTTAGGTTTATATTCCATCAATTTCTTTACGCATTCGGTTACATTACAAGAGTCCTCAGAAATAAATTGTTCAACTTCAAATCCATGTTTCTTTAAATAGGCAATAATGTATGCTGAACCTAGATGATGTCTAAAATTAGTAAAGTATAAATCTCCACCAGAAGGAAATACCATCAAGAGATCAATAGGTTTTTTATTCAACTATGTTCATCCTTCTTTAGAATAATGTTTTAACAATTTTTTTTTGGATACTTTAAAATTAAAAACAAAATAAAGAATTAATAAAATCTTGTTAATTATTGAGACAAACCTAACTTAGCGCCCTATAGTTTCATAGTTATCCATGACGTCCATAATAACAACTAAATTCTTTTTGTCAATTTTCTTATCGGTAATTTCTTTTTTAAATACTTCTTCAAGATGGCGCATAATAGCTTCTTTTTCCATTTCTTTTGCCATTGAATCTTTAATGACACGGATTATCTTCTTTCCTATAGTCTTACCATATGTAGACTTAATAAGTTTTGCTGGAGATTCTTTTAAATTTAGATTCCATTTTCTACTTTTCTGCTCATTTTCAGACATTTTAATCACTTTAAACTTTTTGAATTTCGCAATTAAATTACTAAATCTAATTAATAAATTTAATACAATATAGTATTTTCATAAGTATAAAAATATTATATTTTTTTGTTAAATTTCATTTAACTCGGTTTTCGATTTTGAAAATTTAAAAAAATTAATTGATCCAACTAAATTATTTATTCAAACTTAAAAAAAAAAAATTTAGCTACCAATAGTTTCATAATTACTCATAAGATCCATCATCTTTGTTATATCGGAGAGTGTTATCTCTTCTGCTGCTATTTCTTGTTCAAGACATCTAGCTAAACATTCCTCAACTTGACTTTGATCTTTATCCTCTTTCATGCAATCTTTAAAGCAATTTAAAATTTTATTTCCTAGCTCTTCCCCCCAATTATCAATAATAAGATCTTTAGTAGATTTTTCCAAATCTTTTTTCCATCCCACCATTCATCACATCTAAATTCTTGAATTTCGCAATTTAATTATTATACAATTTTAATATTTCTAAATCTATCACACTATAGTATTTTCATTTGTATAAAAATATTTTATTTTTTTGTCAATTATGTGAAAAAAAAATTTTATTCAATTTTCATAATATACTTGTTTGGCTCGATTTTTAAAAAAAAAAAGTATTATAAATTATCCGAACTCTATAAATCCCATGAATTAGTAAATTGCTCGATTTCTGACATTAATCCTATTCTTTATGTCTTCAATTCGTTTTGCTTCTTTAAGATAATTAGCGTTGTATTTAGCTTTATTTAAAAGTTTTCTTAAAGCTTTTTTTTGTGGTTTCTCCCGTTTGCTAACTGCTATTTCCTCATGCTTCTCCTCTTCCATAGGGAGTTCTTCAATAATTATAATCTCTTCCAAAACAACACTATATTTAAGTTCATTATTCTTATCTAACACTTGTATCATTATACTTTCACCTCTAATTTATTATTTTAAATTTCTAATTCCAAACCTAAATTTCTCAGGATTATAGCAATAATAACCAAAAGATTGTTTGCATCTATTTACTGCTCATTTCTTTTCTATTAAATCTACCTCATCATTGGTAGAATTATTTTTTCTGCTGATTACTTCAATTTTCTTAAATGGAATAAAAAAGCTGACGCATTTTGATTCTTCCTGAGGATTTTCTTTATGAAAAATGTAAAAAAATTCCTTAAAATCGGAAACTGTTTTTTGCTTAATTTCAGTCAGATTTTACCACCTCTTTTAATATGCTTTTTCTTACCTTGGACTTCAATTATAAATAGATTAACTTTATATTTTTAGTTTACTGTACTGAACTTTAGGTGGAATCTTAGACAAATATTGGACAATCCAAAATTAACTTAAATGAAATTAATTTGCGTATTAAAAGTCCTGAAATCAAAAAATTTATGAGTTTAAGCTTTTTTATAGAAAAAAATCCAAAACATGGTTTACTCTAAGAATCACCTAGTTCCATATCAGAAGATAATGCTTTGAATTTTTCATATAATTCATTTATAATTGCGTTAAAAGCCTCAACGACGCCTTGGCCTGTTTTAGCAGAAGTTATATAATATCCTAAAAATTTATGCTCTGATACTATTTTTTTAATAGGTGAATTATCTAAATTCTTTTCATCAATTAGATCAACTTTATTAGCAAATAATACGACAGGAATTTCGCCACAAAATTGTATAATATCACTATACCAATTTGATATATGTTTGAAGCTTTCTTCACCAAGATCATTCTTTTCAAGACTGTATACTATTATAGCCGCTCTACTATTTTTAAAAAAGGATGGTCGCAAAAAATTGAAATCATCTTGGCCTGCAATATCCCAAAATAATAATTTAATATTATCCTCATTTATATCTTTGAGGAATACAGAAAATTGAGCCCCAATTGTTTTAATATAGTCTTCGTGAAATCCCCCTTGAGTGTATTTTTTTATGAGAGAAGTTTTTCCGACTCTTCCATCTCCAACTACAGTAATTTTAAAATTAAATTTTGCCCCTGTACTACTCATGAGAATGCCTTAACAAATGGTATTAGAGAATATTAATTAATGTAAGATTAGGTTTATAAAAATATAAAACTTTGTTTTATTGTTTTAATAATCCACCAAAAATAATAGACAAAGTCGGTAGAGAGTAAAAAAAAAAGTGTGAAGACAACAACCTAATTTTTTCTTAAAGGGTGGGATTGTAGGCAGCAAATCGCCCTAATTAGTAAGAATGTCTCGATTCTATACTTTAAAATCAGTAGATTGTTCTTCCTTAATTATAATAAGAAATAGAGAGCTCAAAATGTTGCCTGTTAGACAAACCATTGAGCTCTCTGCCAAACCTACAGCCCTACTCTCCCTCATTTGGCTGCCTATCTCTCCCATTTTATACTGTTGTATATTATATGGAAATTTCAGAAAAATTTGAAAAACTCAATTAATACTTTAATATAAAATTAGCATGGATAGTCTTATATGGATTTTTGTATAGAATTCCAAGTGGACTCCTATAAAAGTTTTGGAATCCATACATTTTTATAGAATTTACTCCACATTAAACTTGAAAACAAAAAAAAAAAACTTATGTTGACAGATACAAATATAATCAATTACCCTCCTAAGGAAATTTTAGAACCCCCCTCTAAAATCAGTAAGCCAAATTTTGAACTAATTATACTTTGGATGTTAAATAACAATAATTTTTGTACAAGTGCAAACTTTTTAGAAATTAAAGATTTGAAGTCAAAACCTGTATTATCTAAATCAACTTTATATAATTATCTAAAAGGTCTAATTGAAGAGGATTATATAACTAAAAGTAAATATAATCATTACAAAATTAGTTCTAGAGGTAGAGATAGATTTTATGAACTATCTCAAGCTAAAAACAAAAAAAGAAAATTGAATTTTCCTCCAGATGTGATTCTAAGAAAACGTAACTATAATCATTGGATTCTCTGGATGTTATATAATAATACTTATTGTAAATGGGCTGATTTCTTAAATGATCCACTTAAAATAAATCAATCCTCATTATCTAAAAACATGAACTTGCTAATGAGTCAAGATTTTATCAGAAAAGAAGATAAAGAATATAGGATTACGCAGTTAGGGAAAATTGAATATTCTAATATGTTAAGAGTCTACGATTTAGACAGGCAGTCAATCTTGGAGGAAGAAGGAAAAAGAATTAAGGAAATAACCATAACAACTATTAATTTTTTCAAGAAATTTAACATAAAAGATGAAGATATCCGATTTCGTTTTTTAAATAATGTGTTAAAATTACCTTATGAGAAAGTTAAATCTTCTATAGATTCTGAAGAGGATTTTCATAAGATTTTATTATTCTTAGCTATAAATCACCCAGATCAATACCCATTTTATATTTCTTCTGAGGACTTTTCTCAAGATTATAATATAAACCATGTTAAACTCAAATTTATTATCCTCCGAATTGTTGAGGAAGATATCTTTCCCATAAAATTTTTCAAATTAGCACAAAATCAACGTGAAATCTATTATTTCCAGGAAAATGAAAAATTAGAAAGGATGCTAAATGCTATTGTGGAAGATCATATAACTAAATTTTCATATTTAAATAATCTTTATGAAGCTACTCCCTATGAAATATCTCCATTGACCATGGAAAGAACAGTTGCAGCGATTTTAGAAGAAATTTGTGTGAATCTGTTTGATAATGGATTAAAAGAATCATTGCGGAAATTTCTACCGGAATATCTTAATTATTTAGCATATAAAATTGAAAAGGAAAAGAAATTAATTGATACTTATGATAAGTTAGAGGGACTAATATGGCAAGAAATACAAGTTTATAATTTTAAAAATGATTCAGGGAAAAATGAATTTAATAAAGCGCTTAGTGAAATCGATGAAGCTATTAAATTAGATCCAAAAAATGTTGATTTACACTATTCTAAAAGTAAAATTCTATATGATAATGGTGAATATAAACAAGTATTAAGTTATTTAAACCAAATGCTTACAGATTTTCCTCAAGAGGAGAAAAACATACAGGTAAAAAGAGCTTATATTCTTAAAGAGATGAAGGATGTAAAAACAGGATTAGAAATCATCAATTATTTAGTTGGTAAATACCCGGAAGATGATGATCTTCGTAATTATAAAGCTTTTTGGCTGCAATATTTAAATAGAAAAGAGGAATCTATAAAAATTATTAAAGATCTTATAGAACGAGCTCCTAATAATGCAACATATCATGATAGTTATGGTGAAATCCTAATGTTCTTCAAAGATTATGAAAATGCTATTAGTGAGTTCCTTAAAGTAATAAATATTAGTAGTGGTGATTGGTACCTTTACCAAACCAATATTAAAGTTGGGATTTGTTATAGAGAAATTGAAGATTATGAAAACGCGATAGAATATCTCCAAAAAGGTAAAGAATTAATAGACAAATCCTCCAGTGATCTCGAAGAAAGAGCAAAATGGATTACGATCGCGAATTTATTCTTAGCTGAAATTGAACATTTAAAAGAGGAATTTTAAAAAAAAAAAAAAATAAAAAGAAGTTAGTTTTATTCTTTTTCTACAAAGTTTTCTAATTCATCTATTTTATCAGATAAGAATTTAATTCCTTTTTCCCAGAATGAAGGATCACTTAAATTGATGCCAATTTCAGCTAACATTTCTTCTGGAGAAAGTGAACTCCCAAGAGAAAGTAATTTAAGATATTTTGGAACGAATTTTTCCTTTTGTTCAAGATATAATTGATAAATTGAAATGACTAGAAGATTAGCCATATTATACGCATAAACATAGAAAGGGACTTGAAGAAAATGAGGGATAACAAAACAATAATTTGAATATTCTTCATTAATATTCACTATCGAATTTCCAAACATCATTTCCATTTCCTTTACAAAAGCATTTTCATATTCTTTAGTTGTAGGTAACTTTTGTTCCAATAAATTATGAATTACATTTTCAAACTTATAGAAAGCGTTTTGCCTATGGGAGGTACTAAAATTTCTTTCAATAAAATTGCATAACAATAATACTTTTTCTTCTTTGGAAAGATTCATATCCATTAAATAATCGAAAGTCAATATTTCATTGAATACTGAAGCAATTTCTGCAACAACAAGGGAAATGTCAATATTTATAAAATTTTGGTTTTGTTGAATATAATACGCATGAAATGCATGGCCAAGTTCGTGAGCTAAAGCACTTACAGAACTAACAGTATTCTCAAAATTGACAAAAACAAACCCGTAGTGTTTTTGTTTTCCATGAGCACAAAAAGCACCTCTATTTTTTCCTTGTCTCGGTGTTGCATCAATATGATTTAACTCAACCATTTTATCTACAATATTTTTAAACTCGGGGTAAAATTTAGTAACTGAATCTTTTATTAATGTTATAGCTTCTTGATAGGTGTATTTCCTTGTGACTTTTCCAACGGGACAATAGATATCAGATATATGTAATTCAGGAAGATTTAGAAGCTTTTTCTTTATAAAGTAGTATTTTTCAACAATATTATAACTTTCTGTTGTGACTTTTTCGACAACTTCAACAGTTTCATCGCTTATTTCATTTTCTAAGTTCCTTCTTGATATAGGTTTTTTAAAATTCTTCCGTTTGCTTTCTAAATCCCAATTTTTTAAGATATTATTATAAATATGGGTAAAAACCATTTCGTGTTCTTTATATTTACTCATCATTGTCTGTAAAGCTTTATATCGAAGATCCTTGTTACCTTGATACATATAAGAAAAAAGCTCAGCTTCAGTTAATTTCTTCATTTCATCATCTACTTCGAAATCGAATAAGAAACTACTTTTTAATTCACTATAAAGCTTTTGGAATCCACTAACTCCGGTAATATCTTTCATTAAAATTATTTGTTCTTCTTTTTCTGAAAGTTGGTGAGCCTTTTTCAATCTATTGAATTTTAAAGCATGTTTATATTTTTTCAATTCTGGAGAATTAATTAATTCTTCAAATTTGATATCTGAAATTCTATTTAGCTCCAAATCAAAAAACAAGAGTTTTTCTTGAATTAGAACTTTAAATTCATCTATTTTAGCAAAAAAAGATTTAACATCATTGTTTAAACGATTGATTCTATAGAGTAATGATGAATAAGTATCGAAGTAAAATAGTTTCTCTAAAATATCCTCATACTGTTTATAAAATTCAAGGAGTTTTTTTGAAGTTAAGGAAGGGTCCTCCAATTTTCCTTTGATTTTTAAATTAAAATTTTCAGCTTTATTTTCTAATTCTTTAATATCTTTCTCTATTTGTGGATCAGTTATCCCTGTATAGAAATCACTTAAATCCCATTTGATGATTTCTTGTGTCATAAAAGAGAAAATAAACAAATATTATTTGAATTTTACTAGGGATTTTCAAATTTGCTAAAATAATTATTGAAAAATTTCCTCACAAATCAAAATGTAAAATAAATCATTTGCTATTAATATAAATAATGACAAACATTGAGATACCCTATAATAAGAATACTATTAATCCTATTGATGATTATACAGAGGTTAAAATAAGTGATATTCATGGATTAGGATTATTTGCTAAGAAATTTATTGCCAAAGGGACAATTTGGTGGCATGCACGCCCACAAGATGTACTAATTATTACAAAAATTCAATTCTTAACTCTAGATTCTTCGTATAAAACGTCTATAACGAATAGCTTTATGGAGAATCTTCTTACTTATTCCTATTATGACAGAGATCTTGATGCTCTAATTTATTGCTTGGATAACTCTAGATATGTAAACCATTCATTAAATGCTAATTCTGGAGCATCGGAAGATGAAAATGGTTTTTGCGCTGTTGCGATAAAAGATATTTATCCAGGAGAAGAAATTACTGAGGATTATTGTAAATATACCTTCTGTTCATGGTTAAAAAAATACAAAAAATACTTTGATCCAAGCTGTTGGTAAAAATTTTAAAAAAAAAGAATTGATTTGTTAGCATATCCCAAGTCTCTATACTACTACGCTCCACCAGCCATTAGAATCAAAAACATTAATGCTATTTTCCATCCGCCTGCTAAGAGAAATATTCCAACAATTAATGCAATAATTAAATAGCATGTTAAAAAGAAATTATCAGTTTTATTAACTAATTTCCCTTTACAGTGCGGACATTGATATTTACGATTAGTAGCTGAAAGTGGACTCCAATTGACTTTGACTTTGGGATAAACATATTCCTTACAGTTCACACAATATAGTTGTTTTACCATTTGTGTTCATAACTCCTATTTGTTAATTTTATTATAGGTAAACTTCGGTAAATAGTTTCTGATAAGTAACTTATTGCGAAGTATGAACTAAAAAGAAAGGAGTAGAATTTATATTATTAACTTATAACTTAATTTTATGAAATTTATCAAGAAGATAAGATGGGTAAAAAACCTAAGAGAAGAAGAACAAAATATTAAAAAAAAATTATTTAATAAGTGCTTGGATAGAACTATATCCAATATTCCTTATGATTAATTGTGATTTTTCTTTGCTTTTCATTTTTATCAACCTTTTTTTTCTTATTCTTAATATGTATAGACTTCGATATATAGTTTATATTATGGAACTTTTTGTGAAGTTCGAATATATGGGAAACAATTTAAATAGTTAATTAACCTAACTATCATTGAATAAAGAATTTAGTACGCGAGTTCATAAATTATGAGTGTTATTAACCATCCTCCTGATGAAATTTATAAGACACCTAAATTTGGAAAAAAAAATTTCGAGCACATTATCCTTTGGATGTTGAATAATAATGATGAATGTCAGTGGTCTGATTTTACTGAAAAACCATTAGAACTTCGTTTATCTACATTATCTAAATATCTTTCTATGTTAAAAGGGAGAGGCTATGTTGATAATTATGCTCGAGGCCATTACCGAATAACACCTGAGGGTCAAAAGAGATTTAACGAGATCTCAGGGGCTCTTAAGAAGAAGCGTAAGTTGAATTATCCTCCTTCTGTGATTATGAGAAGAAGAAATTATGATCATTGGATTTTGTGGATGGTATATAATAATAGTTATTTGAAATGGTCTAATTTTCTCGAAGATCCTCTCTCTATTAATCAATCTTCTTTATCTAAAAACATGAATTTGTTAATCGATAAAGGACTTGTATTGAAAGAAAATAAAAGATATCAAATTACACAATCGGGTAAGTTAGAATACTCAAGGATACTCCAGAATTATGATTTAGATAGACAATCAATTTTAGATGAAGAGACTAAAAGGATTGAAGAGATTACTAAATCAACATTAAATTTCTTTGAAAAATACAAAATCGAAAATGAAGATATTCAATTTAGATTCCTTAATAATGTACTTAGACTTGACTATACAAGAGTCAAACCGATGTTAACTGAAGAGGAAGAGTTCCATAAAATATTACTTTTCATTTCTATGAATCACCCTGATCAATATCCTGATTACATTGCACAGGAAGATTTTTCAAACATATATGGAATTAAGAAATCAAAACTTGAATATTATATTGACGAAATAGTAGAGAATCAAATATATCCCATAAAATTCTTCAAATTAATTGTATCAAAAGACAAACAATATTACTTTCAGGAAAATGAGAGATTAGAAATAATGCTAAGAGCCATTACAGAAGATTATATCACCAAATTTAATTATTTAAACAAATTATTTTCAAGATCTTTAGATATCCGTGCCACTCTAGATAATATCTTAGAAGATATATGCAAAATGCTATTTAATGAGAAATTAAAAGAACCCTTAAGAGATTTTATGCAAGATTATATCAATTATCTGGCTTATAAAATCGAGGCAAAAGTTGAGTTAAAAGAAACTTATGATAAATTGGAGGGAATTATATGGCAGGATATGATAGAGATATTTACTACCAAAAGTAAGGCCCCGGATGAGCAATTTGAGAAAAAGATTAAAGAGATTGACATTAAAATTAAGGATGATCCAGAAAATCTCGATTTATATAATTCTAAGATAGGGATTTTAATTTATTATGAGAAGCTTTATGATGTAATAGATTTGTTAGATGATATGTTAGAAATTTTCCCTGATTACGAATTAGATATAAAGATGAAGAAAGCATCAGTTCTCAGAAGATTACGAAAAATTAAGGCTGGACTAGATATAATTGATGACCTAATTAGCGAATATCCTGAAAACACAGATCTTCTTAATTATAAGGCGTACTGGTTGCATTATATGGATAAAAAAGAAGAAGCAATAGAAATATTGCAAAATCTTACTAAAAAAGTAACCAATAATGGGACTTATCATGATACATTCGGGGAAATATTGATGTATTATGAAGAATATAAAGATGCAGTTAATAAATTCCAAAAAGCAATAGAAGTGGCTGCAGACGAGTGGTATATTAATCAAACATACATTAAACTAGGAATTTGTTATAAGGAACTTGAAAATTACGATTTAGCTGTTGAAAATCTTAAAAAAGGTAAAGAATTAACAAAAAAGAGTAAAGCTGATGATGAAACAAAGCAAAAATGGCTCACAATTGCAGATCTCTTCCTGGCAGAGATTATGCAACTTGAATAATAATAGAATTAAGTTATTCTTATTATGTTACATTTAAATTATTATAATATAATTTTTCTATTATTGTATTAAAGGCTTTAATTACTCCTTGTCCTGTTTTAGCAGAGGTAATATAATATCCGAGAAAGTTATTTTCTTTGACTAAATTTTGAATTTTGGTTTCAATTAAATTATCTTTATCAACCAAATCAACTTTATTGGCAAATAAAATTACGGGGACATTACCACAGTGCTTTTTTAATTCATTATGCCAATTTGAAATATGATTAAAACTATCTTCGCCCAGATCATTCTCCTCAAGACTGTATACTATTATGGCTGCTCTACTCTCTTTATAAAATAAGGGATGAAGAAAATTAAAATCATCTTGTCCTGCTATATCCCAGAATATTAGATTAATTGTATTTCCATTAATCTCTTTATCATATCTAGAAAACTGGGCACCAATAGTCTTGATATAGTCTTTTTCAAAAGTACCTTTCGTAAATTTCTTTATTAGAGAAGTCTTACCTACTCCTCCATCTCCTATTATTGATATTTTAAATTCATATTCCTGAGGATTAGTCATTAGATAAACACATATATCTCAAATTATATTATGTATCTATTGTAAATTTAGGTATTGTAAAATATAAAATTTTAGCTAAATTTATTTAAGGAATAATATTAGTTCTTTATTTTTTAACCTATAATTCAATTGATACCTTATTTTTTGTTATGAAAGTTTCTGTAATTAAAGTTTCAAGTATTGGAAAATATCTTACAAAAATTGATTGATTTAATTGAAAAGATTTAAGTAATTTTTGCTAAATTTTATCTTCTTTTTGGAATTGTTCTTTAAAATATTTTTACTTTCTGATGGGTATAACAATAATTTAAGTCTAGATGGCAAATGTATTCACTTGATTTGGATTATAAAAATATGAATAGATTAAGCTAATATTATTTTAAATCTAGTGTTAAACGAAGTTTTTTTGAATAAAAATCTCTTGTATGAGAGACTCTAATGAAGGAATGTCTGTTGTGTCAATTTTTCTATTCATTTGATAAAATTTGTTAAAACGATCCCATAATTCTTTGTTACTCTTTATATTTGTAATAAATGACTTTATTCTGTTTTGGGCAGAATAAGATTGACCCTTGTATACATAACACATTAAAAAAGGTGAGATAGAGTTCATTAGGAGTGTGTATTCTCCGAAAGAAGCACGATCAAGCCCTTGGGAAAAGACTTCGTTGATAAATGTATTAATAGCAGTAAAAAACCCTCCAAAAAGGTGATCTTCAAACTTTTTATCCGTGATAAAAGACTGAGAGAAAAATGGGATACCACCCTCTGAAACAATCAATAGTAAAACCGGTTCTTCATCGGAGAGTTCCGGAACATCGACTTTTTGTTTTTTTACCATATTTTTTATTTGCTCATCTAGTCTGGAAAGTTTCAAGCGTTCAGATAAGGGTGCTTCTGATTTCTTTAACTTCTCCCATATCTCTAATTGTCTAAGTAATTCATCATGTTCAAAGGAGATTTTCATTGCCAAGCGTTTCATATTATAGGTTTCTGCTATCTTCTGTGCTTGAGTCAAAAACAATCGAGCCGATTTTATATCAAAATCTAGTAAAGCTAATCTAGCTTTAAGTATAAAAGTTTCACAGAAAACTAAATAAGAATTTTGATTTTCCGCGATGGTTAATAATTTGGTAATGTAATGATTTAATTCGGCCAAAATCTCATTATCATTATCAATATGATATTCCATGAGAAGTATGTCACAAAGATGGATATGAGCAGCGATAATAAGATCAAAGGCTATTGTATCAGTTTCTATAAGTTCTTTGAATAATTCTTCTGCTTTTGCTTTATCTCGGATTCGAGAACTTGTTTTTAAAATTAGGGCTTTAGCGAATTTGTAACCAATATCAATTCCATTGCCTCTTTTCTGGCTATAAATATCTTCCAAACGATGAAAATATTTTTGAGCTAGCTCGTTATCTCCATGTTCAACAGTTAAGATTATCAAACTTACAATGGGGGCCTTTATATCAAACCAACTGTGAGGAAGTTGTTCTAAAAGATTTATACTCTCCTCTGAATGTTCCACAGCAAGTTCATATTTACCCATTTCACCATATAAATCCCCAATATTATTTAATACAATTGCGATATTAAACCTAGTTTTTATCTTTTTAAATAATTCTAAACTCTTTATGTTATATTGCAAGCTTTTATCAATTTCACCAATAGATAAATAATATGCTCCAAAATAGAGTTGACATAAAGCAATCCAGCAGTGATTAAATTTAATTTCCTTGGCAAGAGATAATGCTTTTTCGATATGCTCCCTGCAAAGATCAAAGTTGCTTTTTACTCGCAATAAATAACTCGCCATTAAAAGATTAGCCCAGACGATTTCGAATGATTTATCTAATTTTTCTTGCGAATCTAATATCCACACTAGAGATTTCTCAACCATTTCTATTTTACCACCATGCAATCCAGCAAAAGCTTTTGTTACACTTAAACGAGCTTTCCTTTGAGTTATAATTTCTTTTGACACATTTGAAATAGATTTTAATACTAACTCAGCATTCTCACAAAGTTTGAATGCCTGCTCAAATTTACCAGCCAAAGCTGATCCAGTAATAATAAAATATAATCCATCAAAAGATTGGAGATTATCATTATATTTTTGACCTTCTTCATACATGTTCTCGCCTAAACCAATGAGATCTTCGCCATTATTATGATCAAAAAGAATTAACCCCTTAAGAAACTGAAAATAACTTTTTTGCTGAAGATTAAGCCCATTATATTGACTTGGATCGTCTAATATTTCAAGAGCTTCATTTAACTTACCCTCATCAAATAACTGCTCCGCTCTTGTTAATTTCTTTAGGTCTGGCTTGTACATAAAATTATCTGATTTGGATTATAGACTTATGAATAGATTAAGCTAAATATCATTTTAAATCTAGTGTTTTATGAGGTTTTTTTGGATAAAAATCTCCTGTATGAGGGACTCTAATGAAGGTATATCCCTTATGTGAATTTTTCTATTCATTTGAAAAAATTTGTTAATAACTTCCCATAATTCATTATTACTCTTTATTTCATTTATAAATGACTTTATTCGGTTTTGGGCTGAATAGGATTGACCCTTGTAAACATAACACATTAAAAAAGGTGAGAGAGAGTTCATTAGAAGTGTGTATTCTCCGAAAGAAGCACGATTAAGCCCTTCAGAAAAAACTTCGTTAATAAAGGTATTAATAGCAGTAAAAAACCCTCCAAAAAGGTGATCTTCAAATAATTTATCCTTTATAAACGATTGAGAGAAAAAAGGTATACCACCTTCTGAAGCAATTAATAGTAAAACTGGTTCTTCATCGGAAAGTTCTGGTATCTCAATAGCTCGTCTTCTTACCATTTTATCCATTTGTTCATTCACTCCAGCGAACTTCCAACGTTCGGTTAAAGGTGCCTCTGATTCTTTTAGCTTCTCCCATAAGTCTAAATGTTTAAGTAATTCATCATGTTCATAAGAAATTTTCATTGCTAAGCGTTTCATGCTATAGAACTCTGCAATCTTCTGTGCTTGAGTTAAAAACAAGCGCGCTGATTTTGTATCAAAATTTATTAAAGCTAATTTAGCCTGAAGTATGAAAACTTCACAAAAAACAAAATATGAATGTTGTTTTTCTGCGATAGTTAATAAATTGGCAATGTAATGATTTAATTCCGTTAAAGTCTCATTATCATTATCAATACGATATTCCATGAGAAGTATTTCACAAAGATGGATATGAGCTTTTATAATAATACCAAAATATATAGTATCAGTTTCTATAAGCTCTTGTAATATTTCTTGTGCTTTTGCTTTATCTCGAATTCGAGAACTTGTTTTTAAAATTAGGGCTTTATCAAATTTGTAAATGAATTCAACATCATCGTTTCTTTTTTGGTTACGAATATCTTCCAAACGATGAAAATATTTTTGAGCACGTTCGTTATCTCCATGTTCAGCGGCTAAGGTAATTAAACTTTCAATAGGGGTTTCTATATTACAATAAGGGATCTGCTCGTAAAGATTTATACTCTCCTCTAAATGTTCCACAGCAAGTTCATATTCACCTCTTTCACCATATAAATTCCCCATATTATTTAATAGAATTGCAACATTAAGACCTTTACCCTTAATCTTTTTAAATAATTCTAAACTCTTTATGTAATATTTCAAACTTTTATCCATTTCGCCAATAGTCATATAATATGCTCCAAATTTATGATGACACAGTGCAATCCAGTTGTGATTAAATTTTATTTCCTTTGCAAGAAAAAATGCTTTTTTAAGGTATTCTCTACAAAGATCAAAGTTGCTTTTTACTCTCCATACATAAGTCGCCATTAGGATATTAGCCCAGACAATTTCAAATGATTTATCGAATTTTTCTTGTGAAACTAAGATCCACTCTAAAGACTTCTCAACCAACCCTACTTTACCACAATACAATCCAACAAAAGCTTTTACTACACTTAAACGAGCTTTTCTTTGAGTTATAATTTCCATAGACACATTTGAAATAGAGTTTAATATTGACTCAGCTTTATCAAAAAATTTGAACGCTTCCTCATTTTTACCAGTTCTAACTAATCCAATAATAATGAAATATAATCCATCAAAAGATTGGAGTTTATTATTACATTTCTGACCTTCTTCATAAATTGTCTCGCCAAAACCAATGAGATCGTCCCATTTATTAAGATACCAGAGAATTAATCCCTTAAGAAACTGAA
>JBHLLT010000029.1:0-37182 GCA_048938855.1 Promethearchaeota archaeon
AATGTTAAAGTCAACACTCCAAATATAACTGGTATTGCTGCTAATAATCTTCGTACTATATATTTTAGCATACTCATACTTTTTACATCTCTATATTTTTATTAAATTAAATATTAATACTTTAAACTTCAATTTTTATTCCTTTTCTTATACGTAAATTATATTTTTCCTTAGCGATAGAAGCTAAGATTGCTGCTAATAAATTTATAGCAAATAGAGTAATGATGGTAAGATATCCATCAAGGCTAATAAAAAATTGACCAATAGCAGCGAAAACATTTCCAATTTGAATAAAAATGTTAGTTTGTAAATCGTAAAATACAAAAAAATACCAAATCCATGATTCTAGCAGTATAAATGGAATAATCCAGATACTATTTCTAATCCCATATTCATAGAAATTTTCTCGAAATACCATAAGAAATATTATTCCAAAAAGAAGAATAAATGAGATAAATGAGTAAGGGCTAAATAATACTCTGTGTAAATATAAGATATTTACACCTAGTGTTTTAAAATAAACATTACTAATATATCCGAAAAATATAAAATGAACTAATAAAAGTGCTATTATGAAATTTGTTTGCCTTCCTAAGTCGATTTTTGAAAATTTCATACTAAACTCTCCAAATCCTAATTTTTACTTTTCTTGCTGATATAATGACTAATAGAAAAGTTTAATCATTTAATAAGTATTTTGTTAATATTCACCAATTGATTAAATAATCAAACACAACATTATTTTTAATATTTTCTTCGTAAAATTATTTTAGTCTATATTTTATATCTAATACAATATCTTATAAATAAGAAAATTTTCTGAAATAAGATTCTAAAAAGTATTTTAATAACCACTAAGAATTTTCATTTAGTTTTCATAATTCAAATCCATAATATTTGAAATTGGGGGATGGTTTACTTTATTTAATTTTTACCTGTATACTATGTTTCAAATTAGATGACACCAAAATTAAGGATTCATTGACATTTTTTCCTTTTTGCGAGAAGACTGAATTTTAATAATTATAAACCGTAAAACTGTATATGCTAAGATTATAGAAAATTATAAAAAATAAAAAAAAAAAGAGTTAATTAGAGTTTTTTTCACTTTTTAGAAGTGATGTTTATGCGCGATAAGTTGGATACCAGTATAAGTTCCTCATAGTGTTATATGGGAAATTTTTCAAGGTAGCAGCATGTACGTGGTAGAGCTTGTCATACATTAAAGGCATGTGGTAAAATTGCACATCAATAATATAACCTTGAAGTTGTTCGTAGTAGGCATATCTCGTAGCAGTATCAGTTTCTGCAGCAGTCTTTGCTAGAAGATTCTGTAAATGATGATCATTTATTCTAGCCATGTTAGATGATGATGCATTGTTAACCAATGGATCAATCATGTTAAAGGTTTCAAAATAATCAGGACCCCATCCAACAAAGTAGATGTGAAGTCTTTCGGGATGAAGTTGACCCATCCTAATAAATTGATCCCAAGTTAATATTTGGGGTACAACATCGACTCCAATTAAGTCCATATCTTCTGAGAATCGTTGGATAAGAAGTTCCATAAAGTGACTAGCTACATTATGTCGGAAATTCCATTGATTATTTGAGAAGTTTCCTACAGCAGGTATAAATTGCGCTGATGTCCACTGAGCTTCATCACCACCTGGAGTGAATATATCACCTACTTGAGAGCCAACCTGCCAACCAACTCCATAACCCATAGATTGCATAAGCCCTCTAGCTTTTGGAATATCATAATTGGCCCCATGAGTTGAATAATTATGCGCTGGAAAACCAGGAGGAACTAATGAACCTGCTCTCACAACGGTATCTTCTTCAATATCATGGACAAGATATGTATAGTTGAACGCGTACGAAATTGCCATTCTCCAGGTTCGATTTATGACTACAGAGTTAAATGCTATATACCAATAGAGAGAACCATTGATATAATCTGAAACTCCATCTCCAGTTACCGTAATATCTGGATCGTCAATGAAATCTTGCTTGAGGGAAGCAATACCTTGACCTAAGAAGTCAATATCTCCAGCTAGCATAGCATTATTGGCAGTGACAGCGTCTCTATAATATACATAGACAATCTGGTCCCAATAAGCTCCAGTTCTCCAATATCTCTCCCATCGAGCAAATCGAATCTCTGAGTTAGGAATATACCTTATTAATTTGAAAGGTCCAGTTCCAATAAATAGATCACTTCCAAGATTTAACATTCTATATTTTGGAGTAGATGTATGACCAACGATATAGCTTGCAGTATAGGATAAAAGCCCTTCAGCAGGGGCAAATGGTCCGTTCAGAAAGAGTCTAACTGTTAATGGATCAGATGCTTTATGTGCATTCCACCAAACTCTGCTGGCCACGGTATCAAAGATTGCTGTTCCATTACCAAATTTGTAAAGTGATTGTGGAAAAGCCATAGTTGAGTTATCGGGTAATGTTCCTGTCGAATTACCAAAATAATTAATTCTCTCAAAAGTCCAAATAACATCTTCTCCACTTAATTTTTGACCATCATGGAAAAATACATCGTCTCTTAGTTTGAACTCAATTGTTTTTGCATTAGGCCAATACCATGATTCAGCAAGTCTTCCAACAATTGGAAAGCTTGCGTTTGTCAAATCAGTTGCAAGTATTGGTTCGCCAACCTGATCAAGCATATCGTTTGATACACTATCCCAAGCATCTAAAGGATCCATAGTAACAGGATTAGCTGTTCTAGCAACTTTAAGGACTTCTCCAGGGGTAGGAGGAACTACAACAGTTAGCATAGCCAAAATGACGTTTCCAACGCCAGATGCTGCTAAGACAACTGCTAAAATAATTATCGCTAAATTTTTCTTTTCCATTTCCATATTAAGATCACAATAAATTCTTAATTTTTTTTAGATTTTTTTTTAGATTAGTTGTTAAATATGTTTTTAAATTCGTAAACTTATAAGTTTTTCTTTTTTTTTTTGGTAATTTTTAGATTTGGTAAAAGATTAGGGGATCTTTATTTCATAAATTTAAATTTCAAACAATTTCAAATTAAAGAAAATTCTTAGCAATAGATCATATCTAATTAAAATCTCAATTATAAAGTCTTAATTTGTTTGGAATGGGAAAGATAAAGGGAATTTTTTGTTTTAAAATCCAAATAATGCAGCTATATAACTAAAATAAAAAGCACAAAATAAAATAATTAACAATATAAATCCCGCGATGATAATTCCTTTGTCTAAAAAGGCTTTTTCCGTGCTACGAGCAATTTCAGGCTTAGATGATGTTAAATACATATATCTCATAATTATATACAGTGCAATTGGGATTGTTAAAACAGAAAAATATTCGTAAAGAGTTGCACTTCCAGGTATTATACTCGATTCGAATAAATTGAATTTTATTATTAAATAGAGGGAGTAGGTCATGAACAATGAGCCTGCGATTATCAAATGAAATTGATTTAATAAGGTTAAAGAATATTGATCATAAACAGTTTTGTGTTCAATTGCTTTATCTTTTCCTAGCAACATCAAATCTCCCCTTCTTTTAGCTATACTAAGAAAAAGAGCAACTTCAAAGATGGCTAAAAACAACCAAGCAGAGACAAATTCTTCAATTATTGCACATCCAGCTAATGCTCTCCACAAATATCCTGTAGATAAAATAATAATATCAATAAAAGCATATTTTTTTAACAGGTGATTATATAGTTGCCCTGTAATAATTATCATAACAATCATAAAAAGAAAACCCAAATTTGGGATAATAAAAATTAATAGAAAAATAGTTATGCCTCCTAATAAGATCAAAAGAAATGCTGCTAAAAATAATGAAAGTTCTCCAGAAGCAAGAGGTTTTTTTCTAATTTTTTCAGGATGGGTTCTATCCTTTTTAATATCTGTAATATCATTTACTATATAATTAATTGAAGATGTACAACAGAGGATTATAAATCCAATCAATAAATTAAAATAAAGAGTTGTTTCAAAAAGTCTTTGACTAAAAAAAATTCCTACGAATACTAATACATTCTTGTAGTACTGGCGGATACGTAAGAGATGAAAAATACTTTTAATTTTACTTGGCATTATTAACTTTTTTGAAAGACTCATTTATATTAAATTTTATTAAGAGATGATGATTCTTTCTGGTTTGAATTTCTTCAAAATTTTAAATCCTAAACGACTAGATAGGCTTGTTTCTGATTTCAACTGAAACAAAGCAGTACTATACTTAAAATTTATCATTTCAATTTCTTTGTAAGGAATCTCTATATTGTTTCCAAATATATTTTTAAATAAAATAGAAATTTTATTGATATGTCCATCTTTAGATAAATCCTTCACATTGTTCTTAAAGTTGATATTAATTTTTTGAATATACCCGATTTCTAAATTATTTACGGGTTTTTTAAGATATAGGTATACTTGAAGATTTCTTATTGATAACCATTTTATGAGATTTATTTCTGATTCTCGAAAATTAAGACTTTTACTAATCGAAAAATAAATTTGTTTTGGTCTGATTATCAATTCATCAAGATTTAAACTTAGTGTTGATTCATGACTATAGATATCTGATATTTCTAATTGATAATTGGATAAGTCTGTTGTAGGGATGATGTTTAAACACCTAAAAATTCTTATTTCTCCTTTAATCTTTAAAAAAATTTCAAAATCTTTTAGATCTTTAATAAATGAGATTGAATTTGGTAGTTTAGTTTTACGAATAGGTTTATCTATTTTTTTATCATTCTTATCCAGGAAGATAAAAAGTCCCTCTTTATTTTCATTGCTTAACTCAATATTAATTAGAGTTAACGGTTTATTATTCTGAAAGTAGTAAAGATCATTTAAATTAAATAGTGTAGAAGAATATAATGAAGAATTTAAAGAAATTGTTTGGTTTGTTTTTAAATCTATGATATTAAATTTTTCAGGGTCAGTAATATCATCAGAAAACTCAACATCTATTAGTTTACCAAGTATAATTTCATCGTTAATTAAATTTCTAAAGATATAATCTTTTTGAAGATCAAATTGATAAAATTCTTTTCTATTAATATCTTCTAATAATTTAGGTATCTCATTAATTTCAAAATAATTCTTGAATTTTTCAGTGGCTATTATTTTAAAGCTTTGTCGAGCTTTTTCAAACTTGATAGCATATTTCTTTTGATTAGATCTTTTCAAACAAATAAGTGGTAAAATTGCTTCATTGCCTGGTTTTAGCTTATTATCTAATATAGCGGCAATTCTGTAATAACTTGGAGGGTGAGAGTGAATAAAATTACCCATAAGTGAAGCTCGTGAAGGTTTAATCATTGAATGATTCAAATATTTAGCTGTATTTAGATAATTTAAAAGCTGATTTTCTCTTGTTATTTTTTCTTCAGACAATAACATGGTATTTAATCCTATTTCTCTCCCTGTAGTATAAAAACTCTCTAAATTATAGAGAGCTTTAGTAAGTTCATTTGCATACCCTATCTCCTTTGTTTTTAAATCAGCTTTCCCTTCTAAAAACCTCACAAATATAAAGATAAAGAAGTAAATACCTAGATTCAAAAGAATAAAAAGGATCAATGGGATCTGAGGATTTCCAAATGTATAGTCATAGAAAGTAGCCGGAATACCTAAGAACATTCTTACAATTAAATCTACAGATGTGATTACCGTCAAAATCAGGGTATGTTTACCTTTAGTATGCGCTAACTCGTGAGCAACTATTCCTTTTAATTCATCTTTTGGAATTTCGTTTATACTTTCTGAAATAATTGCAATCCTTTTATCAAAAACCGAACCGTATGCCATTGCATTTAAAATTGGATATTTTCCAAATCCTACTTTCACCTTACTTTTGATTCCAATATCATTCTTTATTTTATTTACGATATTTAATACTTCTTCTTCTCTAATCCTATGAATTCCAAGTAGTTTATCTAAAATGAAACCTGATACGAAATAAATTACCCAATTAACAATAATCAATAAAAAATATATATTTAAAAAGAAATCAAGAATTTTGATATCCTGCCAATTAATCGGCTGATTATTTATGAAGTTTAAAGGTGTAAATTGATTTATAAAAACAACAGCTAGCCATGCTATTATATAGAGAAATAATGTTAAATATTCAGGACTCATGAATCGCCAAACAATTATATATTTTCTTCCAAAAAGAAGAAATCCTAAAATAAGAATTATCCAAAAGGAAAATGCAAAACTGGTGTTTATGTATATCGGTTCATTTAAGTAGTAAGAAAATAATCCAGCAATAAAGATAACATTGTAAGTTATTAAAGAAATAATTAATATTTTGTTTATTACAGGATAATCCTTAAGTTCATAGATCCCAATCCACAAATAAATAGAGAATGCCCCCATAATTGATGTTAGAAAATCCTTAGATAAGAAAAAAATTAGAAAAAAGAAAAATAAAATAGCTATTATATCGCTCATTTCACTTCTTTTACCATTTTTAGCCCATTGATAGAATTCTTCTATAGTTATTATATATAGGAAAAAAGTTATTATAAACGTCCAATCAAATAGAAGTGTTGAAAATTGATATTTGAAAAGAAGGAAATTTAAAAATAAAGAAACTCCTATTGTACAAACGGGATAAGAAATGAAGAGAAAATATCTAATATTTTTTTTCAAATAAAATACCTTTATTGCATTAATAATTAGTTTGTTTAAATCCACATAAAAATTCAATTGTTATTCTATAAATTTGATTTTCTCATTTTTTTAATCTCAGACCAAAAATATTTTATTGTTAATACATACCAAATTAAGAGTATTGGAATTAATAATAGAAAAGAGATTATTAGGTTAATTGGAATAATAACAATTCCAATGTCTATATCTTCAAAAGGAAGGTTCATTACTACTGATTCAATGAATATGAGAAAAATTATCAAAAACACTAATAATACTATCATTAAGACTATAATTCCTCTAATCCTGGGGAATTTATATAAAATATAAATAGTTGGGATTAGAAAAGCGAAAAAAGCAATAATTAATACAATAATACTGTAATTTCCTAAAGAAAATTGCATGAGCAAGATAGAAAGTATGGAAAAAAAACCACATATAATTGAGATTGCATAAAAATTTTTCACTATTTCTGGTTCTCTTAAAGGGCCTTTTGCTAAAATCAACCTAGGCAAGGTTAATACTGCGTCTTTTTGATCTGAAGCTTTAATTCGATCATCTTGGAGCAGAATTATATCTTCTTTACTCTCTCTGATATCACTACTTTCAAAAAAACCCCGTACAGAATAAATATAATAGAAACTGTTGAATATATGGATAAGAAGGGCACAAAATGTAGCAACTTCTAAAGATCCAAATAACATAACACAAGCAATCATTGCACCCATAGCTAAGGTGCCTACGTCTCCAGGAAAGGTTTTAGCAGGATATCTATTAAAAATAAAAAATGCCATTATCACCGCAATAACGGGAATTGTAAATAACACACCTTCAGCAGAATTCCATATTAAACTACAGATAAACAAGAAACAAATAGCAATCAAACAAGTCCCTGATCCTTCACCATTATAACCTTCCAACATATTTACGGTATTTGCAAAAACTGCTACAATTATAGGTACTACGAATGGATAAATTATTGTTAATCTTGTTATATCAATAATTGGGATAGTTGGTGACTCTATAGTAATAAAACCAAATAAATTCGCTAAAAAGATAATACTTCCCGAGAATATTGATAAAATTATTTTATACCTAGATCTCAATTTTTTTCTATCATCAAGATAACCTATAGCTCCTGTTAATAAAACTGTAAGAAGAAAAATCAATGATTCATGGGAGAAAGAAGGAAAGAATACAATTAAGAAAATCATGCTAATACTAATCCCAATTACCATACTAATCCCGCCAGATTCGGCAATTTCTGGTTTTGCATTTTTATGGATATCAATACCAACATGTCCTTTTCTTTTCATAAATTTTATGAGATAAGGTAGAACTAGATAAGTCACCAAAAATCCAGTGACAAATATAATTACTAAAAAGATTATTTCCATAAAACTCCAATTCAAATCAGTTAGAAGGTTCATTAATAACCAAACAGTTTTATTATAAATCAAAATTCTGATAAATTATAGATTGTATAGTTTAAAATACATTATTTATTAAATCTTTTATTTTTCTCTATTGAGGAATTAGAAATAGATAGCCCGGCACGGATTCGAACCGTGTTCGCTATACGCCCCGTATCGAGATATATAGTCGCGGGGTTCAAGGCCCCAAATGCTTGGCCATTTTACTTAATACAAAAAAGATGTATTAATCTACACCACCGGGCTAATGTATTAATTGTGATATAGAGCTGTAATCTTTTCATTTTCTAATTTTTAATCTTAAATGGCTTAAGATCTTGATTTAAAAATTTTACATTTAATAAATCTTTATGCTTTTCTAGAAAGTCAATTTCTTTTTTTTCATCGCGGTATTTATCTGGTAACATCTGTGGGATTGTATCAATGATAGGATACCAACGTTTGCATTTACTACAAAATAGTATACCTGTTTTTATTTCAATATCAAGCTTTATTTTATTGATAAAAAATAATTCAGGTAATATGGTGTCTATTTGATTGAACTTATGTTTTTCGACATATTCTTTGACTCTTGATTTAACTTCAGAATTCAAGATTTCAAAGCATCTATTACCTAATTGGTTTTTTCCACATCCGAAAATATTTTCAAATTCTATCAAACTAGAGTATGTTAGGTTAAGATATTTTGTTAATTCTGTTTTTTGAATAATAATTTTATCTTTGATTAATAATTCATCATCCTCATGATCTATCTCAATTATTCCCTCATTTTTAATAATGGTAATATCTCGATTTAAATAATTATCAATAATTAATTGAAGCTCTTGTGGTTCATTTTCAAAAGAAAATATATATAGCTTTAACGGGAAAAATTTATCCATTGGACATGCTAAAATGTCAAATAACCATGTTTTCATTAACTTTTCCACACAAAGCAATTATTATAATAAGTAACTTCGGAATTGCTGAATCAATTTATCAATTGTTCTATCGATCTTCTTCTGTCTTTTTTTGAAGTCATCTGATAATTTTAAATATGCTGATCGTGATGGTAATCTTCCTCTTTTATACCGAGTTTCTAAGTGAGATAAACCATCTTGAACGCTTGTTCTTTCCGCTTCTAAAACATCCAATTTTTTTATAATGTTATCAAAAATATCACTTGTTTCTGATAACATCTTCTTAAATGGAATAATTTCTTCTTGAATAGTCTCTATCTTTGAGTTATTTTTTGTTACAACATTATTATAAGTTTTTTTTGAAACTTTTTTTCGCTTAGCTGATTCTTCAATTTGTCTAATTTCTAATAATAAAGCATTTTTTTCCTCGAAAAGAGAACAAAATTCTCTGATTTCATCGACTGGTATGTATTCTTTTTTCATAACCGAAGTATCTTTCTCCTTTTTTCTTGTTTTAACGACGACAACAAATAGTGAGACAATTGAAAGAAAAATTATAATAAAAACGATTGGTCTTAAAAGTAAATTAAAAATATCTATTGTAAATGTAAACTGTATCACATTATTTTCTCCAGGGGCGACAAAGTCAGAGCTATATTTTATCGATACCATTCCTTGAGAATTTTTAATACCTTCTGGAGGATCAGTAATATAATCTATTTTATAACAACCATCAACATTAATTGTAATTGTTAGTTCTTTACCTAAGTAATCATAATTTGTTGCTAAGAGATTAATTTCAACAGAATCTTGAAGCCAATTAGTAGAAAGATGATTTTCATATGGTAAATAGTATTCAAGATCGAAATTAAAAGATGTATTAGGCAGCATCGTGACACGATTAGATGATAAATCAATTGTAACCCTTTTTTCATCTGATTCCGGGAGGGTAGTTGATGTTACACCTAAAATTTTACCAAGATAATCTGAGACATATACTCCATAAGCAGAAGAAGGTATATATAACATAATATAGCGAGATGATTGAAGCCCTAAATTTTGTATGAGAATACTATCCCGAACTCTTACTATCCCCCACGGTGAAACGAAAATTTCACGAGAATTTGTTTGTATTTCTAATTTAGTACTAGCTGCATGCTTAAACCAAAGATTTAGATCTTTATAATCATCTATGTTTGCTAAAAAAGGTTCAATATAATCAACTCCAATTGTATCTTTTATCCTATCAAAGATATATTCCCTCGCGTTTAGAGTAGGATTATAATCACCCCAGTCATCTGTTATATCTTCATCACCTTGAGCAAATTCTGGAAAAAAATAATAAGCTACTACTTCACCTAGAATCTTGTATGGTAGAATTGGGTAAATAATTCCTTGATAATTAACATAGTGTCCATCTTCAACAATATGTTCATTTGCTGAATCTCTTAAACTGTATTTAAATATAACTGTGCGAGATTGATGTGGTAAGAGTGGAGATTCTAAATAAATTATAAACATTTCATAGTTATCCATTACCATGTTTGGGCGCTCAATCAATAAAGTATTTTCTGCTTCTAGCGTTTTTTCATTAGCCCCCTCACTTTCAAAATGTATTACGTTATCTGAATGATCGAGGGGAATTCCAACTAGGATCGAACTAATTGGATTATTATTTCGATTTTTAACGGTTAATATATCACGTACTTGTACTACACCATATAAATTTATATCTACTCGTCTATTTACGTAGGTTAGAACTATATTTTCGGCTCCTTCTTGATTCGCAGAATATTTAGGGTTTAATGATTGCTCTTGATTTGAATAATTAAAATTAGCTACGTTTGGTAGGAATAATAAATTTGTGGATATAAATAAAACAACTGTGAGAATAATAAGAATTCTTATTCTTTTTAACATAATTTTATAAATTGTCCTAAAAATTATCTAAAATTAATGAAAATAATTAATAAAAACTTATGAAATTTTTTTTTATGTGTTGAAATAAAATTTTAAATGTTTTCAGTTATTTATATAATAAGTCATTTTAAAAAATTCAATATTTGGTTTTAGCAATGTCAACAAGAGGAACTGAGTCGAGACGAAAAAAAAGAAGAAGCGGATCTGCTCCCATGCCTATGGGAGGAGCAGGATTAATGAGATTTTTTCAAGATAGTTCAGTGGGGATAAAAGTAGGTCCAGTTATTCCAATAATTTTAGCTGTATCTCTGATTGTTATCGTAATATTAGCACGTACCCCTATTCTTGGTTGGATATTCACTCCAGGTGGAGGGTAATATTTTCTTCGTTATTTCTAAACAAATTTTTGTTATTCACTAGATAAAATGAAAATTTCAGAATTTCAGAATTTAATTAAAGATCTTTACTATAAGCAGGATAAAAATAGAGGAGTACAGGGTACATTTATTTGGTTGGTGGAGGAAATTGGTGAATTTGCTCGGATTTTAAGAAGTAAAGAAATTGATATCAAAAATGTTTCAGAAGAACTAGCAGATATAATTGCTTGGACAAACTCATTAGCAAATTTATTTGATATTGATCTAGAATCAGCAATTTCAAATAAATATCCTGATTTATGTCTTAGATGTAATTCAAAACCATGTAAGTGTGACAAATAATTTTTACCACATCAGTTTTAAATGAAAATTATCAAGAATCAATATAAATGTCACATTTCCAGATAAAAATATATTACTTACAAAAAAAAATAAATCCTTATCATCATTTTTGTGTTTGCAATGAGCTTTTTTGGAAAAAGAATTTGGATTGACATCGAGCAGCCAAAAACCGCAATAATGTTTAAATCACTCTGGAAGATGTTTCAAAATGAAGGTGCAGAGTTACTAATTACTGCAAGAGATTATGATTCGACATATCAAATTCTAGATAATTCTGATGTGATATATGCTAAAATAGGAAGACATGGTGGTAATAAATTAGAAAATAAGTTAGAAACTTATATAGATCGTTTAAAACAACTTTTTCCCATAATAAAAAAATTCTCCCCGGATTATTTCGTTACTTTTTTATCAATTGAAGGGACTAGAATTGCTTATGGATTAAACATTCCTTCAATCGCTATGAATGATGAACCTCGAAATAAACCTGTATGCAAGTTAATACATCCATTTATAGATAATGTTATCACACCCAAATGTATACCAAAAGAATTATATATTAATCTTTATGCTGATCCAGAAAAGATTATCAGATATAATGGTCTTGATGAAATTGCTTGGATTTCAGAATATTCTCCCAATCCCGAAATTCTAAAAGATTTTAATATACAAAAAGGAAAATATGTATTAATAAGGACTGAGCCAACTCATGCTTCTTACTTAATCCAAAAGATTAGACCAGAAGAAACTCAAATAAAGGAATTTTTCCCACAAATTTTTAAAGAGTTTCCTAATTACAAATATTTTTTGTTGGTTCGTTCAAAAGAACAGGAAGAATTTCTCTCTAAAGGACTCAAAACTCTTTCTAATAATAAAAATATAATTATAACTCACTATCTTCCAAATATTGTAGATTTTTGTTTCTATGGAGCATTAGTCATTAGCGGGGGTGGCACAATTGTGAGAGAATCGAGTTTATTGAATGTGCCAAGTATAGAATTCTTCCCTGGGGAATCTGCGCCACAAGAAATGTTTTTAATAGAAAACGGATTTCCGCTTGAACATATCAGAGATTCAAACATTATATCTAATAAGGCTATTGAAATTCTTAGTCAGGGTCCTACAGCAGAAAGATTTAAGCTCAGTTCATTTAAACGGAAAATAAACCAATTTGAAAATCCTAATAAAATTTGTTTTAATTTTCTTAAGGAAAATTTGGAGTAAATGTAAAAATACTTAAATTTGATTCAAAAATTGATGATACACATTTTCAAGTTTTTTTCCAACTGCATTCCAAGTATATTTTTTTATAAAATTTTGAGCTTTTTCTATAAGATCCTTTCTTTTGAGATCGTCTTTCAATAATGATACTATTTCTATTGCTAAACGTGAAGGGTTTTTAGGGGGCACAAATATTGCATTATCCTGCAATACTTCTTTATAGGCATGAATTGAAGAACAAATCACGGGAGTCCCACAAGCAATTGCTTCGATTGGAGTCAAACCAAAGCCTTCAGAAGCATAAGAATATGTTACAAAAATATCTCCCATTGAATAATAGATGGGAATTTCTTCTTCTGCTACGAAACCCACAAAGTAAATATCTTTATATTTATATTGCCAATCTTTATAAATTTTCTCCATAGAAAAATCCGGCTTACCTCCAATCACCAAATTAAGGTTTGGGATTTCTTGTTTTGCTATTTGATAAGCTTTTATGATATCATGAACTCCTTTATATTTTGCTATACGGCCTAAATATAATATTATCGGTCCTTCAATATTTAGCTTCGTTTTTAATTCTTGAGCTTTATTTGGAAGTGATTTGAATTTTTCTTCAATTGCAGAGTAAAGATTAAAAATGCGATTAACATTAGCATCGGGCATGTAATATTTAATCTGATTTTTTATCGATTCAGCACAGGTGGTGATAAATGTTGATTTGTTAATCGCGTATTTTATCAGTAGTTTTTCTAATGGTAATCTCGTAAATGTTGTTTCGAATGGACCTAAATCATGAATTGTTGTTATAAATTTTTTTTGTCTCGATAGAACTATAGGTATTACCCCTTTAGGACCGTTAGCATGAATAATATCAAATTTATGCCTCTTAAGGTAATTTCTAGCGTACAAATTGAATTGAGGAAACCATAAAAAGCGTTTCCTTATAATATCGATTTGATATATATTAGGATCTGAAAAACTAAAGTTCCATTTAGCAGTAACCAATTTAACATTATGACCCTGTTCTTTTAAATAATTGTAGATCCCCCTAAAGAATTTAGCTGCTCCATCTTGACTATCAGGAGCAAATGTTAAAGAAACAAGGCAAATATTTAATTTATCCATTTTTGATATTTTCTATATGTTAGATTAAGTTAATTGTTCAAATGCGGTTTCAGTTACCAAGATAGTCTCTTCAATTTGGGCTACATAGACTCCTTTTTTTTCTGCTAGAACATTATGAGCTTGTAATTTGCCCTGTTGTACTAATTCTTGTAACCCAAAAGCTACACCTAACCTGAATTCTTTTGCCAACCATCTTTCAGCAAATGGTAATGTTTTGTAATTTTTATTAATAAATCCTAAGATTTGCTTAGAAGTTTTTCTGCGCAACGGTACTCTACCTGAATAAGGATTAATTTCATATATGTATGAGGATGGAGTGTTATGTACAGACCCTTCACCCGTACTGGCAAAAATTTCAATTGAAAAAACTTCCCCCACTTCCATCACATCTCCTCCTTGAGAGCCTAATTCAGGTAACTGTTTTTTTCCATGAACCGTCCATCTTTCAATTTGATGCCCTCCTAATTCTCTAATTGGATTATATTTAAATCCTTTGACAATATCTTCAATTTTTTTCCCTAAATCTTTGGTATTTGCTTTTGGTTTTACCATCATTTTTGCTGCATCAAAAGCAACCTCGGTAGCTTGAATAATGTTGTTAAGAGCATTATCTTCATTAAAATTTACACTAAAAGCAGTATCAACGATAAATCCATCAACATGAACTCCTAAATCAATTTTAACTAGATCATCTTTCATGATCTCAGTTCCATCATCTTTTATAGGAGATGTATAATGAGCAGCAATGTTATTTATACATATGTTAACAGGAAAAGCACACATTCCACCAAATTCATTGATTTTTGTTTCAGTTTCAACTATTAAATCATATACATTTGCACCTATTTTGATTTTAGGCCTAATGTATTGCTTTACATCTTGAGCAATTTTCCCCGCTTTTCTAAGAGATTCAATTTTATACTTTTCTTCCTCTTCTTTCTCTAAATCTTCCTTACTTTTTTCTTCTTGTATTTCAGATTTTATTTTTTGATTCTCATTCATTAAAATTACTAATACGGATTTTGATAAAAATATTTTTTAAATAAGTATTAACTTTATTAATAAAGTTAACATTAAATTTAGATCAAAAATAAAAATAAAAATACTATTATTATATTATTATCTTATTAGATCATTAACCCACTATTTATCGAAGTTGAAAAAGCTTTGAGCGAAAATATCAGCGAACTCATCGATCTTCTAAGGCGAATGGAGGCCGTTAACTCAGACATTCAAGGTTCTGCAATAGTAAGTGTTCAAGGGCTTCCTATTTGTTCTGTTCTCGCTAGAGATGTTAATGATGGAATTGTGAGTGCTATGAGTGCAGCTATTCTTAGTGTTTCTGAACGTGCAGTAGAAGAACTTGCACGGGGAGATCTAAAAAGAATTCTAATTGAAGGGGTTGATGGAATAATAATTTTATCAAAAGCTGGAGAGAATGCAATTCTCTGTACTCTCGCAAAAAGTGATGCGTCACTAGGGATGGTTTTTTTAAATATCCAAAGCGTTTCTAAAAAAATAGCAGAATTACTAGATTAACTTTTGATATAATTTATTACAATTAATATAAAATTTCTTATAATCCTTTTTGACCTAATAATCATAAAATGATATCAAATCAACTTTTTATTGAATTCAAATCAGATTTATTAAAGATAAAAGATCGTAAGAAACTTGAAAAAGCTTACTATGAGAAACTCTCAAAATGCCTTAAGGCCGGCCAATTTAAAGCTTTTGAACTTTTAATTGATGCTTCAATTGATTTTAATATTTTTATAGAAATTAATAAACTCCACAATAGATTTGAGATTATTTCTAAATTACTTCGCAATTGCGTCGATAAAATATCGACAGGTTACCAAACATCAGCATTAGGAGAGATAATAGATATTTTAAGGTTAAGTAATAAATATAACCTTGTACATAAAGAAATTAAAGATTCAGAGAGAATTTTTCTTAAACAGTTTAAGGAAAAAAATAAACTCTTTTTAGAAAATTTAAATGATTTATTCAACAAACCATCAGATTCATTTATTTTATTTGTTTGTACAAATATTCCACAAGATTTTTATAATTACTTTATAGAAAGTTCAATTTTTGATTTTCCAGATCTTGATGGATTAATGGATTATATAAAGAATAGTTTTTTCAATCAATACACTGTCTATGGTCTCAATATTAGAAATTTAAGTTCAATTAAGAAATTTTTCCTTGACTTGAATAAATACTTAAGTGATAATTCAACTAAAGAGAATGAATTTATAGAAATCAACCTTATTTACAATTACCAATTATTTTATTATGGAATAGAAGAGGAACATAAACAATTAGTGGAAAAAGTACATCTTGTATCCCCAAAGAATGTTTTAGAAAACATGAGTGAAATATTAGACAAAAATAATTACAATTTTTATAACTTATCAATGGTTCTTATTGGTGGTTTAGGACCACAAGGTTTAGGCTTTACATATTCTACACCTAGGGGTGAAGTTATTGAAATTTGTTCAGACCAAAGTGAGTCTGAAGCGATAATCATAAAATATAAGCAATATCTAAAAAATAAGTTTTTAATAAAGCTAGAAAAAGAATTAACAAATTATGGAATTGATAATCGACTTAAAAATAATATTTTAGACTTTTTGTCTGATGTTCTTAATCAAAAGGAAATAATCCACTATTATAAAAAAGAGACTATAATAAAAAAGATCAAGGAATTTCTAGAGGAACTTGAGGTATTTAAGTTAGATCTTAGATCTAAACTTCAAGATATAATAAATAAGATATCTGCTGCAGTTACTATTATTCTAAGAAGGATAGAACTTCGGGATCAATATGTTACAAGAATGAACCTTGCAGCGGAAGGCAAGATAAAACCTGAAGACATCGCTAAGTTGACAAGTCTGAAAGGTAAATCTCATTATGATGTACTACGTGAAAGATTTTTCTTTCAACATATAGTTGATTGGTTTTATGAACTTTATAATACAAAAAAGTTAATAAATGAAAAATAAATATACGATTACTTCCTTATTTCCTGAATTTGGTCAAATATATTATCAAATCTCTCTCGTATTGAACCATATAATCCTTCTTCTTCTGACACAACAGAGTTAATTGCTGTTTTTAGCCCATAATGACTTTCTGATATTAAAACCCGGATTGGTAATGTAAGGATATCATTTATTATCATTAGAAATTGTTGAATTATATTTATTATTTGAGGTACTTTTTCACGAGTTCTGTCAACAGCTGAAGTTTCTGATGATATTAAACCATTCTCTCGTTCGGCTTTTAATTCTTCCCAAACATTTTCTTTTAATTCAGAAAAATCAATTCCTAAATTCTGTAAAGCCATTTGTGCGCCTTCAAAGATATATGTTATAGTATCCTTGCCTGTAAATTCTTTAACATTTTCAACCATTTCAGCAGGAGCTAATCCATCCAAAAAGCTCACTAACAACTCATTATAGTCTCGAATAACATCTAGAGGAATAAATAAAAGAGTCATTTCTTTTAATTGTTTAAAAATATATCCAAATATCTTTGCTAACCATTCATTTTTGAGGAATTTTTCTAACAAACCACCATATTCATTTAAAAGATGAGTTCCGAGATAACCGATAATTCTAATCATATCATCTTCATAATTCCTAAAATAATCAAAGAAATGTTCAGGTTCCATGTTTAATTTATCTCTAATAATATCTGAAACTTTTTCTTTAATTGATTCTAATGGTTGGTCAAGATATTCTTCTAGTTTATCAATTGTTATGATATCTTGAATTTTATCTATTATATCAAGTTTAGTTTCCTGTAAAATTTCCTCTTCTTCGAGTGTGTCTTTAAAATAGCTTCTTATTATTTTTTTTTTTTGAATGTTAGATTCTAAAAGAGTTTTCCATTCTTTTAAATCATGAATTTTACAAATAAATTGTAAACAATCTCCTCCTTTTGTTATGCAAGCTTGTTCGATTATTTGAATTCTGTAATCACTACGTTTTATTTTTAATATATAATTTGCAACACTTTCTAACATTCCACATAGCCCACATGCTAATCCTTCTGTTTCTTTAGTTTTTAAATTGCTAAATTTAAAATTATCTTCAAGATTTTGTCCATACCCAGCACAAATTGGGCATTTATTAATTTTTAACACATAATCATTATACTTTGAATTCTGTTTAGGTATCTCTTCATATTTATAGTCATCTAGCTCGGTTCCAAAAACTACAACCCAGAGAATTTCAAAGTAATCTAAAACTTTTTTAGGATTTCCAGGCATGAATTTAAAGATACTTGAATGACGTTCGCATGATTCTATTGCTGATCTTTTTCCAATCTCCCTAAGTATAATAAGACTCTCTTCTTCATTATTTGTAATTTCTTGTACTTCTTTAAGAATTTCTCTATAAAGAAGTGTATAAAATAAAGCATTAGTAGACCTTCCAAATACTTTTGTAATTTTTTTCATTAACCATTGAAATGCTCCCAAGATCATCCTCCTTTTTCCATTTTATATTTAAACAATTGGCTACATGATTTATTTCCATATGCTCGGGATTCAATTACCTCATATGGATTTAATAAAAGTTGTTTATTGCCAGACGTTTTTCTATTGATAAGATTTATTAATTCAGATACTAGCCCTAATAAAATTTCACAACCTGCAATTTCAATATCTTCATAATGATATTTGCATAACGCACAGTTATAATCTCGAACTTTAATGATTCCTTCAATTTCGTTGATTTCAATTGAAACTGTGCTACTTAATACTTTTTGATAGATAGTGGTTATAACATCCTTTAAATTAGATAATGTAATTACATCTGTAGGTTTCCAATAATTAATATAAGTTTTTGCAATGTTTTGGCCCATTTTTCTTAATTTTTCTTTTGGATTTTTAATTCCATTTTTTTCCATTAATCGAGCCAAGTGAAAAACGGCATTCCGCATTTGATTCATCGTAGCCTCTGTTTCTATTAACTCTTTTCTTGAAAAATTCATTTTTCTATTTTGCCAACTGAAATTAAATTAAATATGAAAAAAATTTCATCAAATAAAAAATTTTTAGTATAATTAATTGATTATTTGTATGTTTAATTTCTAAAAAATTATTATTATGAATTGACTTTTTATTTAATTTGTCTTGATTCTAATGTGGACATAATACAAATCAAGTAAATAATAAAATAAATAAATTAAAACTCGCAATTTAACAAAATGTTAATTAAAAAGGATTTACATATTATTAACTATTTCTCTAAGAACTTCTTCTCCAGCAGCACCAACCATCATACCGTTTCTAACAAGTAGTTGCCCTTGAACCTCTATTGGGTGGTTTAAAAGCTCACCATTGTTGAAAAATAGAAGTGTAGGTATGGCGGTAACTCCGAATCTTTCGCCAAGAGGTCTGTTTTGATCAAGATCCTCTTTCAATAATTTAATTAATCCTTCATTTTTTAATTTTTCTAAGATTGGACTTAAAAATCTGCACGGTCCACACCATGTTGTAAAAATATCAAGAATAACCTTCCCTTGCTTCATATCTTCTGTGATATCTAAGCCAAATTTCTTTAGTTCTTCAATACTCGTCATATCATCTCAGTTTTAAAATAATTTGCTTTATAGTATGTTTTTAAATTTTATTATAGGAATAAATATTTAATTGCTTTTATTAATTTCATTTGCATTTTAAAAACTTATCATCTGTAATCTCAATAAACTTAAAATTATTTTAATCATCCAATTTTCAAATTAACAATTTTATATTAAAAAAAATAATTTTAAAATTAACAATAAGTTATACTAAATAATATCAACAAAAAAGGTAATTTCAAATGGCTACAATAGATTTTGATTTCAGAAACCAAATACTTGGTAATGACATTGGTACTACTTTGGCTTATTGTTATCAATGTGCAACTTGTAGTGGTGCGTGTCCTGTAGCGCAGGTTACAGAAGGAAGATACAATCCAAGACGTTTAATTTTAGATGCTTTATTGGGATTGAAAGAGAAAATTTTTGGGCCTAATAATGCATTTAACATTTGGGGTTGTACAGTATGTGATACTTGTGATGAAGTATGTCCTCAAAAGGTTGAATTGACAGAGATTTTTACAATTCTTAAAAATATGAGCGTTGAGCGTGGCGAAGCTCCCAATCATTATACGGGGCAAGCATCGACAGTTTTGGAGCATGGGAAAGCAATACCTATGCAACCCGCCATAGAAAGGCGACGTACACAATTAGGACTACCTGATATTATGAGTCCTGATGTTAATGAAGTGAAAAAATTGTTAGAAGCGACAAAATTACCTGAAAAACTCCCTAAACCAGAATAACTTTTATTAATTTCTTTTTAGCTAATTTTTATTAATTTTCGTTAGAAATTTATACATATATTATTTTATTGAATTATAGCGAGAATTGAATGAATTTTTTTCTAAATAAATGAGGGAATATAACATGAGAAAACCGATAATTGGGGGGAATTGGAAGATGAATCGAGGAACCCCTAAAGAAGCAAAAGAAATGTTAGACAGTCTAATTCCACTTGTGAAAGACTTTAAATCCGTCGATATTGTAATTTGCGCTCCTTTTACAGTCCTAACTACTATGCATGATCTTTTAAAGGATACAAATATTAAGTTAGGAGCACAAAATATGTATTTTCAAGAGAAGGGAGCTTACACGGGAGAAATTTCACCCTTTTTTCTAAAAAATATAGGAGTTGAATATGTTATTCTTGGTCATAGTGAACGGCGAGATATTTTTAATGAATCTGATGTCATGATAAATAAGAAACTTAAGATGGCTTTATCTATGGATTTAAGACCAATTGTTTGTATTGGTGAACACTTAGAAGAAAGAGAAACAGGGAAAACAATACAAATAATTGAAAATCAATTTAATGAAACGTTTAAAAATCTTTCAAAGGAAGAAATGTTAAAATTAATAATAGCATATGAACCTATATGGGCAATAGGAACAGGAAAAACTGCAACTCCAGAGCAAGCAGAAGAGATTCATGCTTTTATAAGAGAACTCATAACTAAAAAATTTGGAGAAGAGACTGCTAATTTTATAAGAATACAATATGGTGGATCGATTAAACCAGATAATGCAGAAGGTTTGTTTAATAAAAAAAATATTGATGGTGGGTTGGTTGGAGGTGCTTCTCTTCAAGCAGATTCATTATTCCAAATAATTGAAGTTGCTGGTTCGACATTCAAATAAGCATCCTTTTAAATAAAGCAATTGTTATACTCTATCTCTAAAATCAATTGAATCTTTTTTTAAATTTAATATGAAAATATTTTACCCAAGGACTTTATTAAAGGCAGTAGTAAGTTTTCCAGGGAATTCCCCAAAATAACTCTGAGGATCGGCAAAAAGTAAATAAAAATAGGGTTCAAACAAAACATCTTCGATTGTAGTACCAATATCTGATTTTATTATACAAACCTGAACAGATTCATCAGAAAAAAAAGATTGTCTATAAATCCAATCCAAAGGAGCAATTTCAGGTATATATCCAATATGTCTTAAAATTTCAGATGCATTTTCCAATGAATATTTTTTACCATAAGAAATTATTGGAGAAAGATCAAATGAAGTTATGCATATTCCCCATAAACCATAATCTCTCATTTCAATTAAGAAATCATTTGCCAAATGTTTTATTTCATTTCGGTTTTTCGATATCTTCTTTCTTGCCTTAGAATCTGTTAAAATGGCCTTAATCTTTTTTTCTTCATTTTCATAAATGGTATCTGCTGATTCAAGAGGAATTTTAGAGTTTATATAGTTATTATAAATTAGTTTTATCTTTTCCCGAACGGATTTATGCAACAAGAAAGTTTCAGTTTGAGCAGTAATTAAGACATCTCCATGATACTTTATCTTTTTTTCGTTAATATCATTTCGATCTGTATCTTTTTTAGGTTTAAATTCAAGTACTTCTATCTTTTTATCTATATTTCTAGCAAATTCAAACAGAGCAGAGATTAAGCCAGCAGTTAGATCGAATTTTGATGAATCTTCCATCTGATCCTGAATATTAGATTTATCTTTGGAAAAGTCAAAAAATCTTAGAAAGACCTTTATTCCTTCTGGAATAGGTTTAATAATTGAATTAAAATAAGGAAATCCAGTAGTAGAGATAACACTAAATTCATATATCGTCATTGATTTTTAAAACTATATGCTTATTTTAATTTGATTTACCGGTTTTCTACTTTATCATAATAGAATTAAATTTATAATAATATAATTAATTCTGAGTTAATAAATTAATAGTGAATTTAAACCTATTAAATAATTTAATTTGTCAACATCAATAATATTTTCAAATAATTATAATTGCTGGTTTACCAGGGAGGGCTTGAGTTGCTTTTTGCTCATTTGAGTCTTTTTCAAATTTTATTTCAACCAGGGAATTGAATTTTTTTTCTAAAATTGGCTTTATTTCATTAAAAAATTGGAATTCTTCTTCTGAAGATAATGAAAATTTTGAAAATTTACCAATGTTTTTGAGAATTTTACTAATGTATTGGCTTATCAATTTTCCATAGATCTTTAAATCATCATCACTCATTAAAATCCTCATTATTTCTCCTTGATTCATAGTATCTTCTAGTAAAGACATAAATCTTCTATAAAATTTTGATTTCCAATAATCAGCTATAATTATATTAATCTTTTTCAATGAATCTATTTTCATAGCTAATTTTATTTTATTAATATCATCAATGATATTATTGATTAGGTTCCACTTATGATTTGATTCTTTTGTAATTAAGTTCTTATTATATATAGGCCATGGTGTTTTACTTACAAAACCATTTCTGCCCATAATTTCCCATGTTTCTTCAGTCATATGGGGTGCTATCGGATGAAGTAGTAATATTAATTTTTCCTTACATTCCCCAAATATTTCTCTGTTTATTCCTTCACTTTTATACTTATTTAACTCGGACGTAAATTGTATAATATTATTAACTGCGTTTCTTATTGATAAATTATCCAGATTCTTAGTAGTTTCTTTAATTGTTTTATTCAAAAAATACCTTATTAATGTATCTCGCACAGTAATGGAGGTTCTAGTTTCCTTAGGAGGTTCAGTTAATAACTGAAATGTACTTCTAATAAATCGAAAAGCATACTCTACACCTTCATCTGACCATTCTAATCCTGATTCTGGGCTAGCACCAAATAAAATGAAAAATCTTGCCGCATCAGCTCCATATTTGTCAATTATATCTCCTGGATTTACAGTATTCCCATAGCTTTTACTCATCTTTACGGATTTAAGAATAAGCTCTTTACTTCCACATTTTCGACATTTCATATGATCCAAATCTGCTTTCATAAGGAAACTATTACAATTAATACAGAAGGGATGAGCTTTATTAATCATACCTTGAGTAAGTAAAGATTGAAAAGGTTCATCAAATTTGTGCAATCCTAAATCTCGAGCTACTTTTGTGAAAAAACGAGCATATATTAAGTGCATTACAGCATGCTCTACACCTCCAATATACTGATCAATATTCCCCCAGTAATTGACATTCGCACTTCTATATGGTATTGTTGATTTTATAGTTGGAGGATCGCAATATGCAAAGAAATACCAAGAGCTATCTATAAAAGTATCCATTGTATCAGTTTCTCTTTTTGCTTTACTTCCACATTTAGGGCATGTTGTGTTAATAAAACTTTCACTTGTTTCTAAAGGGTTACCAGTTCCAGTAAATTTAACATCTTTAGGTAAAATAACTGGTAAATTTTCATAAGGTACTGACACAATTCCACATTGTTCACAATAAATTATTGGGATTGGACACCCCCAATAACGTTGACGTGAAATACCCCAATCTCTTAGTTTATAGTTTATAGTAGGATATCCTACATCAAGTTTATCCAACTTTTTAGTTATATGTTTAGCAGCCACTTTATTTTCAAGACCACTAAATTCTTCTGAGTTTACAAGTATTCCGTCACCCTCATAGGCTCGAGTTATTTTTCTTACATCTAATTCATAATCGTGTGGTTGAATTACGATTTTTATGGGGATATTATACTCTTTTGCAAATTCAAAATCTCTCTGATCATGAGCAGGAACAGCCATGACTGCTCCAGCACCATACTCATAAATAACAAAATTACCAATAAAAATTGGGATTTCTTCATCATTTATTGGATTTATTGCTTTTTTTCCAATGTACATCCCTTTTTTAACAATTTCAATATCAGTGCGCTCAAATTTATCTTGATGCATTACTTCGTCATATAATTTCTTGAAGTCATCTTCATAATCAGTATTTCTTACCCATTCATGAATCCAAGGATGTTCTGGAGCGAATACCATAAATGTTACGCCATAAAGAGTATCAGGTCGAGTTGTAAAGATATCTATTGTTCTATCATCACCTTTAATAGGAAATTTTATAATTGTACCCTCTGATCTTCCGATCCAATTTCTTTGCATTAATTTCACTTTTTCAGGCCAATCAACGAGATTTAATCCCTCAAGCAGCTCTTCAGCATAATTTCTTATCTTTAGGAACCATTGTGTTAAAAACTTTTGATCAACTTTAGAATTGCATCTCCAACATGTTCCACCCTGTGCTTGTTCGTTCGCTAAAACTGTTGAGCATATTGGACACCAATTGACATAACTTTCTTGCCTATATGCTAAGCCCCTTTCTAACATTTTTAAAAAAAACCATTGATCCCATTTATAAAAATTAGGATCGTGGCTAAATATTTCTCTTGTCCAATCATATGAAAGTCCAATTCTTTTTTGTTGATTTTTCATTGTTTTAATATTTTTATTAGTCCATAACTCTGGACTAGCTCCATGATCTATCGCCGCATTTTCAGCAGGCATACCAAAAGAATCATAACCCATAGGATATAATACGTTAAAACCATTCATTCTCTTAAATCTAGCATAACAATCTCCGATAGTGTAATTCCTAAGATGTCCCATATGTAATTTACCAGAAGGATAAGGATACATCTCTAATACATAATATTTTTTCTTCTGTTTATCTTCTTTGACTTCAAATATTTTTTCTTTCTCCCACTTTTGTTGCCATTTCCTTTCTATTTTCTGGGGGTTATATTCAACCATAAAACTATAGCACTTTTATTTAAATTGAGGGTATGTTCAATATTTAGTTTTTAAATAATTGATTTAATAAATTTTTTATGTAGTTACTTATAGAAGTTGAATCTTAATATTTCTTATATAGCATGAAGAGAGAAGATTATAAATTTTTTAAACTGAAGTAATAAAACTTAATTTTATGAATATATTAGTGAAATTAGTGACCATCGAAAAAATTAGAGTATCTGTTGGAAGTGCTTCTGTTTTAGGTTTAGGAGTGTTGCCTCAATTTAAAAGCCCCCCAACTACATGTTATATTATGACATATAAGGAGGGTTCTTGTAATGCCAATTGTGGTTTTTGCCCACAAGCTCGATCATCAAAAGGTTCTATCCAAAATCTTTCTCGAGTAAATTGGCCAATATTTAACTTTAAAGATTTTCTAACAAAATTAAAATATATGCCATTTTCAAAAAAATTTGATCGCATCTGTATTCAAACCCTTAATTATGCAGAAAATTTCAATGATTTAATTGAAATTGTAACTCAAATTAAAACTTATACAGATATTCCAATATCAGTAGCTATTCCTCCATTCTCTAAAGACCAATTAAAAGAACTAAAATATAAAGGGATAGAGAGAGTCGGAATTGCATTAGATGGGGCAACACCTGATGTTTTTGATAATATTAAAGGTATGAATATTGGAGGCCCTTATAAGTGGGATGAACATATTCATAAGTTGCATGAAGCATTAGAAATCTTTTCTAAGGGATTTGTGAGTACACATATAATAATTGGGTTAGGAGAAACAGAAAAACAAGTCATTGAGCTTATGGAAGAATTAAATAACATGGGAATTACAATTTCATTATTCGCTTTTACCCCTGTAAAAGGTACTAAATATGAAAATAAGCTCCAACCGGAAATATTAAGTTTTAGAAAACTACAACTAGCAAGATTTCTAATCATAAATGATAAGAGAAAATTGAAAGATTTTACGTTTAATATGAGAGAACAGTTAATAAATATTAATATCAGCAAAAATGATTTAAAAGATATTATTAATGATTCAAATGCTTTCTTAACTTCTGGATGTCCTGGATGTAATCGTCCATATTATACATCAAAACCATCAGGTCCGATTTATAACTATCCAAGAGTGTTAAAAGAAAAAGAAAAAATGGAAGTATATAATTTATTATTCGAATTTGTTAAATAAAACCTTGTTTTTAAAATGAAGACATGGAGATTTTTACCTCTAGAAGTGAATAATGGATATTGGAATATGGCGTTAGATGAAGCTATCTTACGAATGGCTATAAAGGGAAATTCTCCAAATACTTTGAGATTCTATAAATGGAAACCCTCAACAGCTAGTATTGGAAGGAATCAGAGTTTATCAAATGAAATCAATTTCAAATTTGCACAAAAAAGTGGATTCACAGTAGTACGGCGTATTACTGGAGGTGGTGCAGTTTTTCATGATGAAATCAGAGAAATTACTTACTCAATTGTCTGTCCTATTAAGTTTCTTGTAAATCTAGGTGCTAATAAAGTAATAGAACAATTTGAGATAATAACTCAAGGAATTATTAAGGGTTTGAATATCTTTGGATTAAAAACAGAAAAAGATATTATTCACTGTCCTGCTCTCTTATTAGAGGGAAAAAAATTTTCTGGGAATGCACAAGTTAGAAAAAATGGTTTTATTCTTCAACACGGTACTATTTTATTAGATCTTGATCCTGAATTGATGTATTCTATATTGAAAGCACCTGAAAATGTAGGAGAATCACGGATGGTAAGATCAGTTCGCGCTAAGTGTATTGGTATTAAAAATCACATTTCAAATTTTCAAGAAACTAAACTTATTGTTTCATTAAAAAAAGGATTCGAAAGTACATTAAGAATAAATTTAGAGGATGGAACTATTTCTGAAGTTGAGAATGTTTTAGCAGATAAATTAGTAATTGAAAAATACTCAAATTTGAATTGGTTAAATAAATATGAATAGTAGTCAATTATTAGTAGAGAAATTAGAGGCTAATTCTGGATCATGGGAAGATTTTCCAAAAGTTTTGGAGTTAAATTCAAGTGATTTGGATGTTCTTTTTACTTTAACTCAGAAGATTACACGGAAAAATTTTAACAATATTCTTAAAATATATAATCCAACCAAGAGATTTCCTGCCATTAGTATTACGGGAAGTAATTGTGCATTAGGATGTGAACATTGTAGTAAGAAATACTTGAAAGACATGAACCAAATTATAACTCCTGAAGAGCTTGAACAATTTTTAATCAATCTATCTAATAAAAATGGGGTAGGGGCATTAATCTCAGGTGGGAGTATGATTGATGGTTCAGTACCATTATTAAAATTTTTAAACACTATAAAAAAAGTGAAGAAAGAAACTGATTTAATAATAAATACTCACACAGGATTATTAAAAGGAGAAACGGCAAAACGACTTGCTGAAGCAAATGTTGATATAATATCTTTTGATATTAACATGGATGAGGAAGTAGTAAGAAATATTTATCATTTGGATATTGAATTAGATGAGTATAGAAGAGCAATAGAAACCTTAAAGAAATATAACTTAAATATAGTACCTCATATTTGCATTGGTTTATATTATGGAAAACTCAATAAAGAGTTAGAATCTATTAAGTTTATTAAAGAGACTAAAATCGATCCTTCTCTGATAGTAATCATTGTTTTAATACCCCCCAAGGACTCTAAAGTTAAATTTGAAACACCGAAACCTGAAGATATTGCTAAAGTTATATCAATCACTAGAATTGCCTTTCCTAAAACAGAAATTTCATTGGGGTGTATGAGGCCAAGAGGAAAAATTAAGAGTCAAATTGAACAAGCTGCTATCAAAGCAGGAATCAATAGAATCGAAATTCCATCTAAAGAGACTTTGAGATGGTTAAAAAAATATAATCCAAAAATTCAACTCAAATTTTTTTCTGCTTGTTGCGCAATCCCTAATAAATTTGAAAAGTTTGCTAAAAGTAAAAATTCGGATATTAAAAGATATTTAAATATCTAAAACTGGTTTATAATGAATCTTGTGAATGAAATTAAAATTTATGGATTGAAGGGAATTCCATTAATTAAAAAAGGAGATAGTATCTCTGAGATCACAATACACGCCTTAGAACAAAATAATTTAGCTTTAGAAGAAGGAGATATAATCGTTATTGCTCAATCAATCATTTCTAAAAGTAGTGGAAGAACACAGAATTTGAATAACATCATTCCAAGCGAGAAAGCTATTGAAGTTTACAAATCATTAAAGCAAAAGGCAAAAATTCATGGATTACCAGAAAAAGTACCGGAATTAGTGCAATTGATACTTGATGAGTCAAAGCAATTAGTTAAAAATGAACATGTTTTAATAACTGAAACTAAGCATGGGTTTATTTGTGCTGATGCTGGTATAGATAAGTCTAATACTGATGGCGAAGGTATTATAACCCTGCTACCAGAGAATCCAGATCAAGATGCTGAAAGGATAAGAAAAGAATTAAAGAAAGAGACTGAAATGGACATTGCAGTAATAATATCTGATTCATTTGGTAGACCATTTAGAATAGGTGCAATTGGAATTGCTATTGGAGTATCAGGAATAAATCCAATTCGAGATATGCGGGGCAAAAAAGATTTATATGGATACGAACTTCAAACAACTATTATTGGACAGGTTGATAGCTTAGCAGCAGCAGCTCAATTGGTTATGGGAGAATCTGATGAAGGTATCCCGATAGTTTTAATAAGAGGATATAAATTTGACTTTAATGAGAAGACAACAATTAAAACTATTATAAGAAAAAAGGAAGATGATTTGTTTCTTGATGAAGAAGAAAAATATATTAATAATCTTTTAAAAAATCGAAGGAGCTACAAATTAAATTATGAACCAGGAGATATTAAAAAAGAATGTATTGAAGAGTGTATTGATGTTGCTCGATGGGCTCCAAATGCCCATAATGCTCAACATTGGAGGTATATAATTTTTGAAAGAGATAAATTGCGTGAGAGTTTAATAGAGAAAATGAATAAAAAATTAATCGCTGATTTAGAGAAAGACGGAAAATCAAAAGATTTCATTAAGGCGAAAATTGAAAAATCTAGAAAAAACTTCCTAAATGCCCCGATATTAATTTTATTATGCTTAGATACTTTAGATTTAGAAAAATATCCTGATCCAGAAAGAACACAGAATGAATTCATTTTAGGAATCCAAAGTATCAGTAGTTCAGCTACTTATTTACTTCTTGCATTCGAGATGAAAAAATTAGCAGCATGTTGGTATTGTGCACCACTATTTGCTAAAAATATAATAAAAAATCATTTAAAACTACCTGAATCATATATTCCTATGGCATTTTTTACGGTTGGATATCCTATGAAACCAATAAAAGCTCCAAAACGTAAAGAGTTAAAGGAAATAATATACGAACTTAAAATTTAAAAGTTATATGTTATGAGTGGAAATTATTATGTGTTGTTAGCCGGAGGCGTTGGAGCAGCAAAATTTATTGAAGGAATAGTTCAAGTTATTAAACCAGAATTGATTAAAGTCATTGTAAATACCGGGGATGATATTGAGTTATTTGGTCTTAAAATTTGTCCCGATTTAGATATAATTATTTATACATTAGCAAATCTAGTTGATAAAGAAAAAGGATGGGGTTATAAAAATGAATCTTTTAATTGTTTAAGCATTTTAAAAAAATATTATGATACTGGATGGTTTAATCTAGGAGATAAAGATTTAGCTACTCATATATATCGAACTGACTTATATAGACAAGGTTATAATAAAGCAGAGATAACCAATTTAATATGTCAAAATTTAGGTATTAAATCTCATTTAATTCCTATGTCAAATGAAAATGTTGAGACTTTGATTACAACTCCAATTGGAACAATGCATTTTGAAGAATACTTTATTAAATATCGATGTAATCCTGAAATTCTCAACATTGAATTTAAGGGAATTGAAAAAGCACTTCCCGTTATAAATACAATAAAATATATTAAAAAAGCTAAGAAAATAATAATTTGTCCATCAAATCCTATTGTATCAATAGGAACTATTCTACAAGTAAAAGAGATTAAAGAAACTCTTTCTAAGTTTAAGGATAAGATTTTTGCAATTAGTCCAATTATAGAGGGTACCACTGTTAAGGGTCCTGCAGACAAAATGATGAAATTTTATGGTTTAGAAGTCTCTTGTAAAGGTGTAGCCCATTTCTATAAAGATTTTTTAGGCAATATGATAATTGATAATAAAGATAATGAATTAAAACAAAAAATTGAAAAATTGGGGATTAAGACTTATACATATGATACTTTAATGACAAATCTAAAGAAAAAAATAGATTTGGCTGATTTTATTCTAAACCTATAGAAGAAAATCTCAGAAAATACTTAAGCAGATTCAGAAGCTACTTCCTTCACTTCTTCTTCTACAGGTGTTTGAGACTCTTCCTTTATTACATAATCCCCAACTGAAGTTAGAAGTTCTTTTATACGTCCCTCTTGCTGTAAACGAATTATCAAGTTTCTATGTTTGATGAATGAAATTAATTTTGAAATTACTGGGAATATTAACATTATGGGGGCAAGTAATATTATAATAACTTCAGGAGAATACATTACTACGCTTTCAGTAATTGCATCAGGTAATTGTAGTACTGTAGTTAAAAACCATCGTGGGTGAATAATTATGAAACTTATGATCATAAGTAAGCCAATACGATAAAGGAAATTTAATAACGTAGAAGTAGCCAAATTTCGAGCTCTAGGGGCTGAAGAACTTGCAGTTAAAGTGTCTCTTGCTTCAGAATCTTCTCGGAAAAGGCGATCTATATACCTTCCAAGTCTTCTAGTTTTTGAGGCAGCAGTTACTAATTTTTTCTCCTCTTCCTCTAACTTTCTCCTTTCGATCATTTCCTTTACATATGAAAATCGCATACCTGTTTTTGCAAAAAATTTTCCAACAACTAATCCCTCTTCTTGCTCTGATTCAATTTCCTTCCTTCTCTCTTTAGCTTCTTCTTTAATTTTATCTATATTTGCGTTTATGAAATGTGACTCCCTTGCCAATATATTTAATTGGGCTTCTAATCGTTCACTTCTCTCAACAGAGGGTTTAGTAACTGTGATAGCGTAGTTAATTTGAAATGTAAGTTCTAGATAAATATATGATATTATTGCAAATAGAATAACTGGACTTACTAAAAACTGAAAAAGATTATCTATAGGAATTTGCCTTAAATTATCATCAAGAGGATCTGTTGCAGCCATTTGATAAATTTGTTGTATAAACTCAGGTCGATTTTCTGGTGGTAAATTTCCTATAAATAAATCAATCATATCTCTTAGCCCCACTATCATTAAAGGGACAATAATCATAAGAACGATTGAACCAATCGCAATAAATGAATTTCTAGGATCACTTTTGAAAAAACCTCTAATAGCATATATGACAGCGACAACGAATAGAACCTGAAAAATAAACAAATAAAGATCATTAAAAAGTACTCCTAATTCATCTAATATTAAATTGGGAATGTTATATAGCTCAGGTTGAGGGATAGAAAACCAATTACTTAAATATCCTTGAAAAAATCCCTCAACAAAGTTAAATAAACTACTATTAAATCCCCCACCAAAAATGAATGCTAAACCATAGGCGATAAGGAAAAAAAATCCATAAATAGCATATGAGAAAACATTTTTTAGTGCTCCTAAAAATGCAAAGAACACAAATTCATTATCAGCTGTTACAACCACAGTATCAAAATGAAAGATTGAAGTAAGGAAGATAAGAAACAACCAAGCGAATAATAATAGATTAATTATTTTTAATGACAATATATATATTCGAGCCATATCTTAAGATTCCTCCATTAATATGCTTTTCCCTTCTTTTTTGCTTCCATATAATTACTTAAAACTTGATTCATCATATCATCAGGTCCACAAGTTATAAGATTAATTCCCAAATTTCGAAGATTTTGCCTAATGGATAAAATATGTTCCATCATCTCTTCACTAATTGCTTCTGCTAGAGCCTTATCTGTTGAAGATAAATCTATTTCATGAATTTCAAACCATGGACTGAAAGGATTGATAATTATTATAGAATGATTGAATGGGATTAATTTTCTGACAGCTTGAGAAATATCCTTTGGATTTGCTTCTAAATCAGATATAATAAAAATTAAGCTGCGTTTTTGAAAGCGTTTTGTAAAATGATCCATGGCTTCTACGAACTTACATTTTCCCTGTGGTTTTATTCTTGCTACAAAATCTAAAACTTGATAAAAGTGGTCCTCTCCTGAATTTGGTCTTAAAAAATTCAAGTTTTTCTTATCTGAAAATGTAAAAATTCCAACATTATCCCTTCGTGTTAGAGCAACTTTAGTTAAAAGCATACAGGCTCTTATTGCATATTCAAATTTAGTATTTTCAATTGCTCCACCTGCCATCGTGTCAGATGAATCCACAATAATCATTACAGTTACATCTCTTTCACTTTCATATTCTTTAACTATTAAAGTCTGTGATCTAGCACTAGCTTTCCAGTCTATCAATCTAAATTGATCTCCAAAGACATATTTCCTCATTCCATAAAATTCTGATCCTAACCCTTTTTGTTTCGATCTTTGTAAACCATAGTTTAATTGTAAAGACCGTTTTGAACCTAAAATTTCAATTCTTTTAATATCTTCGTATGGTGGATAAATAAGAATATCTGTAACACTATCTGGTACGATACGTTCAACTGAATTAAATCCTAATCTGTCTTTTACAATTATTGATAAGGGTCCGAGAGCATATTCTCCTCTTACTTTTGGTTCAAGAACGTATGAAAATTTAATTAAATCCTTTGGTCCTATTCTAGTAGATATAAAATTCTCACCCAAGATTAACCTAAATAACTGTGGGTTATAATTATCTCTGATTTCAATGAAATCAAAACTATTTCGACCGATGTTTTGAATAACTACCTTTACATGGACAAAATCATCTTTAAATACCTTTTCTTTCTCTAGTTCTCTATGTACTTGTAATTCCTCTATATTCATTTTATAGTAGAAGATTGGTAAGCTAATAATGGCACTAAATAGTAGTAGAATTGCAAGGTAGATCAAGAAATAATTTACAAATGCAAATCCAGCTGTAAGAAAAAACACAGCAAATAAAATTAAACTTCTACCTTTACCTCCTAGAATAAAATTTCACCTTGTCTAATATCTTTTCTTCTTTTTCTAATTTTTTACTCTACCATAAAAAAATTGGTTTAGATAGGGATGGGAATTTCCTCAACAATTGATTTAAGAACAGCTTTTGTATCAAGTCCTTCTAATTCTGCCTCAGGTTTTAAAAGAAGTCTATGATTTAATGCTGGGACTATTAATGCTCTTACATCATCGGGGGTTACATATGATCGACCGAGTATTGCTGCACGAGCTTTAGCACACTTCATAAGAGTCAAACTGGCTCTAGGACCGCATCCGAGAGCAATTTGTGGATGATTTCTAGTTTTCAAAATGAGATCGCGAACATATTTAAGAATTCGATCATCTATATAAACCAAATTCATAATTTTCTGAGCAGCAAGAATTTCATCTCCACTTGTGATTATATCAACTGATGGGGATTCACCAGAAATTTGTCGTCGCATGATTTCTACTTCTTCATCTTGTTCAGGATAGTCTAGCCAGAGTTTAAATAAGAATCTATCGACTTGAGCTTCTGGGAGTGGATAAGTTCCTTCCATTTCTACGGGATTTTCTGTTGCAACCACGATAAACGGTTTTTCAAGCTGTAAAGTCTGACCCTCAATAGTTATTTGTCGTTCCGCCATAGCCTCAAGGAGTGCAGCCTGTGTCTTTGGAGCACTTCTGTTAATTTCATCAGCGAGTACCATGTTAGCAAAAAGTGGTCCTTTTTGAAGTACAAATGCACCTTCATTCTGATCAAATATTTTTGTTCCTGTAATATCTGCTGGTAACAAATCAGGTGTGAATTGAACTCTTCGAAATGAAATACCAAGTGTTTTTGCAAATGTTTTTGCCATTACGGTTTTACCTAATCCAGGCACTCCTTCTAATAATACATGGCCATTAACGAGTAAAGCAATAAAGAGTTGTTGCAGAATTTCACCATTCCCTACAATGACTCGACTTACTTCACTTAAAACTTCCTGAGCTATTTCTCTTATTGGGGCTACATCAATTTCTTCATGGTCATAATATTTTGCTTTATCTGGAGCTTCCATTTATTTATAACCTCTATTTTTTTTATTTCCTTTTAATTTTTATTTGATATTGTAAAAATGATTAAATATTATTAACTGCCCAATCCATCTCGAAAAATAATTCTTCGAAATCTTGTTCAGTTTTAACTTTATCCTTACCTTCTTTAATTGCTATTATTTTATCCATAAACTTGCTTAATCTCCTCGTTTTTAATTTGGTAGTAGAAGGATCTTTTGCAAGTACCAAATCAATAACATTTTTGGTTGTAATTTTTGCTCCTCCCAACTGGCTATTTAATTTCCTTTCAAGCCTTCTATACAGCAGTTTTAATGCATCCTCATATTTCATTTTGTCTTTATATTCTTCTATCTTCTGGGCAAAAAAAGAAGATGTTCTAAATCTTGCGATTTCTTCTTTCTTTTCCGCTTCTTCAGCTATTTTTTGTTCTTCCTTCTTCTTATCCTTCTTAGGGAGGTATTTCCTTAAAGTATAAAATGCTAAAAGAGGATAAATCCAAGCTGTAATTGGATTTGTTGATAAGTGGACAATATATTGCATGACATAACCAAATATCCCTGCTGATGAGAGATCTCTTGAATATTCTGGTCTTATATGCGCTTCATCAAATACCACTATCCACTCATCCTTATTTCTTCCCTCATTGACTTTTGTCAACCATTCAATTATATTTATACCAAATTGCATATTATCATAAAGAGGATCATTTATTAGTTCATTATCAAATAGACTGGCATCGGCAGATACAAAAACTCGCTGTCTTCCCATATCATTTGCTAAAAATACCTGTTGTTCATAAACTCCAAGTGGAAAATTGGAAGGTAATGGAAATCCTAAATCAACTAAACTCATAAAACCCAAATTTAACGTATCTTCAGGTTCAGTATATCTCCCATCACCGTTTTTATCAATAAATGAGTAGCTAGATGAAGTACCTACAGAAGTCCAACCGAATGCACTTATAAAGGGACCTCCAACTGCGCAGGAAGCCACTGATAATACAACATTGCTGATACCTACTGTTGTAGGATGAGGAGCAAAATTCGTTATGACAGGAAATTCAGGTGTTGGATCATAAGATAAGTTATCATGCAAAATCCCATCGGGAAATATTGTTAATGGAATGTTGATGGTTGGATCAAATAAACTTGATATCAAAATTTCCCATAATAATGTGCTCGTAGAACCATGGTCATGGCATATTAAAAGTGAATTAGTTCCTTTGAAAAATTTTATGAAATAAGGTATCTCAAAAATGGGATCATAATACTGATTTGGACCAAATAAAATCAGTAGAATAGATTCTTTATAATGACCATTAATCGTCGTATTTATTAATCTATCAGTAGCACTTAGACTTGATTGTACAGTCATCACATCATATCCGTCATTTTCAATAGCTGTTTTAAAGTCTGAACCACCATTCCAACCTAGTTTATTATAAACTGAAAAATTTTGAGTATTTTTTCCTCCATCAATAATGGAAGAAAGTAAAGGGATAAACACAAAAATAAAGATAATGACAAATAATGCTTGCTTATAAATCGAACCAGATTTAATTTTCTTTCGGGATTGTGATTGACGCACTTTTATAGTTGTTGCATTTCTTAGAAATATAATAAGAAAAATACCACAAAAAATTGCTGCAAAATAGCATAATAGAGGTATATAGGTTATAAAACCCCACCAAGCGGGTAAGGCACCTGGATTTTCTAATTGTATGTGAATAATGAAATCACTAATTATAATTCCAAAAATAACTAAGTATATTATTAAGAATGAGAACACTATTCCTTTTGAAATATTAATGCTCTTTTGAGAAGCTTTTTTTTGTTTCACCATTGTGATTACTTTTTAAAACCTTGAAATTATATCTAATTTTAATTCTAAATAAACCTACAATTTAAATGTGAATGATTTCCCCGTTATTTCATTATATAGGTTAGTAAACAAATCAATTGTAAAGTTGAGTTCTTTAACCGTAGGTTCAACCCCACCATAGATTATATCTTCTATTTTTTTTATAAAGGGATACACATATTCTGGTTTTAATTTTTTTTCTAATTCATTTACACAAGCAATAGCAAATTCACGAATTGTTTGATGAGCTCGTCGAGGTTTCTTAAATTTTATATTAATTAGATCATCATACACTAGATAAATATAAGCAATTGCTTCTTTGGGTCTATTTGTTTCAACAAGAATCTTCACATTATCAAACTTCTGCTTAATATTAATCTCTGGTTCTGGTTGTTTTTTTTTCTTTTTTGCCATTATTTTCTACCTATTTTTGTATTTTTTCGCATAATTTAATTATTAATTTATTTTGAATTTATAATTCTTTGTACTTATTTTAAAATTTTATAGTTGTTTTTTATTATATTTGTTTTAAATGTTTAAATTGAAATTATATCCTGTTAATTGGAAATAAATTGGTGAAAATAGTTCACATGTGTTATAAAATTCTTTTTCTGTAATTTTAAAGGGTTTTGCATATATTATTTCCTCAACTTTTTGAATAAATGGGTAAATTGATGATGGTGTTAATTTTAATTCTTTTACTGAAATAATCGCAAAATCTCGTATTGTCTCATTTTCTTTTCTTTTTCGATTGTATTTAGCATCAATTAAATCCATATAAATTGCATTAAATAAATATGATATAGATTCTTCTAATCTTCCTGAATCTTTAAGGATCTTGAGATTTTTAAATTTTGACTCAAGCGGTATATTAGCCACTCGAGATTCTTTTTCTTGTTTTTT
>JBHLLT010000086.1:0-2786 GCA_048938855.1 Promethearchaeota archaeon
GGATGTCCGTCGCGGCCAACGCCGACGGCAGCGTGGCCACCTTCGAAAACGGTGGTGAATCGCCCGATTGTCCGGACGACGGTCTCCCGGGCAGGCTCGACCCCGATAGCGACTGTGACGGTCTCGGCGATAGGGAAGAGGTGGAGATCAGGTCGCTCCCATGCGCTGTGGACAGCGACGGGGACGGCTGTAATGACGGGGAGGAGTTCGCTCTTGGTTGGAGCACAGATGCCGGATTCCGGCCCCGGAACGAGTTTGACGTCTTTGATGTGCCGGTGCCGGCGAGAGCCGACGCCGAGGGCGCCAACGGCGTCCGCAACAAGGTGGTCGATATCGGCGATGTGCTGGCGGTCCTGTTCTACGCCTTCGCGGAACCGTCCCCGTTAGGCACCGGCGTCTGCGGGGACAACGCCAACGCCAACGGCGTGGACTACGACTGCGACAAGGATCGCAGCGGCGACCCGGACGGCAAGGACTACGACCGCACGCCCGGCCTTTCTGCGGCTCCGGGGGGTGTGGATCCGGCGGGCGCGCCCAACATGATCGTCGATATCGGCGACGTGCTGGCCGCGCTGGCCCAGGCCTTCGTGGTAGACTGCAGCGCGGCGCCGTAGGGCAAGAGCCCAGTTTCACAGAGCAGAGCGGAGGGGCGGTCGTTGTGGCCGCCCCTCGCCAACTGCCAGGTGCTCAACAAGGAGGCGAGGCGACCAAACAGGCGCTCATGCTACCCATCTTGGCTGTTGCGGTCGCACTGGGAACTGTCCCGCCTCAGAGCACAGCCGCGACTGGTGCTCAGGCTACGTCTGCCAGGGGTGGGCGGCCCCGCCCCACGATCACGGCGCTGGCGGCGAGGAGTGGGGCCGAAGTGTAGCGATGGACCCCGCTGGCAACGCGGTGGACTCAGCAGGAGATGATCAGTGAGCGATGCCAGGCTGGAGGATACCGAATCACTAAGGGCAATTCCCATCTTCTCCGGCTGCTCGTCGGAGGAGTTGGCCGTGGTCGCCTCTTCGCTGGAGGCCGAGGTGGTGCTGGCGGGGAGGGCCGTCTTTGCCGAGGGCGACCCCGGAAACGACATGTACATCGTCGCCTCGGGCCAAGTGAGGATTGTCTCAGACGTCGAAACTGAGAAGGTCGTGTTCGCCCACCTAGGACCCGGAGAGTTCTTCGGAGAGATGTCGCTGGTGACTGGGGCTCCGCGGTCTGCAGCGGCCATAGCCACCACGGACGTCCGATTGTGGCGGCTGGAGAAGACACGCTTTGACCGGATCCTCAACGAGCACCCCCAGCTGAGCATCGAGATCACGCGTGTTCTGGGCGAACGCATCGGACGGGGAAACGTCCACCGCTTCCAAAATGAGGCCTTCGGTCTGCTGAGCCTGACGCCCGAGCGTCACGAATTCACGATCGGGCGCCGCCCGGAGAACGACCTGGTTCTTGCCGACCCGCAGGTGGCCGCGGTCCACGCACGCATCAAGCGCGTCGACAACCGCTGGGTTATCTACGATGAGGACTCGGCCAGCGGCACGTATGTGAACCGTCGGCGCGTTCGCGTGGCGGACCTGCAGGACGGCGACGAAATAGTCATCGGGACGCACAAAGTCTTCTTGGACGGCCTGACCGTCAAGAGCTTCGTGGGCCGCGAAGGCGTCCGCATCGATGCGGTGGAACTGGCCAGGGTCCTGCCGGACGGCAGGCGCATCCTGGATGACATCTCGTTGTGCATCTACCCTGGGGAGTTTGTGGCCATCGTGGGTGGAAGCGGCACAGGCAAGACATCGCTTCTTCACGCCCTCAACGGCTTCTCGCCGGCCACCACCGGTGCCGTGTACTACAACAGCGTCAGCCTCGGCGAGAATCTCGCCCTGTTCCGTCCCATCCTGGGCTACGTGCCTCAGGACGATATCGTCCACCCGGAGTTGACCGTTGAAAGGACGCTCTACTACGCGGCCCGACTGCGCCTTCCCAAGGACACCCAGAGGGGGGAGATCACCGAGCGCATCAAGGAAGTGCTCTCAGCTGTGGGCCTGGCTGATCGACGGGGGACGGAGGTCCGACGGCTCAGCGGCGGGCAGCGCAAGCGTGTGAGCGTGGCGGTGGAGCTACTCGCCAAGCCGAGGGCGTTCTTCCTCGATGAGCCGACATCCGGCTTAGACCCGGCACTGGAAGGCAGGATGATGGCGCTGTTCCGCGAACTCACGGAGAGCGGCACCAGCGTTCTTGTCTCCACGCACGTCACGCAGAACCTGAGGATGTGCGACAAGATAGCCTGGCTTGCCCGGGGCGGTCGCTTGGTCTTCTTCGGCTCGCCCGCGGAGGCTCTCAGGCACTTCGGGGTCCAGCACTTTGGTGAGGTATACGACCTTCTGGAGAAACCGGATGGCCCCGACAAGTGGGCCGCCGCCTTCGTGGATTCTCCAGCGTATCGCGTCAATGTCGCCGGACGTCTTCAAGGCCCACCGGCTGCTGAACAGCATGAGCAGAGAACAGACCAGCCGGAAGGTGCCGCTGCGCCAGCGCCAGCCGGCATGGTGCGGCAGTTCTTGTGGCTGACCGCGCGCTACGCAGAAGTCATGGCTCGAGACACGCGCAGCCTCGCCCTCCTCGTCTCGCAGGCACCGGCCATCGCGTTGGCACTCCTGCTGCTGTTCAGCCGTGACATATTCGCCCTGTCGGGCGACGAAGGCGGCGATGCACGACGAGCGATGGTCGCTTTGCACATGATCACCGCCTCCGCAATCTGGCTGGGGGCTTCCAATGCGGCGCGCGAGATCACGAAGGACGTC
>JBHLLT010000087.1:0-2784 GCA_048938855.1 Promethearchaeota archaeon
CTCACCCCGGCATCCCTGTCACATCGAGGGCGGATCGCGTTCATCCCCATCCACTACAAGGTGCGGAAGGATGGGCGGTCGAAGTTCCGGCCCGTTGGCGACACCTATAACATGATCCTGACCATCGTCCGCATGGTCATGTACGTCGACCCCCTGCGCGTCCTGCTGCCGGCGGCCGCTCTCTTCCTGGCCGCCGGATTCGCCAAAGCCATCACCGACGTCATCCGCTTCGACCTTCACATCACCACTTCGTCAGTACTGGTGACGATGACAGGGATACAGATCGCGGCCATTGCCCTCATCGCCGATCTGATTGTCAGGCGGACCCGGTAACCGGTCAGCGGTTAGAGGGACCATGTCTCTGCGCTTGTTGCCGCGTTCCTGGCTTCGCACCGCAACTTCCATGGCGGGCCATCCAGCAACAGCCGCCTCACGTCCGGAAGAAGCCACGAGCGGCGCACGCCTGGGACGGCGGCCCTTCGTGCTGATGATCGCGCCGGGCCCCTTCCTCGTTGACAGGGGCTTTGGCATCGCCGTCTACGAGCAGGCAAAGGCGCTTAGGCGGCGGGGCATTCGCGTCGAGGTCGTGGCCTATCACAGCGGCCGGCAGGTGCCCGACATTCCCATCCACCGCTCCGCTCCCTTGCCGGGCTATGACGCCACGGCGATCGGCCCGTCACTGGCCCGGCTCCCGCTCTGGATTCTCCTGCTTCACAGGACGCTCGAGGTCGCCCGGCGCACGAGACCGGACGTGCTGCATGGACATCTGCACGAGGGGGCACTCGTTGCCCGTCTTGTTTCCGGCCTGCTAGGCATCCCCTGGGTCTTCGACTTCCAGGGAAGCCTGTCGCTCGAGCTGGCCGAGAAGTCGTCCCTGCGACCAGGGTCGCTCCCATTCCGGCTGGTCAGCCTTGGGGAACGACAGATCGACAGGCCGGCCCCGCGGATCCTCGTCAAGTCGGCAACCATGCAGCGCGACCTCGAGGACCGGTTCGGGGTCGACCCCAGCCGCATTGCCAGGATTATGGATGGGACGGACCCAGACGTCTTCTCGCCACGGCCGGCCGACCCCGTCCTCCGGCGGCGATGGGGAATCGGGCCGGACGCAGTCGTGGTGGGCTACCTCGGACTCCTGACCACGCAGCAGGGGGTGGACCGGCTGCTTGAGGCGGCGGACGTGGTCCTGGAGAAGCGCCCGGAATGCCACTTCCTTGTCATGGGGTATCCCGTTGACCGCGCGAGGCAACTGGCCCGCGAGCTGGGCATTCTGTCCGGCCTGACGTTGACCGGCAGAGTGGACTACTTCACGGCCCCCGACCACCTGGCCCTGGTCGACCTGGCCGTCGCCCCCAAGGTCAGTCGCACCGAAGGGAACGGCAAGATATACAACTACATGAGCATGGGCCTACCCGTGGTGGCTATCGACGCGCCCGGGAACCGCGAGATCCTCGGCGAGGATGGATACTACGCTCGAGGAGCGAGCTTCGACCACTTCGCGACGGCGATCATCGAGGCTGTGCGGTCGCGCGACGAGTGGGAAGACCGGGGCATTCGGCTCCGCAGGCGCCTGGAAGAGCGCTTCACCTGGGCGGCGGTGGCATCCAGACTGGTGGGCGCCTATCGGGACGTAGCTCCAGGGCGGTTCGACGCTCTCAGAGACTGAACCGCCTGCGCCTGAGGAATCGAATGTGCAACCGTTGCCGGAAACGGCTCACCCTCGAACTCCTTGAGTACCTCAACGGAGACCGGTTTCTCGAAGTGGGATTCGGGTCCGGCGACGTCATGATCGCCCTGGCCCAGAAGGGGCTCCGCGGGACTGGCGTCGACCTGTCCGAACGAGCGGTCCAGGCGTGTGACCAGCGCATTCGCGCTGCTGGCCTCTCGGAACGACTGGACGTTCGTCGAGCGGACCTGTTGACGCTGTCGGACGAGAACGAGTACGACCTCGCCATCGCCTTCGAAGTGCTGGAGCACATGGAGGACGATCTGGGAGCGCTGACGACCCTCAGGCAACTGCTAAGGCCAGGAGGCCATTTGCTGATGTCGGTGCCGGCCCACCGAAGCAAATGGGGCGCCACTGACGTCTGGGCCGGACACTTGCGCAGGTACGACCGAGACGACCTTCGGGTGACGCTCCAAGCCTCGGGCTTGGTTGTCTGTCGGTTCTTGTCTACAGGGTTCCCCCTCCTGAGCTTGGCACGCCCCATCAGAAACGTCATCTACCGGCGCGCTCTGAGGTCAGACGATTCGAGACGCCACCGCACGCTGCGGTCAGGCACGTCTAGTCCCGCGCCGGTCCGCCGGCTCAGGTGGCTGATTCCGGCTGTCAGTTGGCTGATCTACGAGAGCCAGAAGCCCTTCCTGTATTCGGACCGCGGCGAGGAGTACTTCTTGGTAGCCCAGCGGGCGGACTGATCGCCTCCGCGGGCCCGCGAACAGGAGATGTGGGAATCGCGAGGCCCTGTCCCAGCGCAGGGTGTCATCGCGGCGAAGGCACACGGTACCGCCCGCTCAGCAAGGCTGGCTCCATGGCCGGGGCCGGTTCATCCCCCCGCGGCATGAGGGAAAGATTGGCCGCCCGGTACCGGCCAGGGGCTATAGGCGGTTCCTGCCCGACGGACACTGTACAGACGCTGCCCAGCGAGCCTAGGATGGCAGATGGTTCAAGCGCGAGTGAAGGATGCCGCGACGTCACAGGGCCATGATCAAACCAGGCAGAGAGGACCCTCCGGCCACCCCGGCGCCGGCCGCCAACCGCAGCAGGACCCTCCGCGGCGTCTGGCG
>JBHLLT010000030.1:0-37006 GCA_048938855.1 Promethearchaeota archaeon
ATTATTTGCCAAGATTTCTTTACTTATATTAGGGCGTGTTGCTAGGGTTATTAAACATTCTCCGGTACCTCTCTGTAGTAAAGCTATATCTTCTAAATATGTTGTCAATTTACTCTTTTTTGCCAAATCTTGAGGAGCAAAATATTGAGCATCTTCAATAATGGTAATATGTTGGATTCCCTTAAAATTATAAGCCCCCCTAGTTAAATTCTTATCCCATAAATATTTCAAAATCATATTTAGAAAGAATAAAGCATCTTCTTTCTCGCCACCTAAACGTATAATTGAGCTAAGATCGAGAATTATATTTTTCTTAAACAAATCTTTTATGTCAATCTCATTTCTATTTTCAAATAAATTTTTTAATGGCCCAATAGAGAATCTTCTTACTCTGTTTTTGATACTAATGAGAGTTTGACTTAACATTGGGATTTGGTTTTTATTCTTCTTTAGATAATCTTGACAATAATATTCAAATCCCTTCCAACTTTGAAATTTTTTATTCTCACATACTTTAACTAATATTTCAACTAAAACTTTTTCCATTTGGGGACTAAATTCCGCGGAATCATCCAGAAATTTTCCACTTTTTAAAATATCAAAAATTCTTTCAGCATGAATAACTGGATTTACAACTCCTGGATTAAAAATATTAATAGAAAAATTTTCACCTGGCCATAATATGAGAACATCATTAATCTTAGTTTGCAGGAAGTGATATTCTCCTTTAAACTCCACTAGAAAGAAGGGAATCTTGTGTATTTTTGTAAAATGTATTAAAAAATTCTGAAGAAAATTACTCTTTCCTGTTCCAGTTGCCCCACATATAAACATATGCTTTTCAAGATCTCTTATCGCAAGATAATACTTTTGCTTTTTAGCTTTACCTTTTAGAACTCTTCCAATAGGGATGTCTCCTTTTCTATTACCCAATTGTGGAGGAATTTCAAGATCTATGATCTTCTCATCAGTATGTAATAAACTTAGTAAAAAAAAAATAACTGAAGCACTATACAGCATATTAGCTAAATTGAATAGTATTGTCGGGATAAAATATCCTTGTCCTTTGTCGATAAATAAATCAGAATTCTTAGATAAAAAAAAAGGTAAATTGATAATTAAAAATAAAGTAGCACATATTATAATTCCAAAAATCAACAGTTTAATTCGATTTAGGTAATATTTCCTTCTTTTATACCTATAGAATACTAAATTAATACAGAAAGATATTAAGGATATCCCTAAAAAAAATAAAATGGAGATCATGATTGAATAATTTATCTTTATATTACTCTTCAATTTTAAAAACCTCAATAAATTTTAAAAAAGCCAAAAAATAAGCATTGAAATATTTTTCGTAAACTTTTTTAATTTTATGACTTAGAGATCTATATAAATAAGAATTTTTCATTAAAAATCTAAAAAGTGAATAAAAGATGGCACAATTATCCGGAGTTCCAATCCTTATACTTAAAGAAGGAACTGAAAGAAAACGTGGAAAAGACGCTCAAAAAAATAATATAGCTGCTGCTAAAGCAGTTGCTGAAGCAGTAAGAACAACGTTAGGACCAAAGGGCATGGATAAGATGCTAGTTGATTCTTTAGGAGATGTTACAATAACTAATGATGGAGCAACTATTTTAGACACCATTGATGTTGAACACCCAGCTGCAAAAATGATTGTAGAGGTAGCTAAGACTCAAGACGAAAAAGTTGGAGATGGAACAACAACAAGTGTTATAATTTCAGGTGAGTTATTAAATCTTGCTGAAGAGTTAATGGAACAATCTGTGCATCCTACAATCATCTTCAGAGGATATAGAAAAGCTCTAATTAAAAGCAAAGATTTGCTTCAAGATTTAGCAACAAAGATAGAAATCACTGATAAAAGTACACTAATGAAAGTAGCAGAAACTTCAATGAATAGTAAATTAATTGCTGGAGTAAAAAATCATTTTGCAGATATTGCTGTAAGAGCAGTAAGTCAAATCAAAGAAGAACGTGGAAGTAATATAATGGTCGATTTAGATCAAATTCAAATAATTAAAAAAGAGGGAAAAAGCCTTTTAGACACTAATTTAATTGAGGGGATTATCGTAGACAAAGAAGTAGTTCATCCTATGATGCCAAAATCTATTAAAAACGCTAAGATAGCCTTAATCAGTTCTTCATTAGAAGTAGAAAAAACAGAATTCGATGCAGAAATAAGAGTTCAGACACCTGATCAAATTAACAAATTTCTTGAGGAAGAAGCAAATATGCTTAGAAATCGTGTATCAAAATTGAAAGAAATTGGGGCTAATGTCGTATTTTGTCAAAAAGGAGTTGACGATAAAGCACAAAACTTTCTTGCAAGAGAGGAAATATTAACTGTACGTAGAGTTAAAAGATCAGATATGGAGAAATTGGCACGAGCTACCAATGCAAAAATCATAAATAATATTTTTGAAATCAGTGAAAATGATTTAGGAGAAGCTGGGAAAGTAGAGGAGAAAAAGATAGGTGACGATAATATGATCTTCATCTCAGACTGTGCTGATCCAAAAGCAGTAAGTATACTAATACGAGCAGGTATTGAACATGTTGTTGATGAAGCTGAGCGAATGCTCAATGATGCACTATCCGTAGTTAAAGCAGCGATCGAATTACCTTTCATATTACCTGGTGGTGGAGCTTCTGAAATTGAATTAGCAAAACGATTAAGAGCATATGCTAGATCAATAGGGGGAAGAGAACAACTAGCAATTGAGATCTATGCCAATGCATTAGAAATAATTCCGAAAACATTAGTGGAAAATGCAGGGTATAATCCTGTTGACTTAATCGTGGAACTGAGGTCTAAACATGAAACTGAAGTAGGCAAATCCTTTGGTATTAATATTGATACAGGTAAACCTGATGATATGGCCAAATTAGGTGTTTTAGAACCATTATCCGTATTAACTCAAGCTGTTCAGTCTGCAACTGAAGTTTCATCTATGATTCTTAAAATTGATGACGTTATAGCTGCATCTGGTCTTTCAAAAGGTCCCGAAGAATAGATTATATAATGCTTTTTTATTTCTTTTATCTTTTTTTTTAAAATTTATTTAGTTCTTTGAAGGTTTTCCCCCAAGAAAATTTTGAGAGAATTAAATTTGCCAAATCAAAAAATTTTGTGATATACAATGCTGCAGCTAGTGCTTCAGCAGAACTCAGTTTTTCCCATTTACCATAATTCGTAGGATTTGCGGCGATTAATAGTGGTAATTTACGAACGTTTTTAAAATCTAGTTTTGTCAAATTCATAATATTATTCCAAGAGCAATCAATTACAATTAATCCATATTTGAGAATTGTTTTTCTATCTAGATCAGATAATACATTATGTGCAAATGGATTTAGTATAACTGAATTAATTAGGCTTCTGTCAATCTTGCCAATTGATTTCACAAGACCCAATCTGCTTAATTTAAAACCAGTACATTTCTTTGGATCACATTCCTTATAATTAAGACAAAATAATTTAGGTGATTCTTTTGTTGAATTAGTATTAGTCATGATTATTTTCTTAAAAGCAGTTATTGCATTTATAAAATCAAATTGTTTTAGTTAATCATACTTAAAACTTGTAAGAACATTTATAGATTTTATAAAGTTCTCAGTTGTTTGTTCTTCACCTAGTATTTGTAAAATCGAATTAATAATATTTCGTGATTCACAAATAACTGGAATTCCACCGTAAGTCAACCTAAATAAACCAATAAAAGAGATAACTTCAACGTTTGAAGTATTTTCAACATTAGAGAAATTAATTTTTCCTGAAGGACAAGCTATTAAGCCATAAAAATTTTCAGAACTTTCTCCTGAAATTGCAATATAACTCAAAAGATCTCCCATAGAACTTCCTCCAGATTCTTCCTTCATTTTTTGAAAAGCGACGTTAGCATTCGCAGAGAATGCTTCAATTGAAATGGGTAAATCTTGGCCACTAAAATCCTTTGCATCTAGAGTTAAACCTGAAGGATTAACTAGTCCGTATCGAATAAAAACAGGGTTCTGAACAGAATCTAAGACTTTGCTTATCGAAGGTAATGGATTTGAGAGATCAATAGCTTCGGGTTTATAAGATGAAAATGGTACTTCTGAACCCATTCCAAATAAATAGATCGCACTTCGTACTTTATCGCAAAAAATTTCTATATCCTTTTCAGATTCATCTCCACTTCCAAAAAATTCACCTAACTTTTGTTTTAAATAATACATAGCTGTAGCTAAATTATCTGCATCAATAGGCCACTCTTTATGATAATCATGCACAATAGTTAGGAGTGTTTCATTAATTCTGATAGTAACTAAACACACCTTATCAAAATAAGAAAATGATATAACTTGATCTTTAATATTCAAATCTTCCCAATTTTCTTCACTTGCAGAGAAGGCTGCTGAAGCTAAACTCGTGATCTGATTCGGATTTAAATCAATATCACTTTTTCTTCCTATTTTTGCTATTGAAAGACCATCCTGATCACATAAAATTACCAAAACGGTACCTTCTGAAGCACGTAGAATAGATGTCAAGTGTTTTATTAAGGATTCTCTTACACTCATTGAATCAACTAAGATTTTTTTTACTAAGTCTTTCTATTATATTTTATGTATTATGTATAATTATAAATTTTTTTCTTTTAATTCAATCGTATTTAAGTTTTTATCCTATGATAAGAAATTTTTTTATTTGTAATAATTTTAATTAAATATTAAAACCGTTTTATATAATTTTATTGCGGGAATTGCCAAGTCTGGTCAAAGGTGCTAATGTGGTTGATCTAATACCGACTATAGGCGGTGGACTTAGAATCCATTCTCATAGGAGTTCGGGAGTTCAAATCTCCCTTCCCGCATTGTTTTGGCTTTTATTCATAAAATTTTTAATCCAAAATAAATTAAAACATTCTAACTAAATAGTAGATAATTAAAATTGATAAACTAAAAACATAATTATCTCTATTATGTTTTAAATTTCTATGCTCCCGTAGTGTAGTCCGGCCAAGCAATAAATATCCAAGGATAATTACTTGAATGCTAGGCCTTCACCCTGGTGACCCGGGTTCAAATCCCGGCGGGAGCATTAAAACCAATAAAGCTCTCTGTTATAACCGAATTATTCGTTGAAGGTTTTTGAAATTTACCCTAAAAAATTTTTTACTTTAAGAAGTATTGCTAAGGTAAGATTATATAAAATATATATATGAGTAATAATAAGCGCCCCCGGCATGGTTATCGTCATGTTCAGAGATTGAACATCGATATCGAACATGCGACCGCCCGGTTAACTTCCGGAGGTACTTAAACATCCCAAATACCTAAGCCGGGTGCTCTACTTAGCCGAGCACACCAAAAGCGGTGATTCTCACTAACTGAGCTACGGAGGCACTTTTCTAATATTTCTTCTGATATATAAATTTATTAAATATAATATTTAGCTTTTTCTCTATTATTTAAAGAGTATAAAAATTAAATTAATAAATTCAATGCAATATTTTAAATTATTCTGATTGAGCTGCATAATAGATCAGCCATTTTGCCATAGCTTGAAATGATTCGACGATATTAATATTATCTTTGGACGAACAGAATACACATTGATTACATTTTGCTTTCAAAGCATAATCATTAGCTACATCATAATCTACCTCATGGTTCTGAAGATCCCATTTCATACCGAGCAGAATTATAGGAATAAAACCAGCTTTTTGACGTATTATTTTTAACCATTCAGGTATTTCTCTAAAAGTATCATAATCACTAATATCAAAACATATAAATGCACCACTAGCTCCTTTACAATAATCCGGTAGCAATTCACGAAATCGTTTTTCGCCTGCAAAATCCCAAAGTTGCATTTTTACAGCTTCACCACTATCTAATGTTTCAGATTTAGTATGAAATCCGGCACCTATTGTCATCTTATACCCTTCTTCGAATTTACCTGTGCAATACCGAGTGATCATAGCAGTTTTTCCTACACCTCCAGCACCAGCAATAATTACCTTAAAAATCCATGAGCTCTGCATTTTTATCAATCATATAAATATTCTGACATAAAGAATAAGCTTATTGATAAATAATAAAAATTTTGCTTTAAATACTTTTTTGGTTCAGAATTCATTATCAAATTTTTACAACCAAGATCTGAAATCTTAAACAATCTGAAAAAAAGTGGTTGATTAATAAATCACAATAAATGAATTTGAAATATTTTATCAAAGTGTTTCTGTGAAATGAAAAAGATTTTTATAAGATTTTATTCTATTATTTTTTAGATTTAAATTTTAAAAAGTTTAAATATTAAAGGTTGTGATAAAAGAGTATTAAAGACGACGACATTTGTCCTATATGTAGTTTTCCAAAAGAACTATGTATATGCGATAGCTTAAGTGCGGATGAGCAACAAATAGTAATCTCTAATGATACGAGGAAATGGGGGAGGGTTGTTACCGTCGTTAAATTTATCGGTAATTTCGATGTAAACCTAAAAAATATACTGACAAAAGCAAAAAAAAAATGCGCTTCTGGGGGAACAGTTAGGGATAATGAGGTTGAGCTACAAGGGGATCATCGGTTTAAAATGAAAAAATTCTTAATTGATCTAGGATTCCCTGAAGAAAATATTCTTATTCAAGAATGAGTTCCTCACACGATTATTTATCAAACAAGTTATGCAAGTTGGAATATCATAGTATTATATAGATTAATAATAAACTAGTTTAGTATAGTTTCTATGAATTCAGTTATTTATAAAGTAATTTTCAGGGCACTTGAACAATTTGAAAATAGAAATCTTACTTTGAGTTTTAAAAATTTAGAATTTAGCACCCCGATATCTCTTCCTAATAAATTCCGAGAATTTAGAGAGATGAGTGTAAATACTGATCATGTCATGAGTTTCCAAAATATTGAAGAAGTTCTTATAATTGGAAACCCATCCGTAGAATATTCTTACAATTATTTCCTTGTTATACTATACACATTTAAGGCAGATGGGAAAGAGAATGGATTTTTAATTGGTAATGTGAAAAATCTAGGGGATGTTATCATTGGTGTATGGCCATTCAATAAGGAGCTTAATAATATAACTAAAGATAATGTATTAAATTCATTTAAAGATATTATAGAAAATCCTGATAAATTTAGTAGTATTTGCCTAATTTCTCAATAAGGAAGAACTTTATAAATTATATCTTAATTTCCTGCATTACTCTTTCTAATTCCTCATCAATATTAATATCTTTATAATCATATACAATTATCTCATATTGATTTGAAAAATCACTAAATTTAGCTCTGCCCCTAATAATAATATCTTTTCCTAGAAACTCAGACGATTTTTTTTCAAGAAATCTCTCAAATTCAGGAGTCTCCCGAAGTTGTACAATATTATTGGTTTCTAGTCCAATTAATTTCTCTGCTAAATCTCCAATGAAAGTACACCTAATAGTTCCAGTTCCATCATCAATGATCAGGTTTAAAATCATACGATATTCAGAATCTTCCGTTTTTTCGCAAGTACAATTTTCAATTTTCTTCATGCAATTTTTACATGCTTCATACAAAGTTATTTTATTGAGATCTTTTGCAATAAATCCTTTTATTTCAATTGTACCGGGTGTATTAATCGAATCGATTTTAATATAATTACCAGAAAAGTTAGATTGTCTCTGTTTTTCAGATGCTTCAATATTTTTTAAGTTATTAATCTCTAGATCAATCAACTCCAAGGATGAATCGTTCAATAAAGAAATTTCATTTCTGCTTGAAAAATTACTATATTTTACTAATACATTCTTCAAAGATAATCCTTGTCCAACAGTCAACTGTTTTGAATATTCTTCTGCTTGCTCACGCCAGAGCGTGATTCTAATACCATCTGTATTATCACTAACTACAAATCCTAATAAAGAAACTTGGTCTCCAATTTTTAAAGATATTGACTTTAAATTATCTACTGAAGTTATAATTCCTCTAAATGACACTATACCACTCTTTTTCTGAAGTTGTTTTATACTTTTTACAGAATCTCCTTTTATATCTAAATCTCCAGTCTTTTTAGCTATTTCTGTGTTTTTATTGGCTGTAAGCTCAATAGTTTTCGAATCTAAAGCGCTTAATCTAGGATTTAGGTTAGAAATTGATATTACATCATTAACTTCCAATTTCTTTATTTTTTCAGTATCTTCATTCCAAAATGTAATTCTGGTAGAACCTGTTGAATCTAATAATATTAAGGATTGAACGTATCCTAATTCGCCATCCTTACGAGTGAATTCTCTTTTTGGGGAAAGCTGAATGATTTTACCTTCTATTGATAAAGAATTAAGATTTAAGTTTATATCACTAATTTTAATTGATTTGAAAGTAATTTTAGGGTATTTTTTGTAATCTATATCTTCTGGTGATATAATCACTTTACCATAACTTCCCACATGGATCTCCATATTTCCATACTTCCCTTTTTTTGCATTTCCGTTAATAATTTTAATTAATTCATTTTTTTCAAAATTTGGTTCAGTAAAAATATTTACTTGATTATCCCAAAGCACAATACGAGCATCTCCAGTGTTATCATTCAATAAAAAAGAACCAACATATCCTTTAGTGCCATCATTTCTTTCAAAACTATTAACATTATAAATTTCTTTGATCCTCCCATATAATGTAATATTTTTCATATTTTGAGTAATATCTGATATAAAAATCTCAATTTCTTTTAATAAATCCTTATTTTCTCCTTTAATATCAACTCCTAACTCTTTTGCAATAATAAATAATGCACCCTCATCAGAAATTAGTCCTTTTAATTCACTCTTCTTTTCTTCAACTAAATTCTGTATTTCTTTCCTTGTTAAACCTGTGTCCTCGATAATTTTATTGATATAAACTTCAGTTTTCATTTCAATCACAATTTGAAAAATTTTCTTTTAGTTCTAAAATATTTTAGTCTGGATTATTTAAAAAAAAAATTATTTAATTGTAATTAAAAAAAGGAATTCTTTTAAAAATAAAGACTATTAAATAAAGGTAATTTTTCATCTTTTAAGAAAGAAAAACTTTTGAAGCTGGCTAATATCTTTTAGATTATTTAGAATTTTTTAGTGAAATATTTATCGATATCATATATGAAGTCTTTTAGTATTATCCCTGTAATTGATATTTTAAATTCTAGCGCAGTACATGCCATAAAAGGAGAAAGGGTAAATTATAAACCATTAAAATCATCTTTATTTCAATCCTCTGACCCTGTAGACATTATTAGAACAATAAGAAAGAAGTTGAATTTCCATGAATTCTACATAGCAGATTTAGATTCCATTATAAAGGGAATCCCAAACTTAAATATAATAAATAAAATATTAGATCTTCCTAAAATTGAATTAATATTAGATCCAGGAATTGTTAATCTTAAGGGAGTTAAACAGTTTAAAGACCTACCAATTAAAAGGCTAATAATCGGATTAGAAACCATAAAAAGTTATAAAGTTCTTAGTCAGAGTTTAGAAATCATTAATCCAGAGAAAATTACTGTCAGTGTTGATATGTATAAAGAACAGATTTTAACAAAAGCTAAAGATATAATGAATCATACTCCAATTGATCTTGTAAAAAAAATTGAATCTTTGGGTGTAAAAAGCATAATTCTATTAGATTTATTTAGAGTAGGTCAGAAAATTGGAGGAATTCCAACCCTTTATCTGGAGATTTTAAAAAATTTTAGTGGGGATATTTTTGTTGGGGGTGGAATAAAAAATATTGAAGATGTCTTGAATTATAAAGACCATAACTTCTCTGGTATATTAATAGCCACAGCTTTATACGATGGATCAATAAATATTGAAAAATTAAGGGAATTATAGTAAATTTTAAAATTTTAATCTATAAAAATTACTCCTGTACTTGAAACATTTAACGATTTTTTACATACCGGACAAGTCTGTTTCATTCTAACCCAATCTGTCAAATGATCCTTGTGAGCCTTTGCTTCGCATATAGGACAACCAGTTACTTCATCAAAAATCTCGATATTTTTTCCACATACAGAGCACTTTGTTTTAGATGCAGTAGCTATTCTAATTACTCCCTTTTTAATATCTAATGTTACTTTTTCAGTATTTTCTGCATTGGGGTTAATTTGTTTTAACTCATCTTTGGTATCAACACAAAAAATGGAACCTTCGGTATCATCTTTCTTATTTCCAATCCAGACAACTTTGCCTTTAAAATAACCTGAACCTTGATCTTCTAATGATAATTCCAAATTTCTATCTTCCATAACATAGGTTTGAATTACTTTTGTATATTTTAAGTTTAAGTTTGATGATAATTGTTTCACTACTTCAATTGGTTCTTTAAATACTTCATTGGTAATATCCACTTTTGTAATTTCTTTTGGTGACATAATCAACTCGTGATTTTTTTTTATATTTAATAAAAATGATTTAATTTAAATTTTTATATAAAATTATACAAAAATAAATGTTTTGGAATTCTTAGATGTAATTTAGAAATTATTAACTAAATAAAATTTCTACTTCTTCGAATTATTCATATTTAATATCCTAAATAAATTTTTTAATATTTTTACATTATATAAGAACAATCTTGTCACATAAAATTCGACTTTTAATTAGTCCCAAAACAATTGAAGAAGCTAAAATTATTGTTGCCAATCAAATAGAATATATTGATTGTAAAAATCCCGATGAAGGATCATTGGGAGCAAATTTCCCATGGATTATTAGCGAGATGAAGAAACTAATTCCTCCCGAGAGTTCTCAACTCCTTAGCGCAACTATAGGAGACTTTCCAAATTTACCCGGTTCAGCTTCATTAGCTGCTCTTGGTGCAGCAGTTTCTGGTGCAGATATAATTAAAGTCGGTTTAAAAGGCCCCAATAACGAAAGAACGGGTATAGAACTAATGAAAAAAGTTGTGAAAGCTGTAAAAGACTATAATAAAGATATTAAAGTTGTTGTTGCCGGATATGCTGATCGAATTAGAATGAATTCTTCACCAGAATTCATGAGTATTCCCTCAATTGCTTTGGAATCGGGAGCGGACATTGCTATGCTTGATACTTTTATTAAAGATAAGAAGGGGCTTTTTGATTTTTTATCTAAAGATCAACTAATTCAATTTAAAGAAAAGGCAAAAGAGTCAGATCTAGAAATTGCTTTAGCGGGGAACTTAAGGAAAAAAGATATTCCCTTACTAATAAAAATTTCACCTGATATAATAGGAGTAAGATCTGTTGTATGTGAAGGGTATGATAGATTGAATGGTTCTATCAAATCAGAGCTTATTGAAGACTTAAAAACGGAGCTCTCCAATAATTATCAAGAAAATTTGCACATCGTATAGGAAGAAGTAATTTTTCTTGATAAAAACATTAATTAAGGCTTATAAGAGGTTATTTTGTTTTTAATAGAATAGATTTATTTTGTTGTATATGAGTAGAAAAAGTCTTCAGTTCTGGTTTATAGGATTCCATCACATTTAAAACCTCATTTTCCTTCTCTTTTCCGCATATTGCGTAAACTGAACGCCCTAATTGATTCATACTAGCACCAATGATATCTAACCTATTTAAATCATCAATTAATTCTTTAACTTTTGATAATTTAAGGATCTCAAGAATTTCAGTATTTCTTACAAACTCAAGTGAAATATCCAAAAAGGATTTTATATCAGGATTTTTAATAATTTTTTTTAGTGCTATTTTACCAGCTTCCTTTATCTTAATATTTAAAACGGGATTAGTTAAAATTGATTTTGTATGAATCATCCCAAAGGAACCACAAATAATTATAATATTTGATGGTGTTTTAATTCGCTTATATACACATGGATATCCTGGTTCTTTAACAATCCCTATACCACCATTTAATTGACCACAAACAGTTCCTAAGCCTGTGTGGTTCACTACTTCTGCAATATGCGCAATTTTACCTTGTTCATAGTAGGATAATCCTAATTTAAATAAATTATTTAAACCAAATATTGTTCCTAATGCACCAGCTCCGCTAGCACCATACCCACATCCCACAGGTAAATCAAAAAAATGATTAATCCTTATGTTATAAGGATTTTTAATAAATTTCTTAATTTGGTCAACTATATAGGAAGTTGTTTCAGCCTGTTGATTCATTTTATTACCATTGATATATATTTCAACCATGAAATCATTGTTCCGCTTGAAATTTTCAGCAATAATTTCTGTTTTTCCTTTAGCACTAAGACATAATCCAGCTCCTCGAGATCCAACTCTTTCAGGATCAATTATTTTAATTCCGTTAATTTTATCAACTATCTCAAAAAATCCAGAGATTCTAAGGGGGACTTCCACTATTATTTTTTTAGTGTTTTTAGACATAAACCTAAAATAACTTAATTTATCAATTCTACTATATAATAATACAAAGAAGATTTCAATGAAAATATTATGAAAGGTAGACGTGTAATTAAAATAGGTGGATCTTTATTATTTACTGAAAATGGAGTTCTTGATTTGACAAGGATTCAAAAATTCTGTCAAATGTTCAAAGAAAACAATAATTCTGATACTATTGTTATTATATGTGGTGGTGGAATGATTGCTAGGGAATATATTAATGCTGTAAGATCTTTTCAAGAAAATGAAGCGTTATGTGATACATTTGGAATTGATCTCTCACGAATAAATTCAAAATTGTTAATTGCTTCTTTAAAAGACTTAGCGTATCCATTAGTTCCAAAATCAATAGAAGAACTCTCAATGGCATTACTTTTTAATAAAATTATAGTTATGGGTGGCTTACAACCGGGACAATCTACAACATCTGTTGCACTTGAAGTAGCGGAATTCATGAATGCTGACGAATTGATAATTTTAACAGATGTCGAAGGAATATATGATAAAGATCCAAAAAAATTTGATGATGCAAAGTTGTTAAAAAACCTAACGTATAGAGAACTACAAGACATAATTTTTGACTCATCTCAAGATAAACAAGCAGCAGCAGGAGAATATCGTATTTTTGATGCTGTTTCTTTACAAATTTTAAAAAGAAGTAATATTAAAACTGTGATATTGTCTGGTAAAAATCTTAATGAATTTGAAAAATATTGGAATGGTGAAGTAGATATTACTTGTACTATTATAACTAATTGAAAAGCTTTGATAAATTATTTTAATCTTCTAATTTTTATTATCTTATATTAAACCTTATAAAATTTAGTTAAAGATGTCTCAATCTTCATGGAAAGATCAAATTAAAAAAAAATGGGGACCTCATAGTCATTGTCCCATCTGTGGTAAAGCTATGCCTACTGATAAGAAATTTTGTAGTCAAGCTTGTAAAGATAATTACTTTGAATCAGAGAGGAAACAAAAAAGAAAGGGAAGATTACAATGTATATTTTTGATTGTAATGCTGGTAGTGATGATGCTCGTGATGATTGTACTCCCAATGTTTTCGCAGGGATAACCAAGTTGGTCAACGGTGCCGGACTTTTATGGAATATACATCTAATTAACCGGATTCAAGATCTATTTATTATTATCTCCGTTGATTAACATAATAAGTAATGGGATATCCGGTGAGATAGCTCTTCGTGGGTTCGAATCCCACTCCCTGCACTATTCTTTTTTATTAGAGATTTTTTCTAAAGTTTCATTTAGAAATTTCACTAAAGGTTTAATTATACCTTCCTGACTCTTTGTATTTTTCAAAAATAAAAGTAAAAGTACTGGAGCTTTTAAAATGTTTGTTGTTTTTTCAGCTATAATAGTACTTAATAACTTTGTGTTCATACCAAAAAGACTATAAGAAGCTGTTGGTGATTTAATTCCGTTAATCACAGAAGGACTGCTTAAAGTCACGTTTCCAATTCCCATATCCTCTTGATCAGAAATCAATAAAAGAAAACTCTTATGTAATTTAAATAGATTTAAATAAATAGTAATATCATCAATTTTAATATTTGATTCAGTTAAAAGCTTCATTATTTACCCATCAAATCCCTCTATTTTCGAAGTTTTCTTCATTTCTTATCATAAAGTCTAATATGTGAGTATTTTTTAATCATCCGCTATGACTACATCCGATAATCTCTGTCTTCGAATATCAAAATCATGATCTAGATGAATTGTTAAGCAATGCTGATCTTTATTTCGAAGATTTTTATGTACATAACTTATAGGAACAACTGGTAAATCTGAATCTAATACTGCTTTTTTAGGAACGGGAACAGGAATAACAGCTTCACAGCGTTCGCAATTTACTAAAACAACCTTTATATCTACTGATTCAAATTTTTTCATTCGTTCCAATACATCATTTGATAATTTTGAAGTATCTAATGTTAATTTTTTTTTTTTCTTTGGTGCTTCCGGAACGATAGGGATATCTAGATTCAAATGTTCTTTCGATAAATAATCTGAATCTGTTTCTTGTTCCTCTTTATTAGAAGTTTTTTTATTTTCAACTTCCTTAATTTTTACATGCTTTCCATTTTTCTTTATGCTTTTAGAACTAGATGTTTTGGTTATATTACTTTTATCTTTTTTAGTCAAAAATCTCACACCATTACTTAAGTTGAATTATTCTATTATTATGAATACCTAAAATATTAAATGAATTTATGTGTTTGTAATATGAAATTATCAATTCTGTCTATTAACAAATAGGAATATGAAATAATAAAGTATATAATTTTTTTCCAAAATTTCAATTAAAATATAAATGTAAGCGAAAAATTTTCTCCACTTATTTTTAATTTAAACCCCAAAAATTTGTCTTAGCTCATTATAAATCTTTGATAATTCTGAAATTATTTGAGCATTATTTTGCTGAAGATAATAATTAATATAACCCGCTAAACCTTCACTATCCTTGATCCAGTCAAGAAATGATTGAATTTCCCCTTTTAATTGAGGATCTAGACTTGGTCCTGCACCATATGAAGAAGTGGCTCCGGAGGATGAAGTATCACCCATTTGGGCTACTTTTTGTCCCATTTGAGCATGAACATCCATATATGGCCCTTGTGAGCTCATTGATCCTACTGCTCTTTGGACATCCATTATAGCTCCACGAGCATCACCATCTGGCTGAAGATAGCAAATAAGCTTATGCTCATCGTCTTTTGCTGCACAAATACTTCCTTCACCTTTTAATGATATGGCCACTAAACGTTCAGCCTCCATTTGTAAAATTGAATATTTAACTCCAGAAACCATTATAAATTGAGCATTTTGACCAACCCAACTTGATACTAGTCTGTCAACATCTCCACTAATATCCCAATTATCTGTTGTATATATAACTTGTTTCCCTTTGATTACAGCTGCAGCTATAATATTAGGATCTGATTGCATCAAATTATAAACTGCCGTTGCTGGATCTACTGGCATCCTTTTTCCTCCTTCTTTTGGCACATTTTAAATATTATAATGTCTACAGTCATTAAATTTTGTTATAAAATAATTATATACTAATTTATTAAAAATTTATCTATAACATAATTTTATCCTTTTTTTTCTCCTTTTTTCTTTTAATTCTTCTGAATTTCACTTTTATCTATGCGGTATTTTGCTTAACATCTCTTAGGTACTTCTCTTTAATATGATATTTATAGGAATGTCAATATTTTTAAAACAGAGGTTGTTCAAGAATTGTTTTTCTAACATAACTTTTACTTTTTTTGAATAATAATTGGATCCTTTTAGTTGCCACTGAATATCTATTTATGATGCCGACAAAATAGTCTCGTTAGTTTCCCTTAAAGGAATTATTATAAATAAAGATTAATTCCAATATTGAATACAAATATCAATCCAATTTAATGACAGAATTATTATAATATTTAAGGAACTCAGAGATATATATGTGTTCTCAATGACTTATAATAATGTCGCATTATATTAAAGATAAGAAAGAATTTATTAAATTTTTAAAATCTAATAGTAAATTCAAAAATACTAAACTGAGTTTTTTATTAACTGACAAATCCTCAAAACGCAAACATTTAAATTTGCAAGTTCAATTATGAAAATTAAAGAAGAGAATTATTAAAGGGTTGGCATTATTGGATCTTACATTCCCTCAAAAAAATTTCACTTTATGCCCAGAATGTGGTAACGAAAATATAATCTCAGATGAATCTCGTGGTGAGATTATTTGTAACGTATGTGGTTTAGTTTTAAGTCAAAGACTTATAGACACCGGTCCTGAATGGCGAGCATTCACGTCTGAAGAAGCCAATAAAAAAGTGAGAGTAGGAGCGCCTACAACACTTACTCTTCATGATAAGGGGCTAAGTACAATGATTGGTTGGAAGAATAAAGATGCATTTGGAAAGACAATTAGTCCAAAAATGAAAGCAGAGGTGTACCGGTTAAGAAAGTGGCATGTAAGAACAAGAACCAATAAATCGATTGATAGAAACTTAGCATATGCTATGAATGAGTTAGATAGATTTTCTTCACAATTAAATCTCTCTAAAGACTTAAAGGAATCTGCTGCTCATATCTATAGAAAAATGGCAAATAAAAACTTGATAAGGGGAAGATCGATTGAAGCGATGCTGATAGGTTCAATTTATTTATCTTGTAGATTAAATAGCATCCCAAAAACCTTAGATGATTTTATTGAATTTGCCTCTGTAGATAAAAAAAAAGTAGCCCGATGTTATAGATTAATCTTAAATGAACTTAAACTGAATATTCAAGTCTCCTCTCCAATTAATTTCATTCCAAGGTTTTGTGCCGAATTAAAACTTTCTGGTAAAACTCAGAATAGAGCTGCTTCGATTTTAAAACTTGCGAAAAAATACCGTATTACAGCGGGGAAAGCACCCACTGGACTTGCAGGTGCTGCTTTATATGTTGCTGCAATACAAGAAGGAGAGCGGCGTACTCAAAAAGAAATTTCTATAGCCGCTGGAGTTACCGAAGCAACTATCAGAAATAGGTACAAAGAGCTAGTAAACCATCTAAAATTCGAAATAAATCCCTGATATATTCTTTTCTTTTAATATATAAAATCAGAAAAAAAAAACATCTTTTTGACAAAAAAAATAGAATTAACGAACTTTGATTCGTTTAATTACATCAGGTCTTTTTTTATATAAAATACGAAATCCACAGTGAGAACACTTAATACCCGGAAGAGCGCTCAATTCTTTTTTGCTAACTTCCTTCCCGCAACTCTTCCTAGCACACACATATCTCATATTTAATTTAAATTAACCATAATTAAAATACTTTTTCCTTGATTCTTTTAACAATAATCAGTTTGCAAGGAAGAAGAAGTTATAATAAAGTAAAAGTTATTAAATATATAATGATTTTCGTTTATCCTCTGTGTCTACAACTTGTAGGGAGTCAAGATCTTTTTCTAATTGATCTCTCTTTATTTGAAGATTTTTAGTAATATCTTCAATATTTTCTAAAGTGTACTTTTTCTTTATCGGAAGAGTAAAGGATTTTTTAAGCATTTCTAAGAGAGTAATTGAAGCTTTCAAATCAGTTATATCTTCATTAATCATAGCAATATTATCTGTTTCTGCTAAAAAAACTAATCCATCAATGTTAAATCGAGCTTTTGCTAATGTTGGAATTAAACCATTAGCCCCAATAATAACACCTTTTTGAATCTTTTGACAATTACTTTCAACTAAATAGTGAGTTAATAATTCTTGATTTGTTGCACTGAGGAAGATCTTTGGGAGTTTTGTGTTAATTTTTCTACTACTAACTGGATATGCCCCCAAAGCAATTATTAATTTGATTCCATATTGGTGGATAAGTTCAGTCAGAAAATTAGATATTTTATATATCCCTTTTGGAGTAAGACTTTGGGCATCAGCAGTAATTAATAATAAATCTCTCAACTCGTTTGGATCTTTCCAATATAAAATTTCTGCTTTAGGAGCAGATAATAAACTGTCATCTACAATAGCTCCGGCAGGATAATCATCAAAAATGATATCAACTAAATTTTGGGCATTAAGCTGACCAATAAGAGAATCTAATGCAAACTTACCCACATCAGCAATTCCAGGCATTCCCAAAATACATATTGGCCTTATAAAATCCTCTTTTCCTAAATTTTCATGTTTTATAGTTCGTATTCCTTCCATAAATTAAACCTTATATGTTAAAAATTGTCTCTAATAATAGGGTGAATTTATCAATTTAAAAACAATGTATTATCCTAGTAGACACATGATTTATTGTAAAAGTAATATAATCATAATATCGAAAAATTAAATTGATGGAGTTATCTTATACTCCTTGTTAAAAAAAAAATTTTCATGATGTTAGAACATTATAAATGTAGATTATGCGGTACCTGTTGTCATGAAGTTCCTGGAGATTATGTAAAAAGAATTCCAATCTACCCCGATGAAGCAGAAAGATTAATTAATGTTGCTAAAGAACGCAATATTGAGTTTAAAATTATTGAGGATTTGGTATTTCCGGATTTTAAGAATGAAAAGATATTGATTTTAACCTATCGCATAAGATTAGATAATGAAAGTAGGGGATGTCCTTTTTATAATAAGCAAAAAGGATGCATGGTTCATGATTCTAAACCATTAGCTTGTCAATCATATCCTTTAGCTTTGAAACAGATTGATGCTTTTAATTTTGAGATTTCAATTGATCCTTTATGTAATTTTGTTATAGAAAACTATAATGAATTAAAAAATCTAGATCTTCCAAAATTGAAGGAAATTTTTAAAGACGAATATCCTAAAGCTGAAAATTTTTATCGAAAAAATAAGAAGTTAATGCTAAAAATAAGAAAATTGGAGACATTGAAAAAAATAGAAATACCTCGGGAAATTAGTATAGAAAAATTTAATGCCTGCTTGCAAGATTGGAATCGAGAAGAAATTATCGTTTGAAAAATCATCCAAAGTCTTAGATCTTGAGTTTTAAATTACTTAAAAACTCTTTAAATTCATCATCTTTCATAATTATAATTTTATATTTCTTAAAAGCTTCGCTAATAATCTGAGCTATAATATGTTTACAAAATTCACGCTTTTGTTTAATCACAACATTTTTATAAAAATCTTGGCAGGAACAATATAATTTAGGATATATCATGTGCTCTTGATTTTCTCCTTTAGCTGCCCAAACGATTCTATTTGAAGGTTTATAAATATATTTTATTATTCCTCTCTTTAAAACCTCAAGTACGTTTGTAGATTTATCGGGAAAAATAGTCTCTAAATAGGTGATGAATTCTTCATCAATTACCTGTTTTCTCTTAGCTATTCTAAAAACTTGAAACAATAAATCTTTTGACATCTTATAAAATATTATTACGATTTATAATTAAAAAGGATCAGTAACTCATTGAATCATATTTTATATCTTCCAACAAGATTCTTTCCTTCAATATCTGGTGCTGAATTCTATTTTCAACGGATGGCAGAGATTTTAACAACAAAATATAATTATAATATAGACATCCTCACATCAAATGCTATAGATTTTAAAGCTTTAAGAAATTTTGAGGGTAGAACAATAAAACGCAATGATAAATATTTCAATCGAGTAAATAATTTATCAATAAATAGATTTACCGTAAATTATAATTTATCCGTACAAAAAATTCTAAATAAGCTAAATAATATTCCTGCGTATCGAAAATTAAATTTAAATGATAGATCTCTTGAATTATTTATAAAAAATGGCCCTTATTTAAATGAATTACTAGAATTTTTGTTAAATAAACCAGATTTGCAATATGAATTAGTGCATTCAACCTTTTTCCCATATTTCAATTGTATTATCAGTTTAATTTTTGGAACTTCTATTAATATACCAAAAATTTGCACCCCTTTTTTCCATTTTTCCAATCCTAGGTATTCAGATCCCAAATTAATAGATGTTTTAAAAAAATTTGATTTGTTAATTGCCTGTACAAATCTCGAGAAGAATTATCTAACTAAAAAATGTTCAATCTCAGAAGATAAAATCAAAGTCATCCCCATGGGCGTAGATTATTCAAAATTTAAAACTAATCAAAATTCGACCTTGTCTCATTATTCCTTTAAAGAAAATTTCTTTAATAAAAAAGAAAAACGGTATAAATTAATTTTGTTTTGTGGATATAAAAATTATGAAAAGGGAGCTCTTTCAATTCTAAGATCAATACCTTACATTCTCAAAAAAATAAAGAAAGTCTATTTTGTATTTATTGGACCCTCAACATTTGCATTTAATAAAGAATTATCAAAAATATCTAAACTTGAAAATGCAAGAATAATCAATTTTACTCCTGAAAATTTAACTGGATATTATGATAAGAAAAAAATAGCTGCGTTTAAAGAAGCAGATCTTTATTTAATGCCTAGTCGAAGCGACGCATTTGGAATATCTTTTCTGGAGGCATGGTCAGCAGGAAAACCGGTCATAGGTGCGAAAATTGGAGCAACTCCTGAGGTTATTAGGGAAAACATAGATGGATTATTAGTTGAATTTGATGATCCTAAGGATATTGCCCAAAAAGTTATTAATCTACTAAAAAATAAAGAATTAAGAACAAAGTATGGTTTAGCAGGAAAAACAAAAGTATACCAAAAATTCACATGGGAAATCGTTGCTAAAATGACCCACAATACATATCAAAATATAATAAAAAATAATAACTGATTTCAATATGAAAAATATTTCAGGTAATTCTTTTATAATAAAAAAAGAGGGTAAAATTTATCTTGATAATTTACAATTGAATGAAATTGTTAAAAGATTTAAAACACCATTACTGATATTCTTGGAAAATAGAATTAGGGAGAATATAAGAACTTTTAAAGAGGTTTTCAATTTAGAATTTGGTAATTTCCAATGTTATTATTCATTCAAAGCTAATTACCTTTATGATTTATGTAAAATTGTTCTTTCTGAGGGAGTTGGGGCAGAAGTTATAGGGTTACCTGAATTAAAGTTAGCATTAAAACTTGGTTTTCCTTCTAATAAAATATTAGTAGGTGGACCATATTTATCTAAAGAGCTGATTGCATTAAGTATTAAACATAAAATTAAAGAGTTTATAATTTATGACTTAAAAGATCTAAAAAAAGTCAATTCTGTTGCTCAGAAATATAACTATATACAAGATATATGTATTCGAATAAATTCACAGAAATACAATAGTAAATTAGGAGTAACATTAGATAAAAGAAAAATCAATGAATTTCTTGAGGTCTATGAGAATTATCAAAATATCCGTATTACAACTCTCTTATCACATTATAGCACTCAAATGAATAATATCACCCAGTTCAAACAAAATATTTCTTCAGTTGCTCATAATATGAAACTCTTCTCAGATCACGGAATAATTGTTGATAATATTAATCTTGGAGGAGGTTTTCCAGAAGCAACCATAATGCCTCAAAATCAATTAAAAATTATTGCTAAAGAAATAAAAGCTACTTTAAAAAGTTTAAAAGTTAATTATAAAAATATCTATTTTGAGCCGGGAAGATATTTTATGGGAGATGCTGGTTTGTTTATCTCAAAAATAGTAAGAGTTGGAGATAATAGATGGATTTTTTTAAATATCGGAAACCATATTTGCCCAAAGTTTGCACGTTGTTCTTTAAGATTTTATAATGCTTCACAAATTGATGAACCACATAAATACAAAACCTCTATTGCTGGTATAATTCCAACAGATCAAGATATATTAGCAAAAAACTATTTTTTCACAGAAAAATTACAAAAAGGAGATAATATTCTTGTTACTAATACTGGTGCATATTGTTTAACATTTTCAAATAGATTTCCTTACTTATTGCCAAAAATCATTCTTATTAATCATAACAGTTTAAAAGAAATCTTTAATCCTGAAATTGATGGAGATTTCTCATTAAATTGAAAATGAATTGTATATTGTGACAAAACGCTAATGTAATATTCTGATATTACATTAATTCTAATTTTTTTGTTTCAATTCTTTGTACAAATTAAATTAAAATTAGATTAATTATGGAATCATTTATAAAGAACGCGCGTAAAAGAGAAATAATTCATCCTCAGAGTGATAGTTTTGGTTATGCTAATATTAAAATTATCGGTTGTGGTGGCGCTGGAAATAATACCATTAACAGATTAATGAAAATAGGAATTAGAGGCGCAAAATGTATTGCTATAAACACAGATTGCCAACATTTAGATAGTGTCGAAGCTCACATTAAAATATTAATTGGAAGAAATTTAACTAAAGGTCTTGGAGCAGGGGGAAATCCTGAGATTGGTAGAGCCGCGGCTGAGGAAACTCGAGAAGAGTTAACCAAAACTTTAAGAGATTCAAACTTAGTGTTTATTACATGTGGTGAAGGAGGCGGAACAGGTACAGGAAGTGCTCCAATAATCGCTGAAATTGCAAAACTAGAAGGGGCCATTGTAGTAGGAGTGGTAACACTTCCTTTTAACACTGAAATTGGAAGAATTGATAAAGCTAAGACAGGGTTAAATCTATTAAAACGATATGTTGATACTTTAGTTGTAATTGATAACAATAGGTTGCTTGAAATCGCTCCAAATTTACCCATAATCGAAGCGTTTAGTGTAGCTGACGAAGTTTTAGCCACTATGGTAAAAGGAATCACTGAAACGATTTCATTACCCTCCCTAATTAATTTAGATTTCGCTGATGTTAGAACAATTTTAAGCACTGGAGGAGTTGCAATTGTTGGCGTTGGGGAATCGAGTGGTAAAGAAAATAGAGTTGTAGAGGCGATTGATGATGCGCTTAATACTCCATTATTAGATGTGAGTATTGATGGTGCTAAAGGAGCATTAATTCATATTTGTGGAGGAAATGATATGACACTTGCAGAAGCAAATTCAGTAGCTAAAGCAATTTCAGAAAAAATGGATGTAAATGATTCGATGGTTATTTGGGGTGCTCGGGTATCAGATGAGTTCGATGGCCTTTTACGAGTTATGCTTTTAATAACAGGTATTAAATCTCCTCAAATTTTTGGTAGTGGTTATTCCTTTAATAAATCCATCTATAGTTCCAATATGAAAAAGAATTCAAAAATTGGCTTATCAGATGATATTTTTAATATAGGCGAAATTGCTTTTGATTAAGGCAATTTTTCATCTCCTTTTTATAATCCTATGTAAACATTTTTACATGGCCGATAAGTTTTCTCATGAAACTCAAGCAGAAATAAATAAAATTATGAAAAAAATTCGGAGATGGGAAAATTTCTTTGAATTTCAAACAGATTTTTATTTTAATGGCTGGTCTATCTCTTTAAGAGAGCAAAATCTTTATCCTCGTTATATAATAATTTTCAAATCCTATGATACTGGTCTATATTCCATTAAAAGTTTTGAAATACATCTAAAAAATTATCAGAAAGAAGTTTACAAAGAAATATATTCAAATAATCACATAGAAGATACAAATATGATGTTGGAGGAATTAAAAGATATTATATATGGTAAGGATCTATTTGAAGAAGCATCAAAAATTTATAAGAATGCTTTTATAAATTAATATTTAAAATTCAGGCTTATACATTTGCCTAAATTGCTCTTTTTTACTTTCACTGAATTTATCTTCCAAAAATTTTAAAACTACATGATGTGGCATTCCATTTATCAACATACTTACTGCTTTTCTGGCAATTTGTAAATTATCATAATCAGCAATGATTGAAACTGTTTTGCCATAGACAGAGATAAAACTTTCAGCGTACTTTTCAATTGCCTTCCGCATCTCTCCATTTCTGCCAATTATTCGTCCTTTAATGCGTTTAATTCTTTTATCCGATTTTCCAACAATTTGCATTAGATTAAATACTTCTAAGTCATATATTTCCTCTAAAAGTTTCATAGCTTTTATTGGATTAAAACCTCGATTAATTGCATTAGCTATCTTTTGTGCTGTGAAAACATTTAGGGGGACATAATTTGGATCTTCTGGATTAGACAGTATCTCACAATTTCCTGTTGTACTATCTAAATTTATTCTAACCCCTAACTTCTTTTCAATCTCTTTCTTTATCTCTCCATCTTTTCCAATTAAGACAGCTATGCGATTTTTCCCAATTTTCATTTTAATTTTTTAACTATTGCTTATTTATCAATATTAATAACGCCATAATAAAAATCTTTAGGATCTGGTGTGTCTAATCCTAATTTTTCAAAATATTTAAAAATATTTTTTATATCTCTCACTAAAAAAACTTCTGCTTTTGGATGGTGTATTGATACGGCTTGAGAGATATCAATTACGATCGGTTTTTGATTGTGATATAAAATGTTAAATTCACTAAGATCCCCGTGGACCAATTCTGCTTTCTGATACAAATCTTTTATAAATGTCAATAATTCATCCATAAGATTAATGATGTCTCTGGGATTCACTATATCCTTTAAGAGTGGAGCGGGAATGGATCCAAATCCAATATATTCCATGATTAAAATATTATTTTTAATAAATAATGGTTTTGGGACGCTTAAACCAACTTTATACGCCCTTTTAAGATTTTTATATTCTTTACTTGCCCATAAAAAAATAATTTTTGAAACATTTTTGGGAATTTTCTTAAATCTAGGATCTCCGATGATATAATTTCTCATCCATTTTGATGTATTACTATCAATTTTATATATTTTAATCGCCACTTCCTTTCCGGATAAATCATATCCTAGATAAATATTAGCTTCCTTTCCAGCCGAAATGACACCTTCAACCTTGCCTAATGGACCATTCACTAATAATTTATTTAATAAAAAAGTAGTACGTTCATCAAAAACAGATTCTATAGCTGCTCTTTTTTTTGATTGATCAGTTGTCTTTATTCTTTTATTATCAAGTTTTTTTTTCTGTAGCTCATCTATATTTGTATCGAAGTCTTTCTGAGACTTATCATCCAATATCTCATCAAAATCTTCTTCAATATCTTTATTGTCTTCCTCCAATTCTCTGTCCTCTAGGCATTATTTTTAGTAAATTTTTCGTTGAAGAAATAAGAATAATCTTTTATGAACTTAGTATTATTCTCATCCCGGATAATAACTTTATTTTTCATAATATTTTCAACTCTAAAAAGATGACCCTCAATTGATAATTCATCATTAATATTCACTGGTAATAATTTTATTAGAGATTTAAACCGATAAAGATTTTTACCTCTCTGATTATCTCTCCCCACTAATTTTTTAGTCCTCTTGAATAAAAAGTGATACTTTGATCTTAGAAATTTAATTAATTGATTCATTAATTCATTTGTGCTAAGGTATAAATCTACCCCGTATTTTTGATCCTCAATTTTAGAAATATATTGTTTAGGATCGTTTTTGAAAAGATTCTCAGCATATTCATTAACTTCATCTATAATGTTCTTTATCAAACCGAACTGTTCCTCATCCTTAACTCTTAACTGAATAATTGAAAGGTAATAAGTTCCACCTCTTAAATTAGAACAATTCTTACATAACAGATAGTTTATATTTACTTTTATTGTCTGAGAGTGTTGGATATTACGATCCTCAGATAAAAATCCCTTTATTAACACTTCAAGTGAAGTTAATAAATCTTTTGATGAATAAATAAAACTATCTTCATCATAGAGAAATGAAAACTCAAGATTACGTCTTTTTAAGAGAGGATTTAACACATGCTTTTGAATAGCTTGTTCTAGAATAGAAAAAATTTCATTTCTCTCAGGTTTAATCCACATATCTTTCTTAGAAAAACTCCCGCAATCTATGCAGACGTTCAGTGAGAATTTATCTGGCAATTCAAATAGAGTATTTTCCTTTAAATAACACTTAAGACACATACCAAAATGAGGATCAGTCTTGTCTATAATTTTTCCACAAATTGCACAGAATCGGTTAGGCATTAAAACATCATCTTTAAAGCCATGGGAACACCATTTATAGATCTTACACCTTCTAATGAGATAAGCTTACAATCTATTGCTTTATTGATTATTCTTTCTCCCACGATGTTGAAACATGTAGCTTCTTTTAATATTAAAATCGCATCTTCAAGATCTATCAGTTTTCCTCCAAAGAATTGATTTGAAATTTCTATTTTTAGATTTCCCTCTTTATAAATTTGATTAAGGAGCTCTTCATCACAGCAAGCAATTGTTTCCATATCATGCTTAATATGAACTTTTAAGTATACTCTCATCAATTTCAAATCTTTTGCTTAAATTTATTTTTCTTTAATTTCTTCTCTTGCTCCACACGCTGTACATTTTAAATAGAGTTTTTTAGCCTCTCTTTGAAATTGAGTATCAGGTTTATTACAAATTTTACATAGAACGTAGGTTTTCGTATAATTTTCAATCAGTCGATTTAATACCTGTTCTTTATATTGTCCTTTCAAGAATAATTGTTGACCTCTAATCTCTCCCATAGTTCCTGCCTTTTTTAGAAAAATCCCAATAAAATGTTTCCTTTCTCTATTAAGAGTGCTAATAATTTTATTAAAATTAGTTATAAATGTATTTCTGCTTTCAATTCGAATTTCGACCTTAGGTATTTCAAATCTTGAAGATTTTTTTACATTATCAGGAATCTTTTCATAAGCTTTATCCAATAATTCTTCGTAATTATTTAAGTCCATAATTATATTCCCTATTTAATTAATTTATAAAAATGAAATCAACCATAAGAAAAATAGTTTACTCTTATTATAGAAAATATTTGAAATAATAGAGGTTATTAAAATGCTTCAAAATTATCATTATCAGATTTATAAATACGGGACTCCAAAATTAAATCATTTAGAAAGGTTCTTAGATCATTATCGGAGATTTTAATTTCTCGCTTCAACCGTTCAAAATTAATTCCTTTTCCTTCTGCAGATGTTTGTTCAATAAGTGAAAAAATTTTTTCTTTTGTCTCATTCTGCTCAGAAAAATTTGTTTCATTTTCAAATAGAGTTGTTACATCAATTTCGTCTGAAAATTCTTCAAAATTGTCTGCTAGTTCTGGAATATCTTGGATTTCTCCACTTTTAATCCTTTTTATTATTTCAGCATCCCGTAATAAGACAAGATTTGGCTCTTTCACTTTTCTCATCGACTCAATCCACAACGATACAAAATCATTATATTTACTCACACGCCCCATAACATCTACGATATTACCTTTTGTAAATTTATTATATTTTTCTGGATCTATATTTCTAATAATTGCTCTTATTCTTCCCGTACCATCATCTAAATCAAAATCTATTCTTAGATTTGAATCTAATTCATCATTAAATCCCATATCTTGTTCAGTTGTTTCAATTAATTGTTCTTTTTTATCAATAATAGTCGCAATAATTCGAATGCGTTTAACATGCCCAAATATAGTGTAAAAAAACTTTTCATTTTGGTTATATTGTCCTTCTAAAACGTGCTTAATCCAACAGTGTATTGCTGGCGCTCTCTTAAAACTCATTCTTCCATTCAACTCAAACCTTTCTCATAATTTAATATTTTAAAATTAAATCTTTTTTAATTTAGAACTAATTATTAAACTAAGAATAATAGGAGATTTTTTCTTAAAATTTTTACAGTTCATAATTCTTCTTTAGAAGATAATAAGATAAACAAAATGGTAGCGGGGGTTCGATTTGAACGAACGATCTCAGGGTTTCTCAAAGAGATGGACATAAGTGTTATGCCTTATGAGCCCTGCGGCATAAACCAGGCTAGCCCACCCCGCTATTAAACTATTTAAAGGTGTAATTCCTATGAGATATATACTTTTTATATATATAAGATTATAAACTAATAATTTAATCTTTTTCTATTTTATATAGCATATATCCTTCTAGTGCTAAAAACTTTTGATATAACCAATAACTTTAACTTCTTATATTAATTTGATATTAAAAAGATAAAGCTTTATTGGAACCTTATGTCAATAGTAGATGTCATTTTAGATTTTATTTTTAATCCTTGGTTCATTGTCTCTTTAGTATTTTGGATTTTTGTCTTTCTTCTAATTTGGCTTCTGAGGAATAAAAAAGAGGCATACTATCTCTGGTTTCCATTACTTGCAATGTTTAAAACAAAGAAATTAAATAACTTTATAATGAAAACTGGGAAAAAAGCTCCTAAGTTTTGGAAAATTTTCTGGACAATTGGAATATTTGTATCTTTTAGTTTTAGCATCTATGCTTTATATTTCTTATTTTCAAACTTTATAGGATTAATTATAAGACCAAGACTCGAACAAGTTATATTCCCTATTATTCCAGGACTTACAATCGATCTACCTACGTTGTTTTATTTAATCCTCCCATTATTATTTATTTTAACAACTCATGAATTTGCCCATGGTATTTCTGCAAGTGCTGATGGTGTAGATGTTAAATCAACTGGTGTTCTAGGAGCAGGAGTATTCTTCCTAATAGGATTTGGTGCTTTCGTAGAAGTTGATGAAAGAGAACTAAGCTCCAAAAAATTTAAAAGAAATACAAGACTAAGAATCGCTGCAGCAGGGACTTATGTTAATGGAATGACTGCGGGAGTAGCGTTCATCTTATTTTTATGTTTTCCCCTTATGATTGCTCCTTTCTATACTCAAGTTGCTCAAGTGAATAGTGTGCAGTTAAAAGTTGATGGAGGATTCAATGAGGGAAAACTAGATGCTCATGACGTCATCCTCGCAATAAAACAGGAAGGTGCTGGAGATGAAGAATATGTGTATCTTGACAATTATGCCGGTAAAACACTCAATAATATCTTGAATAACGGAACGAGTTTGCAATGTTCTATTGGAGACAACTTAACTTTCAATATCTATACACCTTCTAATGATAGCTATTCAGAAAAAAATGTACTAGTAGGTCCTCGCTACAATATTGGAATTGCCTATCAATATATTTCTGATACAGAACTAAAAATAAATAAAATCTATTCTGCAAGTGAGGGGGGAAATAATTATGATAAAAATTTATCCATTGGTGTGATAATTGAAGGAATAAATGGAGTATCAATTAATCGATCTAACGGAAATACATTAGAGAAAGCACTTACAGTATTTAACTTAAACAGTATTAATATTAGTTCAGCTACTGACACTTATGTTTTAGACGTTGAAACTATTGGCGTAAAGATTGGAATCTATAGTAATTCATACTTTATGTTTAAAAATGATTTTGCCAAATTCTTTACAAGTGCCTGGCCAGATTTTTGGTTAAAAGAAATAGTATGGCTTTATGCCATCGCTTTTAGTGTCACCATATTTAATATGCTTCCTTTACCGGTATTTGATGGAGATAGAATAGCAAAAGAATTACTCAACTGGGGTTTTGGTGAAGAATATAAATCCATAAAAAAGAAAAAAGATAAAATCAAAATTAATAAAGAAGACCTAAATCTCAATTTGACAGAATATAGGGTAGAAAAAATTGATTCTGTCAAAATTATAATAGAAGATAAATCTAATTTGAGAGGAAAGAGTGAGATAATTTTAGCTGAAGATAAGTATCATCTAATTGATAAAATTGGTGATGGCTTTAAAGATACAGTTGTGTTAGATCTTCCTCCATACACGAATTTAGATGAAGGAGCTGAAGTTGAAGTATCTTATGAATATTGGTATGATGAAAAACAAAAAATAAAAAGACCAATTTTAAATATTCTCCGGTATATCACCTTGTTCATTGTTGCTGGAAATTTTATCTTATCTATTGTAAAATTTGGTGGATTAATTTTTTGGATTTAATCCTTAACTATTACTTTTTTACAGAACATCTATGAGTAATTATAAAATTTATTTAAAAAATGGAAAATGCTCAAAATGCAACAATACCCTAGTAATTCAAAGAAAATATTCTGGGGAAAATCTCTGCCCAGAGTGCTTCCAGAAAAATATTGAAAAAATTGTTTATAAAACAATTTCGAAATATAAAATGCTAAAAAAAAGCGATAAAATTATTGTGGCGCTCTCTGGAGGAAAGGATTCAATTTCGCTTACTTATAATCTGAATAAAATTCAAAATCGAGTTCATCATTCCAGACCAATTTCTGCTCTGATTATAGATGAGGGAATTCAAGACTATAGAGAAAGAAGTATTAAGAAAGCAACTGATTTCTGCAAAAAAAATGATATTGAATATAAAATTATTTCATTCAAGGAAAGAATCGGTATTACATTGGATGAAATCATTAAAATGAAAAGAGAAACTCCTGATTATAAATATGCGTGCAATTACTGTGCTACAATTAGAAGGAGATTACTAAATGACGGAGCAAGAGAATTAGGAGGCACCGTATTAGCAATGGGGCATAATCTTACAGATTTCGCAGAAACGTTTCTCATGAATCTTCTCTATAAACGTCTAGACATTATTGCAAACCAATATTTCTTCAAGGAGGAGAATAATAAATTAAGCCAATTCTACATTAAAAAAATTTCTCCATTAATCAGAATTCCTGAAGAAGAAATTTACTTATATGCTAACATTAAAAAATTTGATTATTATGCTTCCCATTGTTTCTATAGAGAACAGGATCCAATAATCAGAAAAAGAGCTTTAGATTTTATTCAAGAATGTAAAAAATACAGTCCAGAGATTGAATTTAATTTATTACAAGGATTTTTGGAGTTATCTGAAATACTTTATCATCATAGAGAAAAAGTCAAATATAATTCATGTCAAAATTGTGGTTATCCATGTGGTAAAGGGAAGCTCTGTAATTATTGCATCTATATCAAAGAGTTTTCTCATTAATCTTCTTTAATAAGGAATTCTGCCATTTCCTTTAGTTTCTTATATTCTCTAACTTCTTCCTTAAATAAAGGCACTTCAATCAAATTTTTATTTAATTTATCTCGAAAGATATTCTTTATTTTATTCAGATTTTTCTGTTGCATTTTTCTTCTACCTACACAAAACTCACATAATTCAGGAGTGTTTGGATATAGTTGATTCACTACAATGTTCGAAACTGGAATCTCATATTTAACCAATTCGTTTAATAGTCGACCAGTTTCTAATATTGCCATTTCCTCGGGAATAGTTACTATTATAAAAGAATTTTTTATAGGATTAGTAAGATCTTCTCGTGCATTTAATATTGATTGATTTAACCTTTCTAACACTTCTAATGAATTATCAGAGTCCTTCTCTTCTCGGGCAAACATCCTCTTTATTGCACTAAACATGCTCCCTATTCTCATTCTCATTTTTATTAATTTGCCTATCCATCCTGATAAGGTTTCAGGGAGTCCCAATAATCTTAGGGTGTGCCCTGTTGGTGCAGTATCAAAAATAACCAAGTCAAAATTGTGTTCAGTCTCAATAAATTCTAAAATTTTAGCAAATGCTAGAGCCTCATCAATTCCTGGAGGATTCATTGAAGTTAAATCTTCTAGATCACCAAATAATTCCATTCCTGCAGCCATATCGCCCATTCCCATTTCTTCTAAAGGATTCATATCAGTTAATCCTTTAAATTCTGCCATATTGGCTTTTGGATTAATTTCTAAAGCAGTTAAATTCTCAATATTCTCAATGGGAGTAGGAATTCCAGGAGGTAATTCAACACCTAAACTATCACCTAAAGAGTGTGCGGGATCAGTACTTATAATTAGCGTATTTCTTCCATGTTCCGCTGCCCATATGGCTGAACTTGCAGCACAACTTGTTTTTCCAACTCCACCTTTACCTCCAAACATTAAAATTTTCAATCTTAACAACGCTTCTCTTAATTCCATTTTGAATTTACCAACCTCAATTTTTTTTTTAAAAATAGATGAATCATTTTTTTAATAGTCAATTTTATATCGAAGAATAGCAGCAATACCACCAAAAGTGCTATATAACATTTCTCCTTCTTCCGTTCCTGTAGATAAAATATCAACTTCTGCTCCTGTTGCTTCAGCTATCTCCCCTAATTCTACAATTATTGATTTTTTTTCAACAACGCTAAAGCTGTTTGAATTACATTGAGGACAAGAATCATCTCCCACATCATTGCTATGACTCTCTAAATCTGCTTCTTTAACGGACTTAGATTCAGAATAACCACAATTAGAACATTCTGATTTTACTTTATATAAATCTAGTCTTTCTGAAAGTAGAAGAGTATCAACAACCCCATAATTCAACGCTTTTTTAATATCCTCCAATCCATAAGATGCTAATCCTGTATCCGTCGATATCTCTTTCATAAAGCGTTGCATGATTTGTTTTTCTCGGATATATTTTACATCCTCAATTTTATCCTTCACTTTTTCAATTAATGCTCGTATTCCTTCTGTACCACCATAACCTAGATCAACAACATCTAATATTTTATCTCTTAACCTATAATCTAAACTCTCATCACTAACAAACTTCTCTTTAGATTGACCTGGACCACCAACAAATATTCCTCGCAAATCTTCTATTGGTAAAAAAAGTTTATTGACAGTATCTGAGATACTACGATAAAATTGTTTTTCACCTTCTTCGATTAATCTTTCAAATCTTCTCTGAGACTGACCTCCAGCACTAAATTTTCCATGGATTCCAGAAGTGAATTCTCTAATAACTTCTACATTATTTCCTCTAATATAACCTACTGCTGACTTAGCTCTACCAATAACCAATAACCCATAAGTTTCTCTAGGAGTCAACATTTCCTCTAAAGGCCATAAGAGGAATTCACTCGCACAATGATATCTAAACGTAGTAACTTTATCAGGGGGCTCTACTATGGTCAACTCATTTCTCTCTGTCCCGGGAGTATTGCTTTGGGGTATAGCTCCAGAAAACATAACTAAGCCATTTTCGGGAATATCATTTATATTTTTTAATTGGCCTAAAAGACTATTTATACTATCTAACACGTTTTTCCTAGTTAATTTTGATTTTATGTTTTGACTTTCACTGATTTCATTCTTTAAATGATTAGTTACATCTGATACTTTCCTATCATGGGGAATATATACTGATATCAATTCTGTATGAAACCCTTTTTTACTTTTAAGTTCCTCTATTATTTTTTTTGTCTTATAAAAACTCAAATCCTTGGGCTTCTTTTTCTCTTCGTTGGTCATACTTATCTACAAAAATATAAAATTATACAAAAGATTAATAGTTTTTCTTTATATCCTCCTATATAAAGAACAATATTAATTGTCTTGAAATATTATGAATCCGAATGAAAACCAATATCATACTGTCCCTAAATCTCACCCACGCTATGAAAGTCTAAAATATCGTCATAAAATTATTGAAGGTATGAAAAAACTGGTTGTTGCAGAAGCTGGATTAATTGCACATGGAAGAGGAGAGTGTTTTGATTATATACTAGGTGAAAGAACTACTGATGTTGCGAAAAAAGCCATAAAAGCCGCTGTAGCCTCTTTATTGTTAGCTGAAAGACCTGTTATCAGTGTAAATGGAAATGTTGCCGCTTTAATACCTGAGGAGCTTGTGACACTGTCCAATTTAGTTAAGGCACCTCTTGAAATTAATTTATTTTATCAAAAAAAAGGAAGAATCAAAGCAATTAAAAATGCTTTACAGAAAGCAGGTGCTACAGAAATATATGGAGTTGATCCAGATAAAATGATCGAACTCAGTGGCCTTGAAAGTAATAGGAGAAAAGTGGAATTAATAGCACAAGCAGATTTAGTTATGGTTCCACTAGAAGATGGAGATCGAACTGAAGCTTTAAAAAAACTAAAGAAAACTGTCATTGCGGTTGATTTAAATCCATTAAGCAGGACTTCAGTATGGGCAGATATAACTATTGTTGATAATATAGTAAGAACTATTCCTGAAATGATAAAAATTGTAGAAGAGTTAAGAAATCTAACTAGAGAACAACTAGAAGATATTGTTAAAGACTTCGATAACAAGAAAAATATTCAAGATAATCTAACTCTAATTATTAGCTATATTAAAAACCAAAAAGAAACTGTTTTTGATACAATTGAAATCTAATTTTACTCGACAAATTCTTTTTAATAAAAGGTTAAAAGTTATTAATTTTATATTCCATATATTGTTAAGGCTGTTTGTTATATACAAAATAAGAGACGCTTATTACAATGACCACAAATAAAGATACTGAGACAAAGATCTTTGATAATACAAATATTGATTTGGAATTCATTATAAGAAGATGTACATTAGAAGATTTAGACACTGTAATTGAAATAAATGAACGAGAATTACCCGAAGATTACCCTTATTTTTTCTATAAAAGCATACTTGATAATTTTCCAGAATGCTTCTTAGTTGCTCAAAATAGAAATGGTGAAGTAATTGCCTACATAATGTGGAGAGTTGAGAAAGCTCCAGCAGCTAATATTTTAAAATATGTTAATAAAGGACATTTAGTATCAATTGCAGTCTCAGAAAAATACAGAAGAAAGGGAGTTGCTAACGCTTTATTGTCAAGTAGTATGGCTGCCATAAAAAAATACAAAATTAAACAATATGTGCTTGAAGTAAGAGTCTCTAACTACACCGCAATCAGATTATATGAAAAATATAATTTCAAAGCCGAAAGTATCAAGCAAAATTATTATCGAGATGGAGAAAACGCGTATTTTATGATTTTAGATGTAAAAAAATCTTAAATTTTCGATCGCTCTAAGCCTCTTATTAACAACGTCAAAGATTCATTAAAAGGCACTTTAATTCCTAATTCTCCAGCATATTTTAAGATTTTCCCATTCATATATTCAATTTCAGTCGGCTTTTTGTTTAAAATATCTTGAAGCATTGAATTCTTATTCATAGCTGTTTTTTGAGCTACATTATGGGCAATTGAAACATAATCTCTTTTGGAAAGTTTTATTTTCTTTAATTTTGCTACCATAACAGCTTCATTAATAGCTTCTTCCATTATATATTTTAACCCTTCTACTTCTAATATTTTTCCATTAGGTAATCGTGTTAGAGCCCCCAATGCGTTTATTCCAATATTTACTAAAACTTTCTCCCAACATTCACTAATTATATCTTCTGCAATTATTGTCTCTAAACCAGCTAAATTCAATAGATCTTTTAATGTATTTATATCAGATCTAGCCTTCTCTTTTATCTGTTCTTCTAAATTAAGTTCATTCAGAAATGGAAACCCAATCTTAGTCATTCCTTCTCCTGTATGAAGTACTCGCCCTGGTTTATCTGAAAATGCTCCAGCTGACGTTACAATTCTTATAATTTTTGATTTCTCACAATAAGGAATAATTATATCCTCATTTCCAATCCCATTCTGCAAGATCACTACCCATTTGCTTTTATCAATTAATCTTTTGTACTGGCGCACAGCTTCCTCGCTATCATAAGCCTTGGTTGTAAGGAAAAGGAAATCAAATCCATTTGTAGAATCTTTCTCAAAAACTTTTTCATTTTCGTATGCTTTGATGTTCTTAATTACCTTCCTCTTTTGATTACTAATTAAAACTAATCCCTTCTTGTTCACCTTATCCGCATGAAGCTTTTTACAAAAAAAGATTACCTGAACTGAATAATTCTCAGATTTAATATCAGCTAAAAAACCTCCAAATAGACTCCCTATCGATCCCGCTCCAATAAAACCAATTTTGAGATTTGTAATTGTCAAGTTTCCTTTTGCCTTTATTATTTCATAAATTTATCTAGTGCAACCTGCCCTTTTGAATATTCTCCTGACTTTTTCTTAAACGCCAATAGACTTATTTCTTCTGGTGATTTTTTTGGCTCGACTCCCAATTCTCTCATTAACATCAAAGAATTCTTTGCTGCATAGCCCGAGAAATGATTATTAAAATAAATTCCAACTTTGTCAGATTTCTGAAGGACCTCTCGAATTGGATGTGCCCATTTCTTTATCTCCTCTTCAGTAAAGCAATAATCAAACCATATATCTTTTCCATAACCATGAAATCTAATATATGAGAACATCGGATTTGTAACATCCATCCTTGGAGGTAATAAAGGCTCAATTACAGCACAGTATGTCAAAGAATTGTCTTCCAAATAGCTAAATACTTCGGTATCCATCCATGATTTATCCCTAAATTCCACAACCAAATGGTAACCTTCTTTCTTAGGATTGCCTGACCAATTGTTAATAAATTGCTTTAAGTTGTCGAAATGTTCTTCCCTCTTAAAATACGGAGGCAACTGAATAAGAAAGGCAATTATTTTCCTTGATTCTATCAGTGGCTCCATTACTTTCAAAAAATAATCTAACTTGTCTAAGCATAAATCTATATCTAATTTCGCTTCATGAGTAATTGATTGAGGAATTTTTACCGAAAATAAAAAATTAGCAGGTGTTTTACTCACCCAATTTTCCACAATCTTTCTCGAAGGAATACTATAAAACGTGGTATTTATCTCATTCGTGTAAAAAATCTCTGAATAATATAACAAATAATCCTCTTTCCTTAATCCCTTAGGATAAAAAGGCCCAACCCACTCGTCATATCCCCATCCTGATGTCCCTATCAAAACCTTCTGATCCGTCGTTCGCACCTTATCTTCTCTACTTCCAATAATTCCTTCGAACTCTTCTCCGTCTAATATTAATAATTTATGGTATTCATAATTAAACTTTAAAACTTACTATATTTTCTAATTTGTTCTCTCAATCAAATCCCCTCTTCTCATTAAATCACCTATTATTAACCCCTTAACTAAGCATCCAATAATACCCTCCTCTACCTTATAACTTTTACGAAACTAGACCATAAAATTTTTAATCAAGGATTTATTCTTATATTTCGTCGCTGGTAGTTTTACCATCGATAATTATCGGTGAGAAAATATACCATCCACATGGATGATATACACCTTTAATTAGCAACGCCTCGTGGAAGTATATCTAATAAGGCGAAACATGCGAGAAATTGAAAACAAAGACACGAACATGTAAAAATCTCCAAATACGGCGCATGGAGTACCCCATGAATCAGATATTACAGGAAACGATACGCTACGCTAAGCATGAAAATCATGCTCATAAGAACATACTCCCTTTATATATAAAGTCTTCA
>JBHLLT010000054.1:0-9693 GCA_048938855.1 Promethearchaeota archaeon
GCATCAAAATCAATAGAGCCATCAATCTGCCCATTGACTTGATCATTGGCTTGCAAATTATTAACTGCTCCATTATGATTGTTTAATGTACTATCTTTCATTTGAGGCGATGATCCTGAAGGATCCTCACTTAAGTGCCAAACTCCTTTAAAATTAGAATCCCATACAGCATTTGGATTCTCCTGAGATCCCATGGTTGAATTTCCATAATACATACGAATTACTGTATCAATTGATGTATAAAGATTAGGAATCCGAACCCAGGCAATTAACTGTGCATGAGTGTCATTATAACTCTGATTAAATATTTCGATTTCATGATCTAACCAAGCAGTATCATTAGCAAATGCAATATCATTCCCATTTGATTGAACATCATCATGTAAATCTGAATCCAAAATAGAAATTAACACAGGGAAATTCTTATGGCTCCCTGTTCCAGAAACTTGATTATGGTCTATAGTTATTATTTTATAATATTGAAAAAAGTGTATATTAGGTGGACCACTTGAAGATGTTTGAAGTAATGAATTTGGATCGTCTGTAACTTTTTCATTATTTTTTACATTGAAACTGATGTCTGGAAAGACGACAATGGAAATAACATTAAAAGTTAGAATAAAAAAAACTAAACAGAAATATTTTCTTTTCTTAGAATATCTTTTTTCTATCGTTATTCTCTCATCTCATATGATTTAAATTTGGTGAAATAAAATCACTTAATATTTAACAAATCAGTATACTATATTCTTATCTTTAAAAATAAAGAGAAAACGCTTATATAAATTTATATCAACTTATTCGGTATAGTATAAGACTATCTGAAAATTCTTATCTTTCATTTATTAATTCGAAAAAGAACAAAAAGAAGTAAAAAGTAAAGGTGCAATAGAACGGTTTTATTTACCGGCTTACGAGCGAATCAATAATTTTGAAGAGGTTAATCTAGGATATTTAGAACTATAAGAAGTAATCAGAGAATGCGAATGTTGCTATCAGTGCTTTAGAAAGAGCGATGGCAGATCAAATCTATGAATTTTTAAAAGTAGAATAATTAAAAGAGATATACTAAGAACATGTCTTTATGATGAAATTTCAAAAAGACAGAAAGACTTTTAATTTAAATATTTCCTAACTTAAATGTTGATTAGTAATGAAAACTGATGTAGAAAAGATAAAAGAAGTTTTACGAACACTTCAAGAAGGATATGCCAAGAGGGATCCAGAATATTTAGATACTTTCATGAAAATATATTCTCCAAAAGATTCTTCCTTGATTATAGGTACTGGACAAGGGGGAGATTTTAGAGGCTTTGAGAAAGCAAAAGAGCTTTTTTTATGGGATTGGAAATATTGGGGAAATGTCACGTTTGATATAGATACTTCCGATATACAAGTTGTTGGAGATATGGCTTGGGTCTTTATGATTGCTGATCTTAAGCTTGAACATACTGAGAAATATCTAAATGAAACTGCTCTCAATAGAATCAAAATCACTCTTGAAAATGAAAAAACTACAGAGAAAGTAAAAATGGCTGATATATTAAGATTAAGCGCCCTAAGTTTCGTAGAGAAATCAAAAGGAGAGACATTTAATTGTCCTTTAAGGGTTACAGTAGTTCTTACGAAAGAAAAAGAGAATTGGTTTATAAATCATATGCATTTCTCCAACCCCATTGGTCTATTTAATTCTTTTCCAAGAAAAGAAGAAGTTTGAAAGTTATTTAATGTCTTTTTCTTGATTCAAGAATAGAAAATGGAATTTATTTCATAGAATCAGTTAAATCTACAATATTCCATCCCATGCTCTTCGCTCTTTTTCGAATAGTGAATTTGCAACTCTAATTTCATTTCTGAATAAAAGAGTACTTCTGCTTTTCTTATCGTAAGGAGGCCAATGTGGATTTACATTGTGATTTGGGTTACCATTATGAGCAAATGAAAGTCAAGCGTTCATCATATTTTCACATAATATTCTTGTATTGGCTGATTTGCCCATAAAAGCTTTCATTCTAGGGACTTCAAAACTCTATTTCATTGTTTGTCTGTATTTTGAAACCACAATCCATCCCAATATCAGCACACTTAAATTTCGGCATTTAATTCAGCTCTTTCTATTTTATTGTATAAGATAAAATTTAAATCAATGTGCTATATTTATGTCCAAAATATGAATCATCAAGATTATGTTAGTATAAAAAAAAAGAGTAGAGATTATTCGTTGCATAATTAACTGGTAGTGAGAATTATAATAACCTCATAGAGAGTTGGGGGCTCTTTTTGGATATAATCATATCATGTACCTGTATTAACTCAAAGCATTGCGTTTCTTCGTGACCGCCTTGCCATAAGCCTTCCCAGTCTAATAATACGCTCTGACCAGGGATATTATCATATTCTGGATATAATGGAATTGCCTCATCGGGCCACTGATTGCTATCTAATTCAATTGAATCTACTCCTTTAGGTAGTACAAAATTGGCTGTCCAGTAGTCAGTATAACCAGGTTCATGAGCAATATACATCCACATAATCTCAATTTGCCCTTTCCATACTTCATCCTGGTAGAGGTCAATAGAACCGCTGATTGGTTCGTAGCCACCGGTTACAGCAACAGTAGTCCAAAAATTATCTAAAAAATCTTGATCAATGTATAATGGAAGTATAACTGGCCAATTAATTTCAACAATTTCAATTGAACCCTGTTCTGTATCCATAACGCAATCGCCTTTTTGAGCTACAGAAACGATCGGATTAGATCCTGATAAATATGGATCGATTCCAACAATTTTTGCTTGGAACATCTTAAAATCCAAGTTAATTGAAGGTTTTACATTATCAGAATTTATTAGAGAGCACCCAACCAATGCAAATCCCAGAAAAACAGATGCAATCAACACTAAAAGAATCCCCGCAACGATAGAGAAATCTAACTTAGCACTATCTGTTTTCATAGATTTACACACTTTACTTTTTTTTTATCACCACTCTTATTGAATTTCGATTTAAGAATTTAACTTACTTAAATTCAATGATTATTTATACCATATTCATATATTAAGTTTACTCAAAATTTTATCTTGAGATTTTAAGCTTAAGAAGCTTCTTTCCTGGAATTTATTATAAATACTCAATTGAAAGATAGGTACTAAAATGGAAAATCGGGACAAGGGGGAGATTTTAGAGGCTTTGAGAAAGCAAAAGAGCTGAGGTTCATAAATCATATGCATTTCTCCAATCCTATTGGTTTATTCAATTTTTTTCCTAGAAAAGAAGAAGTTTGAAAGTTATTTAATATTTTTTTCTTGAATCAAGAATAGAAAATGGAAGTTATTTCATGGAATCAGTTAAATCTACAATATTCCATCCCATGCTCTTCGCTCTTTTTCGAATAATGCATTTGCAACTTTAATTTCATTCCCGAATAAAAGAGTAGCTCTGCTTTTTTTATCGTAAGGAGGCCAATGTGGAATTCCATTGTGATTTGGGTTACCATTATGAGCAAATGAAAGCCAAGCATCCATCATATTTTCACATAATGTTTCTGTATTGGTTGATTTGCCCACAAGGGCTTTCATTCCAGGATCTTCAAAAGTATTAAATATAAAAGGGAGTTCAAGAGCATGACAAGAACCAAGCATCCCATTTAACACGGAAGTTTCCCAAGTGAATAAATAATTATAGGTATTTGGTTGAGAAGTGGATTGTACTTCAAGAATTTGTAGCGTTGCAACTCGAAACATTAGATCAGTAACAATAGAATCCAATAATTCTTTGGGTTCGTTTGAAAGGATTCCTGCTCTTGCTTCTTTATAAGTTTTAATAATATTGATAGCATTCTCAGAATTTATTCCCATCATACCTAAATAAAGTGTTATAGCTTTTTCATCCTTAATTTTGCGTGTTAAGGGATTTAATGAAGTAAAAAGCTTGGCTTCATTTAGATTAGTTCCCATCATTAAAACAATATTTTTACATTTACCTTCCTTGAATACTTTCAGGGGATGTACAGGGAAGGTTTCACCATCGATTATAGGTCTAAAGGCTAGAGCATCAACTTTAGTGATTTCATTTTGAACTTTTATAATTTCTTCAGGAGCTACTTTACGTAAGGCATCAATATCTCCAGTTTTAATCCCTAAAGCATGCATCAAATCTCTTGTCGGTTTTTTTGTTATTTTAGGATCAATTGTTGGCATGCTTTGGGCTATAATTCGATGAAAAAGACCCTTAGCAGCAGGCATTGCTGGTAGTGTAATAACAGAATAGGCACCTGCAGATTCTCCAAAAATTGTAACCTTATCTGGATCACCTCCAAATTTAGCTATATTATCATGAACCCATTTTAATGCTAATATCTGATCTAATTGTCCTACATTGGCAGTTATACCAGGTATGAAGAGATATCCAAAAGCACCTAATCGATAATTTATCGATACTAAAACAACATCTCCGCGTTGAGCTAGTTTGGAACAATCATAGGCGAGGCTTTTACTTCCACCCATTATGAAAGCTCCGCCATGTATCCAAAACATTACAGGCCTTTTCTTATTGTCTATCCCAGGAGTCCAAATATTAAGTGTTAAACAATCTTCACTCTCAGGTTGAAGTTTCCCAGAGAAATCTTCAAGTGGTGTATAACCTTGAAATGCACAAGGTCCAAATTCTGTAGTTTCTAATACACCATTCCATGGCTTTTTAGCTAGCGGAGGATTAAATCGTAAATCACCAATAGGAGGTTCAGCATAAGGAATACCTTTAAAGATGTGCAAATTTTTCTCGGTATAACCTTTAACTTTTCCACAATTTACTTCTACAATTGTCATAATTAAGTCTAAAATAGTAATTATTATAAAAAATATTTCTTTTTTTTAATGTCTTCTTAGAAGGGGAGATATACAACCATTTTATAGATCATAAACGATTTGTTTTTCCATTTTTTATAATGTATTTTTCGGTCAATAAGTTCGGTTTCTTGGTGATGGTTTTCATTACTTGCTTATTTAGATTTTCAGTATTCTTTAGAATATTAAGTGGAGGTGTTTCCCCTATTGCCATTTGAGCCAATTCAGTAATGTAATATGAATTAATATTCTTTTCTGTAGCGTTTCTAGACAATGTCGCAAGACAACCCGTACAGATATGAGCTATTATATCCGCATTTACGACTTCTGCTTCCAAAATTCTCTCCTTTGCTATTTTTGTTGACAAAGATCTATTTGATATTATAAGAGGAGCTCCACAACATAAAGATTTTTCTCTATTGTGTTTCATTTCTACAACTTCTGCTCCAATAATTTCAAGAAATTCCCTTGGGCTATCATATATTCTTTTATCTAGCATTCTCCAAGGACAAGGATCTTGAAATGTAATTCTTTGGTTTATTTTGTTTTTGATTTTTAATTTACCTTCATGGTACATCTCAATAAAATATTCAATAATGGTTTGACCTTTCACATTAAATCCTTCGATAATTGAAGGATAAATACCTTTAATCATAGTATCACATCCAGGGCAGAATGTGATTAGTTTTTCTATACCAAGTGCTTCAAATTTCTTGTATAATTCCAATCCTTTTATCTTTGCTTCATCTTTACCAAAATAAGAATGAACATAACCGCCACAGCAATATTTCATTCCCCCTAATGACGGTAAATTCTCCAATAATTTAGATTTTGTTAAATCAGGAAAACAATAGGGAATACCACATCCCACATAAAACATCTTGCTACTTTTTGGAGGGTTTCCGTATTTATGCAACGCTTTTTGTTTTTCATCTGTATTTATTTCTAAAGCAATAGACATTAAATTATGAGGGATCTCTTCGGTTATAAGCCCTATACTTCTAACACCATTCTCACGATAGTTTTTTAATCGTATTTCTCTTATAAGTGAATATGGATTTGACCCCGTCGGACAAGTCACATTACAATAAGAACAACCAGCACAATTTTTGATTATTTTTCGCGAATTTCTTGTCTCAATCATTTTAGAGATTTCTTTTTTTGCACTTTCTGTAGGTAATTGCAAAAATGGACATTGCTCAAGACACGTACCACACCGTTCGCATGTATTTTCGTTATACATTTTAATTATCTCTAAAATTTGTTACTTTATATTTCGAGTTAGTTATATTTAGGTAATAAAAACGAGTTAATGGAATAATTTAATTTTAATGAATTAATTGAAACAGCACAGAATTCTTACACGAGTTAATTATGTTACTGAGAAGGTTATCGTTATTAACTTATTCAGTTCTATTGATACGCAAAAGTTTAAATTCAATATCGTTGTATTCTATAACTTAACTTTAATGATAATTAAAAGCTTAAATTTATTAAAATTAATGATTAGAAATGCCTAAATTTAAGATTAATGAATCAATGATCCATGGGTTTGTTGAACCTCGATTTGAAGAAGTAAAGGAAGAGTTTATCAATAATTTTAAAAAAGGAGAAGAAGTTGGTGCTGCTTGTGCTGCGTACTATAAAGGAAAGAAGATTGTAGATTTATGGGGAGGTTATCGCGATGCAAAAACGCATGATCCTTGGAAGGAGGATACATTAGTTCTTGTTTTTTCCACAACTAAAGGTATTTCTGGATTAGCTTGTGCCCTTGCACATACTAGGGGATATTTTGATTATAACGAAAAAGTTTCAAAATATTGGCCGAGTTTTGCTGAAAATGGCAAAGAGAATATTACAATAAGACAGTTGCTCTCACATAAGGCGGGATTGTGTGCAATAGATGAACCTTTAGATTTAGAATCTCTAGGTGATCCAGATAGGATGGATTCTGCTATCGCAAAACAAAAGCCATTATGGGAACCGGGAAAATTGCATGGATATCATGGCATTACACTTGGATGGTATGAGAGCGAACTAATTAGAAGAACTGATCCCCAACATAGGACAATTGGCCAATTCTTTCGTGATGAGATTGCTAAACCTCTAGGATTAGAAATTTATATTGGATTACCAGATAGAGTGTCAGATGAGCGAATAGCAAATATCTATGCTCCTTTATACCGGCTTCGTATGATTTTTAATACTAAAAAGCTCCCTTCAGCTTTTGTAAAAGCATTCCTTAAAAAAGGTACTATAACTAATAGAACATTTGCTAATCCTAAAATATTGCAAACAGTCAAAAGTTATAACCAACGGGAAGTACGCAAGATAGAATTGCCTGCCGCAAATGGGATTGTTCAGGTACGAGATGTTGCAAAATTATATAACTTTTTCGCTACTGGCGGAAAAGAATTAAACATTAAACAAGAAACTTTGAATGCTCTAATGGAACCAGCAGCTGTTCCGGATTTAGGACCACTTGATCAAGTACTTCATATTAATTCACGTTTCTCTCTAGGATTTTTAAAGCCTTCATCAGATTTTTCGTTTGGTTCAGATGAAAATGCGTTTGGTACACCTGGAGCTGGTGGATCTTTTGCATATGCTGATCCTACCAATCAGGTTGGATTCTGTTATGCGATGAACAAATCTGGATTTTATTTAGTAGGAGATCCGCGTGAAAAAATATTATCAGATACACTTTTTAAGTGTATTAAAAAGCTATAAATTCCCTAATATAAATTACTTAAATATTAATTTCTCTTTGATTTTTCATACAATATTTCATTAATTACCTTTTTAAAAATGTCATAAGGTTGGGCTCCATAAATTAGCTTATTTTCTATAATAAAAGCAGGAACGCCATTTATCCCATACTTTCTTACTTCTTTTAAGGATTGTTGAACAATTTCAGAAGGTTCCTTAGTATTCAAGTAGTCTTCTGTTTCATTTCTATCTAATCCAATCGATTCAACAAGACCTAATAATAACTTTTTATCTCCAATATCCTTTCCTTCTAACCAATAAGCGTCTAGTACTAATTTATGAAACTCTTCAAATTTCCCCTTTTTTCGGGCAAATTCAGAAATATATAAAGCTAGTCGTGAATTTGATAATTTTTCTGAAAACTTCAGTTTTAAACCATCCTCATCTGCGAGACGTTTAACATTAGCAAATGCCATCTCTAAGTATCCCTTAGGAAAAGGCAATTCCTCAGTTAGAGCACCGCCCTTTGGCGTTTCGGGATGAATCTCAAATGGCCTCCATTCAACATCAAGGTTATACTCCTTTTTTAGCTGTTCTATGCGATGATATCCGATATAACAAAATGGACAAATATAATCAGAATATGCTATAACTTTTAATTTTGGTTGACTCATATGTAGGTTTAAGAAAAAAAAGCAATCTTAAATACTTTCTTCAATTAAAAAATAAGAATTATTGGTTGGTATAAAGATATTAAAAGATTTTATGTTTGACTATCTCTCCATAAAAATGTATCTTTGCCTTTTGGACTTTAACTACGATTCCACATGACTCAAAATATCTTATTGCGTAAGGTGTAAAAGTTGGGAGCTCATCATTTTTAGAATTCTCTATCAGATCATGAGCAAAAACTTTAGGAAGGACTTCTCTTGTGAGAGTTAGCTGCCTAGTTTCTCCCATCATACGCATAAGTTGTCTAAACGCATTTCCTGTGCTCGGGAGATTGAATGCCCTTAAAAATTCTAAAGGTTCATCTCCTACATCTACTGAGATAACTTTACAAGGATGAAGTCCAAATTCTCTTCTGAGTTCCTCTTGGAGAGCTATGGTGGTTCTAGAACTTACAAGTTTATCACGAGTTGTGGACTTTGGCCCCTTCCAAATGAAAATTCTTCTTAAGTCTTCCCGAATAATAACATATATTTGTTCTGGATGTAAAAGTAAAAAGGAGGGAAGATCTTCTTCAGCTGCTTCCATTCTCTTCTTTTCTCCTAAATCATCAAGTTCAAATACCATATATTTCTTATTTACATTCATTTTTATTCCCTGTCAACAATTGTGAGAAATATAACATATTTAAATTATCATAAATCTTTCATTTAATACAATAAATATAATCCAATTATTTTCTTTCGGAAAAAAAACTAGTTATAAATATCTATTTTTACATTACTGTCATAGCATGAAGATTAAATCCTCCAGGAAAAGAATTTATAGTGTTATTTTTTCAATTTTACTTTATTTACAGTTAATAAGCTTTATTATTCCCATTCGAGCTCAGGAGCAACCTCCCGTAGTGGAAGTATCCCTTCCTTTCACTTTAACTGAATATGCTAACAATTTAGGTCAAAATAACAACGATTCTTCTATTAATATAGACATTCCATCATCCACATGGAATTTATCATCAATTAATATAAATTTTACAAGTATTAAAATGAGTAGTGAAACTCAAACTATAGAAAATGAAGCATCTGGGTTTGAGACAATCCGTCGAAATTTTGATGAAATTTGTGCTATGCAGTTAAATATAACAGAACAGAGTACTATTTTTGCTGTGGAAATTTTTGGTTATAGAAACGAAGGATCTGGCAGCCCAGGATCAGTTTATGTAAGAATTGAAGGTTGGAATTCAATTTTTCATAGGCCAAATGGCATTATATACGGAGAACAAATTGAATTGAATATTAGTTTGATTCCTAATTGGTACATTCAAACTTTTAATTCTCCAATTGATCTTTCTCCCGGTTATTACTGCTTAGTAATGGATGGATCAAATGTGAATTTTCAAGATAGGTACTATTGGTATATTAATAATCTAAATAGTAATTCATCACTTTATATGGCTAAGTATGACGAT
>JBHLLT010000088.1:0-2744 GCA_048938855.1 Promethearchaeota archaeon
GTAACCGCGGCTGGTAGAGAACATGTTTTAGAAGAAAACATCGAAAAAAGAATTAGCCAATTGAATGAGAATATAAGTCGAGCAAGATCTCTTGGGTACAAGAGTATTGTTGCTGATCCTGTCTTATCGCCAATATTTTCTCCTAATCTATCTAAATCTATTCAAGCTTATCTCCGCTTTAGAGAAATGAATTCAAACATGCCAGTACTTTTCGGTTCTGGAAACGTAACAGAATTAATTGATGGAGATTCTATTGGAGCAAATCTGCTTTTAGCTGGAATAGCTGCTGAGGTTGGTGCGAATATTTTGCTAACAACAGAAGGGAGTGTTAAAACCAAGAACTCAGTTTCTGAGGTTGTTAAGGCGGCTAAGATGATCACACTAGCCAGTCACAGGAAAAGCTCACCAAAAGATTTGGGAATTGACCTTCTAATCATGAAAGATAAGAATTGGAGAGAAGAGGCCTACAAATTTACGGGGAAAATTAAAGAGTTATCCTCTAAAGGAAATTTGGCTTCAGCTCATGATCAGCGAGGGTCATATAGAATTTTAATAGACCGTGATAGGAATGAGATTGTAATGGCTCATTATGATTATGGGAATGTTAAGCCAGATATCATATTAAAATCAAAAGAACCTAATAGATTAATCGCAGAGGCTATCAATCGCAATCTGATATCTAGGTTAGAACATGCATATTATCTGGGAAGAGAACTTGAGAAGGCAAAAATCGCGATTTTATCTGGTAAGAATTATGTCCAAGATCAAGAACTCTTCTTTGGAAGAAGTTGAAATCAGTAATATTATAGTTTAATAAAATTTATCAAGTATTATGATCACCATATCAGAATTCTATGGCCTCAAGAAGTTACAGTAGATCAAATTCCATAATGTTAGTCGCTTCACTAGCTGCAGTATACGCTATACTTAGAATTATCCCGACCTTTCCTCTCTTAGGTGTGCCCGGTGCATATTTCTCAGTATCGGATGTTATTGCGTCTCTTTATGGGATTTTATTAGGTCCATACCTTGGTCCATTATCCATTATTCTTGGGACTTTTATAGGGTATTTTGCAGGTAAACCCCCTGTATTTCTTGGTCTCGATTTCTTTCCAGCGGCGATAAATAGTATAGTTGTTGGATATGTTATGCGAGGAAAAAGAAAATATTCCATAATCATCTACTTGATTCTATTGGTACTATTCTTCATTCATCCCTATGCGCCGAGGATGATCCAAATCGGTTTAAGTTATGGTGAAGATAGTCTTAAATTTCCTTTTGTTTGGATGCACCTCATAGGTTTAATAATTTTAGTATCGCCCGTTGGTACACATATTTCAAGGCTCATCAATGAAAAGTCAATTAAAATGTCAGCTATAGGTTTCTTACTTTTATCTTTTATCGGAACCTTGTCTCAACATCTAATGGGTAACTTACTTTTTAGTTCAATCATCCTGCCAACACTTAGTGTAGAAGCTGCTAATACAATTTGGTGGGGGATATTTTGGGTTTATCCGATTGAACGAGTTATAATAGTTATATTATCAGTGATTATAGGCCTGCCTATAATTAGAACACTTGGCACTTCAATTTTTAATATCAAAAAATAGAACCTAAAATTATTTGATAAGATAAAGATCTTATCCTTAAGTTCTAATTTTTTTGAACTCTCAAATTACGACATTGGAAATAGATTATGATTTTTGAATATCTTTTTTTATCTTTAGATAATCTGCTCTTGTAATCTCTCCTTGACTATATCTCATATTTAGATTTTCAAGAGCAGAGGATGGAGCGCTTCTTTGAACTTCTGGAAATCCTCGCATTGAGATTATGATTCCAACTATGATTAAAATCAGTATCAAGCTCAAAATTATTGCCAAAGTTATGTATGCCATCGAATAATCTGCTCGCCACATTGCTGTTAAAATCATTGGATTCTCTATTACGATTTCTGTTGTAGGATTGAATTGGTCTCCACTTGTCATTCCATTCCAACTATCAAAAACATTCTTGGCTCCTATTGATCCCCAGAATCCAGTCATTGGCACTTCAGGATCGACCGATACAGTTGCTATGGAACCTTCTTGATACCAACCAGAACCCTGTGGACGACCAAGATCTGAGTTTACTTGGATGTAGTATTCTGATTGATATATTGACCTTGCTTCATAAGGATGGTTCATAGTTAATGTGATTGTTTTACTAACCATCTCAGTACCATCAATATTCCATGCCTTGAAAACTCTTCTTTCTTGATCCGATCGTTCTATGTTCTCTGGTGTCGATAATGTAACTGTCGCACCCTTTTGCCACCAGCCTGCCTTATCAATTGACTGTCCATATTCGTTATCAACTATCAAGAGATATTCAGGTTCGTATGAGAATGTATGTGAAGCTTCAAGTTTCGATCTTGTGGAGCTTGGATAATAATATGGGTAGTAATACACTCCAGGGTAATAATAGTAAGTATCGATTACCGGATAGTAGGAATTATTGGAATAGTAATGCGGAGCAACATAGTAATAGTAGTACGGATAATAATATGGGTAATAATATGGATAATTGTAAGAATATTGACTTGTCTGAGTTTTTTCTAAAGTCCAAGAATTTTCAAGGCAAACATATCTGACTCCTTGCGCTCCAGATACATATTCCTGAACTTGGAAAATGTGCGATTCAGTGTTTCTGACTTCGAATTCACTTGACGATCCTCCTTGAATATTTCCCTCATCATTGCCATT
>JBHLLT010000001.1:0-224023 GCA_048938855.1 Promethearchaeota archaeon
TTTCCAATTCTTTTTCGATTGCACGTTCTTTTCTTGATTTAAACTTACCGCCTTCTTCTGCTTTTCCACTCAGATATAGAATATAAGCCAATATATGTAGAAGAACTGCTGCGCCCCAAAAAATTGCAGGAAAAATTACCCAATAATACTCTGGAAATGTAAAAAAGTTAACAATAAACAGGAAAAGCATAACAAAAATATAAGAATTTAAGTGATATATTACACCACGTTTAGCCATTGGATAAACTCCTCTTGCATACAGAATATAGGCTAAAAAATGCATATTGATTCCTATTAACCATGAGAATAGGGGGAAGACAAACCAAGAAAACTCTGGTGTAAATATAAGATTTATTAAGAACAGCAATATGTTAACTAAGATAAAAACAGCAATGTGGATCTTTACAGAGAACCTAAAGCTTACTTTCTGTGCAGCGATTTTTCTTAAACTTTCTTCAGAAAATGCATTATTTACAGTCATAATCTTTCTTAATATTTGGAAAATCTAAAGGTTAACGACTTTACTTGATTAAAATAAATTCCGATATATAAAGTTATTGTTGATTCTACATAGTGGTAGTATTTGTACAAATAAGTAAAAAAACAATTAGTTCTTCAAAAATAAATCAATAATAGTTCATTGGGATCTTATTTTTTAAGAGAAATATATAGATAATTATATAATTTAATAAAATCATCGAGATCTCTCATTTCTTGGTATTAATACTTATTATACTCGGATTAATAAAATCAAACAAGATGATTATGAGTAGCAAAAAGTATAAATATCAACTAGTGTGATTTATATAAATTCTGCCTCATAATATTCCAATAACGTAAGTATGTCAACATTATCCGAATATCTTGAAAAGTTAGAAGCGTGGGACCGAAAAACTTTTCTTACTATTTATAAAAGTGATTTAAGCAGAAGAACCAAGAAATTTGCGATAGTTTATAGTTTTCTTGGCTCATTGTATTTCTGGGGGCTTGCATGGATAGTTTGGTTTATCTATGGGTACATTACAAAGGATTATTATCTATTAGTGTTGTTTACAGGTGGTTTTGAACAAAGTCTTATTATTCATAGTATTATACGATATAAACTTATTAAAAGAAATCGTCCATTTATTACTCTTCAAAAAGAAGGTGTGAAAAAACATGATGATTTTATAAAAATTCCCTATCTTATGAAAGAATCAGAAAGACAATCATTTCCTTCTGGACATGTTACTTTTCTCGTATTATTTGGCTTTATATGTGCTTTTTACTTTTCAGATTTCTTTTGGATTATTCTCTCTATTTTTATAGCATTAAGTGTTATTATGGGGATCTCTCGGCTAATATTAGGAGTACATTTCCCAATTGATGTAATTTTTGGATTTGTATTTGGAGTTTTGTATGCTTTATTATACCTTGGATTTACATACGAATACTGGGTAATGTTTTATTATTGGTTGGGACAAATATTTTCTCCGATAATTCAATTTTGGCTTTGAATCTATTCTTGTTGAACTTGTTTTAGTATTTAACCGAAATTACCAGTTAACACTTCTAATCACATTAGTATTAGGTATAAGGGGAGCTTTGCTATGGTTGTTCGTAACTTTATGGATTTATGATGATGTAAATAAGGTTTCCCCTGTTTTAAAACAAAGAGAAAGAAAATTGAGTAGTAAATTTTCATTATATTAATCAATATTGATATCAAAGAACCAAACACAAATTTTTATTTTATTGCTTTCTTCTCCTATTTACTAAAATGCAGATAGCTTCAAAAAATAGGAAAAGACAAGCAATTCCTAAACATCACAAATTCAGTCCAGATTTCAATTCAGTGATTTTTATAGTATTGTGGAATTCTCTCGGGTTCTTTTTTATTGAATTTAGTATGAATTATTATATTCGGTATGTTTTAAATTATCTTCCTTATAATGTAGGATTATTTTTCTCATTTATCACAATGGGGGGTTTAATCAGTTCATCGTTTATCGGGTTTTTAACTGATCGATATTCTAAACGAATTTTAGTTATGATAGGGTCTTTTGGGAGAGGTATATCTTATTTTGGTCTCTATATTTCGGTCATAGCAGAGTCGTTAATAGGGATGTATGTCAGTGCTTTTGTTTTAGGATTAGGAGCCAATATTTTTTGGAATCCATTAGATACTATAATTTCTGAAAAATCTTCAAAATACCATCGTTCATCTGCTTTTGGAAAAAGAAGATTTGCTTTAGGAATGGGAATGTTAATCGGGACAGTTTTAGGATTTGTAATATTTGGTTTAGCAGACGCTCTTACACCTGGTAATGCTTTTTTCTTATATGGAGCGATCCCAATATTTGGTATCGCAAATTTTGTTGCAGGGATTCAATTTTCTCGGAAAGTAGATGAAAAAAAGAAATTTGTTTATCCGGAGGATAACCCTAATTCTCTAATAGAGTCTGAATTGGAAAATTCCACAATCCCTACAAAAAAATCAACAAATCGTTTATTTATTTTTGGAATTATTATACTCCTTTCAGGATTTTTTTTAACTGCGATAAATTCTGGATTTTATCGACCATATATTCAACTCTATGTTCTTGATTTCATTAATCATGATCCAGTTTCAGTTGCAGTATTCTATTTCCCTGCAGCTTTATTAGGCGCTATAATTGCTCCTAAATTAGGCACATTAGCTGATAGAGTTAATACTTATTATGCGGTTACAGTCGCAAGCATACTTGGAGGCCTTGTAACTTGGCTGATCATTAATTCCGGAAATTTATGGTTTTTTGCTTTTTTGCTTGTAATTGATAATACAATTATGCTAACAGTAAGTTTTGTGTTTATAAATTTCCTCAGTAGAGTTTCTGTTAAACACCGAGGAAAGCTTTTCAGTGTAATTACCCTTTTTGAATCAATTGGTAATATTATCGGCCCATTTTTTGGAGGAATAATCTATTATATTAACCCACAGGCACCATTTATAATTTCGATAATAGTTGAGTGGTCTTTAATATCTTTTTTTATTCTTGGTATGTGGATTTTAAATCCATACTTAGTAGAATCAAAAGAAATAAAGAAAAAGAATTAGTAAAAGATTTTACTTTTTTAAAAATTAATACCAATCTATAAAATCGTCTATCGGACGTCTTTTTCTTTCTTTTTCACTAGCTTTTTCACGAGCTTCATCTACAACTCCTATGGCTATAACTCCCATTAATTCGAATTTATCATTTGGAAATTTAAATATTTCATTTACCTTGTCTTTTCGACCAATAATCTCACCAATCCAAGTAGCACCAAGTTCTTCGTTTGCATTGACGCCTAATAAAATATTTTCCATAAATGCCCCAATTGCTTGGATATCTTTTACTCTTTCATATCCTCTTTCAAGATCTAAGAAAACTACTAGATTAACATATGCGTCTTCTATGATACCTCCATATTTAGTGAGTTCCGATAGCATTCTTTTAACTGTGGGATGAATTACTATACAAACACGCCATGGTTGACTATTATTTCCAGAAGGTGCCCATTGAGCACATTCTAATATACTTAAAATAATTTCCTTATTAATTTTTTGATAAATAAAGTTTCTAGAACTTTTCCTCTTTTTAATAAACTCTATAAAATCATTTTTAATAGGATCCATATTTTAACCATATTTTAACAATTATTAAATACTTTTCCAAACTTCTTAGTTTTCTTGATACTACGTAGATATTCATCTAGATATTTCTTCTATTTATTTTTCTTAGAATTTATAAGAATAGTGAATAATAAAATGATAGCCCTTTTTTAAGAAAGGGTATTGAGGTTAGAGCCATGGGTAAATTATGGGGCAAAAAGGGAAATGACGAGCTTTTAGGTTCACCACAAGAAACAATGGGTTTTTCTAAAGAATATTCTTCATTACTTCAAAGTTTTGTTATAAGAAAATATGATTTTACTAATCTTAACCAAGTAGAAGACATAAAGAACCAATTATTGAAAAGAAAAATCTTAATAATAAATGCAAAAGAGATTCTTGAATATATCGATATTTCAGAGCTTAAAAGAACCATAGAAGACTTAAAATCTTTCTTGCGGGAAAATGGAGGTAGTATGGGAAGACTTGGAGATAATTATTTAATAATGACACCGAATGCAAATGTTAAAATTGCTAATTAAGGATTTATCTCTTTTTTTGTTCTCTGAGAATTTCAATAAAACTCTCAATTTGATTGAGAACTTGAGTTTCATTCATTTTTCGAGGGTCATTCATGTCACTTGTTATTACGAGTGAAGGAATATCTGCTTCTTCCATCAATTTGCGTTTTAAATCATACATTCCACATGCATTTGGGCGACAAGAAAGGTTATCATGTAAAATAACTCCGTCGACTTTCCACTCTCTTACTGTTTCTTTAAACATTTTTATTCGAGTTTGTAAATCATATATATACCAAAAACTTAAAACTAATTCAGCCATGGATTCTATAGGTTTTTTCATGACCATTTCCTTTGTTACCTTGGGATTTGTGTATTTAGTGAAAGCATAAACATATGGTTCATAAACGATAATTGCATTCCATCTTTCTAAATTTGAAAAGAATTTTAAGTTATACCAAAAAGGAATTCCTTCAAACATCAATCTAAATTCTTCATGATCTAATGCCCCAATTCCATTTTCCACTCTTTGTTTTGCTTCTTGATGCATTCGTTTGTATAATTTTATAGGAGACTTTAAACCTGTCATTGTAAATAGCGGAAATAATCCTCCAAATGTATCTCTGGTAGATACTGGACATGGAATATTTTTTCTTAGTTCAAAGACATCTTGCCATACTTTTCCCAATTCATAGGAGTTCAAGGCAACCTCTCTTCCTTTTTCCGGATCATATTCATGACCAGTTACCTCTGTAATAAAATCTAATAGTTCCCAGAGTTGTTCAATAACATATTTTTTATAGTATTCACGTTGTTTATTGGTTGTGTTACTTACAACATGGGGGACATCTATAGTAAAATGAGGTACGTCGAATCTTTCAGCTTGTACTTGGAACCAATTAACATGAGTATCACAAATAACATCACTAGATAACATAAAAGTGGGTTTTCTTGTTCCACCAACACTCATATCCGCATTACTTAATGTTGCACCCACATTAGTTTTAAAATATGAACATAGATCATAAGAAAACCCTTCATTTTCTGCCAATTCTATAAAATTTTGGGATTTCTTTAAAGCCGCTGAAATTGTTGCAGAATTTTCAGGCAACATTGGTTGTACATCCATAGAATATAAGAATTCGACAGGTGTCCCCGCTGTTGCCCATGCAGTAGGTTTACCATCTCTATACGCTTGTTCAATTGCTAAGAAATGTCTACCCATTTCATTTTTTAATTTATTTGTGGCGTTTAACATTTTACCTGATTTTTTGGTTGTTGACATATTAATCCTCCCTTAAATAATTTCCTTAAATGCTTCAAATCTTGTAGTTAATTGTTTGTATGATTCTCTATTATATTCCATTTCGACAAAAAGATACGGAATTCCTAATTCTTTAAATTTTTTATTAAAGTAAGGATGATCATATAAAATTGGTTCACAAAATTTTTGAGCAATATTAATAACGCCATCAACATCATATTTTGTGGCTAAGGCTTTTACAACTTCAAACCTATCATAAGAAGGAAATTTTGTAGAAAAAATAGGCTTACTTAAGTGGTATTTTGCTAATGCTTTGACAGGTTCTTCGCCTTCATCAACGTTTTGCGAAAAATATTTTGTTCCAGTGCAAAGATCATCAATAATAATATGAAATCCTAGACTTTCAAGAAATTTGATGAATTCTGTATCATCTATTACTGATCCTGTTAATAGGACTTTTTTTAATTTTTTATCCGGTTGTGGATTCTGAGTTTTTAAGTACTCTAATTTTGATTTGAGCATATCTAAAGCTTTTTTTTTATCTAGTTGTTGCACACTTTTAACTAGAGCGTGAAAATCAGAACCTTTCAAAATCATTTTAGATCTATATTTTGAAATATCTCTCAATAGAGTTCTGATTTGGTTCATTAATTTTATAGCGTTGCTGATTTTTTCTGAAGTAATACTTACATTAAATTTTTGGCCTAACTGGTTGATTAACTCATTTATATCATCTATATAAAAATCTAATGCTGCTTTATTACGCTTTAATGGTGCGTTTAAAAAATAGAAAAACTCAAGATTAACGCATTCCAGCCAAATATCAAATTCACGATTTGTGCAATCACAACCATGTGTTGCAATTATTCCCTTGAAATCGTTGTCCAAACCATTTAACGCTTGTTCCAAAAGATTTTTAGCCCATATACAATGGTTTGGGGGAATGTGTTCGTTAGCTTTATCAACACTCATTGTAGGATCGCCGAATAATCTTATTGGAATCATATCTGCTGCAATTATAATCTCTTCAGGGGTTTCAACTGCACTATCTAAGATAGCTATCTTATTCATACTCATACATTCAATTCTAATTTTTTATCCTAAAATCCTATAGTTCTAAATCTTGAAATATTTAAAAAAATATTTATTTAATCGTTCAATTTATTCCTTTATAGCAGCATTTAATTTTAGGAAAATAACGTTTCGATGTCGGGTCAACAACAAACTCTTCACAGAACCTTATCTAAAGCCATTCTCAAAGATGAAGTAAGAATCAAGTTGAAGATTTGGAACACTTACTTAACTGGCAAACTTGTTAAATTCGACAATTATATGAATTTAATCGTAAAAGATGCTAAGGAAATCTATTTTGGTCGCGGGGGTAAGAGAAGCAAAGATTTAGGGACTTGCATGATAAGGGGCGCCAGTATCATATTTGTCGGTCAAGATCGAGAGAAACTGATCTTCGCCCAAGATGAAGAAGTAAAATTAATGCATAGAGAAGAATCAGAAGAGGCCTAAATTAGGAGAGTATTTTAAAAATGGGAAAAGGAACACCGAGTAGGGGAAAAAAAAATAAAGCAGCAAGCCATAGAACATGTCGTCGGTGTGGAAGGCATTCCTACCATCGCAGAAAGAGATTTTGTGCTTACTGTGGATTTGGAAAAACAGCTAAACGCAGGTCTCCTTCATGGAGAAATAGAATTCCAGCATTTAATGGAACAAAGTCTTTTTATAGAGGGGTAAGAAAAGTAAAGGCTTAACAGCCACAAATTTATCCTTTTATCAGTTAAAAATCTAAAAATAGATTAATACCTCAATTCTAAAATTTTATATACAGTTGCCTAATTTTCTATTTTTAAGTCGTTCAGTTAAAGTTCTAATTAATCTAAGATAAATAGAATTTGAATAATCATGTCATTTAATGATAAAGTAGTAATTGAAAGTATTAATAAAGAACTTGAAAGATTAGAACACTTAGGAGAAATTATAGGTACTGCAGTAGTGAAGCGAAATGGTTTACTTGTGTCATCAAGATTACCAAGAGATATTGACGATAGAAAACTAAGTGCTTTATCAGCTACCATGTTCGAGGGCATCGAAACGGCTACTTCGAGTTTTGAAAATAATCAAATTAAGAATATTACTGTTGAATATTTAGATTACCAATTGATAGTCGTAGGAGTAAATGACAAAATTATTTTGGTTTCTCTATCTGAAATAAATGCAAATCTTGGTTTGATCTTTATCGAAATTGAAGAAAGCATAAAAAATATCAAACAAATTATTGAGAAGTGATTTACCATTTTAACAGAAAAACAAAAAGAGAGATTTACAAGACAAATTATTTCTCCTTTCATTGGAGAAAAAGGACAAGAAGTGATATCGAAAATTAAAGTTCTACAAATTGGAGTTGGAGGTTTAGGTTCACCTTTTGCTTTATATCTTACAGCAGCAGGTATAAATGAATTAACGATTATTGATAATGATACCTTAGAAATATCTAATTTACAAAGACAAATTCTTTACAATGAAACTCACATCGGTAAGGAAAAAGCAAAATCAGCTAAAGATGTATTGCTTAAGCTTAATTCAGATATTAAAGTTAATGCTTATAAGGATTATATTGATGAAAATTCTATAAAAAAATATCTAAAAGAAACTCAATATGATTTCATTGTGGATTGTTCTGACAATTTCCAGACTAAATTTTTAGTTAATAAAATAGCAGTAGAGAACAATTTAAATTGTGTTATTGCAGGTATCAAAGATTTCTATGGACAAATTATAACAATCAAACCTAAAGAAAGTGCTTGCTATCAATGCATTTTTTCAGTGATGGATTCTCCCCCTATTGAAGGCCCTTTACCAGTAATAGGCGTTACTCCTGGAATTCTAGGAACTTTGGAAGCTTTAGAAGTGATAAAAACAGCTCTAGGACTGCCTAACTTGGAAAATAAACTTTTAATGGTTAATTTAATAGATATGAGTTTTAATATAATTGATATCGTAAAGAACGAAAATTGCATATGCTCATCATGAATACGTAAAAGTTAAAAGAAAATTTTAAAATTTCATGAAATCTGGATTTTTGCCAAAAAATTCTTTATAGGTTTTACCATCTTTGGCATATTTGTCTGATGTTTTCTCACCTATGAAAATTTCGTCCTCTGGTAGATTTCTAAGAAATTTAGCTGGAACTCCAGCCCACAATTGTTTTGTTGGTACTTCTTTATTAGTAATCACAGCTCCAGCTGCTATCATTGAGCCATCATTCATTTTAGTATTATGGAGTACATTACTACCAATACCAACCAAACAGCCATCTCCTATTTCTACTGGCCCATGGATCATTGCATGGTGACCAATAATGCAATTCGAGCCAATTTTTACGGAAGTTCCTTCCTCAATGTGAATTGTAACATTTTCTTGTATGCTAGTTTTTTTTCCAATCTGAATTAGCCCCTGATCTCCTCTCAGAATTGCTCCAAACCAGATATTACTCAATTTTCCAATAACTACATTCCCTATAATTACAGCGGTTGGTGCAATATATGCAGTTTCATGGATTTGTGGTTTTTTCCCTGTATGTGGACATGGCATAATTATTGGCATAATTAATCATCAATCAAATAAATTGGCTTCTTTTATTATTTTTTTATGATCAAATGCAAATTCTAAATCTTTCAATTTCTCTTTTGGTATAAGTTCTACAACTTTGGCATCATCACCACATCTCATGTCAGTAGTATCCTCAACAATACATTTAAATGCAGTGCTATGAATTTTCCCACGTGGATCACGTCCTTCTTCATCATAAAAACCAATTTTTTCTATTATTCTAACAGATAAGTTTGTTTCTTCCTTAATTTCTCTAAGCAATGCATTTTTTGGCTTTTCACTTTTCTCAATAAAACCTCCTGGAAGTGCATAAAATCCCTGAAATGGAGGATATTTACGCTTTATTAGGACAATATTTCCTTTTCTATCTTCAATAACAGCATCGACAGTATATCCAATTTTCACTTTCTTGACCTGCATTCTCATATATATATTAAATATTATTGTAACAACTAAAATCCCTGTAATTATCATAGCAATTATAAAGTTTAACAGAAAAGTTCCAATGTCCCCTTCCTGTAAACTGAAAGCAATCATAATGACTCCACCTAAATCTGCTAAAATTCCCGCTCCAAATAATAGGTTCAGTAAATTAAGTCCTTTCTCAGTTCTTTGTTGAATTTCTTCATTTTTCTTTTGATATAATTGTTGCATTGAGTCATAAATGATATCAAATTTTTTACTAATTCTCTTTACAATGCCTTCTATCTTAAATTCATTTAAGAGATGCTTTAGCACCGTGGTATAATGTTGTCTCCTATTATAATCCAATTCATTATAAATTACACTTAGATTTGTTTGGATTAAACCCCTTAAAAATCTTAAATTTCTTATTTTTCTTTCAATAGTCTCAATATCCTTGAATTCTTCTGATTGGGCTTTTAAAAAGAGAAGGTCAAGAGACTCGTTAATCAATCTTAATGCAAATAATATAGCTCTTATTTTTGGTGTTGGGGAAATAACAAATTCTTTCATATAAGATTCAAAAAAATTTTCATAATTTTCTTCTGCCATATATATAAATCCAGAATTTCTTCGAATAAAATGTAACTCAGATAGTCTATTAGACAAATTATTTTCAATACGCCTATCATAAAGGGTTTCAGAATAATCTTCCCATTGTCCTGAATATATTTCTGTCCAGTATCCTATATCTTTTTTATGTTTGTTAATATTGTGTTTTGTCCATTCTATAAGATCTGGTTTTATTTTATTAGAAGTGACAAATACATAAATAGGGCTTTCTAAATCAAAAATAACGCCTTTACTTTCATCTTTTTTGGAGTAATCTCGCAGAAAGGATAACAATATTTGAGGAATCTGTTGAATATAACTTGATTTTATCTTTTCCTTTTTCATAGGTTCATCCTTATAATATTCCACATCAAATTGAAAAAATCCAAGGGTATCATATTCCCTTTGACTGTTTTCATCCGCATAAGGAAAATTTTCTAAATAAGGTATCCACTTACATGATAAGTAGATATGTTTTGCTATGTCAATAATTGTATCTCCAAGTTCTTCCCGAATTTTGTAATAAATATCATCTTTTCTTAGATTATTTAACCGTTTTTTTACCTGTTCCTCAATTTCTTGGCTTTTTTTATTTCCATCAATTAAAGATGTGTTCAAAAATGTGGAGATGGCCCAATATTCCTCTTTATATATAAATTCCATAGTGGTAAATTATTTTTAATTGAAAATTTTAATATTAATAAAAAAAGGACTTATTTGTATTAAATTCTTTTAATATATAATCTGTTTTAAATTTCAAAACCTAAAATGATGACAAAAGAATTACAACAGGACATTCTTAGATTAAAAAAAGAGAAAGACATTCTTATCCTCGCACATTATTATCAAACTATAGAGATTCAAGAAATTGCTGATTATGTAGGTGATTCGCTTGGATTATCTCGTAAAGCTAAAAATATTGATACTAATTATATAATATTTGCAGGTGTAGATTTCATGGCTGAAACTGCTTCAATCATTAATCAAGATAAACATGTTCTGATACCTAATTATGAGTCTTGCTGCCCAATGGCCGCTTTTCTTACACCCGAAATGGTAATTGAATATAAAAAAGAACATCCTGGACTTCCAGTAGTGGTATACATTAATTCAACAGCAGCAGTTAAAGCTGAGTCCGATATTTGTTGTACATCTTCAAATGCAGTTAAAATAGTTGAAAAGGTTAGTAACGAATTCAATGTGGATTCTGTATTGTTTGGTCCGGATGCAAACTTAGCAGATTATGCTGAACAATTATCTGGTATAAAATGTATTCAAATGCCTGATATTGGGCATTGTTATGTACATTCACAGATCACCCTAGAACATATTAATAAATCTCAACAAGAACATCCTAACGCTCTAGTCATGGTCCATCCTGAATGTATCAGGGAAGTTAGAGATCGTTCTGATTTTGTTGGGTCAACAGCTAAGATGTATAACAGAGTTAAGAATAGTAACCATAAAGAAAAAGAGTTTATCATTGGAACAGAAATTGGACTTATACAACGTATGGCACAAGATTTTCCAGATAAAAAGTTTTACCCAGTAAAAGAAAAATTAATTTGTTATAATATGAAAAAACACAACCTAGAGTTAATTAAATATCTGCTTGAAAACTCAAACGACACAACTTTTGAGATTAAAGTTCCTTCAGAAATTGCCCAACGAGCCATAAAACCAATTCAACAAATGCTGGATTATTCATAAGTTCATAGAATTTTTATAAGAAAAGTATATTGTTAAACTGTCAAACTTTATTTTATATTATGTTATATCTTTTTTGATTTCTTATATTTTGGAACAGTCATATCATCTACATAGTCCTATGAATTTAAAAAAAAATGATAATGGACTAAAAGAAGGATGTTATTTTTCTTTGATTTCTTTTACGATCTAACCATTTCTTAAAATCATTTGTTACTCTCCCCGACCATATGGCTTTTTTTATGGTTTCTTGATTAAATCTATAAATATCTTGATATGTAAACTTATGATATTTCATAAGTTGTCTCATTTTTATTAGCCATTCCACAAATTTTTTGTATAGCTTATTATCTGATGAAGCAACTCTATTGTATGAATTCTCATAAAACATTTTATCATCTTCTGTATAACCTGTGAAAAATCTATAATTTTGATTCATCCAAAAAATCTTTTCCGTAGATTCTGAATATTTTTTAATATTGCAGTTCCATAATTTTATTGTTTCTAGGGTAGGGATAGCGTTTAAGTTCTCTGGTATTTCAGTTATTGTGGGATTATTAGATAAATCAATAAGTTTAAGATTAGTTAAATTTTCAATGCCTTCAATTTCTGTAATTCTGTTATTTCTCAAAAACAGCTTCTCTAATTTCTCAAGATTTTCCAATCCCTCTAGTTCTGTTATTTCATTGTTATTTAATCTTAAAATATGTACATTTGAAAATTCCTCGATCCCCTTCAAATTAGAAATTTGATTATTGCTTAGATCTACTTCATTCACAGCATCAAAATTATCATTTATTGCATTTAGATTTGAAATCTTCCTAATGTTTTGATTATTCAAAAAAATTTTATCATTTCTAAAAAAGGCTACAACCCTATCTTTATATTTTATAAAATTAAACTCAAATTCATAGTCTTTAAAATACTCAAGATGTTTATTTACATATTGAATTAATGGAAATTGGTTTCTTCCTTTTAAGATTTTATAGACATCTTTAACCAAACCATCTCTATAGTCTTCGGGAATATCATATAAGATTTTTGAGATAATTAATGAAATATTTTCAATTCCAAAATCCCTGATAATTCTATGGATTAAAAAATTTATTTGAGATGATAAATCTATACCTGGATCATATTCAATTAAGGCTCTAAAATCAGTTGTAACATCGCGTAAAAAATTCGGACTCAAGTCATCGAAAATGCTTTCAAACTCATCATGGTTTAAATATCTCAAATATCCATTTTGAGTTAGAAATTGAACCACAGTAGGATGTTTACTTGCAAGCCTAATAGCTATCTCCTCGGAAAATACTCTTTTCGCCAATGGATCTCCAACTTCAGTTAATCTCTTTAATAATGGAAAAGCTAAATTTCTATGAAGAATTCTTGTATCATAACCATTTTCCGCCCACACTTGGATATTTGAACAGTGTCCTTGAAACTCTTCTTCGGGGGTGATTCTTCCGGTTATATGGTTATGATTTCCTTCCATTGATCTATCTAACTTCTCCGCGGCTTCATCAATAGATTCAATCTCATCATATTCTTCTATTCGATCAACAGGGATATTAAGCAGTAAGTACATACACTGCTGGAATCTACGTCCTTTTACATAAATCTGAGTTTGTCCGCCTTCAAGCTTCAATTTAAGGTAGTCATTAATTTTAAATTCTTTTACATTAGAGAGAGGTTTGATTGAAATGAATAAGACAATTATTGAAGTAAGTAATATAATGTAAATACAACTTAGAAACATATTTGAGAAAAACTTGGATTTTTGGTAACAGAGTTAAAGATAATTCCCTTTTTCAATATTAAAACCCCTATGATTTTAAAATTTATAAATAGATTTTTTCTTTACTACAGAGCTACATTATAAAAGATTTAAACGGGTATAAAAGTAAGCATATTAAAATTCAGATCAATATTAGAACTATCTAAAATAGCCTGTTGTATCCGTTTACCTTCTTCTGTTAATGATAACTTCTTTGATTGCGCAACTCCTTCCATAAATTTTTTTCTTTCTATATCTAAAAAGCCCATTTCTATCGCATTCTTAATTATTAGATTCAGTACTAATAATTGAAATTGTTCCTCAATAGCACCCCATATTAAGCCCATTTCCTTTAATTGTTCTGTTAATTCTTCAGCTAAAATGTCCAGATCATAAATCATATCATAAATGCCTTCTTGAAGATTGATAATTTCATCTATCAACTTATCTTTTATGAGTCTAATCGTTGTAGTTCCCAGTAAATCCTCTTCGTGAAAGAAGAAATCATTCTGTTTGCGCTTAATTAAATAGAAACCAAATTCATTTTTTATCAGTTTCATTCTAGCAAGATAATTAATTGCCTCTTTTGATACTTTATAGATTATGCAGAATTGCTCTAAATCAATTTTGTATCCTGCAAATTTTTGAGTATTTTTCTCATCTAAATGCCAATACTTTCTAGCTAAAGCACCTTGGCCTAGAATCGAGTTATAAAATATATAAAATAGTGATAAATATAGATCTCTGTCTTGCTGTAATTCAAAAAAATTATCTCCAATTTTCGATACGATTCTTACTATATGAATTATAAATGGGTCTTCTACATTTATTTCTTTATAAAAATCTATTAGGTTCTCAAGCTTTCGGACATTTTTTTTTAATTCATTAACAATAAATAGTTCATCTTTTAACTTTAAAGGTTTTTCTTCGAGTTTTTCTATTCCCTTATCGGTTATAATATATCCACGGTACTGTTTATTTGTTTGCTTATCTGTAATTAAACGTTGTTCAACATTTTCATTTTTTAGATGAAATGTAATATATTTAGAAACTGTAGATCTGCTCAAATTTGAATATTTAATCAAATTAGTAAATCTTTGCGGACCTAAATTTCTAAGAATGAATAATATCCTCCGGCTATTGTCATCAATACTACTTGATTTTTTCAATAGCTCGCTCGCTAATTTTTTTGATATGTTCCAGCTCTCCATAATAATATTATATTAGTCTAAATATATAAAATTATACCTTTTTTCTGAACTTAGTTCGAACATATACTGAAATACAATTAATTATGATTTTAGTATGTTTCTGATTAATTAAAGGTAAAGCTTTAAAAATTAAGCCTTTAATATAAGAATTTGATAGTAGATTCAAAATTACTATAATTGGAAAATAATTTATTATGGAAGATCCAAATATTTTGAATAGAATCAAAAAAATTGAAAGTAGACTAGATAGCATAGAAGAGCGCATTACACATTTAGAACATAGAATAGGGCGTTTTCCATCACGTCCATTCCCAAAACCAGAACCTATACACCCTCCAGGATCCCCAGAACCACCTAAACCACCAGGACCCCCTCCAGAACCCTTTAGGTTTTAATAAATGCCTAAATAATCATTGAAGAGAAAAGCAAAAAAAGACCTATCACTTCTAAACCATAGTTCGAGATCTTGAACGATAATCCTTATCTTTCCTTTCTAATAATTATTATGTAATATAAATCAGTTTATGAAAAATTAATGGGGTGTGATAAAAAATTACCCAATATAGGTTTAGGCTAACGGGAGTCCCTCCAGATCAAGCTATAAAATTAATTGAATTAGATCCAAATAATTCAATTGCAGAAATTAAAAAAACCGTCCAACGTGAGTATAAGTTAAATCCAATTTTAGCTATACAATTCATTTTTAAAGGGAAAGTATTACCTGATCAATTAAAGTTTGCAAAAATTGGTATTCATCCAAAAAAAGATGTAATTACTGTAATGGCTACTCAAGCTGGCGGAATTTAAAAAAAAATATTAATAAGGAGAAATATTTTTCACGGGGGTATTAAGAGGAAGAATATTTATTTTTTCTCTCTTTTTAATTTTTTTTTAATAACAGAGTTCATTAATGCTCTAAAAAGGAAAATTTTGTAAAATCCTTAAATTTAGTGTTAAGAATTTTAATAATTTGTTTTGAAAATGATCTAAAATTTGAAATTTCTCCATTAAAATCATTGAGAATATCTTTATATTGAGTGAGAAAACTAGAAATTATTGTTTCAGAAATTTTTTCTAACTTTTTTTTGTCAAAATTTACATTATCACATTTTAAAACAAGATGATAGTCAGACTCATGTGTATAAAAGAAGAAAAGAAAACTGTCTAAGACCAATGTTCTCAAGCTTTCTTTAAAACTGTTTTCTGTAAATCGACAAATTATATCAAAATAGCCTGCTAATGATTGTTCATCGTTTAATTTATCATAATTAGTGAAATTGTGATAAAATAAAGCAATTCCTGCTTGATCTATAATCATTAATTCTCTGATCATTTTAAATGCATATTCTTATCTGGAATTTCCACCTAAATTAATATAACTATTAATTTTTAAATGTTAATTCCAAATTTTATTAAATTCAGAAAATATATTCTCTTGAATTTATTACGTGAATTTTGTATTTAAAGCATATTATTTGTTTAATAATAATTTAGGAAATAAGTTGAGTAAATATAAAAAAAAAATAGAGTAATACTTAGGTTTAAACAAAATACTTCCTTAATATTTTCAATCAATATATCAAGAATGTGAAAAACATGGCATGGGGCGGTTCGTTAAACAAACAAGGTTCTAATCATATTAGAAAGCTTAGAGAGGCAGATAAAGTTATTGGTTTTTTAGAGAATTTTAAGAATGATCTAACTCCTGCCGAAAAAAAATATTTCACTAAGACTATTGAAGTAATTACAGATTATATTACAAAAATTTCAGAAGGACTGAAGTGAGATTTTATACTTTCAATAAAATTTTCTTAATAATTTCAATGATTTGATCAGCTACTTTTTTGATAGTGTCAGTTAGATTAATTTCAAAAAATGGAATGTCTTCATTTTCACTTCGTTCTTCAAGTGAGTATTCATCTTCCTTATACAAATTTAACTCAGAAAATCCCTCAAGACTTTCTGGCACAATTCCAATCATGAAAACATTCAAGTTTGGTAACTTTTCAAGTAATAAATCAACAACAATATGAACAGGGATAGTGTGTGAAGATATCGGTACTGTTTCTTGAATGTTTTCTCTTTCAATTATGGCAACGGTGCCGGGAGGTTTATTTATATTACAAGTATCTAAAAGGATGAGGTGAGATGGTTGAAATTTAATAATTTCTTCAATTCTGCTCATTGGATCAATACCTGCATTAATAAATAAGGATTCCTCATCTGAATATTCCAGGAGTTCACTAATAATATATGGGCCAACACCATCATCACTTAGTTTTTCTTCACCAACTCCTAAAAAAACTAATTTCCTAGCATTCTTCAACTTTTTTAAAAGTCTTGATTGAAATTCTTTCATTGATTTAAAATTATTTATTATGTTATTGTGGATGATAACACTACCTTAGTATTAGACATTGAAACGACTTATTAATTATTATGAAAAATTAATTAACTTGCAGATTAATAATTTTATAATTAAGAAATATTAAATAATATTTATTTTGAGGCATAATTCTTTATAATAGCTCTTCAATAATAAATAACGAGCAAAATTACAAAAGATTTGAATTTAGAAATGTTTCCTCTGAGAGGATGATATTTGGATAATAAAGATAGTGATAATATCTTATCAAACAAGGATTTCATAGAGACTATTAATAATTTAGAAATAATCTATTTCAGAGGAGAATTTAAAGGAAAATTATTATTTCATAATACTGCTCTCAATAGAACGCTTGGATTAGACACCTCAATTGATTTAACTGGAACTCCATCGTCTCAGTTTTTCTCTGATTCTGAGCTACGTGAGAAATATTATAACCAATTAGATAAAAAAGGATATGTAAAAGATTTTATCGTAAAAATAAACAATTCCAAAGGAGAGGAACTATATTTATTACTCAATTCTCGTGTTATTAAAGATAATAAGAATAAAAACAAAATCATAGAAGGGACCGCAATTGATATAACTGAAAAGCATAATTTAGAGAACGAATTAAAGGAAACTGAAAGAAAGTTTAATTTAATTGCAGAAAATACTAACGATTTAATTGCTATACTAAATAAAGATTTTGAACATATATACATTAACGAAAATGCATATAACTCTGTTTTAGGATATCAGAAGGACGAGGTTCTTGGAAAGCGTCCGAAAGATTTTGCTCATCCCGAAGACCTTAAAAGAGTATCAAAGTCATTGAAAAAAGGATTACTAACGGGTGAATTATCAGAGGAATATAGAATTAGGCATAAAAATGGAGATTATATCTGGATTGAACTTAAAGGAAAATTTTTAACTGAAAATGAAGATAATATCGGAGCAATTTTAATTTCAAGAGATATCACTAAACGAAGGGAAACTGAAAAAAAATTAAGAGAATCTGAAGAAAAATATAGAAATATGATTGAAGATGCACAAGAAGGTGTTTGGGCTTTAGATGATAATGAAAATACTATCTTTGTTAATACAAGAATATGTGAAATGCTTGGATACACAAAAAATGAGATGATAGGTAAAAACTTACACTCCTTCATTCCTGAGTCAATGGAACCTTTAATACAAAGTAATCGATCTAGACGCGAAAAAGGAATTAAAGACACTTATGAATTACAATTATTAAAGAAGGATGGGAGTACTATCTTTACGGAAGTAAGTGCAGCACCAATTATGGATGAAACACAAAAATATAAAGGGTCATTTGCATATTTTACTGATATAACTGAAGAAAAAAGTGCAAGACAAAAAATACGTGATTCTGAAAATAAATATAGAACTTTATTTGAGTCAAGTACAGATGGAATATATTCCACCAATATGGAAGGTCGGTTTATTGAACTTAATCAGGCATTTCTTGATATGATTGGATATTCTAGAAATGAAATTCTCGAAATGAATAATCGTCAAATAACTCCAGTAAAATGGTATGAAACAGAAGATAATAATCTTTTAACTCAATTATCTATAGGTGAAAGTAAAGTCTATGAAAAGGAAATTTATCATAAAAATGGTAAAATCTTACCTGTTAGTATCAGATTTTGGATATTACAGGATGAGCAAGGAGATCCCTATAGAATATGGGCAATTATAAGGGACATCACTGATATAAAAAAGATGGAATATAAATTAAAGGAAATTAACAGACTAAAATCTGAATTTTTAAGGAGAGCCTCTCATGAATTAAAAACTCCATTAGTTTCAATCAAAGGTTTTTCTGAATTAATCTTATCAAAATACTCTGAAGATTTAAATGCTGATATAATTTCAGATTTAGATGAAATAAATAAAGGCTGTGAAAGGTTACAAAGTATTATTAATAACCTTTTGCAGACTTCTAAAATGGAATCTACTGAATATAAGCCAAAACTTCAGAGGGAAGATTTATCTTTCCTAATTAATTACTGTGCTGAGGAATTACATCCTCTAATTGCAAAAAGAGAACATTCGTTGAACATAGAGATTCCTGAAACCATGATAACAAAATTTGAAAAAGAAGAAATTCATGATGTAATTTCAAATTTACTCATAAATGCAATAAAATATACTCCACCTAAAGGTTGGATTGATATTAGGGCGGAAATTTTAGATGATTTCATTGTAGTTTCAATAAAAGATAATGGAATTGGATTTACGGAAGAAGAAAAAAGCAAAATTTTTCAACAATTTGGAAAAGTAGAACATTATGGTCAGGGTTTAGATTTGGGAATTGATGGATCTGGTTTAGGCTTATATATTTCTAAGAAGATTGTAGAATCTCATGGTGGAAAAATTTGGATGGAATCTGAAGGTAGGAATAAAGGGAGTAAATTCTATTTCTCACTTCCACTTATTAAAGATTAGTTTTTTAAATAGAAATTTAATATTTACAGATTCCTACCTATCCTTTAAATTTTTATTTTACCTAATTTAAAAATAGAGAGAAAAACACGTATAAATTCATTAATTATAAAATATTCATATTAATTGTTATATGACTGAAGATGTAGAAGAAAAAACAGAGAAAGTTCAATTAGATGGGTTAATTGAAAAAGATAAAGTTATAATTTCAAATAGTAAAGCTATTGAAGAATTTTACAATACGTCTTATATAGGTACTATAGAGTTAGATGGAGATGAGAGAGAATTCTTGACTTTAAATGCTATAGAAGTATTACTTCTATGTGAAAGAAATAGAATACTTCTTTGGGAAGATAATGATAGAAACAAAAATTTATATGATTTTGAAGGATTGCTAACTTATTTCACTCAATTTGATTCACGTCTTTGGCAAAAGTATGTAATATATATGGATCTAAGAAAAAGAGGATATATTGTTCGTACAGGTTATGGAGATGGGATAGATTTTCGAGTTTATAAAAGGGGTGCCGATTTTGAAAAAGATTCAGCGAAATTTTTAATATTTCCCGTATTTGAAGGAAATCCTATTGAACTAAGGGATTTAGATAAGATGTCCAGAGTTGCTATGAGTTCTCGAAAAGACTTAATTGTTGCCACCGTAGATAGATTGAGCAAACCGATTTATTATAGTGTTAAAAAGTTTCAAATTTTAAATAAGACGGAGGATATCGATGAAACATAAATTTTCTTGTGATACATCGATAATCTTCGATGGTCAAATTCTTAATTTAATTGAAAATGGAGATTTAGGAGAAAATCCTGAAATTTTTATTTCCAATGTTGTTGTCGCTGAGGTCGAATATAGAACCAATATTCAAAAAGAAATTGGATTCTTTGGTCTAAATGTTTTAAAAGAATTAAGAAAGCTTCATGAAGACAGTGTTATTACACTCCATGTTATAGGGAAAAGACCTACGAGAGAAGAAATAAAAATGGCACCTGGTGGAGAGTTAGATGCTTTAATTAGAGAATCGGCTTTAGAAAACGGAGCAACTTTAATTACATCGGATCGCATTCAAGGGGATGTTGGAGTTTTTGAAGGTCTGGATGTATTATTTACTTGGGAAAAAAAGGTAGAAAGAGAAAAACAACCACTTTCTTTAAAGTTATTAGAATTTTTTGATGAGACAACTATGAGTGTTCATCTTAAAAGAAATCTACCTCCTTATGCTAAGAAAGGTGCTCCTGGTAGTTGGCATCTTGAGAAAGTTAGTGAAAATCCTTTAATCCCGCAAATGATTGAGGATATTGCTCTCGAAATTATAGAAAATGTGAGAGCTGATCAACACTCATTTATAGAAATTGAAAGAGAAGGCGCGGTTGTAGCACAATTACGTGAGTTTAGAATAGTTATAACTCGACCACCCTTTTCTAATGATGTAGAAATAACCGCAGTTAGACCTTTAGTGAGTTTAAGCTTATCAGATTATTCAATAGATTCTAGATTACAGAGGAGACTGGAAAAAGCAGAAGGAATACTTGTTGCTGGGCCACCGGGAGCAGGAAAATCCACATTTTCAGCAGCATTAGCTAATTATTATTTAAGCCAAGATAAAGTAGTTAAAACACTTGAAAGTGTAAGAGATTTACAAGTAGAACCCGAAATAACACAATATACTAAATTAGAAGGAAGTTTAGAGAATTCAGCAGATATATTATTACTTGTAAGACCTGATTTTACTATTTTTGATGAAGTTAGAACCACTAAAGATTTTGAAGTTTATTCAGATTTTAGATTATCTGGTGTTGGTATGGTAGGTGTAGTTCACTCTTCATCTGCTATAGATGCAATTCAAAGATTTATTGGTCGTATTGAGCTTGGAATGCTACCTTCAATAATAGATACAATTATTTTCATTGAGGGTGGAGATATATCAAACGTATTGATAATTAAAATGACAGTTAAAGTTCCATCAGGATTAAGGGATAGGGATTTAGCAAGACCTGTAGTAGAAGTAAGAAATTATAAAACAAGACAATTAGAATATGAGATTTATTCATTTGGTCAAGACATTGTAATCAATCCTATAAAATCTGGAAAATTAAGTGAAAAACCTACACAGTATAGAGAATTGACTAAATATGGAAGGGCAAAACCAAAAAAAGAAAAAATTAATCTCGAAATAGAAGTAATGAGAGACAAAATTATTTTAAAAGCAGCTCCTGAATATGCTAGTCAAAATATAGTAATTTTTTCCAATAATAACGAAATCTTTACCGGGAGTCTTTCTCGAAAAAGTGAGATTAATCTGTCTTTGTCTAATAAGGAAGGAAGAAAAATTCTGAAAGAGTTTGATAGGAATAGAGATATATATGCAAGAATAAAATAATTTTGATTTATGAATCTAATTTGTATTTAACATTACTTTTACTTTATCCATTATTGGAGGAAGTACCTCTTCAATTAAATTATCAAACCGTATATCTGCCCAATCATCGTATGGAGTAGCTCCCTTATTGAGAAGAATCAATCTAGATCCATTTGCTTTTGCAATTCCTGGTAGATTCATTGCGGGTGAAACAACTAATGATGATCCAATAACAAAAAAGACATCAGCCCTTGCAGACCGCAATTCGGACTCCTGAAGTTCATCAAGGGGAAGAGAGTCGCCAAAATTCACAATACTTGATATAAGTCGGCCATTACAATAAGGACATGTTGGTTGACCTTCTCGAACAGGATAAGTTCGATATCCTGAGCCCCATTTTTTTTTATCCCATCCAACTTCTTCAAATAGCATTTTTTTATTACATGATAAGCATTTCATAAAAAATTGATTACCATGAAGCTCAGCTAACTTATCAAAAGGAATTCCTGATTTAATATGGAGTCCATCAACATTTTGAGAAATAAGATAATCTAATTTACCCATTTTCAATAATTCAACAATTGCGTAATGATTTGCATTTGGCTTTACCTGATCATATGGAACTTTTGGTGTAGGTGGTGGTAAACCTTTATCACGCCGAGTCCATACACCATTGGGACCTCTAAAATCAGGTAATCCGCTATCTGTCGAAATACCCGCTCCAGTTAAAATAACTAGCCTTTTTGATTCAGCTATCCATTTAGCTGCTAAATTTATTTTTTCTTCAAAATCCATAAAAATCATAAAAAAAATTGAATTTAAAAAGGTAATGTTTATTCAATTTCGCTCAAATTCACTCCCTTTGTCTCTTTCAAAACTGAACGAATTAGAATGAAAACTACGAAAATGAGCAAATTTATACTAAAATTTTACTCGTAGGTCTATTGTATTAATTAATATTTCTAAATTCCTTTCAAGATTATAAAATTGGATCATATTAAGAGGTTCATCAAAATCTTTCAATGTTTTTTGGGTATGAGAATCACAACCAATAGCAACTGGTATTTTATATTCTATAATTTTTTCAAAAAATCTTTCATATCGAGGAGAATAGAAAGATGGATAGCTTGAGTTAAACTCAAAATATATATTATGCTTTTTGAGAAATTTCATTAAAATATCAACATCTCCTACCATAAAAAATGAAGGATCAAAATGAGCTAATCCTAAAATTGGAAATCTAATAAGGTTACTGATTTGATTTTTCCAATAATTAATTATGTTTTCCAGGTACGCAATTGTTTCGAAACTTTGAAGATATTCAAACAATATTAAATCAAATTCATCAATATCTATAATTTTTTTAATAAATTGCTCTGTACTTGAAAGATCGATTTCTATTCCTTTTAAAAGGATAAGTTTGATATTATTACTAATTAGATATGCTTGGCAATTTGAAATTTCATCTAAATACGATGAAATGGTGAGTTTATTATTTAGTTTTGAAACCCATGCTTTCCATGAGTTAGTGAGATGATCTGTAATTGCGATATAATCTAGATTTAGTTTAATGGATTTCTTTACAATTTGATTAATTGTTTGTTTACCATCTGAGTAATTTGAATGTATATGAAGATTTAAATTTGGAAATTCCATTGAAAAAACTAACCTTGCACAGAATCTTAAATTATAAAAAGAGGAGATAGCCTTTTATACTCCTAGAGTTTTTGTTTCTTTATTTAAATAAAGACTGAAAACCCCTCCAAACAATAGAGTTGTGCCAAGGAAAATTAAAGTTCCGTTAAATAAGAATTCAGCTGTGGTTTGGTCAAAGGTTACGGATCCAAAATGAATTGAAGTGATTGAAATTACATCCAGTGCAAAAAGTGATACTAACATAAAAATAAATAAGGAAGAGAAAAGCTGTATTATGCCAACTATTATGTTAATATTGTAAATTAATTTGGCTTTACCCTTTTTCAACTCAATAATTTGGCCAATACCTATATCAATCGCAACTTCCTTCTTATTTACCCTTTTTATGAAGAAATATACTAATTCTCTAAGAGGGATAATATCAAAAAAGATAGTACCCAATGCAAAAAAGCAAAAAAATATGAGAATGCGGAGTAGAACTAAAGAAAAGGTAGCTGAAAAACCAATTATAGGAGAAAATAATACACTGAAATTATTTAATATCCAAATGAAAATTCCGACAAGAATAAGGGAAAAAAACTTTAATCCGGCGAGAGTGAGTATAACTGAATGACGATCTGCTATTGTCAATAGGTAATAAGTTACACCTATGAATAAAAAAATTAAACCAATAAGTATCGCATTTGGGTTTAAAATAAAACTTATTATTAGACAAGTAGAACCAACAATTATGGGCAAATATGGGAAAAAGGGTGCCTTAAAAGGACGATCTAATTCTTTTCTTTTATATCTTAGGATAACCGCCGCAAAATTTACAAATGCCAACCCAAAGAAATAAATAAAGGTTGTGATATTTGCTGTAAAACCGACATCACCGAAAAGAATTGCCAAAACTGTAAAAAAGATTCCTATAATCGTTGTTACAACTAAGGCTAAAGTGGGTTTTTCGGTTTTTTTACTTAGTTTTAAAAATTTCTTTGATATATAATGATCTCTTGCTAATGCATGCATCACAGCTATACCAGAGCCTAACGCGGTATTCATTGTGATTAATATTGATATCATTGCAGCTATTCCCATTAATAAATATCCTGGAAAACCTATTATATCTTTCATAATGAAAGCTAATAGTATTGGAGATTCCAAGTTTGAAGAATAGGTACCAATATTAATCATTACAACAATAGTCATGGATAAATAAACTAGCAGAGTGATGAGAATTGCAAAAATATTGGTTTTTGTAATATTCTTTGATGGATTTTTCAAATTGGCATTTAAATATGCTAAATTTGTCATTATTCCTGTAAAAAAGATGAATAGTGATGAAAACCAAAAAATTACGACAAAGAAATTAGTTTCGGATGTTAAAAATCCTGGATCAAAATTGGATGGATTGCTTATTGGAGAAATGAAAAAACCAGAAAAGATAAAAATAGCAAAAATAATTAGTAAAACTACAGTTAAAGATACGAGGGTTCTGAAGGCTATTTTTTGAGTTCGAAAAATAACAATTGCAGTAAAAAGTATTGGCAAAATTGCTATTGGTATAAATAAGCTTCGAATAAAGGTTCCGGGAAAAAAAGCTTCTATTACAACTGTAAATGCTTGTGCTGAAAATGAAAATGATGCTATATTAGCTATCCACAAAAAAAAACCAATTATAAACGCCAAAAACCCTCCTAACGCCTCTTTACTAAAATTATACGCTCCTCCTGATATTGGTAAACTTGCAGATAACTCACTAAAATTTAAGGCAGTAAAAAATATCAATATTCCCCCAAGAATTAGACTAATAAGAACTCCAGATTGGGCTTCATTAATAGCTGAACCTAGTAAGATAAAAATTGAACCCCCAATACCAACCCCAATACCATATAAAATTCCTGTTATCAATCCTATATGTCGAGTTGGGGGGATTTTTTCTTGATCTTTTTCAGCCAATAGAATCACTATAAATTTATTCCAAGAATATTAAATAGTTAATTGAATTTTATGACTTTTCCAAATGAAATATACCTGAAATAATTGATAAAATAGCTCCTACTAATAGAAGTAAACCCATTATATCACTATTGGTTATACCAAAATCAATTAACCCATAAAACACACCTAATGACCAAATTATAAAAAAAACGCCAATCCCTATCAAAACTCCTCCAAAAAATTTAGAAGCTCGATAAATTGCTGAGAGAATTTCTAATCTATGTATCCTACTCTCTTTATCTCTAATTTCTTTTTCCTGACTCTCTAATTCTAATTTAAGTTTTTGTAAGATTTCTCTTGAATCATTAGTGCTAGAATCAATTGCTTCTTTCGCTTTACTCAATTTCTCATGTTCAGATTCCATATGTTTTAATTTTTCAGTTAAAGCTTCTAATCTTTTTTCTCGTTCAATATACTCAGTATTTGAAGTTTCAATACCTTTTTTCAACTCTTCAATTCTTTTCTCATTAGCTTCAATTAGATTTTCTTTTCCAATTATTTGTTCAATTAAATTATTTGAAGTATCATTTAATTCTTGTATACGAGATTCAATTTCAATTAATTGTTGTTGTTTGTCAGTTAATTGAACTTTATATTTTGCAAGGAGTTCTTCGTATGTCCCTCGCTGTTTCTCCATTTCTGGAAAACCGTCTTTATACTCTTCAATTCTGGACTCGATCTCCTTAATTCTACTTTCTCGTTTATCAATTTGTTCAGTTAAAAGCTTTTTTTCCTCTTCTTTTGCTTCTATTTCTGAGTTTGAGTGTTCTAACTCAATTTTATTCTTACTAATTGAGACTTTCAAAGTTTCATTTTCAGCACGTTGACTTTTTAATTTCTTTTCTAACGCTTCAGATTCTTCTTTCTGTTTAACAAGTAAATCATCTTTTGATTGAATCTCTTGATTTAATTTTGAAATTTTATTACGAAGTTCTTCTTGAGATGTAATTTTTTCTTTTATTGAATCTGTAAGAACAATTAAGTCTACTTGTCTTGTTTCGTAAGTTTTAACTAATTGTTCATTATTCTTCAAGAGTTCCACGTATTCTTGCTCCAAATTCTCTTTACTTTCATTAGTAATCGCCAATCTCTCTTCTAAATTACTCATCTCTTCATTTTTGCGATTATATTTTTCTTCAAGCTGATTTATAGTTTCTTGAATAGCAGAAAGATATTCCTCTTTGTCATCTATTTTTTTTTGAATATTATCCAATTTTTCCTGTGCTTCTTTTACTTCTTCACTTATTTCTTCAAGAGGTCTTTTTTCAATCTGTTTTTTTTCTATCTGTTCTTCATTAGTTATGGCTTCTGATAAGTCTTCTATACTATTTTCAAAAGCTCTTAATTTTTTATCTATCATATCTCTTGAATTTTTAGCTTTAGATAAGTACTCTTTATCTACTCTATCTACTTCCCTTTCCGATTTATTTTCCTTTTCTTCTCCTTTAAATTCGTCAGTCATTTTTTGAATTTTGGATTATAATAATTAATGCCTCATATAGAATTAGAATATGAAAGTTTATTTAATTTCTGCAAAAATAAAATATTTGATTAAACAAGTGTCGATTTATATAATCGATCATTTTTATACTAATTTTTCTTAAAAGTATATTATGAAATATTGAAATTACATATATATAAATTTTGATGTTTCCCTATTTTCAATTTGATTTAAGGATTAAAATAATGAATAAATTTATAAATGATTATGTTTTAAACCGTGAATCAATTTACAAAAGGAAATTGAACAAATAAAGATGAGGTCACAATATCTATTGACAGGATTGAAAGATTTTTGTATAACTTCATCTATGGTTCGCTTTTGAATAGATATTTTAACCCGTTTTTTTATCTTTTTGATGTGGCTCTAACCAACCTATCCCTTTTTCCATCAAAATAGAGTATATAGTTGATTTGTAAAATTCAATGGTTCTTTCCCAAATAAGTATTGCAGAGCTTACTGATACAATTATGATTTGGATTATGTCATTAATGATATTACTTCTTGATATGATGTATTGGGCATAGGTCCAAAAGTTTTTACTTTTAAAGCACCAACAGCATTAGCGAATTTCGCGATTCTTTCTAGTTTCCAATCCATTAAATATCCTACGATAAACGCACCTCCAAAACAATCTCCGGCTCCAGTAGGGTCTTTCTCAATAACTTTAAATCCATCGATTTTTAGTCCATTAATTTTATCTGGAGTAAAAATTGTACATCCTTTATGACCTTGTTTTAATATTACTATTTTTGGTCCCATTTTTAGTAATTGCTGACATGCTCTTTCAGATCCCTTCATATTTGCTAGATTTTCAGCCTCTTTTCCACTTGGGAGTAAAATATCCGTTTTTTCTAAAATGGGTCTGCTGATATTTAATATAGTCTCTAAATCTAACATTTCTTCTCTAAGATTGGGATCAAAAGAGACTATAACATTTGGATTAATTTCTTTCGCGATTTTTATGGCTTTATAACATGCTTCTCGAGATTGTTTACTAACAGCAAGAGCACTTCCCATTATATGAATATTTTTTATATTCTGAAAATATTCTTCTTTAACATCGAATTCTGATGTTTCTCCAGCAGCTCCTTGAGCAAAAATAAATTTACGCGAACCACCAGAATTATATTGGTTGAAAGCTATTCCTGTAGTTAATTCATTAGTAATTCTTATTTGAGAAGTATCGACACCATCACTATGTAATTTTTCTAGTATGCATTCTCCAAACTCATCATTTCCTATAACACCGATTAATCCAGTAGAAAGTTCAAATGGTTTCCCCATTCGAGCGGCTGAATCTATAAATATAGCAGGTGCCCCACTTGGAAAAGGGCCTCTATAAGTCCCACCAACCTCTCTATGCTTAGAATTTATTCTATCTCGCATTATTTCTACTAAGAGTTCTCCTAGAGAAATAATCTCAGGATACTTATTAGGCATAATTGAATTTTCTTTTTTTTAAAATAATAATTATAAAATAATTCGGAATGGAAAAAAATAGTTTCTAAAAGATTTCTAATAAAAGAATTAGACGGAGAATTATTTTAAAAATTTCTTTTTAAATGATTCTATAGTGCTTGATATTTCATTAATATGAATTTTTAATTCCTTTGGATGGACTTCTTTTAATTTATCTACATTTTCTATTATATTTTTCAATTCGTCAATCCAAATATTCATAAGAATTTCTTTCTCTTTATTTTTGCAGGCAAGTTTTATTTCATCATCAATCCATTCTTTTGCGCTATCTTTTATTTGTTTTTTAAGCACATCTATTGTTATTTTAACTAAATCTTGCTCACTTTTTAGGCTCTCTAACATCGGTTCTAGATTAGTTTTAAACTCTGTATTCTCATCATTATATTTTTTAATCATATCTCTGAGAACATCTACTTTTGTATCAATTTCTTCCTTAAAATTACTTAATTTAGTAGAAAAATTTTCACTCATAGTTATTATTTTTTCATTTAAAGATTTATTTTGAGTTAGTAGATTATCAACTTGCCTATCCAATTTTTGATCAATAGTTTTGAATTTATTTTCCAGCTCAATGTTGAGTGTCTTAAAATTATCTTCTAATTTCATGGAAATATCAGAAAATTTTTCTCTCAATTCTTTTTCGAACATATTTGCTAAATCTTCTATGTTTTTACTTGTCGATACTTCCTGCTTATTAATATCGTGTGTTTGTTGTGCGAATAGATCATTTGTATTCTGTTCTAATTTATCAATTTGCTCATTATATTTCTTTTCTAGATTATTAACCATTTCATCTAGATTATGATCAAGTTTATCTAAACGTTCAGACAATTTTTTTTCCAGATCATTTACTTGATTACTAGATTTTTGTTCAAACTTTTTTAACTGTTCATTAATCTTATTTTCTAACTTAGTGACTTGTTCTTTTAATCTCTGGAATTCCTTTAAGGTTATTTCTTCAGACAATTTTTTTCAACTTTTATTTATTTTATTTATCTTTTAATTAAATACGATTTATTTTTTAACCAAAAAATGTTTCTAATTATTTTGTACCTTTTCTTCTTTAGTTTTTGAAATTATTTTTACTAATTCGAACTCTTCCCTATTTAATTTTTCTATATAGTCAATATTTTGTTCAAAATCTTTTTTAGCGTTAATTAATAGTTCTTTTAAGCTATTAATTAAACTTTCAGGTGACTTAGAATGCGTTTTTTTGATATGGTTTATTGTTTTTTCAAGTTCAGATAAATTAATTAAAAATTGATCCATTATATTGATTTTATGATTCGAATTCTTTTCTAACTCTTGTTTAAGGAAGTCAAAATATTTCAATTCTTTAATTTCTTTATCTTCACCTTCTTTTTCTTTTATCTTTGGTTTTATCTTTGGTTTTTTTAACACTGAATCTAAATTATTTAAATTTCCTAATCCACTTTTTAAACGAGATTCCTTTTTATTTATTAAATTTAGGAATGCTGTTGCTGTATTTTCCTTTACAAAATTAGGAAAAAAAACTTCTGCTTTTTTTAAAAACGTATGTATTAGCAATTCTAAACATTCTGAAATATTTTCACCTGTCTTTGCTGATACAAATACAACATTGTCATTTTTGGATAAAAAATTATTCAAATTTGATTTAACCTGTCTCTCATTTGTAAAGATATCCAATTTGTTACCAATAAATAACCTTAAAATATCTTCAGATAGGCTATTTACACGTTCTAAAAACTCTTCCTTTAGAAGTTTTAGCGTTTCTTTTGGTTTTGTTAGATCAAAAACTAGAAGACAGATATCGATATTTTTATATAATACTGGATTAAATGGATTAAATAATCTTTGGCCTCCCGCATCCCATATTGAAACTAATACTCTTATTATATTACCATTATTCTCCATTACATATTCTTTTTTAGTAGTTTCACTACCTATTGTGGGTAGATACTGTTCAGAAAATGGTTTCCCCATAAAGGCGTTGATTATTGAAGTTTTACCAACTTCTCCTCCTCCAAGAACAACCAATTTTATATTTATGGTATTGTCCAATTTGTAAATCGCCTAGGAAAAATAGTTAGACTCTTGATTTGAAAATTTTCTGGCGTAAAGAGCCTTTATTTAGTATAACTTAATTTATTAAAACAAAAAAGGAACTTATATTTAAATATATTTAGAAAAATACTTCTTTATACTTCAAAGCTATTAATCTTACTCAAAAATTAAATAAATTTCCTTTGATAAAATGATGTTAGCTCTTATTAATTGCTTTTAAATTTATAAAAAATTTATATTACTTTCTGATTTTTCACTATTAATATTATCATATTATTAAAATTATCAAAAATAGTTGAAATTGGTATAAGAAAATGGGATTAAAAACTAATATTACTGAGATGTTTGGAATTAAGCATCCAATAATTGCAGCACCTATGGGCCCTTTTTATACAAAAGAATTAACGGTGGCTGTTTCAGAAGCTGGAGGATTAGGAGTATTAAGTCATACAAACTTATTTGGAAAAAATAGTTTGGAAGTAATGAAATCGAATATGGAATATGTGGTAGAACACACCGATAAGCCTTTTGGGTTTAATATAAGAACATCTAGATTACAATTGGATGCACCAGGACTCTGTCGAGGGATTTCACGATTTATAATGGATAATCCAAAAATAAAAGAGCAATGTGTTTATGCTGTAACTAGTGCAGGATCTCCGAAGACATTACCAAAAGCTAAAACTTATCAAAAACTTAAGGAATCTGGATCAAACATAAAACATTTTCATGTAGCGCCAGCATTATGGCTTGCTGATAAATGTGTGGCTTATGGTGTTGATGGTATGGTTGTTACTGGTTGGGAAGGGGGAGGTCATCAAAGTTATGAAAAAATCAGTACTTTGGTCTTATTACAACAAGTTACAAAAAAATATTCAGAAACCCCAATAATTGCATGTGGTGGATTTTCAAGTGGAGAAGGATTAGCCTCAGCTATAGCTATGGGTGCAGGAGCCATTGCGATGGGATCAAGATTTATTGCTTCAAAGGAAAGTGAATTCCATGATAAATACAAAAATGTAGTTCCTTCTGCAAAGGCGGATGATACAATATGGGTTACTGGAGTTCTTGGCCCAATCCGTCTTTGGAAAAATAAGTATTCCTTAAACCACGGAGTTGTATCAAGTAAAGAGGAGAAGATGGCCTTGGAAGCTCAAATAACTCCAGAAATCGTTATGGAAGATCAGAAACATTATGAAATGACCTATGATGGTAATGTTGAAGATGGTGCTGTACTTTTGGGTCAAAGTATTGGCTTAATCAATTCTATTGATGCTGTTCAAGACATAATTAATAATATTGTCAAAGATGCAGAAAGAAGGCTAAAAGAAGCATATCTCTGTATTGTATAAATTTATGCAATACTTAAATTATTTTTTGTCTTATTTTATTATATTTTAGATTTAAAGGTGTGTATTATGAGCAATTATGATGAGGAAGATTATGTATACTGTGAAAATTGCGAGGAAGAGATACTTCAAGAGGATGCAATTTATGTAGGTGGAAAACCTTATTGCAAAAAGTGTTATCGTGAAGCTGAAGAGTCTGAGCTTATTGAAGATGCTGAAGATTTTGAGGATGAAGATGAAGATGATTATGATCAAGACGACTTTGATTAAATATTATTGAAAAATTAAGAAAAAACTCCAATGATATTATAAAAATGTCAGACACTAGGCAAGAAATTGAACCATATGACTATATTGAACATTTTAAGAGAAACACAGCGTTACTAGTCTCAATGGATAAAATTGGAAAACTTAATGTTATGGCATTAGACTGGAAAACAATAGAAAATTTTGAGGGTAATCCTGTAATTAGAGCACAAGTTGCTTATAGTCGATATACATACAAACTATTAACTGAAGGAGTCAATGAGTTTACGATAAATATACCTTCAGATAAAATCTCTCATGCTGTAGACATATCAGGCTCTTATTCTGGAAGAAATATAGATAAATTTAAAGAAGCAGGAATAGAAATCATTCCTGGAAATAAATCACAAGTACCTACCATAAAAGACTCTGATTTAAGCTATGAATGTAAAATTGTTCATACAAGCAAATCAAATATAAGTAGTCATCATTATTTTTATGGGAAGATACTAGCTGCGTATGCTTCAAATAATATAAGGAAGTAATTTTTTTATCTATTTAATTCAAAACCAATCATCGGAGTTTTTCATAAATTAATTTTATAAAGTCTAAAATATTCAAAAAATTAGAGTTTAATAATTGAAGGCGGTAAAAAACTTTGAAAAATGAACAACCAACATTATCAGATAATTATAAAGGGCGTCTTACACCTAGATTAATTATATCCTTATCATTAATAGGAGTATTTTCTGCGCTTATTTGCGTATTAACTATGGTAATTTCAATTCCAATTCCTGCTACTCAAGGTTTCATTAATATTGGAGATGCAGGAGTAATGATTTGTGGTTTATTATTCGGTCCTATAATAGGTAGTTTTTCTGGAGGTATCGGTTCAGCTTTAGCAGATATTTTTTTAGGCTATACAATATATGCCCCTGGAACATTAATAATTAAAGGTTTAGAAGGCTTTTTAGTGGGATTTATAGCAAATCCCAAAAAATATTATGAAAAAATAAATTATCGAGACATCTTAGCTGTTATAGCTGGTGGTGTTTTAATGGCCATCGGATATTTTCTTTATGAAATTATCATTTACGGGATAGCTGCAGCATCATATGAATTAATTCTGAATGGTATAATTCAATTTGGTTTAGGGGGATTGATAGCGCTTACATTTATTGCAGCAGCACGCAAACCTATAGTAAATAACTTACCACAAGTTTTTGATAAAGTTTTCAAATAAGAATAGAATTAAACTGATACAATATTCTTTTTAAGAAATATTTTCAATCAGATTTACAATATTCGCATATCAATTCTTCATAATCTTCCCAATCGTCTCGGTAAATCTTAATTTTACCTGTATCATTACAAAATTTACAATTGTAGTCTGCACTTAGGAAAATTTCTTTTTTGACTATATTAATCATATTTCTATCCATACTCTAACTCAATTAAATAAAAATTTCCAATAAAGAAGTAAAATCCAGTTATTTATAACTTTATGTTTGGAAAAGAAATCTGTTAAAATATTGTGAGAGATTTAAAAGGAAAATAATAATACACTGTGTAATAATTTATCAGAAAATAAAGAAAAAGAGACTTAGAAATTAGAATATACCATAAATTTATCTCCAGACCCCAAACTGTAAAGTTCGAATTTGCTACCGCGCTTAGTTTCACAGAACATTTGAATCATTGGGAATAAGTAGATTTGAGAAGTAATTTGTGAATCTTTATCTTTACTATAACTTCTATAATCATTACTTGCAGCTCCAATCGTCTTTTTAATATTTTTATTCCAATATCCTAATGAGGGTTCCGCTTTAGATTCTAAATCTTTAAAATCGCTAAATTTAATACCCTCAACTTCTTCAATCATCTTATGGAGATCTTCTCCAATTTCTTTCTCATACTTTGTTTGAGCACTTGAATGAAGAATAGGTACACCTGTAACAACTGTTTGAAAAGGTACAGGAAGGTCTTCATACTTGTACAGATTTTTATACCCTCCACATTCTTTACATGGTTCAATTCTGTTTCCAGTACCATAACAAGCACCGCATGGATAAGAAAATACTTTTTTTTCTTTATTCTGCTCTTGATCAACTAATATAATGAGATTTTCTTCAATTTTACCAGTACCTTTGCACGTTTTGCACTTATTTTCCATATATCCTTTACCTCTACAATTTTTGCAAGGGACTGCTTGTAATGACTCATATTGAGGGACAATCTCATCTCCCTTCCATTCATCTTTATTTATCTTTCCTACTCCTTTAAATGAATAGAATTGAACTCTTCCTACTTTAGGGGCAGTTATAGTAGATTCTTCTTTTCCTTTTGGAGCAGGACCGAGGGATTTTTTAACAGCAAAATAAATTGCTGCTTCTTTATTAGTATCTTTTACATATTCAGCTGCACTAATAGCATCTAATGTAAAAACCGCTCCTTTTGTGCCAAATTGTTTTTCCATCTTTTTACGATCTGTTCTAGCCGCTTTTTGTTTCCATTTCTCAAAAATATCGTCTAAATTTGGTGTTTTTATTCTGACATCAGGCAAAATTATTCACTTTATTTTTTTAAAAATTTCATTAAGTTTATTTAATAGATTTAGAATTATAAAAATATAAAATAGAATAATTTATAATCTTTATATACAAGAAAATTAAAAATAAATACAAAAATAACAAAAAAGTAGAATATAATATGTCTGCTGAAGAACGTCAGTCTGTTGAATATTTCTTACAATGGATACAACAAGGGGGATTGTCAGATTGGATTACCCATTTTATAAATCAAGGCGATGAAACAAAACTTAGACAAATTAAGGAAGTTTATGATAAAATAAAGCGCGTTTTTGGTTTTTAATTTCAAATTTATTTTTATTATCTAATCTTACATCCAATTTTACTTATTTCCATTTCAAATTAGAAAATTTGATTTGGAATTTTTCATTTACATTATTTAGTTAAAACTTGAATGGTATCCTAATTGAGTCTCCCTTTAAGAAATTTCTTTATTATTTTTGATAGAAATCGTGATCATAAGAAAGATTTGATATTTAACGTTAACTTCTTTTATCTAAAATCATTTAAGAAGAAGAAATTTACATTTACATATGTAAAAGAACCATTTTTTAAGGGGAGCGTAATTTTAGGATCAGATTTCAAAAATAAAATTCGTCCTCTAAGTTTTAATAAAACTGAAAAAGATGGACATCAACAGCCAATTAATCCAAGATTGTTAAAAAAGTTTATATTATCTGATAAAAACAAATTTATTGCTTTTTCAAGTCAAACTCCTTCTCAAGATGTTTCATCAATTATGGAGATGCTAAGTAATTTTCAATATGACACATCTAAGATTATAAATTTAACCTTATGCAATTCTTGTATGGAAAAACATACATTTACATTAATAAATGAAAATTTTCAAATTAAATCTTATAAAGACCAAATTATTTGTTCAGAATGCGCATATGAGATTATATTGAATAGAATTAAGCTTACAGGGCTTATTTCTCAGGAAAAGATTAGTCCTAAATTAAAGAATTTTTTAATGCATTTAATCCTCAAATTTAGAGATGTCAGAAAAGTTCTAGAAGCGTTTAAAGCAGATTTTGATCCTACAAAATCAAAGGATATCACTCTATATGACATTGAGAAAACTCCATCAATTAGTAAAAAATTTCTTAATCAAAAGATAAGTAGCTTAAGTATTCCAGTCAATTTTAAAGAGATATTAAAAAATTTAAAATTAATTAATCTATTACCCATTCAAGCAATTTCTATTGAAAAGGGTTTATTATCAGATCGTAGTAATCAATTGATTATGGCCCCTACGAGCGGAGGCAAGACTTTGGTAGGAGAATTAGCTGGAATCTCACATGTTTTAAAAGATAAAGCTGCTAAAATGTTGTATTTAGTACCAATTGTAGCTTTAGCTAATATTAGGACAGAAGAATTTAAGGAGAAATATAAACCACTGAAGCTAAAAATCATTAAAAAAGTTGGAGAATCATTATTTGAGAAAAAAGAAGATAAAAATAATAAAGAGTTAACGGATGCTCATATTATAATTGCCACATATGAAGCAATTGATTTTATTTTAAGAAGTGGGAAAAGAGAACTTTTAGGAAATATTGGTACTATTATAATTGATGAAATTCAAACATTAATTGATCCTGAGAGAGGATTTATACTAGATGGTTTAATAGCAAGATTAAAAACCCAATATAATTCTCAATTTCTATATTTAAGTGCTACATTAGGAGAACCCGAATTTTTAGCTAAAAGACTTAACTGTAAATTGATAAAATATAATGATCGTCCTGTTCCAGTTGAACGTCATTTATTGCTTTCTTTAAGTGAAGCACAGAAACTTAAATTTATCTCATTATTAATGAAGAATGCTTATTCCACAAAATCTAAGTACGGATTTAAAGGTCAATCAATAGTTTTTACTAATACCCGAAAAAAGTGTGAATCAATTACATTTTATTTACAACAACGTGGACTTAATGCTGCTGCTTATCATTCAGGTTTAACAAATGAAGAAAGAAAAATTATTGAAGAAGATTTTCAATCACAGAAACTAGTAGGAGTAGTAGCCACTGCAGCATTGGCAGCAGGTGTAGATCTTCCAGCTCGACAGGTAATTTTTGAATCTTTAGCAATGGGTATAAATTGGTTAACTGTTGCAGAATTTGAACAGATGCTAGGGCGTAGTGGTAGATTAAAAAAACATGAAAAAGGTTTAGCCTATCTCCTTGTTGAACCTGGAAAGATATATTCACCTAAAATGAAGATTACTGAAGAAAATATCGCAATAAAACTTTTGAATGGAAAAATTAAAGATTATGAACTTATACCTGATATGGACAAGTCCCAAACTGAAATATTAGCATTTATTTCAATGTTCAATCAAAGAATACCAAAGGATACCGTATATAGCTTTTATAATCTTTTAATAAATAATCATTTTGATTTGGAAGAAGTTCTAAAGAAATTAATTTCTCTTAATCTGATTCGCATAAAAGAAGATTTAACTATTAAAACAACACGAATAGGAAGAGCAATTGCAAATTCGTTTATTAGTGTTGATGGTAGTATTGAAATTATTAGGAAATTACAGAATAAGCTAGAGACACCTATGGAAATTGCCTTAAATTTAGAAACTCTCAGAAATGTATATTTATCTAAAAACATCGTTGCAGATTTATCTAAAAATGTTAATATGAAATATTTCTCAAATAATTTATTTAGCGCTAGTGTTTTATCGTTGATGAATGCAGAGTATGTAAAAAAGAGAAAATCATTTTCACGTGATTTTATTGATTTTATTATGAAGCTAACAGGCGAAGTATTCAATTGTAATTGTAAAGATAACCCGTATTGTGAATGCGGTCGTTTAAACCTAGAAAAACTAATCCTAAATTTAAGAATAAATAGTAATATGACAATAGAAGAGATATCTAACTATTTGATGGAAGAATATAAAATTATGATTTTTAAGGGAGATCTCATTGATTATTTAGAAAGTTTGATTTATAGTTTAGAAAGTATAAAAAATATAGCAGAAGGCATTTCCAATTTAGATGAAACATTCAACAAAGAAATAAAAGAGATACCTCACTTAATAGAGAGCATAAAATACTAAGTTATATGTATTTCTATTACATCATAATCTTCCAAATTATAATCTGAGCCAACTTTTTTGCGTTTCTGACGTGCTCCTTCACGTATTACTATAGCATGATCAAAATTCTCATAAAAACTTCTGTGAATTTTTTCGGCGACTTCCTTTACTGTAACACCTTCTTCCATAAGGAGAGGTTGATTAGCAACTATTCCATTACTCATGGTAAATATCCTTATCTTCTTTAAAACTTTTAAGATAATTTCACCAAAATCTTTTGGGAAATTATCTTTATAGATACTAGTTCCTAGAATTATGGGAAATCTATCAGAATATTTCCTTTTTAAGATTTCAAAAGTCTCTTGAGTATGAGGAAGATCTCCTTTTGTACCAATTAGGATTACTTTCTTATATACAATTGAAGGGATTAAAGCATCTATAATATCATCAATAGTTATTTTACCATATACCTTAACAATTCCATTACGAATTCCATTTTCGGTTACTATTTCTTTTATTTGTTCTGTTAAGTTGTCTAAATCCTTTATTTTCTTTGCTTTTTTAGTTAAATATAACACTTGAATCTTATTAGCACCAGTTTTTTCGATAGTTAGCGGGGGGGCGGTCTGGTTTATCCTAATTTCAGCTTTTGTTAATTCAGTTATTAAAAGATCCATCTGTTCATTTATATTCCTTGATAAGTCAATACAAAAACATAAGAGATCTGCTGCTCTAAGTTGCGAAAGAATCTCTTTTCCATTACCAATACCTTCCGAAGCACCTTCCATTATAGAGGGCATATCTACAATTTGAAATCTAATACTTTGATATTTATAGATTCCAATTTCTGGAATCGGGGTAAATTTACCAATTTTTTCTTCTGCTGCACCTGTTAAATAATTTAAAAGTGTAGTTTTTCCTGCACCAGGAATATAGAAACTACTGATCAATATTATTTGGAGTCCTTCTTTTTTTATAGAGAAAGGGCTCACAATTTTTTGAGTGCTTTTCTGTTTTTGTCTGTGCTCCTCGACTTCCCGTTTCATCTTAGCTAAACGAGATTTATTGAGTGCTACAATTTTTTCTGTAGCTTTATGCTTAGGAACAAGTGATAAGAACTCTTCTAATTTCTTAATTTTTTCTTCTTTAGAACCAGCATCAAGATATTCTTGATATTTTGCTTTTGCAGCAGGTGGTAAATTTGAGCTCAAAAGAAAACACTTATTAATAATTAAAATAAAGATCGAAATCTATCTTCTGTTTTTAATCTTAAATCTCCTAATACTTCATTAACCCGGGATTCAAATTGCTTGAAATATTTAGGTTTTTTTGAAAATATATCATTAAGGGGATAACGGTTTAAGAAATAGGTAATTATTTGATTTAACTGGCGTTTAACTACATTTGCATCTGTTTCTTTTTCTATTATTGCATAGGTTAATAAAGGCTGTTTATCAGAATTATCTTCGCTTGGTAGTGTAATCATCTCACAAAAACAGACCAACTTAAAGCTTGCCAGACTAATTACATTTATGTCATCACCAAAAACTTCCGACGTGAATTGCTCTAACGCTGTAAGGAAACCAGCACGTAAATTTGGATCCAAAACATCATCTGAGGATGAATAATATTTAATCTCAACTAAGTTTCGCATACCTAAATTTATTCCTACTTCAAGAACGGCCATTTTAAAAAAAGATATCTTTTTACAATCTCAATTGTCAAGTTTTATAATATAAATTATAATTTTTATTTCTATTTTTTTTTTAACTCTTTATTTAATTTAATTTTAATTGTTATTTAAAAGGATAAAGAGTTTTATTGATTTATTTTTTTGGATTATCCTATTGTAACATATAAATTTTATTCTAATTTAAAAGATTAATTTATAGAAATATTAAATTTGCTTAATCTGTTTCTCATAAAGAAAAAAGGTATTTTCACAAAGCATTGCTACAGTCATTGGTCCTATTCCTCCAGGAACAGGCGTTATTTTCCCACACTTATCATAGACTCCTTCAAAATCGATATCTCCATATATTTTCCCTTCAATTCTGTTTATACCTACATCAATGAGAATTGCTCCATCTTTGATTTTTTCTTTAGTTATGAATTTTGGTTTTCCAACACCAACAATTACTATATCTGCTTTTCTGATATAGCTATCAATATCCTTTGTGGAAGTATGACAAATTGTAACAGTAGCATTTCTTTTCAATAGCATGAATATCAGAGGTTTACCAACTAAATTGGAACGATTAATAATAACAACATCTTTTCCCTTCAGTGTAATATTATTGCTTTCTAGTAATTTTATTATCCCTTTCGGAGTACAAGGCCCTTGATCCTCAATATAATCAAAAAGCTTTCCTCTCGTAACAGGATGTAAGCCATCTGCATCTTTTAATGGTGAAATTTTATCAATAAATTCCGCAGTAAAATTTCTTAAGTGTTCTGGAAGAGGTATTTGTAGTAAAATTCCATGAATGCTACTATCGTTATTAACTTTTTCGATCTCTTCTAATAATTGCTCCCTCGAAATATTCTCATTTAACTCTATTTCAACAGAATCGATGCCTACACTTTGACAGGTTCTATGTTTAATATTTACATAAATTTTAGATGCAGGGTCTTTTCCTACAAGAATCGTTGCCAACTTTGGTCTAATGCCTGTCATATCTACTGCTTTTTTGATTTTAATCTTCAAATCTGCATTTAATTTTTCTGCTAACTTTTTTCCATCTAAAATTTTGGTATTCATGATTATTCTTGGTTATACTAGAATTTGAATCTAAAAAAAGTAATTATATTAATAGCAAAATAAATTGTCCTTTTTTAAAGTAAATTCCTTAAATTCTTCTTCTTTTCCAAAGAAAGACAACTATTGCGATAATTAATCCGATAGAACCTAGAACGACCCCCAAAATCAAATAGTTAAACTCAACCATCCATATTTCATCATTTAGAAAAGATAATTTTTGTAATGTATTTAGAGTTTCAAATCCGTGGTAAGAAGAAGTTACTGAAGAAATTATTGATTGATCTTCTTGAAAAGTCTCTGTAAATCCACCATCCTCGAAGTTTTGATGCTTTAAAACCCATGAAACTATTTTTTGAGTGTCTAACGCCTCACTATTGATTAAAGAAATTGCTTTTACACAATAATATGTACTACTTAATAATGCATTTGATGCTAATTCAGAAGGGAGAAATCCTCCATAATTGTCAAGATCTGCGGAAACATTGACATAAAAAGATTTGAGGTATTCCAATGTTTTATTAATATCAACAAGATCATTAATATCTCCAAATCTTTCATCGGCAAGAATAAATGCGGCAATACTTGTATCAAAAAAGGTTGATGATAGTGTTTGATTTCCTCCATATCCACCATCTGTATTATTACATGAAAGAACCCAATTTTTATGAGTTGATACATTTGCAATCGGTTTATCTATTAATGAGTAGATTTGAATTGCATAATATGTGCAAGTAAGGCTCGATAAATGGGTAGTATTTGAAAAGGAAAAACCACCTGCAGGTTGTGCTGTTTCATTTAGAAATTCATAAATTTTAGTTGTGAGAACTGATGTAATAGTGAACTCTAATAAGTTCAATGATTTCAATAGGTAATATATGTTATAAATATTTACTACAGTGCTATCAAACATATCTTTAATTCTTTCTTCCAATTCAGTACCTATGGAGGTAAAATCATGTAGATTTGTTCCCATATCATTCAAAATGCTTAGTGCATAAGCTGTTGCTTCAAGAGAAACTAGTTCTTCCCCACCCTCACCACTAATAACATTAGAAAAGCCTTCTCCTTCGATTTCAGTATTTAATATGAAATCCCTTAAATATGAATGTCGAGTTTTTCCTAATACGCTCGGAATTGCATTTATTGTTAAAATTATTGCGAAAGTAATGATGATAAATTTCCGATATTTATGTTTCAATTAAAGATACCTAAATCTGATAAATTAAAATTTAATTTGTTAAATATATCTTGAAATTAAAAATTAACTATATGATTAAGAGACTTTAAGTGATATCTTAAATTCATAAATTTTGGCAAGAATTACTAATAAAAGATTTATATCTCTCCTATTGATTAAAGGATTTCACTGATATCTCGATATAACAATTCTCTATTGACTTGAAATTGATCGTATGTGATAAATAATTTTCGAAAAGATTCTAAACTACCTAGAATCGCAGCTCCATTAAAAATAGCATATTGAAGATTATCTGGTACGAAAAATTTGAGGACTTTACTTGCTGATTTAATAGTTTCAGAGAATTCTCTGGCAGCTGATTTTTCCTCTATTACTTTTGGGATATCGGGAATTTCTATTGATTCTATAGGCTTTCCACAATATGGGCAGAAAACAGAATCAGAATCAGGAATTTGTTTTCCACAATTTGGACAATTACCTTTTAATGGTTTTTGTGTACCATCATCTTGCTTACTAATTTTAATCTTGGGCAATACTAATACACCACCACATGAAGGACATAAATTCTTTCCATCACTGAGATCTATAAATGCACCACAGTGAGGACAATTATCTGCCTTCTTTTTAGAAATTTCTACTGCTTGTAACTTAATTAATTCACTTTTAACAGCAGACAGAGGTGTAACTGGTTTTGGAATAGCACCTAATTCAGGAAGAATTGAATCTAATTCCACTTCAAAACGTTCTTGAAATCCTGAATATGTGAGATTTCCTCCAGAAAAAACTATATGAGATAAAAGATCATACCAATATAAACTATCAATATTTCTTAAACTTGCGAGAATTGCTTGAGGAATATTCATGACATTACTATAACCTAGCATTGCAGGATTAAATAATACTTCTGGAGCTTGATAGAGAATATAAGTTGGAACATTAATAGTTGATCCATCGGGCATGGGAACTCCAAACATATCTCCGGATTTTATAGATTTATTTGCATCTAAAACAAAGTAACAGTTTTTTTCTTTTATTTCTTGAATAATTTCATCTGCTGCACTTGAAGCAATACTCACACCTTCTCTCATTAGTAGACTTTTTAAATTTTGATTTACATCAATTCCTGCTAAAGAGAGTTTTTGAACAGCATGTTGCACAATTTTACCGTTTATTATTGGTACAATCCAGGTTAATCCATCCCCCGATTCGATTACTAATCCTGTCGTTAACCCTACACTAAATAACGATAATAATGGTGTTGGCATCATCATTAAACTATTAACCCGGTGTGTTTCAAAGAAAAGTCGAGCAATATATTCTTTTGTATCCTTATTTATGAAAGGCGATTCACAATAAAAAACTGGATATTTAGACAGATCTTCGATTCTAAGTAGTGAATAAAAAATATAATTCAAGATTTCATAGTAACTTTCCCAATCCATAATTTCTCCACGACTTAAAGGATGTTTGATTTTTAATACCCCCCTCATCCGTGATACATCGTTTCCAACATAAATACTTCTAGCACTTACATCGACCATGACAGATTTGTATTTTTCAGTTCCAGTAATACAAGGGAATACAAATCTTGGTCCAGGTTCTCCCGCAAATCCTATTTTGACATATGCTGATCCGATATCAATTATAATTGGGGTTCCAGCTAAAGGTAGTGCCATTTTTTATCACAATTATATTTTTTGATGAATGTTATTAATAATCTATATTTATGATTTTTATAATTATTTTATAGAATTTAAAAGTAAGAATTATTTTAATTACTTTTTCATAAATTTAAGAAGAGTTTTGAGGATTTCTTTTTGCATGACTATACCTATAAGATCATTATTTTCATCTACAACGGGTAATCGTTGTACTTTTTTATTGAACATTATCTCTAAAACATAGACTAATGTATCATCTTCTTTTACAACAAATGGTTCTGGCGTCATTAAATCCTTAACAAGCGTATTGGGGGAGTCTAAACTCATTGCAAACCTGGCAAGACGTATATCTCTTTGCGTAATAATGCCAATTAATCTTTTATCCTTTCTATCTTTAACAATAGGAAGACCTCCAATATTTTTCCTAATCATCAATAATTCAGTAGCACTTATTTTCTCATTTGGAAATGTATATAATGGATCTTTTATCATTATCTCAGAAACTTTTATTTTACTTAGTTTGCTTAAACAATCTTCCATATTAAAACCCCAAATTTAAAAAAATTATTCAAAAATCAATCTCGAAATTTTCTAATAGAAGATAATCAATATTAAAATTAAAATGTATTTATTAGCGACTACTAATAGATTCAATTAGTTTTTTCTCAATTTTTATTAATTCCTTTGAATGTGCCTTATATATCTTTAATAGATATTCACCCCACTCGTTTAACTTTACCCAACCCCCTCCACCGCGGCCTCCTTTTCCAGTGATAACAGGACTCATTCCAGTCCTATTTTCAATTCTTTTTAAAATATTCCATGCATATTTATATGAATATCCCTCTTTTTTTTTATGAGTACATTCTTTAGCTGCTTGAGTGAGAGAACCTCCATCATTTTTTTTAATTTTATCTAACAACTCCGCCCATCCAGATCCCAATATATTTTTATTATCAAATTTTAACCATAGTTTTACTCCAAAACCTACTTTAGATTTTAATTCTTCTATATTGGGATGATTTTCCATTATATTATTATTTGTTTTTTGTTCATTTAATAGTTTGTTATATATTAGAAAAGAAAGACATAAAAGGTACGCTCATTTTATCTTTTTAAGAAATACAGAATTCAAGTATACATTATGTTTTTTTCACGCGGAGAAACTGAAAAAAAAGGGAAAGAAGTTTTAAAAAATCTCTACTTTTTTTCAGAAAATCAAATGTTAGATTGTAATCAATATATAATAGAGAATAATGAAACTAAAGAACTAACATTATTTGATGCTGGTAATGGAATTTCTCTCAAAGGCTTATTTAAAGGTATGGAAAAATATAAACTTGATTACCATAATATTACTAAAGTATTTTTAACACATGAGCATGTAGATCATACGATAGGGCTTTACTCATTAATGAAATTACTGTCAGAAACACTACCTCAAATCTATGCTTATGGTGAAACTGCTAAAATTCTGAGAGAAGGAGATGTTTCTCAAATATTTCCTGGGAATTTGGGAATAAAACCAAGTATGTTTGGAGTTGAAATCGTTCCATTGCATGTCTCAAATTTAGAAAATCTTAGTGAAATTGAAATTTCTCCCGATTTTAAATTTCAAATCCACTATACTCCAGGACATTCATTAGGTTCGATATGTTATTATGAGAGAACAAAAAAAATACTAATTCCCGGAGATTTAGTGTTTCAAATGGATAAAGTTTTTAATATCGGCAGTTTTGGACGTTATGATTTTCCAGGTGGATCATTAGAATCTTTGAAAAATTCAATTCGTTATACGACAGAACTTGATGTATCTATTTTACTCCCAGGTCATATGGGGGTTGTTCTAGAGAAAGCAAATAAGCATATTGAAGCAGCACATAGATCTATCATGACTATTCAGTATTAGATTCAAGGTCTCAATATTCAAAATGCTAATTTTTATGCTTTAATTGCACATTTAAATAAATTCTCTAAGATACTAATATTTAAATAACCCTTCAATCTATTATTTTTATAATCCTCATTAAATTAAAAAAATCGTGAAAATATATTATGTCTGAGCAAAAAAAACCCAAGTTCGCTGAGGTAATATTTCTCCGTTCTTACCCTAAAGTGATCTTCTTTTATCCTTTACTGGTCACCTCATTGATTCTTTGGTTGATCCAAGCATTACTGCCTGCTGATAACTCGGTATTAGGTTACATTTGGTTTATAGTGTTCTTTATCAATATTTTCGTTACAGCTTTTGACTTTTCTTCAACGAAATTCTTTGTTCTAGTATTAGCAATTGTTATTGTTATTTTGTTAGTTGTTTTCCTAGTTTTGCCATATTATTCAATCCCTTTTGCATCTTTTAGTATTTACCTTGCATTACCTTATCAATTTTATATGTTAATGTCAATAATTCTTGGTTTTATTTTAGGGATTGTATTAATTAGTACCAGGTTTGAATACTATAAAATTGAAAGAAATGAAATATTCCACAAGACAGGTATATTTACTTCAGCTGAGCGATTTCCTGTAAAAAGCTTAAGATTTAGAAAAGACATTCCTGATGTCTTTGAATTCTTTATGTTACGTGCTGGTCGATTGACTATAATGCCTGGAAAAGCTGATGAAGTCATGATCTTGCCTACAGTGCTTAACATTAATAAAAAGGAAGCACATCTTGATTGGTTACTATCTGAAGTCTCTGTCGAACCAGATGATGATTAAAAATAAATCAATTATCTTTTTTTTAATTTTTTATTCTTTTACCTGATTAAATTTAGATAAATTTAAGTGATAATTAGCACTTTAAATTACACCTATGTCTCATCCACCAATAATTTTATTTGATTTTGATGGAGTTATTATAACACAAAAATCTTTAGAATATACAGCATCTAAATTAATTAAGAATGAGTTTTTTAGATGGAAAAACATAGAACACATGAGATTAATAGATTTTGCAAGACTTTTTGAGGAATCTGACTCAAAAAATAGAATAGTGGCTTTAAAACAAATTAATAAAGCATATAAACCGTTTATTCCAAGTATTTGGAGGAGGAATTTATTTTTTATCAAATTTAGACGTATGTATCCAAAACTAGAGAAGAATGAAACTTTAAAACCGGATTTAGACCAAGTTTTAACCCACCTTAAAAATCATAATTTTAAGTTAGGAATTGTTTCTAATACAAGTAAAGAGCGATTAGATTTTTTTAGAAAAAAACTTAATCTGGATAGGTTTTTTTCTGTCTTTATTTCTAGAGATGATGCTCGCTATAGAAAACCTAATCCATACCCAATAATTACTGCATTAATGAAAATTAAGACACTTTTTAAATATTCAATAAATAAAGACAATGTTTATTATATTGGTGATCTTCCCGCTGATATTGAATGTGCTAAGAATGCTAATGTAAAATGTATTGCTTTACTTTCGGGTCATGGTACAAAAGAGAGTTTAGAAAAATCTAATCCTACGTATTTACTTCAAAATATTAAATCCATTTTAGAAATTGAGCCTTTCAAAAAATTCTTATTGAATTAAACACTCTATAACAATGGATATGTTTAATCTTGAAGAATTTGATAATGAATTAATTTTAGAAAAAGTAAATAGGTTAAACAAATACTTAAATAAAAATAAAGTAGATAGGGTTTCAAAAATCCTTGATGAATTACTTAGTTTAATGGATGATCAAGAATATGTTGTGCCCATAACTTATATATTAAGTATATTAGCAGAAAACAGAATTACACTCATCTCTAAAGAATTAATAAAAAAAGTAGAAGCTTATCTTCACTCTGAAAATCTCAAATTAAAAATCAATTCACTTATTATTATAGGTTTTGTGATATTGAAAAATCCTCAATATCTTGAAAAATATTCTCGGGAATTTATTAAATTTTTATTAGATGAATTTGAGGATGTTAGAAATAATGTACACTATTTTTTAATAAAATTGTTCGAATTAAATCCAGAAATTATAAAAAAGAATGTTGATATCATAATAAAAAGTTTTAAAATTGAAAATAACAATCAAAATATAATTTCTTTATTAAATTTATTAGAATACTGTGAAATCTCCGAATTTGATCATTTATATCAAGTAAGGAGTTTATCAATAAAATTACTTAAACGACTTAAAGAGAAAGAAAATTCTCAAATTTTTAATAAATTATTAGGTTTTATTAAAAAGGTGTATCTTCAGCTTGAAAAGTTCGATTTGGAGTCCCTAGATTATGAGAAAATTATAAACTTATTAAATAATCAATTTTTGATGAAAAAAACTAATTTTACTGAATTAAGTAAAAAGGAAAAATTAGGATTAAAAGAATATTTGAAAAAATTTTTAAATTCGAAATTAAAAGATGAAAAGGTCTTTTTCTATTTAAAAACAAAGGAAAATATAATTTATATTTATGAATTAGAAAAAAGCAAATTAAAACGATTTTTTGAACAAAATCAGAAAATTTCTGATGATGAAATTACAAGTACTTTTTCTCAGGTTATAGAAAATAGTTCAGAATTAAAAAGATTTATCAAAACATTAATTAAGCTAAAAATTATAGAGGGGTATTATTCTAATCTCGGATTTTTTTATCCGTTTAACTTTATAAGATCAAAATTTATGGAAGGTTTAAATGAAAATGGTTCAATTAGTATAAAAAGTTTCAATTTTCTTCCCCAAAATTTCATTGAAAAAATAATTATGGATATTTCTAGATTTACCAATCAAAGATTATTAAAACATAAGGATCAAGAAACTTATTCTTCTTTGAAGCATATTAAAAATCAAATTAATTCTGAAGCTGCAAAAAATAGTACTATCGAATTAAAACCATATCGTACTTTATTGCTTGACAGTGATTTTTTAGAATTAATAAAAAATTTGCCTAGAGAATTTTTATCGAAATATCATAAAGGAACACAATGGTTAACAAATCTAGGGGTCCAAAAAATTAGTAATGAAGTTCAAAACTCTAGAATTGTGGGATATTTTGATATTCCTAAATTATCAGAGAAATTAAATATAGGAGAACTTCTATTATTGGATGTATTTGAACAGTTTGTAGATTTTAGAAGTGGGATTTGGAATAGGAAAAGAAATACCTTTTATTATTCTAAATTTTTAAAAGACAAAGTTAATGAGATTAGTTTAGTTGTCGATGAAAATGAAAAAATCCATCAAATTGAAATGATCTCCAAGGAGCTTGATATTGATAAAAATCATATTTTGTCTAAAATTGACGAGAACTTACAGTTGATTGCAGAAGAAATAAAACAACAAGATCAAATAAAATTAGATGTGTATTTACAAAAAACTGGGATGGAATTAGATGCTTTTCTGAGATTTATTGATGATTTAAATATTTTTTATTTCAAAAAGGGAGATTTTTTAATCCTTAACCCACAAAAAATTGAAGATGCTAAGAATGAAATAAGATACATGCTAATTGATAAGTCTAAATCGGATGATTTTATATCATTAGGAACTATAAAGTTTGTCCAATCAACACTTATTGAAGAATTAATAAAAGAATTACAAAATGACGGAAAAGTTAAGGGGATTTTTCATGAAAATGAGGGAGAACTTATTTTTTACACAGAGAGAGGAATCCGTAGTTTGATGCTAGAAAATAGCCTCCTTTTTTCATTTCATGATCTTTTCTATGATAAAGAATTAATACAAGAAGAAATTGATCTAATGATGCAAATTTTTGAAGATTTAGTAAGTAAAGGAAAGTTGAAAGGACATTTTGATGAAACATCATTAACTTTTTCGAGTGATGAAGTATTATTTGTAAAAGACTATAATACAGTTTTATTCGAATTTGAGAAAATGGTTAGTAATTATATCAGAAATTTTGAAACTGAATTTAATAAAATTAGTAAAATTCTCTCAAAAAGAGAAGAAACAATTTTTCCACAAGAGATAAAGATTATTCAAGAAACCATTGATAAGATTAACGAGAAATATGTTAATTGGAGAAGTGGTTTGGAAGCTTTTATACGTAAAACAAACAAAAAAGTATTAAAAGATCAAGGTATTAGTGTAAAACAATATAAAACCATCCTTTCAAAAGATAAAAAAGATGAAATTAAATCTTTCGAAGAAGATCCAGAAGTGCATGATCTTTTGAACAATTTTAATAATTGGGTAAAACGTTATAATAAAATCGAATTGAAATATCCTAATGTGATATTCTACCAAAAAAGATTAATTAATAATCCAGAAGATAAAGAATCTAATAGTAAATTAAATGATTTGCTTGATGAATTAGATCTGAGATGAGTAATTAATCTTCTTTTTTGTTATTTTGAGAGAGGAAATCGTCCACATCAATTTTTTCATTTGGTACAATTTTATAAGTTTTTGGATTTGTTATACCATTCAATGTTAAAATTCCATGGTCTTCAAGATATCTAAGAGCTCTCCAAATAAAATTAATCTTAGAGCGATTTGAAGATTTGATATTATTACATCTTCTTATTCTTTTAGTATTAACAATAGTTACATTGTTATCTATTAATTTGTTTATCGCTTCTACTGTTTCTTTTAAATTCTTCTGAAAAAAATCCATTTTTATAAGAGCTCCGTCTTATTAAGATATGATTAGATAAACTCTCCTCGGTTAAAATATCAATTTAAAAAGTTAAATCCACTATATTGAGTATTATAAAATTATCTTTTGAACTTTATAAACCTTTGTTACAATATTTTTTTTTTTTCAAAAAGAGTAATCCATAAATTAGTAAAACAAATTTTAAGAAATATTAAAAAAATTTAATGCCTAAAGACTCTTTTTCCACAAAAGACTAATGCACAGTTCAATTCATCTGCTCGCTTAATTACTTCTTTATCTCTAATAGATCCTCCAGGATTTATGATAGCTTTGGCACCAGATTTTACTGCTATCTCTAAACCATCTGGAAAAGGAAAAAAAGAATCAGTACCCATAAAGGAATCCTTGAGTTCTTGCTTATGTCCAAATTCAATTGCTTTTTGGGCAGCTAATTTCACCACATGAACTCTACTATGTTGTCCAGCACCAATACCTAAGGTGTAAATGCCTTCATCATAAATTTGAGCAAAACAGGCTGAATTCGACTTGGCCCATTTTGAAACTTTATATGCAAAGAGTAAAGCTTTTTTTTCGTCATCAGTAACATTTCTTTTGGTAACCACATTCCATTCTTTAACAATTGGTTTATAATCATATTCTTGAAACAGTACACCTCCGAGTACTCCCCTTAGTTCCAAGTTTTTATATATCTCATTTCTTTTACTAAGCAAATCTTGAAACGCTATAATTCTTAAATTTTCTTTTTGTTTTAAAATGTCTAGTGCTTCAGTTTCAAAAGAGGGTGCCATTATAACTTCTAAGAATATTTTTTCTTTATTTATAATGAAATCAGCTACTTCTTTTGTAAGTTTTCTATTGACTCCCCAGATACCTCCAAATGCGGATAAAGGATCTGTATTATATGCTTTTTTAACTGATATTAATTGATCATTTTTATCAATGGCTACACCGTTTGGATTTGTATGCTTTAAAATTGCTGTCACATAATGTTTATTATCAAAATCTAAAAGAATTTGGATACATGCATCAATATCCAAATAATTGTTAAACGATATCTGTTTCCCACTAAGTTGTTTTAGATTGTGAAGCCCAAAAGTTGAATTTATATCTCTATAATATGCTGCTCTTTGATCCCAATTTTCGCCATAGCGACAATCTTGAACCTTTTCAAAAATTTTGATTATATTTTGGCCCATAATTAAATTTGGGTTGTAGTAGCGCTTTAAATAGTTTGAAATTGCGGCATTATAGTCTGCCATTATAAAAAAAACATCTTGCGCTAACATAGCCCTTGTATTATCACTAATCCCCCCAGAATCTCTTAATTCCTTCAAAATTTGATCATAATATTTCGGATGAGGGACGACAACTACATCTGGAAAGTTCTTAGCAGCAGCTCTAATCATAGTTGGGCCACCTATATCTATTAACTCTAAAGCTTCTTCCAAACTGGTATTTGGTTTTGCTATCGTTTCCTTAAATTTATATAAGTTACAAATAACCATATCTATAGGTGGAATATTATATTTTTGCGCTTCTTGAATATCTTTTTCTTTATCTCTCCGAAATAAAATCCCTCCTTCTATTTTTGGGTGAAGTGTTTTAACTCTACCGTCAAACATCTCAGGTGATTCAGTATAGTCAGAGATTTTTATATAGTTTATACCATTTGATTCTAATAATTTTCCAGTCCCCCCTGTCGATAAAATTTCAATTCCAAATTCTTTAACTAATACCTTAACAAATTCAATTACACCCGTCTTATCAAAGACGCTAACAATTGCTCTTTTTATAGATTTCATGAAAATTCAGTTTATTCTAAGTTCATTATATAGTAAAAGTAAACAAACAAAGAAAAGTTTTCTATTGTTAAAACTTAATTAATAGAGCTTTAATAAGTGAAATAAAAGAAATAATCGAAAAGATATAAAAATTGCCATTTTTTTTAGGGCTGACACAAATGTATAAAAACGATGTTGACATAAAAATAATGCGAGCTAAATCAAATGGAGGTTCATTCAAAATGAGGATTGATAAAAAAATTGAGATTGAATCCAATCCAAAAAGAATATTCGATATTGTAACTGATGGTGAAAATACTCCAAGATGGAATATCGCCTTAGATGAGGTTATTGAAAAAGAGGAAGGCCAAAAGTTTCTTTTAAAATCTACTATTGGAGATATCTTAATTGTTGATACAGATAGTGTGGAAAATGAACATGTAACATGGCATATGGAGAAAAGTGATATGAATTCCATAGGTTATATTGTGGAACCTAAAGGAGAGCTTACAGAGGTAACTTTATGGACTGAATTTGAAAACAAAAAACTCAGGAAAAGCTATGAAAAGACAGCAAAATTAGTCTTAAAAAGTTTAAAGAATTATGTAGATTTTATTGAAGAAGGTGGAGATCCAGAGGAATTTGATAAAAAGCACCTTATGGTTAGTCCATAAGTAATTTAAAATCTTTTTTTTTTTTCATTTCTATTTAGAATTTTCCTATAAGATCATGTGGTTGTGTTTCTCGTTGACCTACTACAGATACTATTCCTAATGATACATCTTTCATTTCTTTAATAGATCTTGCCCCTGCATAAATCATCCCATTCGCTAAACCTTCCTTTAAAGTCGCTAAAACTCCAGCTACATCCCCTACATAGGGTACATAATTGGATACTCCTTCAGTCAGCATTTTTGAACCTTCAATATAACGGTCAGAGATATAACCAAAAGTTCTTGCCTCTTTACTTCCCATACCTCGGTAAACTTTTACTTTTCTCCCCGCAATTGTATCAATAAAACCTGGAGATTCTTCAGTACCAGCGAAGAAATGTCCAGACATCATTAAATCGGCTCCCACTGCAAAAGCCTTTGGTAGATCTCCTGGATTAGTAAATCCACCATCTGCAATAAGTGATATTTTTGGACTGTAATCCTGAATAGCATCTGCTACTTGTGCTGTTGCAAAAAGTGTTGGAGCCCCTACTCCAGTTTGTATAGAAGTTGTACAGATTGAGCCTGATCCCATTCCAACTTTTAAACCAATGAATCGATCCTCAATAAAATCACATTTTGTAATTAAGTATTCTGCTGCTTGATAAGTCCCAATATTTCCCAATACAAAATCCGATTCTAAAAGCCTCATTAATTTAGATGTACCAATAATATCAGCTTTCTTATAAAAATCAGCAACATCAATAAAGAAAATATCGACATATTTATCGATCTCTTTTAATTTATTTTGAGCTTCTGATGACTCTGGAAATTTTGGAGATAATGCTAAGGCACATAGTAAATGGCCGTCGTCATCTTTAGATGCAAATGGAAATTCTGGTGCTAAATCTTTCTTTGTGATTAATCCTTTTAAAAGACCATCTTTATCTATAATAGGGAGTTTTTCTTTGCGTGATTCATATAAAATTTTCATTGCATCTTCTCTCGAGGCTCCTGGCTTAATAGAAATAACATCTTTAGTCATATAGTCTTTTACAATTCCGTTTTGAATATCTTTCTCAATAAAAGGGATATCACGCTTTGTAAATATGCCACATACTTTCTTAGCTTCATTAATAACGACGATTCCGCTAATATTATAATTTTCCATCATATATTTGGCTTTAGCGACCCCTTCATTTGGTGTTATCGTCGCTACGTGTTCATCGTCAATTACAAAAGATCTGGCTCTCTTTACAATTCTAGACATTTCCAGTTGTCTTTCATAAGAGCAATTACGATGTAATACTCCAAGACCACCATGTAACGCCATATTAATTGCCATTAATTCCTCTGTTACTGTATCCATAGCAGAAGATAGTATCGGTAAATTAAGATGATATCTCCCTAAATTAGAGGAAATATCTACCTCTTGAGGATTGAAGTTAGTGAATCCTGGAAGAATTAAAATATCTTGAAATGTGGCAATCAATTCTTCCGTATGAATTTTTTTGCGATATTTATCAGACATTTTTAAGCACCACGTTGAAAATTTAATAAAAATTTGAATTGATTATACTCCTATATTAAAACATATATAAATTATATCAGACTTAAAAATTTTGGTATTGAATAGCGATTAAAAAAAAATAAAGAGAGATTTAGTCATTAAACCGGAATATCTCGTTTATTAAATATAACAATTGATGTTACTGTTAGAACCCCAGAATAAATTAAAAGAAATAAAACTTTATATCCTACAGTATCCCAAACATGGTTCACAAGTAAATTGGACATATCTGAATAGAAAAATATACTAATAAGTTTTACATTTTGAGTTCCTTCTGGAAATGATTGCCAAAATTGACCAACTGCGTAGAAAAATATCACCACACCTAATGCATAAGCCAATGCCCTCTTGGAAGATGAAAATGAAGAGAAAAAATAACCAGTACTAATTAGAGAAACCATAAAGATAAAATTCCAAAGAAATGCAAACATAATTTCATTCAAATAAATATCATATATGGTTACCGAAGGAAATATTAGAATACCTAAAAGAACGCTCATCATAACAAAATAGTAGATTAATAAAATTTCAATTATGAGAGAAAAATACTTACCTAAAGTCAGTTCAGATCGTTTGAGAGGTTTTGAAAGTAGTAAATCAATTGTTTTATCTTCTATCTCTTTTGGGATGTTCTGTGCAGATTTTAAGATAAAATAGATACCAAAGTAAAAGAAAGATACTGCAAATAAATATACATTAAGAAAACCTCCGAACTCAGCAAGATTATAGAATTCTCCAACAATCTGTCGGATTGCTTCAGGATAATTTTCAAATAATTCCTCCATACCAGCAAAAAGATCGGGATCATAAAAGGTTACAAACCAAACAAAGAAAAGTGACATAATAGCTGAGTAAATCAGGAGACTTTTGTAATGATTTTTTAGTTCGTTCCATATAATTTGTATTACTTTCATACGATCTCTCCTCCTTTTGATTTGTCTTTTTCATAATATTGTAAGAAAATATTTTCTAATGTAGAATGAGTTATTGAAAAATCTTTTACAAGTTCTCCAGCCCATTCTATTTCGCTAATTTCACATAAAATCTTTCTAGCTTCATTAGGGGGAAGCAAAAATTCGAGCTGGGTTTGGAAATCATATTTTATTATCGATTCAGGATAATCTGCTTCCAAATATGATTTAAATGCTTTCATACTTTTCGAAGTTTCAAAGATTAATTCTATATGTTTTAGATTTTTTGCCTTTAGATCATTCACCTCAGATATTTCAACTATTTTTCCTTCCCGTATAATAGCTACTCGATCGCAAAATTTTTCTACTTCAGCGAGCACATGACTACAAAGAAATATTGTACATTTCGATTCTTTTTGCCTTTCAGATATAATTCTATAAAACTCTGATTGCATCAAAGGATCGAGTCCAGAAGTTGGCTCATCCATGATTAATAGATCAAATTCTCCCATTAGAGCTGATAATACTCCAACTTTTTGTTTATTACCTTTACTTAGAACTCCTACTTTTCTATCCATATCTAATTTAAGACGTTCTGTTACATTTTTAACATACTCCCAATTTATTTCAATGTCGTAGAGTTTCGCAAAATAATTAATCAATTCATTTGCAGTCATATTTTTATATAAACCTAATTCACCCGGTAAATATCCAATTCGATTCCGAATCTCCACATCTTTTTTTGGACTTATTTTTTCTCCTAATAATATAATTTCACCTGCATCTATGTTAAGAAATCCAAGTATACATCTGATAGTTGTAGTTTTTCCTGCTCCATTAGGTCCAAGAAAGCCAAAACGAGAGCCTTTAGGTACATCGAAGGAAATGTCATCTACTGCTTTTACTTTGCGCTTATTATAATACTTTTTCAAGTTTCTAACTTCAATAGCATTCATTTTTTATAATATTTTTCATATATTTTAAAATCTATAAAGATACAATATTTAATAACAAGTCAACCTATATAAATATTTTTCATATAATTTGAAATCTACAAAAAATTTATTAAATTGAAAAGATAATTAATTTATAGTAATGAATAAAATTGATGAAAATTTTCAATTTGAAGCAATAATTCGAGAAATTGAAAAAGAACTAATAAAAATAATTGTTGATTTGGGAAGTAATAGTCCTTTATCTCCAAAATTAACTGAAATTTTAGGTTATCTATTACTTCACGATGAGTTAACTCAAGCACAATTAAAGGAATTAACAGGATTCTCCATTGGTACGATATCATCTAATTTAAACCAAATGGTTAGTTTAAATATTGTCCGTAAGGAATTAATCCCTAAAACAAGGACATACAAATATATTTTCCTTGGAAGAAAAGGGAGTATTGAAATGCAAGCGAGTTTTATGAAAGTAGAAACTGTTTCTTCATCGATAAATTTCTTTGAACAAAAACATGATGAACTATTGAAATTGGAAAATGAGAAGGGGTATGACTTATTAAACGAAAGAGTAGAATCAATGTTAAAATTTTTCCAATGGCATAAAAAAGTTATAATAGAGAAATATAAAAAATTAGGAGTTATGAAATAATTTGGAAGAAAGTGAGATATTTAGTCCAACTTTATTAAAAATTGAGGAGGATATTATTCGATTTTTATCAAATTCTCCATTATTTTTCACCAAAGACCAATTTATCAACCAAATTAGGGCATATTTCATAACACGTAAGAATTTAACGCAAAAAAAGTTACAAAAAATCACCAAATTATCACTTGGTAAAATTTCTCAAGTCTTGAAAACTTTAATAAGGTGGAGATTAATTGAAAAAACAGATGTTTCAAGCACAGGAGAATATACTTACAGCATGGAATCGATAGATAAGGCTCTTGTTAATTATTTTACTGTCCTTACAAAACAAATGGAGAAATTTATAAAACCTTTGGAAGAATTAAAAAATAAATTAGATAATGGTGGTGAGAAGATTAAAAACCTTAGAGGATATGATAAGATTAATAAATTATTACCACTGTTCTTGGATGCAATTAAGGTTAATATTGAAATTATGAAAGAATTTAGTATAGAATTTTTTTAAAAATTGATGGGTATTTTGACCCATTTTATTATATATACGGATATCACGTAAAGATAAAATTCTCACATATATTAATTAGTAAAAATTAGTATACGACTAGTTATCAGTAAAATAAGTTTTTTTTGTAGAGTTTTTTTGATATTTTTGGTGGAAAAAGATTACTGAAACTGAAATTACTGAGGAAAAAATAGTTCAATATCTTATAGATAAGAGTAAGAGTAAATTTGGGTTATTTTCTATTAATTACATTTTAATAAACTGCAAAATTAAAGAGTTATTAGAATTTATTGCTGATTATGGTATATCTCCTCCTGAAAAACCATTTGTGAGTAGACTCGAATATATAAAACTTATTTTAGCGCATCTAACTAACATTTATAACTCAACTGATTGGCAAAAAAGATTTGATAATCCTTTGGAATACTGTGGATATGCTGTAATCAATTCAAAAAGATTCAAAAAATATTTATACAACTTAGATTTTATTGCAAAGCAAGATTTAATTGAGACTTTTGCAGATCATTGTGCAGATCTAGAGATAACAGTCCATAATACAACTTATGATTCAATAACACCTGAGATGGACATGTATTTAACTATCAAAAAGTCAAAAGTTAAGACCGCAGCTGTTTTTGTAATGAATGGTGTCAATGTTAATGATGAATCTTATGCAGAAACAAAAAAATCTATAAAACAAGCAACTAAAGTTGCAAGTTGGAATATTTTTGTAACAACTCCTATTGGTGTTCTTAAATTAGGCTTAAAAAATTTAATTCTTGACATGAATAATTTAAACTGTTGGCTATATGTAGTTGATCCCTCACGGAAAATTGTTTTTGGTATAAATAAGGGAAGAAAGAATGATAAATTTGATGTTGAAACACGTAATAATTTCATTAAAAAACTTCCTAAAGAACCAATGAGAGCACCTTCACAAGTTATAAAATTATCTGACTATTCGTTTGATGAACAGAACTCGTTTGAATCATATAATTTTAGATTATTTGATATCTATAACGACATAGAACATAATAAATTAATGTTAAAGGAAGCAGATCAACCAAAATATTCAGAGATATTCAGAGATTTGATCATTATGGAAAAATCCAGTGGAACCCCACTAGTTAACTATTCAAGTGAGAACTTCAAGGAACAAGCACTAGTATCAGGGTTTCTTACTGCTATGGACTCTTTCGTAACTCAAATTGGGGGCTCAAAAATGGAAGAAATTAATTATAAAGGTTTGTATGTACAAGCATCTTATGGTGAATCTATTGAAATCGTATGTTTTTTATTCAAGCCGTCAGATTCAAGCTTTAAAGAGCGGCTTAATTACCTTACTACTCTTTTTGAAACACTTTATGAAGAACAAATTGAAGAGTTCAAAAGAACGGGTAATATAAATCTATTTGACGAAGATGAGATTCTTTCTATTATGAAAGATATCCTTGATATTTGATAGAAGATTTATTAAAGCAGCAATATCAAAATACCAAAAATTCATTGAAATACTTTAATAAAATCCCTCAATAAAATGTTTACATACGAGTTAAGTTTCTTCTAGGTAAATTCTGTATTTTGGGGTTATTTATTAACAAATCTAACACTTTAATTATATTCTCTTTATCAGTTTTTATGTTTTCTGTTTCTATATCAATATAGTTACTCATGTGATCATTAAACATTTGAGATGTAACATTTTCAGTTAAATTTGCTATAATTTCTCTCTCTTCTATTAAATTTTCAACAGGAGTTAATAACTCAAAATCTCCACTTTTCCATTCGTCCCATAATTCCGAAAAAGGAACGATATTCAATGTTCTAAATCTAAATATCGTAGGATTAATCTCAGACAATACTCTTGCTGTTTCTTTTACATGTTCTTCTGAATGTTTTTTTCCTCCTAGACCTAAAATTACATACAAGCTCAATTTAATTCCAGCATTTAATACTTTTTTTCCTGCCCTAATCATCGATTCAGCATTAGTTCCTTTCCTCATTAATCTTAAAATCTTGCTACTCCCACTTTCTAATCCCATATAGACAATGTCTAGTCCTACATTTGCCAATTTTTTTAATTCTTCGTCTGATTTTCTTAAGATATCTAATGCTTTCGCATAACAACTTACTCTTGGAACAGCTTTTAATTTAAATCGAACATATTTTATTATATCTACTAAATAATCTGTTGGAGCTGATGTAGGATTACCCCCTGCTAAGAACACAGGAAATCCATGATAATTATTCTCTGCATAATAATCAACATCTCTTTTAACATCTTCTAAAGGTCTAATTTCATAATCTTGCTCAATACCATACATACCTTTGTAGGTTCCACAGAACCTACATCGATTCCATGAGCAACCTCCTGTAACTGGAATTAAGACAGACATAGAAGCCCCTTCTACAGGAGGTCTTATTACTATTTGACTAGGGGGCACTTTTGGTAACATCAGAGTAAATAGGAAAATTATATTTGTTTAATATTATTAATCTTTATACACTTTATTTGAATCAACATAGTTTTTTAGATATTACTATTATAAATATTAATAACGCTTCACGGAAACTATTTAAGGTGCTAATTATTCAATTTATTAACATTAGAGAATATAAAATTCCAATTAAAAAACCTTAAAATTCTTTAAGATATTTCTATTATCATTCGAAGATCCATTAAAAAATGAGTTATAATCAAAAAGATATATTATTTAGCTTTAAGATTGTGATATGCGGAGCCAGTTCAGTTGGTAAGACATCTCTTTTTAATCGGTATTGCTTTAACTCATTTAGTTTTGATAGTTCTCCAACAATTGGGATAAATTTTCATTCTGTTTATTTGAAAATCAATTTTACAAAAGAAATAAATCCACAGAATGAAAATTATGTAGTAAATTCTATTTTTGATTTTGGAGGGCAAGAAAGGTTTGCTCCATTAATCCCCAAATTTATAGAAGGCGCAAACGGAGCTTTATTAGTATTTGATTCTACAAGTTATCCTTCTTTTGAACAATTAGATTTTTGGTTTGAAAATATTATTAAAAATGCGATAGACTCAAAAATTCCAATAGTGTTAGTCGCTAATAAAAGTGACTTAATAGAGAAAACCCCAGAATCAGAAATAATTAAAGATAAACTGATTTTTGATTATTTAGAAAAAAGAAATTTAGATGGATTTGCACGAACTTCAGCATTAGAAAATTACAATGTTTTAGAAGTATTTAAAGAATTAAATAATAAAATGTTGAAAAAAGAACATATCCCATTTGTTGTAGCTTAAAATTCTCTCATATAGACAAAATCTGAGAAAATGTTAAAAAAAACTTTCTGTGCCTTATTTAAATCAGGATAAATGTCTCTTAAATAGTTTCGAGCTTGTTCTGTTAAGTTTTTGGCTAAATGTTCAGCAATTCGTAAAGTATTCGTATCAGTAAATATCTTTACTACTGTATCGACGTCATTATTAGATAGTTTTGGTTTGTTATAAATCTCTGAAATTATTCTTGATTCATCAGGACCAGCATTTTGGATACATAAAATATATGGTAATTTCTTTTGTTTATTTTTAATATCGTTTTTTAAGTCAATAATATCATCCCGAATTGCGTGAGCTTGTCCAATCCGTAACATGGCTTCACTTAAGGGATTGATTTGATAATGAAGATTTCCTTTAGCCAAAATAGCTCCAATCTTAGTAGATTTTTCAAATATTCTTGCTTTTTGAGATTCTGCTATATTCAAATACTGCTCTAATGTCATAGTAATATTATTATAATTCATGTATTCTTCTACTAGTTGCCCTTTCATTAAGTAATCCATTGCTTCTGTGTATTCATTAATTGCAAATAATTTCAAATTATCTGGGAATTTTGATGATTTTAATATGTTTAATCCTAAAAGATACCCTTGTGTACCACCTAATATTGACATATCTCTACCATATAGTCTTATTAATTCATCTTTATTCGGGAGTTCTAAATCCTTATATACTTGATTCATTTCATTTTTTAATTGGACGTGAAATGTAGGTTTCCCTCTTCTTGTTGTATCGTTATCTAGAAGATCATCATGTATTAAGTGCCCGCTATGTAATAATTCAACGGATATGGAAACTTCATATATTTGTTCTTTTTGATCTTCTAAATACATAGGATTTACAATTCCCGTAAAAGCGGCAATTAATAATATAGGATGGATTCTTTTTGCTTTTTCATTGAGAATAAATTCTTCTAACTGGTTGATAAAATCATTTAGAAGAATATCTTTTTCTTTCTTGTGTAGATTAGCAAAATAGGTTTCCAGTTGCTCATCTACCATCATTTTTTCGGTTTTAAAGAATTCATCAATCATGATAAAAATGCAAATTGCTATACTTTGGCTAATGCAATAATATTAATATAAAACATTTAATAATTTAATTTTATTATATATTAAATTTATACATATAATTTAATAAGGAGAGTCTTAAAAATGAAAATAGCGGTAATTTCTGATTCCCATGACCATAAAAATAATATTTTGAAAGCTGTTTCTATTATTAATGAAAGAAAAGTTGATGCACTTATCCACTGTGGAGATTATATTGCGCCATTTGTAAGAAAATGGTTTAATAATTTAAATGATTCTATAAAAAATAACTTTTATGGGGTGTTTGGGAACAATGATGGTGAAGTATTATTTCTTAAAAAAAATTTAGGTCAAATTTGTGAATTCCCTCAAAATGCTAAAGAACTAATTTTAGAGTTAGGTGGTAAGAGAATTTTTGTATCACACATGCCCTCAGAAAAAACTATAGAAGCTTTAGGGAAATCTGGTGATTTCGACATAATTTTAACAGGGCACACGCATTTTCTTTCAAATAAAAAGCTAGATAATGATACTTTAGTAATTAACCCAGGTGAACTTTGTGGATATTTAACAGATAAAGCTACATTTGCTATTATTGATACAGAAAAAATGGAATCTGAGATAATTGAATTATAGAATACCATTTTTTTTTCTTTTTGAATAATTAAGTATAAATAGAACCTTTATGATTTCAGGCTTATTACTTATACTTTTATGTTATCTTTTTTTTTAAATATTATGTCATTACCTTTAGAAGGGAAAATTATATTAGATCTTACGAGAATGTTACCTGGCCCTTTTTGTTCCATGATTCTCTCTGATCTTGGTGCTGATGTTATAAAAGTAGAAGATCCTCGTTATTTTTACGGTCAACCTCCACCATTCTTTCAAAAGGGAAGATACCGTGAGAGTGCTTTCAATTCAATCCTTAATAGAAATAAAAGGTCAATTACACTTAATCTAAAAAAAGAAAAAGCTCTTTCAATTTTTTATGAATTGGTAAAAAAAGCAGATGTGGTTCTTGAGTCGTTTCGACCAAAAATTACAAAAAAATTAAAAATTGACTATAATACCTTAGCGACAATAAATCCATCAATCATCTGTTGTTCCTTAACAGGTTATGGGCAAACCGGTCCATATGAACAAATTGCGGGTCATGATCTTAATTACATTGGAATATGTGGTATTTTAGATTTAAACAGAGAGAGAAAGCTATATAATAAAGAATTTCAAGAAAGAAAGCCAATTAATCCGGGAGCCCAATTTGCGGATATTGGAGGAGGATTAGTATCTGCTATCGGAATTTTGGGAGCTATAATTGAGAGGGATAAAAATCTTGAAAAAAAGGGACAATTCATAGATATCTCAATGACAGATTCTGTTTTTTCATTTATGCCACTTGTAGCAGCATATCATTTTTCTAGAGGATTAAATGATGGAGTAGAAACAGAAAATCCTTTGCATGGAGATTTTCCTTTTTATAATGTCTATAAAACTAAAGATAATAAATTTTTATCTGTTGGAATTGTTGAAATTAAGTTTTGGCGACTTTTATGTGAAACATTAGGACGGGATGATTTAATTTCAAAACAATTTGCCCAAGGAGAAGAAAGAGAAAATGTCTTCGTTGAGCTACAAAAGGAATTTTCGAAAAAATCACAAAAAGAGTGGATGGATATCTTTAAACCTCTAGATGTATGTATCATGCCAGTAAAATCTTTTGCTGAAGCAAGTGAAGACCCGCAGATTAAAGCACGAAATATGGTTATTGAAATGAATCATCCAAAATTTGGAAAGATTAAAAATATTGCTTCACCTATAAAATACTCACGTACACCATTAAAGATAAGATCGCTTGCTCCTAAACTTGGTCAAAATACAAAGATGATTCTAAAAAATTTAGGTTATTCAGATGAAGCTATTCGAGATTTTAGAAAAAAAGGGGTAATTTAAGGATATTTTATAGTATCTCTAAAATTAGGATAAGTAGTGCAAATATAAGAGATATAAATGTAAAAACTAATAGTATAATAAACATCGGCCAATCTTTTAACTGTCCGTAGAAGCCTGCTGCGTTTATTGTGGAGTAAATAGCCATCCCAATAGCAATAAAAAATACAGCTATCCCCCAGAATTGATTGAATAATAATCCTACCCCTCCAATTATAAGCATTATGGATGTGAGAAATTCAGCAATTAAATGAAAAAATATCTGTGTCGGCTTTGTATTTAATTCAGGTACTTCCTTCTTTAATAATAACATTAACCACATGCATAACATTGCAATTCCTATTATTATAATATAAATGGAAGCGATTAATTCGATAATCTTTTTCCACCTGCTTATTTTTATTTAAACCAGATTGATTAATCAATTTATTTACTTAAATTATCTTTAAACTGTATTGATTAAATAATTATCCAATAATAATCGGTTATTTTTTATTTATTGTCATTAAATGTAAATAGAACTTTGATAGCATGAGATTTAGATTTATCCGCTAATACATCAAATGCTGTTTTGTATTCTTTAAGTGGAAATTTATGTGAAATTAATGCAGATGGATTAATTCGATTTGATTTTAAAAATTCCATAAAATGTTCAAAAGCGTGTGTTCTCCTGCCCTCAAAATACTCTAATGAAAACGCATTTGAACCTATAATCTCAAGTTCCTTAAAATAATGTAATGTGTTTTCAAATCTTTTTGGATTGCTAACACCAAGAAATACTAACTTAGCTTGAGTTGTTAAAATTCTAATTCCAATTTCTAGTGTATCTGCGGATGCTATTGTATCTAAAATGCCATCTACTCCATCCATTGTCCATTTTGAACCCCTTTCAGGTTTATACGATTCTACATTTAAGAATTCTATCAGCTCATCTAATAATTTTTCTCCGCTACTCATAAAAACATGTTTAGCTCCCAAATTTAATGCCATTTCTTTTTGAAATTGATATCTACCGACCGCGATTATCTTCTTAACTTTAAAAATCTTATTGAGAAGCATTATTACTAGTAATCCTATTACGCCTATTCCATATACCAATATTGTAGAATCTTCACGCGGATCTAAAATTAAGAGTGAATGAAAAGCGACAGCAAAGGGATCAGCTAAAACGGCTTTTTCAAATGAGACATTATCAGGAATCAAAAAGCATTGTGATTCATGTACAGAAATATAGGGAGCAAATCCACCAAAACCTTTAGTTGTGCCTAGATGCATTCCTATAGGTAAAGCTCCCTTTTGAAAATTATGACAATGAACATAATCTCCAATTTGACATCTTGAACACTCTATATTGATTCCACGAGGTTTGCATGGAAACCATGGGCTTAAAGCAACTCGATCCCCAATCTTAATTTTGTTAACGTTTCGACCCTTTTTTACTACTGTACCTACAGGTTCATGACCTAAGATTTGTGGAAATGATATTAATGAACGCAATGGATTATCGCGAGCTCCCTTGAGGGTTAATTCTTTCATATCACTACCACAAATACCACAATATTCAGTTTTAACTAGTATCCAATTTTCAGTAATAATGGGGGGGATAGGGACTTGTTTTATAACAACAGGACCTCCTTTTTTCCAGTAGCCGGAGATATTTCTTTTTCCACTGATATATGCTTTTGCTAGCTTGCCCCATTTCATCTCAAAAAGTAGTGCTTCCATCGATTCTTGCTTTTTCTTTTTGACTATAATTGTTCACCTTTAATATTCATTGAATGAAAACGCAACTTTTATTGATTTGAATTTTTTCTGTTTTCGAGCAGTAATCATGGCTTTTTTATAGGCTTTTAAAGGGAATTTATGCGTGATCATAGGTGTTGGATCAATATATCCTTCTTGAAGAAATCGGAAATAATGAAAGTAGGCATGTTCACGCATTCCTTGGAATTCCTCAATTGAAAAAGCATTACTTCCAATAATACATATCTCTTTAAAATACCATGGAGTCCATTCAAATCTCTTTGGAGAAGACACACCAGTAAAAATAATAGCTCCAGACGTTAAATGTTTAGTCTGGATATTTTTTTTTCTGGCTTTTACAATACGAAGTCCTGTTTCTAGAGTCTCTGAAGATGCTACTGTATCAAATAAAAAATCAACGCCTTCAATTAGCCAAGGTTTTTTCTTTTTAATGTAATAGATATCACAATGAACATAATCAGCAACTTTTTCTATTATTTTACTTGGTGGATTAGATTCGATAACTAAGTCTGCTCCAAATTTTTTTGCCATAATTGTCTGATGCGGGTAAAGAGAAATTGCTATTACAATAATATCTTTAAAAATTTTTTTTAAAATTAAAATTGTTAAAAGCCCTAAATTACCACATCCGTAAACAGCACAAATTGAGCCAGGATTGATTGGAACTTTTAGAATTGAATGGAATGCTACTGAAAAAGGATCTGAAAGCATTGCTTGATCCCATGAAATACTATCGGGAATTGCGATTAACATTGAACGTTCAGCGGGAAATATTTCTGCAAATCCTCCTGTAACATCTCTACTATTTCCAGTATGAATACCTGGAGCAAGAAATCCTTTAGTAAAATTACGACAAAGAGTATTTTTTCCCTCTTTACAAGATTTACAAGGAGGTATTATATTTCTTGGCAAACAACTTATCCATGGATTTAAAACTACACGATCTCCTTCTTTCAGATTAGTTTTAGAACCAGTATTTTCAACAACACCAACAGCTTCATGGCCCAATATCTGCGGCCAAGAAATTACTGCTGTCATAGGATTATCCCTATTGCCATCAAGAAAAATTTGTTTATGGTCTGATCCGCATATACCACATAAAACAGTTTTGACAATACTCCATTTTTCTGTTTTTAAATCAGGATTAGGTAAATCTATTAATCTTAAAAATCCATATTTGGTAAGATATCCCCTCAAATTAATTAATCCTGCAAATCGTGCCAATGCTAACTTTGAAAGTTTGTATTGGTAAAGTAGAGCTTTAATACGAGATCCCCAATATAAAATCTTACAATATTATAAATTTATCCTTAAGTTTTAAAGATATTTGAAAATTAATGATTATATAGCAAATTGCGATATTATCATGATGACCACAGATATTATCCTTTATGATACAATTAAAAAATCTGGAATTGACTTAATATTGTCATTACCATGTATCATGTTGAAAGGTCTTTTACAACTTATTGATGAAAGAAACGAGATTCAGCATATCCCTATAACGCGTGAAGAAGAAGGAGTTGGGATTGCAGCAGGTGCCTACTTAGGGGGGAGAACGCCAGCAATATTGATGCAAAATTCCGGATTAGGGAATTCAATTAATGCAATAAAATCATTATTACAATTATATAGAATTCCTGGTATATTTATAATGAGTCATAGAGGTGCTGAAGGAGAAAAAATTTTAGCTCAAATTCCCATGGGTAAACTTACTCCAGATCTCTTAGATCTTTTAGAGATTGAAAAATATATTATTGATTCTTTAGACAATATTAATGACATTTCTAAAGCGGTAGACAAAAGTAAAAGAACAAATCAATTAGTCGCTATTCTTTTAAAAAGAAGTTTATGGAGGTCTTAGATTGCTTAGATATGATGCCATAAAAAAAATTGTAGAATCATTAACTGATGAATTAATTGTCTGTAATCTTGGTGCTCCTTCAAGAGAATTATACAATATATTCGATCGAGACAAAAACTTTTATATGTTAGGCTCGATGGGTTTAGTTAGTTCGATTGCATTTGGTATTGCTATATCAAGACCTGAGAAGAATGTAATTTGTATTGATGGCGATGGTTCAATTTTAATGAATCTTGGTAGCTTAAGTACTATAGCTAATAATAACCCAAATAATCTAATGCTAATAGTTATCGATAATTCTTCATATGGCTCTACTGGAGATCAAAGAACATACACAAAATATAAAACAAGATTAGAAATTATCGCTAAAGGTGCAGGATTTAAATCTATTACGGTTTTAGATAAAGAAGAACAAATCAGCTCCTTTTTAAATAAAATAAAACCAGGATGTCATTTTTTACTAATTAAAACTCAACCAGGAAATGCAGAAGTGGAAAATATACCTTTACTTGCTGAGGAAATAAAAGTGAGGTTTAGAAAAGCAATTTCTTAAAGATCATAAAATTTGGTACTTCTCTATATGTTAAAATTTGGTAAATAAATTTTAAAGCATAATTTTAATTAAGAGCACACTTATTATTTTTTTAGAAATAATTATTTAATTAGGAAATGTTGAAATGTCTGAGGAATTCAAACAAAAGGACAATGACGAAGATTCTATAAAAGAAAATTTAGAAGCTGATTCTCAAAAAGAAGAGATTGAAGGAGAACAGCAAACCGAAAAAATTAATAAACCTGTTATTATTAGAGCAGATGCTTATAAAACAATAATTTTATACGCAAGTAGATATGCAAATAAATCAATTCCTTCTAAAGATTGGAAAGAGATCTATGGAATTTTGATTGGTAAAGCCGATGATGATTTCGTTTATGTAGAAAGTGCAGAAGCTTTAACATTTGGGCATGCTACAGATGTTCAGTTAGATGAGAGACATTATGGCTTTATTGAAGAAATAGAATCTAGACTTGAAAAAGAAGGTAAAAATTTTTATATGGTTGGATGGTTCCATAGTCATCCAGGATTAAACTTATTTTTTTCATATATAGATTTAATTAACCAATTAGGTTTTCAGCAATATAATGATGATTTTTGTGGATTAGTGTTTGATCACACATTATTAGGACAAAAGAAGGAGGAAATTATTAAAAGTGAAGATGGTTCAGAGCATTCTATGACAAAATACGATACAGGCTTTGAAGTATACAGAATAACAAATATAAGTATGGATATTAACGATCCAGGATTTGATAATAATTACAATAAAGTTGATTATGTTATTGATGGATTGAATAAATATTTCTTTGCAAATGTCTTATCTGAGTTATCTGCATTAGTGACTGAAGGAAAACCTTTACAATCGGCTTATAAGGAAGAATTTGCACAAGAAACACATACCCCAATTTCTTCAGATCAGCAATCACCTGAAAAAGAATTTTCGAACAAAGAATTTTTGACTGAAATCCCTATGATTGAAAATATATCCTTTGGGGGGGATGATTTCTTTTATGGTGAAACTAACACGAAAAAAAAGACTAAAGAGATGAAAGTAAAAGAACAAGCAGAAGAATTAATCTATGAAGGAAATAAAGCATTTGAAAACAGAGATTCTTTTACAGGAGTAGAAAAATTTAGGCAAGGAATAGAGAAATACAAAGAAATCAAGGATTTTGATAGAGTTTTAGAATTATTAAGAATAGTTTCTCAAAAATGTATCTCAAACGAACATTTAATTTTTGCTGATGAATTTACTGATGAATTATATAAACTTGCTAAAAAACAAAATCAAAATTTCTATTTAGGCGTTGTTTATTATGCTAAAGGATATTTACTATTAAAAAAGGGAGATAATGAAGTCTTAGAAGAAGCCTTAAATAAAATTCAAGATGCAGCTGTAAATTTCGAAAGGGAGGGTGATTTTGCTGGTGCAGGAATGTGTTTTAATAAGATCGGTTCAATTTACCAGACACGTCTAAATAAATTAGAAAATGCCTGCCTTTTCTATCGAGCAGCGATAGAAAATTTTAACAACGCAATTATAAAAATGCATCCTTTAAGAACTGATTTTTGGAATAAACCAGAATTACTTATTCAGAAGATTGTAGAACTAAGAGATATTGTTGAAGAGGTATTACCAAAATTGGAAAATAATAATTTAAAGAAAAAAATTACCCATGATCTTAAGAATATAAATTATAACTTTTAAACAAATTTCTAAAAATACCCATTTTCTTAAACTGCAATTCAAAAAAATTAAATTTTAATAATCATTATTTTACATACTTCTTTTAGTGATTTAGATTATGCCAAGACGTAAGCAGAAAATTAAATATTCAAGAAAAATTGTTTGTAAAAATCTTGAACCTAAAGGTAATATAGGTAATAGTCTTCAATCCCTTTGTTATTGCAATGCCAGAGATTTAATATTAGGTTCTCGAGCATATGTCTGTCAAGTATGTGCATTGTATGATCCGGGTAAAAATAGCAAACGCTTTTCTGAAGTTTATGAAGAAAGCAAAAAAATAGCTGAGAAGAAAATAAAAGAAAAAGAAATTAAGCTGGAGGATTTCGAAATTGCTGAGATAACTTCCGATGAGGAAATTGACTTGTCAATTGATGAATTCGAGGAAGAAGACGAAGAAGCACCATTAAAATTCGAAAAAAGAAAAGCAGGAAAAGCAGACTTAGAGGATTCGGAATTTGAGGGAACAAATGAATGTCCTTTTTGCGGAGAATTTTTTGAGAATTTAGCTTCTCACATTCAAAGTTGTGAGTTTGCACCTGATGATGCAAGTATAGAAGATATTATACCTTCTAAACCAAAGAAAAAAAAGAAAAAATCCAGTACTGATTTAGAAGGAAAACCTAGTGAATCTACTGAAAAAAAGAAATGCCCATATTGCGGAAAAGAGTTTGTACGACTTGGACGTCACCTAAACTCTTGTTCTAAAAGGCCAGCTGATGCCAAAAATGAAGAAGAAGAAAATTAATCATAATTATTCTTATTTTTAAGTAAGCTATGCCTAGTAATGAAGAGATTTACTACAGAGCTCCAATCTTTAGACCTCCAAGTGAAGCTCATTCTCTATTGATTCAATTGACTGAGGGTTGTACATTTAAATGCGATTTCTGTATATCAAATCTTCGTAAACAATTTTTGGTTAGAGATGTAAATCTTGTAAAAAAAGATTTAGATATTGCCAAAAAAAAATATGGTTCAAAAGTGAGAAAAATCTTTTTTTTAGATGGAAATGCAATGGTAACCCCATTTGAAAAACTCTTAGAGGTAACTAAGTATGCATTCAAGCTTTTTCCAACTTTAGAAAGGTGTGGTGTATATGCTCACTCAAAGGATATAATTAAAAAATCTGATGAACAACTAAAAATGTTATATGAAGCAGGTCTTAAAATAGCATATGTTGGTTTTGAATCAGGGTTAGATAAATTACTTCAAATGGTACATAAACAAGTAACTAAATCGGATCATATTAATGCTTCTAAGAAATTGATGAAGGCAGGGATAACTTTATCAGCTACCTTTATAAATGGTCTTAGTGGAGGTAACAATCCTGATCTTTCCAATGAACATGCGTTAGAATCTGTTGATTTAGTTAATCAAATATGCCCTGATGATGATCGAATTTGGTATATTGCTTTCCTTACCCTTATGATTCCTACAGAAACAGAAATCTTTAAAAAAAAGTTAAAAGGAGGATTTCAGGAAATGGATTCAATAGAGATCCTTCAAGAATTAAAAACTTTTATAAGTCACGTCGATTTTAAAAACAAAAATGCGAATTGCATTTTCCGAAGTAATCATGCCTCTAATTATTTACCTATAAAAGGAATTTTGGATAGAGATAAAGAGAATATTTTAAGTACTCTTAATTATGGAATAGAACATAAAGATATTTTAAGACCAGAATTTTATAGAGGTCTTTAACCTTGATTTATTTTTAAAATCTCGATTTTTTGAATATAACTTCTTGAGTTATAGATTCATAAACTTGTATTGGACTTCTTGTACCCATGTACCTTCTTAGTACAATTTAATGCTGTATATTCTTATAATTATACCTAAATAGATACAAAATTTAAATTTAATATTATTCATTTAATAAAACACTTAATTTATTAAAAGAGATAATTTTGAATATGACAAAAATAACTCTAATTGTTGGCTCACCAAGAAAAAATAAGAGCAGTAATTTTTTGATCGATAAGGCAATTGAAGGTATAAGAACTGTGACTGAGGAATTTGATATTAAAAAAATTTATATTACAGATTATAAAATAACACCGTGTAATGGTTGCGATAAATGTATAAGACCACCAAATGATTGTCCCTTAGCAGAAAATGATGATACAAGGAAATTAGAAGATAATATAATAGGGTCCTCGGCTTTAATTATTGCAGCGCCTAATTATTTTGGGTCTGTAAGTTCTCAAATAAAAGTTCTTATCGATCGCTCTAGACCATGGAAGATGAAAAATTATTTATTAAAAGATGTAATCTTTGCCCCGATGGCTTCAACTGGTTTGAGAAATAGCGGAGGCGGTGTAATTCTAGATTTAGTTAACTTTGCTCTCATTCAAGGTATGGTTATTATTGGTAACGCATTAGGAAGTCCAGTACTGGAAGGAAATATACCAATAACAAGTTTACAGAAATATAATTTAAAAGAATTTTTAGGGAAAGATGAGATTGATGAATTAGGAGGCCTTTTAGCTAAAGATCTAGGAAAAAGAGTAGCAGAATTTTTACTCAAAATCAAGAAATAATATAAAGATAATAAAAATTTTATTGTTAATTACGCGCTCCACATAAAGAACACGTCTCAGCATCACCTATAGGATTACCACAATCTTTACATCGTCTAACCATATCGATAATATTCTTTCCTTCACGTAATTCAATTTTATCTTCATAGTCTTCTACTTTTTCTTTTGAGAAGATACTTCCTGGACGATCACCTGGCCAAATGATATTAATTATCATACCACCTATTATTAGAACTACACAAATAACAATAAATATTGTTAAGTCACCTCCTAGGTTCTGTTGTAAAAATCCAATAACAACAGTTATCCAATCAGTCATCCATTGCCCAATTGGAGCAACCAATGGCATTAAGAATGTTAATATAGCGCCTATTAACTCAGCAAGAACTTGAAAAAAATCTGTCAAAATTTTTCACCCCTTTATGATGCTTTCATTCGATCTTCTCGAATTTTCTTTCGATTTACGGTAAAATCTATTATATCATACATTTTTATAACAATTGTGAGAAAGTATATCCCCATATAAAGTAAAATCATCTGTTGAATATTTAAAGAAAAATATCCAAAACTCGCTATTGTAAACTGTATATCCGTTGCACCCGAAAATTTATAACTCCAAATGTATAAGCAATTAACAATCACTTGAATAAGTGCGAAAATAGCTTTCCGGATTGACTTTTTTGGGGATGAATGTGAAAAAAACGCACAACCACATATTACTAAACCTAAAGCGGTTACCCAAAATAAAACCTTTTGATATTCTTGTTGTTCAAAACTTATTGGAAAACCTTGAACTGTCAACTCATAGAGCCATGAGAACGTAAGTAATGGAATAATAATGGTTGTAGCAGCATAAATAGCTAAGAACAGAAATCCCTTTAGCATATTTTTAAAAGAACCCACTTCTTACACCTCTTATGGAAATCCTCCTATAGGTATATTAAGAAATCCAATTGTCAATGAATGTAATCCTAATGTATAATCTAAACTGATTGTAAAATTAGCAAGAAAAATTATAGCAGGTGGTCCTACACTCCAATCCACATCTGTTGTGAAATTAAACGAAGGTGGAAAATAGAAATCACTAAACAGTCCAGTAATATTAAAGTTCCCTGTTTCGCCTTTAAGTATAGTTCCAAAATTGTTTGTTTTATTAAATATTTTCATTACACGTGATTGATTAACATCTGTATCAGTGTAATTCATAGCAAGATCTAACCTTAGTTTAAGATTTTCTAGATCAAAATATCCTGCATTTGTAAGATTAAATGGTAATGTAAAATTTATATTTAATGGAGAAGTATTAAAATTCATATCCATCTCACTAGGATCTATTCCTATATTATTAGGATTTCCAAGGATCAGAAATGCAGACCATCCTCCAAGTAAAGAAACAAAAGTCACTGAAAATGTCAGTAAATAGATAAATATTTTAAAGATTAATCTAAAAACACGAGAGGTTCTCATGATAATTGAACGTAATTGTTTTTTTTTTTGAAGACTTAATTTAACTAATTATTAGAATTATGATACATATAAATTTTATATTTATAATTATTAGTGATTTGAACTCTATTAAATCGATTACTTCAACCATTATACGGATATTTTGACAATAATATAAAATCTTAACTCTTCGTTGGGATGGTATTCATTCAAATTTTAAAACGAATAGGTTTTTGTATCATAAAGTCTTTATTAATCAGTATAATTGAATTTAAATTTAGTAATTAAATAAATAGAATATAAGAAAAATTTTTTTTTCAAAATCAATATAAAAAAAGTTGATATAATTATGATGGATTTAGATAATCTCCAAGCACACTCAACGGATTACAAAGAAGTAGCTAAAAAGTTAAATACATTAGTGGAGACTGGTATAACTGAAAACGAGGCTCAGATCCGACTTGAAAAATATGGTAGAAATGAATTAATTAAGGAAAAGGGTAAAACAGCGTGGGAAATTTTCATAGGACAATTTAAAGATTTCTTGATTTATCTTTTATTTTTTGCAATAGCTGTCTCAATAGGTATTGGAGTATTTGAAAATATTGTAAATGGAGTTCCTTGGCCTTCAGAATATACTGATGCCATAGTAATTGCTGCAATTTTAATAGTTAATGCAGTTTTAGGATTTTATCAAGAGTACCAAGCAGAAAAATCACTCGAAAGTCTTAAAAAACTTGCGCCACATTTTGCTAAAGTTCGAAGGGATGGAAAGGTTATTGAAATTGGTGTAGAGGAGGTTGTTCCTGGGGATATTGCCCTTTTTGAAGAGGGAGATAAATTCCCTGCTGATATTAGAATTTATAAAGAATTTTCATTATATGTTGATGAGGCGATTTTGACAGGAGAATCAAAACCAGTCAAAAAACAGTTAAATCCTGTTGAACAAAAAATGATTTTAGCCGATAGGACTAATCTCGGTTATATGAACACAATTATCACCAGAGGTAATGGAGAAGGAATTGTTATCGGTACAGGAATGCGAACTGAAATTGGGAAAATAGCAGAAAGTTTACAAGAAGAAGAAATTGAGCTTAGTCCATTTCAAATAGAAGTAAATAGATTTGGAAAACTTCTGGGGATAATAATAATAGTTATTTGCTTAGCGGTTTTTGCTATAGAATCAATAATTTTATTTACAACAACATTCAATTTTAATGATCTTATTGAAGCATTTGAAATATCAATAAGTTTAGCGGTTTCTGCCGTTCCCGAAGGATTAATAGTTGTTATTACAGTAGTAATGTCTTTGGGAATGCGTAAAATGGCTGATCGTAATGCTCTTGTTCGTAAACTTACTGCAGTCGAAACGTTAGGAAGAGTTAATGTAATTTGCTCAGATAAGACAGGTACATTAACAAAAAACGAAATGACTGTTGTAAAAGTCTTTCTGGGAGGGAAGGAGTATACTGTAGAAGGTGTTGGTTATGCACTTGAAGGTAAGATAGTTGATGAGAAAGGAAAGCAAGTTATTGCTACATATGATAATGGTCTTAAACGATTTCTTGATGTATGTATGTATTGCAATAACTCTAATGTATCTCCTAAAAATAATGGAACAAATGATACAGATGTAGTCGGAGATCCAACAGAAATTTCACTTAAAGTATTGGCAATGAAAATGGAATTAGACACTGAATCAGAGAAAATATACGAAATCCCTTTTAGTTCAGATAGGAAGATGATGTCTGTTGTATCTAAAATTGGTAATCAGAACTATGCTTTAATTAAAGGAGCTCCAGATATTCTGATGAATAAAGCGAGTAAAGCTATTTTTGATGGACAAGAGAAGCCAATAAATGAAGTAAAAGAAATTATATTGGAAAAAAATGAGGATTTTGCCAAAAACGCTTTAAGAGTCCTTGGAATTGCTTATAAACCTTTAAATGGCAATTTTACAGAAGAAGAAATAGAACAAAATTACATTTATCTTGGATTAGTTGGTATTATTGATCCCGCTCGAGACGAAGTTAAGGATGCAATTGAAGAAGCTAGGATGGCAGGAATCAGAACAATTATGATAACAGGAGATCATAAGATAACCGCCATTGCCATTGCTCATGAAATTGGATTGACTGAATCAAGTGAAGCTATTACAGGGATAGAATTAGAGGAAATTAGTGATGATGAACTTCGAGAGAAAGTTAAAACTGTTAATATATTTGCTCGTGTAACCTCAAAACATAAATTACGAATTTTAAGAAGGTTAAAAGAATTAGATTTAGTAGTTTCTATGACTGGTGATGGTGTAAATGACGCTCCAGCTGTAAAAGGAGCGCACGTAGGTGTAGCGATGGGCTTGAAAGGAACGGAAGTAACACAAGAAGCGTCAGAAATGATATTAATAGATGATAATTATGCAACAATTGTAAATGCTATAGAAGAAGGACGTGGAATATTCGAAACAACTAAAGGATTTTTCCGTTACATGTTAAGTACAAATTTTGATGAGATATTTCTAATTCTTATTGCTTATATTTTAATGAGAATACCACTTACGATGGCTACATTTTATGCTATTCCTGTTGCGCCAATCCAGATTTTATGGCTCAATATCGCCACTGATGGGATTCCCGCCATGGTGCTGGGTTTAACACCAACAGATCCAGATGTGATGAAAGAAAAACCTAGAAAAGGATTTACTTTATTACCTGAAATTAAAGGCCCAGTTCTACTGCTTGGAATTTATACTTCAATTACAGATGTATCTCTTTATATTATATTATGGAGTGTACTAATTCCAATTTGGAGAACAACTGGATTGGACCAAGGATTAGTTTTAGGGGCAACAATATTTGGTGTAACATATACAGCAGAGGAGTATGCAATTGCATTAGCACAAACTATAATATTTTCAAATCTAGTTATTTGCGAATTAATGTTTGTTTACACATGTACATCCAATATCAAACCATTTTATTTGTTTCCAAATAAACATTTATTTTGGGCAACTGGACTTTCTCTAGCTTTACAATTACTTATACTTTGGAGCCCGTTGGGAATAGCATTTCATGTTATACCTATATATCACCCATATTATTGGATAGCCGTTCTCCTTGGTGCTTTCAGTGTTTCGGTTATGGATGAGGTAAGAAAATGGAGACTTCGCAGAAAAAGAGGGATGACAATATTTAGTAAATCTTAATTCTTAATCCTTTTTATTATTAAAATCTTATATATTTTATTTTTTAGTCAACTGTAATTATATTTAAGTAATTCCTTATTTCTTTTCAATTAATTTTATATTTTTTTTACAATTTAATTTAATAATTAGAAATGAATAATTCAAGATTCTAAAACGGGATTTTTTAATGAACATAACGGAAGTTTTGAAAAATAAGATTGAAACAAATCAAACGGTTTTAACTGAATTTGAATCTAAGGAACTTCTAAGAGAAATTGGAATTCATGTTCCCGCTCAAAAATTAACCACATCTAAAGAAGAAACAATCTCAGCTGCAGAAGATATAGGGTTTCCAGTAGTAATGAAACTTATGGCCGAAGATATTGTACATAAATCTGATACAGGAGCCGTAAAGTTAAATTTGAAATCAATTGAAGATGTAGATAGAGCATATACTGAACTAATGCAAATTCCCTCCCAGACAGAGAAAAAGATTTCTGTGCAAAAAATGGCAGATGAACCCATTACAGAACTTATTATCGGTATGACTACAGATCCTCAATTTGGCCCAGCATTAATGTTTGGAATTGGTGGTATCCTTGTTGAACTCTTAGAGGATGTTAGCTTTAGAATTGCTCCAATAACCGAATATGATGCTAAGGAGATGATTCATGAAATTAAAGGTTTTCCAATTTTGGATGGATATCGTGGAAAGCCTAAAGCAGATATTAATGCTATTATTGAAACCCTCTTGAAAATATCTAATCTTGTTATTGAACATGAAGAAATCAACGAAATGGACCTAAATCCTGTATTCATTTATGAAAAGGGATTGATCTGTGTTGATGCAAGGATTATTCTTCAAAAAAAATAGAATCCAATCTGATTTCTTGCTAATTTTTTATATTCTATATATAGTTCAAATTTGAAATATATTATGTTAGTACAACAAGATAAATTCCAGATTTCGAATAAATATATATTAAATTATTTCTATGGATTTCTTAATTAAATAGTATAAATTTTAAAAAAAAATATATAAGGTTGATCATACAACCCTATAATTAATATTAACAATTTCTAATAAATATTTAAAACAAGTGTGAATATTTGATTGCTATGTTTAACTCTACAACAAAAAAAAGAATACAAGCCTTAGGCTTTCTTCTCTTAATAATAGGGTCATTTACAACTATTTTCAACTTTTCGCAGATAATTTTTCCTTCAAATAAGAACTTAACAAATGAAGAGAATAATAAAACTGATTTTTTCAATGAAAAAATTACTAAACTTGAAACCGCAGATTATTCCTCAAGTTATTCTAACATTGGTGGCAATTTAGACATTAATCTACATCAGTCTTATTTAAATAATTCATTTGATACTGCATTGAATAATTCAGATTCAAATAAAAATAAGTTTGCAATACCGTGTCCAACAGATACTAATTTTAATTCTAGTTATACAAAGTTTGACATTGAGAATATTAATGCTCCAAATAAATCAATGATTGTTGAAGATGATTCATTAGGTGTAGGATTTGAAAGTTTTATTATTAGTAATTATTATGTTTCTTTTACTCCAAAAGGGGTTGGTTATCTTGAAAATATATCCTTATTAATCAAATTAATAAATATTTTAGATCCAGCTAATTTAACTATCAGATTATATAATTCTGAATACATTGGAGGGAATATAAGACCATTAAACAATCTAGGGACCATTGTACCATTAAGTAATGTTACTTCAGATGTATATTACTGGCACAAAATAACAAACATTCATGCATTTTTTAACTGTTCAGAAACCTATAGTAATACGTTTTTTTTAAGGGTTGGAACAATAGGAGGATCTGTATATTGGGATTGGTCTAATGATGTAGGGAATGATGGTGTCGATGAAATGATTGCTTTGGATGCAACTGAAGCTCCTCTAACATTTGGTGTTAATACAATTGATTTTCCACTTAAATTAGATTTTATCCCATTAAATAATACGCCAAAACCTTCTCAAATCGGACTAAAAATAAATGCTTCAAAAGTAACTGATAATTTAGGTAATTCTGGATATTGGTTAAAACAAAATCAAGAATATTCAGATTCAGATGGAAATTTAGATTTTGTATTAACAGCAGATTGGTGGGATGTTACTTGTAGTGTTTCTCATGTCCAGATAAATTATACTAAGACAGATTTAATAGCTAACTCATTTTTTAATATTCTCGGAAATGGTCAATCACTCGATTGGAATTGTACGCTTGGAGTAATAGATAATTTTGATAATCGATTTAATAATTACGAAATTAACTTTACAATACCTTCAAAATGGGAGAATTTTACTGCTTTCAATGGTGCCATAGATAAAACCTCTGACATCAATTTAGGATCGATTATTAATAACTATAGGGATCTTCAGATATTAAATGCAGATAATGGTACCAATTGGTATATAACAGCAGAATCGGAAAATTTACTTAAAACAGTCCACACATTCGTAAACACTGCAGATTTATCAACAATGAACTATACTGATACAATTAATTTTATCGCTAATTTTTCCGAAGTTATTTCGGATGGAACAATAAATTTAAGCGTTTATAGTCCTGCTCCTGGTTTATATTTGAACCATTCTTATGTAGATAGTTCGATAACCCCTGGTTCAGAGATCTCATTAGGATCTTGGAAGATTTCTGATGATGCTACTGAATATGGAGTATTTAAAGTTCAAGTGTGGTGGTATAATGATACCGCAGGAGGATTTTTAGAAAAAGATATAACGATTATGGCAGTAACAGATTTAGTTTTAAAGTCTCCTCCTATTGACCAAGATTATTTTATCAATGATATTTTTAATATAACAGTTTTTTACAATAACACAGGTTTGAACTTAGGAGATCAAGGTATAAATGGAGCTACAATTAATACAAATACAACAACCCAGTGGTATGATGTAGGTAGTGGTTACTATAATGTTGAAGTAAATTGCAGTGAGAATGATTATAGTTATGGATGGAATTATGTTGGGATTGATGCTACAAAGTCTTATTATAATAGTGACTCAATTACTTTTTCCTTCCATTTAAGAATGAACACTACAATATCTCCATCAAATACAAAAGACTATGGAAATGTTATACGGGGAACTATAATACAATATGAATTTAATTATTCAGATATATCGGGGACTCCTATAACAAGTGCAATTCAGGACATTATTCAATTAGATGCTGGTTTTGGAGCTCCTGGACTAAGTGAGGTTGTAAATGGTAATTATACAATTCAATTAGATACAAGTAATGTTCAAGCCTCTGCTGTACCATATGAATGTATATTTAATATTACTAAAACAGGGATGGAAACACAGAATATTACTATTTTTTTAACTGTCATACTTTCCCAAACTGACCTCATCATTATAGATTCGGATTCCTATCTTATCAAAAAAGATGGCTTAAACCAAACTATCCTTTTTTATTTCAATGACACAGATAACAATGTTCCCATTACAGGACTTACTGTAGATGATGTTTCTGTTTCTCATAATCAAACAGGACAACCTTTGAGTACATGGTTAACTCCTAATGGAACTAATGGATATTATATATTGAATATATCAGTCACAGCTTTGAATTCAGGTTGGATTGAACTCCAAATTAATGCAACTTTTGAACCAAATTATGCTACAAGTTTAGAAACTGTAGTTTTCTATTATCAAGGGAATTTGACTCAGACGCATCTCATTTCTGTGACAGACCCGGGAGGAGAAGGAACTTTAACTGGTACAAGCAACACTTATACTTGTTTTGTAGGGAGAAATCTATACATTGACTTAAACATTACGGATAATGATAATAGTGATTCTTTAGTTAGTGGACTAGCTAACTCTTATCTAGTTGAATATGTTGAAGTAGGAAATCCTACAAATCAAGGCTCTATTAGCAATTCTTTAAATAACGATACAAATTCATATCTGGGTTTGATATATACTTCCGCTCTTACGACAATAGGGACTTATGAGATTACGGTAAAAGTATCAAAAACAGATTTTGAGACATCAATACTAAGATTTAATGTAACATTGAGAGCATTATACATAATCAATATATCAATAGTGGATAAACCAACTCAGATTACGGCAGGAGACTCATTTCATATAATAGTTCAAGTAGAATATTACAATACAACTAATTGGTTAGTATTAGCCGGTTCGGATATAAGATTAATTCCTATTTTCGATGGAACCCCTGGTACACCAACATCTTGGACTCCTACTAATGCCACAGGTGAAATTGATTTTGAAATTTTAACCAGTAATACTATTACAAATATAACATTGACAATTGAAGTACAAAGTGAATATTTCCATGTAGGGGACACTAAATATGTATATGATATTGTAGTTAAGCCTGTTGATACCATTACTCTTGAAGATTTGATTCCTTATCTTATTATGATCGGAGTTGCTGCTGTTGCTATAGCTATTTCTGTTGGAGTTTATAAAGGTGTTGTAGTACCTAAGAAACAAGAAAAAATACGTGTTCTTACTGAAGTAAAGACAATTTTTGATGATGCTATTAATTTGGAACATATACTTGTTCTTTATAAAGCAACGGGAACTTGTATTTATTTCAAATCTTTTGGTTCTGAACAAATTGATCCTGAATTAATTTCAGGTTTTATTTCAGCTATTAGTAGTTTCGGTAAAGATTTAGTGAGTCAAGAAGAATTAAATGAAATATCATATGGAGATAAAATGTTACTTTTATCAGATGGAAAACATATAAGAGTTGCGTTAGTGTTAGGTAAAAAAGCTTCATTGATACTGCGTAGAAATTTAATGGAATTTATACACAGATTTGAGAAGGATTATAGTGATAACCTTCCCAATTGGAGAGGTCAGCTAAATATATTTAGAGAAGCGGGAATTATTGTAGATGATGTACTAAGTACATCAATAATTTTACCTCATGAGATCACATTTGAGTATTCACCTGCTAAAGCTTTAAAGAAACCACAATCACAGGGTGTGCTAAAGATCGCCAAAAATTTAATGAAAGATTCAGAAAGGAATTTCTTCTTTATTGCCACATTATTAAAACAAGCTACTGATAAGACTGGTAAAGATACAGCAGAAATATTCATGGGGATCAAAGAACTAAGAGATAGGAGAATATTAATGCCTATTGAGATATCAGCCATTGAAGCTAAGCCTATTTCCCAACAAGAATTGAACTTAATTAATCAAAAGGTTTCTCAGTTAGTGAAATTAACTCCTGAAGAAAAGCAAAAATTAGTTAATGATCTAGCTCAAATGGGACCAGCTGAGAGAGAAGCATATTTTGTAAGCCTAACTGAACGTCATGAAATTATCTCTGCACCTATTGAGGCAAAACCGGGAACTGCGGTAGTTGAAAATATAAAGGGAGCCAAAAAGGAGATCAAGAATTTAAAAAAGAACGGTTTGATAGCAAGAAAAGAGAAAGATTATGATACTTCTATTAAAATCTTCCAAAATGCTTTAAAAATTGCTTCGAATTGGGAATTATTAAAAGAATCTCAAGAATTTGATGATTTAATACGGCTGACAAAAATCGAGGATCTAAAAACTAAGATGAAAACACTAGAGCAAGAGGCTAGACTAGCAGCTAAAGAAGAAAATTTTAATGAAGCAGCTCAAAAATATAAAATGTCTTCAAAGATCGCTTCTGAAATCTTCAAACTAGGTGAAGATTTAACAAAGGAAGTAAAACGTTTATCAAACAAAGCCAAAGAATATGAAAAACTAGTGTGAAATTTTTTTATTTTTTTTATTCTATTTTTCTCTATTTTATTATAATAGACTTTTTTTAAATGAGTTTGAATGAAAGTGGGCTAGATATTTAAAGATATAACTATCTTTTTATCTATAAGAAGCAAATTTGAGGGAAAAACATTGAATGTAAACCAACAATGAAGAACCATGCCAATGAGTTGATCTTATAATGTCTAATTTTGAATCTGATAAAATATTTACAATTCCCTTAGAAAAAATTGAAAAAATTGTCTTGAAAAATTTATATGATGAAAAATCAGTAAAATCTTTGAAATTGTTAACAGATAAAATATTAGAAAAAGCAATCAAAGAAAGAATTACAATTTCTGAAAAACCTATAAACCAGATAATTTATCAAATGAATAAAGCAGAGAAAATAATTTTTACACAAAAAAATGGTTGGAGAATAAGAATCTAGGTCGAAAAAGTTTATTATCAATCAGAAATACCATTTTCAGTTATAGAAAAAATAGCTTCTCCTTCTGGTAAATGTGGTGCATCAACAATTTTAGCAATTCTCTGCTCTCCTTTACCTTTTCTTAAAAATATCCTAATAGTGGACCCATGTGCTACAACATTTCCACCCGCTGCCTGTAATGGATTCCCATAGAAAACATCTGGTTTTGCTTGAACTTGGTTTGTCACGACTATTGCTAAATCAGTATAAATATCACATAATCTTAATAAATCATGTAGATGAGAATTAATAAGTTGTTGACGATTTGCTAATGTACCACGCCCTATATATTCACTGCGAAAATGCCCTATTAACGAATCCACTACAATTAATTTAATATTTTGTTCTTTAATTAAATTTGCGGCTTCTTTGATTAATATAACTTGATGATCAGAATTATACGCTCGTCCAAAAATGATATTTTTTAATATTTTGTTATGATCTAAATCTAACCCTTCCGCCATTTGAATTATTCTTTCAGGCCTGAATGTACCTTCAGTGTCAATATATAATGCTTTACCTTCAATTCCTCCTTTTTCTAGGGGCAATTGTACATTTACACATAATTGATGCATAATTTGAGTTTTTCCTGTCCTAAACTCGCCAAAAAACTCAATTAAGCTACCAGTTTCAACTCCACCTCCTAATAAATCATCTAATTCTTGACTTCCAGTAGTAATTCGAGCAATATTTTTCCTATGCTCCCATACATCTTCAGCGCTTTTAAATCCAATATTTAACTTTTCCATACATGCCTTTATTAATTTAGCAGTTGTTTTGTCTCCTAAACCGCTTTCATCTTGGATAATACTAGGCGGTGTAAATGCGATAGATTCTAAACTAGAGAAACCTGCTTTTATTAATTTATTTAGCGTAGCTTCTCCTACACCAGGAAGTTTTTTTACTTCGTTAATTGATTCTTGGAGACTACCTTTGTTATTTGGAAGAGTTTCATTTTCAATATCTTTGTTATCATCGATTTCATTTTCAATTTCAATATCATTTTCATCAATCTTAAATTCTTCAAAAGATTCAGTTAATTCAACATCGTCGTCAAATTCATCATCGTTTGACTCGATGTCTTCATCTGGTATATCTTGTTTATTTGGGGTTTCAGATTGAGCAAAACTAATATGCTCTCTATAAATCTTCCCCTTTGTATGATTTCGTTTACATTCAATGCAATAATAAGGTTTTCCCATTTCAAAACCATCAATACTTTCAATTTCTGTTGCTTTAGCCATAAAAGATCATTAAAATAAGTGTAATTTTTATAGATACTGTTTATTATGCATAGTTAGATAGGTCTTTATTTTAAGTAAAATAGAGTTCTAATTTTCAAATTTGTTTTTATTGGGAAAAGAACCTAAACCGACAAAAATACTAACAATTACCATTTAGTTATGAATTATTACACCTAATTGTTAATTGATAAAATAATATAAACATAAATAGATTATATAAAGTTATTATTAAAACTACTAAGCTATATTAGATGAAATCTTATGAATCTTAAAGTAAAATTTGAAGGCTATCCAGAAATAACAGAGAATCTCCTTAATGATTCTATTAATATTATAAAAAAAAATAACCAGAATTGGGATCCTCCATTTTTCTTTGATACTAAGACATATATTGATATTCTAAAGATTCGAGAAACTGTTGATCAATATATCACTAATGATCTTAAGAATATTATAGTTTTAGGGACTGGGGGTTCAATTCAAACTCTAATTGCCTTAAAACATTTAGCAAGGAGGAAAATTTTCCCTGTTACTAGCTCCAGAGCAGTGGAATTAAAAGGATGTCTAGATAAAACATCTCCAGAAAATTCAATTGTAATTCCTATATCAAGGGGAGGAGAAACTCTTGATATTAATTCAACTATTGGAACTTTTTTAGAAAAAGGATATAAATTTATAGGTTTATCCTCCATGGGAACCATGTATGAAATCTTAAAAGAAATTGATTGCCCTATTTTAGATGTCCCTAATCTTTCTGGACGTTATGCAGGATCTGTTACTAATGTAGGAATTGTTCCTGCTTATATGGCAGGTATAAATGTTGAGGAGTTTCTAAAAGGATTGGAAAATGCCTACAGTGTATTTTCAAAATATGAAAATCAACCAGCTATAAAATTTGCCTCTTTTCTTTACAATCTATATGAAAAAAACTATAAAATGGTTTTTTCAATGCCTTACTCAAAAAACTTAGAGGGGAGTATTGGATTATGGGTCCAAGGAATTTCAGAAAGCACTGGAAAAGATGAAAAAGGTTTGATAGGTACATATCAACCCGCTCCTATTTGTCAACATTCAGTTTTAGAATACTTATTAGGGGGTACTAAAGGTGTCACTATCCCAATTTTGTGGTCAATATTAAATGAAAATCCGGATTTCAGTTTAAATTCCTCTATCTCATATGTAGATAGTTTTAGTGCTCAGACGATTGTTAAATATCAAGCAAATGCTACATTTCAAGCTTTAATTCAAGAAAAAGTACCATCAGCAAAAATTTCAATTGAAGAACCAACAGAAATGAATATTGGACATCTTATTGCATTCATATTATCTTCGATCTATTATCTTTGTTTATTATTAAATGTAAATTGGGCAAATAACCCAAAAGTAATTATTGGAAAGAAAATCTGTAATGAAGCTCTTAAAGAAAAAAGAACTCAAGAACAAGGGGAGAATTTAAGAAAAGAAATAGCTAAAGAGAAATTTCGAGGATTTTTTTGATATAATTCCTTAAACTCTGATTAAATTTTAAGTAAAAGAAAAATAGGAAGATTCACATATTTTCTTAAGATGAAAAAAGTAGAATTATTAGCTCCAGCAAAAAATATTAAAGCAATTAAGGCTGCAATGAAATATGCAGATTCTGTCTACTTTGGGATTAAAAAGTTTAATATGAGGATGCGATCGGAGAATTTTTCCTTAAATGAATTAAACAATGTCGTAGAATTTTGTCATAAAAACGATTTAAAAGTATATTTGACAACAAATATTCTGGTTTACGATAATGAATTGAACTTCCTTCGTGAAATAATAAAAAGAAGTAACGAAGCCGAAGTTGATGCTGTAATAGTTCATGATATGGCCGCAATACAAATAGCTAAAGAAATTGATATACCATTTCATATTTCAACTCAATGTAATGTTTCTAATTCTCTATCTGCAAAATTTTATGAAAACCTTGGTGCTGAACGAATAATTTTAGCAAGGGAATTATCACTGGAAAAAATAAAAGAAATTAAAAGAAATTTAATCAAAACAAAAGTAGAAACTTTTATTCATGGAGCTATGTGTACTTCTGTTAGTGGCAGATGTTATTTTTCCCAAGATATATGTGGAACAGAGAAAAAGTCTGCCAATCGAGGTAAATGTGAACAACCTTGTAGGAGGAGGTGGTGGCTTCGTGAAGAAAGTGGAGGAGAATATATATACGATGGAGTAAGGTTCTTGAACTCAAGAGATTTATGTACAATTGCATATATTCCAGACTTAATTGAAGCTAATATTGATGCTTTCAAAATTGAAGGACGTATACGTCATCCTCATTATGTCGAAGTTGTTTCAAAAATATATAGAGAAGCTATTGATGCATATTATGAGGGAACATTTTCGAAAGAAAAAGCAGGAAAATGGGTAACTGAACTGAAAAAAGTTTATAATAGAGGATTCACATCTGGCTTTTACTTTAAAAGAATGACGGAAGAAGATCATCAACACAAATCACCATCTAATTTATCTCATTATAGATATATTAAAGTAGGGGCGATAATAGATTATGATCAAGAAACTAATATTAGTACTGTTTCATTAGACAATGGATATCTTTCAAAACATGATGACATTATTATTATGGGGAAAAAAACTGATACTTATCTTCATCAATGTGTTGAAAAGATTTGGAACCAAGGTAACCTAGTTAATAAAACTCAACGAGGGACAAGTAACAAGAAAGTAAATATAAATTTAGAAGTGAAAGACAATGTTATGGGAAATGGACTTGATAAGGTTTATGTTTTTACTGACAAAACATACCATAAAAAGAAATATTCATTATGATTATTTTATATTATTTCAACTAATTAATAAAAAAATAAGGTATTTAATATGGAAACAAATAAAAAGAAAATAATAGAGTCTGTTCCTAATTTTAGTGAAGGAAGTGATAGTGAAAAAATTGAACAGATTGTATCTAAAATTAGGAATACCCCTAATACGCGTATTGTAGATGTACAGTATGATGCCGATTATAATAGAGCTGTTATCACTTTTGTAGGTACTCCTGAGGCCGTTTTAAGAGCAAATATTGATGCTGCTAAGAAAGCCATAGAATTAATTGATATGAATACACATAAAGGTCAGCATCCTCGAATTGGAGCTGTTGACGTAGTGCCTTTCGTCCCTGCACAAAATGTAACAATGGATGAATGTATCGATTTATCTAAAAGGTTTGCAGAAGAAATATCAAAAGAAGGTATTCCCGTTTATCTTTATGAAGAGTCTGCTCAGAAATTGGAAAGAAAAAATATTGATAATATTCGGAAAGGAGAATACGAGAAACTAAAAGAATTAATTAAAACTGATCTAGAAAAAAAACCTGATTATGGTCCTTCTGAATTTCATCCAACTGCGGGAGCAATCATAACAGGAGCAAGAAATCCATTAATTAGCTTTAATATCAACTTAGGAACAAAAGATGTGAGAATTGCTAGGAAAGTTGCAAAAACTATACACCTTCGTTCTGGTGGATTAGTTAATATTAAAGCAATGGGTACAGAATTAGCTAATAAAGATTATGTTCAGGTTGGAATCTCTAATATTAATTATAGAAAAACTCCTTTATATAGGCAAATGGAACTTGTAAGAATGGAAGCAGCTCGCTATGGTGTGTCAATAATTGGTTCAGAGTTAGTTGGTGTCTTACCTTTAGGCGCAGTTCTTAATTCACTGGAATATTATCTACAGCTAGAAACACCTGATAAACTAGGAGAAGAACATTTATTAGAACATTATTTCGATTTTTAAGATTTAGGCCGATAATTCATTATCAACAACAATCTTGCCATTTTTTATAACTTTTGATAATAGATTTACCCCAAAATGGTAAGGTATGAAATGATGATTTGGTATATTAAAAACTAATAAATCTGCTTTTTTTCCAATTTCAATGCTTCCAATTTCATCTTGTTTTTGAAGAGCACACGCAGCATTAATTGTTGATGCTGTGAGCGCTTCAGCCGGTGAAAGTTTCATATAATAACATGCTAAGGCAATAATCATTTGCATTGATTCCGTCCAACAATTTGGATTTAGATCTGTAGCTAAAGCAATAGGTATACCTAATTCTATCATTTTTCTTGCAGGAGCATATTGGTCTAACATTAAACAAAACGGTGTTGCTGGTAAGAGAGTTGCAATTACTCCTTCTTCAGCCATCGCCTTTAAACCCTCATCATTTGACTTCAATAAATGCCCCGTTTGAATTGCTCTCAATTCAGAAGCTAATAAAGCCCCATTTGTATCAACAATCTCATCAATGTGAATCTGGGGTTTTAAACCATATCTGATTGCTGTTTTTAATATTTTACGAGTTTGTTTTATTGAAAAGATTCCTTTCTCACAAAAAACATCACAAAATACTGCAAGTCCTTCTTTAACAATTCTAGGAATCATCTCTGAAATGATTAAATCTACATATTTATCAGTTTTGTTTTCATATTCAGGTGGGATTGCATGAGCACCTAAAAATGTAGGAACAATATCAATTGGGTGGTCGTCATTTAATATTTGTATTGCTTCTAATTGTTTAATTTCACTTTCAGTTGTTAAACCATATCCAGATTTTGTTTCAATAGTGGTTGTTCCATATGACATCATAGTGTTGAGTATTTTCTTTCCATTTTGGACTAATTTTTCAATTGGAGCTTTTCTCGTTTCACGAACGGTCTTTAATATACCTCCTCCTAATTCTAAAATTTCCATATATGACTTTCCTTCTAGTTTCATATTTAATTCATTTTCTCGTGAACCCTCAAAAATTATATGAGTATGAGGATCAACAAACCCTGGTGTAACTAATTTATTTGATGCATCTATTTTCGTGAGGATTTTACCAAATTCATATTTTGATTGCAGCTCCTCTGTAGAACCAATAAAAATAATTCTATCATCTTTTACTGCTACAGCCCCATCATATATTATAGCTAACTCAGACATTTCTTCCCCTATCCTTGGAGCTCCGTATTTAGTATTCATAGTTACTAATTCATTACAGTGAAAAATTACTAAATCTGGCTCAACATTTGAAAATAATTCTTTTTTTGAATAGGTCGATGCTACAAACATTTTAATCCAACTTGATCTATTTATTGAAAATTTCTAATAATTTTTTGCTTCTAATAATACTTAAGGCGGAATTAATAAAATCAGACAAAATCGTATCATTAATTATATACGGAATTTTTTCTCTCACATATTTATGCACTTTTTCTAATATAATGCTAGATTTTAAGGGTCTCCGAAAATCAAGAGCTTGAGAAGCACATAAAAGTTCAATAGCAAGAATTTTTTCAAGATTAGATACGATTCTTAGAGCTTTCCTTGCACTAATTGGAGCCATGCTAACATGATCTTCTTGTCCAGCTCCCGTAGGAATGCTATCAGCACTTGAAGGGAAGCAGAGTGATTTATTTTCACTAGTTAAAGCTGCTGATGTATATTGTGCTAGCATAAATCCTGAATTTAAACCGGCTTTCGTTATTAAATTTGGTGGCAATCCCCATTTTCCTTCAAGTAGTAGGAAAATACGACGATCTGAAATATTACCTATCTCTGATGCTGCAATACTTATATAATCTAAAGGTAAGGCAAGAGGTTGTCCATGAAAATTCCCACCACTATAAGTTTCATGTTCATCAAAAACAATAGGGTTATCTGTTACAGAATTAAGTTCACACTCCAATTTTTCGTTTAAATGTGCTAAAGCATCTCTAGATGCGCCATGAACTTGGGGAATACATCGAATTGAATAAGGATCTTGTACTCGTTTACAATTTTTATGAGATTCTACTAATTCTGAATTTTCAAGTAATGTTCTCATCCTTTTCGCCACTATTAATGCACCATTATGGGGTCTTAATTTTATAAGTTTCTCAGTGAATGGTTGAGGTGAAGCTAAATAGCCCTCAATAGTAAGAGCTCCAATAAGGTCAGCGTGATCCAAGCAACTTGAAAATTTATCTACTATTTTAATTGCATGGGCAGAAATAAATTGAGTACCATTAATTAATGCTAAACCTTCTTTCGCTTCAAGAGTTATTGGTGTTAATTTTACCTTTTTTAATACTTCATCTGTGGGTAAATAGTTTTCATTATCATTAGTTACATATCCTAGTCCTATTAAGGGTAAAAAAAGATGGGCTAATGGTGCAAGATCTCCAGAAGCTCCAACTGAACCTTGTTTAGGAACCAATGGGATATAATTATTGTCTATATGCCAACAAATTCTTTCAACTGTTTTAACAGAAATTCCAGAATATCCCAAACATAATGTGTGAGCTTTTAAAATTAACATTAATTTTGAAATTTCAGGTTCTACTGGAGATCCTATTCCGGCACTATGACTTTTAAGAAGATTTTCCTGTAACAATCCAGTCTCTTCCTTTGAAATTCTAGTAGTGCATAGAGAGCCAAATCCTGTATTTATACTATAAACTAACTTATTTCCCTTAACTATTGACTTTACGGCATCATGATTTTTAGCAATCCGTTCTTTAACTTCATTAATGACAATGCCTTTTATGGTTTCCCTAGATATTGCTAATGCCTTTTCAACGGAAAGCTTATCAATACCGTACTTAAATTCCTTATTCATATAAGTCAACTTTTAATTATTTTGATCAGAGACCAAAACAGAAATATTCTTCCAATATGAATTTTTTAAATAATTTAAATCGAATTATTATTTATTTAATTTTATTTAAATAACTATCAATTATATTGTCTAAAAGCTTATCTTCTGTTAAAAAAGGTAAGGTTATATGCCCTCTTACCTTATTTTCTACATTCCAATTATAAGCAGTTTCAAGAGCATTGGTATTTCTAGCCCAACTTCTTCTTGCAATACCTCCCATCACATCCCATTCAATAGCATTCTCAATAATTTTATCGACTCTCTCAGATCCATCTAAAACTAAACCAAATCCTCCATTAAAACATTTTCCAATTCCCACACCTCCTCCATTTGAAAGAACCACGTAAGTCATTCCTCTTACAGCATTTCCAGCAAAACAATGAACTGCCATCTCTGCCATAACATTGCTTCCATCTCGAATATTAGATGTTTCTCTGAAAGGTGAATCTGTTCCCGAAACATCGTGATGATCTCTTCCTAGCATAATTGGTCCAATTTTCCCTTTTTTTACTAAATCATTAAATTTCAAAGCTATATTAATACGTTCCTTAGCATCGGCATATAATATCCGTGCTTTAGTCCCAACTACTAATTTATTTTTTTTAGCATCTCGAATCCAGTGATAATTATCGCGATCTTGAGCTCTCCTTTCGGGATTAATATAACTCATTGCTGCTTGATCTGTTTTATCTAAGTCTTCTTCCTTCCCCGAAAGACAAACCCATCTAAATGGTCCATAACCATAATCAAAACAAATTGGACCCATAATATCTTCAACATAGGATGGAAAAATAAAACCCTCTGAGACATTAACTCCATTTTGTAGTATATCCAAAGATCCTGCATCAAAAACTGCTTTCATGAAAGAATTTCCATAATCCCAGAAAAAAGTACCTCTCTTAGTCATTGTATTAATGAGTTTAAACTGCTCTATTAATGATTCATCCACTAATTGCTTAAATCTTTCAATGTTAGATTTGATTAATTCTCTACCTTCCTTAAAATTTATTTGATAAGGAGTATAACCACCTTCATAAACCGCATGACAAGATGTTTGATCTGATGCAAGTTCTACTTTAATATTTTTATCAACGACGTATTTCCATAAATCTACCACGTTTCCACTATATGCTATTGATAATGGTTGCTTTGATTTTCTAGCATCATCAACCCATTTAAAAATTTCATCTAAATCTTCCGAAATTCTGGAAACCCATCCTTGTTCATGTCTAGTTTTGATTCTTGACTCATCAACCTCAGCTATTACTCCTATTCCACCTGCAATTTCTATAGCTTTAGCTTGTGCACCACTCATGCCGCCCAAACCAGATGAAATATATAAAATGCCTTTTAAATCTGAATCCTGAGGTAAATTTAAATATAATCTACCAGCATTTAATAGAGTAATATAGGTCCCGTGCACAATACCTTGAGGTCCAATATACATCCAACCTCCCGCAGTCATTTGACCATAATTGGCTACCCCTAGAGCGGCTGCAATTGAAAAATCATCTGGATTATCGAACATGCCTACCATTAATCCATTGGTTGAAATAACTCTAGGAGAATTCTGTAATGTTGGAAAAAGACCAATAGGATGGCCTGATGCTATAATTAAGGTTTGAGTGTCATTCATTACTTCCAAATATTTTTTAACTAATTGGTACTGCATCCAATTTTGAAAAACTTGTCCACTTTCACCATAAGTTACTAATTCATAAGGATAAAGGGCTACATCGAAATCAAGATTATTATCAATCATTACTTGTAATGCTTTTGCCTCTATAATATTTCCAATATATTCATTTATAGATTTAGCTTTAATAGGTCCTTCAGGTCTGTATCTATAACCATAGATTCTTCCTCTTGATACTAATTCGTCCATAAATTCAACAGCTAAATTTTCATGTAAAGAAGGAGGAATGTATCTTAAAGCATTTTTTAAAGCTAATTTTGTTTGATGAGAAGTTAGTATGAATCCTCTCGAAGGAGCTCTTCTTATACCGTCAATGAATTTGGGGTAAGAAGGTAATTTATCTGGTAATTTAATTTTCATAGCTTTTGAAATTTCCATAGTTCTATCTAACTTCGTCTAATATATAAATAATATGATTTTAAAGATGTTTCTGGTCAAAATTAAATTTCTTAGAAATAATAATTATTTTAAAATTTTTATTCCTCTAAGTTCTAATTTATGTAAGAAATCCAAGTAACCCTTAAGATTATTTTTCTCTATATTTAGATATTGAAGTGAAGGTAAGGTTTCTAGAGATTCCGGAAGATCAGTTAGATAATTTGATCTCAAAAACAAATATTTCAACTTCTTAAGTCTTCCAATTGAAATGGGAAGACTTGATAACTTATTATTCCCCAGATATAAATATTTCAAAGATTGTAAGGAACCTATTGTTTCTGGTATCTCTTCTAATTCATTATAATATAAATATAAATGTTTAAGTGAGGTTAGAGATCCTAATGTCTCTGGAACAGCGATTAAATGATTTTTACCTAAATCTAATACCTCTAAAGTTGTAAGAAAGCCGAGGGATTTAGGAATTGAAATTAATTTATTAAATCCAAGGATGAGGGTTTTTATTTGGGGAAGAGCTCCAATTGATGGAGGAATATTTTCTAATTTATTAGTAGAAATATCTAATTCAATCAAGGATTCTAGTGTCCCTATTGACTCTGGTACTTTTGTTATTTCATTTTTACTCAGATCTAATATTTCTAACGATAATAGATTGCCAATAGATTGAGGTAAATATTCAATTTTATTATCATATAAATTTAATTCACGAAGAGATTTTAGGTGTCCAATTGATTCAGGTAATTCTATGATATTATTGGTATCAAGTTCTAAAGTCTGAAGATTCTTCAACTTACCTATAGTTTCTGGAATAAGCATTAAATCATTCCGAGCACCTCTTAATATCATAAGTAATGATAATTCTCCTATCGAATCTGGCAGGTTTTCTATATTATTATCTGTAATTTCAAAACGTAATAAAGAATTAAGAGATCCTATTGAATTTGGTATCTCTTTTAATTTATTAGATGAGGCACTTATATTTTCCAATAGGGAAAGCGATCCAATACTTTCAGGAAGAGAAGTTAATTCATTTGAAGATAAACCTAAATATTTTAGATTTTTTAATTGACCAATTGAGTCTGGTAATTGAGAAAGATTATTTCCTTTTAAAAATAAAGATGTTAAAGAAGTCAAATCACCAATTAGCTCAGGAAGTATTGTTATTTTATTATTCCTTAGATTTAACTTCTTCAATGAGTTTAATTCACATATAGCATCGGGAAGACTATTTAATTTGTTATTTCCAAGGAAAAATATTTCTAATGACTTTAATCCACCAATAGAATCAGGTAATAGCTCAATTTTATTACGACTGAGATCTAATGTTTTGAGTCTTTGCATTTCTCCAATCGATTTTGGAATGCTCTTTAATTTATTTTCACTTAAATCAAGAATTTCCAAAGATTTTAATGATCCAATAGTTTCGGGTAAAATATTTAATTTATTTGATTCTAAATGGAGTTCCTTAAGAGAAGAAAGTAAATTTATAGATGTGGGTAGATGTGTTAAATGATTTTCGCTTAAATCTAAGATTTCTAGTCTTGGAAGAGAAAATAGTTGTTCAGTAATGGTAGCTAAATTATTCCCTCGGGCGAAAATCTTCCTCAGTGAAGTAAATAACGCTATTTCTCTAGGAATTTCCGATAATCCACAAGAAAAAAGATTTAATCCTGAAATATGATCATCTTCTACATAATATCCAAGTGAGTATCTCTCGAGCTGAGGAATTTCAGATATTGGTTCTCCTATTTGGTTTTTTAATATCTCTAATGCTTCTAATTCTTTTTCTGTAATTGTCATTTTTGAAGTATTAGTTCTAATATCCTTCTAGAAATATTATATATTATTCTTTAAAAAATAATATAATCTGGTGATATTAATGCTTATTGCATTAGAATTTAGATCAAATAAAAAATAAATATAGAAATTGAAATCAAATTGGCTTAAAATGCAATTTAAAAATCAATTTCTTTTCCATCATATGCATATGTATAAAGTCTTGAGAAATCATCTTTACTAGGGCTTCTTGGAGCCATCACACCACTAGGATCTTGATAACATAAAGAAATTAAAGCACCCAAATGTTTTTCGAATTCTTCTCTTTCTATGCCTAAATCTTTAAGAGATGTAGGAAATTCTACTAATTTTTGAAGCTCTTTTATTTTTTCTAAAACTATGTTAGCTGCTTTCTTATCTTCATCTTCCCATTTTGCCCATCCTAATTTTTTTGCTAATTCTGAATATAACTGAATAGCTTCATTTGTATCACCTGGAGCATTTATACAATACTGCAAAACATATGGTAGAAAAAGACCTACTAAACTGCCGTGAGGAAATGGAAAAATCGCCGCAAAACTATGTCCAAGTGCATGAACTATATGAACTTGAGAATTACTAAATGCTATTCCCGCCATTGTTGCCGCTTGGTGTAAAAAATCCCTAGCTTCCATGTTATTTCCCTCTTTAAAAGCAACAGGGAGATATTTAAAGATTAATTCAATAGCTTTTGGTACTAATGCATTACTGAATTCATTTCTCCAAGCAGAAATATAAGCTTCAAACGAGTGTGAGAGAGCATCAAATGCAGTACTAATTGTTAACTTCTGAGGCATTCCACTAGGAAAGATCGGGTCAACTATTGCATATGTTGGAACTAATGATTCATGAGCAAAAGACCCTTTTCTCCAAACACCATTTTTGTATTGTGAAACAATAGCTGCCCAAGTTGCTTCAGATCCAGTTCCTGAAGTAGTAGGAATTGCTATAAATTTTGCTTTTTTAGCAAAATTAAATAATTCAGGGTTGTTAAAATTTATATCATCAATTGTAAAACTAGGATACTCATACATTGCCCAAACGACTTTAGCTGTATCCATTACTGAGCCCCCACCTAAAGCTATTATTAAATCTGGAGCAAATTTATTGCAATCCTCCTTTCCCTTCATTACATCATCTTCATGTGGATCTGGAATAACATCTTTAAATACGCGGAATTCCTTCCCAAACTTATCTAGTACATCTGTAAGGATTTTTAAATACCCTAATTCTTCAAGAGTATTATCAGTTACTATAAAACATTTTTTTCCAGGTATATTTTCAAAAGCAGCTAAAGAACCTTCACCATAAAATACTTTTGGACTAAAAAAATGCCACATCATAAGCTTTAACCTTCGATTTTGCTTTACTAATTTGAGATTTATTAAATTGATTTAATTTGTAAATAATATTTTTGGTTTTATTAAATTTTATATTTACATTAAATGCAAATTTAATAATATACAAGCTTCATTTAAGAATAATTATGAAATTATAAAGGATGATTAAAATATGGAAGAATCTGAACAAGATAATTTATTCACAACATTTCAACAAACAATTGAAAGTGTTATAAAAGAAAAGAGGAGTGACCCAAAAAATAATAAATTATTAGATAAATTCAATGCTAGGATAATTATCGGTTTACAAATTGAAGCAGATTATTATTTTTGGGTAAATCTAGTTGGAAAAGATGGAAATTTTACCTTAGGCAAAGGAAAATTAGATGAATATGATTTAGAATTAAGAGCAGCCCCAGAAGATTTAGTTTTTTTTGTTAATGGAGAAAATTCAGTTCTTAATATGATGTTTAAAAAAAGTCAATTTGGACATAAGAAATTGAGATTTTCAAAAGGATCAACAGGGAAACGTAACTTGGGAATATTATTAAAACTTTCGAAAATTTTAGTATTAGATTAGTCTTTAATGAAAATTAATTTATTTTTTTCAAATATTTGGTTCTTTTTAAAAGCAAATTTGTATTCAAAATTTTCAATTTTTCTGGTTTGCTTATTAATTTGGTAAAGCTGTACACTAATTTCTTTATTTCTAACATTTATAGATAATTCAATAAAAGAAGGAGTACCACTCGCAATGAATGACCATGCGCCAGTAACACTTCCAGGATTAATTAAAAGAATCCCTTCATTTGTTAAAAAAACTTCTTCTTTATGAGTGTGACCAGATACCATAATATTATACCTTCTGTCCTGAGCTAAGATTCCTAATTGATCGTGGTCTCCTCGGGGACTTACTTGTGCTCCATGTGTTAAACCTAGGATAATTTTATCGTTATCTTCAAAAGAAATGACTAATTTTTGATAATTTGGTGCATCACGATTCCCGTAATAATAATCCATATTTCCAATTACTTTAAATAAATTTATTATTGTTTTCTGATTCAAGTAATCAATTAATTTTGGGAAATTAATTAAATCACCTGTAAATAAAGTATAATGAAAAGAAGATTTTTCTGTTAATTCATCCAGTTTTTCATATATTTGCACAGGTAGATCTTTTGCACGAACAGGTACATGCGAGTCTCCAATGCATAATATTCGAACCATGATAATAAATCAAATATAACTTTTATTTTTAGAATCTTGAACTAAAATCCAGAAGTTTTTAATCATATCTCCTAAATTAGGAAATGTAGGTATGTTATTGTCAGCCATATACTTTGCTACTTTTTGAACTTCTTTTTCCTCACCAATTAACCAAAAGAATATTGGTTTGGATGCATTTATGATGCTATCAACTATTTGTTTGTAATTGATAGAACTTCTAAATTGTTTTGAACAAAACATCATATTAAGAATACCCTCTATTCTATCATCTTTTAATAGAAGATCATAAAGATAAATTGTAAGTTCTCCTGGATTTTTATTATTCATCATTGCTTTTTCCATTGCTGGCCAAAAATCTATGAGGGCAAATCGATTTGGAGGCATCCATTTAGGAAACATGTCTACAAGAGAATTATATAGTTGATCTCCAAAAATAGGAAACTTCAGACCATATTCTGCAGTTATATCAGCAACAATTGTACCTGCACCACCTGATCCAGTAATTAAAGATACATTTCCTTCTTTTGGCATGATTTTATTTTTATTATACATTATTGAGAAGGTTCGAGCAAATCGAAATAGTTCGTAGAAATCTTTAGCTGGAATTATTCCAGATTGTTTTATTACCGCTTTAGTCAATTCCGCTTTTTCTGCTAATGATCCTGTATGGCTTAAAGTAGCTTTCTGTCCCTGCTGCGTTATACCGCCTTTTAAAAAAATAATTGTCTTGTTAGTAATTTTCCTTGCTTTTCTACACAATTCGATAAATCTTCTTGGATTCTTAAAGGATTCAAGGTATATTGCAATAACATTAACAGTTGGATCTTCTAAAAAATATTCTAAAAATTCAATTTCACTTAAGTCCATCTTGTTTCCAATTGAACAAGAATATCTAATACCTAAATCAGGATACTTTTCCATCATATACAACAAATATCCACCATTCAACATCCCAGACTGACTAATTATAGCGATATTACCTCTTTTATATTTATAAAAAACAGCAAAACTGCTAAAAAATCCCCCTTTTTTATTAATTTTTGAATTACTACTCTCATCAATTCGAGTAAGCCCCATGCAATTTGGCCCTAAAATCCGGATTTTTGAGAAATTTTCTGTAATTTTTAAGATTTGATCTCTTAACTCAAGGCCTTTCTCACCTACTTCTTCAAATCCTGAAGCTTCAATAATAGCTCCTTTAACTCCTTTTTGAATGCATTCTTCTAATATCCCAGGAATTATCTGATTTGGGACATAGAATACAGCAATATCTACATTTTCCTGAATATCCAAAACTGATTTTTTGAATTCTAGACCAAACAATTCGTCATCTGAGTTAGGGTTAACAGGGTAAATTTTTCCCCCGAAATTATTAGTAACAAGATTATCTACAATTCGGTTTCCTCCCTTTGTAAAATTTTTAGAGGCTCCAATTACAGCAACAGATTTTGGATTTAAAAACAAATCAATGATTTTATTACTTGACAAAATTAAATCAGTTTCTAATTTTTTCGTTTAGGCTTCTTTATATTTTTCATATTCTCTTTGAACAAATTGATATAACTCTTTTGCATTTTCATCTTCATTGAAATGTTTTATAACAGGAGCTAGAAATTGGTTAAGATATTTTACTACAGCTAATTTTAAATCAGGTGGATTTAATCTACCTTCACTATAGTCTTTTTCCAATTCCTCATATGAGTTATATTTAACATTTCCACCATATTTTTCCGGGCGCTCAACTTGAATAATATCTACAAGTTCAAAAATAATATATTTACAATATTCTAAAACGGGATTTTCTTTAGTTTGTTTAGGCGGGCAATATGCTTTATTTATCTTATGTTTTACAACTTTAGGAGAGTCAAGCATAAATATTGATGAATCAGGATCAGATTTAGACATTTTTATTTGGATAGCTTTATCAATACCAGTTAATTCTGAAGGAGGAGGTTTATTTAATCCCATTAGCATATGATGATGAATTGCGACTGGTTTGGGTTTATTTAGCTTTTTAGCAACTTCTCTTGCTAACATATTTACTTTTCTTTGATCTAAACCAAGTTGACAAATATCTGCAGGAAGATAGAAAATATCTGCGCACTGCATCAATGGATAAAGAATTTGAGAAGCATAGAGTTTATCAGATTCACTTCTTCCCATAATTTGAGTACATCTTTTTACTCTTTTTAAGGTAGTTTCTATTCCAATTTTAAGAACTAATTCCCAATACTTATCTTCTTTTACAAGATCCGAAGCATAAATAAATTCAATTTTAGTTAAATCCATTCCACAAACTTTCCAAACATCTATAAAAAAATCTCCTACTTTTTTAATTACTTCTAAATTACCACCAAACTTCTTATTAGCGGCAGCATGCCAGTCTGCAACCAGAAATTTAAAACGTACTCCTGCTCTTGTTATTTTATTTACATTAATTGCTCTTAAAAGACCTTGAGCTATATGAATATTTCCTGAAGGTTCAAAGCCATCATAAGCATAAATCTCCTTATTATGTTTAACTTTCCATGCAATCATTTCTCTTAATTCATCAAAACTAATAATTTCTTCCCCAACTTCTTCTAATAAAGAGACCTTTTCGTCTAAAGTTAAACCCATATTATCATTCACTAAATATTATATAATTTAGGTAATAGTTTGCTTGATATAACCTTTATGGATTTTAGAAATTCATTGTTAATCATTATCATAACGTAGTAAGAAATAGAAATTAAATCTAAATAGAAATAAATTTAACCCAAAATTAATAATTCTTCTAACTCTTTTTTCATTTTTTGAATATGAGGTTGCCCAAAATGAACTCTGACAGGTTTTAACATCTCAATAATTTTATTTGCAACACCTGATTTCAAATCGAGAGGATGTAGGCTTTTTGAGAAATATGCTTCTTCGACTTCCTTGTATGAATAAAATTCTATATCTCCACCAAATTTAGATTTTCTTTCAATCGGAAGACTTGATTCAATATTTCTAAAAATAAGGTATTTTGTCCAATCTAATATGGGATTAAATGTAATGTTACCTTCTGGGCAAAATGCTGAATTAACTTTGGCTCGTATATCATCGGGATTATCATTTATAAAAACTGCTGAATTTGGTATTGATTTACTCATTTTCATATCTGACCAAATTTCTTGAAATTTTTTCTCGTCTTCAATAGGCCAAATCGATGGTTTTGTCAATCCTAGTATTAAATGATGATGCACACAAATTGGTTTTATTTTTTCTCCATCTATATTTTTTAGGTTATTTTTTTTCATCTTTAAAGCAACATCCCTAGCTACTACATGAGCTTTTCGCTGATCATATCCAGCGTGAGCTAGATTAACGTTTTGAATAAAGATATCAGCAACTTGCATGGCAGGATATAAGAGTTTTGCAAAATCTACTCCTTCACCTAACTTCCGTCCCATTATTGTAATACTTCTATGCATCCTACTTAATGTAGTATTCTTACATACATCGATAAATGTTTCCCAATATGCATCATTATTATGATAGAGATCTGTACCAAGTGTGAATTTTACTTGCTCTGGATCAGCCCCAACACTTATTAAACAAGCTTTCAAGCCTTCTTTAAAATATCCCAATCCAATCTTTTGGATTTTCTCTCTATCACCTCCAAGTTTATCGTTTATCCAACTATGCCAATCTGCAAGAAATATCGAGCATTTAACGCCAGCATCAATAAAATCTTTGATTTTTGACATACAAATAATTCCTGTCCCTAAGTGAATCTTTCCAGAAATTTCAAATCCAATATAATGATTTAATTGAGTATCGGTTTCGAGATAAAGTTTTAAATCTTCTTCGGTAAGAACTTCCTCTGTTCCTTGCTTTATCAAATCAATCTTTTCAGAAATATCCATATTCTCAAATGACTTGTAGATTCTTTACACAATTAATGGTCTTCGTAGTTTTTATAGTTTAATAAATGAGATTTAAAGGGTAAGAATAGAATTTTATTTTTATTTTAATTTTTTTTGAATTTTTAATCGATAAATACCTCCTGGAAGCCATAAAACGATTCCTAATAGACCCCCGAGAAAAAAAGTAATAGAATCGTTCCATAAAAAAAATTTATAGACGATTGTTATTATTAGGACTAAAATTCCAATCAGAAATCTTAATGGATTTTTAAATTCATTATTTATTACCTGATGAAGTATGAAGAAAAACAGGATTATCGCATGTCCACTTAAAGGGATAATGATGATATACCTAACGAATGAAAAAATTGCTACAATAAAACATTCACATAATAATAAAATGTAGAATACTCGTTCCTTTTCCTTTCCCTTCTCATTCCAGAGCCAAATTGCTTCTCCTAATAGAATCCCAAAAGGGAAAAAAACTGGAATCATGTATATTGGCGGTGTTAAAATACTAAGAGTTTCAGTAGCAGTAATAACAAAGGGGTAACCTCTAATAGCGAAAAATAAAATTGAGAAAATTGTTATAATTAATCCAGTTCCATAAATAATAATACCTTCCCTTACTGAAGGTTTTAAATTAGTTAAAAAAGGCCTAATTTTTCTTATCAATTAAGTAGTTTAAGAACTCTAATTTAAGATTTGAGAATTAATATAAAAATAAATAACAGAACCAGAGTTAATAAAAATAGATTCTGAACCTATTTTTGCCTTTCTTCTATTACAGCTTGAGCTGCTGCTATTCGGGCTACAGGGATTCTATATGGTGAACATGATACATAATCTAAACCAATTGAATGTGCAAATTTGATTGAACTTGGCTCTCCTCCATGTTCTCCACAAATTCCAGTCTTCAAGTCTGGTCTGGTTTTCTTACCAAGCTCTAATGCCATTTTCATTAACTTCCCTACACCATCTTGATCGAGAACTTCAAAAGGATTTTCACTCAAAATTTCCTTGTTTAAGTAAATTGGGAGAAATTTACCCTCCGCATCGTCTCGAGAGAAACCATAAGTCATTTGGGTTAAGTCATTAGTGCCAAAACTAAAAAACTCGGCTTCAATAGCTATTTCATCTGCGGTTAAGGCAGCTCTAGGAATTTCAATCATTGTACCAAACTTATATTCTAACTCCACACCATAGCTTTTTATTATTTCTTCGGCGATCTCGAGAAGTTGCGACTTAACTAATTGTAACTCCGATATCATACCCACTAGTGGAATCATGACTTCTGGGATGACATCAATCCCTTTAAGTTTAAGCTCACAAGCAGCTTCAAAAATTGCCCGTACTTGCATCTCATTAATTTCTGGCCAGACTATTCCCAGTCTGCAGCCTCTTAAGCCGAGCATGGGATTTTCCTCAGAGAGGGACCGGATAAGGCTGATTACTTTATTCTTCTTCTTAATTTCGGCATCCAATGGGCTTGTACCTAGTAATGCATTAGATAACGCATTGGTCATTTTAAGTTCCTGACTCTCGAGCAGAACCGTCGATAACTCAGGTAAGAATTCATGTAAGGGAGGATCTAATAGTCGGATTGTTACTGGTTTACCTTCCATTATTATAAAAATTTCGTAGAAATCTCCTTTTTGCATGGGCAGTAATTTATTTAACGCATCTTGGCGATCTTCGGTCGTTCTTGCCATAATCATTGCTTGCACAATTGGCAGACGATCTTGAGCCATAAACATATGCTCGGTCCTGCAAAGCCCGATACCTTGAGCACCAAATTCAATCGCTTTTTTTGCATCAACAGGAGTATCTGCATTTGCTCTAACTCCCAAAAATTTCATCTCATCAGCCATCTTTAGCAATTCAAGGAATTCCCCTCTTATTTCAGGTTCAACTAAAGGAACTTTGCCCTCAATAATTCTGCCCGTCGTCCCATCAATTGTAATAAATTCCCCTTCTTTTACAACCATTTCAGCAACTCTAAATTCTCTTTTTTCTTCATCAATCTCGACATCTTGAGCACCCACAACAGCAGGTTTACCCATACCTCTAGCAACCACTGCGGCATGGGAAGTTTTTCCACCAAATTGAGTTAATACACCGCTAGCAGCATAAAGTCCGTGTACATCTTCAGGTTTAGTTTGTGGTCTTACAAGAATTATTTCTGCATTTTCTTGATTTGCCAACGCTTCTGCTCTATCAGAATCAAAAACAGCTACTCCAGAAACTGCTCCTGGAGATGCGTTAATACCATGAGCTAAAACATGGATAATTGAATTTTCATCAATGCTTTTAAATAATAATTTTGCTACTTTTTTTGAATCTATACTCATTATCGCTTTTTCTTTAGAAATTAATCCCTCTTTAACCATATCAACTGCAATTTTAACAGCAGCTGATGGGGTTCGTTTTCCATCTCGTGTTTGTAGAATATTTAATTTTCCGTCCTCAATGGTAAATTCTATATCTTGCATGTCTCTATAGTGTTTTTCAAGGTCAATCATAGTTTTCAAAAGTTCCTTATATACTTTAGGAAACTCGTCCTTCATTTCTTCGAGCTTTTTAGGTGTTCTTATACCTGCAACTACGTCTTCTCCTTGAGCATTTGCTAAATATTCACCAAATTTGACATTTTCTCCAGTTGAGGGATCTCTAGTGAAAGCAACTCCTGTAGCAGAATTCCAACCTTTATTTCCAAACACCATTGTTTGAATATTGACTGCTGTACCAAAATCGGGAATATTGTTAATTTTTCGATATGTTATAGCCCGTCTATTATTCCAAGATTTAAAGACTGCTTCGATTGCTATAAACAATTGTTTAAAAGGATCTTGTGGAAACGGAGTACCAATTTCATTTTCATAAAGTGTTTTATAATCTGCTATAATCTTTTGTAAATCATTTACTTTTAAATCTGTATCTTGAGCATTTCGACCAAGAGCTCTTTTATATTTATTTAAAATTCTCTCGAATTTTTCATCACCGATTCCCATACAGACATCTCCAAACATTTGGATAAATCTTCTCCATGAATCATAAGCGAATCGAGTATTTCCCGTTTGTTCCGCTAATCCTAATACACTATCATCATTTAACCCTAAATTAAGAACTGTATCCATCATTCCTGGCATGCTCATTGGAGCCCCAGATCGCACGCTTACTAGCAAAGGGTTTTTAAGATCACCAAACTTCTTTCCTGTAGTTTCTTCTAACTTTTTAAGATATTCCATGACTTTTGGTTTTAATTCTTTCATTATTTTTTCTGGATTCCCAAAATAAAGAAGACATGCTTCTGTTGTTATTGTAAATCCTGGGGGGATCTTAAGTCCTAAATTGGTCATTTCTGCTAGATTTGCTCCTTTTCCTCCGAGGAGATTTTTCAAATCTTTATTTCCTTCGTTAAATCCATAGACAAATTTCTTGTTTTCCGTAGTTGTCATACTTTTTTACCAAACTCTTAATAATCATCAACTCGATAAAATACAAACAACACTCTTAGTTTTTATATTTTACTTTGATGACTTGTAATACTACTCTTATTATAGAAAAGGTTTTAGATTGAAATAAAATTTACGGAAAAACGAATAAAGCGGGACAACTATTCAATTATTATTTATTAAAAGCGTCAAGTAAGTCCCAAATTCCATTTATAACAAAATCAGGTTTATATTCACTTTTTTTTATATCTTCTAGAGTTGTTTCTCCAGATAAAACGCAACAAGTTGTCACTCCTGTCTCAATACCCATTTTAATATCAGTATATAAGCGATCTCCAAAAATGACAGCACTTTTAGGTGATAGATCTAACTGATTTAATTTAAAAAGAAGCATTTCTTTACTCGGTTTGCCAAAGACCTTAGGCATTCTTTTAGTAGCTTTGAATAGAAGTGCGGCTATTCCTCCAGCATCAGGAATATATCCATTTTCAGTTGGGCATCTATTATCAAGGTGTGTAGCTATATATGGAAAATTTTCCTTTTGAAGCAAATACGATGCTTTTGCTAAACGTTCATATGTTAATTCTTGATCAAATGCAAGCACTAAAATTTCCGGATTATCTTCAGTTAATATAAATCCCTCATTTAAAAACTCGGTTTTAAGTGATTGAGTTCCTAACAAAAAGATATTTTTAGCATTATGTCTTTTAAGGTAATCTATTGTGGGATGCTGAGATAAAATTAAATCTTCTCGAGTAATATTTAGGTTAAACCCATCTAATTTTTTTAGGTAATCGTTTGTTGATTTGCTTGAATTATTAGAAAGAAAGAAAACATCCTTATTCTTTTTTCTTAATGTTCCTATCAGTTCTTGAACACCTTGGAATAATGTATCTCCTAAATAAAGAGTACCATCTAAATCAAAGAAGTAGACTTGCTTATTAAGTAGTTCGAATATTTTTCTACTGTGATTACTCATCTTAGATTTATTGAATAATTTAGATTTTAATTAATAAGAAAAAAAAATTGAAAGTTACTAATTTTAATAAAATTCCGTATCTATCATTGTGGTAGAAACTACAAGTTCTTGCGCAGCTCTAGTAGCTCTTAGAACTTTAGCCATGTCGCCTTTAAGTTTAAATTTACCAGCAAGTAACCCACGAATTGGATCTAATTCTTTTTTTAAGACTTGTACCCAAGCATCATAAGGACCTGAATAAATGTATTCTGTATCAACTTCCTCACCTTTTTCTAGTACTCTAGCTCCTGTACATTCTCCATGGTAAAGTCCAACAAACATCCTAATTTCATGGTCTAAATTTCCGGAAGGTTCTACAATAAAAAGAAAATCACCTTCCCATCCATCAGGGGGAAAACCCTCTGGCCCAGCGGCATCCTTATAATTAGGATTGTCATTAATTGCTTTTTGATATGCTTCAGCCCATTCTGGGCTCCCAAATTTCATTTTTATCACTCCATACCTATTATATTTTTTGGTTTTTATTTGTATATTTTATTTAATTCAATTTTCAATAAATATTTCATTTTTATTTTAAAACAAAAAGTTATGTATATTTTTTAATTATTATTTAATTTCTCCTCTTTCCCTCATCTTAGAGATTTCTTCATCTCTAAGTTTTCTCTTAAAAAGTTTCATAACCATTGTTAGGGGTAGATCTTTCCTAAATTCGACATATTTAGGCACTGCATAAGGTTTCACTTTAGGTTTCAAGTAGTCGATTATATCTTGTTCAGTTACTTTTCCTTCATATTCTTTATTAAGAGCTACAAATGCCTTTACTCTTTCACTACCAGGCCTTTCTGGATCTGGTACTCCAATTACCCCTGCAACTTTAACTGCAGGATGCTCATGTAGAATATCATCAATTACTCTAGAATATACCTTATTACCAGATACATTAATCATGTCTTTGATACGATCTTCAATGTAGAAATAACCATCTTCATCCATTCTTCCAATATCACCCATCCTGAGCCATCCATCCTCAGTTAAACCTTTTTTTGCTGTGGGCCAATATCCTTTCATAAGTTGAGGGCCACGGACCCAAATTTCCCCCGATCCACCAAATGGAACCTCTTCTTCCGTTGTTGGATCTACAATTTTTACTTCCGTATCAGGTAAAGGTACACCTACCCCAGTTTTCTTCTTTAGCATGATTCCAGTAACTTTAGAAAGAGGTGAAATATTAACCGTTGAGACTGCTGTAGTTTCTGTAGCACCGTACCCTTCTCCCATTGGAATACCAGTTTTATTCTCAAAATGACCGACAACTTCCTCGGGTATGGGTGCCGCCCCTGATAGATAAAAAATGGATGCTTTAGGTATATCCAAATCTAAGAATCTTATGTAATGTGCAGGAACTGCGGTTACCATGAAAGGACGATTTTTTTTTATTGTTTCTACAATTCTAAACATATCTCTCGGATCCAGTAAAAAGATTTTTAGTCCCCATGAGATGCTGGCGTGAATAGCGAGATGCCCGTATGCGTGGAAAATAGGAACACAAACTACAACAGCAGCTTTTCCAATAATCCCGGGTTTAATTGGATCCATCATCCAATGTATACATTGAATTACATTAGTGGTAATATTATAATGAGTTAACATTGTACCTTTTGGAAGGCCTGTTGTACCCCCTGTAAAAGGTAAAAGAGCGAGATCTTCCATTGGATCTATTTCAACCGCTTTTTCAAGAGGCTCATACTTTTCAAGTAAATCCAAAAATGAAAAATATCCTTCATCGGAGATTTCTTCCATTTCAAGTAATTTATAATCAGGAAATATTCTTGTTGGAGTATAAATAATAGTGTTTATTTCAACTTCATCTTTTACTTCATTAATACGTTCAAGACGTCTATAAGAGCAAACTACAGTTTTACCTCCACATTCTTTTATCTCATGGATTAAATCACCCGTTTTATGTAAAATACTTAATGGAACATGCACAGCTCCAATTTTAAGCGCAGCGTAATCTACAAAAATAAATTCAGGGCAGGAAGGTAGAACAGAAACCACTTTATCTCCTTTTTTTAAGCCTAGATCTAAAAAAGCATTTGCTAGCTTATCAACTTTTAATTTCAATTCCTTATATGTAATTTCTTCATCAAGATAGACACAAGCTATATTATCAGGATATTTATTTGCACTATCTTCAAGAAATTGATATATATTGATTTTAGGATATGGCTCCATTGAATGTTTTAGCTTAAAAGGTCCCACAAAATATGATTTTAACCAAGGTTTATCTGCATAAGAATACTTTTTTTCTTCACCCATTATTCTCACCATAAAAAAAATAAATCGAGAAAAATTAAAAAATTAAATCAATAGTCCAATCTAATCCAAGCTCTTTAAGTTTCTCCTTAGTTGGAATACCATTTTTATCCCAACCACGAAATTCATAATAACTATCTAGAAGGGGCGCTAGATTAACTGTTTGTCCTTTCCCGGGTCCTTCGGGGAGAGGTTCCTCTAATAAACGAGCAGGAAGTGTATCATCTTTCCTATCTAATCCTTCTCTTACATTATAGACCCTAGCAAGATTAAAAAGTCTTTCACCAGTTTTTCGAAAATCTGATGCTGTAAATGAATATCCTAATAATTTAGATATTAAAGCTGCCCAATCATCAGCACTTAGAACAATACCCATAAATTTACAACCCCCAATTGCATCAAATACGCTAAACCCATCTTCTAATTCCTTTAGAATAAATGTTTTTTCTGGGATTTCTTGAAGTGGATCACCTACATCAGCATCATCAATCAACATAAAAGGCATCGATAAAAATGCAGGGCCTTCAATCCAAGCAGTAATATGATCACCTCCTCGATTTGCTGTAGCATATGCTAATCCCGTGATTTTAGCGGCTCTACTATCATATGCGGGAAGTTCTAACCCTTTAACTTGCATAGCAAATTTAATTGAATCTTTATCTAATTTTTGTGCCATTATTCTTGTTCCCTCTGCTAATAAATCACCAATTCCCTCCCTTTTACTTATTTTTGCTAGGAGATCAATCATTACATCAGCATCCCCAAATTTTAATTCAATTCCTCCAGTTTGTTCGTTTGTTAATATTCCTTTCTCATAGCATTCCATTGAAAAACCTATTACATTTCCAGCGGATATTGTATCAAGTCCATATTCATTACATAGAAAATGGGCATATGTAATCGCTTCTAAATCATCAATACCGCACATAGTCCCTAGAGCTCCTATTGACTCGTATTCTGGTCCTTCTCCTTGACTCTTATATTTTCCTTCCTTAATTTCAGCAAGACGCCCACAAGCAATGGGGCAAGCGAAACATGGTTTTCGATCAGTAAGAATTGTTTCATTGATTGCTGTTCCATTTATTTTTTCCATATTAGGAAAAACACCAGTTTGCCAGTTTCTTGTAGGTAGCCCACCTTTAATTCCAACTAAATCAACCATAGTAGCTGTTCCATATACCTCAAGAGTCATTTTTAATAGACTTTGATTTACCCAGTCATACCTTTGTTTTGCTTCTTCTTTGTATTCGTCTGGATTTGCTACTTGAATTTTAGCATTACCTTTAGCAGCAAGAGCTTTAACTCTTTTAGAGCCCATTACAGCTCCCACTCCGCATCTTCCAGCAGCACGTCCCCAATATGGTTTATCGCAATCATTCATTATTGCGGCATATTTAACAAGATTTTCTCCTGAAATACCAATACATGAGACATTAAATTTATCTCCCAGTTCTTCTTTTATGATTTTTGTTGTTTCAGAGGTATTTTTACCCCAAAGATGACTAGCATCCTTCAATTCAGCCTTTCCATCTTCTGTAACTAAATAAACAGGCTTTGGAGAAATTCCCTCGAATATAACGCCATCGAAGCCTGATCTTTTTAGGTCACGCCCCCAAAATCCCGCAGAATTTGCTTCTGCCCAAATACCTGTGAGGGGAGATTTTGTCACTACAGCATATCTTCCTGTACTTGGTGAGGGTGTTCCTGTTAAAGGTCCTGTCATAAAAATTAATTTATTTTCTGGTCCTAATGGCTCGATTCCTTTTGGTACTTCTTCTAACAAATATTTTGTAGCTAATCCTGCTCCTCCTATGTATAATTTTAAAGTCTCTTCATCTGGAAATTCTTCGCTAATTTTCCCAGTTGTCAAATCAACCCTTAGAATCTTTCCCATATAACCGTATATCTTTTTCACACCTCAATACAATTTTTAGTTTACTTTTTTTTTATCGAGTAATTAAAAATTTCGATTAATTATTCTTATTTCTTTAATTATAAAATAATTTCTATTTTTCAAACTAACTAATAATAATACTTTACTTTCAATGTTAAAAGACGAATTTAAAAGCATTAAAATAAAAAGGTAAGATATTAAAAAAATTAAATAAATTTAGACACCAATTCCAATAGTATTGCCAATACCAGCAATAATAATTTTTGAGCCTTTAATTGTCCGTTTTCGAATAGCTATCTTTATTTTTTCAACGAATTTTGGGACAGATTGAGTAATTGGTCGTTTCATGGTTGTAATAGCATCTTCCAACGATTGTTTACAAATTAGAGCATCAATCGGAATTGATTTACCTGTTGATGATTCTTCAATGTAATGCTTTTCAATACCAATTCCTCCAATCGCAGCACCAACTCCAACTGCCATGGAACCCGTTTTATCTCCTGTAAGTTTTAAACCAGCATCAATCATAATTATTCTTGATATCGAATCACCGTGTTGATCGATTAATTCCTTGATGGCTTTGCCTGGTTTTCCAACGGTACCACCTGGACCTTTAGCTCGAACGATATATATTGTTCTTTCTTCAAATTCTAATTCTTGTACGATTGTATCTCTTTCAACTTCATTAGCAACAATATCATTATTTACAACTGACCTTACAAAACTTGCAGCAACTAGCGGTCCAAGTCCATCTCCTATAGGACTTCCTTCTGAGAAAGCCTTAGCTGCATGATAATAGGCTTTAGCCATGGTCATAATTAATCCTAACTGGTATGAAATTTGAAGTAGCAGTATCATTGATTTAGATTTCTTTCCTAAAATTAGGTAGTGTCGGATTAATCTATAAATAAAGTCAATTGCCATTGTTGCCTCCAATAAATTCTCTAAATTAGCTCTTTGTACAATATCAGCATTTGGGGCTAAAAATTCAACTTCTTCCTTGAACCTATTGTCTCTTACATCAACAATATGATCAAATTTGGGAACAATTCCATATGGATCGAGAGATACAGGGGAAATGGTTACGAAAGTAAGAAAATCTTCAAGCTGAAGCATTAAATCCTTTTGAGTCTTTTTTTTATTTGCGAATTCTTTAAAGTTTGTAATTAATATTTCTTTACATTCATCATTCCATTTTTTTAATTTCTCTAGGGCAGCTTGGATTTGTCTAGATGCTATCCATGCCTGTAGTTTTTGCCCATAAAACATAGAAATAAAAATAAGCAAAAACCATAATAAAGATATTATGAGAGAAATCGGATCTGTGCCTGTGGTTCCTTGATAAATATTATTCATCTCTTTGTTAAAATTAAAGATTGATCTAAAATATCAACCTTCTAAATTTTTATAATAAAAAAATTTATTTATTCTTTTCGATTATAAAGCATTAGAAAACAAGATAATTCGGCATGTTATATGATTGAAGACGAAGATGATGAGGATGTTTTAAAAAAAGGTATAACACTTAAAAGCATTTTAAAAAACCTTGCGTTTATTTTACTTATTGTAGTTGGTATCTTATTAATATATGTAGATTTTGGATTTGACCAATTAACAAGATGGTCAATTGGTTTCATGCTAATTTGTTTTGGAGCAACATTAATACAATTCCAGAAAAGTCCTGCTGAACCTGTTAGACAGACTTTAACAATTTTAATCTGTAAATTATGTGGACTTACTAAAGTCAGAAATTATCAAAAAGGAGACTTTGTCTTTAAAAAATTGGATAGATGTGATAAATGTAATAACTCAATGGAAATAAAACAAATATATTCCGTGAGATTAAAAAGTCACACTGAGAAATCTAAAACACAAGAAGATAAGAAAGAAGATTTAAAAGTTAAAAAAGAAAATTAATACTATCATCTTCTAATTTGTGTGGTGTTTTTTAGATTCTAAAGAAAGTTGGGTTAGGTGGAACTTTCGATCATCTACATGAAGGTCATAAATTCCTTTTAAGAACTGCCTTATCTGTAGCCGAATTTGTAGAAATCGGATTAACCTCCCAAGATTTACTGAAAAATAAACAATTTACATCAAAATTAGAAGATTATAAAACAAGAAAAGAAAATTTGTTAATGTATATTGAATCTATTGCTGATTTAAAACGTATAAAAATAGTTGAAATACGAAACTGGACAGATATGGATAAATATGCTCAAGATCCTGAATATGAAGGACTAGTTGTCAGTTTTGAAACATATGAAAATGCCCAAAAATTAAATGAAAATAGGGAAAAAGAAGGATTAAATCCTCTCGTTTTAATTGTTATTCCACTTCTCAAAGATAAAGATAATATAAAAATCAGTTCTACTTCAATAAGAGAAAAATTAATATAATAAAAAAGAATATTTTGAAGATCTAGAAGTCTTTAGTAATTTTATCAATTCTTTTTTTTTTTTCATCTATAAAGATTCTTGATTTGTTTCTGTCGTGGAGAATTGAAGCAGCAAAAATAGATATCGCAATTCCGATTGAAGCTACCAGGATTATTGAGAGGGTTAATGGTACTGAAATTTCAGAAATTCGGTCAGGGGTGTTATATAAATTTACTACATTGGTCTGTTCTGATTCAATATTGCCTACTAAATCAAATGCTTGATATGTGATAAGATAATCTCCCGGTGAAAACCCCGATAATCTGAAAGCTCCTGAATAAATTATCCAACTAGAGCTATTAATCCTGTATCTTATTATAGATACGCCAGATTCAAAATGATCGTCTGCTATAAGGTAAAAAACTGTTAAGTCAGTCACTACATTTAAACCAGAATAGGGCGTAAATAAGAGAGTAGTGTTAGGAGGACTAAGATCTTTATTTATTGTTATTTTAGCATAACTTTCTTGACCAAATGTATCATTAGCATAAAATTTTATTGTAACGGGTCCATGTCCGTAATTTTCCCACTCCAATTGATTAATAGTTCCCGATAAACCTTCAAAAGTGATTTTAGTCATTCCATTATCTAATGTGTACCATTTTGCATCTAAATATAAACTTGTGATTGAAACTTCAAAATATGGAGCATTATATCCATAGAAATCCCCAGCTTGAGGAAAATTTATTGAAATTTGAGGAGGAGCTATCGGTATGTTTAATGTAAAATATCTTATGTCCGATGAATAGAAATATCCTAAGGAATTATTCCCAAACAATTGAATTGAATGAAGTCCATTATCTAACATGGGTAATGTGATATTTCCAATAATAGTGATATTATTATTACCATCTAAAGAATATCCTATCCATTTAAAATTAGGTGTTTTTTCAAAACTTAGTAATAAACCTTCATTAAAATTATCTCCAATGGCATAATATGGGTCCCATGAAAAGCCAATAGCATCTATATAAAAATTGTAATCGACTCCTCCTGCCCCACCCGAATAAAATTCAATACCACCAATGTTGTTGACTGGATTCCAAAAATTACCATTTGTAATTTTTTGTACACCATTAACTGAAACATTTATTTTATCAGTATCACAATTAAATTCTAACTTAATATGATACCAGGTATTAGGGGTATAGTCTTGAATATTTTGACTCGCACCATCACAATATTGTAGCCATCCATTATAATTAAAAGCAATATAGGTAGCATACGCACCAGAAACATCATTTTCTCGAAAAGCAACATAACTCTGCCTTAAAGCAGATATTCTCATCCACCATTCAACTTCTCCATGAATTTGTGTTGAACAAAGATCTCTTCTCATATAAGCTATATTGGTATTATCATTATCATAGAATTCAGCCACTTTATGATGCCCATCTAAACCAGAGATAATTTGAAATGTGGTTCCAGACTCTTCTTCAATCTTCCATCCATTTGGATAAGAACCATCTCTAGTATCTTCAAATCCATATGTAGCTGGATAATATCCACTCATTGGTTCTGTATAGGTAATATTTTCAGGAGTAATTATATTGAGATAATAGGAAGTATTAATTGTAAAATATCTAATGTCAGACTCGTAAAAAGTTCCTATAGAATTATTGCTAAAAACTTGGATGGTGTGTATTCCATCTAAACTAGGATATGGAAATGTAGTATTTCCTAGAATCGTTTTATTGGTTTGTCCATCTAAAGAATATCCTATCCATTCTGGAGTAAAGTTAGTTTCAAGACTAAGTAATAAACCTTCATTCTCATTATCTCCAATCTCATAATTTGGATCCCATGAGTATCCAACAGCATCTACATAATGATGATATCCTGAGACAAAATTGCCACTATTAAAATCGATTCTATTGAAATTATCCCCTGTAACAACTGCTTCAAAAGTAAAGTCAGTCCCACTCTGTTTTAAATTACCCTGATCATCAAAAATAGAAAAACTATAGGTATCTGTACTCATATTGATGTCTACTGAAACCAAATACCATGTATCTGCTGAATAGGTAAAACCATAATACCAATTACCCTGATCATGATAACGCAACATTGAATTATCATATAATGAAAGGGTTATCAATCTAATAGAATTTTCAAATACCATAAAATGAGTTATTTTACTTGTACTTGTAACTCTCCACCAAAATTCAATAGTTCCGCTTGTTTGATTATCAATATCTTGCGAGAAACCACAACTTATCCCTGAACCTGCTGAAGTTTTATAAATGTCTACTATTTTATTATGACCTCCTATATTTGCCTCAATGGAGACTTGGCCTCCGATATCAACAACTGTCCATCCTTGTGGATTTTCGCCATTACCTGAATCTTCAAACCCATACGTAGCTGGATAATAACCACTCATTGGTTCTGTATAGGTAATATTTTCAGGAGTAATTATATTGAGATAATAGGAACTATTAATTGTAAAGTATCTAATATCAGATTCATACATAGTTCCAATTGAATCATTACCAAAAACTTGTATGGTGTGTATCCCATTTAAACTAGGATATGGAAATGTCGTATTTCCTAGAATCGTTTTATTTAATTGGTTATCTAATGAATATCCTATCCATTCTGGAGTAAAGCTAGTATCAAAACTAAGTAATAAGCCTTCATTCACATTATCTCCAATCTCATAATTTGGATCCCATGAATATCCGATAGCATCAATATACATATTATAACTAGTATGAGCTGTAGAAGTACTCATATAGAAATTATCACTATAAAATTCATTACTTTGGAATGGCATCTCAGCTGATTCTACCCCATCTATCCAACACTTCCATGTATACTGATCTAGTCCCAAATAATTTCCAGTAGTACATTCAAAAGCAATTCTAATATGGTACCATGTATTATCTAATGGTGCAGGCATGTTACCTCCAGTAGCCTTCTGAATAATCAAATCTGTTTGAGTTGCTGTTTGATATCTCCATTGATCATACCGACTTCCCATACTCACTAGATTATTTTTTTCTTGTCTAATTGCAAGTCCGGTTCTATCATATGCATCATCAACTAAAAACCAGTACTCAATAGTTCCATTATCAACATTCATACTAAAATTATTATAGCAGCTTGCCCTATAAGAATATCCATTATCATCAAACCATAATACTTTATTATGGCCACTCCTACTCGAAACCACCGAAATAGGATAATTATCTGCGTTTATAAGGTAGGAAGGAAGAGTTCCATCTGGATCACTTTCAAATCCATATGTCGCGGGATAATATCCACTCATTGGTTCTGTATAGGTAATATTTTCAGGAGTAATTATATTGAGATAATATGAAGTATTAATTGTAAAATATCTAATATCAGACTTGTACATAGTTCCCATAGTATTATTACCAAAAACTTGGATGGTGTGTATCCCATCTAAACTAGGATATGGGAATGTAGTATTTCCTAGAATCGTTTTATTTAATTGGTTATCAAAAGAATATCCCTGCCAATCAGGTATAAAAGAAGTATCATAACTAAATAATAATCCTTCATCAAGGTTATCTCCGACATTATAGTGAGGATCCCAAGAGTATCCAATTGCATCAATATACATGTTATAACTGGTATGAGCTGTTGAGGTGCTCATATAAAAATTATCAGCAAAAGTCGCATTATTTTGGAATGGCATCTCTGCCGATTCTATTCCATCAATCCAACATTTCCATGCATATTGATCTAATCCGGAATATTTTCCAGTAGTACATTCAAAATCAATTCTAATATGGTGCCATGTATTATCCAAAGGACTTGGCATATCACCTCCAGTTGCCCTTTGCATATTGAGATCTGTCTGAGTACTTGTGTGATATTTCCATTTATCATACCTACTTGAAAATTGAACTAAAGCAGTATCCCCTTGCCTTGTAATCAATCCTGTTCGGTCATAAGCATCATCAATTAAAAACCATAATTCGATAGTACCATTATCAACATTTAGACTAAAGTTATTATAACAGCTTGCTCTATATGAATATCCATTATCGTCAAACCATAATACTTTATTATGGCCACTCCTACTCGAAACCACTGAAATAGGAAAATCACCTAAGTTTACAATGTAGGAAGGAAGAGTTCCATCTGTATCACTTTCAAATCCATATGTTGCAGGATAATATCCACTCATCGGTTCTGTGTAGGTTATATTTTCTGGAGTATTAATATTAATCTCTGGTCCGCTTATTCTTAGTTCATGTAAATTAATAGGATCTTCTTTTAAATTTTCTAAAATAAAACTATAATTAACCGAACTAAAGAGCATAAAAGCACTAAAAACAGAAATTAATAACATCAATAAAACAAATCTATTTGATTTCACATTTACCATTCTATTATATCCTATTTTTTTGTCTAATTTAATAATTATAATATTGAGCATATTATTAATAACTTTCTTTTGGTAGCTTTCCTATTAACTCTATACATAAAAATCTTATAATATTTTAAGTAATTCAATAATTTTTATTATAATTCAAGAAAATAGAGCGAAAAAGATTAATTGTTCTTTTTGAATTGTAAGAAAAATATAATTAATAAGGATTTTAGCTGTTAAAGAATAATAATTTTTTTTTAGGATTGAATTATATATTTATTTAAGTTGATATGGAGTCTTGATGAGAAGAATATGAGTTTAAAAAAATCAATCTTTGAATTGAAAAAAATTTTTCATCCTGATTCATTTTTCTTTTTATTATTTATTTTGCCAAGGGAATATCGCTTTTAATTTAAAATTATTCACTTGGCTGCGGATTTTTATATTTATCATTATTCAAAAACAAAATTTTTATTGTGAAAAAAGACAAAAAATCTTTCTAATTCAAGATAGGGCTATTTGGAATGATTTAATTCACGAAAGATTTAAATACATTCGAGATCTTAAAAGATATAATAAAAAAGAAAAATTTTATTGATGAAGTTCATGACTATTAAACTGAGAAGGCAAGCTATTGAAATATTAAAAGAGCTGAAAAAAAGATCGGGTGTGGCATTAGCAAAGGATCTTGCTAGTGAATTAAAGATTGATTACATTGTTCTTATGTCAGCCATTAATGATTTGATAGAGCATGATTTAGGGGGTTTCGAAGAAGAGGAAATATATCAGATTTCTCTAAATGATGAGGGTAAGGATTACTTAGCAAAGGGACTTCCTGAACGTCAATTACTTAATATTTTGCTAGATAATAATATCAAAGAAATAAAATTAGACGATTTACTTAAAAAGTCAAAGTTAGAAACAAGTATTTTTTATATTGGAATTGCTAATTTGAAAAAAAATAGATGGATTGCTCAGAGTAAAGCTTCTGGAGAAAATGAAATCTACTTAATAGCAGATGATTTTCCTCAAACAGAAATCGAAAAATTTCTCCAAAAATTCAAGGGAAATACTACAATAGATTATTCTACGTTATTGAAAAAAGATATACAGCAACATGATCAATTAAATAAAAGAAAATTAATAATAAAAAAGCAAAAGACCGAAAGGAAAATATATCTAACAGATACGGGAAAAAAAATTTCTGCATCTAATATACAGGAATTGAAACAGGTTAGTAAGATTACATCAGATATGCTTAGTTCAGGAACTTGGAAAAATTATGAATTAAAATCTTTCGATGTATCTAAACCAGGACCTTTATTAAAAGCGGGAAAAATACATCCTATGATTCGGTTAATAAATGAAATACGAGAAATATTTTTATCTATGGGATTTACAGAAATTAGAGGCCCCATCATTGAGAGTGCTTTTTATAATTTTGATGCATTATTTCAACCACAAGATCATCCAGCTCGCGAAATGCAAGATACATTCTATTTAAGCAACCCAAAAACCGCTAAATTACCTGAAAGTGATAGAGTAAAAGCAGTTAAGGAGACTCATGAAAATGGTGGTGATTCGGGTTCTATTGGATGGGGTTATGAATGGGATAGTGAAACAGCAAAAAAGACTGTTTTAAGAACACATACAACAGCTACAACAATAAGAAGATTAGCCCAATTTTATAGAAATAATGAAAAAGTACCATTAAAGGTATTTTGTATTGATAGAGTATTTCGAAATGAAAAACTCGATAAATCACATTTAGCAGAATTCACTCAAGTTGAGGGTATTGTTATCGATGACCATTTAAATCTATGTGATTTAATTGGTTTGTTATCAGAGTTTTATAAAAAATTAGGATTTGAAAAAATTATAACAAGACCTGGATTTTTTCCCTATACGGAGCCTAGTATGGAAGTATCAGTATATTTCGAGAAATTAGGTGAATGGCTAGAATTTGGAGGCTCAGGAATTTTTAGACCGGAGGTTACATATCCCTGGGGTATTAAAGATCCAACTCGTGTTTTAGCATGGGGTCAAGGACTTGAGAGAATTGCGATGCTATATTTTGATCGGAAGGATATTAGAGATTTATATATTAATCCAATAAAATGGTTGAGGAATCAATCATATTAAAATGGAGGAGTAAGAGTTATGCCGACTTTAGAATTAAAAATTGAAAGATTAGAAAAGTTAGTTGGTAAAAAATTAGAGATTAAGGATTTAGAATACGATTTACAATGGATAGGGTTAGATTTGGAAGATATTAATGAGGAAGAGCAAAAAATTAAAGTTGAATATGATCCAAATAGACCTGATTTTTCTAGTCCTGAAGGGATTGCTAGAGCTCTTAAGGGTTATTATGAAATAGAATTAGGAATACCTTCATTCGAAATTTTACCGGGTAAAATTGAATTAAATGTTGATCCAATTGTTAATAGAGTCCGACCATATATTGTCTGTGGTGTTATCAGAGATATTGATTTAGATGAGGATGAAGTTGCTACTTTAATGAATATTCAAGAACACTTACATTGGGCAGTAGGCCGAGATAGAAAAAAGGTAGCAATTGGTGTTCATGATCTTGATAAAATTACACCCCCTTATCGATATACTGCAGTTAAACCAGATTCTGTAAGTTTTATACCATTACATGGGGATGGTTATCCCATGAATTTAGAAGAAATATTACTTTTGCATGAGAAAGGTATTGAATATGCTCATATCTTAGAAGGAAAAGAAGTTTACCCTATAATTTATGATAATAACAATGAAGTTTTGTCTTTTCCACCTGTGATAAATGGAGTTTTAACAACTGTTACTGACGATACTAAAAATTTATTTTTGGATTTAACGGGAACAGATTTTAAAGCGGTAAATTTAGCTTTAAACATTTTATCAACAACTTTAGCAGATATGAGTGCAAAGATTGAAAGTGTTAAAGTGAATTATGAAAAAGGAAAAGAAATTGTAACTCCAAATTTAAAGCCTGAAAAATGGGAGGTAGAAATTGACTATATTAATGATTATATGGGGTTAAAATTATCTCCGAAAGATATGATAAAATGCTTTAATAAAGTTAGATTTGACGCTAAACAATCTAGTAAAAAAGGTTATTTAGATATCATGATTCCAGCATATAGAGGAGATATTATGCATAAAGTCGATTTCACTGAAGATTGTGCTATTGGATATGGATACGATAAATTACCAAGAACAATTAGGGAAGGAGGGATAGGAAAGTATCATCCAATTCAGTCATTTTCAAATAAAATTCGAACTATAATGATTGGTGCTGGATACTTAGAAGTCTTGAACCTTATCTTATCTAACTCTGAGAAGCATTATGAATATATGAAGCAAGAATTTAAAGAAAAAGAAAATGTCCAGATTTTAAATCCTGTTTCAAAAGAATACAACACAACAAGAACAAGTCTTTTACCAAAATTATTAGAAACTTTATTGAACAACCGTTCTGAAGAAAAACCAATAAGAATATTTGAAGTTGGTGATGTCATATTACTTGATAAAAGCGAAGAAACTGGTGCTAAAAGAGAAGTTCATCTTTCAGCTACTACATATCATGAAAACGCAGATTTTACAGAGATTAGATCGACTTTAGACTTTATAATGACTTCACTTGGCTATGAGAACGAATATGAGGTTAAATCTGAGAAACATCCAAGTTATATTAATGGTCGCTTCGGCAATGTTTATTTAAATAATACTAATATTGGAGAAATTGGTGAATTACATCCAGAAGTGCTTTTAAATTTTAAATTAGAATTTCCCGTTGCTGCCTTAGAACTCAATTTTCAACATTTATTAAACAATATATAATATTAGGGATATTAAAAAAAATATGAAGAAGATTATCAATGGAAGAAATTGAGATTTTAAGAAAAGATATCGATAAAATTGACGATAAAATCGTTGATTTATTAAATATGCGAGCAGAGCTTGTTGTGGAAATTGGAAAAATTAAAAAACAAATGAAAATAGAAGTGTTACAACCTCAGAGAGAAAAGGAAATCTTAAAGCGAGTTAAGGAAAAGTCAATCTTATTAAAGAGCACTAGTATTGAAGCAATATGGAAAGAAATTCTAAATGCATGTAGATTAATCCAATCTTAAATTCTATTTTTAGAAACTTTTTTACATAGCAAAATATATACTAACTTATTCTATGATTTGAAGGTAAAAATTCTATTACCTTAAGCATAAAAATATTGAATGAAAAAGATACTTGAAATGTCAGGAAATATAAGATTTGATGGTCGGAAATTTGATGAACTAAGAAATACCTCAATAGAAAGAAATTATCTTAAATATCCCGAAGGTTCTGTTCTAATAATTCAAGGAAACACAAAAGTTATTGTGACGGCGTCTATTATAGATTCTGTACCACGATTTTTGGTAGATACAGGAACTGGATGGATTACAGCAGAGTATTCAATGCTACCAAGAGCTACCCAAATTAGAAATCAAAGAGAAATTCATAAAGGACGAACCTTCGAGATTCAAAGATTAATTGGTCGTAGTATTCGAGCAGCTTTTAATTATGAAAAACTTGGAGAACGAACTATTAGAATTGATTGTGATGTTATTCAAGCTGATGGGGGCACTAGGTGTGCCTCAATAACTGGTGCGTTTGTAGCTGTGTTTGACGCTATAAATTACCTTTATAATGAGCAATTAATCTATGAATTCCCAGATTACAATGTTATAGCAGCAATATCTTTAGGTATTAAGAATAACCAAGTTCTATTGGATTTAGATTATGGTGAAGATTCAAAAGTAGATGTAGATTTTAACTTGGTTATGAATGATAATACTGAAATTATTGAATTACAAGGAACAGCAGAAGGTGCAACATTCACAAAAAAGAAATTGGGTGAAATTATAGAATTAGGAGAAAAAGGGATTTTAGAATTAATAAAAATTCAAAAAAAAGTATTAAATCTATAAATTAAAGTTTCTATAAATTTAAGTTTCAATAAATAGCAATAAAATACTATTTAAATTTATCTAAATCTAATTTATCTATAGATTTAGTTATTTTCAATTTTTCTCTCGATGATTCAGCTATCTTCTTAAGGTGATGCTGTTTTATAGTTCTAAATTCAGATAATTTTTCTTTATTTATATCAATCAAATTATTATTCTCTCTAGGATCTAATTCCAAATTAAATAAGAATTCTGTATTATTTTCTTCATCATATATGTATTTCCAACCTTGATTTCGAATTGCTAATAAGAGAAATCCTTCTTTTTCATTTCTTTTCATAGAACCACTTTTTTGATAACATTCGGAAATGATAATACCAGTTTTTCTAAGAGTTTTACCTTTAATCAATGAAAGTAGACTTACTCCCTGGAAGTTATCAGGAATTTCTATTCCATAATAATCTAAGATTGTTGGGGTTACATCAATTAATTGAATTGTATCATTTATCTTATTTTTGATTGATTTCTTACCTAATTCTACAATTATTAAAGGTACTCTCAAAACCTCATCAAAAATGGTCCCTTGATGGCCAAAAAACTCATGTTCATAAAAGCTTTCACCATGATCAGCAGTTATAATAATTAAACAGTCATTTTTAATTTCCTTTTTGACTGTTTCTAAAAAAAGGGCTAGATATTCATCAACAAAGTTAATTTCAGCATCATACAATGTTTTTAAATCATCTACATATTTAGGAGTTATTTCTATGTCCTTTACATTTGGATAAACTTGTTCTACAAGGAATTTTCTTTCCGATATATTAAAATCTTTTTTCCTAAAACTTAAAACATTTCGCATGGGAGGATTATAAGGACTATGAACATCCATAAAATGTGCCCAAATAAAACTAGGTTTTTTAAGGGTTTTTAAAAATGAATTTAATTTGTTTACAACATAGGGTGCATTATAAGCGATAGGTGTAAATGGTAGTAAAATGTCTGTAAGAAAGGGTATTTTCTTTCTTAACCATGTTTTTAATCTATTAAATCCTTTGATTCGGTACATTAACTTGTTTGATAGGTTATGATAGTCAAGAATTTTTTTCAAATTAGCAATTAATTTGAGTTTTAAACTATTCTTAGGTTCTTTTTTATACCGTTCTCCGTCAAGAAAAGTGTCGAATCCACGGTCAAAATTAAAATATTTCCCAAGATTAGGGTTACTGTGAATTGCAAAGGTATTTATATTGTTTTCTTTTAACAGCTGTGGTAACGTGATTTTTTCAGGAGGTAATGGACTAAAACCGCCATCTAATAAAGGTAAAATTGAAGTAAAGAGTGAAGAGAATGCAGTAGGTGACTCCGGTCCGTTTGTAATTGCGTTTAAAAAAATAGAACCTTCTTCAGCGAATTTTTCCAAATATGGTGCAGTATTTCGGTGATATCCATAAGACTTCAAATGGTCGGCTCTTAAAGCATCAATAGTTAATAATATTACTGTCTTTTTTTGCTGTTCAGGAATCATCGTAATATATAATAAATATGGATAAATAAAATTTTGGAATAATTAGTAGGGACACTCACAATAAATTTGAACCAGCTAATATTATTTGGAAAAAACGTTAATGAGCTTCAATTCCTAATTGTTCTGGATGTTCTTGGAAATACTTAACTCCCTCTTTAATAATATCAACTATCGACTTGAGAGGTCTCCATCCAATTTCATTAATTATCTTATCATTTCTTCCAATTAATAATGGCACTTCACTTGGCCTTAATCTATTTTTATCAACAAATACACCAGTAGATATATTAAATAATTTTTTTGCTAATTTAACATAATTTGCTATAGTAATTCCTTTACCAGAACATACATTATAAGGTTCACCGTATTTTTTTTTTTCACTAACCAATATATATGCATTGACTGTATCGTTAACATGAGTATAATCTCTAATAGCATTTGGGTTCCCAATTACAATTTTTTCTCTTAAATTATTTAAAACTTCGACGATTTGTCGATGAACTACGCTAGTAACAAATTGAATTCCTCTTCGTGGACCCTCATGGTTAAAGCCACGAGTTATAATGCTAGGAATCCCATAAGAATTATGATATAACCAAGCTATTTGTTCAGTAGCGCATTTTGATATTCCATAAACACTTCTAGGACGAAAAGGATTTTTTTTTATATCTTCAGTTACAGGAACCTCATTTGGATCAACTAAACCATATTGTTCACTACTACATGCCACTTGAATGCTATCTAAATTACTGTTAAACCGTCTAGCGGCTTCGAAAAGTTTTACAGTTCCAATTATGTTATTATGAGCAACTCTTGCAGGTTCTCTAAATGAAGTGGGTATAAATGACTCTGCAGCAAGATGAAATACAGCATTTGGTTCTACTTCTTCAAATATTCTATAAATTCTTTCTGCACTTGTAATATCCGCTTCATGTAAAATAATCTTCCCCCGTAAATGTTCAATATTCTCATGCATAGGAACAGCATGTCTCCGAATAGTACCATATATTTCAGCACCTAAATCTAATAACTGTTCAGCAAGATGACTCCCAGCAAACCCACTTATACCGGTTATCAAAACTCTTTTTTCATTCCAATAATTTTTATTAGGTTTGGCAGAAGTGCGATTCTTAAAATCTTCTAAGTATTTTTCAATTTTTTCTGGTACAATAATAAATCCTTGGTGTTCAAGTTCTTTAACACGTGGATTTTCCTCAATTATTTTCTCAATTGGTATTAGGTTATTCATAGTATAAGTTATTTTAAATTAAAGATTTATTTTTAAGTTAATTATTAATTTTTTGGGTTAATTTTATTAAATACAAGTGAAATGTGTTGAAAAAATATTATATAGCAAGAATTTCCATAGATAAAATGGTTTAGAGAATTTATTTTCTTCAAACAGAGACAACATTAGTAAAAATCTTAATATCAAAAATCATCTATCAAAAAATATTAATCTTAATAGATTTTTATTAAATAATTGGAAAAAAAAATCATTATCTTCATTGTTCTCCATTGTTATGAATAAAAAAATAAACATCCTGATTTTGTCTCCTTTATCTCTAGAAAATGGCAGAGGTGGTGAGATATCATCCATGGAATTAGCTGCTGGTTTAAGTAAATATCATAATATAACCCTTATTGATAGTAATGTTTCTTTTGGTAATAATCTATTGAGTAAAACGTCAATTCTTAAAAAATTAAACGGAGTTAAGAGAAATGATAGAATAAAATTCGCAACTTTAAATTTATTTAATAAAACCTTTACATTTCCTTATGTTAGGGATATAATACGGTTATATAAGAAAATAAAAAAATCCGATATTATCTATACATCGAATTTTACAATAAAAACAAATCTAATACTTATGCTTTTTAGTCTACTTCATCGAAAAGGTAAATTTGTGATTGGTCATAGAAAACCTATGTTTAGTGATAAGGTTCTTTCTATTTATAATTTAAAAAATAGAAGTTCGATCCTCTTGTTTTCATTATTAAAGAAGAGATTGCACCATCATACAATTTCTTATCACGCGAAAAAATATTTAGAATATTTTATTCCTTCAAATAAAATTACACATATTATACATGGAATAGATCTAGAAAACTTTCTTAAAGACCAAAAAGAAATTTCAAAGAAAGACACTTTAAATTTTATTTATGTAGGCTCTATTGATGCTATTCATAAAGGAGTAGATGTTTTATTAGATGGAATTGAAAAAACTATAGAAGAAAACAAAAATCTAAAGGTATTTTTTGAATTTTGTGGAGTGGGTCCATTAGAAGAAAGATTAAAAAAGCTGGAACTAAGATACCCTAATTTCATAAGCTACAATGGTTATGTTGATAATGAAATAATTCATACATATTTTAAAAGAAATGATGTTTTTTTATTTTCTTCTAGAAGAGAACCATTTGGTAGAGTTTTAATTGAGGCTTTAGCGGCTAAATTAATTATTCTTTGTAGCAAAACATTTGGTTCAATCGAAGTTTTAAAGAATCAAGAATTTGCCTTTTTCTTCCATAAATTAAATCCTGAAGAAATAAGAGATAGGATTTTAGAAGTATATAATTTATGGAAAAATGATATAATGAAATTCAATGAACTTAAAGAATTAGCTATTAAATATGTTGTTCAAAAATATTCATTGTCGCAAGAAATTGAGTCATTTAGAAAACTATTCGAAAATCTCGTAGGTATTAGATAATTATGAAAATTGCATTATTTACTTATCAATTTTATCCTAAATATGGGGGTATTTCTCACACAACTACTAGTTTATGTAAATTATTTCGAGAAAAAGAACATGATTTGCATATCTTTAATCCATACCACAAAGGTAAAAATATTCACAATATTTTAGATAAAAACTACTACACTATAAAAGATATTTACAAGTTTTTAAAAAATAAACAGCTATTATATTTTCTTATCTTAGCAATTTGGAATATAGTACGAGAAAAAAGAATTAGCTTAGAAGATCGAATAAAAATGGTATTATTTCTATTTGTACCAAAATTCGGTATAAAATTTACGATAAATCTCCTAAAAACTTATCCATATTTTAAAAAGATAGATTTTGATGTTATATTTGGTTGTGCTACAGGTGGTTTCACATTGCCACTAATTTTTGTGCTCTCCAGAATTTTTAAAAAAAAAGTTATTTGCTTATCTCATGGCCAAGATTTCTTAATAAAGAGACTAATTTCACTTAAAGCTAGCTATATAAAAAATTTGGATAAGATTATCCTGAGTAATACAGTAATGAAAGATCTAATAAAGTCAATATATAATTTACCTGAAGATAAATTAACCATTATTAATCGCGGAATTGTCCTAAATGATTATGAAGTAAAAGAATCAAAAGAAGAATTAAGAAGAAAATTGAAGATTAAAGATAATTGTTTTGTTATACTAAGTGTAGGGAACCATGTTAAAAGAAAAGGTTTTGATTTAGTGATAAAAGCAGTTGATAAAATCGTAAAAAAAGATCCAAATATTCCCATTAAGTATTATTTAATTGGTCGAGGTCATTATACACAAAAATTAAAACAAATAACTGAAGAATTAAATCTTAAAAATTTTATAGAATTTCTTGGAGAAATTGATGATAATGAAAGAAATAGATATTATAAATTATCAGATGTCTTTTTAATGCCTTCCACTATAGAAAAAAGTTCAATTGAGGGTTTTGGGATTACATTTCTAGAAGCTAATTATTTCAAGTTGCCTGTAATTGGAGCTGCAACAGGCGGTATAACTGAGGCGATCATAAATGGGACAACAGGGTTACTTGTTAAACCAAATGATATAAATGACCTAACTGAAAAAATCTTGTTTTTCTATAATCAACCGGAAAAAACAAAAGAAATGGGAGAAGAGGGATATAATAGAGTTATAAATAATTATAATTGGCATAAAATTTACGAGGAATATATTAAAGTTTTCAGAAATGTAATACAAGAGTAATGAAAATAGTTAAGTCCATTATAAATTTGTATATAATGATGTTATAAATTAAGCTTTTATCCCAACAACACAGGCTACTTTTTTTAATTTATTTGATTGATTTTCAGATATAACCCAACCATTTTTACTCCTTTCATATATCTCAAATTCAAGTATTCTAAATCTATGAATTAATTGCTCTAATGATTTTTGATCATAATTTCTTTCAAACGGATCTACAATTGCTTTTCCAAAAGGCACCGTTAAAATTAGTTTCCCTCCAATCTTTAGGAGATTATATATTTTTTCAATAGCTTTTTTATCACCATGCTCAAATGGTTTTATATTATACGCAGGAAGACCAATATGTTCTATAGTGCTAATACAGATAACACAATCAAATGATTCATTAGGTAGATCAATATCAAAAAAATTTCCTTGAATAAACTCTAAGTTCTTATGCTTAAATATAAAAGGTCTATAATCAATTCCTACAACTTTGTATCCTAATGAAGCAAGTTGCATTGAAATCTTACTTCCTACACATCCTAGATCCAATATCTTTTCCATTTCGTTAAAATCAAAATTTTTATATAAAAATGGAATTTCTACGATCCTTTCTCCGATATTTATCTTTTTAGATTTCAAATTAATTATTCTGTAAATCAAATTAAAAAAATTTACAATCTTTGCTTTAAGACCTGAGATTTCATAGTATATATCGTCATCAAACTCAATGTAATGCCTTGCTTTCGAATATGATAAAAATTTCTTTATTTCAGTTAATATATGGTTTGAAGTCATGTTATTCATAGTAAAAATGATTAATCCAAATAGTCTTACTTAAAATTTATAATTTTTTAATAAATTAAGGAATGGTTTTTTATGGAATTTTATAGTAGTGAAGTATTTTTGATCTGTTCCTGAATTTTCATAACATTGTTAAATCTAGCTTTAAACTTGTCTCCTTATTTTTTTGAAAAAATTCTCCTTGCTGATCTTTCAATTTTGCTTTCCTCAGATTTATAGTATTCAATGTATGGCAATATTTTACTAAATAGATGTTTTTTTATATCAATAATATTATTTTTTGTTGATTTACTAAGATCATATACTTCTCCAGGGTCGGCTTTTAAATTAAAAAGTTTTATAGATTTTGTTTGACCATCGAAAATTAATTTCCAATCTAATGTTCTACAAGAGATCATTATAAAGAATTTGTAAGAATCCTTATTATAAGCTGTATAACTAATTTTATTATGATGCAATATAATACTTATAGCATATTTAGAATTTTTAAATCCATTTTCCTTTTTGATAATATTTACTAAATTTCTTCCTTGATAGTTCTCATCTTTTGGAAGTTTAAATAAATTTAGAATTGTAGGCCCTATATCCAATAATTGTACTTGTTCTTGTAGAATTTTTGCTTTATTTAATGAAGTATTGAGTTTAATTAAGAGTGGCACCCTAAGAAGTTCATCGTAAAGACTAGGATAATGGCTTAAGCAATTATGTTCAAACATTTCATCACCATGATCCGCGGTAAGAATTATTTTAGTGGAATCATAAATGCTTAAGTTTTTTAAATATTTGATTAAAATTCCTATGTAAAAATCGACATAATTAAGTTCTGCATTATGTAATATTTCTATAGTCTTCCCTATTTTTTTTTTATCTAAATCTTTTGACCAATCTGGATTTGTGCTAATTTTATTTATAATTTGATTGATAAACAATTTAGTGTCGTCAGAGATATGTTGATCCGATACATTTTTAATAGATTTATTGGATGGAAAATAGGGAGTATGTGCATCCATAAAATGGATCCATAAAAAAAAATTTTTATGATAATTTCTTTTTAACCATTCAAGTGATTTTGCAGTAATGTTCCTAGCATTTAAATAGGGAGATTCTACTTTTTTTATAACAGATCTTTTTAAAGTGTGTTTAAATATTTTTGAAAATATATTTCTAATTTTTTTACCATATTCTTTAAGGGAGAAAAATTCGAGGATTTTCTCGTTTATTAAATATATTAGATTAACAAATTGTTTTTTTGAACTATAATATTGAGGTTTTTTGAACATATCATAAAAATCATCAAAACCAAGATTGTAATTGCAATAATTTCCTAAGTGTGGATTAGAATGAATTCCACAAGTTTTAATATTGTTTTCGCTGAGAATTTTATAAAAAGTTTTTTTATGCAAAGGTAAAGGTGCATAGGAGACCTTCATTGCAGGTAATTCAGAAGTAAAAAGAGAATAAAAGGATGACGCAGTATTTGAACCATTTGCAATAGCATTATTAAAACAGTATGATTCTTTCGACAACTTGTTGACATTAGGTAATATATCTTTATCATAACCATAAACTTTTAAGCAATCTCTTCGGCAGCAGTCAATTGTTATTAATATTAGTTTTTTTACCATGACTTATATTAACCATTTGCTAATCTTAAAGTGAATTTTCTTGAAAGCGTTTTATTTGTTATTTTGGAGAGTCTTATTTAAAATTTATAATTTTTTAATAAAAATCATAAATTGTCATAACAATTCATTAATTCTATTTATTTCAAAAAGTAGGAGTAACAATAAATAATCTATTAAATGATGGTTTATTTGGATTATCAATAATGAGTAATTACTTGGATCTTAATCTGTATAAAATTGTATAGTCAATTTCATCTAAGCTTGGACATATGTAATTCTAATTTAATTATTGAAAAAAGAGAATAAAATTTATGAATTTTATTGCTAATGAACAATCGAGTTCCAAAAGAAACTTAAGAGTATTATATTTCACGCCAGTTTTCAATCTGAAAAATACTAAAATCGATACATATATGACGAAGGAAGTTAAATCTGTAGTGGCAAATTACCCAAATATAGAATATCTGGTATACTTGGCAAATCCTCGAAAAAATAATGAAGTAATTATGTATAATGAGAGAATCCTGCAAGTAAATAGAAAAACATATAAAAATATTCATTTTTTAAAGGAAGCAATAAAAATATTTGTTAAATTTAAACCGCATATAGTTCATTCACATTATGTTGTTCCATCAATTATTATCAATTTTTTTGCTAAAATATTCAGAGTACCTACAATTCTCCATGGGAGAGGACAAGATGTAAATTATCGCCCATATCGAAACGTTAAGAGTAAAATTCTATTATTGATAGCAGGAAAATTAAACACGCTTATTTTAACAGTTTGTAAATCGATGAAAAAAGATTGTATGCAATTTAAAATAAGAAGAAATAAAGTTAAGGTGATTTATAATGGAATTGATTACATGTTTTTTGTTCCAAAAGAGAAGGATTTTTTTTCAATCCAACGCCCTTTGGAATTAATTCATGTTGGAGCGTTAAATCCCAGAAAAGCCCAACACTTAATCATTGAAGCATGCAAAAAGTTAAAAGAAAACAACATTAAATTTCATTTAACTTTAATTGGAGAAGGGATTCTAAAACAAAAATTAATTGATTTAATTAATAAATATAAATTAAAGGATTCTGTTGATTTATTGGGAAACATAGAGCATTATAACCTCCCAAAATATTTACAAAAAGCAGATTTAATGGTTTTTCCATCATTGACCGAAGGTTTACCAAATGCAGTATTGGAAGCAATGAGTATGAAGTTAGTTGTAATATTTACAAGAGTTGATGGTAATTTGGAGCTAGTTCAAGATGTTGGAACTATTTTAGTAGACATTAATAATCCTCAACAATTATTCGATGCAATAATGCATTATTATAACAATCCTAGTAAATTTAAAATTGGAGGAGAGATAAATAGAAATTTCATTGTTAAAACATTCAGCTGGGATAAACACGCAAAAGAGTTATATCATGTGTACAATTTATTATCACATAAAAAAAAGGACAAAAAATGACAATTAATAAAAAAATTCGTAGAATCTTTTCAAAAACTTTCGCAATAGCAGAGAAAAACACACGTATGCAATTTAGGTTTAAGTATAACGTGATATTTAGATGGTTTACTCCCATTATAACAATTTTAATGCCTATTATTATTTTGGATCAGTTTTTTAATGCTAGTATTGATATTTATCCTTGGAACGCTCAAAATTATATGATATTTGTATTTATTGGATATAACATACTATTAATGCAAAAGATGCTTAACAACATTCCAGTATATTTATTAAGAGAAAAATACTGGAAAACACTTCCTGCTCTTATTACAGCACCATTCAATAGATTTTATTTATTATTTGGTTATATTCTTTCTGAATTTTTAGGTATTATTATACCATTTACAATTTTTTTTGTAACACTTCTAATCTTTTTTCCTATCTCAATAACTACAATATTAGCAATATTAGTTATGTTTATTGGAGTTGGAATTGTATTTTCAGGGGTTGGATTATTTTTAGGAGTATTTGCTATCTCAAATGAAAATTACTTATATATCTTTGATTTTACACTTAAACTTATTTTTTGGTTTAGCTGTGTTACTTATCCTTTTCAATTATTTCCCTCTGTAGTCCAAAATATTATTAACCTAAATCCAATTTATTATTTAATTGATATTATTCGTTGGACTTGGATTGAAAATAATCTCATTTTAACTGCAATCTCACACCCGTTGCATATTTTAATATTTTCACTTTCTTTAGTTATCTTTCCGATTATATGTGTTCTTGTTTTTGATTATATATATAAAAAATTAGGTATTACGGGGTATTAATTTGAATAAATATATAATAGAGACTTTTAACTTATCCAAAAATTATCATCTGAAAGGAAATAAACTAATCCGTGCTTTAGATAACGTGAATATTAAAATAGAAGAGGGAGAAAAGTTTGGTTTATTAGGCCCAAACGGAGCAGGTAAAACTACAATGATATCTATTTTAACTACTCTAATACAACCATCAAGTGGTTATGCAATCATAGATGGTAATAATGTTATAAAAAATCCTAATAGTATCAAAAATAAAATTGCACTCATGCTCGGAAGTGACATGATATATTATAGAATAACAGGATATTCAAATTTAAAATTCTTTTGTAAAGTTTGCGATGTAAAGAATTATAAAAAAAAGATTTTAGAGGTATCAAAAGAGTTAGAAATAGAAAAATGGCTTAATGAGTATGTTGAGCGTTACTCATCAGGAATGAAAATTAAATTATCATTATGTAGAATTCTGCTTATTGATCCAAAGATATTATTTTTAGATGAGCCGACCTTGGGTCTTGATATCAAAACAACAAATTTTATTATTGATAAATTAAAAACCTTGAATAAAACAATATTTATAACTAGTCATAATATGGATGTTGTTGAAAAATTATGTACAAAATTTGCTTTTATTAATGAAGGTAAAATTCTTAGAACAGGGACTAAGGAGGAATTAAGTAAAGTATTACAAAAAGGCATAAAAATTTCAATTGGTATTACTGAAAATAAAGATAAATTTAAAGAAGAATTAGAAAAACAACACTTTATAACAAATATAATTGATGAAACAGATGGGTTAGTTATTGAAATTTTAAAGAGAAAATTCTATACTCAATTATTTCCAATTTTTCAAAAATACAATATTACAAAAATTCAAGAATTAGAACTATCTATTGAAGATTTATTCTTTAAAATAATATAAAGTATAAAAGAAATTAAGACAACATAGAAAAGACAATTAAAATAAGATAAAATGTAAAAAATGTTAAAATTTTTCTCAAGAGTGAGAACATTTGAAAATTTAAAAGAATATTTTTTTTTTAAAATAATATCTCTTATCTTTAAAACAAAAAATAAGGGTTTCCATATCTTTGATGAGGATTGGGATAATCTTATCATCTTAGATGCTTGTCGATATGACTTTTTTAAGAAAATAATACCTTCTATAAATATCGATGGAGTGCTTAAAAAAAAAATATCTTTAGGTAGTCATACAGCTCAATTCCTAAAAGAAAATTTTAAAAACAGAAAATATGAAAATATCGTCTATTTAACAGCGAATCCCGTTGTAAATCAGTTACTAAATGATAGGTTTTATCAAATAATTTCAGTATGGGATCAAGGATGGGATAAGAAATTTCATACTGTACTTCCAGAAGTTATGTATCAATACACTCTAAACGCAATAAAGAAGTATCCAAATAAAAAATTGATTATCCATTTCATGCAACCACATTTTCCATATATTGGTTATGATATTAACAAAGGAATAATTAATACCGGTATTAAAAAAAGTATTTTTTCTATATATCACAGTGATCATTGGACAAAATATAATCTTCTTTCTCTTTTGAAAGGATACTTGAAAAGTCTACAAATTTCTTTGTTTTATGTTAAAAAATTAGTTAATGTCTTATCAGGTACTACTGTTATTACATCAGATCATGGAGAGTCTTTTGGTGATTATATTCATCCTTTCTTTCCAATTAAGTTTTATGGTCATGAAATTAATGTGAAAATGCCTGCATTAACCGAAATTCCATGGTTTGTCATTAAAAAACAGAAGATTGAATTAACTGAAAAAAGAAGTATGGAATTAGAAAAGGAAATCTTAAGAACATCTATTAAAAAGCTTAAATTATAAATTTATTTCTTACCATATGAGAGCCTTTAAATTTATTAATTTGTCTTTTTAGCATTTTCAGAAAAATTACTATTTAAAAATTGAGTTTTTATAAATCTATTGAGTTTATATCTTTCTCTAGCAAATTTACCTTCTGATAACAAATAATTTAAAGGACAACCATTGATAGGAATTTTAAGTTGATTTCCTATTAAATCATTGATTGTATGTATAATGTCAAATAGTGTAATGTCCATGTTAATCTTTAAACCTCCGAAACTACAAGATGGGAATTTTATTAAAAATGGAACCTGTTTTTGGAAATCGTAACCACCATTATGAAAAAAAGCATTGAATTGTAGTCTATTAGGAATTTTTTTAATTTTGGGGAGTGTTTTTAATAGTCTCCTAATTCTATTATAAATTTTAAAAAACAGTGCATAAATTTTTAAAATTTTAGGGGGTAATCTGGATCCAATATCCCCTAATCCTTCACCATGATCAGATGTAATGATTATTAAAGAATTATGATATAAATCTTTATCTTTTAAGATTTTAATCAAAGCTAGAATATGATTATTCATAACTTCAATAATCCGTTTCTCATAAACCATTTTAACAAATTTAATACTTATTTCTCTTTTTTTTATTTTATTAATTAATTTTTTACCAATTTCTCGATAATTTTGTCCAGTGATTTTGTCTTTGAAAAAATCGTTTATCCCATAATTATGATGCGTTTTCCAAAAATGCAGGAAAACAAAATTAGCATTGTCTTTATTTTCTATAATATAATTTTTCCATACATCTGGTATCATTCTAAATTCATCATCTGCGGAACCTACATAATCTTCTACATTATTACCTAAAAACTCTTTATCCCATACAAACATTGGTTCAAGGCCTAAATGATCGATAATCTGTTTACGAAATGGGATAACACTATCTTGTCCAACTATATTCTCATACTCTAATGGATAATTTGTGAATAAAGCAGAATTACAAAAAGATTTAATCTTAAAACCAATTTTTTGTAATTGATAAGGAAAATCGAAGTATTTTGATTTAAAAAGGTAATCGCCAAAAAAAATTGCATAATGAGAATTAAATGTGTTTGTATATATTGAATTGCAGTTAGAGAAACTTACAAAATCATTTTGAATTTCATTACACATATTTTGCATGTTAGAATAAAACACATCTCTTCTAACACTATCGAGTACGATCAGAAAAATGTTTTTTATATTATTTTTATCAATATCAGACATTAATGATCCAAATGTTATATTTTTTGTAATATTACCTCCATTTCCTTAGGGAAGACTAATCTTGATATGTATCTTTCATAAAAATGAGGATGCAGGTTTGCAAAAGAGGTTACAAGTCTACTAATGATATTACTTTCTGGATTAAACGAAATCCTACGAATAGTGAAATTAATTTTTCTATCACTATGGTAATATGAAAGATAATGTCTATCTGATAAATAATTAAAGGTTTTCATTGCGAAGAATCGTACATGAGTAGGATCTGCATATGCATTAATACTAGAAAAATGGGGGACCATTACCCTTAGGATTCCTTCAGGTTTTAATATTCTATATATTTCTTCCATCACGCCAAAGAAATTTGCTATATGTTCTAAAACATGATTAGCGATAACAATATCAAACTGGTTATTCTCAAATGGGTAGGGAATTTCATTTAAATCATGAACAACATTTACATCAGGGAGGTCAACCTTATCTAGCCCTATAACCTCAGTATTTTTATTACTTGACTTATATTTATTTGTCCCACATCCTATATCCAAAATCTTAAGTGAATTCCTTTTCATATCTAAATTCAATTTATTATTTATTTTTTCTTTTATTATTTTCAAAACAACTTTCAAGATAATTTAAAAAATTAACTCCGGTATTTTCAATAGAATATTCATTTTTAATGTAGTCTACAGTATTTTTTGGTTTTGAAAAGTCTCCATCCCTTACCAATTTCATTTTATTCACGAGATCATTAACATCTCCAGTTTTAAAATATAATGGATAATCTCTTAATATTTCTCGATGTACATAAGTATCAGATGCTATTACAGGTTTGTCTAGATATAGTGCCTCTACAGGTGTTAATCCAAATCCCTCAAAACTTGATGGATCCACGTAAATTCTTGATTGAGCAATTGCTTTCAAAGCTTCTTTATGGGATAAGGGATAATGATCACAATTCAATTTTAAATTTTTATCATGGTGACGCCCTATAACTACTATTTTTAATCCCAGCTTTTTTGCAGCTTCAACAAATATTTTTTGGTGTTTATGTGGAGTAATTCTACTTACATTTATCGCATCGTATTTTATTTTTAGATCTTTTGGGATGCTACTTAAAAGATCTGAATCAACACATAAATGCCAGACTTTACTGTCGATATTTAGATATGTTTTAAGACATATTTGTGTAAATTTTGAAATCGATAAGTTCAAATCTGATTTTTTTAGGAAGTTACGATAATTTTTATAGTAAGTTATTTTATTGTAAGGATTCAAATTGATTTTACTGTATAAACTCAATGAGTTAGATTTATTATTTTTTCCTATGCCCTTCTTTTGGTTATTGGCTTCTCTTTTTTTATATATAAACTTTTTAAAGATATCAAATATCTTCTTAATTTGATTATTATTATGAATATGATAATAGATTAAGTGGTATAAAAGTTGTTTTCCATACCACCAGGGTTTATTATATTTGTATTGATTAGTTAAATGATGCGGTGGAATATCAAGGATAATATTTACAACTTTGATATTATTTTTTTTAATAAGTTTCCAGACTTTTAGTACCTTGTACATGTGAGAAACACTCTCACATATAACAACATCGACATCAGTAGAAAAGTGATTAAGAAGAACATTATGGTTATTATTTTCAAGATAATTTATTAACGGTCTAAGATACTGTGCGCTAAATAATGTGATTTTCATAATTACAGTATTATATTTTTTAGTGCTTATTTTTTCATAAGGATAAAAACTCCAATCAATATACTCAAATGAGTATAATAACTGATAAATTTTTGGGAATATTAAAGAGCTCTTAAATAAAATAGAAGGATAATCTCAAATTGATAAAGTTTTTTATCTTTCTTATTTTAATTAATACTAATTATTAAAGGGAATGAATGGGATTGACCAGAGTATTAGTGACAGGTGGAGGGGGCTTTATTGGTTCACATTTAGCAGAATTTTATGCTAATCAAAATGATATTGATGAGATTACAGTTATAGATAACCTTTCTAGATCAATATTATTAAATAAAGAAATCAAAAGTTTAAGATACAATTGGGATTATCTACATAAATACAAAAATATAAAATTTATTGAAAAGGATATAACTGATTTTGAATTTTTAAAAAAGTTATTAGATGTTAATTCTTTTGACTATATATTTCATACAGCTGCTCAAACAGCCGTAACAACTTCTATTATTAAACCAATTCCAGATTTTAGAAATAATGTCATAGGAACTTTTAACTTGCTTGAATCCATAAGACTATCCAAACAGGACCCATGTGTAGTCTTATGTTCAACAAATAAAGTCTTTGGTAATAATGTAAATAATTGTGAAATAATAGAAAATGAATCTAGATATTCCTTTACTGAGGATAACCGCTATGGGATTTCTGAAGAGTTTCCTATTGATTTATGTGAACATACGCCTTATGGAACTTCAAAACTGTGTTCTGATCTTTATTTTCAGGAGTATGGTCATCTTTATGGGATGAAAACAGCTGTTTTTCGTATGTCTTGCATTTATGGAACCAGGCAGTTTGGAATAGAAGATCAAGGGTGGATTGCACATTTTATTATTTCAGCAATATTGGGAAAGCAAATTACGATTTATGGTGATGGTAAACAAATAAGAGATATCTTACATGTATCTGATTTAATACAAGCATTTAATTCCTTTGCACAAAAAGCAAAATCTATTAAACACGAAGTTTTTTGTATGGGAGGAGGATCAGAAAATACTCTTTCCCTTTTAGAGCTTATTGAGATTCTAAAACAAGAGCTAAAAATGAATATTTCTTATGATTTTGGGGAATGGAGGTCAAGTGATCAGAAAGTCTATATTTCTGATATTAGAAAAGCTAAAAGAATTCTAGACTGGAGCCCTAAAATGTCTGTTAATGAGGGAATTAAAGAATTGATTAATTGGGTCAAATTTAACAAAAAATTGTTCTCATAGATTTAATCAAAAATATAAGCTATTTTTTTAAAATCCCAATACCTCCAGCCTTTTGATTTCTATCCTCAATTATTTCCTCGAAATCAAAATTTTTTTTAATAGTTTCCCAAAATTTATATACATTTTCTCCGTGTGGAGTAGGTACAATATCATGGAAAGCAATTAGTCCACCCTTTTTTAAAAGGGGACTATACATTTCAAAATCTTTCTTAACTCCATTAAAGGAGTGATCTGCATCTATAAATATAAAATCCAATTTCTTACCCTTTAAAATTTGTTTTATGCGATGTAATGTTGTATTATCATGAGAATCCGCCCTTATTAATTCTAATCTTTGATTTACATGCGAGAATTGTTTAATTATATGGATTCTCCAGTCAGAATAAACTCTCCATTTAGAGCCTGGACCTCCAATTTTACCTTTGGGTAAATCTATACTTAATAACAACGCATCATTTCTAGCAATTCTTGAAAATAAAAAGAGTGTTCCTCCATCTAAAGTGCCTATTTCGAGTATATATTTTGGATTACTTTTTTTGACCATTTTTAATAATTGAATGATTTCGGATCTAGTCTGTTGCAAATTTAAAATTTTTTTTTTCTTTTGCAATAAAGTGAAATCAACTAAATCATCAATTTTATAATTTCTAAGAGATATATTCTTTATTCTAATAACAAGTTTAAAGAGGCTTAAAATTCTCAAAAAAATAATTATTGGATTTCTAACTTGGTTTTGTATAAAGTCTTTAATTCTGGAAAATAAATTTAACATGATTAACAATAGGTTATTTATTTTGCCTTATCGTTTTTTTAAATAAATTGATATATTCATTTATTAAGGATTCCCAATTAAAATCATTTATAACTCTTTTGTAGCCATACTCCCCCATTTTGTTTCGTTCTTCTTCATGTTCATACAAATAGATAATTGCTTCTACTAATTCAGTCAAATCGTTTGGTTTTATTAATAATCCAGATTTTTTATGTTCAATTGCCTCAGTTATTCCTCCAGACATTGTTCCTATTACAGGTATTTTAAAAAAATTAGCTTCCAAAAATACAATCCCAAATCCCTCAATAGTTTTATTTGTTGAAATGGAAGGTGTAACAAAAATATCTGAAGCTTTTAGATATTTATTTTTCATTTTATCATCGACAGCCCCGATGAATATTACTTCTTCTTCTAATCTCAATTTTTTTGTTAAATCTTTTAAATTCTGAGTTTCTGGTCCTTCACCTAGTAAAAAGTATTTTATATTCAAGTGGGGATATATCTCCTTTATTTTCTTCATTGCTTTTATAACAATTTGGAAGTTTTTTCTTGTAGCATGACGACCAACACTAATTAAAACAAATTCATTATCAGGAATATTTAAAGCTTCCCTAAGTTCCTTTTTACCCTCTTTCAAAACAAAATCTGATGGATAAAGCCCACGGTGAATTATAGTTAATTTATCATCAGTCAAATGATTAACCCTTTTAATTAGATCTTTCATTTTATTACAACTTAAAACAATACGATCAAATGATCTTAAATAGTAAGTTTTTAGTGAATAGCGTGAGCGTACAAGTATATCATCACCATGACCCCAACAAATGCATTTTTTTTTTATCACCCTTGATAAAATATATCCTAATGGCATAATAATATTGCCACATGCACTTACAAGCACTAAATCAGGATTAATTGTTTTGATATATGGATTGATTAAAGATAGGTTTTTAACAATATGTATAAGAACATGAGGTTTAATTAGAAGATATAAAACCATGTTAAGTCTGAAATAAAATTTTACTTCTTTATCTAAGGTAATTTTCCAGAAAGAACGGATTAAGAATAATAAGAAGGATTTTTTTTTACACAGAAGAAGTAAATCCTTAAAATTATATCTTTTTTTACTTTTATGCAAAATATTGAAAATATTTTTTCCTTTGTAATTATAATTAAAGATATAGAGTTTTTCTTGCCTCCCTTTAAAAGCTTTACACATATTTGTAAAGGTTTTTGCCACTCCTCCATGTGTGGGATAAAATTCATTTGTAATTAAGCAAAGTTTCATATAGTCAGTAAAGCATCTCTATTACAATTAATAGTTTTAAGTAAATTAATAGGAACTATCTAAAAAACATTATGTAGGGAAGGTAATATAATGCTTGCCTTAAACAAAACTTTTAATATTTCCCTATAATTATGGGTCATTACATAACATTAAATATAATGAAATATTATTGATGATAAATATCTTAACATGGTAATTTTAATGTCCGAAGATGAATATAAAGTAGAATATACTACGGTTTCAATTCCAAAACCTTTAGCCGAAAAAATAAAAGAGAGAATGAGAGGTACAGGTTTTGCGTCTGTATCAAGCTATGTTACATATGTATTAAGACAAGTGTTATCGTCTATAGAAGAAGAAGAGAGATCAAAACAAGCATTTAGTAAAGAAGAAGAAGAAAAAGTTAAACAACGGTTAAGAGATTTAGGATATATTGATTAGAAATGAAAAATTTTCAAAATGAGACTTTTTAATTAGAAGAGGTTATGAGCTTAAATGATAAAACCACATGGTGGAACACTGATTAATAAGGAGTTACCCAGAATTGAAAAGGATCGGATAATGGAAGAAATCGATGAATTTGAGAAAATTGCTGTTAAACCAGAGACACTTAAAGTAATCAAAAACATTGCTTTTGGAGTTTTTAGTCCCTTAGAAGGATTCATGAATGAAAATGATTATCATTATGTATTAGATACAATGTACTTGGAGAATAATATTGCTTGGCCCTTTCCAATTACGCTTGATGTCTCAGAGGAAGAAATTCAAAATTTAAAACCTGATGATAAAATTATTCTGACAAACGATGCTGATTTTCCAATTGCATTAATGAGTATTGAATCAATTTATCATTACGATAAGAACCAATATGCTGAAAAGACTTATGGGACATTGGATAAGAATCACCCTGGAGTAACGAATGTTTTTAATTACAAACAACTCCTTATAGGAGGAGAAATATTCTTAATTAACGAGCCTAGACCAATTTTCCCAGATTTAGATCTAAAGGCTGTTGAAACAAGAGTACTTTTTAAAGAAAAGGGTTGGGATAGGGTTGTAGCATTTCAAACTAGAAATCCTCCTCATTTAGGTCATGAATATGTTCAAAAAGCAGGATTGACATATGTAGATGGCCTATTTATCAATCCTGTTATTGGAAAGAAAAAAAAAGGCGATTTCTTAGATATTGTAATTATTGAAGCATACTTGTCACTTATAAAAGAATATTATCCTAAAAATAGAGTGGTGTTAAGCACATTTGAAACTGAAATGAGATATGCAGGACCAAAAGAAGCTATTTTTCATGCTATAACACGAAAGAATTTTGGTTGCGATCATATAATAATAGGACGAGATCATGCGGGAGTTGGTAATTATTATGGGCCTTATGATGCTCATGATATATTCGATAAATTCCCTGATTTAGGTATTGAACCAATTAAATTCAGATCATTCTCAAAGTGTAGTAAATGTAATGCCGTAGTTAATGATAAAATTTGTCCGCATCCACCTGAAATGCAAAATTATTTTGCAGGAAGAGAAATTAGAGCCGCATTACAGGCAGGAAAACCACCTAGCATCGAAGTTATGCGCCCTGAAGTCGCAGAAGTTATTTTAAAATATAAAAACCCATTCGTAGAATAAATTATACTGAAAATACAATTCAAATGTTGAATTTTTGTGAATAAAAAAAGATTGGTCATAATTGGTCTAGACTGTGCCACCCCTAGAACTCTTTTTGAAGATTTTATTAATGATTGCCCTAACATAAAAAGACTGATAGAATCAGGGGTTTATGGAAAACTGAGAACTTGTGATCCCCCTATAACGATACCAGCATGGATGGTAATGGCAACAGGAAAAAAAGCAGGTACTTTGGGATTATACGGTTTTAGACATAGAAAGATAAATACTTATAACGATTTCTGGATAGCCTCCTCCTACAACATAAAAGAACCAAAAGTTTGGGATATTATTGCTAAAAAGGGATTAAAGTCATGTGTTTTAGGATTACCACCAACTTATCCACCCCAAAAAATAAATGGATGCCTAGTATCAGGATTTATTACTCCCGACAGTAAGGCAGAATTTACATATCCCCCAGAACTTAAAGAAGAGATTTTAAAAAATATAGGAGAATATTTGTTTGATGTCAATTTTAGGGTTGAAAATAAAGAGATTTTATTGGAAGAAATCTATAAAATGAGTAAAATTCAATTTAAGACAATAAAATTTCTAATACAAAATAAAGAATGGGATTATTTTAAATTTGTAATCATTGGATTAGATAGATTCCACCATGCATTTTGGAAATACTATGATAAAAAACACCATAAATATGAACCAAATAATCCTTTCGAATTTGAAATGAAAAAATATTATAAATATTTAGATAAAGAAGTAGGTGAACTCTTAGAGATATTGGATGATGATACGGTTATAATGATTGTTTCAGATCATGGCGCAAAAGCAATGAAAGGTTTAATTTGTGTGAATATGGCACTTGAAGACTTAGGTCTTCTGAAATTTAAAACAAAACCAAGACCTAGAACCAGAATTGGAGAGGCAGACATTGACTGGGAGAATACCTATGCTTGGGGTTGGGGTGGATATTATGCGCGGATATTTTTAAATTTGAAAGGTAGAGAACCAAATGGAATAATAGAAAAAGAAGACTATGAAAAAATTCGAGATGAAATTATAGATAAAATAAAATCTATTAAAGATCACAAGGGTAACAAAATGAATACCAAGATATACAAACCTGAAGATATCTTTGAGATTATTCGGGGAGATACTCCTGATTTAATGGTATATTTTGATGATTTAAATTGGAGATCTGCGGGAACCGTGGGATATGATTCAATGTATTTAGATGAAAATGATACAGGTCCTGATGATGCAGTTCATGATTGGTATGGTGTATATTTGATTTATGATCCAAAAAAAAAAATAGGTAAAAATTTAGGAGTAAAAAGCATTCTCGATATAGCACCTACTTCACTTAATATTTTGGGAATAGATATTCCTTTTGACATGGAGGGCAAAATTATTAAATTTTAATAAAAAAGGTTAAAAAAAAAATGGAGCATAAAGGATTTACATTATGGTTTACTGGACTTCCATGTTCAGGTAAAACTGTACTAGCAAACTCAGTTGCGGAGGACTTGAAAAGAAGAGGAATGAAAGTAGAGCGCCTTGATGGTGATATAGTAAGAAAGAGCTTAACTAAAGATTTAGGCTTTAGTGAAGAAGATAGAAATATGAACATTGAAAGGGTAACATTTGTAGCTAAATTATTAACTCGAAATGGTGTTGCTGTGCTAGCTTCTTTTGTATCACCATATAATAAGATAAGAGCATATTCGCGTAAAGAGATTGGAGAATACATTCTTGTGTATGTAAAATGTTCGTTAGAAGAATGTGAAAATAGAGATGTAAAAGGGATGTATGCAAAGGCACGAGCAGGAGAAATAAAAGATTTCACAGGAATTGATCATCCTTTTGAAGAACCTGATCAAGTTGAGATTGTAGTAGAAACTGATAAACAAACAGTTGAAGAAAGTAAAGAAGTTGTTTTGAAAGCTTTAGCAAAACTAGGGTATCTTCCTAATCAACATAAATAATGAATATCAAGTAATCAAATTATCAATTAATTAATTTTTTTATTTGTTCTAAAATTTCTTTTTGATTTATATTATAAGCATCCAATAGTTTCTCTCTTCTTCCGGATTCTCCAAATGAATTATTTATTCCAATAAATTTCATCGGAATTGGATGATTTTTAGAGATAATTCGTGCAATTATACTTCCAAACCCACAATAGACATTATGTTCTTCTATAACTATAATCCCATTAGAGTCTACTACCTCCTCCAACAGAGATTTATTGTCTATAGGTTTAACAGTAGGAAGATTGATAACTTTAATAGAGAGATTTAACTCTTTTTCGATGGATATCGCAGAATTGATAGCTAATATACTACCATATCCGGTTCCTATTAAACATATATCTTTTCCTTCCTTTAATATATCTGGTTTTCCAAATTTAAAAATATAATCATCCTTATGAATTTTAGGAAATGCACCTCTGGGCAATCTTACATAAAATGGTCCATTTGTATTAATAGTATATTCTAGTATTTTTTCAAGTTCAATATTATCTGAAGGAACTAAGACGTTTAAATTTGGTAAAATAGCCATTAGACTGAGATCCTCTAATGCATTATGAGTGCTACCATCCTCTCCAACTAAACCAGCATGGGTTGTAATTATTTTTACATTCAAATTATCATGACAAGCAAATCTTATGAATTCCCATGCTCTTCCAGTTGTAAATATAGAAAAACCACTTACTACGGGAATTTTTCCAGAAATTGAAAATCCTAATGCAGTACCCAACATATTTTGTTCTGCAATTCCCATATCGAAGAATCGATTTGGGAAGGTTTTAGCAAATTTAAATGTTTTTGTAGATAATGATAAATCGGCATCCAAAACAACAATATTCTCATTTTTGTGACCTAATTCCACTAAGAAGTCCCCGAAAGTATCTCTAAGAGCTTGTTCTTTCATCGAGCTACACACCTTTTAATATTTCTTCTTCTATATCTTCGAGTTCTTTAAGAGCTAAGTTGTATTCATCTTTATTTGGGGCACGCCCATGATATTCTCTTGTGTGTTGCATAAAAGAAACATCAGCTCCTTTGATTAGATAAGAGATGATAACTTTAGGTTTTCCAATAACTGATTTAATTTTTTCAAATCCATGTAGAGTTTCTGTTAAGCTTGAGCCATTTACTTCAATAACTTCCCAGCCAAATGCTTTCCATTTATGTACTAAAGGTTCTAATGCCATAATTTGTTCTGTAGACCCATCAATTTGAATCCCATTGCGATCTACTATTGCAATTAGATTATCTAATTTATAGTGACTAGCAGACATGGCTGCTTCCCAAATGACCCCTTCATTTAACTCTCCATCTCCTAACAAAACATAAATATTTCTTTTTATATTATCCAATTTGGCACTTAAAGCACATCCAATCCCAATAGATAATCCCATTCCTAAAGAGCCCGTTGATATTTCTATTCCAATTTCAGGATTTTTAACAGGATGACCTTGTAATTTTGAACCAAATTTTCTTAAAGTAAATAAATCATCCTTTTCAATAAAACCGATACTGGATAAAACGGCATATAGCGCTGGTGCCGCATGTCCTTTACTTAAAATAAAAATATCTCGTTCTTCCCATGTTGGATCATCAAAATTAATTTTCATAATATGGTTATAGAGGAGATAAATTATATTAGCACATGATAATGAACCACCTGGATGCCCCGATTGGGCCTCATATATCATCCTTAAGATGTTTTTTTTAATTTCTATAATATCTATTAGGATTTTTTGTTCTTGGTCCTTAGATAATTCCATTCTAACACTTAGAGTGTGTAAATTATGATTTATTTATTTTAGTTAAAATATATTTAGAAAGCTTCTCAATATTATAAAATTCAACTGGAGGAAGTATTGCAGCAAAAGCTGCAGCAAATAAGGCTATTTTTACTCCATCCAAAATAGAAATTTCTGATGCAAATGATAATCCTAATGCAGCCATAATTACACTACCCACGGCTACATAACTTCTGACTGGTTGATTTAAAATGGGACTAATTTTATTAACCATTTCAGTATCTTTAGAAAAAAGATAAGATTCTAATTCTAAATAATTTAATAAGAGATTTTTACATTTTGATGAGTTCAATATCCTCCTTCCCGCAATATTAACACTGGTTTCATTACAACAGTCAATTGAAAATGTATTTAAAGCTTTTTGAATATTCATCTTGATTAATTCTATATCTTCATATAGATAATAATCAAATTTTGTAGGACGCGCGATGATAGGAATATTTTTAAAGTGTCCTTTTAAAAATCTCACCAATTTTTGAATATATAAATCTTTGAAAATTCCTTCTAAACCATAATCTAAAATTAATATCGCTCCAACATCATTGGACTGATCAGATATGATATTGATAAATTTTTCTATCAAGGATTCAGAAATACCATCATTGTAATTAGTTTCTAGTCGTAAAAGATGTTGATTCATAGCTTTTATTCGAGTTATTTGAGGTGTTCTTACCTTTTCATTCACCAAGATACCAGAGGTATTAATCTTTAACTCTTTCATTTTCTTCAAAAAAAATTGACCCTCAAAATCATCACCAATAATACTGCATGTATAAGGTATTCCACCTAAAGATTGAATAAAGCGTAATACTAATCCAGTTGCACCAATATAAATGTTGGTTCTCTCTATTTTGACATTTGGAACAGGAGCATCTGGAGAAATACTATTTGTATACCCAAATATGTACTTATCAATTAATGCGTCTCCAATAACTAATATTTCTTTACCCTTCCATTTAGAAATCTCGTCTATAAGAGCCATTTTACTATTTTACTTTTTCAAATCTCCTTGTAATTTTTCCCAATCTTTAAGAAAGTCTTCCAATCCTTTATCTGTATTAGGGTGTTTGAACATTTTTTCAAGCACAGAAAATGGAATTGTGGCAATGTGTGCTCCTATTTTAGCAGCTTCAATGACATGTCTAGTATTCCTCACAGAAGCTACTATTAATTCCGATTTAAAATCATATGCATTTAAAATATCCATAGATTCCCAGAGAAAATCAATTTCATTCTGACCATTATCCATAAGTCTACCTATAAAAGGACTTATATATGAAGCTCCTGCTTTAGCAGCAATTAAAACTTGATTTTGGGAAAAAACAAGAGTGACGTTTGTTTTAATTCCTTCTGGTTCGAGTATTTTAACAGCTTTAATTCCATCCTTTGTAAAGGGAATCTTTACTACAATATTTTGAGCGATTTTAGATAATTCACGAGCCTCTTTAACCATTTCTTCAGTTGTTAGACCTATGACTTCTCCGCTAACAGGTCCATCAACAATTTCACAAATTTTTCTTAATTGTTCAACAGGTTCAGCTCCTTCTTTAGCTAAAAGAGTAGGATTTGTAGTAACCCCATCAATTATCCCTAATTCTTGCATTTCTTTTATCTGGTCTAAATTCGCAGTATCAATAAAAAATTTCAAAATGTTTCACGAGTGTTTTTAATTGATTATAATAATAATTTGTTTTATATATTTATAGCAAATTCTTTTAAATTTTTAAATATCATGTCTGGTGCTATTGCACCAATTTTTTTTTTTTCTTTCTTTCCATATCCCGTTAAAACCAGAACTGTTCTGCAATTTGCGGCTTTACCAGTTTGAATATCATTTATTGTGTCGCCAACCATATATGATTCACTTAAGTCAATTTTATATTTAGACTGTGCCTTTAAAATCATTCCTGGATTTGGCTTCCTACAATCACATGAGCCAGTAAATTTGGGATGGTGCGGACAATAATAAATATCATCTAATTGCACATTATTTTTTTTTAATATATTTTCCATCTTTTCATGAATAGCTGAAAGCGTTTCTTTAGTAAAAAAGCCCCTCGCTATACCTGCTTGATTTGTTATAATTATTAAAAGAAAGCCCTTCAGTTTAAGAATTTTTAAAGCCTTAATTGATCCTTTAATAAATTTAAAATCTTTTGGATCTGAGAGATATTTAACTTCTTTATTTATAACACCATCCCGATCTAAAAATATTGCCTTATTTTGGCTAGTCATTAAGATCAGATTCTTTAAGTAATTTAATAATTTTATTGGGATTTTTAGCATGCAGAATAGTACTCGAGCTAGATAAAATATCTGTATTTTTTAACAATTTTGCGTTTGATAGATTAATCCCACCATCCACATCAATAAGAAATTCATATTTTCTTTTATATTCAGCTAACTCATTTATTTTATTTACAGTGCTTGGTATAAATTTTTGACCTGACCAACCAGGATTAACACTCATTACTAGGACAAAATCGATTTTATCTAGATATGGTACAATCTCAGTAATAAGAGTCTCTGGTTTTATAGCAAAACCAACTTTCTTATTTTTCTTTCTAACTTCTTCTATAATTAATGCTTTATTGTCAAGAATTTCAAAATGGAATAAAAAAACGTCAATAAAGTTAATAATTTTTTTAATATAATCAATCGGATTTATAACCATCAAATGAGCTATTATGGGAATGTTATAAATTCCTTTTAAAGTTTTAAAAACATCTAAATTATTATTTGTATTATTTACAAATTTACCGTCCATAATATCTACATGAATGTAGTCTAAACCTTCTATTCCTTTTAATATATCTACATTGAAGTTTTTTGTTGCATGAATAGAAACTGCGACTTTTTTCATGAAGTACCAATTATCCAAAAAGTTCTTTTTCAACTAAATAACAAATAATATGTCCAACGGTTATATGTCCTTCTTGAATTCTCGGCGTATCGGTTGAGGGTATCTTTAAACAAATATCTGTAATATCTTCAACTTTGCTTGGTTTTTGCCCAGTAAAACCCACAGTTATAGCGCCTTTTTCTTTAGCTTTTATCAAACCTTTTATTACATTAGGAGAGTTCCCAGATGTGCTAATTCCAATTACTATATCTCCATTTTCTACAAATGAGGCAACTTGTCTCTCAAAAACTAAATCATAGCCAAAATCATTAGCTGTAGCAGTAACAACAGATGTATTAGTGTGGAATGCAAGTGCGGGGAGAGAATCTCTATCTTTATAGAATTTCCCAACGAATTCAGCAGCTATATGCTGCGCATCTGCAGCACTTCCACCATTACCGAAAAGGATCACTTTTTTCTTATTCTTATAGGCATTTATGATTTTCTTAGATATATTTGCTATAATCGGTGTTAGATTCTTAATGCTTTTTATAACTTTAGTATTTTCATCTAAAATTAAGTTTATTTTATTTTCCATTATCTCATCTTTTTTAGTATATTATTCATAATTATTTAATTTCCCAAACTTCAAGACCCCTTGGATTAAAGTGAAAATTGACAATTTTGCCACCAATTTTTTCTAACTCCTGAATTACTTTATATTTTTGATTGGGTTCAGAAAATAGTAATAAATGGCCTCCACCTCCAGCACCTAATAGTTTTCCACCCAAAACACCGAATTTTCTTGAAGTTAAATAAAAATTTTCTATTGCTTTATTTGATATTTTACTGCTTAAGCTTTTTTTAGCTAACCAACCTTTATGTAAGAGTTCTCCAAATTCATTTAACATTTTTAGATTATTAGATTCGATAATACTTCTCATCGAATAAGCAACTTCTTTTAGGTCTTCCATCGCTTCAATATACGACTTCTTTTCGATTTTATATCCTTTCAAAACCTCATCTTGTATCTCAGAAGAAAAATGAGAACCCCCTATATAACATAATATTAACCGAAATTGGAGCTCATTGATCATTTCTTGACTTGTGTTTATTGGAATTAAATTCACCTTATCAGTGAATTCTATAAAATTAAAGCCTCCATAAACCGCAGCAAATTGATCTTGATATCCTCCTTTCTGTTTTAATTCAATTCGTTCAATATCGTATACTTTTTGGGCAATATCATATTTCGAAAATCCTAAATTATAATATTTATTTAAAGCACCAATTAATGCAACTGACAATGAAGAAGATCCCCCCATTCCAGAACCTGCAGGAAGTTCTGAATGTACAATAATATTTAATCCCTCTTCTATTTTTAAAACATTAATTATACCTTTAAATAATTCAAAATCAGTTGAATAATCTCTATCTCCTATTTTAAACTCAAATTCTTTATTGAAAGCTGTTGAAAAAATATGAATCTTATTGTCCTTTCTTGGTTTTAAAGTGATGTATACATGGCGATCAATAGTTGTACTTATAACACATCCACCATGTTCAACACAATATGGAGCCATATCAGTACCACCTCCACCAAAACTCACTCTAAATGGTGCCTTTGAACGTAATATCATATAAAGCACTTTTTTTGGAATTGTAAAATACAATCAAATTTGTTCATGTTAAATCATTAAAAAATTTGATTATGAATTCACATAATTAATCAAATTTCTAATTCATTTCTAATAAGTTATCATATTCTTTAATTTAAATAATAACTTAAGTACTATTGAAATATCAAAACTAATCTTAAATAAATGATATGACTAAAAAAGTATTAGTGACGGGTGGAGCTGGTTTTATTGGTTCCCATTTGGTGGATGATTTAATCAAACAAAAAGGGCATGAAGTGACTATTGTTGATACTTTAGAAGAACAGGTTCATGGAAAATTAACACATCCTCCAAACTATCTTAATAAAGATGCTAAATTTTATCGTAGTTCTGTAACTGATTATAAAACGTTAGAAGATTTAGTACGAGATACTGACATCATTTTTCATTTAGCAGCTAAGGTAGGAGTTGGACAATCAATGTATAAAATTAAAGAATATATCAACAATAACATACTAGGATTGGGGAATTTACTTGATATTTTAATCAATAGTACACATAATGTGAAAAAAGTTATTTTAGCATCATCTAACACTGTTTATGGAGAAGGAAAATCAGTTTGTGATAAATGTGGGATAATATTTCCAGAATTAAGAACAATAAGTCAATTAAAACGCCAGATTTGGGATTTAAAATGCCCTAATTGCGGATTAGTTGTAAAACCTCTTTTAACAGGAGAAAATTCGTCATTAAATCCTAGTTCGATTTATGCATACACGAAATTAGCTCAAGAAAAGATTGGCTTAATGATTGCAAACACTTATGGAATTAAAATGTCTGTTTTAAGATTTTTTTTAGTGTATGGTCCTAGACAAGCACTTTCAAATCCATACACGGGAGTGTGTTCTATATTTTGCACTAGAGCTCTTAATGGAAAACCTCCCATAATATTCGAAGATGGAAAACAAACTCGAGACTTTGTGAATGTAAGAGATGTTTGTCATGCTTTAGTTCTGGCCATGGAAAAAGCTGAAACTAATGGTGAAATTTTTAATGTTGGTACAGGTGTACCAATGACAATAGCAGAAGTAGCAGAGATTATTACTAAAAAAATTAACCCAAATTTAAAACCAATATACAATCTTAATTATAGAATTGGTGATATCCGACATTGTGTTGCTGATATTTCTAAAATAAAGGAAAAACTAGGATTTTCACCAATGGTAAGTTTTAGAGAAGGGATAGATAATTTAATAAATTGGGTGAAGTCTCAAAAAAAAGATATAATAAAACCTTCGGATATTGCTATACAAGAATTAAAAGAAAAAGGATTATTAAAATAAATCATAATCTAATTTTTTAACTTATAGTTTAATATGGAAAAAATTCTTATTTCTGGAGCCAATGGTTTTTTAGGATCACATTTAATTGATTTTGCCATTAATCAAGGCAAAATGGTATATGGGATCGATCTTCCTGATCGTCCTCGATACAACTTAGCACATTACACTGAAGGAAAGATTCGCTTTACTTTAAAAGAGAAATTGAAAGCATTTGAAGATTTTATTCAAATTCCAACATCCAACAAAGCTTTTATTTTTCTTGAATGTAACCTAAATAATGCAGAATTGTTAGAAAAAATACTCCTAAAATTTAAACCAAGATATGTTTTTCATTTTGGAGCTCAGCCATTAGTTATTCCTTCATGGAAAGATCCTGTAGGGACTATTGAAACAAATGTTATAGGAACTATTAATCTTTTTGAGATAATTAAAAAACACAAAATAAATAGTAGAGTGATAACTGCTTGTACAAGTGCTGAATATGGATCCAGCACTGCATTTAACCGACCGTTAAGAGAAACTGATCCATTATTAGCAATACATCCCTATGGTATTAGTAAAATAGCCGCTGAATTACTTGCTCGTCAATATTATATTAATTTTGGAATTGAAATTATAAATCTCAGGTTTTTTAACCAAACAGGTCCTAGAAAAAAAGGAGATGCATGTGCTGATTTCATGAGCAAAATCGCAAAAATTGAATTAGGATTATCAGAACCAGTAATCGAGGTTGGAAATTTAAATGCATATCGTGATTTTACGGGAATAAAGGATTCACTTAAAGCAATTTGGAAAGCAGCAACAAACGGTAAACCTGGAGAGACATATAACGTCTGTTCAGGTAGAAAAATTCAAATAAGACAAATTTTAAAAATTGCATTAAGTTTTTCATCGAAAGATATTAAGGTTATAGAGAATGTACCTCAAAAATTAAGAAAAACCGATGAGGATATTATCATCGGAGATAACTCTAAAATAAAAAATGAGCTAGGATGGGATATTTCAATTCCTATTGAGGAAACCCTAAAAGATATGTTTGATTATTGGATAAATTATTACAAGAAATATGGAATAGAAGAACAGCCCATAAGTAAATGATTTTATTTTCTTCTAAAATTAAACTTAATTTTTTTAATTTTTTCTCTAGTTATTCTAGATTTACAATGTGGACATTCAATTTCAGAACCCTTCTTTAATTTTGATATTATATTATCTTTTAAGGCAGCAGAACAATCTTTATTTGGACATATATTTAAAATACCAGATATAAGATTTTTCTCTTCAGAAAAATCTTTAGATAGAATCTCAAGATCTTCAATATTAATTTTTTCTGTGATTGTGTTTTGATTTCTATCCAGAAACTCCTTCAAATAGTTCGATTCTGTGCCAATTCTTAATACTATCTTTTCATCAACCTTATATCCATGCTTTTTGCGGATGAATTGTATATTTCTAATTAAATCATTTACCACTCGCTCAGCTAATATAGAATCATCAACAGATATATCTAGATAAACATTACAGAATTTAGATTCCGCTTTAATTAAATGGTCGGATGGCTTAATTGAATTGACAATTTCCAATTCTTTTACATTCCCAATTTTCTTAATAATTTCAGGAAATTCCAGTTTTGGCATATCTTTTTTTGCTTCTAATATGATTTTTTTATTTGGCCACCTTAATCTAATTCTGTTTTCATCTTTTATAGCTCTCACAATTTCTATTAATTCTCGTGTAAAATGCATTTGTTGTTCTAATTCTTCTTGTATTAATTTTTCATCATATTTTGGCCAATCTTGTAAATGAATACTTTCTGATTCTTCAAAACCAATTGATTTTAAGTGTGATTTGAACATTTTGAGAAAAATCTCTTCACTTATCATAGGATTAATCGGCGCTAATAATAAAAGAACTTTATATAACACATGGTAAAGAACTTCCATTATTAATAATTTATTTGGATCTTCTGAATAAATATCAAGTTTTTCCCGGTTTAGCATTATATACCATCTGCTAATGTCATTTACAATTAGATCCCTTAACTCCTCTGTAATCCATGGAAGTTGATATTCATCTGATAATTGTGTTATTTTCTTAATTGTAGAATTTAGTCTTGAAATAATCCATTTATCTAATTTACCAATCCTTTTTAGATCCAATCTATTCTTTGAAGGATTAAAATCAGCCAATTTAAACTTTTCATTTGCGTATACATAGACATTCCATATTGTATTAATAATTTTATAGGTGTCGGTATATTCTTTAAGATTAAAATTGAAATCTCGGCCAGGTTGAGTTACGCCTATACAATAAAAGCGAAAAGTCTCAGCTCCTTTAATATCAGAATAAGATTTCTTTTTTTGCAATTCTGGAACTGTACCTTCTATAAGATCTTCAGGATTTATAACAGTACCCTTCGATTTACTCATTTTAGCTTTTTCCATTAACACCCAACCATGCATATAGCATGCATTATAATTCTTGCGACCTGAGGATACCATTGCACTATTTAATAAACTATTAAACCATCCCCTAATTTGATCTTTTCCTTCTATTATGAAATCTGCTGGTACCCAAGTGTCATAATGACTCTTACCATCATAAATTTCTTGAGCTGCCCACATAACTGAACCAGAATCTAACCATACATCTAGAATATCTGGTATTCTTCTCATTGTGCCTTTATTACAATCCTTACAATTCCAAGTAACTTGATCAATCCAAGGTCTATGTAAATCCTCAGGGCATTCTCCTGCAATTTCTTTTAATTCTTGACTGGAACCAATTACTTTAACTTTTTTACAATCTTCATTATCACATATCCAAACACTTAAGGGAATACCCCAAAAGCGTTGCCTAGATATACACCAATCCTTTAAGGTTGTTAACCAACTTTTAAACCATCTGTTTCCTGCCCAATCCGGTATCCAATAGATTTCTTCATTTTTTTCAAGTAATTTTGGAATTAAACTTTCGGTTTTAAAGAACCATTGATTTGTAGCTCTATAAACTAATTTTGAATCACACCTCCAACAATGTGCATATTCATGTTCGATTTCACGGGTTAAAATCAGCATTCCCTTTTCTTTTAATAATTCTAATATTTTTTTATTGGCATCAAAAACATACATCCCTTCAAATTTTCCTGCTTCCTTCTTATATACACCTCTAATGTTAACAGGGTTAAAGATGGGTATATTATTAGCAACCCCGACTTCGAAATCTTCAGGACCATGTCCTGGAGCTGTATGTACTAAGCCGACTCCCTCTGATGCTGAGACATATTCTTCCGAAAGTATTATAGAATGAATTTTTTCACTTTGTTTTGCTAATTCTCGTTGGAAGGGAACTTCATCCAATAAAGGATGTATATATTTTTTACCTTCTAATTCTTCTCCATAGAAATCTTCCACAATTTTATATTTATATCCTAATTCTCCAGAAATTAGGTGTGTTATTGAATTTTTTGATAATATCCAATATTCTTTTAAATCTTCAATATATACTTTAGCATATTCAGCAACAGGATTTACCATTATAGCAGAGTTAGCAACTAATGTCCAAGGAGTAGTAGTCCAAATAATATAATAAGTATCATCCATATCTTCTGATTTAATTTTTAAGAATAAACTTGTATCCTTAATATTTTTATATTCATGCTCATGTTTCGCTAAAGCAGTTGCACATCGAGGACAACAATTCAAAGGTCGATAAAACCTATATAATAAATCATTTTCCCAAGCTTTCTTTAAAGTCCACCAAATTCCTTCAATATAACTATTTTTAAACGTTATGTAAGGATTATCCCAATCCCAAAAATAACAGCCTAATCTTTTAAATTGGTCGTTCATTATTGCTAGATTTTTTAAAGCGAATTCTTTACAATTCACAATAAATCTATCCATCCCGTATTTTTGGATTTCTTGCTTGTTTTTGATTCCTAATTCTTTTTCCATTTGAACTTCAATAGGTAATCCATGAGTATCATAACCAGGAGTATCGGTAACTTTAAAACCTTTCATCCGTTTATATTTTATTAAATAATCTTTTAGTATTTTATTCCATGCTGTTCCTAGATGAATAGAACCAGTAGTATAAGGAGGCCCGTCAATAAATCGCCATGTTTTCTTACCCGCTTCTTTTTTTCTAATTAAGGAATAAATATCTTCTTTATTCCAGAATTGCAATATATTTTCTTCTAAATCTGTTAAATTGAGCTTTTTATTCAATTCTTCCACGAAAATCATCTAATGAAAATGTGAATGTATATATTAAGAAGCTCAAATTAAAAAATTTAATTAATTCATCTAAAAACTTATATATGGAGACTTTAAATTTAACAATAATATAGAATCTTTCAATAGAATGCTCTATTTTTAAATTGGGCATTATTATAAATCAGATTTTCAATAAATATAATGATTTTTTAGTTCTCTTGATTAATTCAAAATTCGAATCATAATCTGTTCAGTTTAATTCTACTAAAATTAATCAAAGAGAACTCTCAATTTTTGAAAACAAATAATAAATCAAAAGAATATAAAGCTTCTTTTTATCTTAAACAAAAACCACATTTTCCAAACGATTTTATAGTCTGCTCCCAGCAATGATTATGATAAGCTCGATTACAATGTGGGCATTCTGTATGACAACTGTCATCTCCAGCTATTTTTTTAGTACAACTAGGACATTCAATTTTGTGGCATATAACACATGAAACCACTGATACTTCGAAAATCTTTTTTGAAATTAAATTAAATAAATCAACGAGATAACTAAAGGGGGTCCATTCTTTAAAAAAATCATTGAAGGAGGCATGTAAATCATTCTTAATTTTTTCATGAGCTTCAAGTTCAAATTCATTAATAACCTTCACTTCTGGCATTTTCATTGGATAATCAATTGGCAGATTAATTTGAAAGTTAAATGTAAGATCTTCTGTCTTCATTTTTCCCTTCATTTCAACATTTAAAGTGGCTGTTGTTTGATCAAATTTTATGTTTTTATAATGATCCTTTAATAAATCAATTTCAAAATTAATTCTTGAATTTTTATCGACTAACCAGGAGATTTCTCTGATGATTTCAACTGGTTCAGTTTCATTTTCCATCCAACCTTGATAAGCGTTTAATTCCTCAATAGGTTTTTTAATAATATCCAGTAATTCAGGATCCAATTCAATAATCGGAGGATTTGGATAGGGATCTAAATCAATTTCCATTATATACTCTTTAAATCCATAAGTCAGTAGATTGACCTTCAATTTTGTTAAACTATTCGGAATATTTTCACATTGATACTCTCCAGATATTTTCTTAGACTGTATTTCAATTTCTTTTACAAAAAAGAGTTTCTTTTCTAACTCATGTAATACGTCTACAATATGTGGAGACTTTTTGGAATCCCATTCTTTTAAATTGTCAATTGATGTATAAGGATCTCCTAAAATACTCCTTGTCTCGTCTGAGAATGTTATGATTGGTCTTTCTGGATAATTCATGAAATCTATTGTAATTATAAATGTTTTTGTAAGAGTTATAGTTATATAAATATTGACTACTGCTCGCCTAGAATCAATTTGATCATAAGCATATTCTTGTTGAATTAAACTAAGTTCGGTGTTGATAAGCACCCCTAAATCTTCACTATCTTCTATTATATATTCATCTTGAACTATATTCGATCCTAAATTTTGTCTAAGTTCTTGAGGTGAACTACTTGATGAATTGTCTGTATAAAATAAATCATCTGTCTTTTCTAGGGAAGTGATATTTTCATCATATTGAAAATCTGGAGGATAAGCATTTAGATCGGGCGTTATAAATTCTTCTTCTTCGGTTGTAATTTTATTAACATATTCATCACTTATACTTTTTTCTTCTACATCTTTTTCTAAAGATTTAACAGCACTTTCAATTTTAGATCTCAACTCTTCAACAACATCAACTACAGTAGAGTTTGGTGTCCATTTAATTAAATTATTTAACTGAAAATCACCTAATAATTTAGTTATTTCATTATGATAAATCATTTGAGGAGGAGAATTTGGAAACTCATCATCAAATTTAATCTCTAACTCATACTTTTTATCTTGAGCTTCATAAACATAACCATAAAGGTGTGATATTTCACCTGAAACCATCCAAAATGAAAACTCTTTGGCTATTTTTTGAGCTTCTCTTAATATTCTTTGCCTATCCATAAAAGTCACATTGAAATTAAATAAATTTAATTCTTTATAAACAAAGATAAAATTTTATCTTAAATGTATTTGCACATATTGGATTATTATATTTTTTAATATTAAAAAAGAGTTCAAATTTGAGAATTTGAATTCTTAAATATTAAACTTCTTAATAAAGCAATGAAATCTTTAATTTCTTTGAAAGTTACTGCCTTTAATAACAATATTACAATCAAAAATATACCAAAATAAAATCCTGAAAATACTAATAATATCAATACATTGGTTAGATTAAATTGAAAGAAGAGATTAATAAGATAGATAAATACCAGCACAGAGGCTGCTGAAATTACATATTTAAATATTGTGGGCAACATATTTGAATCAAAATTTATCTTATTTTTTTTCTTTACCAAGATGGTTGAATATATTGTATATATTGAATTTGGAATCATTATTGATAATATTGCACCCACAGTGTAAAAAATAGGGATTAAGATGAAACTTAAGGTGATGGTAAAAACAGAGGCAATAGCGTAAAGTTTATATACTAGCTTTGGTTCGTTAGAAGCCCATAAGAAATAACCCCCAGCTACATCAATTATGTTGATATTAAGAAAAAATATATACAACTTTAGATAATCAGCAACAGGAGCATAACTAGGAGCAAACATTAATGCAATTAAAGGATCTGAGAAAAATAGAAAATAAAAAGATATTGGAATTGTTAACAACAAACCATATTTAAAAATTAAATTATAAATTGTCTGAATCTTTCCTCTTTCCTCAGGCACATCTTTTTGAATATAATGAGAAACATAGGGGAGTATAAATCTCGAGAAAATTATTGCAGGGATGGAAAAACTCACAATCATCCATTGTACAATCGTATAATATGCTATTTCACTGTCATCATAAGCAGCTAAGATAAATTGATTAGAGTATGTGATAACATTTTGAAAAAATACATAAAGAAAAATAAAAATTGAAAATTTCAAGAGAGTTCTCGATAACTCACGATTAAATTTAAAAAAGGATGATAAGTAATTGTATTTAATTTGAGCAAAAATTAAGATTACAATTAATTGAATTAACAGGGCAAAGGAAAATAACATGACAATTTGAGGCAATGACATATTAACAATAAAGATAAAACTTACAATGATAACTTTTATCACTTTAGAAAAGATAAATGATATAGCGAATAGATTAAATTTCCATAAACCTTGAAATATGCTTTCAAAATAATTAACAATATTATTAGAAATTAAGATTAAGGAGGTAAATTTTAGGACAATACCTAGACCTGGCATATGATAGAATGATTCGAATAAATCAGCACATAAAAAGAGTATTACTGAAAATATTAACGTAAACAGAATAATCCATTTTAATCCTTCAGAAAATAATTTAACAAGTTTATTTGGATCTTTATCTTTTTCTGCTGATAATTGCTGGATTATAGTTGTACTTAACCCTACATTTGAAAAAATTGTAAAAAAAGTTAAAAATGTCAAAGAAAACTGATAAACCGCATATTCTCCAGGAGGAAAATTATGTGTTAATATTAAAACAATTAATAAATTGGATATAAAGGCTATTAATAAAGTGATTGAAATTATAAAAAAACTCTTGAATGCCTCTTGTTTATTCTTCATTTTAATTTCAAGATTGCTATTTTTTCTTTAATAGATGTAATATTTTTATTGATCTTTATTTTCCAATTAAAAGAAATTGTAAATATAATAATATTTGATTTAAAATAACTATTTTCAATATTATTCTATTTAATGTAAATTACCAACTTTTTTTGTCTATATCAATTTTTAGAATTAATTTTATCAAAAAAGAATAATTAAAAATATAAAGTTAAAACCTAAATCGCTTAATAATAAATTAATGGTTAAAATTGCCCTCAAATCATACTCAAAAGCTTCCAAATTTTTTATGCATTGGAGCTGAAAGAAGCGGTACTACGTGGTTATATGAAGTGCTAAAAAATCATCCAGAGGTTTATTTATATCCTTACCTTAAAGAGATTAATTTTTTTAGTGAACATTATAAAAAGGGATTGAATTGGTATAAACAATTTTTTGTGAACTCACAAAAATTTTCATATAAAGCAATTGGAGATATTTCTCCTCAATATTTTCACGAAAAGGAAACCTCGTCTCGTGTTGCTAATGATCTGCCAGATGTTCGTTTTATTTTGATTTTAAGAAATCCTGTGAATAGGGCTTTTTCTGAATATACTTATAATAAATTGATTTTGAACATAGAAGATTCTTTTATGGAATTCTTGAAGAAAAGATCTCGTGCATACGAAATTGGATTTTATTCTCAGCATCTCAAAAGGTGGTTTGAAGTTTTTCCAAAAGATCAATTTTTAATATTTATATTTGAAGAAATGATGGATGATAAAATTAAGTCCTTAAAGAAAATATCCGATTTTTTGAATATTCAATTTAATCTTTTTGATAGGAATATCGTTTTGAGTAAAATTCATTCCTCTGATATTCCTAGATTCCATGGATTATATACTCATGGATACAAAGTTGCTAGTAAAATGAATGAATATCTTGTCTCGAAGGATTTATATCTAATTTCATCAAATCTTAAGCGATTTAAAAAATTGTTTGATTTATTTAGTAGTAAAAGTGAGAAAGAAAAGATAAATCCGATCTTACAGAAGAAACTGTATTTAAATTATAAAGAAGATATTCTAGAATTAGAAAATATATTAGGGAGAGATTTAAATCACTGGAAATTTGAAGATTAAGCTGATCTCTTTAATTTTATCTGATTTATTAGTAAATTTTTAAATTTACGCATAATTAGTGGCCAAGAATAATATTTTTCTATTAATCTATAACCATCTTTACCTATCTCTCTTAGCTTTTCTTTATCTAAGCTTAAAGGTTTAATTTTTTTAATAAGTTCTATTTGATTTTTAGCATAGATTACTCCATTATCTTTACCAATTTCATTAACCACTCCTGGTAAACTATTTGATAAAACTGGTTTTTTCATAGCCATATATTCCATAATCTTAACGGGAGTAATTTCTCTTGTGATTTCATTCAAATCAAAACTCATAAGACATAAATCAGCTAACTCTATGTATTCTGTAATTTCAAAGAATGGAAGTCTTCCTGTAAAATATACCCAATCTGCTTTTATTTTTTTACAATGTTTGATTAATTGATTATAAATGCCCCCATCTCCAACTAAAAGAAATTTAAATCTTAATTTGCCCTTAAGAACGTCTGGGTTATAATAATCGATAATCTCTTTTAATCCAGCAAAATCATAAAAATAACCCATAAAGAATAATACAAAATCATTTTCGTCGATTGAATATTTTTTTTTTAAAGTTTCAAGTTTATCCTCATTAACAACTGTATTTTCTAAAGAAACTCCATTTAATAGAAGCATAACCTTTTCTGGTTTAACTCCTTCATTTAAAACATAACTTTGAAGCAATTTTGTAACAACAATAATTCTATCTGAATATTTAAATAATAAGCGTGAAAAAAACATAGCAATTTTTCGGACAAATTGAATAGGAACGAGAGTATGAAGTTTATCTATATAATAAAAAATAAATGGAATTCCATATAACTTAGATAAAAACAAACCAATTATTCCATTTGTCAGGGAAAATCCATATATTATATCGGGTCGATTTTTTCTAAATAATTTAAGCATTCCAAAGAAATTGGTTATCAATGATGATATTCTTCTAAGATAAGGAACTTGAATATGAGCAGTTCGAATTAAAGTTATCTTTGAATTATCTACTGCACGCTGGATATTAGTATAGGAATGATATTTTATAAATATAGAGTTAGAACGCATTATTTTATCAATATCATAATCAAAAACTGTGATTCTAATATTAGAGTTCCTCGAAATTCTCTCAAAAATATGATGTTGAGTATTTGGTCCTCTTGTAAGCCAATCAGTTTCTTGAAGGACAAGAATGTTCATCAGATAACTCCTATCTTCAGAATTATTAGAAAATCTTAGGTAATGTACATTGATTAGTGTTTATGAATTATTAACATGCACTAAATATAAAATTTGATATATCACTTGAAAAAATAGGAGTCTCATAATTAAAAATCAAGAATAATGAATTAAATATGTAATTAGGATGCAGTACAATTAAAAGAACCATTATACAGAACTTAAAATCTCAAAATTACTTAGAGTTATTCCAAAAATCACAAAAAAAAAACCAATATTTTCAGAGAAGGGAAAATTAAATTAATTTTTATTTTTAGTTGAATTTAAATTTATATTAAAATGTGAAATAAGATTTGAGAAAACTAATTTAATAAAAATCATATGAGATTTACCATGGCAAAAAAAATTTTAATTCTGGGTGGACTTGGATATATAGGAAGCGTTTTATTTGATATAATAAAAAAAGAGGAATGGGAAGTTGAAATCTTAGATAATCATCTTTATAAGGATCTTCATCCTCCAAATCCTTATATTGAAGCAGATATACGAAATAAAGGTCAAATTGAGCAAATTATTAAGAATTACGATATAATCATAAATTTAGCAGCTATTGTTGGAGATCCTGCTTGTTTAATCGATACAAATTTAGCTATTGATATTAACTGTATAGGTGCTAGAAATGTTGCCGAAGTTTGCAAAAAATACAGAAAATTTATAGTCCATATTAGCACCTGTAGTGTTTATGGAAGTGAACCGAATAGGATTGTTAAAGAAGAAGATGAAGGCTTTCCAATTGACTTTTATGGCCAAACAAAATATACACAAGAACGATTAATTAGAGAAATATGTGTTGAAAATCATTGTATTTTGAGATTAGGTACTGCGTTTGGATTGAGTCCTAGGATGCGATACGACCTAGTTGTTAATACTTTTGCAGCAAGAGCATTAAAATTTAGAAAAATAACCGTATTTGGAGGAGAACAAGAACGTCCATTTGTCCATATTCGGGACATATCTCGAGCAATTATTCATGTAATTAAAAATAACTTACGTGGGATTTATAATATAAGAGGTGAAAATCTTAGTTTAATAAAATTAGGAGAAATCGTAAGAGATATTACAAATTGTGAGATTGAGATAAATAGAAATATTGTTGATAAAAGGAGTTATATGGTTGATAGTAGTAAAATACTGAATACTGGTTTTGAATTCAAATACAATGTTGAATATGCTATAAACGAAATAATCAATTCCCCTACAGCACAAGAGTTTCATAAAGGAATATATTCAAATTTAAAGGTAGCCGAACGCGTAAAAATAGCTGAAACAATTGGTAAAAGGAATTTAGCCCTAATAAAAGGAGGAGTTGCTGTTGATGATAGAGGGTCATTGAATTTTGCAAATGATTTCAATTTTTATGGTGTTAAACGTTTTTATCAAGTTCAGAATTTCAGTACATCAACAATTCGAGCTTTCCATGGTCATCTAAATGAGGCGAAATATGTTTTCGTTTCAAAAGGTTCTGCTATAGTTGCGGTTGTTATGTTGGATGATATAAAATCACCTTCAAAAAACCAAAAAGTCAATCGTTATGTTTTATCTGAAAGGGATCCGCAGGTGTTATTTATTCCTCCGCGATATGCTAATGGATTTAAACCACTTGAAGAAGATACTCGGATAATATTCTTTTCGACAAGTTCACTTGAAGAAAGTAAAGGAGATGATTATCGATTTCCAGCAGATTATTGGGGAAATGAAATATGGGAAGTAGAAAATCGTTAATAAAACATTTAATTAAGGTTTGATGAGTATGACGAATATTTTGGTTCTTGGTGTAAGTGGAATGCTGGGTTCAATGGTTTTTGATTATTTATCGAAAAATTCTATCTTCAATGTTTATGGCACTGTAAGGAACTCTAAATTTTTAAATAATAAAATATATCTTTTTGATGCTAATGATATTTCTCAGTTAGAAAGTAAACAATTTCTTGATTTAAACATAGAATACATTATTAATTGTATTGGAATTACAAAACCTTTTTCAAAGGATGATGATCCTGAAGGTGTTAAGCGAGCAATCCTCATAAATGCAGATTTTCCATGGAAATTAACTGGTTATGCCAAAAAATATAATATTAAAATTATTCAAATTGGTACTGATTGTGTGTATTCTGGTAAAAAAGGAAAATACCTTGAAAACGATCCACATGATCCTCTTGATGTCTATGGTAAGACAAAAAGCCTTGGTGAGGTATTTGACGGACCAATGTTAATTATTAGATGCTCAATTATTGGCCCTGAATTTAGAAAGGAGACAAATTTCTTACTTGAATGGTTTTTAAATCAACCAAATGAGGGTACTATTGGAGGTTTCGAACACCATATTTGGAATGGAGTAACCACACTTCAATTTGCCCAATTATGTGAAAAAATAATAATGTCAAATCTTTTTACTCAATTAAGACAAAAATCTTTTATCCATCATTTTATACCAAATAATACTGTAAACAAATATCAATTAATGCACATATTCAATGACATTTTTGAAAAAAAATTAAAAATCAATAGAGTTAATAAACCAGAACAAAAAGTTGACAGATCTTTAGATACAATATACTCAGATTTAAACAAATTCGTAGAAGAAAAAGATATGGAGACTGCGATTTCAGAACTTAAAGATTACATGTTAAAATCTAGTAAATTTAGAGTATAAAAGTTAAATATTATCTTTCTAAATTTTTATAAAAATTTAAAGAATTTCCAATTAATATGTTGCATATTTTTTCTGATATATTCTCCCCATAGTGAGAAACAGGTTTAATTTTTCGAGATAATGCTAATTCTGCTGCATTAAGCATGTGTTCGGTATTTATACCAGTTAGTACATTAACACCAAGTTCAATTAAATCAATTCTTTCAGTACTTTCACGAATTGTCATGCATGGGGTTCCTAAAATTGCACATTCTTCTACAACAGTTCCACTATCAGTAAGAACTAATAAGGCTTCCTTTTCCATACCTAAAAATTCTAGGAAGCCTTGAGGTGGAATCGGATTAATACCTTCTGGAAACTTTAGGCTATACTTTTCCATCATATTTTTTGTTTTTGGCATCAATATTAATTTAATCTCAATTTTTTTCCGCTTATAGAGTTCTCCAAGAAATTTTAAAATTATATTTAAATTCATTTCATTTTCAGTATTTTCTGCACGATGACACGTTACCAAGTAAAAAGGAGCATCTTGCTTAAATTCAGTTTCAACAGCATGAACCACTTCTATAATAGGATTACCTACAACCCAACATCGACGAGGATTTATTCCCTCTCTGATTAAATTTTCCCTATGCTCAGGTAAATAACAGATATTTAAATCAGCAAGATGATCAATAATAACCCTATTCTTCTCTTCTGGCATTATCCAATTTTTACTTCGCATACCTGCTTCAATGTGAACTAAGGGGATATTCAATTTAGAAGTAGCTAATGAAAAACCCAAACTACTATTATTATCACCTAAAACTACTACAAATTCTGGTTGCACATCAACTAGTGTTTTTTCAAACTCAATCATCAACTTAGCGACTTGAGAAGCGTGAGTACCACTTTTTATATTTAGATTATAATCAGGAGGACGGACTTCTAACTGTTCATAAAATATTTTGTTTAAATTATAATCATAATGTTGACCACTATCAACGATAATATTCTCAAAGTATTTATCTAAAGTTTTAATAATTTGGGATAGACGTATAATATCTGGCCTTATTCCAATACAGGTGATTATTTTTCTCATCGTATCTTAGAAGCTCAACGTTGTTTTATTCTTGAAGGTTTTTTTATTGATAATTTAATTTTCTGGATGAAATAGTAGAAGATACAAGAAAATATCTTTCTAGCTAATTTTGTTAGAACAATGCCAGATGATCCATGTTCGCGTCTAAATACTTTAATTGGACATTCTTTAATCCTGAAATGTGCTAAAGCCATAATTATAATTTGTTCTGTACAAAAGGCATACCCATGATATCTAGTGTTCTTAAAAACCGGAAGAACTTTTCTACTGAAAGCTCTGAATCCAGTTTGATTATTCAATACTCTTGGGCCAAATAAAATTTGAATCAACTTTTCTACAATAATTTCTCCTAATCTTGTTAGAAAAGGTAATTTATAAAAATATGTACCTTCATATCGTGAACCAATTGTATAATCTGCTTCTCCATCCAAAATGGGTTTAACCATATTAAAGATATCATCAGAGCTATGCTGTCCATCTGAATCCATTGTTACAATAATATTGCCTCTTGCGTGCGAAAGTCCTGACATGATTGCATTACCATAACCTCGATTTCTTGTATTAGTTACGACTCTAATCTCCCTTTTTGATTTAACTTTTTCAATTTCTTTTAAACTGTTGTCAATTGAATGATCGTTAACAACAATAACTTCTATTGAGTTATCATTAGGAAGTTCCTCTAAAACCTTCTTAATCGATTTTTCTTCATTATACATTGGTAAAACAATTGATAAAAGCACTGGATCTTCTTTATTTTTGAAATTTTTGAGATAATTATATAAATTTTGATGTAAATCTTCTATAGCACCATTTTTTGTTTTAGAACTATCTAATAGGCTGTTAAGATTCACATTATTATCTAAGGTTTTCAAAAATAGGGCGCCTTTTACTTTATTTCAAGTGTTTAAAGTTAAAGTTTTTTAGATTTTTATTTAATAAATATTAACTTTATTCAATTTAAAATTTATTCAATTAGTAAATCTTTTAAATAAATCGAGTTAAACGAATATGAGTATTTAATTTGAAGCATTTTGATAATGAATATACGGATTTAAAAAAAATTTTAAAATTAATTCAATGTTTTGAGAATTCTTTATTCTGCCATTTGTATTGATTCATCAAACCTTCGTCAATATCAACTTTGGGCATGTAATTTAGCAGATTTTTAGCTTTATTTATATTTGAATATGTAATGTTTACATCTCCTTGTTGCTTTTCTATGTATTTAATCTTCTTTGGACTATTTGTTATACTATACATTTTCTCGATTAAAGCGTTAACACTGATTGGATTTGAACACCCTAGATTGAATATTTCTCCATTTGATACAGTCTTTTCACATGCTAATATCAATCCATTTATAATATCTGATATATAAGTAAAATCTCTGAGTTGTTTACCATCTCCAAATATTGAGATCTCCTTGTCATTAAGCATTAAATTAAAAAATTTATAAATAGACATATCCGGTCGACCTCTTGGTCCGTAAACAGTATAAAATCTTAATGATGTAATTGGTAAATTGTATTCTCTAAAATAATAATTGGCGTAGATCTCTCCACACAATTTTGATACTGCATAAGGTGAAATTGGATTTTTTGGATGATCCTCATCACAAGGGGTATAAATAGGGTTCCCATATACTGATGATGAAGATGCATATGCAATTTTTTGAACATTATCAAGCTTAAGAGCATATTCAAAAATATTTACAGTGCTAATAATATTATTGTTAGTAACTTCTGCAGCTTTATTAATTGAATATCTTACACCAGCTTGAGCCGCTAAATGAAATATATAATCAATATTATCTGTAATTTTCAAACTGAATGATTTTTTTGTGAGGTCTTCTTTTATTATTATATAATCCTTTTTATTTTGATAAGTTTTCAATATCTTTTCTAGTCGTTGTTCCTTACCTAAATAATATTTATTAAAATTATCAATCAGAATCAAAAAATTTCCATTTTTCAGTAATATCTCTGTCAGATGGGAACCAATAAAGCCGGCTGCTCCTGTTATTATAATGTTTTTGTTTTTTAGCATGATTTAAGATAAATTTTAAATTAAAATTAATATTCTTTTAATGATAATTATTGATTGCTCTATTAAATCTTTTAACAAATATAAAAGAATAAGCTAAAGAACTTTTATTGGATAATTATTAAATAATTTAAAAAAAAAGTATAAAATCTTTTAGTAGAATGAAAATTACAAATCTGAAAGTAAATAATATAATATTTTACTTAAAAGTAAGGATTAACTTACTAATAATCTTAATCTCTTCAATATCATTAATTTTTATTTTACTCAAAATCCTAAATTTTAATAGTATCATAGGAATATCAACAATCCCATTTTTAAATTGTTCCTTTTATATATTTGTATATTTGAGTATGATATTTACCCTTTTATTCCTACCCACATACCCTTTATTTTTTATTCTGTTTAAAGAAAAGAACATGAATTTCTTAGAAAGACTGTCTATTACAGCAGTTATGAATATGTCTTTTTATATTATATTAGGTATTAGTGGGTTTTATTTAGGATTTGCTTTAACAGAATGGTTTTTCTTTATAGTTTTGGTTGTGTTCTATTTTACTATCATTTTTTGGATTCTGATTATTGATATTAAAAAGTGTAAATTTAATACATTCAAATTTAATATTACTGAGGAGGACAAGAAAGCCTTTACTAAAAATTTTTCAATTGTAAACTTGATTAAAAGGATTAAATTATCAAACTCTGTTTTATTAGGGATTTTTATCTTTTTACTGTGTCTCTTTGCTGTTTTTGGCACTAGTATATTTATAGGTACTGATCCATGGATGCACATTTCAATTATTAAATTTATCACAGATATTAATTACTTACCATTAGGTGATTATTTTGGTACTTTTGGTTTTCACATTATTGGTGCTTTGATTCATTTCTTTTCAGGTATGGATTTTATCTTAATCCCTAGATTTTTTGTATTCTACACATTTCCTATAACAACTTTAATTTTATATAATCTATTTATGAGGATTTTTAAAAATAAATCCTTGGCACTATTTGGAATTTTTATTCTTGGAACTTCATCTCTAGGATTCTTAAATTTAATGTTCCAGTATTGGCCTTCCAGTTTAGCATTAATTCAAGGAATTACAATGTTTTTTCTTTTATATAGAAGGTTACAATCTTTTACCCAAGTCAAAGAACCGCAAAAGAAACAAATCTTCTCAAATATGATTTTTTCTTATATTTTACTTATTAGTATTTATGTAAGCTGCATATTTGTTCACTCATTAATCGCAATGATTTTTCTTATAACATTTTTGTGGGTATATTTGATATATTTTTTTAGAAGTTATAAGAGAGGTTTCGATTTCATATTAGTATGTATTTGTATTGGAATTTTTGCTATGTTTTATTTTCTGGATATAAGTACAGGACATTTAAATGTATTTGTGAGATTGGGTGCTCTCCCATGGTATTATATTTTATTCGCGATTATTGTATTTGGAATATTTGAAGGTTTAATCCTTTTACATTATCGCAAATCATTAGATTTTAGTAAAGGCAGATTCTCTTTAATTATAACTGGAGAGAAAAATAGAATTTTCAAAAAAATCGAAGAAAAATTTTTATTTCCTCTTATTTTTTCATTAGCTATAATTTTAACTATTGCTTTTGGTTTGGTCAATTCATTTTTATTTAAGTTTGACAATATCGTTATTTTTACAGGGTTAGAAACAATTCTCATTTGTTCATTTGCAATTTGGGGGCTTTTATTGTTTCAATATAAACCTAGAGGAAAACCATTGTTTTTATGGGGATTTGCTTTTGGAATTGTTCTGATGGCAGGTCTTTTATTTGATTTTATTACAGGAACATTTACTTTCTCTTCAAGAATTTTCTATTTATCATCTATAGTTTTATCGATTGGATTTGTATCTTATTTCTATAAATTAATAAAAACAAAATCTATCAAAAAGTTAAAGATAAAAATTTTTCTGATTTTCTTAGTTTCGTTTTCCTCAGTAGCAACAAATTTAGAAGCTTATTCCTCTTTTGAATTTTATAGTTTGAAAAATAGAGAAGTAAATATCATTGAATGGTATGCTAATTTTTCTCCTTCTCAATATGTTGTAATTGGAGAATTTGGATGGAGTTCAATAATAATTTATTATGATTATCCTTTTGAGAACAAAAATGCGAGCCTTCCACTTAATTCAGTTTTGTTTTTTGTTACTGCTTCAAATGATTATCTAAATCCTAATATGCAAGTTCAAAATAATACAAATATCCTTCTTGAATTAAAAAAAAATTCGAAAAGAGAAGTATTTCTGATTCTAACTGATAGTTATCTTTTAATAAATAGCTTGGAATTGTTTGGGCATTTAACAAGTAAGGAGATGGAGATGTATTATACTCTAAATTATCTAAATAAAATATGTTCTACTAAAACCGAGAACAACAAGGAAGTCCCTTTATATTGGGTCATTTAAATACATCATATTCAACAAAATTTCTTATTTTCTTAAGAATCTGATACCTATCTCCCTCTATTTTTATAAATTTAGGCAACTTACCAGTTTTACCTACTTTATTTTCTCTTGAAATAAAAGCACCTAGTACGCCACTAATTTCATCTATAGCATCTAAGCCCTTTTTAATAGATTTTTCAATATCCTTTCCCTTAACTATATTAGCAATTTTAGTAGCTGCAGCATCTGCTAAAGCTGCATTTTTAGCAAATATTGTGACAGCATCTGCTTGTCCAAAACTTATTGCATGTCCTATTGTTGCTGAACTTGTACCAATTCCAATGGGGCAATCTTCTTTTCTAATTAAAAACCCAAGATTAAAGTTCAATTCATTTTCTCCAGCATATAATGCTACCTTAATTGGTCTTTCGCTATCAATTGAGATTTCTCCTCCATTTTCAACTAAAGCAACTTTACAAGGAGAAGAAGCAAGTTCTTCCTCAGAATCCTGATATTTCATTGAATTACACATTAAATCTGCTAATGCTCCTGCTACAGATGCCATAGGCCCAACATCACATATATCTGATACTTCTGCCATAATGTTAATGATTTGGAAATCTGTGTGTACTTTTATTGGAGATAAAGAATTGAGAAAAACTGAATTTTTTGTTACAAATTTCACAAGATTCCTTCGGTGGAAGTAAAAACTCTCTTTTGCTTTTAGGATAGCTGTTTTTGAGTCAGATATAATAGAAATGTCTGATTCTTTTTCTGAAAAATGTGTTTTGTAGGTTTTCAAATTAAAATCTTAAATTACTTCAATATTACAAGTATAAGGTGTCTAATAACTAAACAAATATAAATAAATAGATTTTCATTATTAATTTAAAACCAATATTTCTCAAAGATGGAACAAATTAATTACGAGGAAATTATCTCCCAGTTAAAATCTGATTTAAATGCTGAAAGTGCTATTGCAAATAAATATGGAATTATCCTAGGCTCATTAATTAAGGAATTCGCTAAAGGAAAAGTCATTCCTCAAGCGATTTTATCCTTGATTGCTAATTCTAAAGAAATTGCTAATGAATTAAACATGAAAAAGATAAATTCTTTCGCATTAGAGGCCCAAAAATATAATTATTTATTTACTTTTAGCAAAGAATTAATTCTTATTTCCAAATTAGATTTAAATGTAAATTTAGCAAAATTCATGCCTAACATTAGTTTGTTTTTAAAAAGATTAAGTGAGAGTATCACAGAAGAGGACATAAAAAATTTTTCAATGTTTGATTTTTCAAAAGAAGTTGCAAAAATTGAAGAAACATTAGAAGAAGAAAAAGTTAGAAAAGATAAATACTCAATAATAAAAGATCTTGTAAAATATATTTCAAAATAATATTTTATATTAAAAAAAGAAAGCAAAGTAATATTAAAACTTATTTTCTTTTGCCTTTTGGTTGTTTTTGATTCTTTAATTCTTCAATTTTTTGATCTTTTATTTTTAATTGAATTTCTACCGTATCGATCCTTTTTTTTATTTTTTCATTCTCTTTCTGCAAATCTTCAATGGTATTTTTCTGGGTTTTAATTATATCTTTTTGATTATCTATTTGTTTTTGCATTGAAAAAGCTAACTTCTTTTCAATAAGTTTTTCTTGTTCTTTTAATCTATCATTAAATTCATTTAAGTCAATATGCTCTCTTTGTAAATTGTGGATTATTGATTTTTGTTTGTTTACTTTATCTTGCAATTCCTTTACTAAGATCTCCAATGGTTGATTTTTTCTTAAATCTTCCGTATTAATTACAATCGATGTTGATTTATTTTTTCTTTTTATTGTTTCAAGTTCTTGTTGGAGTTGTACTTTTTCTTTCCTTAAAAAGCCCATTCTATTTTTTAGATCTCTTATTTGTCTCTCGTTTTCTTCTATTTCTAGAGCCATTTTAGATTCAATTAATTTCTGTTTCTTACTTTTATTATCATCATCCTCGTCTGGAAATAATGACTCCAGTTTCATAATTTGATCTTCCAGATTTTCTATCACTTCTAGATATTCAGAAATTTCATTTTCTTTCTTATTAAGCTCTGCTTCAAGTTCGTTAATTCGAGCCTTTAAAGCTTTAATTTCATTATTGGAACACTCATTCTTATCAGATAAATCTTCTGTCAATTTTTGAAGAAACCCCAAATTTATTTTATACTTTAAATAAATTATCTTAATACAGATATTAAAATTTTATTTAACTAGATTATATCATTTAATCTTTTTTACTTGTAATTAATTGATATTTTTTGATTTTTATATGATCGTTTAGTACATGAAGAGGGATATTTAGATATTTAAGAAACGATTAAGTTTATTTTTGAAAAAGTATATATGTTAAGAGCATTATTTTACAGATACTAAAAATCTATAAGCCATAGAAAAGAAGGATTCATTAACATTTTCACCAGTTTTAGCAGAAGTAAGAATATATTGAAAGTCATAATGATTTGCTAATTTTTTTATTTGGCTTTCACTGATAACAATTTCATCTTCTAAATCAGATTTATTTCCTACTATGATAGTATTAACTACCTTTCCAATAAACCTGGTTATTTCATAATTCCATTTCTGAATTGACTCTAAACTATCCTGTTTTGTTCTATCTATAACTATAAATGCTGCATTGGCCCCCTCATAGAATCTTTTTCTATATGGACTCATTTGCTGGATTTGCCCTCCAACATCCCATATAGCAAAGTTTACTTTTGTATTTTTACCTAATTCTACGGTTTTTTTAGAAATTTCTACTCCTACAGTACTCTGATAACTCTCTTTAAAAAGGTTTTTTACGAAGCGAAATATTAGTGAAGTTTTGCCCACTTTATAGTCTCCTACTAATATCAGCTTTAAAGAATATTCACCCCTAGGTATTTTTCCATCCTTAGTTTTAGATAAAGTTTTTACTATTTCAGGAATTTCAAGAGAGACATTTTCATTCCCCTCTAGGATCATTTCTATTTTTCCTGCTATATGTTCTGAGAAAACTCTTAATTCGGTATCTGAGCTAGATAAATCTGAAATTGTTAACAAAATTGATTTTAATCCCATTGAACAATAAGAAAACTTTTTATCACTAATAGTCGTAATATTAAAAAAACTGGTTTGTTCTTCAAATTCTTTCTTTATTCGATCTATATAACTATCAACCGAAGCAGCTATTGCTCCCAATACAGTCTCATCTCCTGCTTCTCCTTTACTCTCCGAAGTAATAATTAATCCTTCTCTATCACATATAATTACAGCAATTATACTTTCAAGATTATCCATAAAATTTTTAATAAGAATTTTTAAACTAGTTTCTAGGTTTGATAATCCTTGATATTGATTATCCTGACTTAAGGATGGAATACCTAAATTAGTTTTGATATCAGATAATTCAATCTTTCTGATACTTTCTTTCATTTTCAATTGCATTCGATAAAATGGTTCAGTATTATCTCCTAATTTTGATGAAATATCAATTAATTTGTTTAAAAGGTTGTCTACAGACTTAAGATTCTCATTCTTTATTGTATCTTCTAATTCATTAATAAGTTTTTCTTTTTGAAAAAATAAATCCATTAATGGTAAAATGTTTTCTTTCATCATCAGAATCTCTGAGATTAAGAGAATTAGTTTATTTTTGTAATTAGAATCTATTCCAATAATTGGATATGAGTCTAATTCTAAAATCTCCTGGACTCTTGATACAGCAAGAGCATTTTCTAAATCTTGTTTATTTGCTATTGCTATTGTATAGGCATATGGAACTTCTTCTTCTATTTTTTTTAAAAATAGTCTAGATTCTTCTGCATTTTTTAATGTAGAATCTGTAATTATAAATACAGCATCGCTATCTCTAATAAAATTATTCCATAAAAATCCAATTTTCTCATCACCAGTAAAATCACGAATATAAAAGTATAAAGGCCCCACTTTTAATGTAGCAATTTCTGCTGAAATCTGAGGTTTGTTTTCTATAAAAATTTCGTTTGTTCTAAGAAGATTAGTAATCGTGGTTTTTCCCACTCCAGAATATCCAACTAAAGAAATAATGGGAGGAAATTTATTTTGAATCGTGTAAATTAATCGATCAATTTTTTCGATATGTTTTTCATCATCAAAAGAAAAGGAATCTGTTTCAATTAATTCAAGAAAATCATCTTTAAACCTAATTATTTCCTTTTTAACTTTTTCAAAAGGATTATTCATAGTATTGATGAATATGAATAAAAAACTGTTTTTTAAGGCATAAGTAGTTCTAAATTTATAATAATCTTTAAATTCAACATCTTCAATTACACTAGACTCCTCTATAAGTGGTTTTATTAATTCTTCAACCAATACATCATCTAAAGCGATTCCAAAACGTTTTACATAAATTTGGCTTTTATCTTTGTATATATACACTTCTTGTAAAATAATGTAACACCAAAAATTTCGACTTTTAAATTAATATATATTAATATAAATATATTATTTCTGAATGAAAAATTTAATCTTTCTATTTATTTTTAATAAAGTGTTTATTTCTAATTGCTAAAATTAGGAATTATGTTTCTCTTTTTAATGGTAAAAACATATTTATTGTATATTTATTAATCCTCAAGCAAATTGGTTTCTATACATGCAAGATCCTCTAAATATAAATACTTATAATATCTATCAATTTATTAAAGCTATTTTGTATTTATCTAAATTTAATAAAAACAAAAACTATCTCTAAAATGAAAATCTACAGAAAATTATCAGAGTATAAAATAAACTCATTATTAATTTTACTGATATTTCTTATTATTCCAGCAATTCTTAGTACACCCTTATTAACGTTTCAAACCTCTCAAAGAAATGAGGATGAAGAAAATATTATAACACCAAAATTGAGTTCACCATCTCATGCTAACTATTTTTCTTTCTATAAAGAAATAACGATTGATCACAATAAAGTTGCAGGATCAAGTACTTATACAGATTTTCCAGTTCTAATTTCAATTACAGATACAGATTTACGAGTTAAAAGTCAAGTTGACGGAGATGATATTGCATTTGCTTATGATAATAATTGGTTAGATCATGAAATTGAATTATTTGATCAAGCTTTCAATTCAACTCATGCTAGATTAGTTGCGTGGGTTCTAGTCCCTTCTTTGTCTGGTATTACTGACACAGTTATCAGAATGTATTATGGTAATTCAACTATGAATTCCCAACAAAATCCTTCGGGAGTATGGATAAAAGATTATAGAGGTGTTTGGCATTTAGATGAACAAACTGGTGGAACAGATGCTATAATTGATTCAACTTCATATTCAAATGATGGAACAGACGTCAATAGCCCTCAGCTTGGTCAAAATGGTCAGATTTATGACTCTGTGGGGTATACTGATTCTTCAGGGCAGAGAATTCAAGTTGCTGATGATACAAGTTTAGATATCTCCAATGAACTGACTGTGGAAGCATGGATAAATCCAAGTTATAATAACAAATGGATGACCATAGTAAGTAAAATGGCTGGGTCATGGGGAGGTGGATTATTATCCGATTTTGACATTTATGTTGCAGTTAATGATTGGGGGACTTTCGATATTGGACTTGCAAACCCTTCAGATTCATATAATGAATGGCAGTCTTCTGTATATTTTTCTACTGGAACTTGGCAACATTTTGTCTTTACTTATCAAAGCTCAACTTCAATGGGGCGAATTTTTGTAAATGGTGTATTTATGGAATCACACGATTTTGGAATTGGAACAATTGGTACGAATGGAAATCCTTTTTATATTGGTTTTAATAGAGGATGGACGGGAGAAGTTTTTGATGGATTAATTGATGAGGTTCGAATTTCAAGTATACCTCGGTCATCTGGATGGATATACACCGAATATCAAAATCAAAATGATCCTAGTTCATTTTATTCAATTGGATCAGAGAAAATTGTAGCTTCAACACCACCTAATGCTGATTTTTTTACATTCTATAAAATTATCTCAATTGATCATAATAGAGTAGCAGGAACTGGCAGTCATAGTAATTTTCCAATCCTATTATCTTTGATTGATAATGATTTAAGATATCATACTCAATCAGATGGTGATGATATAGCTTTTTCAATTGGAGGTGATTGGTTAGATCATGAAATTGAGCTCTTTAATCAATCTTATAGTGCTACTCATGCTCAACTCATCGTATGGGTTCAAGTACCATTTTTATCTACAAGCACAGATACAATAATCACTATGTATTATGGTAATTCTACCATGAGTTCCAGAGAAAATCCGAATGGGGTATGGAGTTCAGATTATGTAGATGTGTTGCATTTAAAGGAAGACCCATCAGGAACCATATATGATAGCACCTCTTATTCTAATGATGGTAGTTGTTTGGGATCTATGAATTCTTTAGATTTGATACCGAGTAAAATTGGCGAGGGCTTTGAATTAGATGGAGTTGATGATATGATTAGTGTTTCAGAAAGTTCTAGTTTGGATTCGATTAGTGATGGGGGCACTTTATCAATATGGGTAAAATGGGTTGATCCAACTGCCGGAAGATACCAACGTGTGATGACTACTAGTAATAGATTCCTTGCTAATCCGACTCCTCCACCTACACTCATCCAAAGTGATGGTTTTGAATGGGCTGTACAACCTGATGGAGATCATTTTTTTTATCCCTGGGGAGGAGATAGCATAGATTATAATCTTGCTATAAATCCTTTTGCTAATAGTTATTGGCATTATCTTGTGTTAACTCTTAAATATTCAACAAAAAGTGTAATAATTTATTTAAATGGATCAGCTTTAAGTCTTTATACAGAAAATGTACCAACCCATTGGACCCAATTAGCTAATCTTGATGATTGGTTATGGGGTGGAAATAACATCGCAACTGGCGATCAGTTTCAAGGAATATTTGATGAAATCAGAGTTTCTAACGTAGCGCATTCAAGTGATTGGATATTAACTGAATTTAATAACCAAAATGACCCAGCTTCATTCTATTCGATTGGAGCAGAACAACTTGTTTTAACTAATCCAGTACATAGTAATTTTTTCAATTATTATAAGATAATTACTATTGATCATACAAAAGTTAATGGAATAGGGAGTCATATTAATTTTCCCCTTTTAATATCACTTTTGGATGAAGATTTACACTATGATGTACAAACTGATGGATATGATATTGCCTTTGCTTCAGATGGTAAATGGTTAGATCATCAAATAGAAAGCTTTAATCAAGATTACAGTGGAACTGAAGCGGAATTAATTGTTTGGGTTCGGATTCCTTTCTTATCCACGGCTTTTGATATAAATATTACTATGTTTTATGGAAACTCTACAATGAGCTCACGAGAAAATCCCTCTGGTGTATGGATCTCTGATTATGTTGGTGTTTGGCATTTAACTGAAGACCCTTCAGATACTCCGCCACAGATAAAAGATAGTACAGAACCTCCTACTGATGGTTCATCATCTGGAACCATGTCTTCTTCAGATCAAGTTACAGGAATAATTGATGGTGCTTTAGATTTTGACGGATTTGACGACTATGTTGATTTTGGAAACACAGGTGAAGTACAAATTACAGGAGAATTTACTGTTCAAGCATGGTTCAAAGCAGACATTTTTATAGATAATGATTATTTAGTTGCAAAACATGATGGATCTGGTTTTCGAGGGTGGGATCTTAGTCTTGATGATGATCCTGGTATCAATCCTGATGGGTGGATAATGTTTAGATACTCACCTGATGGAACTAATATGGTTACAACAGGTTATGAAAGAGTAACAGTTGGTAAATGGTATCAAGTTGTAGGTATTTTTAAACCAAATGATTATTCGAAGTTTTTTTTAAACGGTACGCAAGTAGCTATAACAACAACTGGCGTTCCATCATCTATGAATGATCCCCCATACCCTTTACGTATTGCGAGAAGATCTGATAGTTCTGCTTCTTGGTTCGACGGAATTATCGATGAAGTAAGAATTTCTAATGTAGCTCGTTCAAATGGTTGGATTACGACGGAATATAACAACCAATTTGATCCTCTTTCTTTTTATTCTGTAGGATTAGAACAAACATCGAAACCCATGATATATGTAGATGCTCAAATTAATGCATTGGATTTATATGGTAATTTACTTCCAAATGTAACAATTTCAATGTATAAATTTACTCAATTAATAGAACGAGGCATCACTAATATTAACGGCATTGTAAGTTTCACTAACATTATTGAAGGGGACTATAATTTTACCGCAACCATTCGTTCAAATCTCGGGGATATTGTTGAAATTGTCAATTCAACATCTCAAGCAATTATGCTTGATCAACCATTTCAGACCGTTGATTTAGTTTGCGATGTGAGTAGTCATTTCTTTGAAATAATTGATTTGGATCTTAACCCTGTTGAATCGGGATGGATAATAGTCGGGAACGCTACACATCCGCTTCAAAAGTGTATAATCGATCCCACAGGGCACACTACATTTTGGTGGGTCAATGTCTCTCCTTCTACCTACAATTACACGATCTACTATAAAAACCCTAATTATAACCCTCCTATAATTGAACTTGCTTCAGGCGACATAACTACTGTTAATGCGACCATTCAAGTGCAAGTCGAATTAACCACCGTAGGATTAATTGTACAAACTATTAATGCACCTATTACGCCTGTTAGTGGCGCGAAACTTAAACTGACTCTAAACAATCCATTAGGACCAAGTATTGTAAATTTAACCACGAATATAAATGGGCAAGCAAATTTAAGGTGGTTAACGTCCTTAGAGATTGGGGGGGATTATTCACTTCAAATTGAATTTTTTGGAGCTAATAAACTCTTTAATCAATCAGTTGGAGGTCCCGCTGAAGTTAATAATATTAGTTTCACAGTAACAAATCAAGATTACCTAGAATTTAGAATTTTAATTGATTTGAGTAAATTTCAAACTGAATTAATATCATTGAATCCAACAGATTATATTGAGGTCGAGTGGGGCACATTATTGAAGCTAAGGATGTTATTTAATGTGAGTAAAGTAGAAGTAGGGTATGAATCTCTTTTGGGACCAGTTTATGCAGACTCAATGAGTTATACTTTATTATTAGGGGGGAGTACTGTAATATCAGGAGCATTTTCCATGGAAGAAAATAATGAAGGGAGGCATTTTGTAGATATTGATACCAAACTACTTGATAGTGCCGAGAGCTATATAATTATAATATCAGCCTATAAATCAGGATACACCATTCCTTCTGATAAAATATTTCAGCTAAATATTTTAGAAAATGAAGTAGAATTAAATCAATCAAGCAACGATGATTCAGATACACAAACCTATTGGTCGGAAAATGTGGATATAACTTTAAATTCTTATGGCAGTAATTCTGAAACTCTTACTGTAGAAAATTTGGTCTTCCAAAGTATCGATCACGAATTTGATTTCTTAATTTCTGATATAGAAACTCATTGGAATTTATCAAAGATTGTATTAAATCTTTATAATATCTCTTGGAATGTTGGTATTACTGATATTAATGTTACAATCGAAGATCCTTATGGATATATTTACTTTTTCGATAATTCTACTCATCTTGGATGGGATTATGCTCAAGGTACATGGACAGGAATCGTTTTAAATCTAAATAGAGCCAGTCGCACGAATGATAATAAGTTTGAGTTTCTCATCAGCGGAACCTTTGATAATACTATTGATATTATTGCAGATGCTTATTTTATCAGAGATAAAATAAATGTACAATATTCAAAATTCAATATCAGCAACGAAATTTCCCTTCTAACTAAAGGAGAAGGATGGGTTATTAGTAATATCACTTTTGAAATTTTTGACTGTTATGATAGTTCCGATTGGAGCGTCGTAGATTTAAGTTTAACTGACCTAAACATTACTACCAACGAGGGGTTCACATATTCATTAGATTATGGGTATCCAGATGGAACTGGTCTCTTAAGCATTGCCGATTCCTTTATATACCCTATAGGAAATCAATTCTTATTTACAGTTGAAACGGATCCTAATATCATCTTTAACGCCATTATTAAGGTGGAATATATTCAAGGTTTTTATAGGAATCAATTTTTAGAAACTTTAAATTGTACAAAAACAGAACGAGGGATTACAAATGGAGGGTCGTTTCAAATAAGTGCTTCCGGGAGTAACTGGAGTGAACATGAAGCTATATTATGGATTAAAAACATAAAAAGTGGTCCAACTTATTACTTTCCCTCTGAGATTGCAATGAATATCACGATTGGAGGGCAAAAATATAGTATTTCGGATTATGCTTCAGGAATAGGGACTTTATCACTTTCAGGATTCTCTAAAGAACAACTCTTACATGCAGTTATTGAAACCTCTTTAATGGTGGATTTTACTCTTTTACTTTCAATTCAATATTCACGATTAGCCTCTTATGAAATAATTGGTTCATTAATTTATACTATTGTTGAAGCCCCTTCTATTTATGGTTCAGTGCAATATGATTCAGATTTGGGATATTATCTAAAGACAATCGATACTTCTTTACTTGATGCTGATGAATACACTGTTAGATTCACGGTAAATAAACCCCATTATAAGATGACCGCTAAAGATTTTAAATTAATCGTCTTAAATCGCCCCACATTGCTAAATCAATCCTCAGAATTTTTCAGAAAAATCGAAAGTGTTTATGTGAAGGATGCTGTAAATTTTACCCTTGTCTATACTGATGCACTTAGAGGAACTAAAATTGTCAACTTAAAGTCTCAATATTATGTGTGGGAACGTTATGATAGTGAGGGGAATGTAATTGAAAATGGTTATGGAGATATAATTACTGCTATAGATAATACTTATATCTTGGATTTTAACACAGAATCCAGAGCTTTGGGTGATTATCTCTTAATTGTTACTTTAGAAAAACAAAATTATGATTACAAAAATGCAATGATGCTTTTAACCATTAAGAAAAGAGAGATCAGTGAGCCTATTTTGAGTAATAATTTTCAAAATAGGAAAACGAGTGCAGTAAAAGGTACTCCGGTTCCAATTCAAATAATCCTGACTGATCCTACTAAATATGATAGTAGATTATATAACGCTACAATAACTCTAACAATAAGGGGAAATCTCTATAATTTTACGGAAATTGGAAATGGAACCTACATATTAAATTTTCCAACATATAATATAAATGCCTTTTTCGCATCAAATACACTCACAGGAACTATAAATATTACAAAGGAAGACTATATTTCTCAAGAATTTAATATTATCATTGTTGTAGAGATGGAACAAATCTTTCCTGGTGTTCCTACATTCTATTTCTTACTAATATTATCTGCAGTTCTTGCTATAGTTGGGAGCATTGTAGGATATAGAGTTGTCCATTATGCTAAAATACCCGCGTTCGTAAGAAAAGTAAGGGAAATTGAAAAAATCATTAAAAAAGATAAAAATATTTCAGAATCACTTTTATATAACGACAAAGAAGTATTAATAGCAGAAATTTTGAAAAAGGACTGGGCTAAAATTGGGTTATCAATAGAAAATGTACTTGGAATAACTGTTGAAAAAGAGGAAAAGAAATCAATATCAAAAAGAAGGGTCTCTAAAATAACTGAAGTACACGATAAGAAACCTCTTGGTTTATTAGTGATGAAATGGGACGAAAGAATTGGGACAGAAATTTTAGCTAAATATCCAAGAGATATTCAAATTTCAGAAAAAACTTTAATGCAAGTTTATAGCACTCATGAATATAGTGGAGAAAAAGGAACAATAACATTATCCGCAGAAGTAACAAATGTATTATCTTATTATACAGGACCAGAACAAGGATATTATCTCATTTTACTCTTAAATACAGATGACGACCCTGATCTTTATGAAGGAGGAATGGCTGACATTTTAAGTGATGTGTTAGAAAATCTTGAAGATGATTCTTATATTCAGATGATTCCAACACTTTTTCAGCGTATATCATTATATCCATCACTTAGTTCTGAAGAAATTCTTGCGCTAGCTTATCAAAACAAGGTTATAAGAACAATTATCAATTTGTTAAGAGAAGATGGAGTTATCACTAAATCAGAATTAAATATATTACTCAAAGATAAGTTTGTAGAGGGATTTTTCGATTTGGATGCAATTTTAACAGAACTTATAAAACTAGAAATTTTAAAAGTTAGTTCTGTTAAAAATATTCCCTCAGAACTAATTTTACTTACTACTGATATTTTTATGGTAAGAGCTCCGCCTCTTAATTTGCTAGATAATCCGGCTAGTCATGGTTTACCTTCTCAATTTGCTAAGGAATACTCTAATGATGTTAAAGAATTTTTCCAGAATTATCGACCTACAGAAGAAGATAATGTGAAAATTGTTGAGAACATTGTTAATCCACAAGTATATGAAACCTTAAAACTTTTAAGGACTGCAATAGTTACAAGGCAAGATCTTGAAAAACTTAGAAAGAAAGGAGTTGAAGATGTTTATAGTGTTTTGAAACTACTTTGGGATAACCAGATGATTAAGGTATTTCATGATGAGAAAAATATTGAATACTATGTTCTTCTTTCTGATTTTTATATTGATTATATTTTTCCAAAATACTTATTGAAAGCAGTAAAAATTGAATATGAGCAAAAATCAAAAAATAAGAGAGTCTTGATTGAATATCTTAAAAACCTTGAAGAAGCTTATCTTAAATTAAAAGACATGGAAAAAATGAAATAATAATAAAACTATTTTTTTTTTAAATTATTTTTAGCTTGTAAAATAACTATAATTAATAACTAATCTATATCCTTACAAACTTCAAATATAAATATGTAATACGCTATTCTTTTTTTAATATATATATTTTACACAAACTAATTTTATATTTGAATTTGATCAAAAATGAAATCTAATAAATTTAGATCAATCAATACGAAAAAGAAGATTGAGGCACTTCTGTTCTTATTGTTCACAATTATAATCCCAATGTTAATTAGCACACCATTATTCTCAATATCACCATATAATGATTCTTTAAATAATAAAGATACTAACGATGATCTCAAAGAAAAACTGAATTTAAATGCTCCCCTCAATGCCCGTTATTTTGATCATTATAAATCAATAACGATAGATCATACTCAAGTTTCAGGAGCGAGTGGTTTAATCAATTTTCCTTTTCTCATCTCAATTTTTGATACAGATTTACGTTTTGATGTACAATCCGATGGAGACGATATTGCTTTTTCCTCCAATAATGTTTGGTTAGATCATGAAATTGAGTTATTTGATCAAACATATAATAGTACACATGCTAAACTTGTAGTTTGGGTTCGAATTCCCGTACTCTCCGTTACTATTGATACTAATCTTAGAATGTACTATGGTAACTCCACAATGAATTCACGACAAAACCCAACTGGAGTATGGAATAGTAATTATGTAGCGGTATGGCATATGAATCAAGATCCTTCATCTTCTAATATTTTAGATAGTACTTCAAATAATTATGATTTAACTACAACTGGATTTATAAGTGATACACGTATCTATAATGGAAAGGTAGGCACAGCAATTTCTGTTGATGGAAGTAATGATTATTTTTATATAAATAGTATCAATGGTCCTATTAATGACATGGCATTTCAAACTTGGTTTAAACCTGATAATAAGATCGATAATACCACCGCTAGAATGGATTTTTTCCAAGGTAATACACCTGATGTTTCACCAGAGATGAGATTTACAACAAGTGGAACGGTTAATGTTTATTTAGAAGTAACTTCAGATAATAGTGAAGGATCTTATGGAATTACAGATTCCTGGGCCGCCGGTTCATGGTCTCAATTTACTTATATAAGGGATATAAGCTTATCGAGAGCATATCATTATATAAATGGCACATTAGATGTAACAGATAGTAGCTCAGATAATGCAAATCCACACTTACCATGGAACCAATTTTCAATTTTAGCTGGGATTGGTGGATCAAATATTTGGGGTCCAGGGGCAATTTCAGAGTTTAGGATTCTAAGAACTGTTCTTCCAAGCGGTTGGATATTAACAGAATATAATAATCAATATAATCCTAATTCTTTTTATACTATTGGAGAGGAAACTAGTGTTGTTTGGGAACCTCCTAATTCCCAATATTTCTCATATTATAAACTTATTACAATAGATCATAATGAAGTTTCTGGTAGTGGAATCCATAATAATTTTCCCTTTTTGTTTTCATTTGTAGACAAAGATTTAAAATACCATGCTCAGCCAGATGGAGACGACATTGCTTTTGCTGCTAATGGTGATTGGTTAGATCATGATATTTTAATATTCAATCAAACATATAGCAGCACAGAAGCTCAATTAACTGTATGGGTCCAAATTCCTAATTTATATTCTGATATAAATACAACTATTGCTATGTATTATGGAAATTCAACCATGAGTTCTCGAGAAAACCCAGAGGGAGTTTGGGATAGTAATTATGAAGCTGTATATCATTTTGACAATGACTTTTTAGATGCCACCTCCCATAATAGGGATGGAACAAATACAGGTTCTGTGAATGTCAAGGGGAAGATAGGGAATGGTCAAGATTTTGAACATGATGATTCAAGTGATAATATTAATATAGGAACGTGGAGCGTTTCGGGAAGTAAGATTACAATTCAAGCTTGGGTTAAATATGAATCTTTCGACTCAATTTGGTCAGGGTATAGTGATGCTCGTATTTTGTCTAAAAACTCAGGTACAAGTGATGGATCAGAATATCATGTTTGGATGCTCGGAACATATAATCAATCATTAACCAAAAACGGCCCGTATTTCTTGCGAGGAAGGATAAAGACTGGAGTTGATGATGCAGCTGGAACATCCACTGTAGAAGCTACATCAGGTCCTCTTTCAATCAATACATGGTATTTAGCTTCGATCAGATATGATGGCTCAAATATAAATCTTATTTTGGATGGAAACAATGTCTTAACATTAAGTAAAACAGGACCATTACGTGAAAATAATTGGCCAATTACAATTGGAAATAGCCCAACGGGAGATAGACCTATTGATGCGATTATTGATGAGGTTAAAATTTCATCGACAACTAGATCAAATGATTGGTTAAAAACAGAATATGATAACCAAAATGATCCTAGCACATTTGGTTCAGTAGGAGGAGAACAAATAGTAAATGATATTACTTCAAATGCTGATTATTTTGACTTTTATAAAATCATTACTATTGATCACACAAAAGTTGATGGAACAGGAAGTCATGTTAATTTTCCTTTTTTGGTTTCGATTTTCGATAAAGATTTACATTTTGATGTTCAATCTGATGGAGATGACATTGCATTTTCATCTGATGGTAAGTGGTTAGATCATCAAATAGAATCATTTAATCAAAACTATAATAGTACACATGCTCAGTTAATTACTTGGGTCCGTATCCCTTTTTTATCTACAGTAGAGGATACTGAAATAATCATGTACTATGGTAATTCTACTATGAATTCTCGTCAAAATCCAACTGGAGTATGGTTGGACTATAAATCAGTATGGCACCTTAATGAGCCAAGTGGAACGGGTGACTACATAAAAGATTCAACTTCAAATGGTTACGATGGAACCCCTTTTGGTACTCAATTTTCTGGAACAAGTATTATAGATGGAGCGAGATATTTTACAGGATCGGGTGATAATAGAATACTTATCAATCAAGGTTCTCAATTTTTTAATGGAGATCCTACATTTACATTTTCATTTTGGGTTTACCCAAATTATGCAACTGATGCAGAAATGGAAGCAACAGAAGGGAGAGTATTTTACAAACAATCTTCTGTTAGAATGAATCGATTTTGGCGTCAAAATTGGATGCCTGCAGGTGATGCAAGATATCAATCTGATATTCAATTTACTACTTATGGTACGACATATAATAATGTAGGGGTCAATCGGTTAAAATGGAACTATATTACATATTCCTATGATGGAACCTACCTAAAAACGTATGTTAATGGTTCACTAGGTCCTTCATTAAATACAGGAGGATATCCGCTTATTGCAGATACAAGTTCCTTTTATCTTGGTGAAGCTTCAAATAGCTTTAAAGGATATTTAGATGAATTTAGGGTATTAGATAGCTACAGATCTGATGGATGGGTTGCAACTGAATATAATAATCAATACAATCCTAATAACTTTTTCAATATAGGCAGTGAACAATATTCAAAACCGATTGTAGAAGTGGATGTTTCAGTTAATGCGTTGGATTTATATGGTAATTTGCTTTCTAATGTTACCATTTCAATGTACCAACATCTTGATCTAATAGAACAAGATATTACGGGGATTGATGGTAATGTAAGTTTCACAAACATCATTGGAGGAGCCTATAATTTTACTGCAACCATTCGTTCAAATCTCGGGGATATTGTTGAAATTGTCAATTCTACATCTCAAGCAATTATGCTTGATCAACCATTTCAGACTGTTGATTTAATTTGCGATGTGAGTAGTCATTTCTTCGAAGTAATTGATGTGGATCTTAACCCTGTTGAATCCGGATGGATTATAGTCGGGAACGCTACACAGCAGCTTCAAAAGAGTATAATTGATCCCATGGGGCACACTACATTTTGGTGGGTCAATGCCTCTCCTTCTACGTACAATTACACGATCTACTACAAAAACCCCAATTATAATCCTCCTATAATTGAACTTGCTTCAGGCGATATAACTACTGTTAATGCGACCATTCAAGTACAAGTTGAATTAACCACCATAGAGTTAATTGTACAAACTATTAATGCACCAATTACACCTGTTAGTGGCGCGAAACTTAAGCTGACTCTAAACAATCCATTAGGACCTAGTATTGTAAATTTAACCACGAATATATATGGGAAAGCAAATTTAAGGTGGTTAACCTCCTTAGAGATTGGGGGAGATTATTCACTTCAAATTGAATTTTTTGGATCTAATAAACTCTTTAATCAAACAGTTGGAGGTCCCGCTGATGTTAATAATATTAGTTTCACAGTAACTAACCAGGATAACTTGGAATTAAGAATCTTAATTGACCTGAGTAAATTTCAAACTGAATTAATATCGTTGAATCCAACGGATTATATTGAGGTCGAATGGGGCACGTTATTGAAGCTAAGGATGTTATTTAATGTGAGTAAAGTAGAAGCAGGGTATGAATCTCTTTTGGGACCAGTTTATGCAGATTCAATGAGGATTACCTTGTTATTAGGGGGGAGTACCGTAATATCAGGAGCATTTTCCAAGGAACAAAATAATGAAGGGAGGCATTTTATAGAAATAGATACTACACAACTTGATAGTGCATTGCGCTATATAATTATAATATCAGCCTATAAATCAGGTTACACCATTCCTTCTGATAGAATCCTACAATTAAATATTTTGGAAAATGAAGTAGAATTAAATCAATCAAACAACGATGATTCAGATACACAAACCTATTGGTTGGAAAGTGTGAATATGACATTAAATTCTTATGGCAGTAATTCTGAAACTCTTACTGTAGAAAATCTGATCTTCCAAAGTATCGATCATGAGTTTGACTTTTTAATTTCTGATATAGAAACTCATTGGAATTTATCAAAGATTGTATTAAATCTTTATAATATTTCTTGGAATGTTGGTGTTTCTGAGATAAACATTACTATTGAGGATCCTTTCGGAACAATATACTTTTTTAATAGTACTACTCATTTGGGATGGGATTATGCTCAAGGTACATGGACAGGAATTATTTTAAATCTAAACAGAGCTAGTCTTACGAATGATAATAATTTTGAGTTTCTCATCAGTGGTACCTTTGATAATACTATTGATATTGTTGCAGATGCTTATTTTATCAGGGACAAAATAAATGTACAATATTCAAAATTCAATATCAGCAACCAAATTTCCCTTCTAACTGAAGGAGAAGGATGGGTTATTAGTAATATCACCTTTGAAATCTTTGACTGTTATGATAGTTCCGATTGGAGTGTCGTAGATTTATCAAGTCTTACCGACCTAAACATTACAACCAACGAAGGGTTCACATATTCATTAGATTATGGGTATCCAGATGGAACTGGTCTCTTAAGTATTGTCGATTCCATTATATATCCTATCGGAAATCAATTCTTATTTACAGTTGAAGCGGGTCCTAATATCATTTTTAATGCCATTATTAAGGTGGAATATATTCAAGGCTTTTATAGGCATCAATATTTGGAAACTTTCAATTGTACAAAAACAGAACGAGGGATTACTAATGGAGGGTTGTTTCAAATAAGTGCTTTCGGGAGTAGCTGGAGTGAACATGAAGCTATATTATGGATTAAAAGCATAAAAAGCGGTCCAACTTATTACTTTCCTTCAGAGATTGCAATGAATATCACGATCGGAGGGCAAAAATTTAGTATTTCGGATTATGCTTCAGGAATAGGTACTTTATCCCTTTCAGGATTCTCTAAAGAACAACTCTTGCATGCAGTTATTGAGACCTCTTTAACCGTGGATTTTACTCTTTTACTTTCAATTCAATATTCACGATTAGCCTCTTATGAAATATATGGTTCATTAATTTATACTATTGTTGAAGCCCCTTCTGTTTATGGTTCAGTGCAATATGATCCAGATTTGGGGTATTACCTAAAGGTAATAGATACTTCTTTACTTGATGCTGATGAGTATACTGTTAGATTCACGGTAAATAAACCCCATTATAAGATGACCACTAAAGATCTTAATTTAATCGTCTTAAATCGCCCCACATTGCTAAATCAAACCTCAGATTTTTTCAGGAAAATCGAAAGTGTTTATGTGAAGGATGCTGTTAATTTTACTTTTGTCTATACTGATGCACTCAGAGGAAACAAAATTAGCAACTTAAAGACTCAATATTATGCCTGGGAACGTTATGATAGTGAAGGGAATGTAATTGAAAGTGGTAATGGAAATATAATTACTGCTATAGGTAATACTTACATCTTGGATTTCAACACTGAATCCAGAGCTTTAGGTGAATATTTCTTGATTATGGCTTTAGAAAAAGATAATTATGACCGTAAGAATGCGATGATTATTCTAACCATTAAAAAGAGAGAAATAAATCAACCTATTTTAAGTGATAACTTTCAAAATAGGAAAACGAATGTAGTAAAAGGTACACCGGTTCCAATACAAATCATTCTAACTGATCCTACTAAATATGATAGTAGATTGCGTAATGCTACAATAACTTTAACAATAAGGGGAAATCTATATAATTTTACGGAAATTGGAAACGGAACCTATATTTTGGATTTTCCAACATATAATATAAATGCTTTTTTCACATCAAATACACTCACGGGGACTATAAATATTACAAAAGAAGATTATATTTCTCAAGAATTTGATATTATCATTGTTGTGGAGATGGAACAAATCTTTCCTGGTGTTCCTACATTTTATTTCTTACTGATTTTATCTGCAGCTCTTGCCTTAGTTGGGAGTATTGTAGGATATAGAGTTGTCCATAACGCTAGAATACCCGCATTCGTAAGAAAAGTAAGGGAGATTGAAAAAAGCATTAAAAAAGGCAAAAAAATTGATGAATCTTTATTGTACCGCAGTAAAGATGCTTTTATTGTAGAGAGAGTAAATTACAAATGGAAAAATCTTGATTTGTCGTTGGCAGAAATATTAAATCTCAAGATAGAGAAAATTAAGAAGAGTGAACAATTACAAAAGAGATCTAGTGATATTGCAAAAGTTCATGAATTAAAGCCAGTTGGATTAGTGTTGATGAAATGGAATGAAAGAATAGGAACAGAAATTTTAGCAAAATATCCGGAAGAAACCATAATTTCAGAAAAAACTTGTATGCAAATATATAGTACACATGAATATAGTGGAGAAAAAGGAACAATAACATTGACAGTTGGTTCTCTGAATATTATTTCGTATTACACAGGACCTGAACAAGGTTATTATCTTCTTTTAATTTTAGAGTTAGAGGATGATTCGGATCTTTATGAAGGAGGAATGGCTGATGTTTTACGAAACATCTTAGAAAATGTTGAAGATGATTCATATAAAACGCTTATACCATCTTACTTTCAGCGTCTATCGTTATATCCATCTTTTAGTGATGAGGAAATATTAGCACTTACCTATCAAGATGACGCTAAAAGAATGATTATTGATAATTTAAGAGAAACAGGAGTGATAAGTAAATCAGAATTAGATATCTGGTTTAAGGATAAGTACCTGGAAAAGTTTGTTGATGTAGAAGCCACTGTATCCGATTTGCTAAAGAAAGGAATTATTAAACAGTTTTCTGTAAAAGGATTACTCTCAGAATTAATTGCTTTAATTTATGATGTTTTTATGTTGAGGGTTCCTCCTTTAGATTTAATCGAAGATCCTATTAATCGTGGACTTCCAACACAATTTAAAAAAGAATATATAGATTTGGTGAAGAAATTTTTCCGAAGTTATATCCCAACTAATGAGGATAATTTAAAGATTGTTAAACTTTTGAGTAATCCTCAAGTTCACTTAACACTAAGGTTATTAAGAAGTACTATTGTCTCAAGACAGGAATTAGAAAAATTGAAAGTAAAAGGAGTTGCTGATCCATATGGTGTAGTTAAAGCTTTATGGGATAACCAATTGATTGCAGTTTTCCAAGATGAAATGAAGAATGAGTATTATGCACTTCTAACTGATTTTTATATAGATTTGATATTTCCAAAATATATTTTACAAATCATTAAGACTTCATATGAACAGAAATCATTGACAGATAAAGTATTGATAGAATATCTTGAAACCCTTGAAGACGTTTATTATAATCTAAAATCAGAAGAAAAAAAATAGGAAATATCAATTTTTTTTTTATTTTATTTCCAAATAAGAAACAATCTTACATATTTATTTAAAATTTTTATCTAAATAATTCTTAAAAGAAATTATCTTAAATTCCACAAGAATAATGAAATTATTCTTATTAACCCATAAAATGATAATAGCGCTACTTTATTTCATATTTTATTAGGATTAATATTATTAAAAATTTAGTTTAATGGCAAAAAAAAATAAATAACTAGATTTACATTAATTGAACAATATATATCTGTAAATTTTTTTAGTGATATTAAGAATATTTTTAATAAAAAAATATAAAAGTCTAAATAAAAGGAAATTTGGTATTAGTTATTTAATCAAAAATAAAATAAAAGCCAATTAATAATTAGTATTAAACATAATATTGTAATTGAATATATATTAGTTGTAATGTGAATTTTTAATAAATATTGCATACCTCATCGGTGAAATAACATTCTAAGGCAAATTTTAATATATAAAGGTACTGAGCTCTTATATTATAGACATTTTGGTAAAGCTCTTAAACAAGAAGTCTTAAATTATCTCGTTTCAGAGATTATAAAAGATGAAGATACAAGAAAGGAGGACAGAGTTGAATCTTACGATTATTATAAATTCAAGGTTTCTTACATAACAAAAAAAGATTTAGGTATAATAATATTATTCCTTTCGGGTTTAACAGATAAATTTGAAAATATAAAAAAGGAATTATTAAGATGCAGAACTGATTTTATTAATTTATTTGAAGAAATCTTAAATGAAAGATATGACAAAAAAACTTTTGAGGTTTTTGATCCAGTTGTTGATTCAATCCATAAAAATCTTCGACCAAAAATCTCACTAGTTGGATTTTCTGGAGTTGGCAAAACAACTATAACAAAATTAATAAGAGCAGAAGAGATCCCCGTACAACATATTCCTACAATTACAGGTGATATTGCAACCGTTAAAATAGGAAAGTTGCATTTTCATTTATGGGATTTTGCTGGACAAGAACAATTCAGTTATCTCTGGAATAACTTTATTAAAGGTAGTGATGCGGTTATTTTAGTTACAGATTCTACTTTAGAAAATGTTGATAAGAGTAAGTTCTTCTTAGAATTAATTAAAGAGCAAGCACCTTATGCTCACACAGCAATAATTGGGAATAAACAAGATTTAAAAGAAGCTTTATCGCCCGTTCAAATTGAGAACTTTTTGGGTTTAAAAGCCTATTCAATGATTGCAAATGATCCTAATAATCGAGATAAGATGATTAAAATTATCGCGGATATATTAGAAATGAGTGCTGAAGTTTCACCCTTATTAAAGCCTTTATTAGAAAGAGATAAATTGATAGAAGAAGCTAGTACTGCTTTAAAATTAGCTGATTTTGATAAAGCAGCTCTATTATTTGATAAAATAAGCTACTTATGTATTGAATTAGGTGATGATTCTCTTGGAAAAGAATTTTTTGAGAAGTCACAGAAAATTATAGAGATGTTGGAAAAAACAGAACCATCTCAACTAAGTCAACAAGGTTTAGGTATTTCTGAAGAAGTTGAACCGATAAAAAAAGAACAAAAAGTAAAACCACAAATCTCAATTAAAGCAGTAGAGGTTCCTCAACCATCATTATCTGGAAGATCTCAATCGGAAATCTCGCAAAAAAAAGTTGTAGAGAAAAATTTAGAATCACAAAAAAAGATAGAACAAGTTGAATCTAAAGAATGGATTCGGTCAAGTAAGAAGTCATATGATCAAGATAAAGTTTTCGAATCTAAAGCTGAAGTTAAAAAAAGTGTTTTAAAATTAAATCCTGAGGATTTTATGGTTAAACTCAAGCCAAAATCTATAGGAATTGTCCCAAAAGATGCTAAAGATAAACTGAAAACAACCGCGTATGGTCATGTCAAAAATATTAATGATGTGACGGAGAAAATCACTCCGAATCAAGTTCAAACCAAAGAACCTAGAGATTTTTTGGCATTTGAAGGGAGTCCATCAAATAAAGCAACCCTTAATCAAATAAAAAACGTAGAAGTTGCTGAACGTGCAATTCCGATGAAACAAGCTCATAATTTTGTGAATACTCACACTCCTTCTATTAGCAATAATATAGAAGCAGACCGTATTAAAAGAGAAGCAGATAGTATTAAAAGAGAATTAATAGATTTGAAAAGTAAAAAAGCAGATTTATATAAGATGAGTGTAGATCTAGAGAGACAAGAGTTAGAAAAACAAATTACAAAAGAGAAACTTGAAGAAAAAATGAAAGAAATTGATAAATACAACGAACGATTTGATGAAAAAATTCTGGAATTAGAACAATTATTAAGAGACTTACAACAATAGATCTTTTTTTAGTGCTTAAAATTATTTTATCAATACTAGACCTATAATTCTGCAAAAATGTTTAAAAACCTAATTTAAATAATATTATAAGAGACCTAAAAAATTTTGAAAGATTGCCTAAAGAAAATAACAATGAGAATAGAGGATCTTTCATAAGTGAAAAATTTGTAATACACAAATATCCAATCATTAAAGATTTAGTTAAGGATATATCAAATTGAGGATTGAGAAATATAGTTTCTAATTGCTTTGGTGAAATATTATTCTAAAACAAGTTTTTGTATACAGAGGGAATGAACTATCGAGTATTATTAAATAATATTTTTTAAATATTTATCTGGGACTTTTGCTTCTCCCATTATAATATCTTTTTTACTTCCATGATAATCTGATCCTCCTGATTTTATAAGATCATAATCTTCGGCAATCTTTTTATAGTATTCAGGGAAATAATTCTGAGCCCAATAAGATTTATCAGTCCCAGCATATGGCCTGTTTTTGGCATAAGTATATTCCACTTCGATACCTTTTATTCCTGCTTTAATACACATCTCTATAAATTTTTTATGATTAGAAACGCTATAAATGCCAGGGTGAGCCAAAATGGGGACTCCACCAACAGAACTAATTAATTCTATTGATTCTTCAAGATTTAATTCAATATCTCTATCCACAAATGCAGAACCTCCTGTACTAATCATTTTAAATAATTCATTTTTAGATTTTCCGTAAACTCTATCAGGGTTATTTTTTTTCATAATCTCAACAATATGAGGTCGGCCTACGACACGGGATCCTGCAACTGATTTTACTTCTTCAAATGAGATATTATACCCGAATTCATCCCTCAAACGTTTACAAATAGCTTTCTTTTGTTCTAATCTTCCTTTAATTTGATATTCAATTGTATTTACTAGCTTAACGGATTTATGATCAATATTTAAACCTATAATATGAACATCTATTAATTCTCGCTTTGGTTCATGTCGTATTGAAATTTCTATTCCCGGAATTACAATAATTTCTTTTAATTCTCCAATTAATAAGAATTCTTCTAAGTTTGATATGGTATCATGGTCCGTTATTGCAATCGCTTTTAATTTTAGATCAATAGCTTGATTTATCAACTGAGAGGGTGTATCTGAACCATCTGATGCTGTCGAATGCAAATGAAGGTCAATCATCATAAATATAAATTTATAATTAGATTTTAGTTTTATTTGAAAAAACATTATGTAGAATTTTTATCTAATTAAATATAATAAACATATAATATTTAGAAGAACAATTATTTCAAAAGAAAATAGTGAACTTCATGCCTATAGTCGTAATGAAATTTGGAGGTTCTTGTTTAAAAGACAAAGATGCCTTCAATAAAATTCTCAATATTACAGAAATTTATAATGATGTGAAAAAGGTATATGTAGCGTCTGCTTTGAATGGAATTACAGATTTACTTTTAAAAACTTCTAAATCCTTAGAAAATGAAGGAGAAACTGATAAAAATATAGCTATGATCAAAAAACTGCATATTGATATAATTGAACAAATATTTGATGATACTCCGGAAAATTATGTTAAAGCAAGAGATTGGATTGATGATAAATTAAGCGAATTAGAGGATGCATTTTCGGATATTAAAGAATTTGGTTTAGAACCTTATTATACTGATTATATAATGAGTTTTGGAGAAATTTTATCAACTTATATTTTAAATCTATACCTCCTTAGTAAGGGGATAGACTCAGTATTTATTCCTACGAATAAACTTATTATAACCGATGATGAGTTCAATAACGCTTATCCATTATATAATTTAACAAATGCTCGGGTTGAAAGGATATTAGTTCCTTTTCTTGAAAATCAAAATAAAGATTTTGTTGTTTGTCTAACTGGATTTATTGGGAGAAATAAAATAGGTTCTATAACTACTCTTGGAAGAGGTGGATCAGATTATACTGCTACAATTATAGCACGATCACTCCATGATGTAGGAGATGATAAAAATATTAAAGTAATTCTGTGGAAAGATGTCGATGGTTTGTTAGCAATAAATCCTAAATTTGTTCCTGAATCTTCTCTTATAAAAAATATAAATTATAAAGAAGCGAAACATATTTCAAATTTTGGTGCTAAAATAATCCATCCAAAATGCTTAGAAGCAATTGAAAAAAATAAGATCCCCTTAGAAATAAGAAATTTTGATAAACCTTTAGACAAAAACTTCACGCTTATTTCTGAAATTGCCGATAAAAACCATATTAAAGGCATTTCTGTTATTGAATTTTCAACAATAATAACTGTCACATCTGGAAGTATGGTTGATGTTCCCGGTGTATTAGCAAAAATATTTAAGGTCATGAGTAAAAATCAAATAAGTGTCTCACTGGTAGCCCAAAGTTCATCTGAAATTAGTACGTCGTTTATTATAAGGACAGAAGACTCTAGAAAGGCAATAAATGCTTTAAAAAATTCAGATTTTTTTTCTGAATTCTTTGAAATAAATTGGGAGGAAGTTGCTGTATTGAGTATAACTGGCCTTAAAATTCTTGAAACAAAGACTAAAACCGAGATTTTTAACGCTTTAGAAAAGAAGAATATAAATGTAAAAGCTATATCACAAAGTTATAATGAACTAAACTTATCATTAGTTCTTGAAAGAGAAAAACTAGTGGACGCTATAAATACTATTCATGATCACCTTTATGATGAATTTGAAGGAATTGATTAATTATTTTAAAATATCCTCAAATTTTATTATGAATTAGAATTAATAATCATTAGTATGAAAATAGGTATAATAAAATTAAGAAAGATACAATTAGATGCAGAAGTTAAGTTCTTGAATCAATAATTCGACGCGTAAGTTCAGTAAAGGCATCGTCAACATTAACACCTGTTTTAGCAGAAGTTTCAATATAAATACTTCCCTCATTTTCTGCGAAAGAGCGAGCTTCATCCCGGTCAATTACTACCCCTACATCTTCCATTAAATCAGCTTTATTTCCAATTAGGACAAAGGGTATATCCCCTGCGAATTGGCGTATTTCAGTGAGCCATTTCCTGATTTCTGAATATGTTTGTTCTCTAGTTAAATCAAATACCAATAAAGTTCCCGCAGCACCTTTATAAAATGTTGATCTTATAAATTCAAATCGCTGCTGACCTCCAATATCCCAAATGCTCAACGTAGCGATTTCTCCTGGTCTAAATTCGACATCCTTAGTTAAAATATCCACACCAACAGTCAATTTATAATTAGCTTGAAATCGATTCTTAATAAAACGTTGAACAAGGCTAGTTTTTCCTACAGCAGCGGCACCAGTCAATAATACTTTTAATTTGAAACTTGACATAAAGCTTCACTCATGTCGTTTTAAATTTTTAAGTTATGTATATAAGATAAATTAAAGATTTAATAAATTAAAAGTTTAAATATTTTTCTTATAAACATTTATCATTTTTAATTTATTTATATAGTAATCTATCTAAAATATATATCTTCTTTGGTATTAAAAATTATTTAAAAAAATAAAATTTAAGTATGGCTAAAATTCTTTAGAATTTAATGTTTAGATTTAATTTTTTAAAGGAATATTATTTGAAATCAAATCTTAAAATATTTCCTAATCTGCGATCAGAATTAGAAAAAGCTATACTTCCTTGTAGTACCCTCCTTGACCTTGGATGTGGAGCAAATTCACCAATAAAATATTTTTCAGAAAAATTTCAATGCATTGGCATTGATCTCTACGAAAAAAGTATAAATGAAAGCAAAAAAAAGAAAATTCATAATGAGTATTGCCAAATGGATGTATTAAAAATAGAAGAAAATTTTAAACCAAATTCTTTTGATTGTGTTGTTGCATTAGACTTAATTGAACATTTAACCAAAGAAGATGGTAATAAATTAATCAGGGCGATGGAAAGAATTTCAAAAAAGAAAGTTGTTATATTCACACCTAATGGATATCATCCTCAAGGAGAATGCGATGTGAATCCTTGGAATGTTCATAAATCTGGATGGACTGTGGAAGAAATGGAACAAAAAGGTTATAGAGTAATAGGGATGAATGGATTAAAATATTTAAAAGGTGAATATGCTGCCCCGAGGTATAAACCAAAGATATTATGGTATATTATTTCGGAATTAACTCAAATATTTGTCAGAAACCATCCTAAAAGAGCGAACCAATTATTATGTGTAAAGAAAAAATAATAAAGTATTGATAATATCTTCTTTATCTTTTAGGAATATCTTTATATTCAATTAAATCTGGAAAAAATTCAAGATTTAAATGAGGGAAAAACATTGCTTCTGCATATTCTTTTTGAAAATCCTTATCAACAGCAATTTCAATATATTTAATTTTTCTTAAAAGCTCTTTTGCTTTATTTCTCAAATCTTTATTTAAAAGGCAATGTTGTGCTCCAATTCCCGCAGCATTACCTATTTGAAAAATTTGATGGTCCTTAATATCTGGGATCATTCCTATAAATTTAGCATTACCTGCATTAATATAATTCCCAAAAGCTCCTGCCAAAAAGACTTGTTCAATAGTATGATTTTTGCCAAGATAATTTAAAATAATTCTCATGCCTGAATAAAAAGCAGCTTTAGCCATTTGAATTTGACGTATATCATTCTGACTAATTGCAATATCTTTATTTATTGATGTTTCTTCTCTATTAGCAATAATAAATTTAATATTTTTATCATTTTTGATAAATTTTTCATGATCAACAAGATTTTGGTTAAATCTACCACTCCTCGTAATTATTTTAGATTTTAACATCTCTGCTATTCCATCAACAAGCCCGGATCCACAAATCCCTAGGGGTTTCTTATTTTTGATTGTTGTATAGGTGACATCCAAATTAGTGGGATCAATTTTAATAGTGTCTATCGCACCAGCAGCTGCTCTCATACCATCATTTATATGTGCCCCCTCCAAAGCAGATCCCGCAGCACAAGAACCAACAATTAAATTGTTTCGATTACCTATTATTATTTCACCATTAGTGCCAATATCTATTGCCAGAGTAAGTGGTTTTTCATTGAAAATCTGCGAAGAGAGTATTACACCAATGGTATCAGCCCCTACAAATCCTGCAACGATTGGTGCAGCATATACATTTGCATTTTTATAAATTTTAAGTCCTAATTCTGATGCCTTAACATTCAAATCCCTTTGAACAACGGGAATAAATGGGCTTAATCCTATGTTTACAGGATTAAGGCCTAGAAAAATATGATGCATAATAGAATTTCCCACGACTGTAGCTTCATATAAATTGTTAGTTTTAATATTTGCGTCTCGACATAAATTTGCTATTATTTCATTTAAATCACTTATTACAAGAGAATTGAGTTTACTAAGATTTTCTTCATTTTCTTTTATATATGTTAATCTTGTAATAAGGTCTTCCCCATAAGCTGTTTGACTATTTAATTTTGAATCTACTGCATATATTTTACCGTTATTCAAATTTATAAGATAACCTACAATTGTAGTTGTCCCAATGTCAAATGCTACACCATAATTACTTCCAGTAGTATTATCTGGCTCACAAGCAATTATATTATCATTCCATAAAACTATGGTAATTTTATGTTTATTTATTCTTAGCAAATTTGGGATTTCGTTTAAAATATTGAATTCAATATCAATATCTTTATATTTCTTTATTTTTTTTATTTTAAAGAAAATTTCTTTTTCAATTCTTTCAAAATCTGCATTTGGTTCCTCTAATGAGGGTTTCTTTACTTCTAGAAATATTTTTTGGATAGATGGTTGAAGGGTTATATTCTTATTAACACCTGAAGTAAGAATCTTGAAATCTTCAAGCAATAATTGACTAGGTAGCAAAATTCTAACCTGAGGAGTTCCATGTTGATATTTTAGGTGTCTATTACTTAATTTAATTCGAGTTTGGCAGGCTAAGCGCCATCCATTTTGAATTTCTGACTCACTTATTAAATTTACTTCATTTTTTGTTATTTTATTCAAATATTCATTGCCTTTCTGAACTAAAATTTTACATTTTCCACATTTTCCTAACCCCCCACAGATAGATCTAACAGGAATATTGATTTCATTTAATAGTTCATAAATTGAGTTCTCTTTTGAAACATACAACCTTCTTGAAATCGGCTCAAAATCTATGAGGATACCTAGTTCTTTTGATTCCATATCTCAGTTTTATTGATAAATAATCTTATTTTTAAAAATTGAATTCAATATTAATGTAAATTAAAAACTATTAATCCTTAAATTAAAGTAAGAAATATAAATGTTATTTAAAATTCAAATAATACCTAAGAGAGGTGTTAAAATTGCAGAATCCAGAAAAATTAGCAGAAGAAGCTTTAAAATTTCTAGAAATTGCTCAAAAATTTGAAGAAGAGAAAAATGTAGATGATGCTATTTCAAATTATCAAAGAGCTGCTGATCTTCTTAAGCAAAGTGGGTATTTGATGCATAGAATACAAGAAATCTATGATAGGATAGGTGATTTAAAAGATTTTGCTCAGAAAGAAATTTTATATCAACAAACTCAAACCAAAGTAAATATTGAACAAATTCAGGATCAAGCTTTTACAATATTAGAAGCAGCTAAAAAATTAGAATTCGATGGTCTTCTTGAAGACGCTATTAAACAATATTTATCTGCTATTCATTTATTGATTGAGGCTGGTTGGACTGAAACACAACTCGAGAATCTAAAAAATAAGATTTTCATGCTTAGAAACCAGTCAGAAAAAGCTAAAATTGACCAGCGTCATCATACAGAAGAAATTGAAATAACGGCAAAGACGTCTAAAAGTGCTCCAGATGTGAAACCACAAGTTGTTGGTATGTTTGGCCAAAAAAGTAATATTGAAAAAGCAGAAGTTATAGATAAATTCAGGAAAAAGAAACAATATGAACAAAACATACAGAACGAGGCATTCTCTTATATTGATGCTGCTAAAATTTTTGAAAAAGATCGTAAATTTGATTTAGCAATAAAGAACTATGAAAAAGCTGTGGAATTATTAGATTCTATAGGTTGGGATCTCCAAACTCAAAATATTCAATCTATTATTGAAAAACTTAAAAGAGACAAAATTGAATTTGAAACACCTCTAATGGAAAAAACTGTACCACTATCAAGCGATATTGAACAACAGAAAATTAGGTTAGAAAAAGAGGCGGAATTAAAAAAAGATAGATTAGTTGAATATGAGGATAAAAAAAGGCGTGAGGAAGAGATTCAACTTAAAGCATTCAATTTAATAGATATTGGTAATAGACTTGAAAGAGAAAAGAGATATGACGATGCGATTGTCAAATTAACCCAAGCTGTTCAACTTCTTCGTTCCATAGAATGGGATTCGTATATAGAACCAATTTCAAATTTAATTGAGAATGTAAAAAATAAAAAGAAGAGAGATGAACTCTCTATTCAACTAAAGGAAAAAAGGCAAAGGGACCTAAAAACCCTCCAAGATTCAATTAACCAAAAACAAAAAGACCAATTTATTGATTCTGCAAAACTATTAGAAAAAAAAAGGAGAGATTATGAGGAAGAAAAGAAAAAGCAAAAAGAGAAAGAGGAGGATCTTTTTAAGATATTAGATAGAGCAGATGATGTTCTAAAGGAAAAAAATTTTGACGAAGCTATAGATATTTATTATAAGGCTTTACCAATTCTTACAGATTTAGGACCAGGATGGAAACCTTATAGAACTATGGTTCAGAATACGATTTCCAATGTAGAAAAGCTTAAAAGCTCACAACTTACAAAAGAATACGACGAGCAGAAGAAATTAGAAGAAAGAAATAGGGAAGAACTAGAGTTTCAGAAGCAAATAACATATCAAATCAATAAAGAACGCGAACGCTTAAAAAAGAAGGAAATCGTTATTAAAGATCATGAGGAAGAAATCAAATTGTTTGAACAAAAGAAAAATACAGCATTTGAATTCCTAAATTCTGCTATAGAATTCCTAAATAAAAGTGACTATGATAATGCGATATTAAAGTATCTAAGAGCTGGTAATATTTTTGCAGAAATTCAGTGGACAGATGAAATTCCGATTATTGAAGAATCAATAAGGGATGTTGAAGAATTAAAAAGAAAAAGATTTATCTCAAAACAGCAAGAATTAAAAGAGGAGATCAGCAGACAAAAAGAAGAGGAAGAGTTCCAAAAGCAGATTTCAAAGTATTTACAAATGGAGCGCAAACAAATTAAGACAAAGAAAATTGAACTAAAGGAAAGAGAGAAAGAAACAAAATTTAGAGAAGAACGAAGAAAAGCAGGATTTAAATTGCTTGAAGAAGCACAAAATAATGTTAAAAAAGGTAAATTTGACGAAGCTATCGAAATTCTTCAATATGCAATCAATTTTTTTGCGGAAGCGCAATGGTATAATGAAATAAACCTTATTCAAAATGCAATTGTAGAGATCGAAAATAAAAAGAAAGATAGAGAGATACAAAACCAAATTAAGTTTCAAGCAGAACTTGAACGTGAAAAGCAAGAAAAAGTATTTCAAGATAGTATTTTAAAAGAAATGAAGGTGCAACGTCAAAATTTATTAAAAAGAGAAATTTTTCTTAGGGAAAAGGAAAAAGAGCTTGCTTATCGAGAACAGAAAAAACAAGAAGCTTTTGATTTATTGGAAAGAGCTCGAGATATGCTCTCACAAAAGAAATTTGATGAGGCTTTACAAATATATTATAATGTAGCTAATTTTTTCGCTCAGATTCAATGGACAGAAGAAATCCCGATAATTAAACAGGCTATTTTTTCAATTGAAGAAAAAAGAAGACAAGATAAAATTAATAAGCAAAATCTTTTACAGAACTCAATAAAGAAAGAAGCAGATGATAGAGCATTTGTCGAATTGATAAAATATCAAACTGAAAGAGAAAAGAAGGATTTTCTAAAAGAGAAAGAACGAATTGAAAAGCAAAAACAACTTTCTACCCAAAATTTAGCTAAACAACAAAAAGCATTTGGTTTAATAGAAAACGCAGGAAGATTTTTGGAAGACGAAAATTTTGAAAATTCTCTAACAAATTATAGTAAAGCGATAGATATATTAAAAGAAATTGGATGGGAAGAACGATATTTAATATTATTAACTGATACTATTCAAGCAATTAAAATTAAACAAAAAGAAAAGGAATTAGAGAAACAAAAAGATTTCGAAATCTCACTAAAACTTCAAAAAGAGGAGGAATTATTTCAAAAGAAAATTACTGATTACATGTTTAAAGAACAGGAAAAACTGAAAGAAAAGAAAATTGAGATTCGAAAAAGAGAAGATTTAGAAAAATATATGGAGAAACGTAAATCTGAAGCGTTTGAAATAATGGATAATGCACAAGATCTATTAATTCAAGGTGAATACGACAAATCAATTGAAACGTACATCGATGCTGAGTTAATACTAAATGAAATTAATTTTCCCACAAGTTCAGTCAGAGAAATGATATCAAAAATTCAAGAGAAAAAAAGAGACAAGGATTTAAATCAATTTAAAGAAATTGAATTAAAAACAAAAAGAGAAAAAGAGAATGAGTTGTTCCAAAAACAAATTCTAAAGAAAATAGAATTTGAACAAACTAAAATGAGAGAAAAACAAGAAGTACTTAAGAAACAAGAAGAATTACGACTTATACAAGAACAAGAGAAAGAAAAAGCATTTAAAATATTAGAAGAGGCTCAAAAACAAATTGACCAAGAAAATTATGATAAAACAATTGAGTTGTATAATAATGCAATAGATATTTTTAGTACTATTCAATGGGAAGATGAAATAGAGTTAATTCAAAATTCTATTATAGTAGTAGAAAATAAAAAGAAAGAATCAGAAATTAGGAAACAGCAAGAATTACAATATGCTATTGAAAAGGATCAACAGGAAAAAATATTTCAAGAAAATCTTATAAAAGAAATGAAAATAAAAAGTGAAGAGTTAAAAAGAAAGCAGATCAAACTTAGAGAAAAAGAACAAGAGCAGGATTATCGTGAAAATAAGAAGGGAGAAGCATTCAACATTCTAGAAAAAGCCCAAAATTATATTGCGTTAAGAAAATTTGATGAAGCAATTGAATTATATAATAATGTTGCAAATATTTTTGCTCAAATTCAATGGGTTGAAGAAATTCCAATGATAATGAATGCAATTAAGGAAATCGAAGAAGAAAAGAGGGAAAATGATTTGATTAAACAAAAATCTATCAGAGAAGCAATAGAAGCGGAAAAGGAAAATTTTGCTTTTGTTGAAAAAATTAGAGTCTTAAGGGAAAGTGCTAGAATAAAAGAACTAGAAGAGAGAGAAAAATTTCAAAAGAAGGAACTACTTGCTACTCAGGACCGGGAAAAAGAGAAGGAAGCTTTTGATCTTATCGATAATGGATTTAAATTAGTTCAAGAAGAGAATTACGATAAGGCATTATTGAATTATCAAAATGCTCTGAGATTATTGACTGAAATTGGATGGACTAGCGATTACTTGAGGTTACTTAAAGATGATATTGAATTAATTACCATTAGAAAAAGAGAAATGGAAGATAGAATCAAATTCGATATTGAATTGAAGAAACAACGGGAAAATGAAGAAGAACAATTTCAGAAAAAAATATATGGTTATATGCAAAGAGAACAAGAAAGACTAAAAACTAAAAAAATCGAAGTGGAAAAAAAAGAAAAGCTAAAACAATTAATGGAAACTAGGAAATCAGAAGCGTTTAAAATATTAGATAGTGCTGAAAATTTGTTTAATCAAAAAGAATATGATAAAGCAATTGATAATTATAGACAAGCAGAATTAATATTAAATGAAATTGGTTTTCCAACTAATTCAATAAGAGAAACGATTCACAAAGTCCAAGAAAGAATTACAGAAGACTCGATTGAAAAACAAAAGAAATTAGAATTAAAATTACAAAATGCTCAAGAGCAGTTTAAATTCCAACAACAATTAGCAAAAAATGTTAGGATAAATGATATTAAATTAAGAGTCAAACAGGAAGAGATCGAAAAGCAAAAGCAAATGCATGCTTATATGGAGAAAAGGAAAGAAGAAGCTTTTAATCTTTTCGAAGAAGCAGAAATCTATATGAAACAATTACAATATGATAAAGCTCTTGAATATTATCGCGCTGCTGAATTAATCTTAAATGAAATTGCTTTTCCAACTGATTCTATTAGAGAATTAGTTCTTAAGGTTCAAGAGAAAAAAAGGGAACAGCAATTTCAAAAACAAAAAGCCTTACAGTTAAGTATACAAAAAGAAAGAGAAGAATTAATTTATCAACAAAAGATTTCTGAAAATTTTAGGCTTGAACAAGAACGATTAAACCAAAAGGAAATGAAAATTTTAGAAAGAGAACAATTGAAATCAAGGTTAGAAGAAAGAAAAGAAAATGCATTCAAGATTTTAGATGAAGGAGAGAAATTTTTGCGAGAACAAAATTATGATAATGCTATAGCATGTTATAGAAAAGCTGGACTAATTTTAAATGAATTGCAATTTCCAACGGATTCAATTGACAATATGATATTTAAGATTAATCATCTGAAAAATAGAAAAGAGGAAGCAGAAAATTTAGAAATTCAAAAAGAATTAGAAAAATATGAAGAAGAAAGAGCTTTAACGATGCTGATTGAGGAAAGAAGGAGACAAGAAAGAGAAAAAAAAGAAGCTCAACAACTCGCTCAACTAGAAAGAGAAAAACTTATACAAGAACAAAAAAGCGTAAGAGAATCAGCGTATTCTTTATTAGAAGAAGCTGGAAAATATTTAAAGCAACATGTTCCTAATTATAATGAAGCAATTTCGTTGTATATTCAAGCAAGACACATCTTAGCCGAGAATATAGGTTGGGAGCCAGAAATTGATAATTTAAATAGTCTAATTAAGGATCTACAACAAGAACAAGTTAATTTTATGGAAAAGCGACGATTGGAAGAACAAGCTCGTTTACAAAGAGAAAATGAATATACAATGTTTCAAGAAGAAGTAAAGAGAAGAAGATTAGAACAAGAAAGATTAAAACGAGAACAAGAAAAGCAGTATAGAGATATAGTAGTTAAAAGACAACAAGTTGAAAATATTAGAGATGATGGATTAAAACTCATAGATGAAGGAAAGAAATCGGCCGCATACCATGATTTCGAGAGAGCTTATGAAAATTTCAACTCTGCAATTAATAAATTTAAAACAATAGGTTGGGATAAGGAAATCAAATATATTGAAACTGAAATTAAAAATACAAAAAATTTAGAAGAAAGAGTTATTAAAGAAGAAGCTAGAATACAGAGTATTCAAAAACAGTTAGAAGAACAAAGAATTTTAGAGCAAGAGCATAAAGAAAAGAGAGAAAAGGAATTAAAAGCAACAGTTGGAGAAGTAAGTGAAATAGCAGACGATGTGATAAGCTTAATAGAAGAAAGAAAACAACAACAAAAATTAGCCGAACGAGACCAAAAACGAAAAGTCCAAATTAAAGCCAGAGAATTTCGTAAAGAGATGACAAACTTAATCAAAGTTAAGCAAGAACTCATTGATGAAATAGCAAAAAAGGAAGGTGAGAAAAAGCAATTCCAAGAAAAACTAGAGGAAGCTAAGGAGCGAGAAAAAGTTGATAGCCTTAAAAAAATGATTAAGGAAGCTGCTGAAAAGAAGAAAAAGTGAACTATTTCTTAAATCTTTATTTTGTCAAATTTAAATGTGATTAAAACTATTTTTAATTACTTTTTGAGTTAAGAAACTAACTAAAAGAGTTTAAATTTAGAATTTGAAATAATATTATTATAATCATAAAAAATAAGGTATGGTCAAAATGACTGAAAAAACTGAGGATATTACTAAATCTCGGATGTATGCACGTCAACAATTAATTGATGGTTGGGATCAAGAGGTTATTGATAAGGGAACTATTATGATAATAGGTGTAGGTGCCTTGGGTTGTGAAATAGCGAAAGATTTTGCTCTTATGGGCATTGGAAAACTTATTCTTGTTGATCTAGATACAATTGAAACATCAAATTTATCAAGACAAATGCTTTTTAAACCAGGTGATGAAGGGCGTCCCAAAGCCGAAGTTGCCGCTGAAAGATTAAAGGATATGAATCCGTATCTTGAAGTCGATTATTACTTTGAAAAACTTCAAAAATTACCTATCTCTGTGTATGAAGAGTCTGATGTAATAATTGCTGCTTTAGATAATTTTAATGCCAGATTAGATTTGAATAAAATATGTCTTCGTCTGAAAAAACCTATGGTGGAAGGTGGAACAGTAGGATTCGAAGGTCATGTACAAATTGTAATTCCTGAAGGATCTGAATTAAAGTATAAAAGTAAAGAACGTGAAATTGAAAATTTAGTTCAAACAAAACTTTGGGAGATAACAGAGCTGGGATATCCCGATTATTTTAAAGCACAAAGAAGAATTGAAGAATTAGAGACAGAAATAGAAAGTATTAGGGCTGAGAGTATTACACCTGTAATTGAAAGATTTCGAAAAGAAATAGAAATGGTATTTGATTGGAAATATGCTCCAGAATTATTAGATCAAACACCTTGTTATAGATGTTTGGTTCCAATACCTCCTGCTGACGATAAACTTGTCGCAGCATGTACTTTAAAAGGTTTACCACGGAACCGGAATCATTGCGTTATAAAAGCTGAAGTGGATTTTGAAAAAGAATATGGACATAAACCAGATCTCAATTTAAATGATGATGTGCTCAGATTAAAAGAATTAGCACAAGCAGAATTAGAAAAATTGAGAGAACGTGTCTTTAATGAAAATGTGCCAGAAGAAAAAAGAGAAAACTTAAATGAAGAGGAACTTAAAGAGTGGAAACAAAATATAAAAGATACATTTGGTCCAGACTACAAATTTGAGGAGATGGAAAATATTCTCGGAAATAAAATCGCTGCGATACAAACTGTGAGTTCTGTCATTGCTAGCATTCAATCTCAAGAAGCTTTAAAACTTTTATTTAGAGTTAATGGCAGGAATATTGGTGCTCCAATGGATCCCCCATATGTAAATTATAATGGTATATATGGGCAATTCGATCATCTAAATATTGTAAAGAGAGAGGATTGTCTTGCTTGTGGTAAAATTGAAGGTGAAGAAAATGTACAACTCGTTGTACCATTCGATGCAGATGTAGGTTATATTTTTAAAGCAATGAAAATAACTGGGTATGAATTAGATCCAGAATTATGGATGATTACAAATCCAATGACAAAAGAAATTTATTGGAATCCCTATATGCCTTCCTTAAAGGATCCTTATATAAAATTAAATTCACTCCAAATAAAAAGTAATGACATTATCTCAATTACTCCTTTAGGAAAGGCATTAACTGAATCAGAAATAAAAAAATATAATGTTGTAATTGCTTTTATGTAAACTTTAATAAGATTTTTTCTTAATTGATCTTCTCTTTTTCTTTTCTTTTAAATCATTTAGTAGGTAAGAATCAAAACTCTGTCTTTTTGTATCAATATATAGTTTTAACTTAAAAAAAATACAAACATTTATATATACATGAAAAACATGTATAACATGTAATTCATGAATATCATGTAATATAAAAAAATCATTGAGAAAACATGGCAAAGAAAAGACCGAGAAATATACATAGACACGGAAGAAATAGTTTATTCTATGGGGCAGTAACTGTAGGAGAGAGAGGTCAGATTACAATCCCTGCTGCAGCACGAAAAACTTTTGATATTCTACCTGGAGATAAAATTCTAGTCTTTGGAGATATTGAAAAAGGTATTGGTTTAGTTAAAGAAGACCAATTACAGAAAATTGCCATGAAAATGTTTCAAGCATTTAAATCTGATGAAAGTAGCGAAGAAGGTAATGATTAAATGAATAATAACTAAAAAAAAAGAATTTCAATTCAACGAGGTGATAGCAATTCAAAATTATATAAAAAAAGATGAACCCATGAGTAAAACTCATTTTAAGTTAATGGAAAAACATTTTAAAAAACGTGATAATAAATATCCACCATATATGAAAATTGAAAAAACCAAAATTACTAAGGGAAGTATTGTATTAGATTATGGATGTGGTCCTGGTAGTTATTCAATTGCAGCTGCGGAGGTTGTAGGTAATACCGGTAAAGTCTATGCTGCAGATATTCACCCACTAGCAATAGAATCGGTTAAAAAAAGGGCACAAGAAAAGAATTTACAAAATATTGAAACTATATTAACGGATTGTGATACAAAATTAGAAAATGCATCGATTGATGTTGTTTTATTATTGGATATTTATCATGATCTCTCAATTCCTGAAAGTATCTTAAGAGAACTACATCGTGTTTTAAAAATTGATGGATCACTCTATGTAGATGACCATCATTTTAAAAATGATGAAATAATAGGGAAGATAACCAGTACTGGTTTATTTAAATTTATAGAAAGGATAGATGAAGTTTTTAATTTCACAAAATTATAGAAATGCTTAAAAGAAAAGTTTTAAGTATCTTTTTTTTTTCTTACTAATTCTATTAAATCTTGAATATAATAGGCTTTAATACCTGCATTTTTTCCTGTTATGATATCATTTTCTAAATCTCCAAAAAATAGCATTTCATTTTTATTTATATTGTAATGATTTTGAATTTTAAGAAGTCCATTTGGCGCAGGTTTCCATTTTCTCACATCTTCTCTTCCAACAATGAAATTTATTTTATTATATATTTTTGCATCTTTTAAAGCTTTTATTATAGTATTTCTAGTATTGAGAGAAAGAATTACAATCTTTGTTTCTTCCCTAACGTTAAATAGTTCCTTATTATTGATGAAAAAAATAGTCTCTTCAATTGGTTCAATATCTTCTAAATTTTTTTGTTCAAATTCTCGAATTATATCAAAAAAGTCTTGTAAGGTTGCTTCATCTTTCTTTTTAACAATTTCCTCTAAACATGTAGAAATTCTATCTATATTACAGTCTTCTTTATAACGCTCATAATAGTTTTTTACTAGAATGTCTCGCAAAATTATCCAATCTGCTTTCAAATTAACTATAGTCCCATCCAAGTCAAAAACTAATACTTTTTTAGTTTCAAATGAAAAACTCTCCATATAATAATATTTATGATTTGTGAAATATTAAATCTTTAATTCTTTTCTTTTATTTAATCATTTAATAATTTCTTAATATTTATTAACCAAAATTATTAAATCGTATAATTTTAAAATGAAAGATAAAAAATAGTTAAAAAAATTTACTCAAGAGCATATTTCTTAGTCCAAGCATTTGCCTTTGCCTCAAACTTTTTCTGAGCTCTAAAATATTGTTCTCCTGCTTCATGATTTAATGGATCTCCCGGATTAAAGAAAGGAGGCTCAACATGCATCATACCTTTTAAAGCCTCGATTATATTAGTGAGAGTTTTACTCGGAGTCCAACCAGAAGCACCTGTACTAGCATCAACTTTTCCTACTAAATCTGGATTAATTAAATCCAAACAGATATTCAACTTTCCTGGTGGAATTGAAGAGTCAATATTTGGATGCCACATTAAAGTAACCGCGTATGCGTAAGGAGGAGCAAATGGATAGTTTTCAGGAAATTTAATTTCAAATACGAACTTACCGTCGGCGTACGGTGTTCCTTTTTTTCCAATGATAGTTAACCTTAAATGATCAATACTCCTACCCCAGGGTTCTAGGATAACGAGTGGATCATTTTTATATGCCTCGATTGCCTCAGTATAGTCTGTTTCTTCTCTGATAATTATCACCAATCTTTTAATTTTGCATTTAAATTGTATATTTATAATTATTTAATTTTATAAAATTATAGATTACTATATTAAAAATTTTTCACAACAAAAGAATTTTCGGATTTTTTGTTGTAAAATTTCTGAGTTAATAATCTTATAAAGTAAACATATTTGAAGTTTTCTTAAAAATAAAGATGAATTATGATGTACACAAAAAATTTAATTCTTTTTTTATGGTTTTCGTCAATTTAGTTTTATCATATATTAATCATATTTACCTATAAAAGTATTATTTATCTAAGATTACTTAAATTGTCAAATGTTAGCTAAAAAACGTAAAAATTATATTAATTCTATAATTATTAAGTTTTAACTTAAAAACCCCTCTTAACTCAGACTGGAAGAGTGCTCGGCTGTAGATAAAATCGCGTACTAAAGCTTCTTGCTAATGAAGTTACGTCAGCCGAAACCGAGCGGTCGCTGGATCGAAGTGATTCCTAAAGGAATTCACGATATGCCGGCAGAGGGGACCATTTTTTCTAAATCATTAATATAAAATTTGATAAAAATATTAGGATCTACACTTGATTCTTCGACGAATTGAGTAGTTTTTGAGTAAAAAAATTATAAAAATTAGACAAAAAATGATTTGACTTATATTATAACCAGAAATAGATGGAATTTCTTCTAAGTGTAGATATAGATAAGTATTATATGGCGAATTTAATTGGACTATTACCTCATCGCTATATTCTAATTTAACTTTTACAGGTTTGCTATTAAATGACAATTCAATAGTTGTAGTACTATTAATCCATATCCACCCATTAAAAATGATTTCATGATTATCTTCAATTATAAATTGAACTTGTTGTGAGTAAGCATAGCTATTTAACGGCTCATTAAGATCTTTTATTGTAATTGATATCGAAGTTTGGTTATTGTTTAAAAATTTATAATTACCACTATATTTGGGAAGATAAAAATTATCAAACCATGGTAAAAAGAACCAATTTAGCGAAAATCCCGATATAATTTCCATAGCTTGTTGCAAATCTGTTAAAAACGCGATTTGAAACATGTTATTGGAGAAGAACTGCCTTAATCCATCAAGGAAATATGAACTTCCAATGGTTTTTCGTAATTTTTCAAATATTAAGGGACATTTATAATAAGCAATATACCAATAATCCATTCCTATATCAATACATTCATAAACAGAACTATTTATTTTTGCGGGTAATCCATTTGTCATATGGTAAATTCTTACAAGATCGATATATGGAGAACTTTGAAAATATTCCCAATTGTTGTAGAATACTTCTGCATAATAATCTGTTGACCAACAAGCAAGACCCTCATCTAAAAAACCACAATCGACTTCATCATTTCCTACTAAATTATACCACCACTGATGTCCAATTTCATGGACAATAACTTTTTCTAAAAATAAAGAAGGGTTTGACAAATTAACAGCAGATGCACTAATATAAACCTGGCAAGGATATTCCATTCCTCCAAAATGCGTGTATTCTTCAACAATATTTAACGTAGGATAGGGGTATTCACCAAAAGTATCATTAAATAACGTAAAAGCTTGTTTACTAAAATTTAATGCATTCACTTGCCACAAAAACTCAGAGTTTGGTAAATAATAAGTGGAGACATTAACGCCATTTATCAATGTAGATTCTTTATTAAACCCTTTTGAAGCTGAAAATGTTATTTCCCTTACAGGATACAATGGATCGAAATGATAAACGTTTGTTAATATTTTATTTTGTTTTTCTATTAATTGTCCCGTAGCAGCAATTACAAAATCTTTAGGAGCTTCAATAAAAATATTATAGTAAGCCATATCATAATAGAAAGGATCTCCATCTGCTAAATAGGGATCTGTATTCCATCCATCATACTTATCATAGACACAAGGCATAGGATAAAAGCAGGCAAATTTGTAGATTCTATTATTACCCGAGCCATAGGAATTAGACCTGTCGATACCTCCATCCGGGATAATAGAAGTGAATTCGATATTAAAAAGCGTTCTATTATTAGGATTTATTTCTGACTCAAGTGTTACCCATAAAAGTTGAGCTATTTCGTCAACTTCAAAATTGAGATGAGATTTAGGTTCATTCATGGTTGTTACATTTAATATCTCAATACTTCCTTGTCTAGAATGATATTGCATATCTGATAAAAAAAGATGGAAGGGTATTCTAGTAAAATTTAGAGGATCATTGTTATAGTAATTCACGGTTAGATTGCCTGTTACACTTGAGGCTGAATCATCAAATATTAATGAGAGGTTATATCGAGAGAACTCTCCTCCATTTGAAGCTAATTTTTGATTATAAGTTACTCCAAATTTATTTTTATGATTTTCAGAAACATTATCAGTAGTTGTTATTGCAATTTTTTCTATATTTAAGACACAATTAAAGCCTAAAAAAAGAAGTATTATTAAAACAAGTGCAGGAAATTTGCTATTAATATTAGGCACGTAACCTTATATTTTTTAATTGTTATATTTTTAATTTTTTCATATTTAAAATTAAATTCAATTTAAGCTTCATGTTAGATTATTCTTACAAGTAAATTATAATCAATAATGAAGTGGTTTTAATAACCATTTTAGTTGAAAATAAATTATAAATCCTTTATCAGACTTCGCAAACTTCTTATTTATAAGCTCATTTTTTTAATTATAAAAAAGGATAAAATAATAATATTTTAAATTATAGAGAACTACAGATCAACAGAATTGATTGCGGAGAGAGAAGCAAAATGGGAAAAAAGGAAAATAACCTTGATCAACATGAATTAGAAAAGATTAGAATGAAAAAAATGCAAGCTTTCATGGAAGCAAAAAAAAGACAGGAATCTGTCCAAGAAAGCGTAATTTCGGTTTCTGATAAGATTGATTACGTATTAAAAGTTGTGCTTGCTCCAGATGCTTATAATCATTTAAATAATTTAAAGAAAAATGAGCAATATGTTTATCAAGCAATATACAACGAACTAATAAGTCCTGATGTTGTTCAGAATATAGACTATTTGTTAGCAATAATCAGAAGTAGAGGAGGTGTTCCAAGACAAATTCCTCTTGATGCTATTATATACTTAGAGCGAAAAGTGAAAGGGATAAGAAGTAAGATACAAGTAAAACGAGGAGATGATATGATGGACTTAAGCTCTTTTTTAACTAAAGATAAATAATTAAAATTACTGTTCTCTTCCAGAAATAATGGCTAATACTTCCCATTCATTATTAGGAAGATGATTTGCCGAGATATCAAAAAATTGAAAAGCAAAAGGTCTCTCAAATATCTGTTCGACCATAAAACCGAATGAACTTATTGTAAATATAAAAATTCTTTTCAGAATAGATTCAGTATTTGTATTAATTTTCAAATTTCGGATTACATCTTCCACCACTTTTACTTCCTTATCGTTATAATGATATTTAAAGATTAATTTAAAGTCAACTGGGGTTGGAGCTTCTGGCTCCGAGAATGATAATCCTCTCTTTCTGAAATGAAAAAAAGTATTTAAATAAAATGTAAAGATTTCCTCATGATGATCTTTTAAGAGATGAGAAATACGGGAACGTTCTTTGTATGTAGGCCAGTAATTCTGCATTAATTCTAAAAGCCGAGGATAATTTTTATATTTATTTTCACTCTCTTTTTTTAAATAATTGAGTAATTGGTTTTTAAGTGGTTTGAATTCAGATTGTTCACCGACTCTTGTAATGAATTTTCGGAAATTTTGGCTCATTCTCTTAGGATGATAGATAATTTTATATGAATTACCTATTACTTATTTTTTTTTTAATATGATATTTTGATAATACAAGTTCTCATATTTATTACTACTTTTTTTCCAAATTTATCAAATATTAACTAGAAAATTAAAAGAGATTTATAATTTAGATTAATATAATTATTAGGATATCTACATTCTGATTTTTGCTATGGTTGATAAAGTTGGATTAGTTTATACGGAAGATTACCAGACATATAATTTTGGCAAAGATCACCCTTTAAGGCCATTAAGACTTAAATTAACCTATAGTTTAATGGAAAAACTGGGCTTATTAAAACACGACAGACTTACGATTATGGAACCAAAGCCAGCCACACAACAAGAAATTGAAAGAGTACATTCATCGGAGTATGTGGAAGTGGTAAAAAAGTTGAGTTTTAATCCAAATGATAACAGTATCATTCCATATCGTTACGGCCTTGGCCCAGGAGATAATCCCATTTTTAAGGGAATGTATGAAGCATCTGCTATGGTATGTGGAGCATCTATTACTGCCGCTGAAGCAGTATGGAATGAAGAAGATTTTAAAATCGCTTTTAATCCAGCAGGGGGATTACATCATGCTATGAAAGATCATGCTTCAGGTTTTTGCATCTTTAATGATATTGGAGTGGCTATACATCATCTTAAAAATTTAAAAGAGGATATTAGAATAGCTTATTTAGACATCGATTGCCATCACGGCGATGGTGTTCAATGGTTATTTTATGATGATCCAAACGTATTAACAATTTCTTATCATGAAGATGGAAGATTTCTTTTTCCTGGAACAGGATCTATTAGCGAAGTCGGCAATAGGAATGGAAAAGGATATTCTATTAACTTCCCTTTACTCCCTGGAACCTATAATAAACCATTTATTAATCTTTTCAGAAAGACAGCACCAAAATTATTAGAAGCGTATGCTCCAGATATATTAATTACCCAACTCGGAGTAGATACCTATTTTGATGATCCATTGACTCAAATGGGTTTTTCTTTAGCTGCTTATAGAGATATCGCTCAAACAATGAAAACTTCTGCTCGTGAATATTGTCAAAACAAATGGTTAGCGGTAGGTGGTGGTGGGTATTTAATGACCACTGTTCCAAGAGCTTGGACTATTTTCTTAGCCAGAATGCTTGATGTAGAGTTAAAAAACGAATTACCAGACAGCTGGATAAAGGAAGTCAAAGAAAGTGCCCCTTATGAAGATACACCTTATTTATTATGGGATAGAGGGGAAAAAGTAGAAGTACAGATGCTCTCTCACCCTGAAATAGCAAAAAAAATTATTGATTATACAAAAACACTTATAAAAATATCAGAAGAGAAATTTCTACCTAATTTAAGCAAAACCTAATAATATCAAATTATCATCTGGCTAAGGATGGAATATATTACTTGTATTAATGATTTAATAATTCTTTAAACTGTTCATATTTATTTTCAAGGCTAATTTTTTAATATCCAAGATAAAGATCTAAATTTTACCAATGAAATGACGAATCTTTTATCTGCTTATAATGCGAAATCAGAATCTTTTTACCATAAAGCTATAAAAAGATTACTTTTAAAGTTCATTTCAGAGAGCAATAAAAGAATTATCGAAAAATCACTTGAGAAATACATTAATAATAGAAGGGCTGATGTTTATTTTAAATTAAATTCTGGGGAAGAAATAGTTATCGAAGTTCAAAGTTCAAAGATATCTGTAAAAGAGATAATTGAACGAACTGAGCACTATAATAATGCGGGAATATATGTGCTATGGGTTCTCTATGGAAATGGAACCTGTGTTGCTTCACCCAAATCTGCTGTAGATAAAAAAGATATTAAAATCAGTACTGTTGAGAATTTCCTATTTAAAATGCTTGGGGGTAGAGTATAATATGTCAATTTGAAGTTCTATGATGATAAAATTACAATCTCACCTCCTTTTGCTCTATATTTCTCTTATTCGTCAAGCAAAAAGAATCACAGAACTTTTCGAACAAAATATGAAAATTATTATATAAAAAATGTTAATTATGGCAAAATTTCCAGCTGGAATATACTTTGTGTAGAATACAACAGCTATAAATTGGCAAGATTTTATGATAGAAACATCAAAAGAATTTTGAAAGAAAAAATCAGCGTTTTTTACCATATTACATCAGAGAATCATAAATCTGAAAAAAAATTATTTAAATCCATTTGTAACAATTTTAAAAAGAAATTCGGGATTTATTTGATTTTAATTGCAATTTTTGAACTTAACCAAGAAAAACAGATTAGATTTAATCAGAAAATTATTAAAAAAATTAGAAGAAAATTATCCCCTCAATTAGGCCCATCATCCCAAATCGGATAATAATCATAACTTCCTGTACTTCCTGAAATTAAATAAGGAGTATCCCCAATCCCATCATCATCTGCGTCTACACCGGAATAATCCGACCAGAAATTACCAATATCGGTAAAATTCCATTGATTATTTGTCCCAGATCCCTCAAAAGCGTTTATCATATTATTAACAAATTCATTTAGACAAATCAAATTTCGAGTACTAGCACGTATATACATTCCATAATAATTATTACTTTTCAAAATATTTTGAGTAATTTGAAAGTCGGCAACCAAATAAAGATTTAGCCCCACTGTATTATTATTTATATTGTTATAATAAATCCATGAATAATTACTGAATCTCTGTGCAATCGCAAAGCAATTAAAGTTTAATGTGTTATTACAAATAGCAATTCCGCCACTCTCTGTTATATTAATTCCAGAATTTATATTGTTAAGAATGAGGTTCTCTGAAATATTAGTAAATCCACACTTTTCAATATGAATACCAATTTCATTATAGTGTATTCTATTTTCAAATAAATAACTTTGCTCACAATTATCTAGCTTTACTCCTTGAGAATTATTAAATATATCATTATTTAGTATCTCACAATTATGCACATTGACTAACCATATTCCACCATATAAAGCATTAAACATCTTACAATTTTGAATCGTGAAATAAACGTTAGAATTTTTTATTAAAATACAACTTTCAGAACCATTAGCGTCAAGAATTAAGTTTTCTATAATATAAGGATCTGCTAATGTGCCTGATCCTTGACACCAAGGCTGTGTACTTGCCCAATTCCAATTATTTGTACCACTTCCATCGATATAAATTGGAATTTCCCTATTCTCCACCCCATTTTCACCATTCTCTTCATTAAAAATTACAAAATAAGTTGAAATTCCTAAAAATATAAAACTCATCACTATTATTGATACACTTATGATAAATTTTGTTTTAGATTTCATTTTAATCACTAGATTCTTTTCCCTCAATACTTTAATCTAAATAACCTATTTATAATTTATGTTGCTTAAAACCAAATGTCACTAAAAACTGAATTTTTAATAAATTAGCCAAGTTTTATGCTACACTCTATTTGTAATAATTTTAAAAATAAATATGGAATTATCTTGATACTAATTGCGATTTATGAACTATATCAAGAAAAAAGAATTAGGTTTAATCAGAAAATTATAAAAATAATCAAGAGAAAATTTCCACCTCAACCAGGACCATCATCCCAAATCGGATAATAGTCCATACTTCCTCCAGCAGGAGGGACATCATATGGAGTATCTCCAATACCATTATCATCTGCGTCTACACCAGAATAATCTGACCAAAAATTACCTGTGTTATCATATGCAAAATACCATTGATTATTTGTTCCTAATTCATCAATAGCATTTATTCCATTTTCAATAAAATCATTATTAAAAATCAGATTATGACTACTATACCTAAGACTAAACCCCCACACACTATTGTTATTTAAATAATTATCTGAAATCTGAGAATTAGTCTCGTAATCAAGAAATAAACCAGCTATATTATTATATATTACGCTATCATATATTACTGTATAATTACATAATTTCTGAGAGATCCCAAACATATTCAAACTCATATTATTACGATGAAAACAATTAGAATAACTACGTGATGCATTAATTCCTGAAATATAATTACCAAATAGGTTATTATATGAAATATTATGGTAATTACTCCTTTCTATTAAAATCCCATTTTCATTATTGTAAATAACATTTCCGAGAACATAGTTATGTTCACAATACTCCATTCTTATGCCTTCAAAATTATTATAAATAGCATTCTCAAAAATATCGCAATAATCCACATTGAATAAATCAATACCTGCGTAAGAAGCATTGAAAAGAGTACAATTCATGATTATCACTCTAACACTAGAATCTCTTATCCTGATACAACTTTCAGAACCATTAGCGTCAAGAATTAAGTTTTCAATAATATAAGGATCCTCAGATGTGCCTGAACCTTGACACCAAGGCTGTGTACTTGCCCAATTCCAATTATTTGTACCATTTCCATCGATAAAAATTGGAATACCGGCATTATTCCCTCCATTTCCCCCACCATTATTGTCCTCCTGATTGAGGATTAAAAAAAATGTCGAAATGCCTAATAATGCTAAATTTATCACTAAAGTTATGAGACTTAGAAATAATTTTGTTTTAGATTTCATTTTGATTATTTAAGTTCTTCTCTCACTATCTGAATTTAAATAATCTATAAATATCTTATGCTTCTAAAGCCCACAAATTCTTAAAAATTGAAATTTTAATAATATTTTGAGATCATTTTACGCTGAAATTGCTTGAAAATATTGTCATTTTTTTTAGAAAAAAAAAATTTGCAAAAATATTGTCAGAAAAATGATCTTAATTAGGTAATTAACCGATATAGAAAGAAAGGAGTAGGAAAGAACGGAAACCATGATATTCAAAATTGCAAAAAGAGGAGACGTATTTATCTAATAACAGGGTTAAGGGTTGAGGTATTTAGCCGATTCAACGGCATTAGGTAGTTCCCAACACGGAGTAATTCTCCGCATTTTAAGAATATATTTTAGTATCATGATATTCCGATCTTTCTGTTTTAACAATATATGTTGAATTATTCTCGTATTTAAGCATTTCCTTTTTTTCTGATGACAAAACTGAATTTGAAGTATAAAATGAATTTATTGAAAATTTCAGAATTTCAATATTTTATTAAGACTTAGGTTAAATATAACAGAGATTTAAGAAAGTACGTCATGAATCTATGCGTTTTTCCGTTTTAATAGATCAAATAAACTTTTTATTGCAGAAATATATATTTTAATAATTACTTTTCTGATCAATATGATAAATATGAATTGAATGATAAACTTTATTTGTATGAACCCTTTTTTCTCATTTAATTAATTAATTTATAGGAAAAATAAAATGTTTGGGAATTTAGAATTTTTTGGTAGTGCAACAGTTGGTGAACGTGGACAGGTTGTTCTGCCTATTGAGTTACGTAAGAAAATAAATCTTCAACCCAGTGAAAAGCTAATTGTTATGGGGACAATGAATGATAATTTTATTCTTTTAATCAAAGCAGATTTCTTAACTGAAATTCTTGGAAGACTGGAACAAGGAGAAACTAAATTGAGAGAGTTATTAAGGGATAGTGCTAATTCTGAATCAAATGATGACAATGAGGGAGATTTTATCTAAGCATAAGGTGGTTTTACAGTGAAAGCTAGAATGATTAAATATACGAAGCCATATCTCATTATGATTGCATTATCCATAGGGTTGTTATATGCACAGGCTAATTTTAATTTGACATTACCAGATTATCTTTCAAAGATTGTGAATGTAGGGATTCAACAAGGAGGCGTGGAAAATGCAGTACCAAAGGCAATCCGGGAAATCGAAATGAATAGGACTTTATTGTTTCTCACGCCTGGAAACCAAACAGACGTGCTTGATGCTTATACATTGGTAAATAACGGAACTGTAGAAGCTGATCAATATGTCAAAAGATATCCTGCTCTACTTAACCAGTCGGTTTATATATTGACCAACGCGGGAAGTGCAAAAATTGCACATTTAAACCCTATTATGGCTAAGGCACTTTTGGTCGTGTCGTTCGTTAAAATGCTAATGGCAAATGATACTTTACGAATGCTTATAAACGTTCAATTAGGCCTTTCACTCCCTGGTGGCACAGACTTATTTGAGTACCTTGAAACGCAACCACCTACAACAGTGGCATTAATTATAGCTTTTGTCGATTCGCAATTTAGCGCTCTTGGAGATATATTTATTATCCAAGCTGCAATCCAAGTGGTTAAGTTAGAATATAAGGCTCTTGGAATGGATCTAAACCAGCTGCAAATGAATTATCTGTTTTACTTTGGAGGTCTGATGATCCTATTAACGATACTCTCAATGGCGTGCACAATTGGAGTAGGTTATTTGTCTGCAAAGATTGCTACTGGTATGGCTCGCAATATGCGTCGTGATGTATTCAAGAAGGTTGAAACTTTTTCTAATGTTGAGTTTGATAATTTTTCAACAGCATCTTTGATCACTCGCTCAACAAATGATATAACACAAGTTCAGATGGCAATAATGATGATCATACGGTTGGTGTTTTATGCTCCAATATTGGGGATCGGTGGGATCATCCATGCTGTTGATTTAGCCCCAACTATGTGGTGGATAATTGCAATGGCAGTGGGTATATTGCTCAGCTTAATTCTAGTGGTTTTTTATATAGCTTTGCCCAAGTTTAAGAGTATACAGAAATTGGTAGATCGCCTCAATCTTGTAGCCCGCGAGAGTTTAACAGGGATGATGGTGGTAAGAGCGTTTAATAAACAACAATATGAAGAAGCTCGGTTCGATAAAGCTAATATTGATCTTACAAAAGTATCTTTGTTTATCAATCGCGTGATGGTAATTATGATGCCCTTGATGATGATGTTGATGAATGTACTTGTGATCATCATTATATGGGTTGGATCGCATGAGGTCGCTAATGCAAATCTACAAGTTGGTGACATGATTGCCTTTATGCAATATGCTATTCAAGTCGTTATGTCTTTCCTTATGCTATCATTAATGTTCATTATTTTGCCCCGTGCTTCTGTATCTGTAAACCGTATTTCTAAGGTCTTAAATACTGATGTATTAATTCAAGATCCCGAAAATCCAAAACACTTTGATGAACCATTTAAAGGAAGAATTGAATTCCGAAATGTAGCTTTCCGCTATGCCAGTGCGCCAGAAGACGCTCTACATGATATTTCATTTATTGCTAACTCTGGACAGGTTACAGCTTTTATTGGACCTACTGGATCTGGGAAATCTACGATTGTAAATTTAATCCCACGTCTTTATGAAGCTACATCGGGAGAGATATTAATTGATGGTATTGATGTGCGTGAAGTAAGTCAACATGAATTACGTAATAAGATTGGTTATGTACCACAAAAGGATACGTTATTTTCTGGGACTATCGCAAGTAACCTACTATTTGCAGATGAAAATGCAAGTGTTGATGATCTTAAATCTACTATACAAACCGCCCAAATCACTGAGTTTATGACAGCAAAATCCGATGGGTTAGATACTGAGATTGCTCAAGGTGGGCAGAATGTATCTGGAGGCCAAAAACAACGACTTGCAATTGCTCGAGCCTTAGTAAAGAAAGCTCCAATTTACATTTTAGATGACAGCTTTTCCAATTTGGATTTTAAAACCGACGTTGCTTTGCGTAAAGCCCTCCGAAATTCAACATCAGCAAGTACAGTAATTATAGTGACTCAAAGAGTTTCCACCATCAAAAATGCGGATCAGATTATTGTTATTGACGAGGGCAAAATTGTCGGAAAGGGAACACATACCGAACTCATGGAAAATTGTGCTATATACAGGGATATAGCGATTTCACAACTTGATTTGGAGGATTCATTATGATGCAACGACATGGAGGTCCAATGAGAGGAGGTGGCCCAATGAGAGGTGCACTCAGTGCGCGTGAAAAGGCAACCGATTTTCGCGGGACAATGGGCAAATTATTTCGATATATGGGAAGATATAAGGGATGGATATTTTTAGTCTTTATATTTGCTGCTGCATCAACAACTGCAAATATTATTGGCCCAAAAATTCTCGGAACGGCTACTACAAACCTGATTACTGGCGTGATTGCTGAAATTACTGGTACAGGAACGATTGATTTTGTACAAATTGGCGGAATTTTACTTGAGGTATTAATGATATATATTATATCAGCGGCTTTTGGTTTTATCCAAGGCTGGATTATGGCAAATATTTCAACTAATGTTGCTTATCGCTTCCGTCGGGATATTGCGGAGAAAATAAATCACTTACCGCTTAAATATTTTGATGGCACTACTCATGGGGAAGTTCTTTCTCGCATTACAAACGATGTTGATACTATTAATCAATCATTGAGTCAAAGTCTCACCCAGATTATTACATCGGTTGTAACAGTTATAGGTGTTTTAATTATGATGTTTACTATCAACTGGATTATGACACTGGTAGCGCTTGGGATGCTTCCATTATCACTAATATTAATGGGCGTGATCATCGGCCGATCACAGAAGTACTTTAAACAACAACAAGATAATTTGGGGCATGTAAATGGTCATGTGGAAGAAATGTTTGGCGGTCATATTGTAATAAAAGCTTTTAGTGGTGAAGAAAAAAGTGTCAAAAAGTTCAATAAGTTAAACAATAGTTGGTATAGAGGTTCCTGGAAAGCTAATTTTTACTCAGGATTGATGATGCCAATTATGTTCTTTATTGGCAACTTGGGATATGTAGCTGTAACAATTCTCGGTGCGTGGTTGGCAATCCAGAACGTAATTACTGTGGGAGATATTCAAGCATTCATCCAGTATGTACGCTCGTTTACTCAGCCCCTAAGCCAAATTGCCAACATCTCCAATGTGCTCCAGCAAACTGCTGCTGCTGCTGAGCGTGTATTTAAATTTTTAGGGGAGAAAGAGGAAATTCAAGAAGTACCTAATCCTATAGAGTTAGATAGCATTAAAGGATTAGTAGAATTTCAAAATGTACACTTTGGATACAACCCAGATAAGATTATTATTCATGATTTCTCTGCAGTAGCACAACCCGGTCAAAAAATTGCCATTGTGGGTCCAACAGGGGCAGGTAAAACCACCATTGTTAAGTTACTTATGCGTTTCTATGATTTAAACAGCGGAGCGATCCTTATAGATGGTTATGATAGCCGTGATTTCAAACGTGAAGACTTGCGCAATATGTTTGGAATGGTTCTGCAAGACACGTGGCTTTATAATGCTTCCATAATGGATAATATCCGTTATAGCAGTCAAGATGCAACTGACGAGGAAGTCTATGCTGCTGCGCGCACAGCACACGCTGATCATTTCATCAAAACATTACCTGATGGATATTCCATGATAATCAATGAAGAAATAACAAATATCTCACAAGGTCAAATGCAATTATTAACCATCGCTCGTGCTATACTTGCGAATCCACCAATTCTCATCCTTGACGAAGCTACTAGTTCTGTTGACACACACACTGAGATCCTAATTCAGAAAGCCATGGATGCTTTAATGGAGAATAGAACCAGTTTTGTCATTGCGCATCGTTTATCCACTATTCGCAATGCAGATAATATCTTAGTTGTACTGGATGGTGACATCGTGGAGCAAGGTACTCATAATGAGTTGCTAGCTCGAAGTGGTTATTATGCTGAATTATATAATAGTCAATTTGAAAAGCTGAATAATAGTTAAATAAATTTTAAATTTCTTTTTTTTTTAACTTACCTCTAATTATCTAAAAACGGATATATATTAAATGGAAAGATGATTTTGAAAATTTTCTTTTGGAAAAATTTCAAGAATTTTATCATCTAAATTTCCAAATTTTTATTGTTTTATCATTTGAACCGCTCACGATAAACTCACTATTCGGAGAAATCACTACTGAGTTTATTTCCTTTTTGTGACCCTCAAGTGTTGCTAGAAGTTCTCCTGTTGAAAAATCCCATACTTTAACTGTTTTATCGAATGATCCACTAACTATATATTTGTTATCTGGAGAAATCGCTACGGATGATACATAAAATGTATGTCCTTCAAGAGCCTTAAAAAGTTTTCTATTAGAAATCTCCCAGACTCTTATGATTTTATCATTTGAGCCGCTTACTAGATACTTTCCGTTTGGAGAAAAAGCTACAGAGGTGACATTTTTATTATAACCACTTATAGTAATAACAAGTTCTCCACTTTTTAAGTCCCAAATTTTTATCGTTTTATCGTTTGAAGCGCTTGCGATAAATTTATTATCAGAAGAGATGGCAACTGAAGGAATTTCTTTTCCATGCCCTTTAATTGTTTTCAAAAGTTCCCCGGTTGAGAAATCCCAGATTTTTATTTCTTTATCGAAAGAACTGCTTACTATATAATTGCCATCAGGAGAAATCGCTACAGCTAAGACATAAAATGTGTGTCCAGTAAGAGTTTTTATAAGCTCGCCAGTATTGAGATCCCACACTTTTACAGTCTTATCATTTGATCCACTGATGATATATTGCCCATCAGATGAAATTGCCACTGAGTTTATATATTTCTTATGACCTCTGAGAGTTCTTACAAGTTTCCCTGTATTCAACTCCCAGATTTTTATCAATGTATCTTTGGAACCACTTACTATAGATTCATTATCTGGCGATATAGCAATTGAAGTAATACCCATTGCATGCTTGAGTGTATGAGAAAGCACAATATTTTCAAACACAAGAGGGGCTACGGGGGTAATAGTCTCCTCTATAACTTGTTCTTCTAAAAGAATTTC
>JBHLLT010000001.1:224123-534540 GCA_048938855.1 Promethearchaeota archaeon
CTCAGGAGCAACTACTTCCTGTTCTATAACTTCTTCATCAACAGGAATTTCCTCAGGAGCAACTACTTCCTGTTCTATAACTTCTTCATCAACAGGAATTTCCTCAGGAGCAACTACTTCCTGTTCTACAACTTCTTCATCAACAGGAATTTCCTCAGGAACAACTACTTCCTGTTCTATAACTTCTTCTTCAACAGGAATTTCCTCAGGAATAACTACTTCCTGTTCTACAATTTCTTCATCAACAAGAATTTCCTCAGGAATAACTACTTCCTGTTCTATAACTACTTCTTCAACAGGAATTTCCTCAGGAACAACTACTTCCTCTATTATTTCTTCTTCAACAGGTATTTCCTCAGGAGCAACTACTTCCTCTATTATTTTTTCTTCAACAGTTATTTCTTCAGGGATAGTAATTTCTTCTTTTTCCTGAAGTGGTATTATCTTTTTAGTGTCTTTAATTAAAACGGATATCTTTTTAACTGCTTTTTTCTTTTTCTTTTTAGATATAAACACAGTAAAAAAAACAAATCCAATAATTAGGAAGAATATTAATATATAATTATTAACTATTTGAGCACGCTCGTTGTACGGTTCAAAGGGAGTAAAGATGAATAACATTATTATTATCATTGCGAATCCAAGACTAAAACCTGTGTGAGACCATTTCAAAGGTTTCGTTTGGACTTTGAACTTTCGACTTAATAAGGGTAATAAAGGTTTTTCAACAACAGTGTTAAACAAGGGGATAATTGTACTTGGAATAATACTTGTCATTACTGTAGGTGCAAAATTAAAATAAAACGCATTCATAATAAACCAAAATGGAAATCCTATAATATTAATTAATAAGATTTGCCCCCTAGAGATTTGAGTGACATCATATATTAATAGTTTAGCCAAATACATCATAAAAATTCCAATCACTAAAAATATAATGCTAAGCAAGACACCAATACCAATGTGTAATCCTGCTTGAAAAGCTTCAGTCCAATACCCATAAAGTAACCCAGGAAACTGAGAAATGATCATTATACCTTCAACTATAAATACAGCTGGTGCCCACATTAATAAAGGTAATAAATATTGACTTTTTTTAACCCAGATAATGAAAAAAACTATTGTTGCACAGGTCATATTCACAAAATTAGATCCGATTAACCACAAATAGGGATCAGTTAAAGGGTTCGGAATATTCGTATAAAATTCAAAAGGATTTAAATATATAATATTACCTGTTCGGCCCATAATTAAATGTATTAAAACAAGACCAATTTGACTACAAAGAACTGTTAAAAGATAAGCAAAGATCCAAGAACCTAAAATAGTCAATGTAGCTTTAGATACTATATTATTCTCATTATTAGACGATCTCTCACTCATATTATTACTCATATATCTCTTAAATTTATAATTTGAATTATGAATTCAATTTATTCGAATCATAATTGTATGTTATATTATTTATAGATATTGCTACTCTTATTAAGCGAATTAGAAAACTTAGGGGGTAAATTGGATATTTTACTAGTAAAATAGAGAATAGAGTAAAATTAATAATAGTTCATATTGATTTATTAGATTAGAATTGGATCTTTTGGGTTGTAGGTTACTTGTTCAAATTTTTCTTTCCCAACTATGAGATCATCTTCTAGCCTTATTCCCCATTTTTCAATCCAATAGAGTCCAGGTTCGTTAGTATATACCATATTTTCTTTAAGAATACTTGTTTCAGGAGCTTTCGAGCTTACTCGAGGACCAACACCATGAGCTTCGAAATCGAGTGCATGTCCTAATCCATGAAAAAATAATTTTTCATGATCATACCCCTTTTCTGCAAGATATTCCCTGCATTTTATTGCCGGTATTCGACTTTGCGTACCGTCAGTATAATATTTGTTAGCAATTTGTTTTGATTCATAAAGTGCGGTATAAGCATTCATGAAATCTTCAGTAGGTTTACGCCCTACCCAGTAAGTCCATGTAATATCTGAACACATCTCATAAATTTGCATTCCGGTATCAATTAATAGAGGTCCAGGCTTTATTTTTTCATCTGAGCTATTATGATGTGGATCAGCTGAATGTTTTCCTGTTGCTACTATCGCTGGAAAAGAAGGTCTTCCAACTTTTGCATATTCATATTCTAAGTTAGCCATGAGTTCCCGTTCTGTCATGCCTATTTTTGTCATATCTGGAATAGTTTCTAATAGTTCAATAGTAGCTTTACAGACATTTCGTAAATCTTTTAATTCTTCTGATGACTTAATGCTTCTAAGCTCCTTGATTATTGGAGCTGCTGATATAAAATCTGTATTTGGTGCCATCTTCTCTAACGCCAAATAAGTACCAACAGGGAGATGATCTGCAAACGATGTTGAATCTTCTTCAAAAATGTCTTCTCCGAAATCAAGAGCAATTTTAGGTTTGCTAAGAATTGGCTTTAAATTCTCAACAAATTCTTTAATAGAATTAAAGTGAATAATTTCAGCATCAACTCCTTTATTTATTAATGAATTTTTAATCATATTTGCCTCCATCTTGACGGGGAATACTTTATGATTTCCATCTGCTGCAATAAAAATTGCATGCAGAGCATGAGAACCAACTCCTAATAGATAACGTGAATGAATATCATTATTCTCATTGCAAACGATTAACCAACCATCTGCTTTTATATCTTGGAGTAATTTTTGAGCTCTTTCGAATTTATTCATATGTGAAATTATTGGATGATTTTTAATTAATTTTATTATAACAATTTTTTTGATCTGAATTATTTAATTTTGCATAATTGCACAATTTTTTTTTAGAATTTTTAAGATGATACTCAGTATAAAAATATTTATTATATCGTAGTCCATTAATTATTAAGAATAAACAAAAATAATTAACTGAGTTGAGTTTTAATATGGCAGATGTAAAAAAGCTTCAGTTAAGTAACGGTACAGGAGTTGATTTTGATAAAAAAGCTCCGACTACTCTTTTTGAAGTTATAATTAGTGAAATTTTAATTCCTAAATATAAAGAGAATGCTGATTGGAACTTAAGCTTAAATATTATACTCGAAGAGATGAATCGGCTGATAAAAAAATATGATTTAAACCCTAAGTTAAAAATAGGTTTACTTAATGATGTTGAACAGCATTTAGATAAAGATATTGAAGAGTTAACCGGAGTTGATAAAATCGAGATACTGTTCTTAAATATGGATGATTATATTGAAGACATTAGAAAAATAATATTAGCCGGGAAGGATAAAGAGGAACTTCGAACGAGTATGGCCCAGGTAATAAGGCCCTTAACTCTCTTTGAATTATCAGAGCTTTTTATTTATTTAGGCAAACGTACTTTTTTAAAATAATCATTCTTTTATCTTTTTTTGAAACCTTATCAATCCTATATTTGTAATCTCGTCTCAATTTTACTGAGTAATATATACAGATTAGCTTATCTTTTATTGTCCCAATTTGAAAATTTTTATCTTAGAGAATGTGCCAAGTCTCGTCCATTTTTGAGAGAGAGAGGTTTAAAATTTCTAGAAAAAAACGTAAATGACCCACAGAATCGGAAAATAACACTTATTTGGCCTGAAAAGTGTTTAAATTATTATAAATGTGTTGAAATATGCCCTGAAAACATAATTTCAATAAGATATCATTTTTAAAATAGGTTCAATTCTAATTTAGGTTAATCTAATTTCGCTTCCTTTGCAGACTTATAAAGATAATCATAATAATATAGTGAAGCAGGCCCAAAAGCTACATGATCAGTCAAAACCCCAAAATATGACATTTTCTTAGGGAAGAAACTTTCCGATAGCATAATAAACGCATCTTCTCCTTCATCAATTATTATTGCACTTCCAAAGACTTGATCCCTCCATCGTATCTCACATAGTGAATCATATTTTTTTATTAATGCTCGGAATTTTTTATCCTCTAAAGCTTCAGCTTCTATAAGAAGTCTTAAATCAATTACACCTCTTGCTCTTGCTTTTTTTATATCATCATAAAAAACTTCCAGAAATTCATAATTAGTAGATACTAGATATATTGAAGTTTTTGCCAAATTTATTAAGGATAAAGATTTGTTGATGCATACATCTCTTCCTCGATGAATATATAGCGATATTTTAATTGGAGTATCATGAGATTGATAAATAGGTGTTAAGGTATTAATAATTCTATTTGAGTGTTCATTAAAACTGTCACTATATTGTTTCTTCGCGATAACCAATGCCTCATCAGGACTTTTCGCAAAATATCGACTAGGTCTCGATTCTTCTTCCTTAATAATCCACATCTTCTCTTTTTCTAATTGAGTTAAAATATTATATATTCTCGAATATGGAACACCAGAAGCATCAGAAAGTTCTCTAGCATCCATAGGTCCTTTACTTATTAAAGTAAGGTATATCGAAATCTCATAATCGGTAAGTCCTATTGATCTCAATGATTCTTTTACATTATCTGGGATTTCATTTGACAATTTTTTATCCCTGTAACATTTTTATAATGATTTGAAAGAAGTTCTATATAAAATAATAATATTATAGATAGTATTAATATTATTTCTCTTAAAAATTATAAATAGTCGAAATTACAGATTAAGAAAAAATAGGTGTAGTTTATTCTGGAATACTTTAAATTGTCAATATATTATTATTTGAATTAGACAAAGACAAATGCGAAGGATGCAATAATATTGATAATCCCTGTGAAAAAATATAGAAATCTCCAATATACTCCGAATAGTGTAAATAGCATAAACGAGATTAGTGCCCAAATCAACCCACATATAGGAAAAACTAAGTTATATCTGGTGTTTTGATACTTATTCCTCACTATATTAGAAATATATCGACCAAGCATAGGAAGTATAAAAGCAATTACAATGCTACTAACCATAAAAACAAGCAATATAACTTCCCATGTTATAATAAAACTCGCAAAAATACAACAAAAACCAATTAATAGTATCCCTATAATAATAAATTTTTCATTAAGTATTTTCTCAATCCATCTCATTGAGGTAATCAAGATAATCGCAAATAGAATAAAACACAGAGACATTAATATCGAAAATGAATTTGTATCAAAATATATAGACCATTGACTCTCAATAACTTGAACATTTAAGAAATAAAGAAGATTATATACAAGTCCAGAAAAAACACTAGTAATAATTGCGAAGGGTATAAAAAATTTAAAAATTGATAGTTTTTGCATAATTAATCATTTTAATATAAACTCCTTAAAAAGTTTTTTTTTAAAAAAAAAATAAATCGTAATAATTAGTTTAGATTATAAGAAATCATCAAAAACAAACACACTTCAATAAATGAATTTATTGTCTTTTAAGTGGAAATATTTAATAATATTATACAATTCAAAATATTTATTATGCTACATAAATCTAAAATAAACTTATCATTAATTCTATTAATCATTGGATTAGGACTTATTCCTACAGGATTTTTCGTTAAAGAATATCTTAGAGATAATGCTGATTCTCAAGTAGCACCTTTTTTAATTGATTTAGAAGATAAAGTCGATGATTATATTTTAGCTAATTATCTTGGCTTAGGAATTTATAATGTTCTTCCAGCAATACATGATCAGCATATTACAGAAATCCGACAAAATTTTGCTTTGGTTTTTGGAATACCTTCAACATTATTATATCTTAAAAATATAACTCTTGAAAAGTTACCAGGGTTTATTAACGCATCTAGAGCTGCATCAGCAATTGTTAATACAATTACAACTATTCGAACCGATAATGTAACAACAGTACCTACATCTGAAATTGCTCGGGACTTATTCTTCAACAATTACACCTTTCAAGATGATTTTCACACTTCTATAGAAGGCGTTTCAGAGCGTATGTTGGGTGGAACAGAAAGTCTTAATTATTCTGCTCTTGCTGCGGATTATTTACTTAATGGAAGAGATTATATGGGCACTTCATATCCAGGAATACGAGAAGATCTTACATACGGAACATCTCAATTAGAATGGCTCGAATTTTATTATAGCGCTGAAGCAGATATAGGAACGAATAGATCATTAATGGAAACTGTTTACGATTGCAATTGGTCATCTGGTCAACTCCAAAACCTTTCAGCTTATATTACAACATATCTATGGGACGTTATCGTAAAAAATGATTACACTCCATCTGATATTGAAACCTATTCTGAAGAAGTTTTTTATGATCAATGGGCTAATGGTACTTGGGTATCAACTGGATTCAATCTGATGTATTTTAGTGAATATATTACATCTAGTATAACAGGTTTAGAAGTAGGAAGGACTACTCCAACAAACATTAATTACACTTCAGCCATTAATCTTTGGGATCCGTCGAATAGTTCATCATTTGTAAATGATAAGGGAATAATAAAGTGGTTCGCGGCACGTAATGGCAATACCACAATTGCAAATGAACTTAAAACTGCTTTCAAATTAAAGAGCACATCTATGACTAGATTATATACTTGGTTATTTACTGTTGTGAGAGGTAGCCTAGTTGGCCTAATCTATCCCCTCCCTGCTCCAATAGGAATCGGAATGTCAATAGCGGAATATTCAGATATTTTATATGCAGAACAATGGGCTAATGGTACATATATACCTCAAGGTATTGATCTAATAGGAACAACTGTCCTAATATTTGAAATTGGAGTTCCTATAAAATCAAACATCTCATTAGAATCAGCAGTTGCCCTCCTCGATCCAACAAATACTTCATCCTTTATCGATCGTGATGGAATTATAAAATGGATTGATGCGTATGAAGGTGATACCACTGCTCAAACTGAACTAATGACAATCTTTAAACTTGATTTGGATCAACTGACTTTGATAAATAACTGGCTATTTAACACAATTAGATATGCGCTTGTTCCAGCACTTGCTTATCGTTATACAACTGTTAGAATGGTAACATATGCACGATTTGAGTTTTATCGTCAGTGGGCAAATGGAGCACTCTACGAAGATGGATTAGATATTGGTGCTTTTGAAGGATTAGCTTCTATTAACGGATGGGAAATAGGAATTCCTACAGCAACCAATATAGATGAATTTACTGGATACATGTTATGGGACCAAACTGAAGATTATTCAATAGTTAATTGGAAAGGGTTATCACTTTGGTTTAAGGCAATAAGTGATCAACAGACACGCGATTATTTACAAGAATACTATGATACTACAACGGATTTAATAAGTGGAGTCTATTATGATATAAACTTAAGTGTTTCTCAAGTTGATGAAATTTTAAACTGGATAGTTTATATACGAGATAATTTTGTATTATACAACATAGAAAACGTTGCAAATCTTCCAATAGATATTCTTACGCTAGGTAACAATATCTTTTTCATGTTTACAATCGCAGGAGGAGTCATTGGGGCAATTGGTGCTCTTGGCATAGTTGTACTATTAATAACGAAACGAAAATGATGGAATTTTTTTTTTTGCTTCTTTTTTTATTTACTTTTAGAACAAATTACAATCTTACATAATTTAAACTATCCAGGAACTCTATTATCATTATTTAAAATAACAATTTTAAATTGGTGAAAAAAGACATATATAGTATAATTATTAATAGATTGATATATCGACTTAAAGTTTTATTGACATAGGATTGTAATTTTATAAACAAAATTTTGCAAAAAAAGAATAAAATTGAAGTTTTAAATAAATAAAATTTGATAAATGATTAATCATATTTATTAATTAAAATAAATTATGTATAAAAAAGAATAAAAGATATAATTTGTGATTTAGGTATTATGGATATTGTAGACCTTAAAATTTTGGAATTACTTAAAGATGACAGTAGGATGTCTTTCAATGATATTTCTCAGAATGTTGGAAAAACTGAAGCTACTGTAAGAAGAAGAGTTAAAAAATTGAAAGATGAAGGAATTATTAAGAAATTTACCATTGAGTATCGTATTGATAATAAACCCCGTACCAGGGCAACTGTCAAAGTAGAACCAGATTTCAAAGAAATTAAAAGAATAGTAAAAGAGTTATTGGAAATTGAAGAAATAACAAATATTTGGAGACTTTCTGGAGATTGTGGCCTGTTTATGAGAGTAGAAATTGAATCAATTGAAAAATTTAATCCTTTGATTGAAGAAAAGATTTCTCAAATTAAAGGCGTTAAAATTGTGGAGACATGTTTTATTACTGATGTTATAAAATAGGGATTTCAATATTTCTGTTAAAATCATTAGATTAATGGTTATATTACAGTTAACTATAGAGGAATTCGTTAACTAATTTACTTTTCTAAAAGTTTATCAATGATTTCAATCCTTTTTTTCGTTTTCTTTAAATCTCCCTGGAGTTTCTTTGATCTTTTTTCATATTCACTATTATTAATTTTTCCAGAAGAATGCTTTTTATCAATAAAGTTCATGAGATCTTGAACAGAAGTTAGTTTTGTTTCTAAACCTTGTTTTTCATCTCTTAATTCTTTTTTTGATTTACCTTTTGTTTTAAGCTTAGGTGCTGGTTCTAAAATTTCTTCTGATTCAAGATCATCTCTTATTAAACTGTCTGGTTTAGGAGGTAATGCAGTTAATGTAGGATCTTCTTCAGGAAATATTTCATCACTTATCTTTTTATCAATTTTTGGAGATTTTAATTCAATTGGTGTAGGAAGAACAGGAGTTATAGAATCCTGCGTAAGTTCTGAGTCTTCAATTTCGAAAATTTCATCTTCAGACTTAATTGCTTTTTCAATTAATTTATTTATAGTAGTTTGAATTGTATTAATTTGGTTTTGAAAGATTTTTAATAGTTCAACCAACTCACTTTTTTTCGTGATTTTCATAGAGAAATCAATATTTATTGTCTGCTTTTTTGGAGATTCATGAGAACGTGATAATTCAGATTCTTCTGATATTTTTTGCGAAGTAATAGTTGATTGAGGAATTGGCACAGGTACATCTAAATTGGCTCTTATTTCAATTCGATAATCAGAAATGAGCCATTTAAAGACATTTAAAGCTAATTGGGGATTATCATTACATTGAAATCCTCCTCCTACTTTATCCCTAAATAACTCATAACTTCCAATACAACAAACTCTTCCTTTTTCTGGCTCAGAAACACATATAAGTGGACAAGAAAAGGGTTCAGAAGTTTCATTTGAATCTGCTATTGAAAATGCACCACTTCCAATAATCGAAAGTGATGATCCTGATCGGTAACATAGGGTACTTATATCACTAGTAACTGGATGAGGTATATTGAATACAGAAATTAAAGGAATATTTTCTAATCCCAAATTAATTCTATTGTCTAAAACTTGATCATTTTCAAATGCAATACCAAATTGTTCTGAAATCTCAGATAAATTACTCCCCCGACCTTTATCTCCTCCTGCATGTGATAGTAATAACAACCCGCCCCCAGAATTTTTCACCCAATTTACAATTGCTGTAATTTCCATGGATGAAAGTCTAGCAAAATCAGGGCAGACAAAAACAAGTATATCATAGGGTGTTAAAGAATCTTCAGTAATGGGTACCTCTAAAAAATTATAACAAATGAAATCATTTGAATTTAGATAATCTCGAAGTTCAGTAAGATTTTCATCAATTCTTCCTCTTGGTTTATGAGATATATCAAAAGCTATATGATATGGCATTTTTAATCATTATTTTTTTTTTTATCTTCTCATTTTCTTGTTATTATTATTTAGTATTTTAACCTTTCTAAAATTAATATTTAATTATAATAAATAGAAGTTATCAACCACAATTTCCAAGTTCTAAGAAATAATATAAGTACAAATTTTCAATAAACACTTTTATCACCAATAATTAGATTATCTTTGCTAATATTCTCAACTTTTACATTACTTCCAATAATCGAATTCTGAGAGATTATATTATTAAGAAAAGCTCTAGTTTCTATTAGACTATTTTCAATGATACAATTCTCAATATGCGAATCATTTCCGATTGATACATAAGGGCCAACCACAGAATTTATAATCTTTGTATTTTTCCCAATGAAATAAGGATTTTTTAAGAAGGTTCTTTCTACAGTAATATTATTTCTCTGAAAATCATCATCTCTAGTAAAATTTTGTTCCAATAGATATTTGTTTCCTTTTAAAAGTTCAGTAGGTCGCCCAAAATCTAACATTCCTTGTTTTAATTGAACAGCTGCAATTTTGAAGCCTTGATCAACAAGATCTTGTAAACTATCTGTCATATAAATTTCCTTTGACTCATCGGTTCTCTGATCCAGATATTTCTTTAGATTTTTAAAAAGTGCGCATGTAGCAGTATTTGAAAATGCATATGGTCCCGCTATAGCTAAATTTGATATCAATTCTTTAGGTTTTTCCACCAATTGTGTTATTAAGTTATTTTCATCTACAACTACTATACCATAAGAAGCAGCATCCTCATCTGGAACCCTCATTACTGTGATTATTCCATCCACATCAGATTCCCAAAATTTATACATCAGATAAGAATATTCATCTAGGGGTAGCATGTCACCTAAAAATATTAAAGATCCCTCTCTCTTATCTTCTTTTGGGTTTTTTAATTCTATTTTTTTGAACCTAGTATGTGCTAAATAGATTGCTTCACCTAGACCCCAATAATAAGGTATTCCTTCATCATATCCCCGTGGAACTTGTTCGATGAATGTTAATTTGAATCTTTCACCATACTGTTTTTTGATATACTCCATTATTTGTCTTTTTTTATAACCTACAATCAAAATTAATTCTGTATCAGCCTCAAAAGTTTTACTAATTTTATTAAGGATATGATCTAGTACCATTTTACCTGCGACTGTTAAAAAAGCTTTTGGCTTATTTAACGTAAATGGGCGTAATCTTGAACCGATGCCGGCTATTGGTCCAATAATTTTCATTTTTTTAATTGGTTTGATTATTTTAATAAAATTTTGATTTATCTGAATCAAAAATTCTTTGTAAATATCCGAATAAGAAGTCAAGACCATTTTCTTCATTAGCTGAACACGGAATAAGCTCAGCAGTTGATCCCATTTGTATAAACACTTCTGATAAATTTATTGATAATTCTCTAATCAATCCACTTTCTCTTTCACTAGTAGATTCTTCTAGAGATTGAAAATCTTGACTCCAATTCACAACCATATCAATTTGGTCATCATCTAATAAATCTGATTTAGATAATATATTTATTTGAGGGATCTCCCTAAAACGAAATTGTACAGAAGCAGCTAAAAGTAATGTCGAAATAAAACCATTTGGTCTAAGGACAAAATTTGAATCAAAAAGAAAGCTAACTGCTCGCTGTATTGACCCAAATCCTAAAACACTTGCTATAAGTGGTCCAGTTTCACGAAAAGCAAAGAGCTCTAATTGCCCTGCAGTGTCTACCAAAATCCAATCAGGATTAAATTCATCTATCTCATCCTTTAAATCATCTAAATGGTTTACCATCAAATCAGAAGCAAGGATCATAGCACCATTAGGACCTAGTTCATATTGTTCCATAACCTCATCAAGAACAATATAATCTCGGATGTCTATATCAGGAACATACGTTAAAGTCTTTACCCCTGGATCTAAATTTATCGTAATAGCAGATATTTCTGAATCTCGGTTTACAATATAATCTTTCAATGCACCTGTAAGTGTTGATTTTCCACTTCCTGCAGTTCCAATAAAATAGTTTAATAAAATTTTTTTAACCTCAATTGAATTAACAAATCCTAATATTAATTTAATATAGGATTAAAGAAAAAGATTAATAATTCAAAATAAATTTAATCTGGTTTTTTTAAATCCTCCAGCTTGAGTTGTTTTTTTTGCTTATTTTTCAGTCTTTTAATTTGATTTTCTATTGTTTTTTGTTCTCTTTCCTTTAAAATTTCATCAGGAAGGGTTATTGCTTTAAGTTCAACTTCACTCATTGGTTTTAAAATATCCCTAATATTAAATTCATTGTTATTATCTATTGAAGTTTGAAAGATTGACTTCATTTCTTTAATAACTAATATCTTTGCTGAAGGCGCTCCAAGTTCAAGTAAATTGGAATTCGAGGGGGATTTATTTATTCTTTTTATTCCTGAATCATGGGTTCTTTTAACTGGAATTTGCGGGACATACTGCATGTTATTGAAACTCATATTTTTTAGTATAGCAGCTAAATTTTTAATTTGTTCTTCAATATTTTTTAAGGTTTTATTACTTTCATTGATCATTGTTAAAATTGAGACATTCTCAGGGATATTTTCAATTTTTCGTTTTTCATATATTACAGTTCTTTTTTGTTCACTTTTGTTAAAATCAGTTTTAATTTCTTCATATATTTTCTCTTCGGTAAATGTACTCTTTAGATCTTTGCTTGCATTCAAATCTTCAAATTTAAGTCCCAAATAGCAATCTTCATTAAATTCAATATCAGAAGCTTTAATGATCTTTCTGAAAGAATGTTCAATTCTTTGACCTGAATTTAGGAATATATATAATCGCAGAATTTTAATCTGGATTTCTTCAAGATTATTAATTAAATCTAAATCAATAGTAAATGCGATTGTCTCTCCAGAGTGATATAACTTTTTAATGGATATGAGATATGGAGGTTCTTTATAGTATACTTCTTCTTTTGAAATTTCAAATTTTATATTTATTCGCTTTATATTGTGGGGAAGATAAATTTGTTTTTCCTTCTCTTCTTTTTTGAATTCTAAAAAAAGTTTCTTCTCATCGTCCCAATAAACCTGGAACAATTCCATTATAGCTTGAGACCCTCAATCTTTAACTTAGATTTTATAACTTTGTGAATTTGAGGATAATAAGCTATTTAGTCTTAAAAAAATGTTGAGATGCTTAGATTATTGATTTTTAATATAATAAATTAGAATTTCTATCAATTTATAGAAAATGTTTGCAAAAATCATTATTGCATAAATTAGTTTAATAGGGAATAATCATGGGTTATTTTTTTCTTAACTTTGATAAGTAATAAACTGGTTTATTTAAATTATTTTCAAAATATTCTATTTCCTCATTTGTTTGCTCACCGATATAATCATCAACATCAATTACTAAAATAGCTTCTTGATCATGCAATTTATTTAAAGCTATTTCCTGTAATCTGTCCCATTCTTTATTTGAAAATTCTTCCTTGTTTAATAAACCATCCACCGAACATATATTCACAAGTTTTTTATAAATTATTTGCAATATAGATTCAATTTTGATAAAGTAATCCTTAAAACGAATTGAACCGACTAAGAATAATCTGCTTTCTTGTATTTTTGAGAAATCATATTTTTGAAATTCAGCCAAGAAATTCTTATTTAATCGTTCTTTTTCCATAATATATTAATCTCAATATTTTATTATTAAAGTTTACATGAAAATTAACTCCGTCTATTTAGCAGAAAACTTAGAGTTTTTGAAACAAATTGAATCGAAAGTAATTGATTTAATATATATTGATCCACCTTTTTTTAGTGGAGTGGATTACAAAGAGTTTTCTGATTTATGGAGTGACCTAAATGAATATTTGAGGTTTATGAAGGAGAGAGTTAAAGAAATACATAGAGTTCTTAAAAATTCTGGAAGTTTTTACTGCCACTGTGATCCGAATGCTGCATTTGAATTAAAGGTTCTATGTGATGATGTATTTGGCAGAAAAAATTTTAGAAGAGAAATAATATGGAATGTAGGAAGTGTTTCTGGATTTAAGAGTCAAATCAAGGGTTGGGTACGTCAACACGATACATTATTATATTATTCAAAATCTGATTCTTTCATATTTAACAAATTGTATACACCATACAAAGAAGAATACATTAAGAAAATGTTCCGGTATAAAGACGAAGATGGACGTCTCTATAGAAAAAGGAGAGGTGGAAAACAATATTTAGATGAAAAACCAGGCAATGCTATTGGTGATGTTTGGAATGATATCTATTCTTTTCAAACTACTACGAGGTCAAGAGAATACCTTGGTTATCCTACTCAAAAGCCCGAAAAATTATTAGAACGCATTATTTTAGCATCTTCAAATGAAGGAGATCTTGTTGCAGATTTTTTTTGTGGAACAGGTACAACATTAGTCGTTGCTAAAAATCTAAATAGAAAATGGATTGGAGTAGATAATAATCCAAAAGCGATTGATTTATGTAAAAAAAGATTAAATAATAATTAATACTCATAAATAGTTTTGATCGTTATCAGAGAAAAACATAATAATTCAAGAGAACGCTATAAAAACCAGATTGAGAAAATCTAAATTTTATAGATTAACCTTTTTCAATTATTATTTTACTAATACCAATCCATTTCTTAGCATCATCAAGATTTTCTACAATCTTTCTTTTTGGAGAATCTGCTCTATCTAATAAAATTTGAGCTTCTTTATCCAAGACAGGATTTTGTGCCACTACATAAGCTGATTTAACTAGTCTATTATTATTTTTTTTAAGGAAATTTAGTATAATTTCAAATGATTGAAGATTTAACATTATGAAATCTAATCCATCCACAATTACGGATAACTTTTTAAGATGTCTCGTTTTTTCTTCAAATTCATCAATAAATTTGTTCGCTACTGAAGGTGGAAACGTACCCATTATCTTTACATACAGATAATGTTTTCCTATCTTCTCAATTTTATACATAATCTAAAAATTGAAATTTATTTTTGTTATTATTTATATTTACCAATTTAATTTATTTGTTTTATTGTGTTAGAAATATTTAATAGATGTGATAATAAAAGTTGAAAAGGCGATTGAGTAAGTGAAAGAGCAGATATTTAATAAAATCGAGTGGCCATATCCTATTAAATGGAATACACAAAGAGAAATTTCATCTGATATTTTAGTTTTGGGGGGAGGAGTAGCAGGATGTTGGGCTGCAATAGCAGCAGCTAAAAAAGGGGTAAAAGTAACCCTTGTAGAAAAAGGTGCAACTATAAGAAGTGGTGCAAGTGGATCAGGATGTGATCATTGGGAAGCAGCAACGACTAATCCTTGTTCCAAACTCACCCCCGAAGAACTTGCATTAGCTATGGTTGAAGATCATAATGGTTATAATAATGGGATTTCACATTACATCGAATGTAGAGAAGGATATGATCGACTCCTGGACTTGGAACAATTTGGAGGAAAAATTAGAGATACCGAAGATAAATTTAGAGGTGCTGATTTTAGAGACGAAAAAACTAAATTTCTATTTGCTTATGACTATGAGAATAGATACAATTTAAGAGTATGGGGAACTACCTTTAAACCAGCACTTTATAAAGAATGTAAACGTCTAGATATACAAATTTTTGATAGGACTATGGCGACAAATCTATTGACAAAGAGTGTTGAAAAAAGAACAAAAATCATTGGAGCAATGGGAATAAATGGAAGAACTGGCGAATTCTATATTTTCAAAGCAAAAGCAACCATTTTATGCATGGCTCGACCAACACGTATTTGGCTCTTTTCTCCAGGATTTCCAGGAATTTCTGAATTCCGTCCCCTCCAGTGTATGGGAGATGGTCACGCCATGGGATGGAGAGCTGGTGTTGAATTCACTATGATGGAAAAATCTTTAAGAGCTTTATGGTCTGGAGAGCGTAGTTTCCCACCCTATGGGACAGGCAACACCCATAATACTTGGTATGCGTGTTCCATGGTCGATGCTAACGGTAAAGAAATTCCATGGATTGATAGAGATGGCAATCTGCTTACAAATATTTCTCAACGATATAAACCAGCCCCAAGCCAAAAATTCTTTCTGAAAGGAGGAGGTGAATCTGATTTTCATTTGTACAAATATTTAGGTCCTGATACTCTTCCTGTAGAAGAACTTTTAAAACAAGATTTTAAGTTACCCTTTTATGCCGATTTGTCTAATATGCCTGAATTTGAGAGAAAGGCAATATGGGGTTTAATGGTTGGAGAAGAAGGAAAGTCAAAAATACCTATTCTTGATACTTATTCAAATGAAGGGTTTGATCCTAATAGAGATTTACTTCAGAGTTATGGTGATGGATGGACATCTGCTTCATTTTTACCAAGGGAACGGCAGCTTTTTGGAGTGCCTGGTGGAATTTTCAATGATTGGGAATTAAAAACGAATTTAGAAGGATTGTACGCTGCTGGTGATCAATTATTTGCTTCAGATTGCGTTGGTCATGCGGCAGCAACAGGACATTATGCTGGAAGACATGCTGCAGAGTATGCAATGAAATGCAATGAGGTACCAGCAGATCAAAATCAAATAGAATCAGAGAATTCTCGTATTTATTCATTTTTAGATAAAAATGAGGGTGTAAGTTGGAAAGAATTTAATATGCATATTACAAGAATTATGCAAAATTATTGCGGCGAGATAAAAAGCGAAGAACTTTTGAAAATTGGATTAGAACTCTTAGAAAAAATGGAACATAATGAAGTCCCTATGTTATATGCAAGAAATCCACATGAATTAATGCGTACATTGGAAGTAATAAATATCCTAACTAATGCTAAGTTAATAATCCATTCCTGTTTAGCTCGGAAAGCAAGTTCAAAGCAGTTACACTTTAAAAGATCAGATTATCCTGAAATAGATCCACCAGATTGGCATAAATTTATTATAGTGAAACTTGAGAATAATCAAATAACGGTAGGTGAGAAACCTATCGACTATTATGGTTCTCTTAAAGAGAATTATGAATCATATAACGAAAATTACATAGGAGGGGAACAGGATAATGGATGAGAAAGCTTATGCGATTATAGAACCAGGAATTTCAAATCCTATAAGTTTTAATTCAGATATTTGTATTGGTTGCAATAGATGTATGGAAGTATGCCAAGTAGATCTCTTTATACCAAATCTAGAGAAAGGTAAACATCCAATCGTATTATATCCAGGAGAGTGTTGGTATTGTGGCTGTTGTGTAGTTGAATGTCCTTGTCACGGTGCTATCAAGCTTAACCCCTTATTAATGAATCAAGTTCACTGGAAACCTAAATCAGAAATATAAGAATAGAAGACTTCATTCTTTATCGTTTGATAAAAAAATCATAAATTTATATTAAGTAATATTATTATGTAAAAATTGTAATCATTTTTAAACTGATAATTATATAAAACATTGGTATCATGAGTTTTGAGAATATTAATGAAGAACTGTCAGAAAAAGAAAGGTTAGAACTTGAAAAACTTGAAAAAGAAAAGTTAGAAAAAGAAAGGTTAGAAAAACAAAGAAATGAAAATAAACTCTTTCCACATGACTCCTTTTTCATGATTCCTAGTTGGAGTGATCTATTGGGCTATCCAACCTTGGGAACTTATGTTCATCATCCAGTATCAAAAATAATCTCAGATCCAGTTTTATTTGTGACAGGTTATGATTATTCAATTGAGACTTCAAAAGGTACTCTTCATTACCTATTTGGTTTAGGTTATTATTACCTAAAATTTGAATTAGAGTCAGGTAAATATATTGTCGATAACCGAATATTAACTGGATTAGTGCTTTCTGACTTTGTTTATGACCACATGGCTACTTCAGCAAATATAACATTAGAAGACGATCGAGATGTTATCATCGCAGAAAAAGTTATTAAAGTCCCAATTAATTTGACTTATAAATCGGAGAACCATCTATCTTTCATAAAGGGGGCATTAATGAGAAATGTGTTCATTCCTAATAAAGATATCTTTCTGGAGATGATAGAAAGAATCCGTCAAGGTGATTCTTATCAAATTGTTAAAGATGGGCATATGTTGCTGAGTTCACATTGGGATTATTACAATCAAATTCTAGTTTCTGAAAAGATGAGGCAAAAATCCGATAATTCATATCTAACATTAACAGCGGGAGTAGAAGGGATTACTTTTGCAGCTGATCAACTTCTAAAGGAAACAATCTCTAATGTAAACTTAAGTCTAATTGAGGGTAATATTGAATATTTGAAAAATGTTTATTCTAATGTTGAGTTTGACCCAATGTATTTGTTTTCTCTCTTAGAAAATGCCTCGACAATGTTAAGTTCAATTATACCACAAGTTTCGTCTATTAAAAGAGAATTATCCAATTCAAAGACATCTAAACATTCGATTTTTACATCTGCAGAGGATCGTCTGTATGCTTATGTGAGTTGGCCAGTCCAATTTCAAAGAAAAGCAAAAAAAGAACCTCAGGTTCTAACTAGAGAAGAAACATACACTGCTTACCTTCTTGAAAAAGATACTCAACAACCTAGTATTAGCCCTGTAAAGACCCCGGATTATAAACAAGAAAACTTTGAGCTTGAAACATTAAAATCAAAAAAAGTTGAGTTTAAAATATTACCAAATCCTCCTAAACCCGATGTTAAACAAATTTTAGTATATCTCAGACAAGTTATTAATGAAGATTATGAAATGAGAGCTATAGGGCAAGCATTTGAAATCGCTAGGGAAAGTATGAGGCAAATAGGGGTTAGTGCGACCACAACTGAACAGAAAAAAATATGGGAAATGAGTAAATACGCTAATATATATTTAAAAAAGGATCCAAACCTGGGCTTACCATTAAAAGAAAAGCAAGAATTAATTGAGAAAGTTAATTATTGGATTTTTGAAATTGAAGAAGATGAGAGAAAAGAAAAAGAAAGATTAGAACAAGCTCGTCTAGAAAAAGAAAGATTGGAAAGAATGGAAAGAGAGAGAAAAATAAGAGAAAAGGAAGAAAAGGAAAGACAAGAGAGAGAACGTCTGATAAGGATTCGAAATGAAGAGGAAATGAAAAGGCAAGAACAATTAGAAAGAAAACGGTTGCAAGAGATAGAAAAAGAAAAACAAGAGCAAATTAGATTAGAACAAGAACGTATAGAGAAGGAGAGGAAAGAATTAGAAGCTATTGAAAAAGAAAAACAAGAACTTGAAAGATTAAGGAAAGAAAGAAAACAAAAAGAAAAAGAAGCGAAACTAGAAGCCAAAAAGCGAAAAAAGCTAGAAAAGGAAAAGAAGAAGTTAGAAAAAAAGAAAAAAAAGGAACAACTGAGATTGGAAAAACTCTAATTAGATATCCTTTATCATTATCCTTAAAATATTTAGGATTTAGAGAAACTTAAGATTCAGAGTATCTTATGGAAAATGTAGCTGAATATAGTGCTAGAAATTAAGTCTAGTACTGATTTAATGGTATATATTTCAGCGTTTAATCAAGAACTAAACTAAAAACTAGTTTAGCAATTAATGAAATTTAATTTTTTTATATTGAAGCATTTTTTGTTTCTATAGTTCCAGCTAAATAAACCTTTTTATAATCCTTTTTAGATGTTCTCCTTGAGCTATTTTTGGCTCCGCATCCTTCACATATAGATTCTTTTTCCCATTGTAAAAATCCACATTTATCACAAATATATGGATATGTTATTCTAAATAAATTCCAATCTAATTTTATAATAAATCACTTCTGATATTAGAAATCTCAAAATATAAAATACCTTTAGCCTAATTAATTGATTCACTCAGATTTATAAAGACAACTAATAGTTTAATTACAAAAAGTAAAGATTAATTGGATCTAGCTTAAAAATTGAAAGTTACACAAGCAGAATGAATTATTACTTTGATCGTGAAATCGAGCTTTCACGAAGATCATCTATATTCGTCCCTCTGTTTAGCAACATAACATATAGTAAACCCAATAAACAACCCTATAAGACCTGCAATTAAAGTAATAGAAATACTTGATACATCTTGAAATTCTGCTAAATATTCTGGATCCAATACAAATGTTATCACAATCCATCCGATTATAAGACCTCCAATAAGCCCTATACAAGCACCATAGCAAGACTTTATCATATACGATTTCAATCCATTATTAATATAGTTTAAACTAAGAACTATCTATCTTTATTTATTATTTACGTAATTTCTTCAAGATATACCAGATATTTGGAATCATTGATAATTATTAGATATAAAATAATTATTAATGTGAAACATGACTTAGGGACTAATCACCTTATATTGTTCAAATGACCGTTTAATCGTTGAGAGGATTGAAAAGTGGGGACTGAGGGATTTTCCTGAAAACTTAGAGGGTAAGCTTCAATTTGAACCCTCGACCGACAGGTGTCCGCAATACAGCTTTTGCTAGTAGGATCTGGAGCCTGCTGTGTTCGGTATTGGAGCATCGATCGCTTCACAATCTACCGTGCTACACCAAGTCCCCTTGAAAAGGTTAATTTATTAAAGATTGTATGAAATTTATATCTTTTTCTAAATCTGAGTAATGTAAAAACTATTGGAATGAAAATGTACAGAAAATAGGTATAAACTTAGAAAATTGGATCTAGGTTATACGAAACTTTCACTGCTGAATTTCAACCTTTAATATCAGTTTCTAATCTATGAAATAGTAATAGTTAATAAAAATTAGTACAATATCCAAGTTCTTGTCTAACAAAAGATATTGATTGCATGAGTACTCCTCATAGCATACCCAACAACCTACATGCACATATTCTACATTTATCTCTACAAAAATTAATTCACTCAATCCTAATGTAGAATTATCACCGTACACATAGGGAATTTGTGTAAAATTCAAATACCAGCTAGACTGCCACCACCCATCTTTCTTTAAGATAAGTGACTGATTATCTTGATCCTTTAAGCTGAATATCGTATTGTTGTTATAAGTTAAAGATAATTTAGAATGGTTTTCTGCCAAAAAAGAATAGTAGAGATGATGGGAATGGAATCCAGTATAATTTTCAATACGTTCCATTAAAAAATTTATTAAATCCCTATCAGCATAAGCTTTAAAATATGGATATAGATCTGGATTATAAGATTGATGCAAATATACTGTATAGTTTAAGTTTTCGACTTTATCAATGATTTTTTCTCAGTTTGACAAATCTATATTGTATTCTAATATATAATAGACTTTAGAATTGCGTACTGCATTGTACAAAACTGGAAATATAACAATCCCCACTATAATCATACTAACAATAAAAAGAAAAATTGGTTTCTTGTGCTTCATTAGTACAATTCCTTCAATATTGATATTTAATCCTCGAAAATGTAATAGTTGATATAAATTAGGGTAATATCTAAGTTCTTGGTTAATAAAAGATATTGCTCATACCAGGAGTAATTCCACTGCCACTTATAATCCAAATTTATCTCTATAAAAATTGATTCATTCAATTCCAATGTTGAATTACCATCAGATACGTAGGGGATTTGCGTGTAATTTAAATACGAGTCATGATACCCCTCATATGTTATCAAAAAAAGTGATTGATTATTTTGATCCTTTAAGCTCAATATCGTGTCGCCATCATAAGTTAAATATAGTTTTGAATGATTTTCACCCAAAAAAGAATAACGTAAATAATGCGTCCAATACAAATATCCAGTATCATTTTCAATTAAACTCTTCATTGAGTCTATTAAAACCCTATCAACATAAGGTTGTCCATATTCATATGGATAAGAATAATAAATATATGCTGAATAGTTTAAAGTTTCGACCTTATCTATGATTTCCTCTCGATTCGACAAATCTATATTATATTCTATTATATAATAAATTCTAGACCTAATATATGCATTATATAGAACTGGAATCGTAACAATCCCTACTATAATCATACTGACAATAAAAAGCTTAATTGGTTTTCTGTGTTTCATTAGTTCCTTTTCATTTTTGATTTATTGTTAATTTTATTGCTTTATTAAATTTGAATATTCTTTTAACCTTCATTATTGTTTCTAATCTATGAAAATATCATAGTAAATATAAATTAGGATAATATCTAAGTTCATGTTTAACACAAGATATTGTTGATATCTGGAGTAACTTCCCATCCCCCACCTATACTCCAAATTTATCTCTACAAAAATTGATTCATTCAATTCAAATGTGGAAATACCATCAGGTATGTAGGGGATTTGTGAGAAATTTAAATAATCGGTTGTATAATAATAATCTCCTATATAATCTCCCAAAAGAAGTGGGTGATTATTCTGATCTTTTAAGCTTAATATCGTATTGTCGTCATAAGTTAAATATAATTTAGAACAATTTTCACCAAAAAAATAATAGCGTAAATAATGCGACCAATACCAATATCCAGGATCATTTTCAATTGAGTTCTTCATTGAGACTATCAAAACCCTATCAACAAAAGGTTGTTCATATAAATATGTACTAGAATAATACAGACATGCTGAATAGTTAAAAGTTTCGACCTTATCTATGATTTCCTCTCGATTCGGCAAATTTATATTATAATCTATTATGTAATAAATTCTAGAACTAATATATGCATTATATAGAATTGGAATCGTAACAATCCCCACTATAATCATACTAACAAAAAAAAGAAAAATTGGTTTCTTGTGCCTCATTAACTTAAATGATTTTTTAACTTATTACTAATCAAGTTATTTTTTCAAAATTGAATATTTCTTTTTGGCTCATTTACAATAATAGTTACAACACCTCAAAAAACTTTGGTTGAATAACCTAACTTTTGTAAAAATTCTGATGTATATTATGTTTAAAATCTCAACTATAAAAGGGAAGTGTACTGAATTTCTTTTGGATTTCATTAAATGGGTGTAAAAACATTTTTTTGGTAAGCTCATTAACATCTTCTGTTCCTGAATAGAAATTGTACCATTTTACAGCCTTTCCAAAAACAATCTTTAAAGTTGCCTTTTTGTTCAGGAGGACATCCTTTGCAACATTCTTTGGCATATTTGTCAGTGCTTCTTTAAAAGTTTTCTCTAAAGCCGTTTTTACATTCGTTTTGGGCTTATCTTGTAGTTTTTTAACTACATTATCCATAAAATCTTTATATTCACTTAAATAATCAAAAGTCTTCTCAGTATATTCAATTACCCTTTGAGCCTCAATTTTACTTAGATCAAAACTTTGAATTGTTTCTTCAATCCTTTCATTCGCTTTCTCTACAAGGCCATCCCTAATTTCCTTTATTAAAACATCTATTGAGCTGCCACTAGATAAGATATCTTCAGCTCTCTGTGCTAAATTTAAGAGTAGATTTTTTTCTATTTCTAGTGGTGAGGATTGAGTAGTTTCAATGGCATTTTTCATTGGCAGGGGGGATCCCGTACGATATATATCATTTAAGGGTTTCTGTTCTTGCTGTGTTTGTTGTTCTTGTGATTCTTTCTCAATGCATGAAGAACAAGAACCATTATACGTATGAACTTCACCTATCCAGTTTTCAGTATTATATACTTTCTTACACTTCTCACAATGATAATATTTTACCATAAATAACTCATACTTTATTTTTAAATGAATAGAATTATTATTTTTAATCTAACAACATTGAATTTACAGTTATTTAATAAATAGGTTAATTTTCTATTTATACATTTATTAATATAATAAAATCTTGTGAAAATATTCAAATGAATTGCATCAGGTTTAAAGAATTAAAATTGCGCCCTATCACAGTTTTACAGATATCTCTGGCTTTATTTATTTCATTAATATTTCAGTTTATAATTCCTTATTCATGGCAACCCTTAGGCACTTTCCTTTATGGTGTTCAGCATCATGGAGATCCTGGAACAAACCTCGTCATTTTCACATTAAGCCAGTGGTATTTTTCACTTTCGTTAGCTTGGTTTATCTACAGAGATAACCTATATATAAATAATTTCCTAATTTACTCAATTGTACCTCTTGGAATAATTATATTCTATGAATTTTTTTTCTTATTCCTATATTATGATTATGTCCATATAATTCCCTTTTTAGTGAGTTTATATTTGATTTGGAAAAAGAGAGAGACTTTATCACAAAAATATGCATTATTTATCATACCATTTAATATATGTTGGTTATTATTTGTATATTTCTTGAAATTGGCATATTATAATGAGGATTTAATAGTTTATATAAGAAATATTATCATATATTTAGTACTATGGATTTTTTTGTCCTTTCTTTTCAGATTAAAAAAAGAGAATGGAAAAAATGTTACTTAATTTTGGTTTGGCAATATGGGCAGATATCGGTATTACTTTCAATTTCTTCTCCACATGCGAAACACACTGTTTTATTATTACCATATAATATTTTTTCCTCGTCTATATCATGATCTTTGGTCTTTGATGTAAAAAATTTTTTATTAGACATGATTAAAACATGAATTAGATTTGTATTTATTTAAATAGATACTGATTAAATTTAATAAAAAAATGGAGTCCGATATTTAAGATTAATAACTTAGAATTAAATATCAAATCGTTTACAATAAATTTAAAAAAATTTTTTAGCAATTGTTCCTTCTAGTTAATAATTATGAATGAATTTAGAGTTTTGGGCTATCAAACCTGTTTAATAGAGGAAATGGCTCCAAAAACGCAGTGGGGTGATTAGGGATGCCAGGTTCCCACGGGGAAGCTTAACTAAAGCAGGAAAAGTCAAAATGCAGACTCCGAAGATTGAGAAAACAGGAGTGAATTCTCAAAAGAAAAAACCTCCAAGAATGAGATTCCGAGAACTGTATGTAGAAAGAATTGTTAAAAGTCGGTTTGGGGGGCAGCAGGACAGTTTAGGGGCTAAAAGATCTCAATTTTCACGAAGATAAGGAAATTAAATTATTTTAACCCTCTATTCCAATAGTTTGAAGTTGATTTTTTATCTTTTGGCCTTGTTTTAAATAAAACTGAGATTTTTCCCGATTCAGTTCAAAAGTTAGATAATAATCGCTCATAAGTAAATTCCAGCGGACGGCTCTTTTCATATTACCAATCTCTTTTAATCTAATTTGACTCTCAAGATTCGTTAACAGAGTGTAAGCTTTTTTTCCATCTCTTTTATAATGAATATAAAATTCAGAAAGCTCAAGGATTAGATCAGTCAAAGGTTTAATAATCTCATCATTTTCAAAATCTATATCAATATTATCTAATGCCCCCTTGAGAAATTTTTGAGTGAGGGACAAGTTCCCATGGTTTTTATAAAATGTTCCACGAAGGAGAAAATATTTTAATTTTACTTTCAACTGGTCATTTCCAATAAGATAAGCACTCTTAAAATATGCTTTGGATTCTTCAATATTATTTTGTTCTAAGAGAATTAACCCAATATAAATATTAGCTAAACCTAATAGTATTTCTTTATTAACAGAGATTTCTTCTCGTTCCAAAAAATTAATTATTATATTAAAATGGGTAGAAGCTTTTTCAAAATGTTTTCTTTTATAATAGATAACACCTAGTTTATAATGGATTTTTATGATCAAATCTACAGGGATTTCTCCAGACTTAGCAACACCTAATGCATTTTGTAAATAGTTAAGTGCTGTATCATCATGGTTTAGGAGTGATGCAATTTTTGCTAATTTCAATAGTATTGATATAACTACCTTCCGTTGCTGATTTTTATTGAATACAATTAAAAGTTCATTTAGTAATTTAGCAACTTCTTCAAATCTGTAATTTTTAATAAGTTCTCCAGTTTCCTTATACTGATCCATTGCCTCTATTACTTCAAAATTTGTAGGGGGATTATTAAATAGATCTTGATCAATAGGATACAGTTCTTTTGTTATTGAACTTTCATAATTTAAAGCAGAAAAAGGAAAATTGTTTTGTTCTTCTACGAAATTATGAAGATTATATAAAAGTTCCTTTTCTGGGCGAAATTGAATAAACTCAGTTAAGTTGAGTTCTATTTTATTTATAATTTTTACTAAAGAATTTAGTATTTGACGCGAGAATTTAACCCAATTTTCCACAAGTTCCTCTAATTTAAATCCTGGATTATCACTAAATAATTCAGAGAGGATATAAGGGGTATAACTATCGAAAAAACTTCTAAGATAAAATTTATTATACTCTAAATCTTTAAAATAAGTGAAATACCCTTTCTCCAAAATAAAAAATTCATCATAGTTTCCATCATTTGAAAACAGAAGGGTCTCAGAAGTTCTGAGTTTTGGGATTCCATATTTTAAATCCCAAGGAGTATTAAAACTTGGTTTTAATCCAAGATTTTTTAGAGTGTCTAATAATCGTTTTAAAAGTTCATCAGAATAATCTTTTAACTTCTCTTTTTTATTCATCAACGAAATTCTTATACGATTTAGCCAAGTACTCTCATTTTCATTTTTTATAAGTTCTGGAATTATTAAATTCAATAATTCTTCAAGTTGTAGCTTTTTTTCATCTACCGGGAAGCTATGTTCTAGGGTTAAAGATAAAGCTAAATTCCTAAGAGCCTTCATTAGATAAAGTATTAAGACAAATTTATCTTGATTTAAATTCCAAAACTGGAAAGCTACTGAAAGCCGGAAACTAACCACTTCAAATGGAATATTAATTCTTAAAGGTAAAGTGATTGGAAATTTAATTGTGAAAAGTATAATTTTTTTCTTTTTAATACTATAACGAAAATAGTTTTCAATTGTACCCTCTATTCTCCATCCATTCTTTTCTATAAATTCTCTTAAGTTAGTTATCTCGTTTGCGGAAAAAGGATTGATTGACATAAACTAATCGCAATTAAGTTGTTAGTGTTATCAGAGTCATATTAAATTCTTATATAACTAATAGTGATTGTAAATATTAAATTTTGTATCGACATTCAAATAAAGATTTTATAGTAGAATTTATTTGTAAAGATTGTATTTAAAAGAAGAAAAAAAGATTCTATAATGGACATTACACAATTTAATAAAGAATTAGCCAATAGGATAACAACAGCTAAGAGATATGAGAATAGTGGAGATATAAAACTAGCTATAAAACTATGGTTAGAAATTTCCGAGATGACAATAAGCTTATCGAAGAATCCGAAACTAGATGCATCGTTCAGGAACATGCTAATGAATCGTACAAAAGGAATTTTTGAACATGTAAGGAATTTAAAATCTGAGCAATTAAAAGAAGAATTATATTATGAAGGTAGTGAACCTTCAGAACTAGAAGAATCAATTGAACCAATTCAAAGTGAAAGTGAAGATCAATATATAGAAGAAACCGATCAAGAAACGATTTCAAGCTCAAATTCAGGGAGAACTATGAAAGTTATAGAAAATTCTGATCTTAAAAATCTTCCCAAAGGATTTAAAGAAATTGAAACCTCAGGAGATTTTGAAATTATTACGCCTCATGATAAAGATTTTGTAAAAAAACAACTTGATAAAGCTTTAAATAGCAAATTTTATAAGAAGCATGTACAAGGCGATTCAGAAGAAGACTCAATCCCACAGAAAAGAGTTGATTTTGAGCAACCTAAAGATGGAAATTATAAAATATGTTTTGCTTGCGGTTATGATAAGCTCTCAGCCAAGGATAAGGTTTGTAAAAATTGTGGAACAAATCTGGAGTAAGACTATAATTAGGAAAAATATTTACAGTAATATAATAATTATATAGTTCTTATTGAGGATAATAGGTTTTCTTTTTTTTTGATTTCTTTATTTTATTGTATTTTTCAATAGCACGATCTCGCCAAACTGTATTCCATTTCTTAAAACCAGATTTGACAAATTTTTCTCGTTGAAAAACGTCGTAACATACCCAGTTAAATAATACAAAAAAACGTTTGGCACCACTTTTACGAGTTAATTTTCTAGATCTTATACCGATATCATTTCGAAGATGCTCAACTAATTTTCCTTCGACCGCATCCTGTAGTTTCCCCTCAACTATAGCGTCTTCATAGTTAATGCCTTCTTCAATAAAATAATTCCTTACTTCATCAAAAATGTTGCCCCGACAGAGTTCAACTTTTTCAGAATGATTATCAAAATTTAGTTCATTTAATCCTTCTCTTACAAGTTTTACAGTTTCTTTCAATGGCTCCTTGTTTTTCCAATTTTCACCTTGAAAAAGAGTAACTCGTAGTGTCTTAAAAACTAATTTTCCGGTTTCCTTTCTTAAGAGTCCAATGAAAGCATTTCCTACAAGATCTCCTGTGCCAGCGTCATCAATTTCAATCGTCATTCTTTTTAAGAAGATATAAATTAATGTTCTAATAATTGAGTAAATTAATTAAAAAATATCAAGTTTTATACTATTAAATAAAAAACGAATTTTTTGATTGTGGTTTAATGATAATTGAACTTTTAATGATTGGCAATGAGATTCTTATCGGAAAAACTCAAGATACAAATTCAAATTGGATGGCAAAAAGAATCACTAAACATGGACACCAAGTGAAAAGAATAACAACAATTGGCGATGATTTAGATACCATCTCCACCACCTTTAAAGCGATATTGCATCGAAAACCTGACTTAATAATAACTTCAGGTGGAATTGGTCCTACTTTTGATGATATGACATTAGCAGGGATTGCAAAAGGCTTAGGAAGAGAACTTGAGTTAAATGAAAAAGCACATAAATCAATTAAAAAAGTTTATGAACGTGCGTTTCATAAGGGTCTTTTAAAGCTTGAAGGTATGACAAAAGAAAGAGAAAAAATGGCTTATTTACCTAATGGGTCAATTCCTTTACCTAATACTGTTGGTACAGCACCTGGAGTCAAGATTAGGGAAGGAATAACAACTATTTTTATATTGCCTGGTGTCCCAGCTGAACTTAAATCGATGTTCAGGAATATTATTATCCCTATTTTGAAAAAAGAAGAAGGTAATTTTGTAGAAAAGGGATTCACATTTATGGGAATAGGAGAATCCCAAATTGCTCCTTACGTAACAGAACTGGAGAATAAATATCCCCAATTGTGGATTAAGACTCATCCTAGAATTGGTTTGTCAGTAGAGGTGGAAGTTTCAATAACAGCATTTAATGTCGAAAATGGAGAAGAGTTAGCAGAGAAAGTGTTAGATGAAATTAGAGAGATTATCCTTAAATTGAAGGGTAAAATTAAAGATTAGAAATATATTTCAAGGAATCTAATTATTATTTTGTGTTTGATAAATTTGGAATTATTATTAAAGATAAAAAAGCACCCACAGTCAGTTCAGATGAAATAAAATCAATTTTAACATATTTTAACACTAATTCACTTGATACAATAGTCTGTGAAAATATTATTGAAGCCAAGGATGTTATAAAAGAAAAGTATGAGGAAATTTCTTTTATCTACTTAACGAATCCAATCCCTACTTTAGAGGATAACGTTCATGATTTCGTAGAATTCATTAATAACAATGAGAATTATAAATACATTGAATTTTTTGCACGTATGCCAAACAAACAAAAAGAAAGTAAGTACAGATGGGATGATGATTTTATTGATTTTATAAAATTTTAACTCCTTTATACATGAAATATTTCTAAATAGATGCCACCTTGCGAGTGGAATTCTCAATAAGCTCCCACTATGAAGTGTTTTGGCTTACCTCATAGACATCTTTATATTTGTGTAATTTCAATGTTTTGAACATTCTCAGAAATTCTAACTAAACCCGGTTTAACTTTATCAATGGTTCCTACGATCCAATTAGAAATTTTGTTGCTTGTAAGAGCGTTTGTGAAATCTTCTACTATTAAAGGATCAACAGCGATGAGCATACCTCCCGCAGTTTCATGGCATAAGCATTCATCAAAAGCATAGCCTAACTCATGGGATAATTCTCCAGAGTGTTTTATGGAAGGAACTTTTTCGATCACTGCCGAAAGATCAGAATTTTGCAGCATTTCAGCAGTATGACCTGCTAAACCAAATCCCGTTATATCACTTAGTGCATGAATGAATGAAAAATCTTCATAGCTATGTATTGTTTTAACTACCTCCTGATTAGGAGTAGTCATAATTTTTACCGCTAAGTCGATGGATTTTTGAAGTTCGTCAGTTGTATAATTTTCCAGCATTTCTGGGAAATCTTTAAGAATTCTATATGATGCCATAATTGCTTGCAATCCTATTGGTTTAGTTAAAACCAATTTATCTCCTTTCTTTACACCTTGTTTTTGAATAATTGCATCTTTATGTACATATCCAGAAGCTTCACCCCCAATTAATGGCCATTCACTATATATAGTGTGTCCACCAACCACTTTGGAGTTTATTTTTTTCTCTAAGAAGTTTTTTATTCCCCGTAGAATTCCTTCAGCAACTTCCATGGGAGTCCTAGTACTTATTGCTAGAAATACAAGCATTCCAGATATCTCAGGTACGTTCATAGCAAAAATATCATTAGTAACATTACAAGCTGCTATTTCACCGGCAATTTCAGGTTCATCAATAATAGGTGTGAATACGTCGATACTTTTGACAAGAACTAATTCGCTGTTGGGAATGGGAATAATTGCAGCATCTTCAATATCTCCCGCTAATCCCGTTTTAGTTAATAAATCATTTAAATCGTTCTGTCCGAGTTTACAGCTTCAACCGTGTATCTTTACATCTTTGGTTAATCGATATGGTATTTCTTTGTCCATACACCTCAACTTTTAATGACTTCTATTAACTTTTGATTTATAGTCTGTTAATTAATCAAATTCAATTTTTCTATAAAAATTTTCGATATTATTTATCTAAATTATCGATAAATAATAACAATTAAAAAAATAAAAATAACAATTTTCAGCCGATGCTGTTGTGCAACAGGGTTCTCAATAAGCTGTCACTAAAGTGCGTTTTTGCTTATTTCATAGACATCGTTAAATTTTTTCAATTTCAATATGTTCAACATTATTAGAAACACGAACATATTTCGGTTTACTTATATCATCGATTTTACCGATTATCCAATTGTTTATATTATATTTATCGTGAAGTCGATTTGAAAATTCATCAGCATATCTGTGATCAACAGAAAGAAGCATTCCCCCTGCAGTCTCTGGCATTGTGCATTCATCATATTTATATCCAAATTCATAAGCTAAATCCCGTGTAAGTCTGATGCTAGGAATCTTTTCAATTATTGCCGAAAGATGGGAATTCTGAAGCATTTCTTTTAAGTGTCCTGCGAGTCCAAAACCACTAACATCGGTCATTGAATGGATAAAGGATACGTCTTCATAACTATGTATTGTTTTTACGACATTCTGGAGGGGCATTGTCATTAGATCTACTGCAATATCAATAGATTTATCAATTTCAGATTCACTAAAGCTCTCTAGAAGATCGGGATTATTCTTCTGGAGTCGATAAGCCGCCATAATAGCTTGATTTCCCAATGGTTTAGTAAGTATTAATTTGTCGCCCTCTTTCAAATAGTCTTTTTTAATTATCTTATCTTTTTCAACAAACCCAGAGGCTTCACCTCCAATTAACGGCCATTCCGAGTAGATGGTATGACCTCCAAGGATTCTGGAATTTATTTTTTTTTCCATGAAGTGTTTAATTCCGTTTAGTATTCCTTCAGCCACATACATGGGCATATTTTTCTTTAGTCCGAGAAAAACAAGCATTCCAGATATCTCTAGTACATTTAGCGCAAAGACATCATTGGTAACATTAGCAGCTGCGATCTCCCCCATAATTTCAGGTTCATCAATTATCGGTGTGAAAATATCTATGTTTTTAGCCATAACTAGATTACTGTTTGGAACAGGAATAAGAGCAGAATCTTCAATATCGCTTTTTAGTCCTACATTGGTCAAAAGTTTCTCAAGTTTATTAGCAGATAGTTTACAATTTCACCCAAATAACTTAGTCTGTAGAGTTAATCGATAACTCTCAAGTTCTTGCATTTTTCACCTCAAATTATCATTTTAATATGTTTATATTAGTAGTGTAAAATAGAAACGAAGTATATATTAATTTTTTCCATATATTTTATTTAAAATCGTAATAAATGGTTTGGTTTTATAAACATTTTTGAGAATTCATTTACAATTTGAATCTCAAGTTGACTTATAAAATTTAAAATTTAACAAAAGTTAGAGAGATTTACCGAATAAACAAATCTATGTGCTTTGTCGTTTTCCGTGCTATATCAAATTGGTCTTTATAATTTAAATCAAGTTTAATTTCATCTGCTGATGGATCAAACAGATTTTTCTTTAATTCCTTTTGTTTATCAACTTTTAGTACATAATTGAATTTAAAAACCTTACCAGGTTTTAAATCGTTAATTTGAAGGTATTTTGGAAAGCTCTCTTTTCTCTGAAAATTGAGATAAGATGGAGTTTTTAAAGATATTTGTAAATCCTTAAAATCATAATTCGAAGGATTAGTTAATTTGAAGTTTAAATAAATTTCATTACCAATAGTTTTGATATTTTTAAAGAAAAGAAGATCTCTTGAATCAGGTATTTCAGATTCAATTTTCTGGAAATATAATTTTTCATTTATTATTTTAGCATCTAATTTATTTTTACTAATGAATTTAAGAACTATCTCTTTCAACCTTTCGATATCTATTTTAATGTAATTAGAGAGTAGATCAAGTCTGATAGGGTTAATCATTTTAAGATAATACTTTATCTGGTTAAGATACACCTTATTATTAGATCTTCTCACAAAATTTTTTGACTTATTTATCAATAATTCTTTCGAGGCATTAATTTTATTGAGATAAGGTCTTACATACAAGTTAAAAACATTATTGTCTTCAAAGATATTTTCTCTTCCTAAAACTGCTTCAATTTGTTTTTCGGTATCTTCAATATAATTCTGAATTTGGGTTGTATTCATTTCTATTAATCGCTTTGCATCTGTGAATTCATTTTTTTTTATTAGAATTTCAAGTTTATTAGTAAGTTTATCGAAATCCTCATTGAATGCTTTCATACCTTCAATCCTTTCTGTAATAATTGATTGTATATGACCTTGAAGTAGTTGGAAATTTAATTCATCATTAATTCCATTTATTTCTGTACTTCTTTCATTTTCAGTTTTCACTCCTGGTTGAGTTAAGAAATTGATAAGCTTATCTTTCATTGATTTTATTTTAAGATCAAGATCATTTAGATATTCTTGGATATCAATTTTTGTTGCAACCCATTTTTGTAGAAGACTCTTGAAAATTTCATTAAATTCAACATTATGTATTAGTAATTCTCTAATGTCTCCATCAAGTTTAAAAAGTTTATTTCTAATTTGCGTAATTAAACCAAGTTTATCGTCTTGGCTATGGATACTTTGACCATTGTAAATTTCTTCATTGAATTCGATTTCAAATTTCTTTTCTTTTATATAATCAAATTCTGCTTTCAAAACATCAATTCGATTAAGAAAAATTTTTATCTTTTCTTTCAGATCATTCTCAAATTCAGATTTTTTCTCTTCACATATATCTGATATGAATCCTTTAATAATGCTTAATTCCTCAATAATTTGGACCCTCGTTTCTTCCCATTCTTCAATTAATTCGAAAGCTAACCTTCTATAATCAAACTTTTTTATTAGACTATCAAACTTCTTAATTTTTTTGAGAATTTTACGGTATTTTCGGTTTACTTGAATTTCTGTATCGTTAAACTTGAAGTTTTGAATATAAGAATTTAATTTTTCTCTAAATTGAGCTGGGATTTTTTGGAATTCAGCAATTTGTTTTTCAAATATGGATAATTCATTATTAATTCTATCAATTGTTTCATCGATATTAGGGAATTTTGACTTAATATTTTTTAAAGTGTAAATTATTTCATCTTTAACTTCTGGATCCTTTTCAATGCTTAAAGCATTATTCAATTCTATAGTTATCCACACTGCTATCTTTTTACTCTCTAAAATAAAGCATAAATTTTGAAGTAAGATTATTGTTTTCTTTCTTTCTCGCCAAAATCGTGATTCCAACTGATATATAATTTTGGTAATCTCATTTTCTATTTCGATTTGATATTCTTCAAATAACCGTTTAAATACTAATACAATACCTTCTCGAATATTTTCAGATGGATTTTCTAATTCCTCAAATAAATAAGGAAAAATTTCATTGACATTATCTCGGCATAAATGAAAAATTGCATTTATCAAAGAATTACGATAATTAGAATCACTAGCATCTAAAAGGGAATGTAATAAATTTGCCCAAATTTGATCAAAATTATTTTCAGCAATATTCACAAGGGCTTCAATAATTTTAGATTGAATTCTATAATCTTGTTCCTTTAAGATGGTTATTAATTTAGGAATTATTGATATTATCTCTGATGATTTTTCTTTACCTATCTCTCCAAAAAGCCAAATTATGAGCTCTTTTACCCTATTCTCCTCATTGTAGAGAAGGTTTAATAAAATATAAAATAGTTTCTCTTTTGTTAAGAAGTAAGTCCCATGAATTTTCAAAAGTTCTGCTGCTGCTCTAGCAACATCATCGTCTTCATCTCGTAGATTAATTATGACCATTGATAATAGAGGTTCTAAATTTCGAATTTTTGTATAATCCTGATTTAATACTTTTTGTATTGTTTTGATTACATTTAATTTTACTTTCCAGTCATTATCCAGAAGTTTTTCTGTATATTCTTCAATGATTTCCTGTAATTCCTGTTTTTCGATATATAAAGATAAAATTAGATTTCCAATAATTTTTACAGTTAATCTCCTTACAGAAGAATCTTGATCATATAAGCGTTTTCTGATTTTTTCAAGTAGCTCAATCAAAAGATTGGGTCTAAATAAACTTATTTGATATGAAATTTCTAATGAAACTAATCTAATCCAGGAATCAACATCATTAATAAACTGATTTATAGTTTTAATCGTTCTCATTGAAATTGAAGGTGATTTGTCACAAATTAAATTTAATAAGCTAAGAGCACGATAAATCAATTCCTTATCAGATTGATTTTCGTAATTTTCTATAATTCCAAATAACTCTTCAGCTGCTTTTTCATTATATCCATTAACAATTAGACTTTCTATTCTTTCAGTATCTAAAGATTCTTCAGAGTCTAAGGGTTCTTGAGTTGTCAATGCGGTAGATAAAAATTTTATTTTAAAATTTACTTCAAATATCTCTTCTATCAAAGTAGTATAAATATGTATATTTATATTAGATACTTCAATAGAACTATATACTCCTACCGTAGTTCAATGGATAAATCTATAAATTAATTTTTTGACTAAATCTCACAATTAACACAATTTCATTATTAATATCAAAGTTGAGTAAATTTTCTAAACGTGAGAAATATGCTTGAAAACCTATTTACAGAATTTTGTGATAATGTTTATAAAATCTCTGAAGTTTATCGTTTCGAAGGAAGATTTAATGAGGCAATGTTATTCTTCGAATCTATAAAGCCAATATTAGACTTTGATAATTTAAGAAATGAGGATAAAGCTCGAATTCTAATACAATTTGCTAAAATTAGAATGGATCATAAGTTTCTAAAGGATTTTGATTATAGTGAGGAAATGAAGATGCTTCAAGATGCTCAGAAATTAGCTGAGTCATCAAATGCAAAAAGTGTCCAGGCAGATGCTCTTGATCTTTATGGAAATTGTATTTATCGTACAAGAATTCTAGAAGGAGATTTTGAGGAAGCATTGAAATATTACGATGAAGCTCTATCTATACGGACTCAGATACAGGATAAATTGGGAATTACTTGGTCTTATTTTCATTTAGGTATTTATCATGAAAACAAAAAAGATCCCGATGAAAAAGATCATCAAACTTCATTTGAATATTTTGAAAAAGGTTTAAAAATTGCATTGGAGGAAGATTTTAAACTTGAACAATCATATCTTTATCGACATCTAGCAGGTCACTATGCATATAACAGGGATGACCTAAATAAAGGTCTCGAATATTTTAAAAAATCAGCAGAACTAAGAGAAGAAATCGGCTTTATTTTTTCATTACAATTTGCTTATTTTGCTATAGGTTTTATTTATTTCATGAAAAAAGATTTAGTAAATGCTTTAGAGTATTTTAAGCAAACTTTTGTTGCCGCTGAAAAGGTGGAACGCATAAAACCCTTAATGGTTCTCATACATAGACGTGGTAATGAAATTGTAGAAGAGATAGGCGTAGATGCAGCTATTAATTACTATAGACTTATGATTAATGCTGCTAAACCAATTACCCAAGTAGACGGAATTGAAGAACTTGAAATTAAAATAAAAAGATTATCAAAAAAAGAATAAGAAATTAAAAATTGTTTATTATTTATTCAAATAGCTCAATAATAGCTTCCCCAGGGGTTGCTATTCTTTCTCTGTACGTGAGAATTCCTTCTGGAACTTCTTTAGTCTTTACTAAACCACGTTTAATATCTTGCTCAGAGATGTACCCTCTTTCACCAGCCTCAAATTGCTTCACAATATTACCATCCTTATCTTTTATATCAACATTAGTTATGGTTGTTTGTACTACATCAAAATAAACTCTATTGCCTTCTATTTTATTAACTTTTGCTTCAGTAAGTAGAAGGTCTCCGCATCTTACCATTCCACGCATCTGGACACCAATATCGATAAGGTTTCCATATTTTCCATGTTCGAGAAAATCTTCAAACAGTTTTGAGATAAAACCAAAACTAAGTAATCCATGCCCAATAACACCTTTAAGTCCTGCTCTTTCAGCTACGATATCATTAGTATGAATAGGGTTAGTATCTCCCGAAGCTTTGGCGTATTGTTTTAATAAATCTCTTGTGATTCCATCAAATTCAGTTTTCAAAACTTGTCCAACTTTTAAATCTGAAATTTTGACCATTTTAATAACCTCCTTTACGAAAACCAGCGGAAATTGTGATATTACAAACTGGTTCGTTATTTTGATTTTTAACATTTACTAAAAAGTCAGTAATGAACAGCATGTTTTTTTCTATTAATCTAGCATCAATACATTTTCCCGTTACTGTTAATTTATCTCCTGGTTTTACATCAACACACCCTTCCCAATTATATCGATTTCCTGCATGTATTAATTTTCCTAAATCAATTGCAAGCCCTCGTTCTTTTCCATCTTGATTTAATTTAAACCCTAAAAGTAGCTTATAGATAGCTTTTATTGTATAGAAATTGGCAAATGCATGACAAGCAACGACACCCTCTTCCTCTGAGCCTATATATTTTGGGTCGGTTATACCGTAAACTTTAGCAAAATTAACCATGTTTTTATATCTAATATTTACAGTCGTAGAGCCAGGAATATCCATCCCTTTTATATTATCAATTAAAAATTGAGCATTTTTTTTCATTTTTTCAATATCCATGTTGATTTCACTCTTGATTTTATTGACTTTAATTATGATATTAATTATAATTTAAGTTCAATTTAATTAAAACTTTAATTTTAGTCGTAAAATTTAACAAAAATATCATTAAGGAGTAGTTAATTTGCTTGAATTATCTACTATATAATTTTAGTGTAAATTTTATCTTCTGGTTTAGTTGATTTAAAGTAATTTGAGATTCTTAAGGTGTTTTTAGTTCCGTTTAAAATAATACAAGATATCTTATTTTTATCTATTAGAGTTGTGGTATAAAGATCAATTGGAGTGGTTTTTTCTTTTAATAACTCACTTTCAGATATTGGCTCAGTACTTTTCTGTAATTTTACAATATCTTTTAATTTTGAAATAGGAATCTCTTGTATAACCTTATTTTCGTTATTTAAAATCCCATCGACATCCTTAATTAAGAAACATTCATTTAATTCAAGTTCTTTTGCGATAAATAATGATATAGAATCAGAGCTAACATTCCAACTGTGGGGTAACTTATCATTTTCTTTTAAAAATTCATATGGCAAAAATATACAAAATATTTTTTTTATTTCTTTTAATTCTTTAAAATCTTCAATAACTGACAAGTTGGGAAATTTTTTATTTAACTCTAATCCATTATAATTCATAGAAATAATCCCCATCCAATGAGCAATTTCTTCAGTAAACTTCAATTCACTATATATTTTGCGAATGAAGTTTGCAAATGAGCCACCCCCAGGAATTAAGATTATTTTATCAAATACATTATCATCATACAATTGATTCAATTGAGAAATTGTAGAGTTTAAATCTTCAAAATTGTCTAAGATTTTCCCTCCAACTTTAAAAACAGCTATTTTTTTATTCATTTTCCTATATTTAAATTATTTAATTCATTATATAATGCCCCTGCAACAGCAAAAGCAGATGAGCTAATCTTGTCTGGTATATTAGTTAATTCTTCAAATTTAATAATATTAGTATATCCTAAATCTATTAATGGTTTTTTTACTAGAAAATCAGCTGATAAGCCAGTTACTACAAATTGGGGGTTATCAACAAATACCTTAAATCTTATTGTTAAATCATCCATAAATGCTCTAATTTCTTGTATAACTATACTCACTTGTTTCAGGTAAATGAATTTGGCGATAGTGTCTAAATCTTCTTTTAAAACAGTTTCAACATCAGTGCAAATTATTCTTGAAAGTCGAGCATAACAGTTTTCTATGGATTTAGAACGTTTATCAGCAGTATCATTAATATATTCTGCCTTTGTAATATTGTTCAAGATCCTATGCACATCAGAAATTAATGCAAATTTTTCAAACGAAATACGTACTTTCTTTCCTTTATACGGAACATGATGAGTAATAGAAGGAATCGTTGCTCTCAAGCCACCAGTATAAATTAGTTCATGATTAATTAAACGAGAAATATCATCCTTTCCTTGTGGTACTGGAACTGAGTTTAAAATAGGAATAATATCTATTGTAGTTGATCCAGCATCAATTAAAATGCAATTTGATATAAATACTCCCAAAAACAAGGCAGTTGAAGCCCAGTTAGCTCCAGCAATTAATTGGTAATTAGATTTAGCCTTTTCGTAATTAAAGAATTGACAAGTATTTGTAATGAATCTTAATTTCTTTTTATTAAGAATCTTTTGGATTGCTTCTAAAATTAATAATATGCCCTCTCTTTTAGTTTCGAATGCATCAGAAAGTTCTGCTGTAATGGTAACAGCGACATTATCAACCATTTCAAGGTTAAAATTAGTTGATTCGAACAACTTATCAATAACTCTTAACAGCATCACTGGGATATCTTTTATAGTCTTTTCCCAGAAAGGAAAATGTTCAATATAAGAATAAGATTCTTCAATTTTGTCCTCTTTATAATACAATAGAGCCGCTTTTGTATTTGCCCCTCCTATATCTAAGCCCAATATGATTGTCATTCATTACCTCTGAATTTTTCTTTTAGTACCCTTATTATCGTATCAAGATTCTCTCCTGTAAGAGCGTTAGTTAAGTAGACATCTTTTTGATCAAGGTTTAGTTGATTTATTAAATTCTGGATTTCTGAATCTTTTGCTAAATCCATTTTATTAAATATAACTATAATTTCTATCTGCCGTTCTTTTGAAAAATTAAGTCTGATTTCGTTGTATAAATCAATTTGAGATTCAATATCATAACCACAAGCAGGGGTTGGGTCAAAAATAAATAGAATTAAATCAGAAATTAATCTCAAAGCCAAAATTGCCTGCAATTCAATCTGATTTCTTTTCACCATTGGACGATCCAAAATCCCAGGAGTATCTAAACATTGAATTTTGATTTTATCAAATCTTCTCTCGATTTCTAAATGCCCCATAATTAATTTTTTCGTAGTAAAGGGATATTCTTTAACTTCTATTTTTTTATTTGTAGAAATGTTTTTCACTATACTGCTTTTACCTACATTTGGATATCCCGCAACCACAACGCAAGGCATGGTATAATCAATAGAGGGTATTTCTCTCAAACGACCTCTTATTTTATTTAAATATTCAAGGTTTTCATTTTGCTTGTTTATGATTGACGAGATCCTTCCAAAAGCTGCTCTTCTTAGTTGATCACCCTCTTTTGGTGCTTCAATTCTATCCAATTTTTTAATATACTCATGCTCTATCTTTCTAAGAACTGGTAAAATTCCATTAATTTTTCCGAGAGTAAGTTTTAACTCATCAATATCAACCAATATAGATGCTAGCTCTCTGTAAAAATCAGGGAGATCATCAATAATTGGGACCATTCGTATTACTGTTTGAATTCTCTCTATAAGTTCTTCAATAGCAACTTTAATCCTTTTAGATTCTTTCTTTTTTGCCTTAATTAATATTGGCGCATTTTGAGATACTTGAGCTGAACTCTTCATACCTCTTTTGAAAGCTATATCTAAAAATTCTTTTGAATTTGGAACATGATAGAATTCATTAAAAGGATTTTTCATCAAAACTCATTTTTTTTACTGTTATTAGGAAAGAATAAACTATATTTTATCTCGAATTGTTGTTATTTTCTTCTCAAGTTCAGATATTTCTTTTGAATGATTTACAATCTCTTTAGGTATTGATTTATATAATTCTAAAAGATATTCATATCTTCCTAAAACTCTTAAATATTTTCCTAATTTTTCTTCTTTTTCAGCTTTAAATAGAAGTAGATTAATCTTTTCAATTTTTTGTTTCATATCTGGAGAAAGAAATTTTTGTTCTGCTATTTTCAAATCATTGGATGGTTTCTTTTCTTGTATAACCATTTCACTTCTCTTCTGGAAATTTTTTTCTGATTTAGTCTTTTCAAATGTATCTTGTTTTTCATATTTTACTAGATTTCTCAATTGGGTTATGCGTTTATCAAGCATTCCAATTTTACCATGATATCCTAATTTTACATATATTTCTTTTGCTTTTTCTAATAAAGAAACTGCTACAACGTAATTTTTTGTATTAAACTCTTCTTTTGATCGACGTTCTAATGATTCTGCATTTTTTTCAAGCTCGTCAAAAGGTCCAGGCATTTCAACTATCACAAATTAATTTTTATATTAATAATATTGCTTATCAAATAAGTTCATGATTTCTACTTTTTTAAAGATATTAAGAAATAAAAATTTAACAAAATTAGTATTTTAGTTTAGTAAAAAATTTAAAACGATATTGATTATGATCTAAATTTAACAGATTCCAAAGATCGCATTAAGATTAGTATATATGGTTTAAATTATGAAAAAGTATAATGTAAGCATTTTGGGTGCTACAGGAATGGTTGGGCAAAATTATATTAAATTATTACATAACCATCCATGGTTTAATATTGTAGATGTTGCAGCTTCTCCTAGATCTGCTGGAAAGCCTTACAAAGAAGCTGTAAACGCTAAATGGCAAATGTCTATTTCAATTCCAGACAGTATTAAAAACCTAGTCATAAGAGATGTTCAAGACTTTAAAGATATTCCCAAAAATCTTGATATAATCTTCTCTGCTGTTAGTATGCCCCAAAAAGAGCAAATCAAAGAATTAGAGCTTAAATATGCAAACAGAGGTTTTCCAGTAATTAGCAATAATTCAGCTCATCGTTGGACTCCTGATGTCCCAATGATAATTGCCGAAATTAACCATGAACATGTAAATATTATACCATTACAACAAAAAACTAGAGGGTTTACAAATGGTTTCATTGTCGTAAAACCTAATTGTTCACTACAAAGTTATCTTACTCCTATTTATGCTTTAGAGGAAGCAGGATTTAAAGTAGATAAATTAGTCATCACTACCTTGCAAGCAGTTTCAGGAGCGGGTTATACTGGTGTACCCTCTTTAGATATTATAGATAATATAGTTCCATATATAGAAGGAGAAGAAGAAAAAACAGAACAAGAACCTCTAAAAATTCTGGGTAAAATTGGGAAAACGGGTATTGAAATTAGAAATGATATAAAAATTAGTGCAACTTGTACAAGAGTTCCAGTATCCGATGGTCATACTGCAAGTGTAAATATGAAATTTAAAGAGGATGTGCCCACACGGAAAGAAATTATACAAATTTGGACCTCATTTAAATCAGTACCCCAAGAATTAGAATTACCATTTGCTCCTAAAAAGCCAATATTATATTTAGAGAATATTGATAGGCCTCAACCTAAGAAAGATAGAGATAATGATAAAGGAATGACTGTAACTGTTGGAAGATTAAGAGAAGATAGTGTTTTTGATTACAAATTCGTTTCTTTAAGTCATAATACGGTAAGAGGAGCTGCTGGTGGAGCGATTTTAAATGCAGAATTATTAATCTCTAAAGGATTCGTAAAATAACCATTAGATTAAAATTCATGTTTATCGATGATTATTGGTAATAGTAATTTTGCTAAAGCTATTGGACTCTTCTTTTTAATTAATAAATAAAATGGAAATTCTGGAAAGACTTTGAAATACTTCTCATTCTTCAACATTTTTATTATTTTAAACTTAGGGAAAAGAGGAACCTTTGATTGGCTGAGTATAAAATATTTTAAAATATTATGAAGCAGTAATTTATCCAAAACAAATACTCCAGCGATAAAACCAAATTTTGAAGCGAATTTTTCTTGAATTGAAGATAATGAGTTATTGTTTCTTGTTAAAAGTTCATCTTTATCGATAATTCTTATATTGGATAGAGTACTTTCTTCAAAGCTTAATAGAAGAATATATTTAATTATTCCTTTAGACAACATGTTTTGATTTTTCCCTGTATTCTTGATATATTCCTGATCTGTTATAATACAGAGTATTTGAAAATTTAGTCCAAAAGAAATGTCAATGTAATTGAATAGAAATTCGGGAATTGCCCAGTGAGAGAGTTTCTTAAGATTTAGATTAAATCCAAATAATCGAATTATAAATCTAATAAATGTATTGTAAATTCTGGGACGAGGAACCATATCCCAATGATTATCAAAACTTCGATACCAAAATAAAGCTTTTTGGAGTAAAAATGATATATTATCTTTTTTTAATGGAATAAATAGTTCAAAAAAATCTAAAAGAAAGGAGATCACATCATCCTGTTTTATGAAATATGAATTATTTGTCTTTAATTGTTGTTGAATTAGATCTAGATTGTATGACATATCTGAATCGCTTAACTTAATATCTAACTCTTCTGGAGTTAAGATGTTTAGCGTTAAATTAGATTTCCCCAATTTAGATACTTCTTTCTGCAAATGGAGTATTACTTTTATACCACTTCCTTTCATGAATATGGAAATATTAAATTCTGGGATAGATTCTTCCATAAATTTAAATAAATTTAGTAATCTAATTTGATCTAATAATTTTAAACTGGCTTTGAAAAATTTAATAATTATAGGTTCGGGATATATCATGATCAAATTTTGATTAATGATATCTTGGAGTAAGTCCATGGAACGTTCTAAAAATTCATAAAATGAGATTTGTTCTAAGTCATCACAATGTTTGTTAATCAAATCTATTGCTTCTTCATTAAATAAACGAATTGATGATATTCTAACCTTTTTTGTTTTTAATATGGCTTTTTGCACTTTATCAAACAAGTCATCTAGATTCTCAATATCTCCACTTTTAATCCGAATTAAATCATTAGAGAGCGATTCAACAGTTTCATGTATACCTGCTTTCTTTGTTTTATATAGGTAAAGCCCTTGAAGTTTATTTTTTTTATCAGCATTGGTAGTAATAATATCAAGGATATTCTGTTGGTCATTAATAAATCTTGGATACAAAATTTCAAAGAATTGGTACAATAGATTCGCATTTATTGAAATTGGGGTAAATGGTATTCTAAGATGTTCCTTTACATTCTCGGGTTCCTGTAGAATATATCTATTTAAATTGAATTTTAGTATTTTTATCCAATTTTCCTTGAAATTTTTATTGATCAATTAATCAGAGCGCCTCCCATAGTTTTAATTTATTATTTAAGTCTCCATTATACCAATACCCGTTAATTTTTGTATATAGATTCAGATTTGGTAACTGCTTTTTACCAAAATATTTTAATATTAATTCTAAGCACTCAAAAAAACTAGGATAACAACCAGGGAATTCCAGAATATTTTTATTTTGCTTTACTTTAACTTTTGATTTCTTTTTCGATATTTTTTCTTTGAAAATCTTGTTTTTTGCCTCTCCAATAATATTTTTTTTGGATTCAATAATTAATTTTCGAAAATTATAATTTTTTGTTGTAGATATGGCGCAGTCTCCAAAAATAAAATAATTATTAGTTTGATTTGGTTCTGTTGGATTTTTTCCAATTAAAAATGAATTCTTACCATTGTATTTCAAATCTTTTCCCATATATGTTTTCATAAAATTTAATAGATGATAAGCCTGATTATAGCATCCTGAGCAATAGTTGCCAGAGCTAATGGTCATATTCCTTACTCTAATATCTGTAAGTTCTGAGACACATTGTACGATATCAGTTTGGACCGCTTCAATTTTTTCACCCAAAATCTTGATACCAGATAATGTAGGAACTTCAATATTCTTATTATTGGCAGCTACCATCATTTCGTTGCTACTACTATCAAGATTTAATATATTTAATGTAACTACATCAACAGAAATTAGATCAACTCCAATAACCATTAATTTAGTTTTCTTTAATTTAGAATCTTCATATATATATGGTCCAGCACCTTCTAAAGTGAAAAATAAATCATTTATAATTAAATTGGGCTGCCTAATAGAATATGCATCCAAAATAGTGGAAATTAAATCTTGCTTATATTGATCATGAACTAAATTTTCTCTCAAATTATTTCCTATTACTCGATATTTCGGAGGAATAATTGAATACAAGTTAAATAAAGATAAATTTAGCGTGAATAAAGGATTTACATTAATCTGGTTAAGAGATATAAATTTATCTGAATTAAGAATTATATTTGGAATAAAATACTCATTACCATTTATTTCTACAAGAGAGAGTGATTTCTGTTTAATTTTCTTTAAATCATCCTGACTTAACTCCTTATTCCCATAAATATCACTATTATCAAGAAATACTAAATCTGCCCCAAGAGCTTCAAAAAATTCTTTTAAATTTAATAAATCAGAAATAATTTTAATAGGAATCCCTTCCACTGGATAACTACCCAAATATATCCTAGCTGCTCCAGCTTCTTTACAAGAGATAATAAGTGCTTTTAATACGTCAAAATTAGTATTAGTTGGAAAACCTCCTGGTAGATTTAGATTAAATTTAATAAAAATTTGATCATCTTTATTAATAAAATTGGAAATCCCTCCAAGTTGTTCGATTCCTTTTAATAAACATTCCTTTGGAGTATTAGCTTTACTTATTACAACTTCTGGTTTCTTTGATCTTGATGCAGTTAACATAAAGAATGTAGTTTCGCAATTCATATATTAAATTAATAATATAAAATAATGAAAGAAATAAATTTTAAGTTAAGTAATGTGTAAAATGTCAAAAATAGATCTTGGTGATTATATAAATCAAATTCCTTCGAATAACTTAGGAATAGATATGGGACAGACCCTCTCGAAATTAGCATATATAGAAGGAAATGAATTGACACTGCATACTTTTCCAACGCAGGAAGAAATTTCCTTGATTGAAAAGGATCTGAAATCTAAAGAGGGACAATTTTCTGAATATAATTTTACAGGGGGGAGGAGTTATAATTTATTTAGTGAATTTTCTAAAAAATTTAAGACAAATCTTATAAACGAATTTGAAGCAAATGCTTTAGGAATTAAATTTTTATATAATCTGGAAAAAAAGAAAGACCTTCCACGTTCTTTGATAGTAAGTATAGGGACAGGGACTTCAATTGTGTTATTAGATGAAAATTTTAAACATTTAGGGGGATCAGCCCTAGGTGGTGGATTTTTTATGGGCATAATAAAGGCATTATTTAACATAAATGATTTCAATGAAGCAATAGATTTAGCAAAAAAAGGTAATCGATATAAGGTCGATTTAAAAGTGTCAGATATTTATTCCGCCGAAGATAATAGGATTGATTCAATTTTTAGAGAATTTACAGCAGCATCATTAGGAAAGATTAATTATGATTTTAATATGAATTCATTGGCTAAAGAGGATTTTATTAATTCTATAATCAGTATGATCGGTGAGAATATTGGTACGATTGCTATTAATATGTCAGATATAAATATTGTAAAAAATATTGTCTTTTGTGGAGGAGTTTTAATAGAAAACAGGATTTTGAAGCAAATATTATCTCTGCTATGTAAATTCAATGGTAAAAAAGCGATATTCTTAAAGAACTCAGAATATTGTGCTGCTATTGGAGCACTTTTATTCTAGATCATATGATTTAAAGACATATACTATATTATGTGTGCCCATTTGGAGATCAATAATCATTGAATTCATAAATAACCTCATAAAGACACTATAAATGGGCACAATTAATATTATTTAATAGGATATATAATTCTTTCATTCCAAACAAATATTATCTTTATCAATTAGCCCCTTAATACAAGGTATTTTAATACCTCAAGTGTGAATAATATTGATCAAAATATATTTTTTGGATCTTTCCTTATATAAAATATTGGTCTAAAAACATTGAGAATAATAATGGTTGATAAAACTAACACAGAACAAAACCAGATTAAAGTAAATGGTCGGGCAAAAGAAATTCTTTTTCGTGCAATGGACATAATTTTGAAAAACTTGGAAGAAAATGTTCAGCATCTTAAAAAAGACAAATATTTTACATATACCCAAAAATTCATTGAGTTAGTTCATAATGGGATAGTCAATAAGCGAAAGTTTTTTTTATTAGCCTCAGGAAGGAGTGCTTTTGTACTTCAAACTTTTTCTACTCGTTTAGTCCATCTTGGCACGGAAGTTTATATGGTGACCAATTTAGCGTCAATACCGGCATTAACAGAAGATGATATTTTAATTGTACTCTCGGGATCAGGAACGACTAAAATAGTGGTCTCATTATTGGAGAATTATGTTAATAATGTAAAACCTTACGCAATAGTCTCCATTACTTCTCATACAGAATCAATCATCGGAAGAATTGCTGATATTACAATTAAATTAAAGGGTCGAACAAAGAAGGATATGACTGATCCTCAAGATGATCAAGCCATCTTAACAACTGAAGGTACCCAATTTGAAATTGCAGCATTCGTATATCTTGATTCAATTATAGCTGAGTTAGCAGTAAGAATGGGTAAAACAAATGCTGATATGCTAAAGAGACACTCAGAATCGATCTAATCTTAATTCTTTTTATTTGAATTCTCTTTTAAAAAGGAGATTTATTTTCCATTTATTCAAAACTAAATTCTTGAATTAAGTTAGCAATATGCTCCTTAAATTCTTCTTTTATTAATGTGTAATATGTATATTTTCCTTTTTTCCATCCTCGAATTAATCCCACTTTTTCTAATTCTCTCAGATGATGTGAAATTGAAGGTTGAGATTTGTCTAAAATTGCTTCTAATTCACATACACACCTTTCTTTATTCATCAAGGCGGTCAAAATAACTAAACGTTCTTTATTACTTAATGCATTAAAAAATTCTAATAAAGAGTTTAACATATCATTAAATTTTAAATCTTTTCCAATTTTTTGTAGATTTTTGAAGTAAGCATCACCATCAGTACAATCATCGCATCCGCATAATGTATCTTTTATTTTCGCTTTTCGATCGACTTTCAATTGAGTATCACATTATATTTATATTCTTACTATTATATAACGCATGAAATTATAAAAATTTTATCTATATTTATAATTCTAGATTCACATCGAAATATTTTTATATGATACATTCTATTAATATTTCAAGTGCTGTAAAATCAAAATTAAGTTGTTATTAGGGGATGGTTACTCATAGCAGTAGTATACATGCGAAAACTAGAAGAAGAACCAGAAACTTATGATTCTAAATTTACTGTATTAACAAAAGGAGTGAATCTTGAGGTACAAGACTGGATTTTAGATCGAATTAATGGCTCTGAATCAATATTAGAAATTGGATGTGGCACAGGTACTCTAGCAACAAAAATGGCGCAAAAAGGAAATAACGTAATTGCAATTGATAAAAACTTTCAAATGATTAATTATGCGATGAAAAATTTTCCCTCAGATTTATCTGGCGGAAAACTATTATATCAGACGGGTTCGTTTACAGATTTAGCCACACCCCCTCGCTCTCAAGATTTAATCGTAAGTAAATTTATGTTATCTGAATTACGCCCTTTAGAACAGCAAATTTTTCTTAGAAATGTATGGAAAATGCTGAAACCCAAAGGGCGTTTAATTGTAGCTGCCGAATTTGTACCTACTGGCTTTTGGAAGATTTCATTTAAATTGAAAAGATGGCGATATAAGAAAAAATTAAGACGTTTACGAATTCAAAGCACGCATCTAGTTAAATGGTTTTATAAGTATCTAGAACCAATAGGTTATAAAATCAGTACTCTTGTAAAATGGAAACATGGGTCAATTCAAGCCATAGAACTACAAAAGATTAATGACAATGGAACCAATGAACCTGGATATTATAGACCTAAAATTAAAAGATTTTCTGGATTCCGATCTCAATTAAGAATTTATCGTTGTATTTTCACAGGACAAGTTGATAGGGTACCTATAGAACCCGGCATTTATAAATCTGGAAATCCTGATGAAAAATCACCGATAATTGTCACTGCAAATTATGAATTTACGTATATTAAAGTTATGCGTGATCTTAAAGGTCTAGACGCATGGGTATTATGTGTTGATTCAAACGGTATAAATGTATGGTGTGCTGCTCGTGGTAACGATTTTGGAAACAATCAACTTATTGAAGCAGTAGAAGCTACAGGGATCAGAAATATTACTCAAAAGAAAACATTAATATTACCCCAACTTTCAGCAGGGGGTATTGCAATACCTCAACTTCCCAAAAATTCAGAGGAATTTCCTTTTAGAGTTAGATATGGACCAGTTTGGTCTAAATCAATTCCTCAATTCCTTGAAGAAAATCCTGCTAAAAAGCCTGATAGAATGAAACTAGCTCGATTTACACCTTACTATAGAATTCGTGCTGGAGTTACTCATATCTCATTTTTATTCCGAAAAATCTTCATCCTACCTTTAATTGCATTAGTTCTTCTGTTCTTAATCCTGACTTGGTTTAATAAATTATGGTGGGTTGGTGAATTATCACTCTGGATAATTATCGCAAATTTAATTTTTGTATTATTTTTTCCAATCTCAGGTTTTACGAGGAGATTTATTATAAAGGGTATTTTTTTCGGGATAATTAATGTAATTCTCTTGGGAGGATTGGCTTATTTGATCCATAACAATATATATTACGTTCTCTGGCAGTTAGGTTTTTATTTTTGGGTGACTTATTTCTCAGTAATGTCATTTAGTGGGTACACAATGGCCACAAGCCCTAGAGAAATCCAAGAAGAATATCCCATTTTTAATTTAACGAATAAAATTTTAATTATCCTAAGTATAGTCCTTCTGACTTTAGGATTTTTTTTTACAACATAAATTTAAAAAAAATGAAAGATGTATAAAAATAGGAGGTAAGTAAAATGACAGAAACTAATCTTGAATCATTAAATTTTTCTGAATTTATTAAAGATGTCTTAATTTTTATTGATAAAGACGTATGTAATGGTTGTGGGCTTTGTGCAGAATTATGTCCGTTCGGACTTCCACAAGCTAATAGTTCAGGAAAATATGAGATAAGTAGACCGGAATTATGTACAGAATGTAGTGCCTGTAAGAGAAATTGTCCAGTTCAAGCAATTATCTTGAATGAACGTAAAGGATGTGGATGTCTTTGGAACGCCCGAGGAGTAGCAAAGAATAAGAAAAAGGGCATCACAGTTGAAAATTCATGTGGATGCGGACCAACTAACGAGAACAGCGTAAATAACAGTTGTTGTGGATAAGTTGGATATAAATTCTAAAAAAGGCTTATTTTTTGGAACCATAACAGTTTTCTTAGTGGGACTGCAACCTGTAATTGCGAATTCAAGGCCCGAAATTATAGATGCATTTATTTTTGCTGCAATTACAGCTTTAATCGAAGCCGTAGTTTTCCTTCCATTATATTATCTTGAAAGAAGAAAATTAAGTTCAAATCAAGAAATTGACACAAATAAGTCTTTATTGAATGGCTGGAAAAAAAAAGATAATATAAAATTGCTTGTGTTGATTGGATTATCTTTTGCAATTATTCCAATTTTATTATATATTGGTTATGAAATTACAGGGTCAACAAATAGTACCATAATCTTAAAATCTGAAATCATTTTTGGTTTATTATTTGGTTTTTTAATATTAAATGAAAAAGTCACTAAAATTCAAGTTATTTTTTGCTTAATTTTATTTATTGGATTGTTTTTCACAGTTACTAAAGGATTTACTAACATAAATGAATTGAATATAGGAGTGTTGGTTTTAATCATAAGTGTGGCTTCATTTACTTTTATTCATTCTTTAACTAAAGTCAAATTTGATAAAAATGAATTATTTCCTACTCAAATTGTATTTATTAGAAATTTACTAAGTGGATTATTGCTATTAGTGCTCTATATTATCTTTTTCCCTATAAAGAACCTTCAAATAGTCTTTAATCCTAATTATTTTTTGTATTTTTTATTTATGGGTTTGGATTATGGATTTAGTCTATACTTTTGGTATAAAACATTAACCTTCATCCAGATTGGCACTGCTACGATAATTAATTCTCTAACTCCATTCTCCACAGCATTCTTCGCTTTTATTATTCGCGGCGATCCTTTCACTTTATTTCATCTTATTGGTGTAATTATCATAATAATTTCTATTATTGTAATTGTAAGAGAAAAAGAGAATAAAAAAGAATTGGAGGTTCAAAATTAGGATTCGAGTTCGAAGTTCGTTCTAAGTTCAACATTATCATCTATTTATAGTATAAATTCTTATTAAATATAATAAAATCTATTAAAAGTGAAATTTAATGAAAAAAAGTAAAATTATTCCAAAAGCATATTTATTTCCAATGCCAGTTGCCCTTATTGGGGCAAATGTAAATGGGAAGCCAAACTTTGAGACACTTGCGTATGTTGGTATTGTAGAAGCTAATCCTCCAATGATTTCAATAGCTTCTTGGGAAACTCATTATACTAACATCGGGATCAATCAAAATCGAACTTTTAGTGTTAATACACCAACCGAAACTATAGCAGAATTAGTGGATTATTGTGGTATTGTTTCAGGAAAAGAAGAAGATAAGTCAGAAGTATTTGAAGTTTTTTATGGGGATCTCAAAACCGCTCCCATGGTAAGCCGTTCACCGTTAAATCTTGAATGTGAGGTTATAAAGACTTTTAAGATCACAGAATTAGTAGATATCGAGAAAGGGCATGAAATCTTTATCGGAAAAATAGTAAATGTCTATGCAGATGAGGATATTTTAACAGAAGGGATACCTGATATTGCTAAGTTGAAAACTTACTTGTATTCAATAAACAACTATTGGAAAATTGGCAAAAAATTAGCATCAGCTTTCGAAATAGGTAAAAATTATAAAAAATGAAGTAAAAACCAAATTGCTTTTGATTAAAATGAGTATTAAAAAATTAAATAAACATGTTATTGAAGGGAATCTACTCAGTCCACTCTCCGTGATTTTGGTGGGCGCAAATGTTAATAAAAAACCGAATTATCTGGTAATTGGATATAGTTGCCCATTTGATTTTGGTAAATATATTTTCTTCAGCTTATATCCAAAACGTTATACTGCAATCGGTATTCATGAGAATATGACATTCAGTGTAAATATTCCTTCGGAAGATCTCGTGGAAAAAGCTAATATTTGTGGAAGTAAATCTGGACGAGATATTGATAAAAGTGCTCTCTTTGATAATTTTTACGGAGAATTAAAAACAGCGCCTATGATTCGTGAATGTCCAGTAAATATAGAATGTAAAGTACATGAAATCCTCGACTATGGTGATGGTGAAGGAATTATCGGTAAAGTAATTAAATCTTATGTAGATCAACAATACACTGTGGAAGAAGCAGGAAAAGTGAAACTTGATTGGAGAAAGATCCACCCGATTATTTGGACCACTGGAGGAGATTTTAATTATTATAAATTAGGAGAACGAATTCTTGTTAAAGAAAATTAAATATAAATAGGCGAATTAAAATGTCAGAAATTTTTCCTGAACCTGTATTAAAATTGCCAAGGGCAGATATACCAATAGATGGACTTAAAGCATTTATTGCCCAAGGGGACTACTTTCAAATTTTATACATGGAATTTGAAAAAGATGTAATTATTGAGGAACACTCTCATGAGAGTCAATGGGGGGTCATTCTTGAGGGTCAAATTGATTTAAAAATAGATGGTAAAGAGTTTGTATTTACAAAAGGCGATCGGTATTTCATTCCAAAAGGAGTAAAACATTCAGCTAAAATCTATAAAGGGTATGCCGATATAACCTATTTCAACCAAAAAGATAGATATAAAGTTAGAACATAAACTTATAATTTTAAAGTTTTTTCTTTCTCGTTTCTTGAATTTAATACAAGATCCATAATTTCAGCACGCAATTGTTCATTCTGCCAGTTTCTCTGAATATCTATACTTTATTATCTCATCTTTTCTTAATAGATCTTTTCCAAAATATAAAGCCAATTGATAACACTGTAGCACCAATTATAATGCCGGCTGATATGAGAATAAATAATTCAATCGGGAATGGATTAATCTCTATACCATCATCCCATATTGGAAATCTATCTTGAGCACCCCCTGTTCCTCCAATTCCATTATATGGGATATCTCCTATCCCGTCATCATTTTCATCCTTACCATCATAATCATACCATAGATTTCCTATTATTCCATTATCCCAACGATTATTAGAGCAATTATCTAGAGCATTTACCCCAAGGGGATTATTAAAAATATTTCTGTAAAAGAAATTATAATTGCATTCAACAGTATAGTTTTCTATAACAACTCCAAATTGTGAATTATTTATGATCCTATTATTGAAGAAGGTATTATTGTTGCATCCAGTCTCTAGCATTACACCTATTTTATTATCTTGTAGTTCACTATGAGATATATTGTTGTAATCACACCAATCTTCAATATATATACCATATCGACTATTATTGTTAGCTGTATTGCCGATAAGAATATTGTTATCACATTCCCCTTCAAAACTTATCCCGTACCAATAATTATTACTGGCTGTGTTATTCAGAATTAAATTTTTATCACAAGACATGTACAAATAAATTCCAAAATTTTGATTTGTCGTGAGATCATTACCAACCGTATTATTAGAAATTATATTATTGTTACAATCATTCTCTAAATAAATGCCCCCAATATCTCCATTATCTTTAGCTATGTTGCTAAAAATTGTGTTATTATTGCAATTATCTTCTAAAACAATACCCACATAGCCATTCTCCCTAATAAAGTTAAATTCAAATGTATTATTATTACAATGATTAACACAATCAATACCGACAGCATTATTGTTATCTATTACATTCCATGAGAGGGTGTTATTTTTACATCCGTTATTTAAAATAATTCCTCCAAAATTGTTATTTGAACAATCATTATTTATTAAAGTTCCATTGCATGTATTTTCTAACTTAATCCCTGCATCAAGAGAATTAGAGCCAGCATTATAAATACTACAATTTTGAATTATGAATTTCACAGATTTGGAATTTTCAATTAAAATTCCACTTCCAGTATTAGAAAGTGAAGCATCAATAGAACAATTTTCAATGTAATAAATTCCATCTTTTTCATTGCACCAATCAAAAGTACTAACTGTATTCGACCAATTATCATTATCACTGGCATCTATATGGACATAATTTGGAAAATAACCATAAGCCATTTTTATTTTGAATCCATTATTAATTTCATTAATTTTTTCCGAATTAATATTGTAAGATTGTATTATTCTACCGCTAATGGCATAAGTCATAAATAGGATAAATATAACGCTAATTATAATAACCTTTTTGTTAAATTTAATCATTTTGTCATTATCCCCTCTTTTATTCTTTAAAGCAAAAAATTGATTTTTCCTACTTTAATTAAAGTTAACATTTTTTAATTTTTTCCATTTATATTTAGATTTCATCCATTTTGCCTATTTAAAGGCCAACGATGGAAATGTATACCACTTTATTGAAAAAAATATTTAAAATTATTTAAACTTCTGGAGTTTAAATTACATAAGCAGGAAAAAGTGAATAAGTAATTAGAAAAAACAAATAAGAAAAAAGAAAAAAAATTTAAATTAATTTATAATTTCCAGCCCAATAAATTGTTTTACTTGTATTTAATTGACAGGAGAAGGTCGTTCTTTGTTATTTTCTTCCTATTTGCATGCATTGTAAAGGTTCTTGCTTGTTCAGTTAAAGCACTTGCAGTTTTTTCTAAATGATCAATTAATAAGTCAACTGCATTTCGAGCTACAATGCTAGCGCCCTGTTGCTTCATCAATCGGCGAATTGGGCTCCATGCGAAAGAATGTTTCTTTTTAGCCATTTTTTATTCCTCCAACTTTTTAACTAAAATTTTATAAAATTTGAGTTTTTAATTTTTTTTGAAGTTATTAGTAAAGTTTCTTAGATAATATAATATCTGAAGAGTTATTTAAATGTTATGGCAATTCAGAAGAGTGTCATGAGTTAAATGAAAAAAAATTTACGACAAAAAATTTAGGTTATCAAAAAAGAGTCACCATCTATGATCATTCAACTGTTGATCATAGTGAAGATATGAAATGTTTTTGTTATTATAAAAATTATTCAAAGTTGAAAATTGATAAAATAGCTTTTAATATAAGTTTCGCTATGATTTAGTGGAGAATTAATAATTATAAAATTGATAAAAGTGATCCGCAACAAATGTTAATGTCATCATTTATGTGATCATATGACGGTCAATCATTCGAAAAAGTTGAATTAATTTTTATAGAATCAAAATTATTCTCATCTTGAAATTGCTTAAATCTTCTATAATATAGGGCTTTTTGACTTGTAATGACGAATTATAAAATTTTATATGAAAAAAAATAATCCCCATGCAATAACTTGATATCAATTATCTGATCTCATCGAATTAGTCATAGATGAATTAAAAAAGAAATTTTAATCTCAATCTAGGGATCATGGAAGGAATCGAAATATTGAAAGTCATAATTTTATCATGAGAATAAACATCAGTAATTTTTAGAGTTTAATAGCAAAATTTTATAATTTAAAAGAAAAATTTTAATTAAATCTGATTATTTATATTATCAAAATATAACTAAATTATTCTTTAAAGAGATTCTAAGAGGATTTTTATGAGCGAACAGCAAATTATGGTTCCTGGGGCTGTAGGAGTTGCAATTAAGTGTAAAGATGGGGTTGTGCTTGGAAATGACCGCCGCGCGACGTGGGGTTATACTGTTACAAATAAATCAACCCAAAAAGTTTTTAAGATAACTGACTATATTGGTTTAACGTGTTATGGGCTTATAGGCGATTTTCAGATACTTGTTAGGATTCTCCGGGCACAGGCTAACTTGTATGAGTTAGAGACAGGTGACCGAATCTCCACCAAAAGTATGGGAAAATTAGTGTCTAACTACTTATATTCACGAAAAATGGCGCCCTTATACACAAATCTAGTCATAGCAGGAATGGATGAGGACGGACCAAAATTATATACCCTTGATGCTATTGGTTCTCTTATGGAAGATGATTATGGAACTGCTGGAACAGGAATGCTACTTTCAATTGGAATATTAGAAGCGGAATACAAGAAAGATATGACAGTTGCTACAGGTGAAAAGTTAGTAGAAAAAGCAATCAGAAACTCGATATCTCGAGATGCAATGACTGGCAATGGAATCGATATTTTAACATTTACTAAGGATGGTGCTAAAGAGAAATATTTTGAGATTAAAGAGCTGGGAGAATAAATTCTAATCCCCTCTATTTTTATATTTAAAATGTTCTGCTTTTTTACCATTAAGATTTTATTAAATGAAAGCATACTAATTATTAGATTCTCATGTATTCCTAACGGGTAAAATCAAGTTGAATTTTTCTAATAATAAATTTAATGATATAAAGGAGATTCATGGTTTCGCGAAAACTGAGATTCTTGATATTAAAAATACTGTTTTAAAACTCAAATCTGAAGATCCTAATGGAAGTCAACTCAATGATTATCTAAAATCAAAACTTCATCTTTCTACTGAAATTTATGATAATTACTCGAATTATATCCAGGATCTGAAAAGTTTTGCAGATAGGTATTTATTAACTACTGAATCATCTGATTATTTTTATTTAAAAAATGGACTATTAGAAGAATTACAACAATTTTCGGATAATTTACAAAATCTTAGTTCTAATATAAGGAACGTTAAAAGGATAATAAAAAAGAGTACAGTTTTAGACGATTCTTTAGAGAAGATTGAAGAATTGCTTAAAGATAGTACCCATCTAGGATCTGAAATCCAACAATCAATTAAAGATTTTCAATCTATTCATGAAGATTCATTAAGTATTTGGACTGAAATTAACAGAATTAAAAATTTAAATTATAAGTTAAATGAAGTTCCTCCTTTAATAGAAGAATGGAGTGAAATTAAAGAATTAATTACATTCATTATAAGTCTTAATGATGTATTTCTAAATAAAAGTAAGAAAGATAAAAAAGAACGAATCTTAACATTTCATTTTGAAGAAATTTATCAATTTTTCTATTCAAAAGATGAAAATAAGATAAAATTCTATTCTGATTTGATTTATCTTTTATATTCAAATAGCGTATACGAAACTTATCAGGGAGAAGAATTTATTAATATCCTTGAGAGAAAAGAGGTTATTCAAAATCTTAAGGATTATATCAATCCATTGCTTATTCAGCTAATTGAAGAAAAATTACAAGAAATCTTGACTGAGATCGAAGAATTCGATTTAAAAGAGAAAGATGATATTGTAGATTTCAAAAATCTCAAACAACAAAAAATAAGCATATTTTTACCCAAAATAGTTGATTATTATATTTTGGGATTGGAAAGAAGTTTCCAAGAAAAAATCCATGATGTAATTGAAGCAGATAAATTTGAGGAAATTACTAGTTTTTATTACAAAAAGATTGAAGATTTTTCTGGAAAAATTAATGAAATCGAAGATTGGATATTAAATATAGAAACATTTCTAACTCCTTATGAAAATATTACAATTTCGTTAAGAAAAATATTTTCAAATGTTTCTTCTGAAATTTTTCGAAGAAAAAATGAATATTTGAGTTTTATAAAGACAGTTAAGGATGAAGAAACAAGAGTTGAAATTAGAAAGTTCGTATCAGATAAAATCTCTGAAGTGAATGATTTAATTAGAATTTATGAAGATGAAGCATCGATTATAATAAAGGAGGAGTTTCCTCAACTTAAAAGGATTAGAGAAATCCTAAAAGATTACAGTGAAAGAATCTCAAAAGTAAAAGAATCTGTATATAAAAGGTTGGATTCTGTTAAAACTGATGATGTAGATATGTACCAAGTAATAAAATATTGGGAAGACAGTTTAAATAGAAAAAGACAACAACTGACATTTCTAATTTCCTTACTTCTTAATAAGATATTTAAAAGTTTTAAAGATTTAATTGAAAAGGAAGGAATATTGTTCGCAACTATTACTGAAATCACTGAACAGACGGAAAATTTTGAGGGATTACCTTTAAATTTTGCCTTATCATCATTTTTAGCTGAGAAATTATCAGAAGATGAGTTAAAAGAAAGAATTACTGAGATTAAATCAAAAGTAAATCAATTAAATAATTCTTTGGGGCTATATCAAGTAGAACTAGCAAAACTGGAGACAATTTTAGCAAATCGAGTTAAAATAAGAAAAGGTATCTCCGCTTCAAATGTACAATGTACCGTTTGCCATAAATTTATTAATTTTGCTAGTGATAAAGTAATAACTTGTCCTTTCTGTGGCAGTACATATCATTATTTATGTGTCGCTTTTTGGCTTTCAAAATATAATTCTTGTCCTATGTGTCAAAACCATTTTCTTGAACCTCATTCAGGTTTATTTGAAGATGATGATGAGCCAGAATTACAAAAATATGAAGAGCTTTAACTGATTTTAAATAAATTTATAGCTGTGGTGGAAACAAGATTATATTAAAAATCAGATAGAGTCCAAAAATTATCATAAACCCTCCGCAAATAATCAAAACATATTTATAAACCTTGACATTCAAGGATTTCCCTCCAAGATAAACAAAGAGAGAAATAGGAACGTACCAAACGAAATCTCCTAATTCATGACCTAGAAAGAATAAAACGATACCAAAAGGATTTTGAAATGTAATATTTAGACTGATCATTAAGGCTACGCCCATTGCGCTCCACCAAAATAACCAGTATGGATTAGTGATTGAATAAAAGATTCCCCCTAGAAAACTATTTCCTTTAAATACACATTTATTTTCCTCTTCTATATTGAATTTTATTTCATAGCGCTTTTTAAAAACTTCTCGTATTGTTAGAGTCCCAAATGTTATTAAACAAGTACCGCCGATTATTCCGATAAGGATTAAGAAAATATAATTTTGGATTAAAAAAGAAGCTCCTAATAGTAATAGTAGGATTAAAGAAAGTTCTAGCACAGCATGGCCTAAAACAATAAAAATTCCGGTAAATGGATTTCTGCTTTTAAACGTTTTGTAAATGGTGAATGTTAATACTGGTCCAGGAGATAAAGCACCTGTAAGAGCAACTAAAAAGGAGATAATAAAGATTTCAATCATTTAAATACCTATCAACCGAATAACTACAACTAGAATAACTATTATAGGAATTATCAACAGTAACAGCCATAAGTAAGCTCGTAAAAAACCCCTCCCGACTGATTTAAGTCCATCTTCCCATTTTTCTTGTGTTTTTTCCTGCCAGTTTTTGAAATCTTCACTGAATTTTTTCGTTTGGGCATCCCATTGCTCTTTTGTCTCTAATCTACGCTGTTCCATATCTTGAGTCCATTTTTGCAGTTTTTTATCCCAATCTTGCTTTACACCAGCAAAGAATTTATTGACTTTTTCCTTGTTTTGTTCCCATATTTCTGTATTTTTCTTAGTTTCTTCCTCTAGGGAAGTTTTAAATTTTTCAAAACCATCTTTCATCACATCGATGAAGTTTTGCCAGCCTTTTTGAAAGGGTTTTTCATTTAATTTTTTATTATCAGAATTATCTGAAGTATTTTCATTATTCATAATTTCTTGTTAATTAATTTTAATATTTAAATTCATTAATTACATTTCAATTATTTACCATAATTATTTATTCATAGATAAGATTCTTTATAATTTTTGAAAATAGAAGTTTTTATTATGGACTTTAGCATTATACAAAAAACCCCTTTATACGATTCCTTATCAGATGTGGGAAAAAGAATGTTCCTTCCAGATGGGATTTTTTATTGGGCAAAACGAGCAAAAGAAGAAGCAGAATTAATAGGAACTCTTGGAGCAGCTTATGGATTTGAGAAAGATTTTATTCATGGTGGAAAAAGTGATTGGTTACCATGTTATTTGAAAGAGATTACAGATTATTCAAAACTTACGGTTAAAGATATTGTTCCATATACATCAATTGGAGGTTTATTTGAAACAAGGGAATTTTGGAAGAATTGGATAATTCGTAAATCCTTATATGGCAATGATGAAGTATCTTTATTATCTCGTCTAAAAAAATATATTACCACCCCAGTAATAACGGGAGGGATAACTAATGGCATTTTTCAAGCTTGTTCACTTTTTTTAAATCCAAGAGATTCTATTATCGTGCCGAATAAAAGATGGGGAAATTATGATAATATCGTAAATAAATTCATTGGAGCAAAATGTAAATCCTTTGAATTTTTTAAAAATGATAAGATAAATATTGAAGGAATAAGAGAGGCGATTGATGTTGTAGCTCAAAGCCAAGAAAAAATCATATTACTCTTGAATTTTCCCAATAATCCAACAGGTTATGTGCCTACAAAAGAAGAAGGTTCTAATATTGTTGCCTTGTTAAAAGAGAGTCAGTTAATACATCGTAAACCTATTATTGTGCTAGTCGATGACGCATACGAGCCATATATGTTTAGAGACAATGTATTACAAAGATCAATTTTCTATGATCTGCATCAATTGAATGAAAATATTATTCCAATAAAGCTAGATGGGATAACGAAAGAACTTCTAGTTTATGGCGGGCGTATTGGATTTATCACATTGGGATTAAAGCCAAGCTGGATAGAAAATGAGGAGGAATTACAAAAATTAAAATCTGAAATACATAATAAATTTGAAGGCTTTATTCGTGCAACTATATCAAACTCTAATAGTTTTTACCAAGTACTTACCTATAAATTATTCCAAGAAAAGGGAATGGAACAAATTATAAAATCAAGAAATGAAGTACAAAATTTACTTAAAAAAAGACATGATTGCATTAATTCTGAGCTAAAAAAAATAGAAAATCCAAGTATTACGATTGATCCAAATTCAGGAGGATTTTTTGTCTTTTTAAACTTAGATAAAAATAAAATAAAAGCAACAGAATTTGCAGATCACTTATTACAACAATATAAAGTAGGGATTATACCTATTGAGAAGTTAAATGAAAATGTTAATGGAATTAGAATTGCTTATTGCTCTATAGATTTAAATGAGATACCAGAATTAATAAAAAGAATCAAATTAGCTTTAAATGATTTTTCTTAGTTGAAATTTGCTTTTTCTTAAGAAAATAATATAATAATATTATCTTAGTTTTTATCAAAATTTTTATAAACTGATTTTTATAATGTTATTAAAAAATTAATTTAATTTAAACAAAAATAATTGTTAATTAACTCAATATAAGCAAATTATAATATGAGCAATATTAAAATGAGTAAATTATTTTTAATCGATCAAGGAAATTTAAAAGAAATCAATAAACCAATCTTTTCCAGTGGAGATGTTTATCTATTAGACATTGAGAATACAATTTTCGTCTGGATAGGTAATAAATGCTCAGTAGATGAGAAAACTGCAGGAGCTGCTCACGCGCGAACACTAGATCAACAACGTGGCGGTGCAGCTAAAATTATTACAGTAGATCAAGGCCAAGAATCAAATGAATTTATGAAAGCAATTAGTCCTATGGGGGCGATGAAGATTGTTGAAAAGAATTTTGCTAAAACCCTACTTAAAGATGTGACTACTGGTGACTGGGCAGGTTTTACAGAATGGAAAAATGTTCTCTACCGAGTTTCTTCAGAAGAATTCGAAGATATTAATGCTATGAAAATGATTCAAGTTCCCTTTAAAAAAGATTCATTAGATACAGAAGATTGTTTTGTCGCAGATTTGGGGAATAAAGTCTACATTTGGCAAGGAAAAGCCTGTACTGTAACTGAAAGAGTTAGAGCAGGACAATGGGCACGAGCTATAGATGTTGACAGAGCGGGATTGCAGCAAGAAACTATCTTTGAAGAGGGGGATGATGCTAAGTTTATGGCTGCTTTAGACAGAGGTGAGGATTATAAAGAATCCGATGCTGTCCAACTAAAAGCAGAATCAGTACTAGAAGGTATAGATGAAGATGACAAGATTGCTGCAGCAATTCAACCTGAGTTTAAGTCTGAAGTTAGAGATGTGTCACCAAAGGAATTACAAGCGGATATTTCTGAAATAAAGGCTTCTGGAGCCGCTCCAGGGATTCCTGGTAAAACAGATACCTCTATTTTAACGGTTGAGAAAATGGAAGGTCGCCGTAAATGTCCTGAATGTGGGACAGATGATCCCCACATGATTCACGAAAGTATTGATAAATCCAATATAGTTTTAGATTATCCACGAATTTATGGCAAAAAATATCTCTGCGGTCAATGTGGCTGCAATTGGCGCGAGAAATAACCCAAAAAATAAAATAAATGTTTTTTCTTTCCTTTTTTTAAAAAAACTTAGTGTAGATTGAAGTAAAGTAATTCTTTTAAATTAAAATCATTCTAATTTAGGGTTTTTGAAGATCTCTGCGCATTAGTTTGATTCTTTTTTTAAGTTCGATTATTTCTTTTTCTTTTTCTTCGAGATCTGATTCTAATTTCGATTTTTCATCTTTAATTTTCTGAAGTTCTTCTTTTTGTTTTGTATCACTAGGTTGTTTCAACTGTTCTCTCAATCCTTTTACTTCTTGTGTTTTATCATCAAGCATACTTCGCATATTAGCGAGTTCTAATTCGAACTTTCCAGTTATGTTTCCGGCCTTTTTATGCGCTTCTTCCAATTTTTCCTCGTAACGTTCAAGTAATTCTTGGATAGATATGTTCTTTTGTTTTAATTCTTCGATTTCCATTGCCAAGGTTTTGTTTCTTTCTACTTTCTTTTCGAGATCTTTCTTAACTAGATTGAATGTTTCTAACTGTTGTTGGAGATCATGAATTTTTTGGTCAGAGTTCTTTAAATCATTTTCAATCTTAAAAATCTCTTTCTCTTTTTCGGTAATGATTTCATCCTTTTTTTCTAGAAGAACCTCAACTTTTTCAAATTTAGATTTTTGGATTGTATCATTTTCAAGATACTGTAATTGCTCCTTTAATTCTTTTACGAGAACTTCTTTATCATCCAATTTTTTTTGCAAATCTTCACTTTTAACTTGATCTGCTTGTAATTCCTCTAATTGAGAGGTTAAATCTTTTATCTTTTCTTCTTGTTCGCTTGCAGATGTATTGAATTTTGAGGTTTGTTCTTCAAGTGTAGAGGTTAAATTTTCAATTACATCATTTTTATTCTCTATAGTTTCATATAATTTTTGAACAGCTTGATTTTGGGAATCGGAATCTTCTGCTTTTTGAGACAATTCTTGAACTGTCTGTTCTAAATTTTCTATCGTTTCATTTTTTTCAGTAATTTCGCCAATTAATCTTTTATTTTCTTCCATAAAGAAGTTCAATTGTTCTTTAAGGTTATCATCAGGTTCTGCACTAGGTGGTACTTCATCTTTTTCTTCTACCCAACCGAGTTGACCTAAAGCCTCTACAATAGATTTATCGTTATCTTCTTCACGATCTTCCTCTGCCATATATTTAAAATCACCTCTCAATCTATTAAATTTTATTATTTTCTATATCTATATAACTTTTCCTACCTTTGCCAAAAACGTATTTTTTATCGAGAAAAAATTTCGTGAGATATCCTATACAAAGTGCTACAAAAACACTTATCTCAAATGGTGTTTTTAGAAAGTTTCTCAACAAAAATTGAATTCCGACATTTTCTATTGTAGTAAGAATTGCGAAACCGAAGTATTTTGTGAATTCAATTGAAGTTTGTTTCGATCCAGTACCACTTCTTTTAAATACTATATGTTTATCTAAGAAGAACTTTATAATATATGTAATTCCAACTGCTACAATAGAGCCAATTAATTCTGGCATATTATATGGATTAGTGGAACAATAAAATACTTGAAAGAATTCTATTGAGCCTAAACTAGCACATATAAAAGGGGCGAGAATTTCATTTAATTTTTGAATTAAATAATTAAGACCAATCATAACTGCCGCAAATGTAAAGTAAAGCAGCATTTGTCTTTTTATATCGTTTTGTTTATCCATATTTTACCACATATTATTTAATATTTAATTTTTCTCCACAATGGTAGCAAAACTGCGCTTTAGGCTCTGTTATTTCTCCTCCACATTTCTGGCAGTATCTTACTACCCCATGTTTATTGTGGTTATATGATGAAGTTTGAGGAATTTCCTTTTCATAAACTTTATCCTTATTTCTTATAGTGCTAAAAGAGAATGGTAAAAGACAAATAATTGGAATAAAGAAAAAGTAGTCTATTAATAATGATAAAACTAAGAAAACAATAAAAAGCGCAATGAAAACTAAGTTTAAAACAATATTTCGATTCATTATTAGCTTAAACTAATTTTATAATAAAAAGGTAATCATAATAGAACCCTTATTCTTCAAGACGTTCTTTCCAAGAATCTTTTCTTGGCTCCTCTGGCGCATTTGAAGAAACATACGATGAGAGTCCTACACCTTGTTGGGGTGAGACAATCCCCATTATTTCTCTCACTTTACTTTGTGTTTTTCCTCCCATCCCTGTTAGCCGTTTTACTAACCAAATAAAGAAAGAAAAGAAGACCGAGAAGATTAAATAAATTGCGACCCATCCACTCCCGAAGATCAAGATAGGGAAGGGCAATAATCCACTTGTATAATCAGCATAAATTAGTCCTAACACCATAAAAATTCCAATAAATACGATACATCTCAGACATAAAGGAATCATCTGCTTCTTCATCATTAATTTCATGAATTGAGTAGACTCTTGCTGAATTTGAGCCATTTGTTGATAATCTCCCATAAGTTGAGCGTTTTTCAAACGCTCCCGGAAATTTACTGCTCTTTTTCTCATATCTTGTAAAGTTTCTTTTGTTAATCCTAAATAGTGGTTAAGAACTAGTCCGAGTGCTATCATACCCAAAGTGAGGAATATTATTTGAATAACTACAAATACTTCTGATATAAGCATAATTTATCACTATATTATGAAAGCTATTCTACAAATTAAATTTTTTGAATTCTCATTTTTCACATTTTTATCTTAATTTGCCTTCTAAAAAACCTTTAACGTATTTAGCATACACAGTCTTCCAACGAGTTGGGATTGATGATGCTATCGCACATCCCAGACGACAATTATTACAAAAATCGTAATTATCATGCATCTGCATTACTTCTTTTACTTTATGAGAGTTATAGATACTAGATATAGGGTACTTTAAAGCATTAAAGCTTAAAATTGAATGAATTTTGCATGGATAATTAATAAATCCATCATGACTAATAAATAAATATGCTTCTGCGACATGGCAACGAAGGGTTTTTTGAAAGTAATTAGGGGTACCACCAAAACCTCCTTTCTCCACTACCTCGACGCTTATTGGATCAGTTAATATGTTACTATATTTTTTCCTTAATGAGCGTATTAAATTTGCCCATCTAGATATATTTGGTATCAATTTTTCAATGTCTTGGATTTGATAACTTTTGTTCTGGTAATCCCTTATTATATCTTCACAGGGATATAACTCAATCGAACATCCTAATCTTTCAGTCAATTGGCAAATATCATCTAATAGATGGATATTATCTTTCATAACTACTGTACTGATGATGGGTTTGATATCATATTTATTAGCAAGCTTTATAGAATCCATTACTTTATCAAATACTTTAATTCCTCGCATTCTATCATGTAATTCTGCTGTAGGATAGTCCAGTGAAAGTAGAATATAGTCTAATCCTTCCATTTTGTTTTTTTTAAACAAGTTAGGCAGTAAGTATCCATTAGTAGCTATTCCATTCATAAAGTCGTGTATTACTCCAGTGTAATATATTAACTCAGGTAAATCTTTTCTCAAGGTTGGCTCACCTCCAGTAAAAGAAAGAGAGAGTGCTCCTAATTCAGCAATTTGATCAATTAGATATTTTATTTGATTAGTAGTCATATCTGTTCCCAAAACAGATTCTGGTAAAGAATGTATAGAACAAAATGAACATTTTCCATTACAACGTAGAGTCAGCTCAATCTGAGCAGAGTAGGGAATTCTTTTACTTGTAAAATTATTTAGAATAAAATTTCTAATGTATTGAATCCATTTATTGACTCTCATTTGAGGAATTTAAATGTTCACCGCTCGTCCATTAATATTTTTATAATTATGTATTTAAAGTATAAAGAAATTAAAAATCTAACTTAAAGGTTTCATAATTTAGACTTTTATAAAAATATCGTGTTTTATGGAACCAAAAAAAAATAAAAAAAAGGACTGTATGTATTATAAGCGCTCATTAATTTAATCAATTAACTTAATTTGAAAATATGGGGGTTTAATATTCGTATCCGCAACTTTTGCAAATATATTTCTTGGCATATATTTTTACACCGCCCATTTGATGTAATACTTGGCTCTTATCTTCATGTGTGGTAAAAGCGGTGCCTCCGCACTCTGGACAAATTCTACGACCTTCAACTGGTGGTTTTTCTTCCATTCGCGCCTCTTCTTCTTGTTTATTTACTATGGTTGATGGTTTGATAGTTGTAGCAGTGGTTGCAGTTGAAGCTGAGGCTATAGGTGCAGAGCTTACAGAAGTAGGCTCAGTTTTCAATACTTTATCTAGCTTAGAATTAATTTCTTCAAGTAATTTCAATACTTTTTGCTCGAATTCTGACAAAAAAGGTCTCCTTTGAAAATTTATTTTTTAATTTTAAAACTATTTTTTTTAACAATCTAATCTAAGTTAGATTTTATATATTTTAGTAAAATGAAACATGTAGAAAAGATCATTTTAATTTTTAATTTAAGTGCATTATCCCGATAAGTTCTAATATTAATTGACGGATTTATCTCATCAGAATAATTTAATTATTAACTAATATATATATTCAATTTAAAACATAGTGATGTGAGCGTGTTTTATAGATGGAAAAATTAGTTTTTGCATATATCTCTGATTGTTTAGATCCAAAGGATTTAATCCTTGCAGCGAGTATTCGTGAATTTGGAGAATCTTTATCAGATTATCCGATTTGGGTGTTAGTTCCAAAATTGAAGGAAAAGATAGATAATGATATGAAAAAATTATTTTTATCTCTGAATGTTGATCTAATTCCTCTTTCAACAGAGGAGGAGCCAAAATTTCCTTTTATTACTCATGTTCTTGCTGCTGCAAATGCCGAATCATTAGCAAAAGGAAAAGCAAAACTTCTTGCATGGCTAGGTTCAAATACTATCATTTTTAATGAACCGAGACACTTTCTATTAGATAATGATAAGATTTTAGGTTATCGACCAGTTCATCACACAAACATTGGATCATTTTACAATGAACTAATAGATCCATTTTGGGAACTAGTATATCAAAAATGCAATGTGTCTGAAGAACAGATTTTTCCGATGAAAACACATGTAGATCATAACGAGCTTCGACCTTACTTTAATGCAGGTTGTTTAATTATTAGACCAGAGAAGGGATTACTTCAGTCATGGTGGAATTCATATAAAAAATTATATAATGAACAATATTTTAAAGAATTTTATGATAAGAATTATCTCTATGCTATTTTCATTCATCAAGCAGTCTTATCAGGTGTTATTCTTTCAACCTTGAAAAGGAATGAACTATATGAACTACCATTTGATTATAATTATCCATTAAATCTATATTACAACTGTCCATTTACTTATCGGGTTAAAGATGTTAACAATTTAATTACGGTTCGGTATGAGGATCTAGGAGAACTGAATAAGGTTCCTATTCAAGATCCTTTGAAAAGTTGGTTAGCAAATCAAATAAATAAGTTCTATCTAAAAACATTATCCTCCGCTGAGAAAGTTAAATTTGGAAAAGTTGCTTTAGTTTATCCCATCCCTATCATTCTTGCTGGAGCACTTGTTAATAATCAACCTAACTTTGAGACATTGGGAGACGTGGGAATAATGGGTATTAAACCTCCACTTGTTTATATTTCATCTGGTCAAGATCATTATACAAATAAAGGAATCCTCGAACATGGAACCTTTAGCATTAATTTTCCAACAACTCAACTTCTAGCAAAAACTGATTATTGCGGAATAGCATCTGGAAATGATGTAGATAAATCAAATTTATTTAGTATTTTCTATGGTGACCTAAAAACAGCACCCATGATTCGAGAATGTCCTGTGAATTTAGAATGTAAAGTGATCAAGAAATTCTCAATTCAACATCGACAGATATTTATTGGAGATGTTGTGCAATCTTATGTTAATGGAGATTATGTGATTAAAACTGAAGAAGGGTTGAATATTGCAGATATGGTAAAACTAGACCCTATTATCTACTCATTAGATAATCATTATTATAAAATTGGCAAAATAGTTGGAATAGGATACCAAGAAGGTAAGAAAATTAAAAGTAATTAGAGAGAATTTCACAATTGGTTATTGATTTATTTTTGGTAAATCCCTACTTGCAATAATATTGATATCAAGTCCGAGAACATTTTTAATTAGAATATCTCCCATTTTTATTGGAGCTTTAACTTTTACTTTTGCGATTTCTTTAAGAGTATCCTTCAGTTTCTCTTTTGGAATAGGTTTTTCAGATCTCACAGGTACTAACGGTAAAAAACCAGACTCTACTTGCATGGTCGTTGTTAGAATTCGTTTTGGAGCGACAAATTCTTCTCGTGCATATTCTTCTCCCCTTTTACAAGAATGTCCTTCAATTATTAATTCTCCATTAACGTTTTCAACGTGTACAAGGCAACCTGTTGGGCAAATTATACATCTTATATCCTTAAAGCCTTCAGGAAGCTCAATTTCATTAGATTCGGTTGACATATCTCATTACCTCTTTATATGATCAATCCTCTTCAATTAAAACCTCAGGTCGTGGAATAACTTCGACTTCTAAGGTTTTACATTCAGGATCTATTTGTTGCTCATTTAAGTTTAATTTGATTTCAATCATTTCGCTGGGTATAACGTATCTTCTTTTCCTTTTGTATATTATTTTATTTTTTTCATCTTTAAGTTGAATAAGAAGTCTTCTATCAGGTCTTTTAACTCTTAATGTAAAAATTATATCTTTTGATAACTCGGTGCGATTAATTAAGTCGGGCTTTATATAATTTACATTTTCACCAGATTTACAAACTATTTGATCTTTTTTCTTAATTTTTATACTAAATCTCTCTTTAATATATTCGACGGCATTTAATCCGGCACGCTTTGCTTCTGCAGTAACTAAATCAACTAAATCATGAACTTGCAAAACATTACCACATGCAAAAACTCCATCAATAGTCGTTTCTAAATTGTTATCAACTACTGGACCTCCCATTTGTGATATTTCTGCTCCTGCTCCTCTAGTTAACTCATTTTCAGGAATTAATCCAACTGATAACAGAAGAGCATCACATTCAATAAATTTATCAGATCCAATAACTCTATCAAAATTACGATCTACTTTTGAAATTGTTACACCTTGGATTCTATCTTTTCCATGAATTTTTGTTACGGTATAGCTAGTTATTAAGGGAATTCCATAATCTTCCAAACACTGTACTTCATTTCTTATTAATCCACTTACATACGGTTGAATTTCTACAACAGCTTTAACTTGACAACCTTCCCAGGTTAAGCGACGAGCCATTATCATCCCAATATCTCCACTTCCTAAAATAACATAAGTTCTACCGGGTAAATATCCTTCAATATTTACAAATCTTTGAGCTTGTCCAGCAGTGTAAATTCCTGCAGGTCTAAAGCCCGGAATGTTAATTGCTCCTCGAGTTCTTTCGCGGCATCCCATTGCAAGAATAATTGCTTTTGCTTTAATCTTTATTAATCCTTCTTCTTTGTTTACAGCATAGATTGTTTTGTCTGGTGTGAATTCAATAACCATTGTATCTAATTTATAAGGTATTTTTAATTCTATGGCTTGGTTTATAAATCTTTGAACATACTCTGGCCCAGTTAATTCTTCTTCAAACTCATGAAGTCCAAAACCATTATGAATACATTGTAGAGTAATCCCTCCTAATTCTTTGTCTCTCTCGATAATTAAAACATTTAGGTTTGCTTTCTTTACAACAATAGCTGCAGCCAAACCCGCTGAACCACCACCTATTACTACAACATCTACATCATAATTTTTCATTCTCCCACTCCTCCTCTTTCACTTTCCAAGACAAAATTTTTAGTTTTTCCCAGTAAGAAATTAGAGTCTTCTCCTCTCTTTGTGATTTCTTCATAAGATTTATTTAATTCTCTTGATAGGATCTCAATAACGCGAGGTCGACAGAATCCTCCTTGACATCGACCCATACCTGGTCTACATCGGAATTTTACACCATCAACCGTATTAGCACCAACTGGAGCATGAATTGCATCGATTATTTCTTTTTCGGGAATAGTTTCACAACGGCATATAATTCGACCCCAGGTTGGGTCTTCTTGTATTCTTTTATCCAGTTCTTCCTTCGAAAAATCTTTAAATCGTTCGGGTTTAGGCCTGATTGGATTATAATCTTCCTTTTCTTTTAATTCAACACCTAATAATTCCAGAAACTCAATTACTTTTTCTGCAATTGCAAAAGTTGCTGTTAAACCAGGAGATAAAATCCCTGCGACGTTTATAAGGCCATAAACATCTGTATTGTCAATAATGAAATCATAGGAATCTGGAACCGCTCTTAATCCTGCAAAATTTCGAATTGAACTCCTCACAGGAAGCTTTGGGACTAATTTTACACCTCCATCCAAAATTTCTTTTAACCCAGCAGTGGTTGTAGATGTATCTTCAGGATCGGTCAAATTTTGAGCATTTGGCCCAACAAACGTATTTCCATGGAGTGTGGGGCAAACCAAAATTCCTTTTGATATCTTGGTAGGAATTGGGAATAGTATTTTATTTAATTGAATAGCATTGCGATCAAAAAGGATATATTCACCCTTTCTAGGCATTATACTAAAATAATCCAAACCTAGCATTTTAGAAATTCTAGCTGCATGTAATCCAGCGGCATTAATTAGATTTCTTCCCTGAAATTCACCCTTATAAGTACGAACTGTGAAAAGATAATCTTGATGTTTAATCTTCACACACTCATGGTTTCTAAAAAATTTTACACCATTCATTGCTGCATTTTCTGCCAACGCAAAAGTTAATTCATATGGGCTTGCAAGTCCTGCAGTAGGGGCATGTAATACTCCAACAACTTCATCCGTTAAATTAGGTTCCAATTTTTTAATTTTCTTTTTATCTAGTATTACTTCTAATTCGGGAATTCCATCTTCAGTTCCCTTTTTTCTCTCTTCCTCTAATTTTTCGATTTGATTATCCTCTAATGCTACTACAAACGATCCTATCCGCTTGAATGGAAAATTTAATTCTTCTGCCGCTTGGGTATATAATTTATTCCCTCTAATACATAAATATCGTTTAACATACTCTCTTGAAGATGCATAACCTGCATGTATTACCCCCGAATTAGCCTTAGTAGTTCCAGACGCAATTTCTGCCTCTTTTTCTAATAAACATATCTTCAAATCATATCTTGAAAGAGTACGGGCAATGCAACAACCAGTAACCCCGCCTCCAATAATGATTACATCATAAATCAAGGAAACACTGACCTTTCTTAATATATTTTTTATTAAAACATCTAAAATGAATATTTAAATCTAATCTTAAAAAATATAAATACTTTTAAATTTGTTAAAGAGAAAATTAGTTTTTTCTAATTTATTTATTTTGTTTCTCTACAAAATAGTAGCAAAAAGGAACCATAATAGGTTGAACACAATTGCCAATATTATTAAAATCTTTGTTACTGGATTAAATAACGTGTTTTTTAATGCTTTTGTTGTTTTTAGTTGCAGTTCATTTTCTACTAGGTTTTCGAGGGAATTATTAGTAGAAGTTGCTTTTTTCATGTGAATTGAACCTAAAAACCTTGGATTTGTAAGACTATTAATAACATCATTTAGATGATTTGAAAATAATTGCTTTTTCTTATTAATAGATTGGAGTTGATTAAAATCGGGGTTAGCTGTAGAGTTATTATGATTGGTTTGATTCATTTTTTTATACTTTTTAGTAATGGTAAAATTTCTATATCATGAATAAAAAATCAATTCAATCTTAAATTCCTTTCGATTATAGAAAAAAAAGATATATGTTCAAATTACATTAAAGAAATATAACATTCTTAGCTAGGGTCTTCTAAAGAATCAATTATATAATTCTCAAAGCCTATAAATATACGAATATTATAACTAACATTTTTCAAAACTTCATCATCATAAACTTCAAAAAACTTTTTTGAGATTTTTTTTAATTCATTTAAGACCTTCTTATCCTTAATTTTATTTGATGAATTCGCTACAAAAATATAATCGTTTTTCTTAAAGATACTATAACGAATGCTACTCAACTCAAAGTTCGAAAGTCCTCCCTCAGTAAGAGTTTCTGCGTAAGTGTTTAATGCAATCATTAATCCCCCAAAAATTTGTGATCCCATTTTCGAATCAATAACCCGACTATATACTGTTAATCCACTTTCAGTTAATATCCATAAATCTCTTAAAAGTTTTGCCATAACCACCACTAAAGGTAAATAGATTTTTATGTATTTATGATACAAGTATTTATTTATTAAAATTAGGATTTCAAAAATTTTTTATATAATTTGGTAAGAATAAAATATATCTTAGTCCTTTACCAAATTATTATAAAGACCTTATATAAAACATTGAAGATGGACCCTTATTATAATAAAATCTCCAATCCTTTATTAAAAAAATTCAAGGGAATTGTAGGAGAAAAAGCTTCTTTTGATGATTATGAAATAAGATATACTTATGCTTTTGGAGGTTCTATTTTTAATAAAGAGTGGATACCAGAATTAATCTTAATACCACAAAACACAAAACAAGTTTCTGAGATTTTAACTTTAGCTAATAAAAATAAGATTCCAATAACGCCTCGAGGAAGCGGTACAAGCTTATCATCGGGCTCATTAAGCCCGTATGGAGGTATAATATTAGATTTAAGTCAAATGAATGGAATAATAAAGGTAGATATTGAAAATAATTTAGTTGAAGTTGAACCAGGAGTAATCTGTGATGATTTAAATGAAGTATTAAAGCCATATGGATATTTTTTTCCTCCAGATCCCGGATCGAGTTCTGTTGCGACGATAGGAGGAATGGTTGCTAATAATGCAGGAGGGATTCAAGCCTTTAAGTATGGTGTTACAAAAAGTTATGTTTTATATTTGGAGGTAGTGTTAGCAGACGGAAAAATTTTAAATTTGGGGTCAAATGTTTTAAAATCAGTATCATCATATAACATCAAAGATCTTTTTATTGGTTCTGAAGGCACTTTAGGTGTTATTACAAAGATAGGTTTAAGAATTCGCCCTTTACCAAAAGCAAGGAAATTAGGTTTATTTATTTTTGAAAATGTTGATAATTTAAAGGAAGCTGTTTTAGAGATAAGAAGAAAAGGGATTATACCAAATTTATTGGAATTTATGGATAAAGTCATTTTAAAGGCAGTCACTGAATTTTTGGGTGGTGAATTCTACGATTTTCCAGATGGATACGTTTTATTAGCTGAAGTTGACGGATACACTAAAACTGAAGTTGAAGAATCATTTGCAGCTATGTTTGATATTATTATCCAAAAAAATCCAATCTATCATAAAGTTGCTTTAACAGATGAAGAAAGAGAAAGATTAATCCTTGCTAGAAAAGCAAATCTCCCTGCATTATCAAGAATAAGACCAAATACATGTGTTGAAGATTGTACCATTCAAATTTCAAAGTTTTCTGAGGTTATTAAAAAAATTGAGAGTATACCTAAGAAAATTAATGCTAAAAACTTATTAGTGGCAATTATATGCCATATGGAAGGAAACCTACATCCTACATTTCTATTTAATGAAAATGATCAACAGGATGTAGAAGACTTCAGAAAAGCGATAGATTATTTGTACAAAGAAATCATAATCCCTGCAGGAGGTTCAATTACTGGTGAACATGGAATTGGAAAAATCAAAACCCCTTATTTAGAGCTAGAACATGACAAAAATGTTATTAATTTGATGATACAGATTAAGAAATTCTATGATCCTAACATGATATTAAATCCGGGAATCGGAAAGGGTGATTTTCGAGAGATTAAATCTTCAAATATAAAACGAGTTCTGAAGAAACAGTCTGATGGAATATTAGAACTGAAATGTATGAGATGTGGATTTTGCATTTCTTGTCCTTCAAGGATAAATTATGCTTTAGAAACTTACAGTCCAAGAGGTAGGTTATGCCTATTAAACGGTTTAGTACATGGTGATTTAGAGTTAAATGATTTAATAATAGATGTCTTTCACACATGTACTTTATGTGGGCTCTGTCAAACTAAATGTCCTGCTGGTGTAAATACAACAGAAATTTTTGAAAAGACTCGGGAAATAATTCATGAGGGCTGTAAAAAATAATGAAATTTGATTATGGATCGAATGGCATCGAAATAAATTTAGACCCTAATTGGAATATAACAATTCTTAAACCATTAAAACAGCCTCCTATTGACAATCCTATTATAAAAATAAGAGAATCAATTAACCATCCAATTGGAAGTTTACCTCTTAAAGAGATTATTAAGAAAAAGCGCAAACTAAAAACAACCTGTATTGTCTCGAGCGATGTAACTAGGCCAGTTCCTTCCAACTTGATTCTTGAAGCTTTAATCGAGGAGTTAAATACAAATGGTATTGATGATAATCAAATCACAATCTTGATTGGTACAGGATTACATCGCCCTACTAATGAAAATGATTTGAAAACTATTTTAGGAAAAGAATTACAAGGTCGATTTCGAGTAATCAGTCATCGTGCAAACGAAAATGATTCTCTGATCCAATTAGGAGTTTTAGACAATGAGATCCCTATTTTAATTAATAAACAGTATTACACTGCGGATTTAAAGATTTTAACTGGTTATGTTGAACCTCATTTCTTTTTTGGATTTTCAGGGGGTCGTAAATCTATAGTTCCCGGCATTGCGGGAGCAGAAACCATCCAAGCTAATCATTCAGCTGAAAATATTAATTCAAAATTTGCACGATTCGGAATTTACAGTAATAATCCCTTACATAATCAATCTATTGAAATCTCTAAATTTGTAGGAGCAGATTTTATTGTAAATGTGTGTATTAATGAACAACATGAAATTGTGCAAATTACTGCTGGAGATCTTATTAAGGCTCATGAAAACTTAGTAGATTATCAATTAAAGCATATCTTTAGGGAAATCAAGAAACCTTACGATATAGTTATATGTGGAAATGGAGGTTATCCTTTAGATCTTAATTTATATCAGGCAGTAAAAAGTATGGCGATTGGAGAGATGGCTGTAAAAAAGGGTGGAACTATTATTACTGTAAATCAATGTATTGAAGGAATTGGTCAAGAAAAATTTAAAGAATTGATATACTCTGACATGAAGCCTAGTGAAATCTATCAAAAAATAGTAAATAAGGAAATTGTAGTTGCTGATCAATGGGAAATTCAAATTCTTTCTCGCATTTTAATGAAAACAGATGTATTCATCATATCTGAGCTGGATGCAGATGAAATTGGTAATATTGGTTTAAAATATGCTAATACTGTCGAAGAAGCTATTGAGAGTTGTCTAAAAAAATATGGTCCTAATGCTTCGATACTAATACTACCTAATGGCCCCCTAGTGCTTCCATTATTAAAAAAAATTAATAATTAATTACTATATGTACGTGTTATTATCACACAATAAAGTGAGGCATAAACGCAATTTAAGACTCCGATTGTGTTTAAATTTTAATTTTTGATATCGGTTTTCAATTTTAAAATTTATCTTTATGCATATTTTTTAATACAAAGTTTTTTATAAATTATTTAGGATTAATTTTGATTCCCTTGTGAATCAATAGGTATAAGAATAACTAGTATTGGCAAGAATCTAAAACTTTAGATTTAGTCATACAAATAACTCTAGGCTTAGGGGAAAACATTATGAAATTGAATATCGGAAATGGCCGGTTTCCTACCATTAAATTCGCAAGCTTTTTCTCAGTTACCATAAATTCGGTTTGTATTTTCTTAGGTATCAATTATTTATTGTTTCCCTCTTACTCCATTATATGGAATGTCTTTGGAATTTTTCTTCTAATCACGTTCTTTGTGAACCTTACATTGATTTTTATTAACTCAAACAAGGAGAAGGGAAGGAGTAAATTTTCCACTAAAATGAACTTATTCAGTTATATCTATTTGGTATATATCATTCTTGCTATAGTCTGTATGATGCTAGGTAATTTACTTATTTCTGTAACTTACTCTAATAACCTATTTGATAATCTTTTATCATATACCTTAATTTATCTTTTTTATTTTGGTACTTTAATTATAGGAATTATATATGCTGTCTTTGGAAATAGAACGTATAACAATATAAAATCTGGAATTGAAAACAATTTTTCTGAAAAACGCCTCATATCTAAGTTTGTGAAGACTAAAAGAATATTAACAAAAATAGTAACAGTAATTTCCAGAGTCACATTTATCATTGGTATCATCTTTGGAATTGTTATTTTATTTGGCTCTTTTGAAATTATTACTACTTTTATGGCAATAGTTACAGGTCAATTTGGCACGTTCTTCTCCATAATTTTTTTTGCTAATACTGTTCTCCTTATAAAATTGAAACATCCTCAATGGAATACCAAGAAATTTTATAGAACCGCTTTAAGTGGTTTTTTAATTTCTGGATTATTAATTTCACCTTTAGCATTAACCCAATATACTATAAAAAGTATTGAAAATAACTTTTCAGATACATTTGGTTCAGACTGGAGAGAAAGAATACCTTCTGAAGTCAATAATTACTTTTTACAAACACCCTTCTCTTTGACAAGTTACTTTTTAGGTTGCCCTCCTAAAGATTGTAGAATTGAACAAAATATTCTCTTTTATGATGATGAAGGAATAAAACTATACTTTGACGCTTATATGCCCTTGAATAATGATGATAATCTTCCTGGGTTTAATTCCACGATTGTTAGAATCCATGGAGGTGCTTGGGTTTCCGGTGATAAAGGTATGATGAATATGATGCAAATGAATAAATATTTTGCTGCTCAAGGATATAGAGTGTTTGATATTGAATATGGAATTGATATCAATCCTTTATATGCCCTAGATCCCTTAACACCTGAGTATAATAAAGGTAATTTTGATATCGACGATATGATACGACATATTGGTGCATTTACAAATTATTTAAATCTTAATGCAGGCATTTACGGTGCAAATTTGGATTCTGTGTTTATTAGTGGAGGTTCTGCCGGAGGACACTTAACTTGTGCTGTGGCCTTAGCTATGGCGAGTGGAAATTATACAGATATATTCAGTGATAATTTGACTATAAAGGGGTTAGTCCCTTTCTATCCCGCTAATGATCTTATGAATTTTTTCGGAATTAGTGGTAGTGATGAGTTTAAACACCCTGAAAAACTAATTGAGAGTGATAGTCCTCCGTGCCTTATCTTTCAAGGAACCCATGATATAATTAATTATTTTAATATTGCTGAAAATATTCGAAAAACATATATAGATCATGCAAATGAAAACTGCGCTATATTATGGATGCCCTTTGGAGGTCATGCTTCTGATTTCTATTTCACAGGTTATTATAATCAAATTTTCTTGTATTATATGGAAAGATTCATGTATCTTTATCATTAATTTTATTAAATATAACTATTCAAGCAAAAACCTAGTATATTTTTCAATTAAATTTGATTTTTCTCCTTCTTATAAATTATAAATCCCACTAAAATCCCCCCATTTCAACTGTTCGTTGACATATCACAAATTTGTAGAGTTAAATATTTATATAATGATGTTTCTTAAATAGACATAGTCAATAAAAAAATATTATACAAAATTATAAAAATTATAATTTAAAGCCGATATAAATTTATACAAAAGTGATCACTAAGATCAAAGAATAAATACAAATATCGATCAATATCAAAATTGACGAATGGTTAAACAGCCGAAAAAAATAATACAATAAAGTGTGAACAATTATGAGCTATAGAGATAGATTACGTTCAACAAAAACTGGTACAGAGAGTGAACTTAGCTGTAGTTCAGATGCTCAATGTTGCAGTAGTCCTTGTATTGAATCTCGAGATGGAGATAATGTGTGCTTAAATTGTGGTATGGTTATTGAACGCAATTTAGTAGGAAATGAACGAAGAGCTTACACTATTGAAGAAGTAAACAAAAGAAGAAGAACAGAGCCAAGATGGAGGGAATTTGGACCCCGAACGATGCTACCTGCTTCTAAAGTAGACTCTAAAGGAAGACTTATAAATGCCCGAGGGAAAACATTATTCTCACGATTATCAAAAATTCAAAATTCATTAATTTCAAGTATTGAACGCAATTTTTGGGAAGCAAAACCTAAACTCAAAATGCTTTCTAGTAAAATGAATATTCCTGAATATATAAAAGAAACCGCTTGGAAGATTTATTCAGTCGTAGCTAAGAAAAAGTTAACCATGGGTAGATCTATTGATGGATTCATTGCAGCATCATTATATGCAGCAATTAGAGTACATGAATTTCCAAGATTATTAGAGGAAGTTTGTGAAGCTTCAATGACTCCAAGAAGGACTGTACACCGCTCTTTAGGTATGGTTGTTAAGGAGGTACTACCTGAGCTTAATTTGAAGTACAAACCGATCACAGCAGAACAATTAGTCTTTAGATTTGGAAATGACTTAGGTTTACCAATGGAAACTCAGAAAAAAGCAATAAATATGCTTGTCGAAGCTTCAAAAAATGGATTATTACGAACAGGTAAAGATCCAAAAGGATTAGCCGCAAGCGTTATTTATATGGCTGCAAAAGCAGGAAATCATAGAAAGACACAGGCAGAAGTCTCAGAAATTGCGAAGGTTACAGAGGTAACTTTAAGGAGTCGCTCTAAACAGATAAAAAACAAGCTCCAGTAAAGAGATCATCCGATTTCGGACGAGGAAAACAATTTTTTTTATTTATCTTTTTTTAATATTTTATTTATTATTCTGATTTATCAGATTAAGAGAGATTTTGACCTAAATTAGAGATTAGAAAAAAAATGTCTTAAATTAGATATAAAATTGATATTCGTAATATTAGTAAGAAGCTACCTTAATATCAATAATTTCTACAATTTTTAACCACAAGTGATAAGTAGTGGCTTCATTTGGTAACTTAAAGATAAAGAGAACCCTTAAACCATCAATCTTAAATTCATTTGGTAGATTTATTGGTTCATAATGAATACTATCATCAGATATAATACCATAAAAACCTCCGTCATCTGGATAATACTTAATTTCACCGGTTCCAAATATATATTTATTATTAGAACCATACATAAAAGATACAATTATAAATCCTAAACAGGTTCCGATTATAAGTAAGATCAATGTAAAATTTAATTGCTTTTTTTCTCTCATTGGTTTTTAAACCAGATTAAATATTGGGTTCCAACTTTTTTTATCATCATTAGGTATATAAATGTTAGTATGCAGAATTAGGTTTAATTTAATATCTTTATTCTCAAATGCATGAGATTCTTGAGATTATTTTCATTTGAACTGAGTGATTAGTGAATTTTGGTTATATTTATTTTGTATCAAAGAAACTTACTGTCCACCCTTGTATTCTATTTTAGTGCTGAATTAACCTTTTTTAAATAAAAGTATTTATATGACTAGGTCTCAAGTATAAATAATATTGGTGAATTAAAATGGATATTGTTGAACTGTTATTAAGCATTTTAAGTTTAATTATTGGCTACCTTTTAGGAGCAATATTACCAGCGTTTTTCTTTGGAAAATTAAAAGGACTAGATATAAGAGAGGAAGGAGATAAGAATCCAGGAACTACAAACGCATTTAGAGTATTAGGACTCCCTTTTGCTATTCTAACAGCACTATACGATACCTTGAAAGGATTATTAGCAATGTTAATAGCGTACTGGTTCGGCGTTAATCTTATTTTTTGGCAAATTAGTGGACTAATGGTGATAATCGGTCATGTCTTTCCATTTTATTTAAGATTTAGAGGTGGTCAGGGAAATGCGACTGCTACGGGGCTGCTTCTTTTTTATCTTCTTAATTATCTTTCCAGTAGTTTTAGTATATTTTATGTCTTGATATTTCTGCTGATACTTGTAATTATATTTACATATATATCTAGAGCTGGAAGTCTTTTGCCTGTTATTTTGTTTCCTGTACTTGGTTATTCAGTATTTATATTTTACCCTACAAGTGGTTTAAATCTCTTTTTTGTTTTAATCCTTGTCCATATTGGAATGGTGGGAATGTATAAAGTGATTACAGAAAAAAAACTGGTAATTAAAGATGAAGCGTTTTTGAAAAATTGGTGGAGAGTTGCCATAAGACCTGTAGCATTGCTTTTTCTTATTTTTGTATACCTTGATCGTGCTTTTGGTCTTTCTCTGATTGGAATTGTCTGCTTATGTTTTATTGCTCTTGACATCTTTCGTTTTCTTCATAAACGAACGAATGTACTATTAACAGAAAAAACCCAAGTAATTTTCAGAAAGGGAGAAGAAAAGCGATTTTCATCAATGACGATTTTTATGATTTCTACATTTCTCATAGTGCTTTTTTTTGAGATAGAAATTGCTGTAATTGCTTTGGTTTTTCTTGTTTTTGGAGATATGTTTGGTAAAATATTTGGTTTAGCGTATGGGCGTCATAAAATATTTGAGAAAACACTTGAAGGGACTCTTGCACATATAGGAGCTGTAATCGCTACAGGATTTATACTTTTTACATCAATAGATATCAATATACTTATATTAATTTCTGGTGGAATTGCTGCTCCCTTGATCGAGTTATTACCTATAGGAATTAATGATAATTTTACCGTACCGATAATTAGCGGAGCTGTTATGACTGCTGTTGATTTCTTTTTTGTATAATAATTTTTTTTCTTTTCTTTTTTTTCTCTTGTAGGAAGTACGGATTCACCCTTTTTCTTTAAAATAAGATTATAAGTGTATATTTTTATCTTTTTTATTAGGGTATGAGCTATATAGAAAAAAAATATTATATTAAGATCAACGAAGTTTTTGATAGTTTATCAATCTTGGATAGTGCTCTACTTAACGAATTAAATAAGAAATCTGTTAAAAATATTAATGAAGTCGCTAAGCTTTGTGCTGAATTTAATCATAATGTAAACATTATTCTCAAGAAATATTATCCCGAGATAAAAGAAATGAAAGATAAACTCGAGATAAAATCACATCTGAAATTTTATTATGATTTAATCTTTAAATTAACGGATTTAGTCAAGCATATTGAAAATTATCAAAAGGTTGATCAAGAGTATTATGATAAATTAATCGAGTTCATACATGATAAAAATTTCTTGATTTCTGGAAAGTATAAAAACATTTGTGCTCAAGAATTAACTGCTTTTTATGACCAAAACTCCCGAAATGCTTTAGAAAAGGTTCTCATTGAAAAGATTGAGCGTAAAAGTAGACAATTTTTTACTTTCGGTTCATTAGAAGAAGAAGTCAAAAAAATTGCGAAACTTGCAAGAGCTAAATCTATTAATATCACAGTAGCAGACGAACTGAGTAAGGAAGAATTAGAGTCTGCTAAATCGATTATAACATTTGAAAGTGAGGATCCATCAGATATTATTGATTTAGATAGAATTGGCAGAGAACTGAAAAATTATTTAGAGTCAAAAAAATATGTATGTCATCTAAGAGATAATACTATTATTACGGATGCTAAATTGCTTCCAGATTAAGGAATTAATCATTCTTTCTAAAATCTTTTGATTAGGGGATTTTATATGCTTTCCCATAAAATATTTAATGTTTGTACAATTTATCTTGATGATTTTCGATGGCTAAAAAGAAAATAGAGGCTCCTATAACAGGCATTACCGTGTCAAAAGAAGAGGATTTTTCTGGTTGGTACACGGAATTGATTAATAAAGCAGAATTAGCTGATATTAGATATAATATTAAGGGTTTTGTTGTATACAGAGAATGGGCAACCCTTACAATTAGAAAAATGTACAAGAAAACAGAAGATTTGTTAGATAAAAAAGGTCATCTTCCTTTAACAATGCCTTCTCTTATACCAGAATCAAATTTTTTATTAGAATCTCAACATGTGGAAGGGTTTACTCCAGAAGTGTTCTGGGTTACTGAAGCAGGGAGTTCTGGCAAATTATCTGAGCGTTTAGCATTGCGTCCAACAAGTGAGACTGCTCTTTATCCGATGTATTCTTTATGGATAAGAAGTTATAAAGATCTACCATTTAAAAGATATTTATCTTGCCAAGTCTGGAGATATGAAGGAAAAATGACAAGACCTTTCTTTAGAGGAAGAGAGTTTCACTGGATTGAATCACATAATGTATTTGCAACAATGGAAGATGCGTTAGAGCAAGTAAAAGAGGATATGGAATCAACTTATCAGATTCTTAGGGATGAATGCTGTATTCCTTTAATATTTTTCCAGAGACCAGAATGGGATAAATTCCCAGGTGCTGTTCATACATATGCAGCTGACGCGCTAATGGGTTCAGGAAAGGTTCTCCAGTTACCTTCAACACATCTGTTGGGACAAATATTTTCGAAACCATTTGGAGTAAAATTTGTTGATAAAGATGGAGAAGAGAAATATGGTTATCAGACTTGTTATGGACCAGCTCAGAGCAGAAATTATGGTGCTATGATTGCGTATTTAGGAGACGATAAAGGTTTGGTTCTCCCTTTTGATTTAGCACCAATTCAAATTATTATAATCCCCATCATATATAAAGGAAAAGAAAAAAAAGTGCTGGACAAAGCAAAGGAAATCTATGATCTCTTTAAAGACAACTATCTTGTAAAGGTAGATGATTCAGATGAATCAGTTGGAAATAAATTTTATTATTGGGAATTGAAGGGTGTACCCCTCAGAATCGAAATTGGACCAAAGGATATAGAAAAACAGCAAATAGTTCTTGTTAAAAGACATGATGGAAAGAAATATCATATAAAGGAAGGACAATTGAAAGAAAAGCTTGAGGAGATCGCCCAGAATTACACTAACGAAATAAAAGAAAAATCTTTAGTTGATTTTGAGTCTCAAGTTGAATGTGTTTATGAAAAGGATGCAGCTATCGAAGCGATAAACAATGGAAAAATTGTATGTTGTGGTTTTTGTTCAATTGATATGGATGGATATCATTGTGCTGAAGTGGTCGAAAAGGATATTGGTGGATTTGTTCGTGGAAAAAGAGTTGATGAAGAAAAGCATGAATTTGCCACTTGCGTGATATGTGGAAAACCTTCTAGTTGTACAGTGTACATAGCAAAAAGTTACTAATATTTAGCTAAATATATTAATTGTAAATTCTTATTTTTATCAGTGATCTAATATGTCATCTAAAGATAAAGTTCTGGATGCGTTTAAAAGTAGTAATAAACCTTTACGTCCTGGTGAAATAGCTGAACAAGTAGGGATTGAATCTAAGGAAGTATCGAAAATCATTAAAGAATTACGAGAAGAAGGGAAAGTATATTCACCCAAACGTTGCTACTATGCAATTAAATAAACAAAAAGCCTTAATAAATGATTTTTATTTCTATTTTTAATATTAGTTTCAGTTGATTCAGTAATGGTAAAAATTGATTTTCATGTACATGCACAAAAACTCGAAACTCTTCTAACAGATAAACCAGAATTTTTAGAAAAAGAATTAATATTAGAGTCCATGGATGAAGCAGATATAGATTATTCTGTACTCCTTGTTGTTGCTAAGCAAGGAGAATTAGAAAATACGAAAAAGATGAATGACCAACTATCGGAAATCTGCCATGATGAACAAAGATTATTTGGTTTCGGGTCTATCCATCCCTTGGACGGAAAAGCAGCATTGGAAGAAATGGAACGTTGTATTCAGGATTTGGATTTACGGGGATTCAAATTCCATCCCTTAATTCAAGAAATAGACGTTGGGGATCCTTCATTAGTTAAAATATTTCAAAAAGCTGCTGAATTAGAAGTTCCAATTCTAATTGATTCATGTGATCCTAGAGATGCAACACAAGATACTAAATTCTTTAATTTGGCCATTACCTGCCCTGAAACCAAAATTTGTTTTGCTCATGTTGGTTTACATCGTTTTATGAATTATTTCATTTTTGGGTACCTTAAAGATAACCCTTATTTCAAAATGAATGTGTTCTTTGATCTTACTGGTATTTGTTCTATTTTTAAGGATTCACCATTCCATAATCAAGTTCGTTGGATTACCGAGAATCTTGGATCAGATCGACTTCTTTTCGGATCAGATTATCCTGGAAATGACCAAAAAAATTCTATTGAGGATATTTATAGCTTTGGTTATCCAGAGGATTGGCTTCCGAAAATTTTAGGGGAAAATGCAATGAAGTTATTAAAAATTTAACTCAATATATAAATATTTTATAGAGCCTCCTTATATTTATCACTCCTTAAAAGTTATAAGAATTTCTTTAAAAAAGAGAAATTAAAAAAAGAAAAGATATAAACTTCAATGAGAGTAATTTAGTGGGATTGATTTATTTTGTTGCTCTTTTATAAATTTAGTTTCAGAATTGATATAGCCGCAATTTATGCATTTTACAGTCTTTGGTGGAAAATAATTTAACACTTTTGGCATTTTCATTGAAGCACAATTAGGACAATAATAATACATTTTTCAAACCCTTCGATTCAAATTATTATTATCTTAATTTAAGGTTTTTAAGAATCATTAAAAACTACTATAATTTAATTTAGATTGTAATGAATGATTTTATCCAACCTATTTCAGAGGAATTTGGTAAAATTAATTTCATTGAAGGGGCAAGAGATGGTAAATATCCGTATTCAAACTCTTTACTTATAGGAGATTTCTTGATCGATACTGGAATTTCCAGTAGATTAGTAAGAAAACTAAAACGACTTTATCCAATCAATAATGTATTGATTTCTCATTGGCATGAAGATCATACTTCAGGTAATAGATTATTACCTAAAGCTAAATTTTATATTCATCTCAAAGACAAGTTTTTAATAGAAAATGTTGACAAATTTAATGAATTTTATGGAATCTCTAATTCTCCAGCAGAAGAAGAATATGATTGGCTTATGAAAGGTTTAAGGCTTGAGAACTCTAAAATTGATTATATTTTAGAGGATAATCAAGTTATAAATGTTAATAGTGATTTTAAGATAAAAGTTATACATACCCCAGGGCATACAGCAGGGCATTGTGCATTTTTAGAATTAAACTCTGCAATAATATTTTTAGCTGATATTGATTTAACTAATTTTGTATTTTATGCAGGTATTGATTCAAATTTAGTCGATTTTGAGGATTCGATTCATAAATTGAAGATATATCAATTAAATGCAGCGGTTTCAGGACATCGAGGGGTGATTGAAGGAGATAGAAATATAAAAGAAGAGTTGAATAAATATTTATTAATAATTCATAAACGAGATAAACGAATTTTATCCTATCTCTCAGAAAGTACTCCAAAAAATGTAATAGATTTTAAAAATAGAAATTATATCTATAAATATTATAGTCAATTTAAAGAATATGAAATTATCGCTGAAATGATAATGATTCAAAAGCATTTTGACAAATTTCTTGAAAAAGATTTAATAGAAGAAAAAGGAAATGGTTATGTGTTAAGCTAAAAATGGAGGAATATTTTTGAGAGATATTGTTTTATATGAAAAAGAGGACGATATTGGAAGAATTGTATTAAATAGCCCAGAAAAAAGAAATGCTATAGATTTAGAAACCCTAAAAAGGTTAATTGATGCATTTAAAACTAGTGCAGAGAATAATGATATATGTGTTATTTACACTGCAAATGGCAAAGACTTTACTGTAGGCGCTGATCTAAAATATGGATATGCACTACTTACGGATATGACCCGCACGTTAGAATCTGTTGAATTTTTAGAATCATTCCAAAATTTAACGAGAAGTATGATTTCTCATCCTGGGATAATAGTTGCGGGTCTTCATGGATGGGTAATAGGTGGTGGATTTGAACAATTATTATATTGCGATTTGCGAATTGCTGCTAATAATACCCGAATTATGCTTCCAGAGCTAGGGGTAGGATTATTCTTTTCAAATGCTTCTACAAAACTCTTACCAAGAATTATTGGAGAGGGGAAAGCAAAAGAATTGATGTATTTAGGCTCAGAAATAAGTGCTGAAGAAGCCCTTAATATAGGATTAGTGAATCAAGTCTGTAAACCAGAAGGATTGAAAAGGATTCTTAAACGAACAGCTAATACAATAATACAATAAGACCATCTTGCTCTAAAATGGGCAAAAAGGTTAATAAATAAGAATCAAGAAGAACCAATTGAGACTGTTTTAGATGAAGAATTACGTGTAATGATCTTGACGGGGCAATCAGCGGATCTTAAGAAAAGGCTCGAGAAATTTGTGAAAGATAAGCGCTGATTTATTCTTTTTCTAAAGTTTTTTTTATAATTCACAATTAAAATAAATATGGTTAGAAAAGACCCAATTTTGTTCAAAAAATATCCTAATTTAAAGGATAAAGTACCATGGATCCCTTTACTCTTAAATTGCCCTACACCGGTTCAAAGATTAGCAAATTTAGAAGAATATTTCAATTTAGAAGGGCAAATTTACATTAAACGTGATGATATAAATCATAACGTTTATGGTGGTAATAAACTACGTAAGTTTGAGTTTTTATTTGCTAATGCACTAAAAAGAAAGAAAAAAAAAGCGATTGTAACTTATGGAGGTATTGGTACTAATCATGGTTTGGCATGTGTGATAGTATGTAATAGTTTTGATCCTCCTATAAAATGTGATTTATTTCTTTACAATCAGCCTCTTACAAAGCAAGTTCAACAATCATTATTATTGTTTAAATATTTTGGTGCAAGAATGCATCTAGGGAAAAAAGACATAGGCACTTTTATTAAAGCATTATTTTTCTGGATTTTTCATCGTAAATATGATTTTATTCTGCCTGGGGGAACTCCAATTTTTGGGAGAGGAACTCCATTAGGTACTGTAGGATTTATTGAAGCCATACTAGAATTAAAGGAACAAATTGATAAAGGTTTAATGCCTGAACCAGAAATCATAATTGTAGCAGGTGGAACTACAGGAACTGCAGCGGGATTAACAGCTGGTTGTAAATTAGCAGGTCTAAATACAAAAATATTTTGTGTAGCTGTTTACAAAGATTTTCTTGCTAACGCCTCAAATTTAATTAGCAATGCAAATAAAGCGCTCAAATATTTACATAAAGCTGATAATAATTTTCCTAAAGTTAAAGTTTCTGAAAATGATTTCAAAATGATAAAAGGTTATATAGGTGCTGGATATGGCCATCAAACAATAAAGGGACAAAAGGCAGTAAATCTCGTTTTTAATTTGGAGGGTAAGGAAAAAGGATTTCTTTTAGATACTACTTACACTGGAAAAGCAATGGCAGCTATGTTTGATTGTCTTAAGGAAGAAGAAAATCGAGATAAAATATTTTTGTTTTGGAATACATATAATTCAAATGATTTAAGTGAGTATTTTGATGAGATTAAGTTTGAGTATAAAGCTTTGCCCAAGAAATTTCATAAGTTTTTTGAAAATCCCAGTCCTTAAAATCAGTAAACTAAATAATTTTCAACCTCTGCAATAAACCCGTAATCAAAACTGGTAAAGCTATAGTAGCATCACACCATACACTTACATGTTTTGACTCTAAAGAATATTTTCCCCATGATTTTGCCTCAGAAAATGTACTTCCTGAAAGACCACCATCATATTCCATAGCAGTGTGAATTCGAACTGAATAGTTATATCCCATTTTAATAATTTTATCAAACTGATCTAACATAGGAAAGATTTGCTGAGCCCAATTTCTAGGAACACCACCACCTATTATAATTGTTCCGTATTCTTTAAAAGTTTTAACGATTTCCCCAAACTTTTTCACATCTCCTAAGATATCAAATTGAAAATCATATCCTTCATAATAGTCATATTTTAATAACTTTAATGCTAACTCTGAATCTGAGAAGGCTGGTATAAATATCGGTATGTTGTGTTTAGCAGCCAATGAAAGAATACAATCAACTGAGAGTTTACTCCCAATTTTTTTTAGAAATTCTGAGGGAGTAATTTGAATATTTTTTTCATTAAATGCAGTCTGAATAATTTCTAGCAATTTAATATCAGCTTTATCATAATTTTCTTCAGGCAGAAATATGTCATAAATCCTATTTATTCTATATTTAAATAATTCATCATCATTAACATTAGGGCTTCCCAGATAATGTCCTATATTACTAGCGGCATCTACTAAATCGTGTGTAATATTGGCTCCTGTAGTTATTAAAACATCTATTAATTCATGTTGAATTAATATCGAGATTAATTCTCCCATCCCTGCAGGAACCATTGCACCACTTAAAGTTAATACAGTGAGACAATTTTTATTTGTAACCATTTTTTCTAATATATCAAGAGCCAAACCAAGATTTCTTCCTTGAAAACCGCAGGATTTAAGCGCTATTAAAAAATCTTCAATATTATTGACATTTTTAGGATTGAAAGGTTTTACTTTTTTTATTAAATAATCTTCTTTTTGATGAGTTTTCATAAATAAAATTAAATGCTTTAATAATTTTAAAATGATCTATTTGAATTTTTTCTAAAAGTCTTGAAATTACCTTATTAAGTTTAAAATAAATCTTTTAGTTGAGTATATATAAATTGAATCTTTAAGAGAGGGTTTACTTTAGCTTTTTAATTCTTTTTAGTATCCTATTTCATTATACTAGAGAACTATAATACTGTATTATATTAATGGGATAATAGTTCCGAATATAAATGTTAAAAAATTTAAGTTATGTCTTTAGTTTCAAATAATTTTAAATATAACTTTTAATATTAAGATCTTAATCGATAAGTATAAAGAAATAATGATAAAGTTATGTCATTAGTCCCAAAAAAGGTATTCTTTGTTAAGGGTAAGGGATTTCACAAATCTAAGTTAGCTGCTTTCGAGCAAGCCCTTAGGGATGCAGGAATTGAAAAATATAATTTAGTAAATGTGTCTTCAATTCTCCCACCATACTGCATTGAAATTCATAAAGATGATGGGTTAAAACAATTACGGCCAGGTCAAATTGTGTTTGCTGTTATTGCTAGAGCGGAATCTAATGAATATAATAGATTAATTTGTTCCTCTATAGGTGTCGCTAAACCTGCAGATAAAGGACAATATGGGTATCTAAGTGAACATCACTCTTTTGGCGTAAAACCAGAGAATGTAGGAGATTTTGCCGAAGATTTAGCCGCAGAAATGTTAGCAACAACTTTAGGCATACCTTTTGATCCTGATGCAAATTATGATGATAAAAAGGAAGTGTTTAAAATGGGAGGTAAAATAGTTGAGACGAAAAATATTACTTCCTATGCGACTGTAAGAGAAGAAAATGAATGGGCAGCTGTAGTTGCTGCAGCAATTTTTATCCTTTAATTTCTCTGAAATAATTAATATCTATATCTTTAAAACATGAGTCAATAGATTCAATCTCTTCTAATTCTCTAACAGATATACGACTTTTATCATTTGGATCCTTTGCAGCCCAGATCAATTTATTAAATCGCTGGTGATGATGATGAAACCTCTGATTAGCATATTCTTTTGCTTGTTTTGTGTAAAGGAGAAAGGGCCAATCACTTCCCTCCAATAATAAAAGCTCTCTAGCAGCTTGCTGTAAGACTCTTTTAGCCCGATCATTAGGATTGAGATTTAGATTCAAAACATTTTCAAATTCTTTAACCGAACCATTGATATAAGGCCAGATCCAACCATGTTCCGGATTCTTCCAAACTTGAAAATGACCTCCTTCCCCCCAACTACTCTCCTTCATTTTTATTACTGAAAAACTGTCTTTAAATTTAGATATATAATCACTAATAGTGATTAATTCTATATTTTCGTTGTTATGAATCAACTCAAATATTTCATTTAACCAAGAGATCCCTTCCATCCACCAGTGACCATAAAGTTCAAAATCATATGGAGAAATAATAATTCCTTTCCTCTGGAATTTGTCTGAAAACTTTGTTAATTCCTCAAATACTAATGAAACAAAATGATTAGCATGATGTTTTATTGTTTGTTCTGCCTTCTCAATATCATAGAGATGCTTTTCTCCTTTTCCAAATTTTTTATTGGTGATTCTCCAATAATGTAACCCTGACTCATGATCTTTTTTATGAAACTCTCTATAATATTCATTTCCAGGATATCCTATTTTTGCATCCCATACTTGTCGACTAGTTTTTTGATTTCTGCCAAATACCGAAACTCCTGTTTCCAAGAGATATCCGAAATCTGTATCTAATCCAACAATACTCTTACTCTCTAAGAGCTCAGCATCTATTATTCCGTGAGAATCAACAAAAAAATATTCTATACCTGAATTATTTAACCAATAATCAATACTTTGCCTCAAATTTCCATCTTTATATTCTTTAGGCCGGTAAGCACATTCAGGAAGCCATATACCTTTAGGATCTTTGTTAAAATACTTTTTGTGAGTATCAACAGCTATCTGTATTTGGGAAAAAATTCCAGAATCATTCTCAAAAAGTGGTAAAAATCCATGTGTTGCTCCACATGTAATCAATTCAATCATTTCCTCATCTTGGAGCCATTTAAAAGTGCCTAATAAATCTCGATAATAATTATGATAAAAAGAATTTAATATATGCTCAAATTTCCTTAAGTAGTATTCAGCAATGGTTTTTCTTTCTTGATGATTTTCAAATCTCTGGATATCATTTTTTACTCTTAATATCAAATCTTCCATATATTCTGTAAACCGCTGTTTCATATATTCATCTGCTAATTGCTCAGCCAAGATTGGTGTAATGTTTATGGTGATAGCTGTTTTTACTCCCTTTTCTTTCAATTCTCTTAAGATATTTAACATCGGAATATATGTTTCGTTCATGGCCTCCATAAGCCATTCTTCTCCTGCAGGCCATGTTCCCGACTTCTTACACCATGGAATATGTCCATGAAGAACTAAGCCAAAATATCCTAAAGTCATTTGCACGAAAATTAATGTTTTATTTATAATTTAGTCTTATATGATTATTATATTCTTATGAAGAGTTGATATAAATTATGAGTAAAAAAATAAAAGCTATAACAGCTCCCCCTAGTCATGAAGAGTTATCAAATCGTCTTAAAAACATAATAAAATTAATGAAAGAACAGGATTTGGATTATTATATTGCATTTAATCCTGTAAATATATATTATTTAACAAATTTCGCATTTTATGTCCATGAACGACCGTTTATTCTAATAATTGAAAAAGAAGGAACATTAAAAATGTTAATTCCTAAATTAGAGAAGGGACATTTTGAATCTAGAGTACGATGTGAAGTTGAGTTGGTTATATATTATGAATTTCCAGCTCGAACTGGGGAAAACTGGTATGATTATTATCAAAAAATAATTGATCCTCACGCTAAAGTAGGAATTGAGTCTGAATTACCAATAGGTATTGCTAATAAAACTCCTGGAGAAGTTGTTGTTTCAGATATTATTGATGAAGTTCGAATCATTAAAACTGAATATGAAATAGGTCGAATTTATCACGCATGTCGAGTAGTAAATAAGGGACAAAAATTAGTGTTTAAAAAATGTCGTCCAAAAGTTCTTGAATTAGCTTTATATAAAGAAGTCAGTGATGCTATGACATCTAAAATTGTGCAAGATATACCAAATGCTAATTTTAGAATTTCAGAAACCAGAGGAGCTGTTTGGCCTCCTTCAATTTCTCATGATCCTCACTTAGTACCACAAATATTTGAGCCTATGGAAGAAGGAGGACCACATGTTTCAATAGTGTATGCTCAGGTAGATGGATATGGAGTTGAAATTGAAAGGTCATTCTTTTTAGGTTATGTTCCCGAAAAGGCTAAAAAACCTTTTCAAGTAATGTTCGAAGCGAGAGCTTTAGCTTATAGTATGTTAAAGCCGGGAATAATCATGAGTGAGGTGGATAAAGCAGTAAGGAATTTTATAATTGAAAAGGGGTATGGTGATTACATAATCCACCGTACAGGACATGGTCTTGGGATTACAGGCCATGAAGCACCTTTTTTAGCAGAAGGGTACGACAGACCATTAGAAAAAAATATGGTTATTAGTGTTGAACCTGGAATATATATACCGGGAATAGGAGGATTTCGTCATTCTGATACTGTCTTAATCACAGACACAGGATACCAAATACTAACCAAAGCTCCAGAAACTCTTGAAGAACTTATAATCCCTATTTAATTCATTATAATTTTATTCAATATATTTTACAATTTTCTCTAATGCTTTTCTGGCTGTTGGTTCCGGAATCTCGCCTTTAATATATCCGAAAGGCAAGATAGTTAAAAGATGGTCATTATCCCCCAAACCAAGTATATCTTTTGCTTTTTCTCTATTCATAGCACCGATCCAACAAGTACCAATCCCTAAAGACCATGCCATTAATATCATATTCATCGAAACTAAGGATGTATCAATCAAATACCATTTAGGACTTGTTTTCATCTTAGCAACAATCGCAATTGCAACTGGAACTTCTTTCATAAATCTACCATAACTTATAGTTTTAGCTAATTTTAGCAAAATATCTTTATTTTTGATTACAATAAACTCCCATGGTTGACGATTTGAAGCACTAGGAGACCATCTTCCTGCCTCTAAAATTTTATTTAATTCTTCATCTTCTATCGGCTTAACTTGATATGCCCTAATACTTCTTCTTCCTTTTAGAAATTTTAATAATAATTCTGGTTCAATCATAATTGATTTTTTTTTTATTACTTATTAGTGTTATATAATTAAGGAATTAGGGATACTTTTTTGAGTTTTCCAAAATATACAATTTGAAATATTCCATTTCTTAATATAATACACCTAATAGATCTAAAACCGCAATATTCGAGAAACGAATTAAAAACGGTTTCAAGAAGAAAAGGTTATCCTCATATAACCTCTTGGTTTGCAAGCCTATGAATTAATCAGAATTGAAATAATCTGATTCAAAATTAGGATAAATTTTCTTTTTTCTTCCGTCTTTTTCAAATGTTATAAGACCAAGCTCAATTAATTTGTTTAAATGGTATTGAATGGTTTTGTGATCAACTTTAAATTTTTTAGTTATTAGGTTATTCCACACACCTGGATTTTTTTCAATCATCTCTAAAATCTCGATTGTTAATTTACTTTTTTGTAGTTTTAAATCTACGTTAGATATTGGATTTTTTTGATAATATGGAAAATATGCAATAAAGTTCCCAATTCTCTTTTTACCAATTACTTTATACGTCAATAAAATATCAAGATGCCAAACTAAATTACCCGCAGCTAATCCTGTTCTTCGTAGTAATTCGTTGAAGTGTATTCCAGGTTCATTCAAAATTAGATCTATTATCTTATTCCGATTCTCATTCTCTAAAACCTCATCTAAAGATAATCGATGTGCTCCTTTCTCGATTGGTACAGTTCTGGTCCTTAAATATTGAAAATAATCTTTTTTAGAAATAGCAACTACTAATGTAATAATTGCGAAAACTATGACAGAACTTGTTATTATTAACCAGGTCCAATCCTCTTGAATCATCTCCACTTCATAAAGTGTAATATAATAGTCATTATATGGTTGGAGATCAACAAGACTACTCTCTAAATAGTTTTCAGAGTTTGTCTCATTGAATTTATCAATTGTTTCAATTATTTGCCAAGAATCTTGACCAGATTCATATAAAGCTAATGAATAGGATGCATCAGGACTAATATCGTATTGTTGGATTTTTCTGTATCTAATTGTTAAATTTTCAATTGTATTATTTACCCTTATTTTAAATATACAGTTATACCTATATTGATATCTAAAACTACCTCTTTGAGGGGATTGTAGAGGTTGCATAACTCCAAAATTTTGCATATTAGTCTTGCTTGATACATTTAATGAAATTGGGTTAGTACTATTAACTATGAAAAAAGTTTGGCGGTTTTCAAGATTATTATCATATTCGATACTAAGATTAATTAAAACATTTGTAGACACTTCAAAAGTAAGATTGTTAAGAAAATTATAAGAAACTTTTTCATTTGGTTGAACAATATCTTGAGTTGAAAATCCTGAGATAGTCTCTTTTCGAGCATTAATATTTACTAAAAAAAAATTGAATCCTATTAAAATTACTAAAATAGTGAGAACAAAATACTTTAGTTCTTTTCTTTTATTTATATTAACAATTCTCAATTATATTCTTTCCAAATTCTTTATTTTATATAATTTTTTAAAAAAAAAAAAATTTGTTCATTTACTTTCTTTTTCTAATTACTTTCTTTTTCTAATACTTAACACTGAAACAACGGCAATAATTCCTACTGCACCTCCAATACTAAGAACAACTAGAAGTGTATTATCTGCTTGGGGAATTAATACGGTCCAATAAGAGAATTCGCTTGTTTCGGCTACTAAATATCCATCTTCAACTGTAGTTGGCACAAGTTCCCATTCTTCAGAACTCTCATTATAGCGTGCCCATTGGCCATTTTGGTTTCGATTATTTGCCTGAATCTTAAGTTGTGCATCACATGTACCATTACAATTTAATTGTATACAGAATCCTTCATCATATAAATATCTATGTTGGTTTCTCATTTGATAGGTGTACCCTTTCATTAAGCCTAGTTCTGCTTGTTCTTCTGTACATGTCATATTCATTAATAAAGGTCCTGAGCCGTTAACTTCCAATATAAAATCTTTTACTCCGATTTCTGATGCATCACAATCTATATTTACTTCAAGATCCACATTCGTCATTACAGTTATCCGTGTTTGCATTGCAAATCTGAACATCACCTCGTTATGAGCTTGAATTTGATAATTATAAAGATGCTCATTATTTATTGGGACTTCAGTTGGGGTAGTAGCGAGAACATTAGTTGCACCGAAAATTGAAAAAAGCATTAAGAAAGCAAAAGCTCCAAGTGTTATTTTATTAAATTTTTTCATTTTTTCTTTAAACACCAAATTTGTTCTACTTAGTAAAAAAGAAGTTGGTATTAAAAGGATTAAGGAATATTTCTTCCCAATAACATTGAGAAAGGAGATTACAAATTAGTATAAGTAAAAATATTGAATTACGCTAACAATAATTCTTAATAGACTAATTAATGTATTTTCTAATTAAAATTTATTTAGCAAGAGCTCATCAATTTGCTTTATCAAATCTGTTGATAACGGACCTAATTTTAATGCTTTAGCATTTTCTTCAATTTGTTTAACTGTCTTTGCTCCTGGTATTGGAATTGTAGTCTCACTAGTAGCCATAAGATAACCAAGTTGCCCTTGAATTAGTGTTCTTCCATCTTGATTCATGATCCGCTTTATTTCAGGAAGTAATTTATTAATCGTTAAATAACGTTCTTGAGAAAAATCAACTCCAGCTAACATGTGATCCTCTGCAATTTCAGTATGTTCATTATACTTGCCAGTTAGAATACCAGAAGCTAATGGGCTTCTAATTAATCCGATTAGATCGTTTTTCTCGCAGAGTTCTATCATTTGATTATTATGTAGAGTTAAGTTCATTGCATATTGTACTGAATTGCAATTTTGACCTTCTGCGAACATTTTCATCCGTTCTGGATCATCTGTACTCCATCCATAGCCGCCGATCAAACCCTCTTCCACCAAATCTTCTAAAAGTAACTGAACTCTTTTTGCATCGTATGGATCATGTTGACTGGAATGCAATTGGTAAATATCAATAAAATCCGTTTGAAGTCGCTTCATACTAGCTCTAATTGCTTTTCGAATATAGTCAGGACTAGTATTTTTCTTACTTGGAGTACGAAGATTCCCTTCCTCAAAAACACTGCCAAATTTTGTAGCAATTACAATGTCATCTCTATATTCTTTTATTGCTTCACCGAGAACTCTTTCACTTCTTCCCACGCCATAGATATCTGCAGTATCAAATATGTTAATTCCTAATTCTATAGCTCTATGAACAGTTTTAATCGATTCTTCATCATTTACTTTTCCATAGGCAAGATATGTTCCATCAGATCGTATAAATGGGCCTCCAAGACCAAAACTTCCCATTCCTAGGGCACTTACAGTTTTCTTGCTGCATTTTAGCTTTCTTTTTAACAAAAAATCACCAATCCTTAGAAGATAAAATTATTAGCAGTTTATTTTATAATTTCACAGATTAGATTAACCAATCTTATCATTTATTAAGGATTTTTAGCAATTTATAGTTTTAAATGTTGAACTTCATTTGTAGTTCCAATCTAAAAGATTCTATCAAAAAATCTAGGTTTTGTAATTTCTAGGCGATAAAATAAATCACACCATAGAAGTCTCAAATCTATCTCAATGATTATGTTATTTTGACTTAAATTTTAATACTAGAATTTTGAAAATATTATTATAGCAAATCAAATTAAAATATTTATAAGGAATTCATCTTAAATCTAGTTTAATTTGAATTCAAATACAAAAACATGGAGAAAAATTTATGTCATTAAAGGATTTCACAAAAGAAGTATTCACTCGATATGGTTTTACTGAAGAACATATTAACATATATTTAGTTTATTTAAGAGTTCCACGAGCAACACCATCTGAAGTATTCATGACTTTAACAGAAGGAAATGAAGCTTTAACATACGATACTGTGTTAGAAGTCACTAATTGGTTAGTTGAGAAGGGTTTCCTCAAGAGAGTTGAAGGCATTATAGATAGATACATCCCACTTCAGCCATTTTTTGAGTTATTTACTAACGAATCAGAAAAATTTAGAAACGAAATCGGTGTAATTAAAGATAATATCTTAGCTGATCAATCTAATCGGTTTGAAAAGCTAGAAGAAATTCAAAACAAGAGTATTGGAGAAGTAGAGACCGCTGTTGATAAACAAATCACTGAATTTTTCGAAGATTCTGATTCAAAGAATAACGATAAGAGGAATCGTATTGATAGTGCTACTAATCGTTTTACTGAAACCACTAAAACATTAGAAAGTAATATACATTCTATTATGGATAACCTTAATTCAAACCTAAAAAATATTTCAGAAACTACTGTTAGTAAAAACGAAACTGAAATAAATAAAACTAAAGATAATATTACCAGTATAATTTCAAATTTACTTAATGATTTTTCCGCCAGAGTTGAGAATTTAGATAAAGAATTAAAAATGGAACTTGATGAGCATGTAGAAAGACATAAAAATACCGCAAATCAACTTAAACCTAAAATAGATCAAATACTGGAAAAGTATCTCGAGCGGATGGATAGAGTAGTTACCGATTTAAAAGCTAAAATTTCTAACTTATTAAAAGAACATACCACACATTTAAATAATACAACTGATACTCTCCAAACACGTCTAAAAGCTATAGTTGATGAGAGGCATCGAACTTTAACGGAGCAAACAAATGAGTTTAAAAATATGACATTGACTTTAATTGATAACTTACTTGAACATGCTAATAGATTTACTGATTTTTCAGAAGATATGGGTAAAAAAGGCTTTTTCTGGATGGGAAAGAAAAAGAAATACAAAGCTCGACATGAAACAACTATTCAAAATATTTTACAATACACCGAACCAATGAAACCTGATTTTACTAAGACTTGTGATGATTATATCACAAACACTCGAAGTACAACTGATAGTATTAAAACTGATGTAACTGATACAATGGTAAATGAAAATGATGGATTAGCAAATGAAACTAACGATCTTGACTATAAAGCACAAGAAACTATAGAAGCACAATTAGAGACTCTCGCTACTGATTTAGCGGGAGAAGTAGACGATACCTTACAAACTGGTGTGAAAGATTGTTCTGATACAACAATAAAGTTAAAAGATACTTCAGAAAGCTCACTTAAATCACACCATAGACAATATGATGAAGCAATAAACAATCACAAAGAAAGTTCATTGAAACATTATACTGATTTTGATCTTGAAGTAAAAAGAATAAGTGCAGATTGGACCAGAGATGTTAATACTAATTTTGAAAATGGCAAAAGAAATTGTTCAGAAAAAATAGATAGTGAAATACGATTATGGAATGCTGAAGCGAAAGATACGGATACTAATTTAACCGATATGTTAGCAGATCATAAATCTAAATATGAACAAAACGCTAAAACACTTCAGAATAGTTTATCAAACACAACAAAAGATACTATTCAAAATGTTAAAGATGCAATCGCAGATTTTACTCTGCAATTTATGAATTCAATTGATGATGCTACTGAATTAGGAGAAAGTAGTGAGAGTAAATTAATTGATATTCATAATGCTTCAAGTTCAATTCCGGAAATCGCTAAAGTTACAACTTGGCCTGTGGTTGGAAAAGACGCCATGGTTGCGGCCATAAAAGATGCTATTTATCGAGTAAAATCTTCGATTATAATCGTCACTCCATATGTGGTACCTGATATTTTACAGGTAGTTTCTGAGTATGCTTTCCAGAAAAAGGCAGCAAGGTTCATGCTCACCTCCCACTGGGATCTTTCCCAATACTCTGGAATTATAGGGAAGATGAAGCAACTTGGGAACATTCAATTTCGACAATTACAGACAGCAGGAGAGTTTTTCGCGGTTACTAGAGATGCGGAGGAAGTCATCCTAGCCCCTGCCACAGATAAGGAAACCGAAATGATTGCTGTGGTTTCCAATCAAGAAGGATATTCAAAGTTATATAGTCAATTCATAGGACCAATCTTTCAGGCAAATTCGAGACCAATACGGTGATTTCAGCAGAGAAAAAAGTCGAGAAACAAAAACAAAACAAATTAAAAGAGTTTAGATATTTTTTCAATATTTTTTATTTATTAATAATTTCTATAGTATTACAAAACTATACTATAATTTCACCTTTTCTTTTCTATTTTTATATGTAAATTTGAATTTCAATTTTACAATAATGTTAAATAAATATAAAAATCTTTATTAATTCGATAAAAAGAACTACCAATCTTTTTTAATCAATTTGTTTAAATCATGATATTCAGTTATTATCCAATTCATTATCTCTGATACTACTTCTTTAGATTCATTTTGTTCATTAAAAATTCGATTTAAGTCATAAACGGGGAGTCCTACTCTGGTATATTGTAATCGTTCTTGCTCAAATCCGTTCTGAAGTAAGTGAACATTTACAATTTCTCTGATAAGTGGCGAAGTTATCAAATTCAGGTTTGTTGAAACTAAAAATCGTACTACTTGTTCAGTAATTTTTTTTGCATTAATTTTTGTAATATTTGTCTCCTTTAGGAGAGATTGGTAAATAAATCCTGGATGAAAAATATAGGTACCGGCTTTAGTATGAACTCTTGGCAGAAAATTTGAAAATTCAGGAAGTAGAGCGCTAGATTTCTTACTTTTTACAGACACGATTTAAAAATAGTATATTATTATTTAAGTAAAAAAAGATAAGGATTGTAAATAACTAATTGTAATATTGTAATATATACATCAATTTAAAAATGGTTTAATGGGATTTGTTAAGATTCAGTATTCTTTTTTTATAATTTTGTTTAGAGTTGTATCCATATAGCAACCTCATTCGCGTCCCAAGCTGTGCCTAATATATCGATTTTATTATCATTGTTAATATCTATGGCAGAACAAGAAGAAGCACCATCAAAATTTGCTCCAACAACATGTTCAGCGAACCCTATGTTTCCAAAATTTTCAAACCAACTCACTTTATCTGCGAAAACTGCTGCACCAATAATATCAAAATCTCCATCTTTATCGAGATCAATCGGAAAAACAGAATTAGGTGCATTAACGGTAGAAACTTTATGTCTAATAAATACCAGATTACCAACATTTTCAAACCAATCGTTTGTATTTTGGGTTACCGAATTGGCACAAATATCAATATCTCCATCATTATCCATATCGATAGGTTGTAGATCATGAACTCGTGCATAATTTGTTGTGAGTTGGATTTTTGTAAAGTTCTCTAAGCCATCATTTTCCCAACAACAAATTTCTCCAGTATAGATATCTGACGTAGCACCAGTAATAATATCCACATCATTATCATTGTCTAAATCTGCAGCAAAAATGGATGCATGTCCTTCGTCTGATATTTCCGGATATCCGATTGAGATGATATGTTCGGTAAAGGTTTGATTTCCATCATTCTCCCACCAGGTAACTTCTTGAATACCTGTACTTAGAATATCATTATCTCCATCAAGGTCAACGTCATAAGTATTAATGCTGTAAGCAGATTCATAATTTATAGCAATTACATGTTTTGTAAATATTGAATCATTGTTTTCCCACCATGCAAGCTGATCACCCGACCAACTTGGTCCTAAAACATCTGGATCTCCATCCAAGTCTACATCACCAACGTTAATAAAGAATACTTCGGGAAAATTATTTTCAATGATATGTTGAGTGAAATTGAGATCATTATTTTCCCACCAAGCAATGTCACCAAGCCCATCTGATGATGAGATTACATCAATGTCTCCATCTCCATCAACATCGGCTCCATAAATTCGTCCGGGTTGAATAAAATTACTGGCTAAAATAATCTTTGTAAAATTTGGTAAATTAGTGTAATGTAAGAGTGTTAAGTTTAATCCAATTCCAACAGTAGCACCAGCAACGATAATTAAAGTTAAAACTATTTGTAGAGTTTTTTTCAAAATATAACTACACCAAATTCATTAAAGTTTGTTAAGGTGCTTTAATTTAAATTATATATAATTCTTATGATAGAAAGGTTTTTTTTTCTCAATATTACGATTTTTGAGATAATAAATATTTAGACAATGAAATACTAATTTCAATTAGTTGACTATAGATAAATCTTTTAAATGACTGATGATATGTCTGAAAAAAAAGTTGAATTAATGGCTCCATTAAAAAATTATAAATCCTTAAATGCAGTGTTAGGGAAAGCTGATGCTGTATATTTTGGTGTTGAATCATTTAACATGAGAATGTATAGTGATAATTTTAAACTGCAAGATTTAAAGAATATTGTAAAAGATTGTCATGAAAATAATACTCATGCATATCTAACTACAAATATAGTAATTTACGAAAACGAATTCTCTCTATTAGATAAAATATTAGATAGAGCTGTAGAGGCTGAAATCGATGCGGTGATTATTCATGATATTGGTGCTATTCAGTTAGCAAAAGAAAAGGGATTAAATTTTCACATATCCACCCAAGCTAATATTTCTAATTCTCGATCAGCAAAATTTTATGAGTCGTTAGGAGCTCAAAGGTTAATTCTTGCAAGAGAATTATCGCTTGAGCAAATTAAAGAAATTAAAAATAATATAAATAAATGTGAAATTGAAACTTTCGTTCACGGAGCCCAATGTACTTCAATTTCTGGTCGTTGTTATTTCTCCGCTGAAATTTGCCAATCTCAAGATTACTCAGCCAATAGAGGGAAATGCGTCCAACCTTGCAGAAGAAAATGGCGAGTTTATGATGATCAAGATAACCAGTTTCTCTATGATGGCGTTTTTTTTATTAATACAAAGGATCTCTGTATGATAGAACACATTCCAAAATTAATTGATGCTGGCATTGATGCATTTAAGATTGAAGGTCGAATGAGAGATCCAATATATATTGAAGAAGCGACATTATGTTATAGGGAGGCTATTGATTCTTATTATAATAATACTTTTACTCAGGATAAGGTTAAACAATGGCTTAATCGATTAAATAGAGTATATAATAGAGGTTTTTCTACGGGATTTTATTTTGGATTGCCAAAAGGGAGTGAAATTCAGAGAGAATATGATGGTAATATCTCTGATTATAAAAAAATTGAGATTGGAAAAGTCTTGAATTACTATCCAGAAAAGAAGGCAGTCAAAATTCTTTTAACAGCGGGTCAACTCAAATTAAAAGATGAAATTTTCATTATAGGAACACACACAGATACATATCTTAGACAGGAAATAAAGTCTATTCAAATTAAGCAAAAGAAAAATTTGACTGAAACCCCACAGGTTTTTTCTAAGGAAGAACGAATAGCAGTGGGTATAACTGTTGATAAACCAGTTAAAAAAAATGATAAAGTTTTCAAGTTAGAACGAGTGGATAATTAAAAATTAAATTAGTCCCATTTGGGACCTCCTGATTTTTCTACTGTATTATCATCGTCTTCGGAGTGAATTCTTTTAAGATCTATATCTTGATAACCGGGAAGAACACCTAACATCCTTCTCATGGCAAATTCAACATCTTTAGCGCTTGCAATAAATCTTCCAACAATTAAAATATCTGCTCCTTGATCTAATGCATATGATGCACTGCTTGGTTCAATTCCTCCAGCAACAGCTACTAACACTCTATCTCTTCCTGAAGCTTTCTTTTGATTTGCATATAATTCTTTAATTTTTGGAACTAATGCCCATCTTGCTTTTTGAGAAGCATCTGGAGAGCTAGCTCCTTCTGTTGATTGCTCAACGTCAATTGCTCTATGTATTATTACAACATCAGGTGTTTGTCTTAATGAACTGAGTTTCTCAACCGGGTTTTGAACTTCCATTGTATCAACAAAAGCATGTATCCCTAATCTTTGTGCTTCTAATATAAACTTATCAAGAGAAGCTGTTGCAGCTAAACCACTAGCAACAACAGCATCTGCAGTGGCATCAAAAGCAAAGTCAACTTCTAACTTTCCAACGTCTAACGTCTTTAAATCCGCAACAATAAATTTATCTCTAGCCACTTCACGGATCTTTTTAATAGACTCAACACCATATTTTTTAAGAAAAGGAGTGCCCACTTCGAGTATAATTCGGTCGCTTTTTGGCAATTCTTTAACAACTTTCATTTGTCTTTCCAGAGCAGGATGATCTAAAGCTACCTGGATATATGGGGGTCTCCAGAGTCTAGGAACTCGAATTCCAGCAACAGGGTGTTTTGCTCGATCTTTATCATAAAATATCTTCTCAATTGGGGGATAACTTTTTAGAGCTCTCTGGATTGCTAATTTTGTAGCCCCATAATTGTATTGATAAATTTTACGATAATCTTTAGCTTCTGGATGTATATACACGCTTGCTATAATAAGCCAATCCTCTATTTTATTCATAGGAATAAGACCTTCTTCGACAGCATCAGCTATCCCTTTAGCAACCGCAGCCTGAGCAGGTCCAAAGATTTTGCTCGCATCTTCCATTTTGGCAACAGTGACTTTAGGAACTATTAAACTAACTGGTTTTGCCAATAGATTAGGGCGGATTCCTGCGAGTAATCCGCCATGACCTTTAGAAGGTGTACTTAACGCATTCGCGAAAGAAACTCCTACAGGTCCATCCTTAGATCCAATAATCAAATCTATGTGTGCTAAATTTGGATCACTAGCATCTCCCACAAGTGCCTCGCCGACATAATATTCAATAGCTTTAGGCATGATTTTCACTTTATTTTTTTACTTTGAGTTTAAATTTTTGTATAATTTTGCTGAGTTTTTCTATTTATAATAGTGTGTGTTATGGATAATATAAAAAATTGATTATCTACATTATTTGAGAGTTAATCTTCCATTAATAAAATTATCCTTGCTTGAAATTAAAAATAGCCAATAGAAAGAATTGTTAAAATCTTTAATATTCACAGTTTATTTGTATTTTTTTCAGAGAGTACGGAAATTTTATATATTTGAATTGACATTTATATCAAAAAGCAAAATGTTAAATTACAGAGTATAGAGGGAAAAATAAGTGGTATATACAATGACTGAAGGGAAATTCCCTAAAAAGCCGGGATATGGAAATATTATAGTCACCTGTAGAAAAGATTTTAGAAATTTTAAAAAAGATAATGGAAATAGACTGATTGAACATTTTCAATCAAGAATCGAATTATTTCAGCAATTGGGTGCTCCTAACAAGGAAGTTTTAACTCAAAAAGAGGAATTAGAAAGTGTGAGAAAACTACTCCAAGAAGGCAAAGAAGAGGTTGCATTCTCAGTATTTTTTCGGACTTTTCCAAGTTGTCTACCTCACAGATCACATAACCTGTAAGAAAAATGACTTATTTCATAAGTTTTCGATAGATTTTATTTTCCACAAGTAATTTTCAAGATCTACCTTAAATCCATCTGAAATTTTAATCCCTTCCTGTTCTAAAAGGTTTTTTTGATATTGTCGGTCTTCTATTGATTTAAGAGATATGTTTCCATTTGAACTGATGACCCTATGCCAAGGTAAATTATATTTTTTGGAGGATGAATGTAAAACCCATGAAACTTGGCGAGCAGCTTTTGGATTTCCTGCTAGTTTGGCAATGAATCCATACGTAAGAACCTTTCCTGCTGGTATGGATTTAATAATATGAATAATTTGCTCAGTAAAATCACTAGGAATTATAATACACCCATTAAGATTATAACATATAATTAAATTTTTCTTTGATACTTATTTTCGATATCTTTTGCATATTTATAGAGTATTTCTAATTTTTCTTGCTTTAATTCTTTTGTCTCAAATATAAGATGATTACAATCATATTTAGAAAAATTATTTTCGAATATTCTAATTTGAAAATTTTCTTTTTCCTCCCAAAGGCGTGAGCCTGGATACGGAGTTGCTACGAAGTAATTCAACTCATCTTTCTCGTCTAGTGGAAGAGATTTTATATAATCAACTGTCTCATGAAAGCTTTCTTCAGTTTCTCCAGGTAAACCTAATACAAAATATACCTGAAGGGCAATATCATTGTTTTTAAGATTTATAATACCTTCTCTTACGCGTTCAGGGTCTTGATATTTGAAATTTGTTTTTAAGACTCCCTCATTTGCAGACTCTATTCCCGTTGCTACTAAATTACATCCTGCTTGTTTTAATAGATGCGCTTCTTCGGGGGTTATGGTATCTACTCTTATTTCACAACCCCATGGAATTTTTATATTATTTTCAATAAACATTTTGCAGAAATTTCTGAAAAACTCTTTATTAATATTCACGTTGTCATAAAAATTGATATGGGTATAAGTTTGTAATGATCGAATATCTTTAATCTCTTTTAAAATTGAATTAATGGTCCTAATTCTTGTAGTCTTGAAAAGATTTTGTCTTGAGCAAAATGAACATTGATTAGGGCATCCTCTATTAACTATGACGTTAGCAACAGTATAATAATAGTATTCTTGAAGTAATTTATATCGGGCAGGTAAGGGTAGACTCTCTAATTCAGTAGTTTGGACAGGAGGATTGGTAATTAATTTTCCTTTTGAATCGATATAGGCAAGCCCGTTAATAGTATGTAGATGATCGTCATATTTTCTGAACTTTTGGTGTTTTAAAATCAGAGGTACCAAAAATTTAACTAACTGTAGAAAGGAATTTTCAGCTTCTCCTATGCATATAAAATCAATTAAATTTTCAGTTTTTACATCATGTTCTAGGACTTCCTTGTAAGTAAAAGAGACATGAGGTCCGCCCAATATTATAATATTCTCCTGACTTTGATTTTTTATTATTCTTGCGATATCTAATGCTATATCAAAGGTATTTGTGAGAGAAGTAATCCCGAAGATGTGATAATCAGCTATTCTTTCATTGATTAAATCTTTCAACTCATTCTTATCAAAATCAATAAATTGTTCAAGATCGAGAATGTCTACTGGAATACCATTTTTTTCTAAAATTGCAGCTATATAAAGTAATCCCAAATTTGGTTCTCGAAAATACTGTGTGCGAACTTCTGAAGGTTTTGAAGTTCTAGGATTAATTAGTAGAATCATTTCAAATACTTTTATCGTTTTCTTGAGTGTCTTGCTCGTTTTCTTTGGTGTCTTGTTCGTTTTCTTTGGTGTCTTGTTCGTTCTCTTTAATTTGTTTTGATATTTGAAATGCCTTTATTAAAGATTTCATAGAACCCGGTTTATTGAATTTGTCTTCATAGATGACTGGAATATCAATTTTAAAAACAGGAGATTTATCATCTTCATGTACAAATAATTCAATACCTTGAATCATTCTCTCTTTAATAATTAATCGTGTAGAATAATTATGATCTTGAAAAAAAGTAAAACCATTATTCAATCTTCCCAGTTTTATCGTTTTAAAGCTTGTGTTTTCTTCTTTTAAAAAAGAATCAGTAATTTCTTCATCAGTAAATATAGACCCACCTATTATCATGAATCTTCTTAATAGATTATCGGGATTCGGTAATTCATTGACATATTCAATAGCTTTATTAATTTTCGGATTTGTAATCGAAACATCTGCCATAATATTATTAGGAGTAGGGTCTGGGAAATCTTGTTTTACGATTGGATTAGCTCTTCCACCACCAATGGGTTTGCTAAGTAGCTCTTGAAATTCTTTATCTTCACGTGAATATAAATTTAAAGGATATACTTTATAAAATAGTCGTAATTGCTTCCTTAACATTCCCGCTAGAATACCACCATATATTTGAAGTTTAAGAGGACTCTGAGAACCACTATATATCCAAATTCTCTTAGTATCATGATCTACTAGTAAATATACTTTATCATTATTCTCTTCATTCAGAATATCACTTACATTCTGTCCTTCTACTATTTCTTGAGTTTCCATGTAAGGGAATTCTGCTAATTCAAGTACTTCAAATATTTGCATATATGAATATCCATTAATTTCTTCTATATTTTTTATAGGTAATTCGAGAAAATAAATTTCATTATCCTTAATCAGTAAAAAAATAAAAAAAATTTAGAATTTTATAGTCAATTTCATTAAAATATTAAATTAATGTTTATTCCCGATAGGTTGGATACCAGTATAAGAATCTCATACAATTATATGGAAATCCTTTTAAAGAGGTAGCATGAATAAAATAGAGTTTATCATATTGTAATGGTATGTGGTAGTATTGCACATCAATAACATATCCTTGAAGTCTCTTATATAGAATATTTCTAGCTGCTATATTTGTTTCAGTAATACATTGTTCTAAAAGATATTGTATGTATGGATCGTTAATTCTGGCATAGTTTGAAGCAGATTCATTATTTACTAACGGCTCAATCATATTAAAAGCTTCAAAATACTTAGAACCCCATCCAAGATAATAGATGTGAAGTCGATCAGGATGATCTTTACCCATTTGGATAAATTGATCCCAAGTCAATATTTGTGCGTGAATATCGATTCCAATAAGATCCATATCCTCCGTGAACCGTTGGATAAGAAGCTCCATGAAATGACTAGCTACATTATGGCGGAAATTCCATTGACTATTTGAAAAGTTTCCTGCACCAGCAGTTGGTACAAATTGGGCATCTTTCCAATCTTGTTCATTAGCTCCTGGAGTGAATATATCTCCAACTTGAGAGCCAACCTGCCAACCAACTCCAAAACCCATAGATTGCATAATTGTTCTGGCTTTTGGGATATCATACTTGGCTCCGTGGGTTGATGAGTTATGCGCAGGAAACCCAGGTGGCACTAATGAATTAGCTCTCACAGTCCTATGTTCCTCGATTTCTTGATTGAGGTATGTATAATTAAACGCGTGTGAAATTACCATCCTCCAAGTTCGGTTTATAATTTCAGAGTTAAATGTAATGTACCAATAGATTGAACCATTAATATAATCATGAACCCCATCTCCAGTGAACGTGATATTGGAATTTGGCTCCACACAACTTTTTAGCCCATTAGGCCATTGACCTAACCAGTCAATATCTAAATTAGACATAGCTTCACATAGAGCAACAGCATGTGGATAAAACATATAAACAATCTCATCCCAATAAGCACCAGTTCTCCAATATCTTTCCCACCGGGCAAATCGAACCTCAGAATTAGGAATATATCTTATTAATTTGAATGGTCCTGTACCAATAACGAGATCTTCATCAACATCTAACATTTTATTTGTAGGAGTAGAATCAGGATGGACAATTGCGCTTGCAGTATAACCAAGTAATCCTTCAACTGGGGCATAAGGGCGATTTAATTTAAGACTTACAATATAATCACCAGTAGCAAAACTTAAAGTATCATTAAATATGGGAATCCCATCACTAAATTTATATAGAGCGTGAGGGGCAGCCATGGTATATACATCAGGATCTAAGGTTCCTGTCCAATTACCAAAAAAGTTAATACGAGTAATTGTATGTAGAATACAATCTGCTGTAAAGCGTGAGCCGTCATGGAAGAATACGTTTTCTCGCAGTTTGAATTCAATGGTTGTATTATCAGGCCAATACCATGATTCAGCAAGTCGTCCAACAAGCGGAAGGTCTGGATCAGTTAAATCATACGCAATGAGGGTTTCAACCACTTGATCGAGCATGTCTTTTGAAACGCTGTCCCAACAATCTACAGGATCCATAGTAACTGGATTAGAACTCCTTGCTACTCTCAAAATTTCTCCAGATTCACCAGATTCAGCAGATTTACCAATAACCAGAAAAGTGAAAAGAACGTTGCCAAGACCAGAAGCTGCTAATACGACTGATAAAACAATTATTACTAATTTTTTTTTCTCCATTTCCATTTTTATACACATTTCTCAAATTTATTTTGTTATATTAAAATAATATATCCAATGTTATTCCCGGTATGTGGGATACCAATATAAAAGTCTCATACAGTTATATGGGAATCCTTTTAAGCTGGAAGCGTGAACAGTGTAGATTTTATCATATTCTAGAGGCATATGGTATGCATATTTATCAATAATTAAATATTGAAGTTTCTTATAGTATTTATTTCTCATTTGAGTGTCAGTTTCAGCCATAGTAAGATCTAAAAGCGCATTGATTTCTGGATTGTCTATTTCCGCTAGGTTGGAGGAAGATTCCGGGTTGACTAGTGGTTCTATCATACTAAATGTTTCAAAGTAATCTGGTCCCCATCCTACGAAAAATATATCATATGGAGTTTCCCACCATGGATCCCACCAATCCCAACTGCTGCCACCATAGATTGTAATTCCTATGCGATCCATATCCTCAGTGAATCGTTGGATAAGAAGTTCCAAAAAATGACTAGCAACATTGCGTCGGAAATAAAAACCATCATTTGAAAAATTCCCCTGTTTTGGTACGAATTGTGCAATTGTCCACTGAAATTCATCAGTTCCAGGAATGAATTGGTCTCCATTCATACTGCCTACATCCCATCCTACTCCATAACCCATACTTTGCATATATTGCCTTGCTTTTGGGACATCATAGTTAGCACCTTTTACTGATGCGTTGTGTGCAGGAAATCCCGGTGGAACTAATGAGTTTGCTCTTACCATATTATCTTCTGTAATTTCATGGATTAAGTATGAATAGTTAAAAGCATATGAAATGGCTTTTCTCCAAGTCCAATTTATATATGAAGATTTAAATGCAATATACCAATAGATTGACGCATTGATATAATCATGAACCCCATCACCAGTTACGGTAATACCTGGATGCGCTTCAAAATCAGGCTTGAGGGAAGAGATGCCATGCCCCAAAAAATCAACCTTTCCTGCTAACAATGCGTTGTTCGCAGTAACAGCGTCTCTATAATATACGTAGACAATTTGATCCCAAAAAGCTCCAGTTCTCCAATATCTCTCCCATCGAGCAAATCGAATCTCTGAGGTAGGAATATATCTAATTAATTTGAAAGGGCCAGTCCCAATAACGAGATCTTTACTGATATCCAACATTTTATCTGCAGGAGTAGAATCAGGATGAACTATTGAACTTGCCGTATAAGCAAGTAATCCTTCAACTGGTCCATAGGGCCGATTTAATTTCAGAGTTACATTATAATCATCAGTAGCATAACTTAAAGTATCATTAAAGATAGGAATTCCATCTCTAAATTTATAAAGTGAATGCGGAAAAGCCATATATACAGTATCAGGCAATGTACCAGACCAATTACCAAAATAATTAATTCTTGTAATTGTATACAAAACACAATCTGCGGTAAACCGTGAACCATCATGAAAAAACACATTTTCTCGTAGTTTGAATTCAATAGTTGTATCATCAGGCCAATACCATGATTCTGCAAGGCGTCCTACAAGTGGAAGGTCTGGATCAGTTAAATCATACGCAATGAGAGTCTCAAGCACTTGATCAAGCATATCATTTGATATACTATCCCATGTATCTACAGGGTCCATAGTAACTGGATTAGATGTCCTTGCTACTCTGAGAATTGCTCCAGTTTCAGTATTACGATTAAAAATTGAAGAAAGTATCACCGCACTAAAACTGCTAAAAACGACAATATTAGCTATCAATGCAATAAAAATTGCCCAATTCAGAATTTTATTTTTGGAATTGTCTCTCACAATAAGTCCTAAATGATTATTAAATAGCCAGTTAAGGTATTAAATACTGTTTGGTTTTCTCTTTATTATTGAATATTTTCTTCATAGAACTTTTTAAATATTTGCTTATTATTTTTTATTTTTTAAAATATCCCCACTTTCATTCTATATTTATGAACTACTATTGAAACATTCTTGCTTTATCACTATCCATAAAATTTTTATGAAAATAAACATTTTAGATGTTAATCTTGCTTTTTTAAGATTGATATTGATGCATCGTGAGTTCTGAAAAAATAGTCTATAAATTGAACATTAGTGGTGGAAGTGAGGGTCCCGGTAAAGGATTATCTAAATTAATCGAGATTGATGAAAAGAAATTTCGATTTGATGGGATGAAAATCGGAGAAACTATCAAGGGAGGAGTTATCGGTTTTCCCAATTATGAATTTGAAATTACAGGAGGGAGCGATTCGAGCGGATTTCCCATGAGGAAAAGCGTTCATGGTCCTGTTAAAAAGAAGATCCTTGTATCGAAAAGAGGAATTGGGTACAAACCTCAAAGAAAGGGCCAAAAGAGGAGAAAAACAGTTCGAGGCAATGAAGTCACTCACAATATGACTTTAATTAACCTAAAAGTTGTAAAATACGGAGAAGCCGAACTCTTTAAGAAAGAATAGAGTAAATATTACTAAAGATGAAAAATCATGGTTAAAGTTAAAAAATGTAGTTTTTGTGGTTATGACATCCCAATTGGTAGGGGGTTAATGTATGTAAGAAGAGATGGCACAGTTCTGAATTTTTGTGCTAACAAATGTCGTAAAGCCATGCTAGACTATAAAAAAAAGGCAAGAAAAACAAGATGGACATCCTATTACGGGAAACAATAGTTGAATTCTATTTTTTTTAAAAGATATTGTCAAAAACCTATTGAAGTCTAGGAAACTTCAAAAGTTCATCTATCAAATCTACATGCCCAACAATCATTCTTTTACAACAGAAGCGTTCAATACCAAGCTCTTTGAAAGCTTTTTCTGAAGATTCACCTTTTTCTAACATTTCTAAATAAGGTTTGTACACATGAGCGATGAGCTTACCACAAGAAAAACAACGAATAGGTATAATCATAATTTTATAAAAGAAGCATTTTAAAAAAATTTTTAGTTTTTTTATATGACTCTGTATTTCTTTTAACGAGCATCCAAATTAATATTCGCAGAACAATTCTTACATTGAATAGATTCTCCACCTAAGAATTTCTCAACTAAATCACTTGATATTAAAGTATAACAATATGGACAAAACTTCGACATTACGGTAACCCTCATATCATAAAATTTTTCATCAGGTTTAATTACTTTTTCAAGAATTAATTGTTTCCTAACACGGTCGCCCACTTCAGCGAGAAAAGCGGTGATTTGTTCATCCTCATCACCAGAGACTTCTAATTCTAGCACTTTATTTTCACCATCTAACATTACGTAGGGAATTATTCTTTGCTTTTTCACTTTAGTTATCCCATAAAACCAGGCTTCACCAAATTTGTTTTCTTCATCAAATTCTTTATATACCAATTTAATATCAAATTTACCTAGTACTGACACAATCGATGAAAAAATTGTATTTGCTTTTTCAGGATCTGCTATAGGGAAAACTTTTTTATCCCGATTTGCAAGAGAGCGAACGAGACTTTTAACTCGGGCTAAATTGGCTTCATCTTCAGTAAAAAATATTGGACATGATATTCCGATCATCTTAGGTCTCATTGGTATAGCATGAGGTTTTTCTTTTGCGTCAAAAAAACTTACCGTAACATTTACAGAACTCTCCATACAATTAACAGGTTCAAGATAGAGTGAGACTGCTTGCTTTTCATGAGGTCCTAATTTATCAAGTAGAAGACCATCTCCTTTTCTTTCATAATTAGGCTCATGCATTATCCATTTTAATGCTATAGGGAGATCAAAAGCAAGTCTTAAATTAGTAAAGGTGAAACTGGTATTATTTATTACTCCTACCTTAAACCTCACTTGACCGCCAATAAACTCATATTCTCTGATAATGGATAAAATGCTATCTTGATCTCCATCTTTAAGAATAGTAGGTATTTTTCTTAGTCCAATATCGTCATCCCTCTTCTCTTGAATTGAGGAACGCAGAAATTGAGCATTCTTTATTTTTGTTTCTAATTTATTAAGGATATTTTTAAATTCATCAGATTGTTCACTATTTTCCTTTATTTCAGAATATGATGCTATTATATCATTTACCAACTCAATTGCTTTAGTTGCATCCTCCCTTTGTATCTTCTTTATTTGTTTTAATTTTTTATCAATTTCTAAAATTTTGACTTCAGTTTCATGAAATTTTAATTGGTCTTTTATTTCTGAAATTCTTTGTTCCACATCTTCCACAGAATCATTAAAATTTTCTGATTTACTTAGAACTAAGCAAGCTTCATAATCATTTACAGCTAAAGTCCATACTTTTTGAGCTTGAAATAGTTTTTCTTTATTATAATAACTCAATGCCTTAAAATCAAGGATGTTTCCTCTTTTTTCATAAGCTCCAATCAAAGAGATATTGATTTCTTTTACTAAGTCATTGTTTTGCTCATTTCCAAGATTTTTAAAATATTCAACACCTTCGATCAAGAATTTTATTATTCTGTCAAGTGATTGTTTATTATATTGCAAATTCTTTTTAGAGATCACTCTTTTCGCATAATTTAAAACATAATTCAATCGATTTTGATAAAACATTTCTTTCTCTTTTGTGGTAAGAATATATTTCTCTTTTTTTGTTGATAAAATAAAATTAAATAAAAATAGTAAATCAGCAGCAATTATCGAGAAAATAATAATAATGAATGGAGTTAGAGTAAGGTAAAACTGATGGATTCTGGTTGGATTATTACTATCAGCTATACTTAAATATAATCCAAATACAAGTTGTATAATTATCAACATGCTTGATTCATACTTATCCATTAAGTATACAAATTTAACATTGGGTAATCTATGAAATCGAGTATAAAATTTGGATTTTAAAGCTTCTGAAAATGTGAAAAGAGTAACTAAAATAGAAAAAACTATCCCTAAACTAATCCAAATTAGTATAAAAATATGCAGCATGAACCATATATTTCTGTATGAAGAAAATCCGGCAATCCAAGCATAGAATATTAAATTAAACCAAAATAAAGAGAATAAGCTTATCGCCTTAACAATTCCTCTAAATTGGGTAGTTTTATTATTTAAAATATAAAAAATAATAATTGTCCAAAAAAAACATCCAAGAGATAAGAGAAAGAAACTATTAATATTTAAAAGATAATCATCAGACAAATATAACCAATTAAAAGCAAAATAGAAAAAATTAATATTCACTTCATCGAGATAAATTAATATTTGAAAACCCCAGTAAAGGGTTCCAGCTAGAAGAATTAAAAAAAATATTAGAAATAAAAAATATCGTACTTTTTTTCGCATTTAATCCCTCAATTTTGATTTTAAATCCTGTATTATTTATCTATTCTAATCAATTTTAATGTTTACACAACAATTTTCACAAACAATGGCTTCTCCATTACTAAATTTCTCAATAGCTTCAGATGGTATGAGTGTAAAACAATATGGACACAAACATGATAAAATCGCAATTCTCATATCATAGAATCCTTCTTCAGAAGTAATTATGTTATTTTCAATTAATTTTTGTCTTACACGATCTCCTATCTCAGCTAGAAATGCTGTTATTTGTTCTTCATTATTACCAGAAACTTCAAATTCTAAGGTCTTTCTATCTCCATCTAATAGAACATTCATTACAAGTCTTTCTTTCTTAACTTTTGTAATCCCAAAAAACCATGCTTCTCCAAAATTATTATCTTCAAAGAACTCATTAGAGATTAATTTTATATCAAATTGTTCTAAGACTGCGAGAATCGAAGAAAAAATTGAGCTTGCCTTATCAGAATCGATAATCGGAAACACTTTTTTATCTCGGTGTGTAAGATTACGTCTTAAACTTTTAACTCTGGCTAAATTAGCATCAGATTCTGTGAAAAATATTGGACATGAAATTCCAATCATTTTCGGTTTCATGGGTATTGCATGCGGTTTATCTTTCACATCAAAAAAACCTACCGTGGCATTTACATGGCTCTCCATACAATTAAGTGGTTCAAAATAAAGAGATATTGCTCGTTTTTCTCTCGCTCCCAATTTTGGGATAAGAATACTATCTCCCTTTCGATTGTAATTTGGTTCATGTGTTATCCATTTTAAAGATTTAGGTAAATCAAAAGTTATCCGTAAATTAGTTAATGGATAATTTGTATTATTTATCAAGCCCATTTTGAATCTTACTTGTCCTCCAATAAATTCATATTCTCTAACAATCGAAAGTATCTGTTTTACAATCTCATCCTTAATTACCGAAGCAATTTCAAACTCGCTTAACTCATCCACATCAAATTTCACTCGTTTTTCCAATGGCTTTATCCCCATTGATTTATCTAAACTCTCCTGAAGTTTTTCTTGAAACAGTCTGACGTTCAGAAGACGATTTTGTATTTTTTCTGCGTAATCTTCATATATTTTGAAGTTTTGAGCTTTCTTTTTTGCATCCGAATAAGTTAGTATAATATTATCTGTTAATTTAATTGTTTTAACTAATTCCTGATCTTGTATTTCATGAGCAGTTTTTAGTGCATCATCTGCCTTTTTAATCATCATTTCAATTTCTAACCGTTTAAGATTCTTAGTTATGTCTTCAATTTTCAATATAATTTCTATACGAGATGCTTTAGATTTACCATACATCTTCAATCGAAGTATGGAATTAAGATCCTCAATAGCTGCGCTCCACTCTTGTTTAGCAGTATTCAAATCTAATTCCATGTAGGCTTTTTGAGCATTTTGAAAATGCACTATAACAGCACCATTATAAGCATCATTTAAATTTTCTTTTAATATTCTAAGATTTACATTTATTAATTTCTTCTGGATAACCATCTTAGAAAAACGTGAATAAATTTGAATTGCTTCTTTCCAGCTTTCTATTGCTAGTTCATATGATTCTTCTTCATAATACCTACTTCCCTCATCTATTAGTCTCTTAAAATTTTGTAAAAGTTTATCAAAATTGCTTGTATAGGGCAGATCTTTTTTGAGTTTGATGTGAGTGGGATAACTTTCCTTTTTTGAATACAGATAATTAATATCATAAAGAAAGTTAATCACTATTAGTGTTAAAAATAAATAAATAGAAGTAAGATAGTTAATTCCTGAAGTACTTAATGCTGAGGACACTATAAAAAATATCCCCAAGATTAAGATTAGCAAAACAAAAATTCTGAGTTGCATTTTTTCTAAAAAATCAGCAATATTAATTATATACGGTTTCGGTTCTGATGGAATTTTATCTATTTCCATGGAATCTCTATACAGACGATTTTTTATTATTGGTTTATAAATACGATATGATATAGAGTTTATCACCATAATTCCCGCTAATAAGAGTCCTGAACCAACCCAAAAGCGTAATAGAATTTGAAGTATAAGCCAAGAATTTAAGAAAGATTCTAAACCAATACTACTTAAAAATACACATATACCAAACCAGAATGGAAAAAACATAACTATTGATTTAATTCCCCTTCTGAACCTTTCTTTATTAAATGTCCCAAAATAATAAACAATAATCGACCATGAAAAGCAACCTATAAAATAAGAATGAAATACATTAAAATATACCTCACCATCCTCATAGAGTCCTCCCCATCCGAATATCCATTTAAAAAACATTTCAAATTGATAATTGTAAACTGTAGGACTGAGTAATGTAAAACCCCCAAAAATCAAAATTGGTAAAAAATATTTGGATTTTTTATTCATTTAATACTTCCCTCATTAAATCTTTTTTATAAGTAAATTTTTATTTGTTGAATGAATTTCAGTTCTTTATTTTTATTGGAAGATTTAATAAATAGAAATTTAAACTTTTTCGTTTGCATTCAATCTTTTTGGAATTTTTATACATTTATTATATGTTGTTTAAAGTCAAAATTAAAAAAACCAAAGCATATCACACTTAATTTTGAAATTCTTAGCAAATTTAAATCAAAAATTTTATTTAACATCTCTTACTACTGTTTATATACTATCTCGATGAATTATGAAAATATATCTAAAATTATGTATATTCGAAGGAGATGATTAATAATTTCTTATGTTAGATTTAAGATTCCAGATAAACTGAAAACTCAACTTAAGAATGCTTTAGGTCAAATAGCAGAAACAAGAGATTCAAAGATTCGTAGAGGAATGAATGAAGTTACAAAATCGATTGAACGCGTTCAAGCAAAACTAGTGGTAATGGCTGAAGACGTAAGCCCTCCAGAAATACTCTTTCATATTCCCCTGTTATGTGAAGAAAAGGGTATACCTTATGGATATCTTTCCACTAAAAAAGAACTGGGAAATACAGTCAGAATCAACGTATCATCAAGTGCTATTTCAGTTGAAAATGGAGGAACAGGTAATGATGGTATTTTAAATGATGTTATTAAAAAACTCGAAGAAGCAAAGAAGTAGTGGTGAGTACATATGGTTAAATTAGACAAATCAAAAGGAGCATCAGTACAAGATTTATCTACTTCCGCACAGGTAATTCAAATTATTGGACGAACTGGTCTCACAGGAGAAATCACTCAAATCAAAGTACGCATTCTTGAGGGCCCCGATAAAAACCGAATCCTTACTCGAAATGTTAAAGGTCCTGTTAAAATGAATGATATTGTTATATTGAGAGAAGTGGAACGAGAAGCTCGTAAAATTCGAGGGCGTCGTTAATTGTCCTTATAAATCTCGATATTAAATTAAAAAAATACTTTTTTTCTCTATTCTCAATTTAAATTTTAAATTTTATTATTTCATTTTTTAATTTTTCTGCCAAGTCTCTTAATTTATTTGCTGTTGACGAAACTTCTTCCGTTGAAGCAGATTGTTGTTCAGTGGACGAATTTATCCTATTTATAGAATAAGTATGTTTATATACTAAAATCAATTTAGTAGTACTTTATAAATCTGTGCTGAGATAGTTTGTATATGTTCTATACCATTCTCGATGATTTTATTCTTTATCAGCAGCTGACATTAAAACCTTTAAAATATTCGAATTTCGAACTCAAATTATATAATTATTTTTATAATAAGACACAAGTAAACCCATCATATATTATTCTCATTAATATCGAAGGTAATGATTTTATTTTCTTCTTCGTAAAAAAAGATGAATATTTCCAAGCAAAGACAGTTCTAAATTCAATAAGGAATAACATTAAGCATAAAAAAGTAATGATAATTAGATTTGATAATATTTTAATAAATCTAATCTTTAATTTATTTCCTGATTTATGTATCGATGACATTGAGATTGAAATAAACAAAGAAAAAGCCAATTATGAAGTATCAATTTATTTTTTAAGAGAATTAAATATATATCATATAGCGGTGGGAGAGCGTGGTAGTTATATTAAAGCTGTAAATAAGTTAATGGAGAAATATATTACGTTTAACAATTGTTATACCCCTCTAACGATAAAGTGTAGGGTAACTGATTAATTTCAGATTTATTTTCCCGATAAAGCTTTTAATTCTGCGATCAACCAGCAAACTTCTTCATAAGTGGATGAAGATTTGTAAATTTCCTCTGCTTTTTTCTTTATTTCCCTCTCAGAAGCATCTTCTTTTATAAATTTCATTTGTATCTCTGCTAGTTTTCTACACAGATCTTTATAATCATGGCTTTCTTGTGCAATTTTATGTGCTTCAATTGTAATTTCTGCTTCAAAATCTGGGTCTATACCCGCTTCTATAAGCTCTTGAGTATCATTAATGCGAATTTTTAACTCAGGTCTTTTTGCAAATTCAGTGCCAGATTCTAATCCTTTCTTTAATAAGTCCATTAATACTAAAAATGATCCAAATTCTTGATTTTGCTTGAGAATTTGTATCTTAACGCGTTTACTTTTTTGTTCTTTCAGCTTCTCGGTTCTTTTTATGCTTAAATCTTTCTTTTTGCTAGAAACTTTTGAACCTATCCATAAATATAAGGTTTTAATATCATCAATTAAAAAGACTTTGTTTTCATTGAAATCCACTTTGGTAACCTTTCTTAAAGCGCCATTTTCAGTAATGCTATATAAAATCATTCGAGTTCTCTTAGAAATTAAATATAATATAGTAAATAGAAGTATAAAAATGATATAAATCTTTATTACATATTTCCGAACAAAAAAGATTGTTTAGGGAATTTCCTCAAAATAACCAAGCAATTTGAGATTTTTATACTCATCATGGAGAAAATCCCGTAAGGCAGTTCGAATTGCTTCCGATCTTGAGGCAACAATTTTCATACTAATAAGTTTTTTAATATTTTCATCGTAAATTTCGGGCAAATTAATGGTTATATTCACCATTTTCTTTTTCTTCTTGTTATTTTCTTTATCTTCCATGAAAATTGCTCCAAAAATTTCTGTTTCTAAATTTCTCTTATTTCCAATGATAAAAGTGAATTAGAAAGAAGATATATTCTTTGCCCTTAATTATTCACTCTTTTCCAATATTATATTATAAGTTAAGTATCTTATTAAATGTTTTTGGCTTTCTACCTTCGCTATAAAATTATTTTGATTATTTAATTACATAGATGAACGTTTGGTATGACAAATAAATAGTATAGATGAAAATATTTTACTATTCCTATAAGATATTATTCAAGATACCTAGAAGGAGAAGTTGATAAAATTATAATCTCTCTTCCGATTTAATATACCTACCACGGCTTTCAATGGCGTCTATGTTTTTAACAATATTTTTCCACTCATTTAATCCTACTTTTTCGTACTCAGATTTGTATCCTTCAAGAAATGCATCAAAACAAAATTTATAATATTTACCATGAGAAGATATAAGGACTCTTTTAAAGAGGTGTAGATCAACGCTTTTATCTTCTACAGTATTGGAATACTCATGTAACCCAAAATCTATAAGGAAAATGTTTTCTTCTGGAGTTATAATTATATTACTTGTAGTTATATCGCCGTGGATATGTCCATTTATATGTAGTTTTGCTATAGTTCCTCCAATTCTATTAAAATAGGATTGTTTTTTGTTTTCATCTAAATTGTGTAAGATTTCTTTTAATTTTGCACCTTTTATATATTTCATGACAATGGTAGAATTAGAGGTATCAATTTCAAATACTTGTGGTACATATATCCCATAATTCTTCACTCTTATTAACGCCCGAGCCTCATTTAATGTTCTCTCTGTTCTAATTTTCTTATCCAATTCCATTGTTCGATATTTCTTAGGAATTCTATACTTAAATATTACTTCCTTTCCAAACCAGTGGCCATAGTACAGGTTTGCCTCTGCTCCTTTTCTTATGATTTTTTCCTTTTTTACAGTATGACTCAAAAAATCTACAACCTCCAAGGAATTGGTATTTGATCCATTCTCTCTTTAGGTTTAATCTTAGTCTCAGAAATTTCATGACCTCCTTCTGCTTGATATCTTAAAATTCCTGCCCAACCTATCATAGCACCATTATCACCAGCATATCTTAAGGGAACAACTTCAAATCTTGCATTATGCTCCTTACTGATATATTCTATCATAGATTGTAGTCTCTTGTTAGCGGCTACGCCTCCCGTGAGGAGGACTTCATTCTTTTCTGTATGAGCTAAAGCTCTTTCAGTAACTTCTGTTAGCATCCCAAAAGCTGTTTCTTGTAAAGAAAAAGCAATATCTCCTAAATTATATTTTTTATTATAATCTTCAGATTGAAGTAAATACTTTGTAGCGGTATAAAGTCCTGAGAATGATAGATCCATACCTTTCACTACATAAGGTAATTGAATATATTCCCTTTTAGATTCTAAAGCTAATTTTTCAATTTTAGGACCGCCTGGATGCTGTAGTCCTGCATCTCTAGCGAATGAATCAATCATATTTCCAATTGCTAGATCAAGTGTTTCTCCAAATATTTGATATCTTTTGGATTCAAATGCACTTATAATAGTATTCCCTCCACTCACGTAAACAGCCAGGGGATCTTTAATGTTACACATTAATCTACCTATTTCTATGTGTGCTATACAATGATTCACTCCTACAATAGGAATATTTAAAAGTTGACTTAACATTCGAGCTACTAACGCGCCTATTTTCAGGACTGGACCTAAACCAGGACTTTGGCTAAATGCTATTAAATTTATGTCCCTTATGGAAAGATTGGATTCTAATAGGGCTTTATTTATTATCTTCATAAAGTTATTTAAATGTTGTTCCCTGACTAAAGCCGGGTGAAGCCCTCCTTCATCTGGTATGAAAATATCATTTATAAGACTATGTACTTTTCCTTTAAAATTAATTATACCTACTGAAAATGTATGTGCTGTAGATTCAATGCCTAAACATATTTTTTCCATTAATTTCGCCAAATTTTGAAGCCGGAATAATAATTAATAAAGTTAAATAGTGAAATACTTCTAAATTATTGGTTAAAATCTATTTTTTTAGTTAAGAAAGATTTCAAAATTCATTAAAGCTATGCTTTTTGACGTTTACGAGGAGTCCGTCTAGTAGTTTTAGTCTTTGGAGCGCCTTTTCTTTTAAATACTGTATATCCACATTTCCCACAAGACCATCTGTCATAGTGTGATGCTAGAAAGTAGGAGGGACCACATTTAGGACATGTACGGTGCGTTCTAACCAATTTATTTCCTTCAATTTTATAATAATTCGAAGAAGTCATCTCAATCTGATAAAATATGTTAATCTGTTTTAATAATCAAATAGATGTTTATAGGGTTCTTTTCTTTTTTTCAATTGAATGATTTCAGTTCTTTTTTCTTTTTCAAGGTTACGTACTTGAATATGGAAAGGCTCGAAGTAAGAGAGCTCCTTAGCATTTTCATATATATAAGCCGTTCCAATTGTATACGTTGCTCCAAAATGAGTTCCTAGGTTTTTAATTATTGTTAATTTTTCATTACTTCCTTGCATTGCTGCAATTTTTTCCTTAATTTCTATTCTATTTGGAGTCCCTGTACCAAAATTATCAATTCTAAATTTCAGTTCCGTTCGATTTATTAAGGGGTTTTTCTTCTCTTCCAAGATCTCAATATTTAACGACATTTTCAACGTTTAAACTTTTTATAACATCTATTAATTAATGATTTTTACTATTTTATATCCTTCAAAAGAATAGATAAAAAATAAAATTTTGCTTTTTATTAAAGAGAAAAGTTAAAAGGATTATTGAATATTTAAAAAGAAATGTTTAGAACTTTTCCATAATGCCAATAACATTTTTAACCTTTTCTTGAATGTTTTCATCAACATCAACAATGACGATTCCTTCGGGAATTACGAAATTAGAATCCGTTATTGGTGGTTGTCCATAAAAACAATAATTTTTTACTCCCTCTATTAGAGGAATTTCAAGAATAAGTGGTAATATTAATAAATCTTCCTCTCCCTTAGTTATTTTGATTAGCGTTCTTTTCTCTGAAGTAATTGTGTTTCTAAGGATTTTCCAACATTCTTTAGAGATTGTTCCTTCAGGATTTTGAAACTTAATCGTATGTTTAAAATAATCCTCAAAATCTAAATTAATTTGATTTCTTCGGGTTTTTTCATCTATTATACAAATCTTAACATAATTCTTCAAAAAATTATTCCTTAAAAAATCATTCGCTACAATATCACCAACAATATAAAAGTTTATCGTAAGTCCCGATTTAACTTTATCTTTAAAAATGTTTTCTACTTGAGTTATTGTTTCTTCTCGAGTTCCTGCTATAAGGATATCAAGAGGTTCAGCAAATAAGTATCTTTTATCTTGAGGAATTCTTAAATTTAAATCCATCTGAATCAAGATTATAAAATCAAATAAATTAATAAAAGTAATCTAAATGATTAGACTTTTAGCGTACTCTTAAAGCATACTTTCCAGGATATACAACTTTTAAATGGGCAGCAAATTTAGATTCTTTAGGATTAATAATAATAACCTCTCCTGTAAAATCTTCGCTTAGAGTATGTGTCTTACATTTAGGACATATAGTTTCGTTTTTGGTTATTAAATGACAATTTTTACAAGCTTTTTCTTTCATTTTTTTTATCTTTTTTCTTTAATTACTATTCTTTTATCTCTTCTTCTTCATCGGATTCAGTGGGTTTACCTTCTTTTTCTACATAGGTTTCTTCAATATCTTCTTCAATCCATTCCTGCTTTCCGAGAAATTTTTGTCGCATCGTTAAACCAAGTTTTCCACTTCGGCCAGTGCCTAATGAAACAGCAATAATCTTAGCTCTAACTTGATCATTTACTTCAAGAATTTTCCCTGTTTCTTTACCAATGAATCTGTTTCCAACTTGTTCATAAGAAATATAGTCGTCACAGATTTGGGATACATGCACTAATCCATCTAATGGCCCTAGACGTACAAATGAGCCAAAATCAACAATTTCTACTACAGTTCCTTCAACCACTTCTGAAACTGTTGGTTTAAATGTTAAAATAGTGAATTCTACCTCATGAAAGGTATTTGCATTTCCTGGTATGATTATCCCTTTTCCAACATTTAGTACATCAACAACTGCGATTATAAAACCATAATCTCGAGTTATGATCCCTTCATAATCTTCTGAAAGTATTATTCTTGCACTTACATCTTTCTCTTGACCAAATAAAAATGGAGGTATCTCGATTTTTCCTTCAATAGTGTATAATTTGAACATAAGAACTTCCACGTAAGAATAGTGAAATTTAACTAAGTCTAGTACTTGATAAAATGAACTAAAAAATTAATATTTTGTGATTTTATCTTCCCATCTAAAGTAGCTTATTTAAAGCTTTAAAAATAAGTAATAAAAGAAAGATTCGAAAAATCTTAGATTTTCAAATTTATAGGAGAATTGTTTATATTATTCTTGGAGTATTAATTTTATATTTTTTTAATTACATTTTTAATTTCTTATGGTTTTTCACCGTTAGTGGATAATCTATTTATTTTTCGTAAGAGATAGCCTAATAGGTCTGAAATCTACCACTCTTTGAATTTTTGCTTTAACAGAAGGATCATTTTCAAGGTAATTTTTAGCTTCTTCTTCTTTTTCCACTTCAAAGATTATTACTCCAAAGGGATCATCAGGTATTAATGTTGGTCCAGCTAAAAATAACTTACCTTGGTTCAACAAAGATTGTAAATAGAGAAAATGATCAGACATGATTTTATCTTCAGCATCTTTAGGATTTGTTATGAAATCTTGACGATAGGGTTTTATAACAGCAAAAAAATGTTGTCTATTTGCCATAATTATTTGAGATTTTTATTAATAGTTATTAGATAATTTAATGGAATTAAAATAAATATTATTTTAACTTCTTATAAATCAATATTAATAATGAATAATCATAAATAATTAAAAATCAAATTAAATGTGGCAAAATGACAATTAAGATCCGCGATATGACCAAGGATGATGAATATTATGTTGGTACTTGTACTCATGTAAATGAAAACAACATAGAGCGTGAATCATCATGCCCACGCCGTATATCTTGGCTTAAAAGTATGGAAAAAGAGGGATTGAAAGTTAAGGTAGCTTTGATAGATGGTATTCATGCTGGATTTTTATATTTAATGCCAATTGAAATAAATCCTTGGTCAATACACGGTAAGGATTTAATGGTATTTCCTTGCCTAGTTTCACAATCTAGATTTTCTAAAATGGGAATTGGAGTTAAGTTAATTAAAGCAGCAGAAGAAGAGATAAGACTCCAAAATCGTAAAGGAATTGCCACTTTAGGTTATTTCTGGGACTTTTGGTTCATGCCCGCGAAATATTTTTTAAAATTGGGATTTAAAATTGCAGAAAAACGTGGTGAGGAAGCGATTCTTTGGAAACCATTTGATCAAAATGCTGAACCACCTCACTTCCGAAAGGAAAATTATGAATTTAAACCGATTGAGGGAAAAGTCGTTATAGATTTATTTTGGAATCGATTTTGTTTAACTAGTGATGTTGAAGCACAAAGAGTGCGAGAAGTAGTTTCAGAATATGGAAATGATGTAATTCTAAATGATTTTTCTGCTTTAGATCAAAACATTTTGAAAAAATATGGTATTGGACGTAGAATTTATGTTAATGGAAAAATGATCGAGACAGGACCGGAAATAGAAAAACAGGAGCTTAGAGAAGCGATTCGAATAGCTAAAATTAATCTAAATTAACAATTTCGATAAAAAATGAATCTATCTTTTATTCTTCGACTTTTTTAAGAAATCTTTCCTAATTGGATAAAAAATATCAAGCATAATAAAGGGCTTATCACCTATACATGTATCTCCATGAGGTATCCCACTTGGTATTGAATAAAAATCACCTTGTTTCACTATCCTCTCTTCATCTCCAATTCTAAGTTTTGCTTGGCCTCTATAAACCATACCAATTTGCTCATGTTTATGAGAATGTATTGGAACAGTATACCCGGGAAGTGTAGCATTTAACGCCATAGTCATTTTCCCGCTATCTAATCCAGTAAGAATAGTGGTCTCTAACCCTTCCATTTGCATAAACTTAGGAGCATCCTCTATATTTATAAAGTAAGAACTTGTTTTATTTTCCATTTAAATCTACCTCAATATAATTTAATTAACAGCTTTTAATAAATCAACTGAGTATGATTTTATTAATAATTTCATTACTATACTAAATTAATTAGGTAATTAAATAGTATGAAGTGAGAATTCAATGGATAGGAATCGACCTGAAACCACTCTTTTTCTTATGCAGTCTTTGGATGGAAAAATATCTACAGGGAATGTTGATGAACGCGATCAGGAAATTGACTTTCCAAAAATCAAAGGTATTAAAGAAGGGAATTACCAATATTATGAATTCTTATTTAAGACTGACAGAGTCGCTTTAATTAGCGGAAAAGTATTAGCTAAGATTGGTACTAATTCCCGTGAAAAAGAGGATGACCATAAGGATGTAAGCCTTATTATTATTGATCGCAAACCGCACCTTACAAAAAAGGGTGTCGATTATCTAGTTAATTCATTTAAGTCAATCTTTGTTGTTACGAATAATAAAGATCATCCGGCATTTGAGTTCCCAAATGTACAAGATCTCAATATCATTTATTATTCAAATGAAGTTAATCTTGAGGAGTTATTTTTAAAACTTAAGCAAGATTATAAAATTGACAGGATTTCAATCCAATCCGGAGGAACTTTAAATGCATTATTTCTAAAATATAAACTTATAGATCATGTTTCAATAATAGTAGCACCCTGTCTAATTGGCGGAAAAGATACTCCTACTTCAATAGATGGCTTCGCTCCTCAAACTGATGATGATTTATTAAATATTAAAGCTTTGACGCTTAAGAAATGTGAAGTGTTAAAACATTCATATCTCCATCTATACTATGATGTGATAAATGAAACAGTTAAAGAAGAAAGTTTAGATTAACTTAGCGATTTTTTCGCATGTTCTTTTGCAATCTAAAAATATTAATCCTAATCTTACATCCTTCGTAGTAGAAACAGTTAATACAGCATTGGGGCCCGCTTGTAGTACGAGGAGATAGCCATCGCTACCCTTCACATATAGCTGATCGAATTCCCCCTTTTCCATCTCGATAACAGACCTTTCGGCTAAGGAGAGCAACGCTGCAGTCATCGCGGCAATCCTCGTCTCATCAACTCCTTGAGGAAGAGCAGATGCAATTGGTAAACCTTCAGCTGAAACAATCGCGGCAGCCTTTACCTCTGGAATTGCTGCGAGCAATTTCTTCAAGATATCATCAAGATTCTCTGTTGTTGGCTCCAAGGGGATCATTTTATTTGGTAATTTAAATTAGAATATATTTCACAAAATTTTGAGATTTATAATCTTACTTACTATTATAGATATAATTTACTTATTTTAATTTTATTTAATTTTTTTTATTTCTTACTTTGTAATAAATTATATTATTATTTCCTTATTAATCTAGTTTAGAAAATTTCTAAGTTTAGACTCTTAAACACTGTTATTATTTTTAGAAAACTTTACTTGTACTAATTATCAAAATTATTATTTAAATATTTTAGCCGTTTCAATTATTGCATTAATATTTTTGGGGTCACATTTTCTATTGATTTGTTGTGATGGAGATATTACCAACGGGCAATTATATTCTTTGGCTTTAGAAATCAATTTTTTAGTATAGTCTTTTACTTCCTGTGGGGTGCCAAAAGTGAGGAGACTCATATCTAAATTCCCAATAAAACAGATCTGATTTTTAAATTTCTTGAAAAGGCTAAATATATCAACTCCCGAACTAGGTTCTAGACTTTGAAGGGCATCAAAACCTAGATCTATAAACGTACTGATCATATCAGAAATATAACCATCAGAGTGTAGTATAACATAATGCTTTTTTTGGTGAATAATATCAATAATTTTCTTATATTCGTCAAAGAATAGCTTTCTCCATCTCTCTTTAGATATAAAAGTTCTTTTTTTATATCCAATATCATCTGCTATTAAGAATGTTGTAGCACCTGTGCGCTGAATTTTTTGTATTAACGTGTTCAGATAATTTGAGAAAAAATGAAGCACTTTTTCAATGAATGATATATCCTTATTTAAGCATTTAGCAAAAAATTTTATGCCCATTGATTGCCAAGTTTTTTCAAATAATCCGGGTAAGGAGATAACAAATTCTAAATTATGATTTGTTGTATCTAAAAAACTTCTTAAATTCATAAGATTTTCTTCAGAAGGCAGGTTTAGATGTTCCCAATTATCAATAATCTCTTCACTTTTAAATACTCCATCCCACATATACCAGTTTCCCTTGTATAACCGCCCCCATCCATCAACTCTTATTTGATCATTCAGAATATAACCACCTTTTCCACGACGGAAATCCCATATAGAGATAGCATCAAAACCCATTTGTTCAATAATGCTATAGTTTTTATTATTTAATATTAAATTCACTTTCTCAGGCTTAAGCTTATATTGTATTATGTAATTTTCAATAAACTCAGATTCGGGGTATCCAGTGCAATATATTGGAATTTCAGACGTGATTTCTTTTGATAAAGCTTTAATAAAATTACTTAAGTAGGGAGACATTCTTTTATAGACTAAAGCGAAATTAATTATTAGAGTATAAATTATTTCAATAATTAATATAATTCTTTTCAAGATTTATTATGAATTACTGGGAGGTTGTTGATAGTCTATATAATATAACTCTATCTCTCGCATTTTTTACTCTCATGTTTTTATTGTTTTATATTGGGGTAAAGGGATTTAGAAACAAAAATAAGTATGGTGGAGTATCAACAGTTGTATGTGGTATCTGTTTTTTAATTTTTGGATATTTTAATGCTATTGGAAGATTTTTTCCTTATCCATACAATGGATTTATGGTATGGTGGATAATGTTTATAATCATATTTAGCTTCAGTTTTATGGGGATAATTAAGAGGATAAAAAACAAAATGGCCTTAGAGGGTTCGCAAAATATCTTAGAAGAAGGCCGAAAACCTATTTTAAGAAGGTATATTGATAGAATGACAAAAGGAAATCCTTACAGAGCAGAGATCACTTTTAAAATGGAGTTAGTTAGAAAAAGTTTTCATTTAATGGGATTACTGCTGATTCTTGCTTATTTCGGATTTTTTTCTCTTCTTTATCCAGTAACACGCATAATAAATGATAGTGTAATTGAATTAATTAATCATATTCAACCCGCTTATGAACTAATTTGGGGTTCAGTATCGATGTATCCATTTGGGATAGGTGATCCTCAAGCTGTCGAATATCTCACTATGATGGCGTTGATTGGTTCACTCATGTTTGCGATAATTCCTGATCTGATAAGAATTATTTGGGGGCCTGAATATTCTATTTTCAACTTTTTATCTCATTCAATGTTAAGAAACAAAGAGATAAATGCTGCAGGACCACAGATTTATATTATTACAGGATTTATTTTTTCTTATATGCTCTACATGGCGGGGATAATTCATATTTTAGCATTTTTTGCAGGGATACTTATAGCATGTCTTTCGGATGCTGCTGCTGCATTAATAGGAAGAGGATATGGAAAGCGTAAAGTAAAAGTAATGAGCAAAGAGACTAAATCAGTTGAAGGATTTCTAGCAGGAACAATATTAGCATATTTAATTGGATTGATTCTTGTGGGGCCTATTTATGCGATCATTGGAGCAATAGTTTTCTTTATAACAGATTATTTTCCAATATATACAGCAGATAATATTCTAAATCCTATATTTATTCCAATAGGTTTTCAGCTTTTTATCGTTTTATTAGGATTGCCAGTAGGATGGTTTTAATTTTAAAATGCGAGCACTTATTGATGACCTGAAAGATTTACAATTGGCTATTTTTGATTTAGATGGGGTAATATACCGGGGAGAGTCATTAATCCCCAATACTGATAGGATAATTATCGAATTAAGAGAGCACTCTATTAAGGTTATTTATAATTCTAATAATTCCACAGCAACTCGAAAGACTTACGTTAATAGATTGAAAAAATTCAATATAGAATGTAAAGAGTCTGATTTTTATACTAGTGCATCCATAACTTCTGCCGAAATCACAAAATTAAAAGAAAAAGCTAATATATTTGTGATTGGTGAAATCGGATTAAAATCAGAATTAAAAGCTCAAGGGCATAATGTAATAGAAGAGGTTTCTGATTTTAATGATATTGACTTTGTTATTGTAGGTCTTGACAGAGAATTCAATTATCAAAAATTAGCAACAGCCCAAAAATGTATTTTGGAAGGGAAAGCTCAATTTTATGCAACAAATGCAGATTCTACATTACCAGTTGCTCGTGGTCTTAAACCTGGGGCTGGTGTAATGGTGAATGCACTAATGACATGTACCAATAAGGAACCAATAAAGATTTTTGGTAAACCTGAACCGTTTGGTATCAATTTGATCTTAAATGATTCTAAAATTCCTGCTAAAAATGCATGCATTTTTGGAGATCGTTTGAATACTGATATAATCGCAGGTAATAGAGCGGGTATAAAAAGTATAGCTGTTTTAACAGGAGTAACTACTCTTGAAATGATTGAAGATTTAAAAGCTAGAAGTAATAAATTCCAAATTGTCGATAAAAATTTAATTCCAGATTTAGTAATTAAAAATTTAGAAGAGATTTTTAAATAATAGAGTTATTAAAGCATCTCTATAAGAGTCCTGCTTTGATCAGCATTAAACGGCTTATTTCTTGGAAAATATCTTCCACATTTTCTCCACTTTTCGCGGAACATTCAAGATAACCAAAAAGATTATTCTCTTTAGCCATTTCAAGTGCTTCTTCTCGAGACACAGCTCTTTTATACTCAAGATCTAGTTTGCTACCAACCATGAGAACAGGCATTTGTTGGGTATCAGCTTTATAACCCTTTTTAAAAATTTCAATCCAATCATGAAAATTTTTAAGACTAGTATATCTTGTTATATCAAACATAAAAACCCCTCCAGCTGCACCAACTACATAGCTAGGCATAAGAAATCTAAACCTATCCTCTCCCGCAAAATCCCAGATTTGTAAACCAACTCGTTTTCCATCTATATCAACCTTTTTTACGTGAAAATCCACACCTATTGTAAGTTGTGAATCACTCTTAAAGACCCCGGTTAAATATCGATTAATTAGGGTGGTCTTTCCTACACCTCCATCCCCGAAAAAAACTATTTTAAACATAGCATCGCTAACAGACATTTTCTCCAGCCTATCGTTAAATTAATTATTCTTTAAAGCATCCTTCTTGAGTAAGTGAAATTTCAAATACTGGTTGGTAAAAATATTTGATATCACTTATTTAATAAATATAATAGATTAGATTTTTAAAAATAATTGTTTTTAGATACCTAATAATCTCAAATTTAAAATTTTTTTTATAATTTGTAACAAGAAATATTATAAAAAACACAAAATTAAATCATCTTAAATTATGTCTACAAGAGTTTCTATTGTAAATGTAAATGATTATGGTTCTATTCCTGAAGCCATATTTGCTGCAATAAAATTAATTGAAAACAACCTCTCGTTTGATATATCCACTTCAGAAAAAATACTTTTAAAACCAAATTTACTTAGAGCAAGCAAAGATGCATGTTCCCAATCTAGCTTTGTTGAAGGTGTTATATTATATTTAAAAGACCAAGGTGTTTCAATGGACAAAGTCTTTCTCGGAGATTCTCCAGGGCAGCAAGGAAAATCGGTTTCAGATATAGCTAAAGAAATTGGTATGTTGGAATTATGTGAGAAGAATGGAATTACACTAGTTGATTTTGGGAGTGAAGCACCAGAAGTAGAAATAATCGACAATGCTGTTAATATGAAAGAATATCGAGTTGCTAAAGCCGTTAAGGAATGTGATATTCTAATAAATTTACCGAAACTAAAAAGTCATGGAGAAGCGACAATGACAGGGGCGATTAAAAATTATTGGGGCATTATTCCAGGAGGATTGAAAGCTAAATATCATTTATTAGGAAAATCTGCAGATCAATTTGGACAAGTTCTTGCCGATAATTTTTCGTGGATAGTAAAAAATAAACCAAATAGACTAACAGTATACGATTTGCAACGGATTATGGAAGGAGCAATGGGACCTAATGCTGGGAAAATGACTAAATGGGATTTAATTCTGGTAGGTACAGACGAATTAGCATTAGATGTAGTTGCGTTAGAAATAGGGAAACGAAAAGCAAAAATTGTTCCACATGTGAAAAGTGCTATTGAAAGAAATTTGGGAGTAGGTAGCTTAGAGAATATAGAGGTTGTTGGATTAACTTTAGAGGAGGCAAAGAAGCTTACGCCAAAATTCAATATTCCAGGAAGAACTATGACACGTTTTATTAGTTTTATGTCCAGTCATATGGCATATAAAGTAATAAAAAGAATTCCTAATTTAATTAAAAAAAAATGTGTACAATGTGGTCAATGCGCACAAAACTGTCCTGCTGAAGCAATTGAATTTGAAAAAGGAAAATATCCAGTTTTTCTAAGGAAAAAATGTATTAGCTGTCTATGTTGTTTTGAACTCTGTCCCGAGGATGCAATTGAAGCAAAAAGTAGGGGTTTAGCTGGATTTTTTGATTAATCCTTTTTTTTCAATAATTTAGAATAATGTTCTAGAAAATAATAATTAGCTAGTCTAGTATTAATTATAGAGTCATATTGAATAAATTCATTAGTAGAATGGGCAAAACCCCCAATACCTAACCCTCCAGTTATGAAATTCAAATTTAAATCCTTCTGAATTTTACTTAATGGAGCTGCCGCGGCACTCAATGGCCATAATTCAGTTGATACACCTATACGGTTGGCACTCTCTTTAAGACTTCTAACAAGGAGAGAATATTTTTGAACTCTTGAACTTTCATAACCTAAATTTTTAGTAATCTCAATTTGAGATTTAGTATTTTTGGAGAAATTCTTTATCTTTTCTTTAATTTCATTAAATACTATCTCAGTTGCTACTTGATGAGCGAACCTGATATCAATATTGCATAAAGCTTGATTAGGTACATAATTTTTTGTTCCTTGTTCTAAAAATCCTGATTTTAAAGTTGAAATGTTGAACGTAGGGTTAAAGAGGTAATTAACAAATGCTTTATAAGGATCATCTTCGATTACCTGCGTTATTCCCGCTTTTTGTTTAATGATTTCAATATCTACATTTTTTATAAGTGAATCAATAAGAGATTGTTCCTCATCTGTGAGTACATATGGTTTTTTTAAACTATCAATTTGAAATTGGTTATTTGAATATATTGTATTAAGTAAAGAAACTAAATCAATTGCCGGATTAGGAATCATACTGCTAAAGGCTGAGTGAGGTTCTTCATTTTTTGAGGAAATCTTTATAGAAAGTGATAAGATCCCTTTATATCCTAATTTTAAAACTAGGTTTCCATTAATATCTTGTTTTGTTGCAGGATAATAAGCATCAACACAATTGCCAAAAATTTTTCGATTAGTGCTACTTTCAAGAAATTTTAGAAGAGATGGAGAACCTTTTTCTTCCTCACCATCAAATAAAAGGAGTAAGGAAACTGGCAATTTATGTTTTTTTTTCAAGATTTTTACGATATTCAAGAAACATAATAAGGGCGTTTTAGAATTATAAGCACCTCTAGCTATAATACATTCACCTAATTTATTTAAAGGGGGAGGTAAAATCTTAAGTTCAGCTCCAAATGGACTACTTATCCACTCTTTTTCTTTGTTAACAGGCTGAGTATCATACATCATATAAATTAAGAGCTGTCTTTTTAAATCTCCCTCTACTTTAGCAACGATAATTGGACTTGTTATGCCATCATATACATTAATATTCTCCGAAATATCAGAGATATAAGAGACAATAAAATTTTTTGCTTTTTCAATCCCTTCAGAATTAAGGGTATTGCTTGGAATTTTTAGAAATTGAATTAGTTCATGGTCAATGAAATTTTTATTAGAATTATGTATTAAGTTGATAATCTTCTTTCCTGAGTTTGGGATTTCCATATATAATATAATAATTAAATAGTTTTATTTAATTGTCCATATTTATAGAAACTGATCTAAATTAAATTTATGAATAGTATGAGTCATTCTAATTTACAGAATCAAAGTGAGTTATTTCAACTAATAAATGATTTGAAAACTAACGGGAATTTGGATGGAGCTATTTTTGCATATAGAGACGGAGGACTTATAATAGAAAGTTTAAGAAATAAGGTTAAAGGTAAAGAACTAGTATCAATGTGTGCTTCTGTTTTGGAAAGTGCCGTAGGAATAGGAGACGCTATAGGTTCTCAAAAAATTAATAAAATCATAGCGGAATTAGAAGGAAAAACAATTTTAATTTTTGAGTGTGATACTAATACATTTCTGATATTGATTATAAACAGGGAATCTGATACATCCTATATTTTCAACAGGTTAGAGGAACTAGTTCATAAAGTGATTAAAATGTATTAAACTTAAATAAAGATTCTATTTCTACAGGTAATTCATCCATTTGGGATCGATCTGATTAAGAGCATTCTCAATTTCTTTTCGTACATCCCAATTATCATCTCCTAATCCATTTATCAATGGTTTAATTGCGTCTTTATTCCCTATTTCACCTAAAGCTTTAATCGCAGAAATTTTTATCTTATCATCATTTTCTTTTAATAATTGAATGAATGGTTCAATTGAATCAACATCTTTAAGTTTTCCTAATGCCATAGCGGCCCAACTTTTTATGTATACATCTTCATCATTTAAACAAGAAATTAAAGAATCTAATGATTCTTTACTACCAGTTCTTAACAATAAACTGACTGCTGCTCTACGCGTTTTCCAATTTTGGCTATTTAATGAGCTGATCGCAAAATCCATGACTTTTCTATTTTCAAATTTGCCTAGTGCATCGATAACAGCTTTTCTTACACTTCCATTTTCATCTTCTATTAACTTAAACAAGTGATCAATTGTATCTGGATCAGCGATTTCACCAATAATTTTGGCACAAAACATTCTAATTTGCCAAGATTTATCTGATAATCCCATTATAATCTTATTATCAACTTTATTTTCCAAAATTCTTAATAAAGACCGATAGGCCGATCCACGTAAGCTTGCAACAGTACTATTAAAAATTGACAGGAGTAAATCAATCGATTGATTGTCATTTAAAAGGCCTAATAGTTTTATAGCTTCTCTTCGCGCATTAATGTTTCTACTTTTGATTACATCGTATAGGACTTCAAATGATTTTAATTTCTTGAGAATTTTATAAAGTGCGTTTTTTGCTAGACTACGGATTTTTGTATCCTTTTCTTTTAGTAAATCCATTAATGGTTTAATTGCCTTCTTACTTCCAACATTACCTAAAACTCGAATGGCTTCCTTTTTTACTTCTAAATCAGGGTCTTTTAATAAGTCTAAAATATGCCTAACATTTTTTAATTCAATAATTCCATCTAATGCTTTAACTGAATTTTTCCGTATTATTGGATCTTTGTCTTGTAAAAAATTAATTAAGACAGTTTCACTTTCTTTGTTTTTAATTTTTCCAAGAATTATTGGGAGCTCTCTTTTAATATAAAGATCTTCTGTGTTAACGAAATCATTAATAATTTGTAAATTTACTTTACTTCCAATTTTTACAATTGTATTCATTAACGGATTATAAATTTCGGTGTTTCTAAAATGTAGTATATTAATTAACGGTATTAGTGCTTCGCTGGCGGTAGTTTTTCCCAATTGTTCAATTACTTTTTCTTTTACTTCAAAATCGGGATCATTTAAAGCTTCAATGAAGAACGTGATGGAATTATTTAGTTGACTTTGTCCTACTATTTCTATAAGGTTTTTTTTGACTGAACCATCTTTACAGTTCTTATACTGTTCTTTTAAGAATACAATTCCTTCTTTTTGATAACAATTAGCTAAGATTGTGATTAATTTAATTCTTAATTGGGGATGTTGTTCATTTAAGAAGATATTTTTTATATCTTGAAACCGCTTATTTTTATCGTCCTTATAATCAACTAATAGTTCTGCTGCTTTCAATTTGCTTTCAATATTTTGGGAGGAAGATAATATTGATATGAGCATTTCAACAGCTTCATCTGGTTCCATAGTTTTTAATTTTTCAACTAACTGATCACTGTTAAAACTCATTACCAAAACCTGAAATTATGATAGTTTATACTGAGTATAGCAAACAATAAAATCTTTGAAATATTAATAAAAAGCTGGTTTATTTATGTTTATTCTTTCAAGTAAAAAAGATTGAAACCAGTATTATGGTAAAGTATAATATTAGAAAACCAACAGATAAAGAAATTTTAAAATGTATAAATGTACTTTATTCTGCTTTTGATAGACCTCTCCCAACAAAGATAAAAGTAGAAGAAAAAATATGGAAAGCTTTAATAGAATCAGAAATTGGCACATTCCTTATCTCTGAGGAAAATGGAAAACTTTTCGGTGTTGGAGGAGTATTTTTTTTCGGGAAAGTCAGTAGTTTTGGATATATGGCTGTATTACCAGAATACAGATGTAAAGGAATAGGAACTGAGATTTTTAAAAGTTTGTTGGAGATTGCTAATCAAATGAAATGTGAAACAAATTTTCTGTATGCTTCTAAATTAGGAAAACCAATCTATCAAAAATTTGGTTTTCAAGAAAGCTTTTATGCCACAATGTATCAATTATCAAAACAGAAACCAGAATTTCAAATTCATAATTATAGAGTTAAGGAATTGAAAAAGATTCCAAAATGGATATTAAGTCTTGATAAGCAAGCAATAGGATATGATCGTGAAAGATATTTGACGTTTAGAGTCGAATTTGGAGCGAAAATCTTGGCTGTAGAAAATGTAGGGTTTGGTTTATTAGCAAATTCGCGTTTAGGTCCATTAATAGCAACAAATCAAATTGTTGCTCAACAGATAGTTAAGAAAAGTGTAAATTTAGGTGCTGATCATATGATAGTTACGAACCACAACTATATTCCGAAACCATTGTTCAAATCAATAAATCTAGTAGAAGAAGAAAAGAATGCTAATGTTAAGATGGTTCGAGGAAAAAAACTCTCTGAAAAATTAAGTTTATTGTATGCTATTGCTACATATGCTAAAGGGTAAAAGTTAATTCTTTATTGATTTTGTTCTACGAATTCGAATTTTTTTTAATGAAAGTAAATACAAAATTCCTGCAATAAATTGTAAATAGATCGCGACATATGGCCAATAATAGTTGATCCCCCAAAAAGTTGGATACCCCCTTACAACAATATAGATAACTTGTAAGCCAATTATGAGAAAGAGAGGGGTAGCAATCATAAAAATCCCTCCAATGTAATAATACATTAATTTTAATTGCTGCTGCCTTTTTTCTTTTAATAATATGAAAAAGATTAAAAAACAACTTACGAAGATAAAAATTGAAGAAATTATACCTGGAATTAAAAATTCTAATTCCAAATCAAAGGTAAATCCAATTTCACTTGAATTTAACCCGAAAAAGAGAGTAAGACCCCAAAACCAAAAGTTGTACATATAATTAGGGCTAATATGGAAAATTACTGGAGTGAATAATGAAATAATACCAATCATTCCGGAAGATAATGAGATTTTATTATAAACCGATTTCATACGTTTTAACGATTTTTAATGTGAAGTTTTATTAGATTAATTATTATAATTAATTCTATTAAAAATTGATTAAAAAGAGTATCAATCCAATAAATACAAAAAGAAAAAATAAAATAAATTAAAAAATTAACCTATTTCAACGTCTATTTTCTTACGTTCTTTAAGTAAATCGTCTACTACAGAAGGATCTGCTAGGGTTGTGACATTTCCAATATCAGTACCGGCAGCAATCGCTTTTAAGATTCTTCGCATTATCTTACCACTTCTCGTTTTAGGTAGAGCATCAGCAAATTGTATGACATCAGGTTGGAATACTGGGCCAATCTCATTTCTTACATGCATTCTTATTTCCTTAGCTAATTTAGCTGATTTTTCAACTCCTTGCATAAGAGTTACATAGGCCCAGATAGCTTGTCCCTTGATTTTATGAGGAAAAGGAGCGACAGCGGCTTCAGCTACTTGCGGATGACTCACGAGAGCAGACTCTACTTCCATTGTTCCTATTCTATGACCGGATACTTTAATAACATCATCAAGTCTACCTAAAATCCAATAGTAGCCATCTTCATCACGTCTAGCACCATCTCCAGTATAATAACATCCAGGATAGCGTTCTAAATAAGTAGAAATAAACCTCTCAGTATTGCCCCAAACATCTCTTAACATACCTGGCCAAGGTTGGCCCATTGCGAAATAACCTCCTTCATTGGGTTCGGTTATTACATCACCCTCTAAGTCAAAGATGACTGGCTTAATACCTAAGAATGGCATACAACAAGAACCAGGTTTAGTTGGTGTTGCTGTTGCAATAGGAGTCATAATAAAACCCCCTGTTTCTGTTTGCCAATAAGTATCTACTATTGGGCATTTTTCTTTTCCGACTATTCTATGATACCAGGTCCAAGCCTCAGGATTAATTGGTTCTCCAACTGTTCCTAACACTTTTAAAGAACTAAGATCATGCTTATTTACTAACTCATCACCAAACCTCATTAAAGCCCTTATAGCTGTAGGGGCAGTATAAAAGTGTGTTACTTTATGATCTTCACAAATCTGCCAAAATCTATCATTATTAGGGTAAGTCGGAACCCCTTCATACATAAGGGTAGTTGCACCATTTGCCAAAGGTCCATAAACGATATAACTATGACCGGTAATCCATCCAATGTCTGCTGTACAATACCAGATATCTCCTTCATGGTAATTAAATACAATTCTATGGGAAAAGGATGTGTAGAGAATATAGCCTGCTGTGGTGTGTTTTACACCTTTAGGTTTTCCCGTTGTTCCACTTGTGTATAAAATAAACAATGTATCCTCAGAATCCATGACCTCAGGTTCACATTCTTCACTCATACCATCTATGAATTCATGATACCAGATATCTCTACTAGTATGAGGAACTTCATTTCCTGATCGTTTCACAACAATAACATGTTCTATTGTTGGAACTTCATCAATTATTTGTACAACATCAGCCATTTTTGGATAATATTTTCCTGCTCTTACAGTTTCATCACTAGTAAATAATAGTCTTGAGTCGGAGTCGTCAACTCTATCTTTCACAGCTTCTTTAGAAAATCCTCCAAATACAATTGAATGAATGACTCCAATCCGAGCACACGCTAACATAATTATTGCTAATTCTGGAATCATTGGTAACCATATTGTAACTCGATCTCCTTTTTTCAAGCCAAGTTTCCTCATCCCATTTGCGACTTTATTCACTTCCCTTAAAAGTTCATTATATGTATAGGTCTTTGCTTGACGAGGTTCATCAGCTTCCCATATAATAGCTAATTTATCTCCATTCCCTGCTTTCACATGTCGATCTAAGCAATTAAATGCTACATTTAGTTTTCCACCAACAAACCATTTTCCGGGGAATAAATCTGTTTTTTCCCATACTTTTTCATATGGTTCAATCCAATCTAGTGATTTTGCTTGTTCTCCCCAAAATCCTTCCATATCTTCAATAGATTGTTGATAAAGCTTTTTGTATTCTTCCGAGGAAATCCCTGTTTTTACAAATTCGGGATTCAAGTCTTTAGGATTAAAAATGCGGTTCTCGGTTAAAATACTTTCCATTTTATTGTCTTCTTCAGACATATTACTTCACATTATTAGTTTTTTTCGTATAAGATTATATTCATTTGATATTTAACTAAATTCTATAAAAATTTTAAAGATCTCTTTCCACCCTCATCAATTTTAAAGTTTTTGGTTTAATATAAACAAGAGGGAAACAATTGAGAATTATTTTGTATTGCTTTTAAACATTTTATTTATAGATCAATTAAGATGAGCCTTATTACATAGGATTTAATAATCTAGATATTTGAAAAGTTAATTTTTTATTAGAGTGGTAAATTCTAAATTTGAGAGGAAGTATAATTTTTAAACCCATTTTATTTAAACTTTCAAAAACAATATAATATTGTTATTTTTAATTGAAGCTTATATAATAAATAATATTTGAATAAAATAACAAAAAATTTTGAGGAAGTAGATCAATTTTATGACATTTGATTGGAGGGAACAGTGGAAAGATAAGGAAATCTCAGTATCAGAAGCAATAGAGAAAATAATACCCGGGAATCGAGTTTTTATTGATTCTGGATGTGCTGAACCGCAATTGTTAACATCAGAATTAATCAAACACTCAGAAAAGTTAATTGATACTGAAATTCTTCATTTTTTAACAATTGGCCCTGAAAAATATTTTAAGGATAAAGCTGAAGATCTTTTTAGACATAATGCTTTTTTCATAGGAAAGACCCTACGTGAGGAAATAAATAGAGGACAAGCAGATTATACACCGATATACGCTAGTGAAATTCCTTCTTTGTTTCAATCAGGTAGAAAACATATTGATGTAGCCCTTATCCAAGTTACTCCTCCTGATCCATATGGTTTTTGTTCCTTAGGAATTAATGTTGATATTGCAAAACCAATAGCACAATCATCTTACCTTACTATTGCAGAAATTAATCCTCAAATGCCTCGAACTTTGGGAAATAGTTTTATTCATATGAAAGAAATAGACTATTTTGTGTATAATGACACTCCTTTGCTACAATTTTATTTTGATGAACCAGATGAAATTGCACAAAGAATAGGAAGAAATTTGGCTAATTTAATTGAAAACAAATCAACCATTCACATAGGGTTCGGCGATCTTCCCAATGCGGCTTTAAAGTATTTAGAAGATAAAAAGGATCTTGGAATGCATTCTCATTATATTACAGATAATGTAATACCACTTATTGAAGGAGGAGTATTAACATGTCGAAAGAAAAATTTTCATCCTGAAAAAATCATAACCAGTTTTGCTCTAGGAACTAAAAAATTATACAATTTCATACAAAATAATCCTTATATAGAATTTTTTCCTTCTGATTATGTCTGTAATCCAAAGTATATTGGCATGAATAAAAATATGGTCTCAATAAATTCCGCCCGACAGATTGATTTAACAGGGCAAGTAAATGCAGCAACCGAAGGTTATCGTTTCTATTCTGGATTAGGCGAGACTATTGATTTTATGAGGGGGGCTGCATTTTCTAAAGGAGGAAAGCCTATTATAATAATCCCTTCAACATCTAGAGATGGTAAAAAATCACGTATAGTACCTCATTTAGATGAAGGTGCTGGAATATTATTGTCTCGTGGCGATGTTCATTATGTTGTAACTGAGTGGGGTGTAGCTTACCTTCATGGTAAAACTATTCGTGAAAGAGTTCTTGAATTGATTTGTATAGCACACCCAAAATTCCGACAAACACTTTTAGATGAAGCTAAGAAATTAAATTATATTTTTTCTGATCAAATGCTTCCGTGCGATGAAGATGGTCGAATCTGTTTATATCCCTCGGAATATGAAACAATTTTTATAACAAAAGATAAAGAAAAAATAAATATTCGCCCTGTAAAAACTACAGATGAACAAGCATTAAAAGAATTGTATTATTCTTTAAATGAAAGAGATAGGTATTTAAGATTTTTCGAATTGAGGAAGGAATTCACTCATTCAAAAACTCAGAGTGAAGTAAATATTGATTATGACAATGTATTTTCATTAGGAGCATTTATTGGGGAAATAGGTAAAGAAGAAATGATAGGAAGCGCTACTTATTATTTAAATCCTGAAATGAATATGGCAGAGTATAGTTTTTTGGTTAGAGAAGATTATAGGGGAAAAGGTGTTGGGACTTTTTTATACCAACATATTATTATTATCGCCAAGGAGAAAGGTATAAAGGGATTCTATGGGAACATCCACATTCAAAATAAAGAAACAATTCGTGTTATTCATAAGGGAGGTTATACTAAGATAACTCCTCCAGATATCGGAGAAAAAGAATTGTTTTACAGAGTCTTCTTTGATAAAGAGGATGCTATTAAATAAATTATCCATATTTTTATTTTTCTTCTTTAATTAATGTTCTTGTTGTTATATGAGATTTAAATTTACAGATTTTCATGTTCACACCAGACCATGGAGTACAGATGTAGCACAAGATGGCCCTACTTTTGAAGATTATATCGAAGTAGCACAAGAGCATCAAATTAATGTCTGTTTCCTAAACCATTATGAACTTTATTATGTAGAGAACGACAAGACTAATCCATTCTATAATGGAAAAATTAATAACTATCTTGAAGAGATCGATGTATTAAAAGAGACCTATGATTTCATACTCAGTGGATTAGAAGTTGAATATTATGAGAATAAGGAACTTAAGATAATTGAATTTATGGATGATTACAGTAAAGAATTTGATTTTATTGGGGGTTCTATTCATGAATGGATAATTGGATATCCTATTACCACAAAATCAGGATTAGAAAGACTACTTGAAAAAATACCAATGAAAAAAATTATAGATGACTATTTTAACATAAGTACAAAAATGATTAATTCCCAAATTTTCAAAAATATATGCCATCTTGACACTATCTTTCGCTATATTAATAATAATGAGTTCGTACCCGAAAATAATTGTGATGTATCTGATAATCGAATATTAGAATTAGGTAGATTATGCATAAAAAACAATCTACGAGTAGAAATGAATTTATCGGGATTACGATTTCCAATAAAAAGATCATTTCCTTCTATGGATGTGATAAAAACATTAAAAAAAGAAGGGGGTAATATATTTGTGGGATCTGATTCACATTCTTTAGATTATTTTAAAGAACAAATCCCTAAAGTAATAGAAGCTTATAGAGTAATAAATGCACATTAAACATTTTAGGAATTAAGGTTAATATGGAATTTAAAGAATTTTCAAATAAAATTGATAAATGGGATCAAAAGATTATTTTAAAATATAATGGATTTGGTGGTAGACCATTCACTATTTTTCTTAGAATACTTTCCTTTTTTGGTCGAGAAACTCTGTGGCTTTTGTTAATCGCTTTTTATCTATTTGTTTGGTATGATCCATTTTTATTATCTTATATATCTGCTACATTTCTTACAGGATTATTTTTAATTTTAATCATAAAATATTTAGTAAAAAGGAAAAGACCATTTGAAAGATTTGAAGAAGGAAAAATAGTGGTTTTAGAGGGAAAACCTACCTCGAGAAGCTTTCCTTCATGGCATTCTTATAATGTTACGTCACAGGGTCTATTGTTTAGCCTAATTTTTATTAAATCACCAATTATTAGTATTTTACTTCTCATACTTGTGGTGGTAGTTTCTTTTTCAAGAATTCAACTTGGTGTTCATTATCCTTCTGATGTCATATTTGGTTGCATTTTTGGTATAGCAGGATTTTTTATATCAATATTTTTAATCAGTCCTCTTATATTAAAACTATTAACCTATCTAGAACAGTTTATACCATTTGAAATTCAATATCAAGGAATAAACTCATTATTATTCAGTAACATATGGTATATGCTACTCTCGATTAGTGTGTTTCTTGCGATTCTTGTTCTAAGTTTATATAAAAAAATTTTAGGATTATTTAAGAAATATTAGAGAAAGAAGTTAAAGATTTAGACTTTTTCTCTTGCTAAATAAATCTTTTAATTCATTAAGGACATTTAAGCGAGTATTTTCTTGACGACGTGGAGCTGGTTGATTAGGGTTAGCAATTTCAATAGGGATACCACTTTGAGCAACTTGAAAAGCTCCCGATTCTATAGCTCTGAGTCGGTTATCAATATCATTGAGTTGCATTGATATACTTTCAGATAAACGTATAACTGCATTTAACGTTTCTTCTAATGTCTTACCAAGACCCTCTACTTTTCGTACCGTAGGATCGGTTAAAGAATGACCTGCACTCATCAAATTTTTTACATATTTAGCAAATTGAGGTTCACGAGAAATGAGAGAATATATTGATGTTAAGTAGATCTCAATTTCAAAATTAATGTTTTTATCTTTTATTAGTTCATTTAGGTTATCTTTAACAAGTTCAATATTTAAGAGTATCTTTGGATCATTTTTCAAATCTGGATCATATTTGTGGAGGAATAATAATATATATGGATTTTCTTCTAATAAAGTAATTGACTCCATGATTTTTTCAAAATATTTAAGAGATTCCTCAAACCTTTCGGGTCGTTGTACATCAATCACATATATAAGTAAATCTAACTCGACAAAATATTGTTCTGGATTATTTAAATACCGTTCTCGGTATTCTTCTTGCCCACCTAAATCCCAAATATATAAAGATAAAGTTTCACTCCCAAACTTCATCCGAACAACTCCTTTGGTTGGATGAGTATCTATCAAATCACCAATACCTAAACGTCCGCCAAATTTAGATAAGAGTGAAGTTTTCCCTGCTTCATCCAATCCAACACATAATACTTTTTGTTTAGTTGTTTCAAGTCCTTCTTTTTCTTCTTTAACACTAGTAATAAGAGAACTAATTGTTGCTGCTTTCTTAAGCTGAGTTTCCAGATTAGGATATTTTCCTTTTAATTCCTCAATTTTCTTCTGCAGATCAATGGCCAATCCAATTGAATCGTCTGTTTCTTCAATTTCAATCAAACTGCCAAACGGATTTTCTTTATTTAATTTTGAAGCATCTCTAATAGTCGATATGTTAAATAGTTGTTTTATGATTTCGGATTCTTCTTTGTCAATAAATTTATATGAATCAATGTGTAATTTTAAGATATCATCAATTTCTTTTAATTTATCAGTTTTAGCAAATTTAGGTTCTAGAAATTTTGAGATGACATTTATCAAGCTAGAGACTTCAGTAGACATAGTAATCAACGATCTTTCTTTATTATTAATAGGTTGATTTAATTTTTATTCTTAATTATTACTATACTAGTTAAAAAGATAAAGATATAAATTTTTCACAAGTTTAATTGAAATTGATCACACTTATATATTTTAGAATTTATGTAATTCTAAGAAGTTAAAATTAAAAATTCAATTACAATCCTTCAGCATCTTATAAACTATGCCAGCACATTTTGAAGATGACGATTTTTTTGAAGATGGAGCAGAGGAAGGACCACCATGTTGTGATAGTCCAAAGATAAGTGAAGAAGATGGCTTCTATGTTTGTTTAAATTGTGGTTTTGTTTACTCACGTATTCTTGATGATAGTCCTCGAAGAGCTTTTACTCAGGAAGAAATTCAAAAACGAAAAAGCAACGAGAGGGTATATAGCCCTATTGGTCCAAGAACAATTATAAGAGGTTCTAGAGATGCTAGAGGTACTCTACTTAGCCCAAAATATAAGTCAAAATTTAATCGATTAGCTAAAATTCATAGATCACTAACTACTAGCTATGAGAGAAATTTATGGATTGCTTTGCCAAATTTACAACGTTTACAAAAAAGACTTGGTATTCCAGATGCAGTAGCAGAAGATGCTCTTCGCATTTACACTCAGACAGTAAAGAAAAAGTTGACAATGGGCCGGAGTATTGACACTTTACTGTCTGCTTCGATTTTTGCAGCTTTGCGAGTACATGGTATACCCAGAACTGCCGAAGAAATTACTAAAGTTGCTCAGATTCCTAAAAAGAAAGTGATTAAAAGTTATCGCTTAATACTGATGGAAGTTTTACCTAAATTAGGTTTGAAAGTGACCCATTTTTCTAGTGAACGTTATGTGGATAAATTTAATGAAGAACTAAAGCTTTCTATGAAATGCCGAAACATTGCGGTTAAGATCATTGAAAAGGCTAGAGAGAGTGGATTTAATTCCGCTGGAAAGGATCCTAAAGGAATTGCTGCCGCTGCTATCTATATAGGCTCCAAAATTTGCAATGAAAATAGAACCCAGAAAGAAATTAGCAAGTTGGCGCGGGTTACTGAAGTCACTCTCCGAATGAGAGTAAAGGATTTACAGAAATATGCTAATATGGTCGATTAAAATATTAATATTCTTAAATTTGAATTAATACTTTTTCTTCTTCAAATAAAGGTAATAATTCTAGCATTTCTTTGATTTTTGATAGATAGTGATCAATATTATAGATTTTTATATCTATCAAAAACTCAATTAGCATAATGTAAAATGTTTCTTGAACTAATTTTTTATTAACTCCAAGGCTATTTAAATAGGCACTTAAATTTGTTTTCACTAATTTTAAAGGTTGTCCAGTTTTTAACAGAGCTAATCCATGCAATGCCATCATTAAGGAGCTAATTTCAAAATCTTTTATTTTAGAGAAAAATTTATTTCCCAAATTTAAATATTCTTCTGCTACTTCTTTAAATTTCTTTAATTTTAGTAGTTCTATTATAGGAGCAAAATATCTTCTCATATAGGGCCCTCGCCTTCTTAAAATTTGGTTTTGGCTTCTTTTAGCATCCCCAGCTTTTACTTGTATTTTACCCCATCTTTGATTTAAATCTATCTGTATTTTAGATTTCTCTCCAATATCTTCCCGTGATAAAATTAATTTATTTTCTTTATTCTCTTTGTATTCTTCCCCTATTAAGTCCTTCACAAATGATAATTCCTCATCAAATAACGGAAGATCTTCAGAATGTCTTATTGCGTAGTTGTATTTTTCCTCGTTTTGAGATCGTTTCAAATCAATAATATATTCAATCAATGTAACTGGAAAAGCTTCAGAAAATGATTTACCTAAACCAGATAATTTCTTTTTTGTTTCATCTATTAATTTTTTAGCATCTTCAAACTTATTTTGTTTGATAAGAATTAGACCAGCAATAGCTAAAGAAACTCCTGCTATTTTATATTTCTTGGTTAAATTTAGTCGAGTTATTGAATTTTTATAAAGCTCAAGTGCCTCATCATATTGTTGATTTTTCAAATGAATTAAACACTCATTAAAATATCCCCTTTTTAATCCCTTTCTTTCTTTTAAGTCATTTTCTTTATCTAATCTAGCTTCCTGTGCTCGTTTTTCTATGATAGTATCTTTTTCCTTTAATTCTTCTCCTTTGCGAGCTTCAGTAGCTTTTTTAGACATAATTTCACTTTTTTCAGCTTCAAGTTTCACGATTTCTTTATGTAATTCTTTCTTATAAGCAGCTTTTTCTATTTTATCATTATAAACATGAGCAAGATGTAAATTTCCTAATTTAATATAGATCTCGGTAATCCTTTTATAAATTTTGTCAAAAGTGATCTTAGGAGTTTCCTCCTTTTCCAAATAAGCTGAAGCTAAAGTTATTACTTTCTTAACGAGCATTTCTGCTTTATCAATAACTTTCTGGGCAGAATCGTCAGAAAGAACCTCATTCTCATTTAATATCCTTAATGCTTCAGTCTTTATAACTTTAATAAAGAGTAGAGTTATTTCTTTTGATTGATCATACAACATTTGATCTCGGTGGATTCTATTTGTTTTTTCGAAAATTTTATCCAGTCTTTTGTAGTCGGCAATATTTCTTAGTTCTTTCAATTTTTGGTCGAATTTTGGAAAAATTCTAGTTAAATATTTAGTTTTCATATCAATAGAGAGTTCTTCAAAAAACACAAAAAAAGTCTCAAACTCCATCCCCTCTAATAGCATATCCATAGAATTCGTTAGAATTTGATCTTTAATCTCTTGTTTTCCAATAGTTTTTAGATAATCTGCTTGTTTTTTCAAGTGATTAGCCGCTTTTATGAAATTACCATCTTTTGCAAATTCATTAGCTTCTGAAATTGTCTTTGTGTTAAGCCCTATTATTATATCTTGTTCTGCTTTAGCAAAGTCTCGAATAAATTGAACTCCTTTATTAATGTAATCTTCAACTTCTCTTCTCCTTGAAGCCCTAAATTCATCTTCATAATTATCTCTAATATTGGCCAAGTTTTCTCTTATTTCTCTTGATTCTAGCTTGCCAATTAGAACAGAAGCTGTTTCAAAATTATTATCTTCCAAACAAAGGGTGATTAAATCTTCTAAAGATGAATCTATATTTTTTTTTTTAACACTAAATGAACCCATCCACAAATTCTCAAGTTCATCAAATGATCTTTTAGCAGCATGTTTCTTTTTATCTTTAATTTGCTGTTCTAATAGAATAATTAATAAGTCTGCAAGTTTATTAGCCAATTTTTTAATTTCATCAAAAAGATCCTCTTTTTGATATCTATTAATTGCTTTATACAATTGGTCTTTAGCTTGTTCTAATTTATTTTGACCCATTAAATGGTTTGCTTCTTCGATTATTTTCTGTGAAATTTCTTGTAAAATTTTTATTACATCTTTATGGGGTAAACTTTGGAGGATTCTGAATGCGTCTTCTACTCTACATGCTGAGATCCATGAGTTAACAGCTAGTTCAAATGCTTTATTAATAAATTGAGAATCTAATGCCTCTATACTTGCCCATTGAGCAGCCTGTTCATATTGCCTTGCAGCCTTATCATACTCACTTTTTTTAAAAAATTGAGTCCCCTCCCATAGAATTTGATCTGCATACTTCTTTTTAAAATTACGGGATTTAATTTTATCATATTTTTCCGTCATTTCACTAGCTTGTAAATAAAGATTCAATTTTGAATATAAATAAGCTGCTTGCTCACTTATTATGAAAAGTTCTTCTTTATTATAAATATCAGCAATTTGAGCTGCTTTTCTGATAGCTTGAGCTGCATAAAAGTAGTTTTTGTTATTAAAATACACGTTAGCCATTTGAATAAAAATTGGAAATCTCATCCAAGCATTTTCTATATTTAATGGCGTATCTCCATTTATCATAGCTAAACATAAACATTGAAGAATTTGATTAAAATTTTCTGGAGCAAGATTTACAAAAGCTTCAAGATTAGGGAAATTAACCCATATATGTGTTAGTAAATCGTTAACAGTGATTGGAAGAATACCATTCTGATCATAAAAAACAATTATAGTTGGAATAGCTCTATTATTTTTTTTTGAAAATATATCCGGGAGTATCATTTCAAATAATTCCAATTCTTCTTGGTTTATTGGATTTATAAAATATATTATACCATCTACCGTTTGAATTATTTCATCTAAATCAGCTGAGACACTCATTAAACAATCTATTTCCAAATCACACATAGAATCTAAAGTTTTTACTGGTTTATACCATGAAATAAAATTCTCTTTATCTTCTCCCGGTTCACCAAAAGCTCTTGAGATATAGTAGTGAATATCATCTAGATTTGAACCAATAACTAATGTTCGGAAATAAAATATTGACATTTTTTACAAAATTAACTTGAATATTTCAACTTCTATTGATTGATTAATTCAATCTTAATTTTAAAGATTTTTGAACACATAAAAATAATAGTATAAAACATTTGAAAACTATTTAAAAGAATAGAATTCTTTTTATAATAATTATTTGAGTTTGAGAATTTATATCTTTGTTTTAAACCATATTCGGAGATTTAACATTGGATTACTTAGAGAGAAATTACCATATTATAAAGGAAAGAATGATAGAGCAAATGGAAAAAAGCCTTGAGTTAGGAAGAACACTTATAGACACTGAATTGGATATGGGTTTAATAAACTTCATAATAAAGCCCTTAGTCAAAACTTTCTATGATTATTGGGCAAAAAATGAAGCAAGATCTGGAACATTAAAACAAATTGAGATAACTTTAAATTCTGGTAAGCGACTCCTGTTAAATGGTAAAACTGAAGAGAGTTTCACAAAAATACTTGAGGAAAATTTTCCAAAATATTTAGAAGCAGATCAAACATCCCAGCAATGCTCAAAAAGTCATAAAAACTATGAAAAACTTAAACAAGTTGCTAAAGAAACGTTTAAAAATTACTTAGAAGAAGTTGTAAGATTTCTAGAAATAAAAGAGGATGTAGATAACTATGGAGATTTATGTCGTGCTGCATTTCCTTCTAAAGAAGTAGCACGAGTGAATTTAATGAAACAGTTAGAATTTACTGATAAAGGCATTAAAATTGTGGAGGAGGATATGGGAATACTAAAAATCCCAATGGGAAGGAAAATAATTGTTAAAGCTCTTAGACAAGGCTTTAATTTAACTAAAAAGGAGTTTATAGCATCAATCAATGATACTTATTATAATGACTAGCTAAATTATTAATTTTATAAAAGATTTTAACAGATAAGTTCAGATAATAACTAAAAATAAATGATTTAACACACAAAAATTAATTGCATTAAAGAAATTGGAGTCGAATAATGGAATACTTAGAGAGAAATTACAAGATTGTAGAAAAAAGAATGATTGAGCAAATGGAGACTAGTTTAAATTACGGTCAAGAGCTCATTGACTCTGAAGTAGATGCTGGGAGTCTTAATTTCGTTATTAAACCAATAGTAAAATCATTTTATAAATATTGGTCTGATAAGGATGCTAAAGTAGGGACATTAGCTCAAATAAAAATCACTCTTGATTCTGCAAAAGAGTTTTTAAAGAGTGGTGATGGTTCTAAGGAACAATTGAATAAAATAATTAATAGAAATTTTCCGATATATCTGAAAAACGACCAGACATATATACAATGTAAGGAAACGCATAGCAATTATAAAAAGCTAGAAGAAGTAACAAAAAAATGTTTTATTACCCAAGTAGAAGAAACCATCCTTTTTTTTAATGTAAATAACGATGTTAAAGATTACAATGAGTTATCTAAATTAACTTATAAAACAAAAGAAAAAGCTTATGAAGCATTAAAGCGTCAACTTGATTATAATGATGAAGGAATCTCAATTGTTGAAAAAGACGATTCTATTCTGAAAGTTCCTCTAGGAAAAAACATAATTCTGAAAGTATTACGTATGGGTTTTGAAATGACGAAAGAGAAGCTAATTGAAGAACTTGATACGATATTCAATTAAGTTTATTTCAAACAATAAATAAAATAGAATGAAGAGGGTATTTTGACTGAATCTACTCATCATGAAGAGCAATATAGTCTTTTAAGACGTATTTTTTTAAATTTATTCATAATTGCTTTCATTACTATATCTTATGTCTATATTTCTGAACCTTTTGGCTCAATCTCAACTATTTATATTAATAATCAACCGATTTCCATAAGTTTTACAATATCACTTCTGCTTTTTACATTTTTAGCTGTTTTAGCAGGTCCTATTAATGGGTTAATCACAGGATTTTTAGGAGAATTTCTTTTTCAATTAGCGTTTTATGGAACAATTTATCTTGAATGGTGTTTAATTATCGCTTTTTATGGTTTTTTAGTTGGAATCTATAAATATCAACCTTTAAAATATCATAAAAGAATTAACGTATTCTATAGCTTCATTGCATTACTAATTTCTTCATTTATTATTTTTTGGATAATAATTCCTTTTCAAATTCTTTTTCATCCAGGTCAATATACCCTTGAAGACATTTTTATTAATTATGGTTTCAAATTCTTACTCAATATTCTTGTCTCAGTTTTAATTTTTATTCCAATGTTATTGTTTCTGTATGATATAGCGTTCGCTAAGGAAGAGAGAGAAATATATCAAATGTTTTTAACTCATCATCCTTTATCTGCGAGTGATCATACATTTTTTCTTAAATTTGGTAGAACAAAAATCTACTTTTGTTCAAGGTGTTCAGGAGTAATTCTTGGAGGATTGATTGCCCTTTTCACAACATACTTATTATTTAAAATTTACCATGTTGAGTTTAGTGCAGAAATTGCTTTACTGCTTTGTATTATTCTTCCTATACCCGGATTAATAGATTGGGGAACGCAGAGACTTTTATTAAGAAAGAGTTCTACTAAATCTAGATTATTTACTGGATTTATAATTGGTTTAGCTTTACATTTTATGAGTTATACTTATAAATATTATTTTTACACAATGATCATTCTTACAATATATTTTTCAATATTTGGTTTGTTAGTGTATCTAGGACATAAAAAAGAAATGAGACAATTGAAAGAGGAAATGAATGAATTATCCATTGAGCATGAGCCTTAATCTGACTTTAAAATTATGCAAAATATAATATATATTCATGGTCTTGAAAGTTCAGGAAAAGCTTTCAAAGGACAAAATCTCAAAAGATGGATACCTGAATGCCTTACTCCTGATTTTGAAACCTATAATCCAAGCATTCCAATCAAGAGTCTATTAAAAATTCGAATGGAACAATTATATTCTATATTAATGGAAAAAAGTCCTTGGATAATTATTGGTTCTAGTTTCGGAGGTCTTATGGCTGTCTTGTTTACTTCTCAAAATCCTCATAATGTGTCAAAATTAATTTTACTCGCTCCATATTTATCCTCAACTAGGTTAAATCCTAAAATTCATTCCAAATTAAAAATTCCTGTTATTGTATACCATGGTAAACATGATAAAGTAGTTTCAGCTAATCAGTCAAAAATTGTTGCTGAAAAAATATTTTCTAATCTTAAGTACAATATAGTAGATGATGATCATTCTCTTCATACAACGTTTTTAACTTTGGATTGGAAGAATCTTATAAAAATAAATTAGATCTTCTCAGATCTTATTCTTATAAGTTTCAAAAATTGGACTCCAAGAATTTTAAAATCAAATCCAAATACAATTTTATTAGGAAAAAGTGCAAGAAAAATTGGATGAAAAATAATGGATTGGCAAACTTTTCTCGAAAATATTGGATTATGGTTCAACACGTTTATCGAATGGTATATAGAACAACCTTTATACGGGCAAGTACTAGTCATTATTGGTATAGTTGCCGTATTAGCTTTAACAGTAACTCTACTTTATTATATTATTAAGGGAGTTGCATATTTAATCTATTATACAATTAAAGGGGTGTTTTACCTCCTCAAATATATTGGATATGGAATTTACAAATTATTTGAAGGTTTTTATTTTCTAGTTTCAGGGAAATCAAAACTCAAGACAAAAAAGAATGAAGAAATTACCATAGAGAATAAAAATTCAAAATACCAGCAAGTTCTTCCATTAAAATTCTGTAGTGAGTGTGGAAAAAGAATTTCAATGAGTATGAAAAATCATTTAAAGTCAAATGAAAATGTATTTTGTGTGAATTGTGGTACAAGATTAAATAGAAAAAACGTAATGTATTCCCTTGCTGCCTCTCACTAATTACAATTTAATCCATAATATTCGAAAAAAATTAAAGTAAAAATGAATAATTTTAATAAAGGTGTAATTGAAAAGAATGACTAAAATTTTTGTCTGTCGGGAATGTGGATATGCTTTCCCTCAAGAGCTTTCTCACTTAATTGAAAGTAATATTCAAGTTTATTGTGAAAGATGTGGTTCTCCTTTTATATTGGAAGGAGTAGAATTCAAACCTGCTCCAACTCCATATATAAGGCAGAAAAAGCCATACCATACAATCCCTGAAATAAAATCATCAAGTTTAGATAAGTTTATTCAAGTTTTAAATAAAATTTCTTCTTTACCATTTTTTATTTTCTTATTCTATTTGGTAGTGGCAATAATTGTAAATTTATTTCCATTCTTTGGATTTTATAATCTATTCGATAACATTGCTCGTATTATAATTTGCTTTTTTCTAATCTCTTATGATAGAATTCATCTTAATAAAAAAATTAAAGAAAAAAATTATAATGAAATTTTTCTGGATGCTTTTTGTTGGGGAATATTAGGATGCATTATGTATGGTCTAGGAGTAATAATTCTTATTAAAGGAATATTTATCATAATATACATACTTACATCCTCCCAAAATAAAGATTTTAAAGCCTATAATTATGGTCTACTTGCAAAAGATTCATTAAATTATTTTTCTAATAAAGCAGGATTTATAATTATATTATATAGTTTATATGTTGCATTTTCACAGGGGATTTATCTTCCTGGGGGAGGTAGTGTTTTAATACCCTTTCCATTTGGCATCCAAATTGCCTTAGGAGTAATAAGTTATTTTATTCTTCTCATCATCGCTGTAATTATGTTACTAATTGATGGTGGAATGAAAAAACGAATAAAAGAAAAGCAAAAGTTCGCACCTATAGATGGCATTAAATTTATGATCATTGGGATTTTAGGAACAATGTTTTTTGCTGCAGGTATTTTTGTTTTACTAAAAGGAATCTTGATTCTTATCCTAAGTTTTGGAAAACCTTCAGAAAAAGCCCAAAAAATAATTGATGTTGAAAAACCAAGAATATCCGTTCCTACACCACCTATTCCACCAACTCCACCTATTCCACCTGAACCTTATAGAAAGTTAGAGGAACCTCGTATAGTAACTGCTGAAGAAAAGGATATTGAATTAAAAATTGTTAAAGAACCTGTTGAGATTCAAGAACCAGAGACTATTGAACAAGAAAAATTAGGCTTTGAACAAGAAAAAATCGAAATTGAACAAGAAAAAATGGAAGAAATACCCCCAATAGAAATCGAAGAAATACCACCAAAATTAGATAAAGAAGAAAGAGCAAAAAGAGAAGAAGAATACAAATTAAAGCTACATGACTCACTTCTACCTGTAAAAGATGAAAAAGATAAAAAATTAGTTAAAGAATATTTCTCAAAAATATTTGCAGTCCTCTCAAGAGATTTAAGGAAGCAAATAAATGACCTAAAGATCACGAAAAAAGAGAAGAAAGAGCTATTAGAAGAACTTGCTTTTTTAACAAATGAGGAGCAGGTTAAGTATATCGAAGCAATTGTTAATTTATATAAGGAGATACCTAAAAGATTAATAAACAGAATCCGAAAACTCCCTAATGTTAAACCAGTACACTATGATAAGATTGTTGAAGAATTAAAATATATGGATTATGAAGAACAAGTAAGATTTGTTCAATTTTTAGAGGAAAATGCCTAAAGATGTCGCTTGAAAAAAGAAGAGAACCAAAAGGAAATAAGGAAAAGAAAAAGTTACAGGAGAGTTCATTTAGGCGCCTTGATTTTAAACCATTAGGAGAAATGAGGGAAGTAGCCTTAGAAACAGAAGTAATTAAAGAGGAAATTGTTGAAGAGCTAAGTGAGATTGAAAAAGATGTTTTAAAAATTGCAGAAGATATATTAAAACTAAAGCGATATGACACTGAATTTGAAATTATATCGGAAGCTCAAATCCAAAAATTTCCTATAATTGAAAAATTATATGCTAAGTGTATAGCTAAACTTTCATATAAAAAGGGATATAGTAAAGAAGATATATTTCTGGCAATTCGAGGTTTAGAAGAGAAAAATTGGATTGTTACAAATGAACGACGTACCAAATTAGAGATATTAAGCAATGACAAATTGATGAGGATACTAAATTTCATAAAAAATAACCCAGGAATACACGCACGGGATGAAAAAATCGAAGAAGAATTAAGTATAACAAGAACTCCCTTCTTAAAGCATGTTATGACACTTGAAAGGTTCGAACTAATAAGATCTAAAAAAATTGGAAAAACTCTTCACTATTTTTTAAGCGATGTACCTGAGGATTATCAAGAATTTAAAGTAATCTTTTTAAATCCATTAATCCCTAAAATATTAGAAGAAATTTTCAAGGATGAAGAAATAACAGTAAGTAAAATTGGCGAAAATCTTGATATTTATTCTGGAACAATTCTTTATCATATAAAAAAGTTAAAAGAACTTAATCTTATGAGAACTTTTAAAAATAAAGAAGGAAAAAAGATCTTTCTGGTTAATTTTGAGCTATTAAAATTATATAATGATTTTTTTACTGAACCTGACTTTTCTCAACTACTAAAAGGACTTTAAGACTAAATTAACTCCTGATTCACCTGTGGTAAAGAATTGATCAGGATTTTGATCGAATTATCGATTCCATTCTCCATATCTGGGTGAATTTCGTTTGATTTAAGTAAATCATATTTTGGATGGCCTGGCAAATCTGACACGGAAAGAATGGAACTAGTTTTTAGATTGTAGATTTTTCCTAATAAGAATAAAATTGAAGACTCCATATCAATACATTGCACGTTAATTGAATCCAGTGCTCTTACAAAATCTAGACTCTCGCAAAATAGAGCATCGGTTGTCCATAAGTCTACTGCTTTTACTTTACCCCTTAAAAGTGATGTGTCTTTATTTAAAAGCACTTGATTTAATTTCTCATCGGGCTTTGATATAAAAATTGTTTGATTTCCCGTGAATAAGTTTTGAAATTTTCCTAATGGATTAGAAATTGATTCAAGTTCATTCATTATAGCTGGGTATTCCCTAAAATATTGAGGACAGGTTCCATCATCGCAATAAGCCAACTTTGGTATTAATACATCTCCAATATTAATTGGGACAACCATATTTTCTATTCCACCACAAACATCAACTCGAATTATAATTTTTGTTTTACACCGCTTTAAAGCTTCTACTACCATAGCGCAATTTGGTGCTCCAATTAATGAACGAATAATACTCACCTTTACATTGTTTAGCTCTCCATTATACACTCTTCCATAACTATGTTTATTTTGTAATTTCTGTACTAATTTCTTCATCACTGTTTTAATTGCGGGAAGAATGACAATTTCATTTACGTTTGAGGGCCTTGTTTCTAAGATCATACGTACGACTTTCTCATCAACCGAAATAAACTTTAAACCTACATTGAGCAACTCGCTTTTAATTCTATTAAACATTTTCAATCAGAATTTAATTTATCTTAGTAAACCAAATATGAAATTTTAATTATAATCTATAAGTATTGTACTAATTATTTACCTACTTATAATTTTAAAGAATATAATTTAATATCTTAATAAAATACATTTATTTATATATATTAGTGAGAATTTGGATTTAACGTGGTATTGCAATGAATAACAGGTTTATCGTCGATAATAAAATTACAAATGAATTCGTAGAAACATATACTAAAACAACTTACAGAATAGTAGGAGATAACAAACATTCATCAATTAAACCTTGTCATTGGCTCGAACAAAGATTAGCAACGGGAAGAGATAATCGTAATTGTTATAAAGGAGTTTTTGGAATCCAAAGTCATAGATGTTTACAAAATACACCTTCATTGCCTTTTTGTAACCACCAATGTGTTTTTTGCTGGAGAGATATTGAGACTGGATCACTAGGAAGTGAATTTGTTGTTGAACCAGATGATCCTAAAATTCTTATTGATGAAATGTTAAGACATCATAAAGATATAATTCAAAACCATTTACCCCTAAGGCGATACCTTGATAATTATGAAATTATGATTGATATCCTCTATTATATGCTTTTAAATTCTAAAGAAACCCATAGTATAGATTCCCTCAGTAATAATATTCATGTTTCAAAAAATAAAATTGAACGGGCAGCCACTCTTCTGAAGAACCAAGAATTCATAAAGCCATTAAAATCTTTAAGTAATCAATTTAAATTAGATCATGATATAAATTCTTGTATTAGCTCTCGAGAAGAAATAGAAAGATTAATTAATAGAGCACTAACCACTCCTGATGAAATTATGCAGGCACACATTGAAGCTCTAAGACCAAATCACGCGGCTATATCTCTTGATGGGGAACCACTTTTATATCCAAGGATATCTGAATATATTCAGGAATTTAGGAATCGTAAAATGACCACTTTTGTTGTTACTAATGGTACATTACCAAAAAAGATTATGAGTTTAGAATCGTATCCCTCTCAACTATATATCACATTACCAGCTTCTAATGAACAAGTCTACAAGAAAGTGTGTCGTCCTATGATAAAAAATGGTTGGGATAAGATTATGGATAGTCTTGATTCGATAGAATCCTTATCTTGTAGAACTTTAATACGATTTACTGCAGTAAAAAATTTGAATATCAATGAAGAACTAATAAAGGAATATGCTAAAATAATTGAAAAAGCGAATCCTAATTTTTTTGAAATTAAGGGTTTCACATTACAAGCCAGAGCTTTATTGATAAAGAATAGATTGAAAAGTGTCAAGGAAGTTAGTGATTTCTTTCCAGAATATGAATTTTTAGAAAAATATGCTCAAAAATTTGAAAAAATTAGTGGCTTTCCTTTGATTTATAGAAATAAACCAAGCAGAGATTTTCTATTTGCCGTAAATTGGGATCAAAATAAAGATCCAAGAATTTCTAATCCTTAAGATCTATGTATTTTTGAATTATTGCTTTTAATTTACCGAGATTTATTTTTTTTAAAGCCGAAAATTCTAAGTATGGTATTATTGACTTATCTTTAGACTCATGGTCATTCAAATGGCTTAACTGTAAACCATATTCTTTTGATGTTTTAATAAATAATTCTATAATTTTTTTTTGATCAACATTAGAGACTTTATCAATTTTGTTAATGAGAATTAAATATGGAATTTCAAATTCCTTTAAAAATTGAATCAATTCAAAACTTAATGGGATTGTTCTATTATTTTGAATAAAATACTTTATAATCTCATCCTCAATTCTCAATATGTTTATTACTATTAACCCAAAAAAATAATCAGTAAAGTGCTTTTCAATATGAAGTACTATTTGTTTTTTAATATGTTCCCCTCTTCTTCGGCTAGATTGCCCCACATATCCAAAACCAGGAAGATCAACTATATTATAAGGTAAATTCTTTTGAGTATGAGATTTTATTAGTAAGGTACTACCTGGAATCTTACCAATTTTTCCTTTAAAATTTCTAGGATTAGGCATTAATAATTTAGTTATTGAAGATTTGCCTACATTTGAATTTCCTATAATTAATAATGATGGTTTTTTAGTCATTGTCATTTACAAAAATCTTTAAACAATCAAGATAAAAATAACTACATTCTACGGGAGACGCTTAGATATCTTTAAAAAAGTCGCCTTCCAAAAACTCTTTAAACATTTTCTTTTTCTCTTCTTCTTTTATAATAGGTCTTGTACTGATTGGTTCCCCAGCTTGCTCTAAAAGTTCTTTTAAAGTATCAACATTGACATTGATTTTAAATTTTCCATCTCTTAGAAATCTTACCACCTGTCTCTCATTCAGCGTCAATCTTAAAATATAACCTAATCCAAAATAAAATTGATGTTCAGGTATAGGATCGATTGGAGATTTACTTGTTACTTCTTTTAAAACATCGTAAAGCAATGTTTTTGAAGCGATATTATCTTCCACATTAATGGTTAAATAATACAGAGCATGATACCATATCTTATCACGTTTATTTTTAATATATTCTAAAAATTTCTCAGTTGTTATAACTTCTTTTTTTTCAATTTTTTTCCTTTTTAATAGCTCTTGTTTAATCCTATCTTCCAACTCTTTAGATACAGCTTGATCATATTGAATTTCACCTTCTGGTTTGGCTACTTCCTGTAATTCGTCTTGCTTTACGGATTCAATCGCTTCCTGCATTTCTCTTAATTCATCAAAATCGATTTCATCCATATCAGAAAAATCAGAGATCATGCTCTCCTTGATTTCTTCTTGACTCTTGATTTCTTCCACAAGTATTTCTTCAGAAATAATTTCACTGGAAATTATGCTATCATCATGTAATTCTTCACTCTCTTTAACCTTTTCAATCGCTTCTTGTATTTCTTGAAGTTCATCAAAATCCAAATCTTCCATGTCAGAGAAATCTGTTTCAAGTGTTTTCATATCTCTAAGGTAAGCTTCCAAATCATCCTCTTCTAATTGATTTTCTTCCATAGATAAATCATCAATTTCTTCTTTTTGTTTTTCATTCATAATATTTGAAAATGTAATTTATAAAATTCTTGATATTTATATAATTAAAATATTGACATTCGAATAATTAAAATTGTCCTAAATATTAATAGACTTTAGTATGGAAAAAATTACTTTAAGTGACTATAAGGGAATAATTTTTGATTTAGATGGTGTAATTTATGATATTACTGAAGCTATAAAGAAAGCGGTAGACGATGGTATTGAAAAATATCAATTGGAGAATATAAATCGTGATGACGTAATGGAGGAAATTGCTCATCTAATTGAAGAGATACAAAATTATCCTGTCCCTAAAATACTCTTAAATTCCTTTGAATTACTACAAGTAAAATTCCTTGAAGGACTTAGTTTTTTCAAGAAATTACGTATCGCTATTTTCTTATTCAACCAATTCAATAAATATAAGGAGGAAGAATCAACTCTTTTTAAAGGAGTCGATAAATTAATATCAAAGTTGGCTAAAAATGTGAAACTAGCAATATTAACAAATAATAAAAGCCAATACGCAGAGGAAGTACTAGAAAAATTTAATATCTCAGAATTTTTCGATTTAATAATAGGATTTAATGATGTAACAGAAGTTAAACCTAATCCCGAAGGCATCATAAAAATTCTTGATAAATGGAATTTGAAACCTTCCGATGCCATATTTATAGGAGATATGACTACAGATGTAGATGCTGGGAAAGCTGCTAAAGTTAAAATGATATGCGTTGCAAGCGGTTTAGCTCAAAAGCAAACATTACTCGAACATAAACCGGATATCTTAGTTGACAATACTGAAAGTCTAATTGAAATTTTCAACTTCTGAACCTATACTGTTTCTGAAAATATACTGATTTTGGTATTCTCTTCCTATTTATAACAAAAAGTTTTAGAAATGCTTAAAAGATCTTATTTTTACTATATAAAAAAGAATTATTAGAAAATATAATTCAGAGAAAATGAGCAATAAAGCTTTTGGGTTTAAGATTGTTGTTGTGGGAGATGCAGCAGTTGGTAAAACTTCATTAATTAAAAGATATACAACAAATACGTTTGAAAAAGATTATATCTCTACCTTAGGGATGCAATTTTCAAGATATGAGGAAACAATAAGCGGGATAATGGTTGAATTGTTTTTATGGGATTTAGCCGGGCAAGAATCATTTGCTACGCTACGTGATAGATTTTATAAAGGAAGTAGAGGTGCTATTATTGTGTTTTCTCTTACTCCTGAAGAAATTGAATCTTATCATCATATTGATAATTGGTTAAGACATATAAAAGATGCTTGTGGGAATATACCAATAGTATTATTTGGAAATAAGGCTGATTTAGTCGATCAAAATGCACTAGCATCTAGTCCTAATTATGAAACTTCAGATGTTCATGTTCAGAAATTTGCACAAGATCGTAATATCAGTGAATATTTCAGAACAAGTGCTTTAACTGGACAAGGAGTTACAGAAGCATTTCAAACCTTAGTGAGGAAATTATATCATCGCGTAACGCGATAACAAATTCTCAAATTGCTCTTATCTTTTTATATTTAAGTTAAATCTAATTTTATATCGCCTTGTATATTGAGATAATATATTCTTTTTAATTTTAGGAGTATAGATCATTCATCGAATTAATGCTGATTAATACATTGTAAAAATTTAAAATATCTGATTTTTACTATTTAAAAAAGGAAATTAGTCATAAAGGTAGATTAAGCAAAATGGCTGGTGAAGGATATGGTTTTAAAATTACCATAATAGGAGATGGCGGAGTAGGAAAAACATCCTTGATTAAAAAATATACCCAAGGAACTTTTCAGAAGGAGTACTTAGCAACATTGGGAACTCAATTTTCAAAATATGAAGAAGAAATTGACGGTGAGAAAGTTACTTTATTTCTTTGGGATATCGCAGGGCAAGATTCATTTGAAGCGTTACGTCAAAGGTTCTATACTGGTAGTAGCGGAGGAATTATCGTTTTTTCTCACGCTCCAGATCAAATTGAGAGTTATCGTGGTGTTAATAAATGGATTAATGATCTTCAAACACATTGTGGAAACATTCCAATAGTGTTATTTGGAAATAAAGTAGACTTAGTTGATGATGGAGAATTAGCCTCAAATCCAAATTTACCAACTTCTGATGCCATTGTTGATCAATTTGCGAAACAAAATAGATTTGTTGGATACTATAAAACGAGTGCTTTAACTGGCCAAGGAGTAACTGATGCTTTTAAAGCACTTGTAAGAAAACTGTATATGATTGCAAAAGTATCAAACTACACCTAAATTTAGCTATAACTATAATTTTATTAAAAAAAGTATCAAAAAAAAAATTAGGTCCTTTTGTAAATAAACCTTTCCCAACTCTTCTTGGAAGGCATTTCTTCGGGCATTCCTTTTCTCTTGCGAATTTCCATAATAAGGCTCTCTTCCATGGACCCTGGTACCTTTTCAAATCCTAAAAACTCGTAACCGAAAAATGCTCTCCCTTGAGTCGAACCCCTAATGTCATCCGCTATTCCAATGGTTTCAGCGGCCGGAATCTGTCCTTGGATTCTCACGTATTCTCCTTCTGGAATTACATTTGTTATTCGCCCACGTCTTTTTGTTACTATTGTTGAGACACTTCCTTCAGTTCCTTGCGGTGATTTTACATCAATTCTTTGGATTGGCTCAAAAAGATGTGGTTTTGCGTCCAACATGGCTAAGGAAACAGCAGAGAAGAACATACCGGCAATCTGCCCATATTGCGTATGGCGTGGGTCTTCATGGATTGTCATGTCTGTAAATACTATTTTGATTCCTGTAGCTGGTTCTTTAGCAATAATACAATTCCCAACCCAATCCCTAAAAGCAGCGCTTAAATAAGATTTCACTCGGTCAAATCTTTGTAGTCCAGTTGCACCATTCACCAAAGCACATCCTTGATATACATCAACAATACGTCTAGCTTCTTTAGCGTCCCATCCGGCTTCATCTCTGAGTATTTGAGCTCTGTCTTTTTCATTTTGTAAATCATTAACTTTTCCTGTTTCGATTAAATGTTCAGTTGTTTCATCCAATGGCTCGATATATAAAAGGATTCGATTATGTGTATTTGCCGATTTCGTATAATAATCAGGACTTTTTTCTGTAATTTTTTCTCGATAAACAATAATGGGTTCTCCAATATTAATTTGAACTTGATTATTTATCCTTTTTACTAAAATTTCTATCTGTAATGGATCGATTCCAGATAAAATAAACTCTCCTGACTCTTCATCCCTTCTATATTCTGCTGTTGGATCTGCTTTCAGCCACTTGCTTACAACTTCATCTAATTTATCAATTTCATGTGGATCTTTCGGTTTTATACTCCTTGAAACGACCGCTTCACACGCATAATGAATTTTTTCAAATGAAGGTAATCTCTTTCTTTCTTCTTTATCCTTAGGTATATCATTTGTTAACATAAATGTCTCACCAGAGGGACAAATAAAACCGAATAAAGCGAAGAGATTTCCTGCAGGAATCTTAGGTATATCTAAAATATCTGTAATTTCCATAACACCCAATCTTTTCACTCTATTGCTTGAATCACTATTTATAAGATAAATTGAATCAGTCTGATCAAAAGTTCCAGAAAAAACACGACCAATTAGTGTTGCTTGGTAATTTCTTTTAGGATCGAGAAATATTTTTGTAATCATACCGTATAGAGGTCCATTAGGATCGCTTTTTTGGAGTGACTGTCCAAGTTCAGAATTTAAATTGTGATCCCAAATATGAGGGATTCTATACTTAGAAGCCGTAATAGGATCAGGAAGATGATCAACAATCATTCTTAACATTGGTTCATCTAAAGGTAGATTATCTCTTAACCATTGAATATCCCCTTCATTATACTTTTCAAAAACGTCTTGAGGCTTCAAGTCCTTTTCAAGTAAAATTTCATAGGTAAAACCCCATCCATGCTTCGCTGAACCAACGGCAACGGAATTTTTGGCAAAATCAATACTCCAATCCGATCCTTCTGGCCTTACCTTTTTGATTAAATCATTCACTTCTCTTGTGATTTTATCGATTTTTGCGAATGTTTCCTGAGGACTGAGTTTTAATTCACTAATCAATCTGTCGACTTTATTTATGAAGAGGACAGGTTTACAGTATTCTTCACCAACAGATAACCTAATATTAGTTTCTGTTTGAGTCATGACGCCTTCAAGTGCATCCACTAATACTATAGCACCATCACTGCCTCTTAAAGCTCTTGATACTTCTCCTGTAAAACTTATATGACCAGGCGTATCATTTAGCTGAATGATGTAAGGCTCTTCATCATCAGGTTTTCTTGGGTCATTGAATGCGAGGAGGACAACACTAGTGAATATTGTTATTCCGCGCTCTTGCTCTTCATCATCACTGTCGGTCATCTGTAGTTGACCAGCATCTTCAGGCCTCATAAGTCCAGCTCTCCGCAATAAGTAATCTGTGGCAGTAGTTTTACCATGATCGATATGAGCGGTTATACTAAAGATTCTTTTTTTCTCATAGGAACCCTCAGTGACCAATTTTGCTATTGTCTCGGGGTTTTTCACTTTAACCATAATATATTCACGTTGTATTAATTAAATTTAATTCTCATGTTATAATTGAGGAAAAGAATACAAGAAATCATAAAAGTTTTATGATTCTAATAAAAAAATTAACTTATTCATAAATAAAATAAATATAATGCATTCTTGGATTTTTAATAAGATTAGATATACAGAGGAAGGATTATAGCTTTTAATATATTTATTGTTTTTTTTCCGGAGGAAGTAATAGCATCAAAAGAATTTGAGCAATTGATAATTTCAAAATTGTCTGGAATCTTATTTTTTATAAATTGAGTTAAGAAATCATAGAAATTATTAAATTCTCTTGAAGTTTCTACCCATAAATAGCCGTCTTTTTCAAAATAAGATGGATTTTTTCGTTTAAAATTATTGGAATGAATTTTTTCTTCAATTGGAGGCCCCCTACGTATATAATTATCAGAGATGTAAGGTTTTTCACAATAGAATGCGAGATTATATTGGTTATTTTCATCTTCAAAATATGATTCAAAAATTATCTTTCCAAATCGATCAGTATGAGAAAACTCTTTTTCACCATTAGCTTTAATACTGTCTCCTAAAGAATAGAGTTTATCTCTATTTATAGTATAGTGGATTTTATGGTCTGTATTTAGTAATTCTAGTATGAATATTTTAGAAAGTAATGGATCTTCTTTACTTTTTAAACTAACTTCTGGAATTGGTTTAATTGTAAAAAATCCTGGGTCTGGATTTTTTAAAAATTCACTAATTTGTTGATTGCAGTATTTATATGCTCTCTCAGATATTGATGATGCCACATTTCGATTTTTGTCTATAGGATCTATTATGATAAGATAATCATTTTGAAAATGGACAATCTCGCTCAATTCTTTTTTACTTCTGTTATAGTAGTCTAATGGTTTTTCACATAACTCATTAAAATTCTCAAAAAGGTCTTTAAGGTTATTATAATAATAAATTAATAATTCAGCGCTATAACCTATAAAACCAACTTTACCTACTGCACTCTTATCACCATAACTATGACAAGCTTTAAAAAATTGTTTTAACAGTCGGACTTCATTTTTTTGTTGAGGCGTTAACTTAATTCTAACAAAATCACCATGCCAAGGTGATCTATCAACTGCGGTAATTGGCCCATTTTTCTTAATATATTCTAAATCTAATTCGAAATATAACACAATATCAATTTTAACTTTTTTATCTTTTGAAATGTAATCGACTGTAACGTATGGATGTTCTGCATATAAAAGACGAGGATTATGGAATTCATCTAAAGTTAAGCTTTGAAGAATCCAATTATTACATAATGACAAAAAGTCTTTTTTTGACTCGACTTTTAATTTATTTCTACTCAAACCTTGATATTTAGATTTATAATGCTTATAATCTAATCCAATAAAATAATCAATATCAAAATCATTGCGTAATTGAGTTTGTTTAATTCCAGTCGAGCCTTGTGGTTCCATTCGCTTAAATTTTATTCCTAATTTATCAGCTCTTTTCTCTAATAATTTCCTTAGTTTCTCAGTTATTCCATTTATTAATTCCAGTTCTTCATTTGTTGGAATTATTCTGCTTAAAACTTCTTCAAAAATTTCATTGATTGAATTCATTTAATTAATATGATTACAGTAAATTAATATTATTAATTCTTTTTTTCTATTGAATTTTAATTTTAATTTGTAAGGAATCTCGTTTAAGAGATTAATATATGAAAATACTACATGCCCCACCAAGGATGCGTTGTCTTACGCATTAAAGTAATAAATTCTCTAAGAGCCTGTTTTTGATCTGTGGTTAATTCATCAATAAATTTTCCCATTAGTTGCCTTACATGAGATTCAGGAACTAAAACAAATAAGGTTTCATCTTTTTCTAAATCTCGCCCAATTTCGATACCACGAATAGAAATAGCTACTTCTGAATCTTTAGGTGCTTTATCTAGTGTCTGTCCTTTATCTTGGATTTGATGTACTCTTCTAACTCGTTTGCCTTTATCAGTAATTAATTGAACTTTTGGATATAAAGTCCCTGCTTCGACGTAAACTCCAAAAACAGCAGGATCTGAATTTCGAAATATAAATTCAGGAAACATTTTAATTTTAGCGGGTAAAATCAGCTCACTTAAACCTTTTGCGGTATCTTCTGCTTTTCTAGTTTCTGCATATTCTATATAATCCTCTAATAATCGATAGATTACATTATTAGTGAAGATCCTGATGTTATCCTTAATAGCTTGTTCATTGGCTTCAGGTAAAATGGGTACATTAAAACCTAGTACTGTTGCAGAATATGGATCCAACTGTTTTACTATATTTGCATTAATAATATCTTCTTTCTTTATCGGACCTACATCAGCTATGCTAATTTTTACTCCATTTTTAGTAAAATGATTTTCAAGAGCTTCAAGAGAACCTAAAGTATCCGCTTTTAATACGACCCCAGCTTTCTCAGTTTTTATCCTAATACTTTCTACTTCAGATTCAATTTCGCTATAGATTTGATCTTCTTCAGAGGGATCCATTATTCCTCTAAACGGAGAACCGGCTACCACATCTTCGATATTTGGAGCAAGAATTTTAATACCCGCAGCGGCACTTATAGTATCAACAGAATCAAATTTTTGTCTTGGATCTCGAATTTCATCTAAAGGCTTTGGTATTAGTAATGCTCTTACTTTAGATTTAATAGGTTTTTCTAAACCACCAACAATAAACTCGTCCCCTTTATTAATAAGTCCGTCATAAATAAGAACATCCATAGTTTTTCCCTGACCCTTTTCTTTCTTAACTTCTAATACAACTCCTTTAGCGGATCCTTCAGAATACTTAAGATTTGTAGTTAAATATTGTTGAACTAATCCCATCAAAATCATGAGAAGTGTCGATATTCCTTCACCTGTTTTTCCACTTGTTGGTACTATTGCTATTTTTTTAGTAAAATCTTTTATTTTATCATAGCGATCAATTCCCTTAAAACCCTCTTCTAAAAAGTTACCTACAATCTGTAATAGCTTTTCATCTAAAAAATCTTTTACATGCGGCTTTTGAAAATTATAGGAATCAAGAAAATCAGCATCTGTTTTTGATTTCCATCCTGAAATTCTATCTATCTTATTTGCTGCAATTACAAATGGTGTTTTCCTTTCTCGTAGTATCCTAACAGATTCCCAAGTTATTGGCATTGTCCCCGCTGTAACATCTATTACTAGAATTGCTATATCAGCTACAGCACCGCCTCTTTTTCTCAGATTTAGAAAGGCTGCGTGGCCTGGAGTATCTACAACTAAAATACCAGGAAGTTTAATTTCTTTTTCAGCAAATTCTTGTTTAGATTTTTTCAAAAATTCTCTGATATCTTTAGTTGGGAAATAAGAAGCACCTATATGTTGTGTAATTCCTGCAGCTTCTCTTTGCTGTACTACTGTACCTCTTATATAATCTAGGATAGTCGTTTTACCATGGTCAATATGACCAAGTATACACACAATCGGTGCTCTAATTATTTTGTTTTCTTCAGTCATTTTAAATCACAAATCTAATTTGATGATTTCGAAAAAACTTTCACTTATAATAAAATTATTTTCTATAAGTTTAGAATTTTATTTTAAAACTTTAAAAAAAATCTAAGACATTTGAAATATTAATTCTTATTGAGGTATGGTTTTAAATATTGCGCAGTAAAAGAATGACTTTTTTTAACAATTTCTTCAGGAGATCCCATTACCACAATATTACCTCCTTTCTCACCGCCTTCAGGACCCAGATCAATAATATAATCTGTAGATTTTATTATATCCATATTGTGTTCAATTATAATTACTGTATTACCTTTATCAACTAATTTTTGAAGAACTTTAAGTAAATAATTAATATCGAAAGAACTTAATCCTGTTGTAGGCTCATCTAAGATATAAAGAGTATTTCCTGTACTCGTTTTTCTTAATTCTCTAGCGATTTTTAACCGTTGGGACTCTCCCCCACTTAGAGTGGTGGAAGATTGACCTAATTCTAAATAACCTAAGCCTACATCTACCACTGTTTTTATAGTACGTTTTAAATTCGGAATTTTGTCAAAAAATTCTAAAGCTTGATGAAAGGTCATCTTAAGAACATCATAAATTGATTTGCTATGATATTTAATTTCTAAAGTTTCAGCATTGTATCTTTTACCCTTACATAAATCACATTTTATATAAACGTCCGGCAAAAAATACATTTCTTTTAGGATATATCCTGTTCCCTTGCACTTTTTGCAATGCCCAGAGGTAGTATTAAAACTAAATCTTCCTTTATTATAACCTCGTTCTTTAGCTTCCGGTAATCCAGCAAAAATTTCCCTGATATAATCAAGCGCTTTTGTATAAGTAGCAGGGACTGACCGTGGAGTTCTTCCGATAGGAGATTGGTCAATATTAATAATTTTATCTATTTTTTCATATCCTTTTATTTTATCAAATTTACCTTCGGTAACTTTGGAACTCCTAGTATTTATTAAATTATGAAGTCCATTATGTAAACAATCAATTATAAGGCTAGTTTTCCCCGCTCCTGAAACTCCAGTTATACAAGTGAAAATCCCTAACGGTATTTTAACATCAATGCCTTTTAAATTATTTTCTTTAGCCCCTAATACTTCAATGAACTCATTATTTACCTTTCGTCTAATTTTTGGCAGAACAATTTTTCTTTTTCCTGATAAATATTCTCCTGTTAATGATTTCGAATTAAGTATTTCTTCAATAGGCCCTTCAGCAACGATTTCACCTCCATTTTCTCCTGCTAATGGCCCTAAATCTATTATATGATCGGCACTGCGCATTATTGCTTCATCATGTTCAACTACTATTACTGTATTTCCTAAATCCCTTAACTTTTTTAACATATCAATAAGACGATTAATATCTCTTTGATGAAGTCCTATACTAGGTTCATCTAAAACATACAATACTCCTACTAAACTAGAACCTAATTGAGTAGCTAATCTAATTCTCTCAGCTTCTCCTACAGAGAGAGTATCTGAACGACGGTTTAATGAAATATAATCTAAACCAACATTTTCAAGAAAAGATAATCTGTTAAATATCTCTTTTAATACTTCTTTAACTATTATCTTTTCAGTTTCATTTAATTTAAGTTCTTTAAAAAATTTTAAAGAATCTTTTACTGAGTGTGCTGTTATTTGTGCTATATTGAGATTATTAACTGTTACTGCTAAACTTTCAGGTTTTAATCTTTGACCATTGCATTGTGGGCAATTTATTCTATTCATAAAACTTTCATAAACATCACGAGCCCATTCAGAACGAGTTTCCATATATCTTCTATGCAGGATTGGAATTATACCCTCAAAAGGTCTCACAACTTGCCAAGAAGATTTGAATTCACCATTATAGTTTTTGTATCCATTATTTTCGCTTTTAAAATGAAAATCAATTGATTCATTTTCAGAACCAAATAATATTTTTTGTAATTTTTTGGGGTCGATATCCTTGATTGGCGTTTTGTCAGTGTCAAATCCATAATGTTTTGCAACTTGAACTATTGTTTGCCATGAATAACCATTGTCAGAACCAAATCCAGGAATGTCTCTAATTGGAGTTTCTTGGATTGGAATATCCATATCATTTCCTAATAGCAAACCATAATCAAATTCCATAACTGTTCCTAATCCACTACAATATTTACAACTGCCATGTGGAATGTTAAAAGAAAACATTTTATGATCCAATGGAGGAAATGATATCCCACAATCTATACAAGCAAGATGTTCAGAATATATCTGCTCCTTCTCTTCTAATACTTCAACAATTACAAGTCCATCAGTTAACTTTAACGAAGTTTCGACAGAGTCGGCTAATCTAGATTTAATATCCTTATTCATAACTAATCTATCAATAATAACGTTGATATTATGTTTTACATTTTTTTCCATTGAGATTTCTTCATCTAAAGTATATTGAATACCATCAACTTCCACTCGTAGATATCCTTGTCTCTTTAAATCTTCTAGAAGCTCTTTATATTCTCCCTTTCTGTCTCTTATCACAGGTGCTTTAATAATAAATTTTTGACTTTCCTTGACAGTATCTAAGACTTGTTGGATTATTTGTTGAGGAGTTTGAGGTTTAATCTCTTTTCCACAATTAGGACAATGTGGAATTCCAATGTTAGCAAATAATAACCTATAGTAATCATAAATCTCAGTTACAGTGCCAACTGTACTTCTTGGGTTTTTTGATAAGGGTTTTTGCTCAATTGCTATTGCGGGAGATAATCCTTCTATAGAATCTACATCAGGCTTATCCATTTCACCTAAAAATTGTCTAGCATAACTAGATAATGATTCTAGAAATCTTCGCTGACCCTCAGCATATAATGTATCCATTGCTAGACTACTTTTTCCACTACCACTGATACCTGTAATAACCACCAACTTATTTCGTGGAATTACAACATCAATGTTCTTTAAATTATTCTGCCTTGCTCCTTTTATTATTATTGAATTTTCAGTCATTCTATACTACGATTTTCAATTAAAAGTATTAGAAAAAATTCACGCTTTTATTTTATTTGTTTGTTTTATTTCCTTAATTTTGTCCCTTAAATAAGCAGCATCTTCAAATCTTAACTCTTTAGCTGCCATGAACATTTTATCCTCCAAATATTGAATAACTATATCAATATCTCCTTCTGCTCTTAACCGATTTATTTTATCTTTAACTGTTTGTTTTAGTTTCTTCACTTCTTTGTCTTTAAATTCTTGTTCTTCTGAAAGAGATTGTAAGATATTCTTCTTAATTGTCTGAGGTGTGATATTATGTTCTTCATTATATTTAATCTGTTTATTTCTTCTTCTATTAGTCTCATCTATTGCTGCTCTCATTGATGGCGAAATCCTATCTGCATATAATATCGCTTTTCCATCAACATTTCTGGAAGCTCTACCGATGGTTTGTATTAATGATCGAGTGTCTCTTAAAAATCCCAGCTTATCTGCATCAAGAATGGCAACTAATTGAACTTCAGGCAAGTCAAGCCCCTCTCTCAAAAGATTAATTCCTACGAGGACATCAAATGTACCGTCTCTCAATTGACGTAAGATCTCAAATCTTTCAACAGTATCCACTTCTGAATGTAAATATGTTATTTTCAATCCTAATTCATTGTAATATTCAGCGATATCTTCAGACATTCTTTTAGTAAGAGTGGTTATAAGAGTCCTTCCGTTGTTCTTTATGACTTTTCTAACCTCACCTAACAAATCATCTATTTGATTTTTAGCAGGCCTTATCTCCACTTTCGGATCAACAAGACCAGTTGGTCGAATAATTTGTTCGGCAGAAATACCCCCACTTCTTTCTAACTCATAATCTCCGGGAGTTGCACTCATAAAAATTATGGTATCAATTTTCTTCTCCCATTCTTCAAATGTAAGAGGTCTATTATCATACGCACTTGGTAATCGCCATCCATAATCTACAAGGTTTTTCTTACGTGACCGATCTCCCCCAATCATTCCATGAATTTGCGGAATTGTAATATGGGATTCATCCACAACTATTAGGAATTCATCTGGAAAATAATCCATTAAAGTCATCGGAGGTGTCCCAGGAGGTCTTCCATCCAAGGGTCTAGAATAATTCTCTACACCTTTACACCATCCCATCTCTTTCATCATTTCCATATCAAATTTAACTCTCCTCTCGATTCTTTGAGCTTCAGCATACTTTTTCTGATCTTTGAAGAATTTTACACGATCTTCCAGTTCCTCACTTATTAAATCAAGTGCTTTTATCTTATTTTCATCAGGAATGATGAAATGCGTTGCAGGGAATACTCTATAATTCGGAACCTTATTGATTGGACTATTTGTCAATGGATGAATTTCGGTAATAGATTCAATTTCATCCCCAAATAAAGAAATCCTAACTCCATTATTCAAATACGCTGGATATATATCAACAATATCTCCTTTAACTCTTACAATTCCAGGTTTAAATTCAATTTCATTCCGTTCATAATTCATTTTTACCAATTTCTTTAAAATTTCAGATCGCTTAATTTTTAAACCGGTTTCAACATAGAGGGCTATCTTTTCCCAGAGATCAGGGTTTCCAAGTCCATAAATACACGATACAGTTGCAACAACTATTACATCTCTTCGAGTTCTGACAGCATGAGCAGCAGCAAGTCTCAATCGTTCAATTTCTTCATTAACATTAAAATCTTTTTCTATATATAATCCTGAAATTGGCATATATGCTTCTGGTTGGTAATAATCATAATAAGATACAAAATAATGGACTGCATTTTGAGGAAATAACTCTTTGAGTTCATTATATAACTGAGCAGCTAATGTTTTATTCGGTGCCATTACTAACGTCGGTTTTTGAATTTCCTGAATAATATTTGCTATTGAAAAAGTTTTTCCTGTCCCAGTTGCTCCTAATAAGGTTTGAAATTGTTTCCCATCCTTTATGTTCTTTGCAAGTGCGGAGATTGCTGAAGGTTGATCCCCTGCAGGTTTGAACTCTGTGTGTAATTTAAAACCAACGCTCATAAACAATAAACAAATTTTTATAAATAAATTATAAATTAACTTATGCGAATATATATAAGATAAGTCTATAGATATTCTAATGAAACATTATCTTATGATTTTTACTAAAAATAGAAAAGGTAAAAAATAGAAAAAGTTAATATCTATGATATCACTGTTTCTTGGTGAATATCCTCTGCTCCTTCTATAGTACGGACTAAAAATTCTAAAATGTCGTTAACATTAATAATTCCAAGTCTGGATTCGATTGTAGCCATACTAATTGTTAATTCTATCGTACTACCACTTGCAATTTCATACCCATTGTCCGATGTAAATGCATTTGCAGAAAAGTATGTGTTATTAATATAAACTGAATCAACAGTAACATTGAAATCTCCATTATTTTCAATTAAAATGGTCACATCTCCTGAATCAGACGCAGATGTACCTCCATCATTAATATTTATATTATAATATTCGGAATCTACGAAAGCAGTAAGAGTTTCGTTTGTCTCTGCTAAGGAAGTTGTTGTGACTCTAATATTACACTCATCTGACTTATTTATCATTAAGTCTGGAATATCAAATGTTACAATCGCGCATTCTTGTATATCTAAAGAGGAATCTCCATAAATATAATCAGTATTATTCACTAATGTGTTATTTACATAAATATCACTTAAAGTAACTGGTTGATTTCCCGTATTTTTAATTAATAGTTTTCCGGTTTCATTTGCATAAATAATGGATGAACTAACACCTTGCACATTTTTCAGTATTTTAATACTTGGTTCATCTTTAATAGTCTGTATGTATCCGATATCAGAAGCGACAGTGCCGAATTCTCCAAAAGCCCCAGTGATACATACTAATATATCTTCATTTTCTTCTCCAGTTAGTCCATATTTCGCATCACCAGGATCATTTGTGTCAACATTTATTACAATTACATCTTCTTCATTACTTTCTAGGTTTAGAAATCCACTCCTTGTATGGAAATCATCGCTGTCAACTTCGATCAGTGATTCTTTTAAATATACAGAATCTAAACCAAATATGATATCGCCAGTATTTTTTACATATATATTCAACTCAATAGTACCATTATCATATGTATAAGCTACAGATTTGTTGAAATCAATTGGTATTTGTTTCCTATAATTTGTGCTAAGCATCGCTAATTCTTCAGGCGATGCAATCCGATCTGGTCTTAAAATTGATAATGAATAGTCTTCTGTATTTGATGTAAACAGTATTTCGTCAAATATATTATTTGGAGTTGCTACCCCTATTTTATTATATTCTTTGATAGGGAAGAAGTCTATTGTGGCATCTTCTATTTTGACAAAAGCTTTATCACTAGGCGCAAGAGTAGGAGATCCACTCAGATATGTTACTTTTTCTGGATCAATCCTATTTTCCACAGTATCACTATTAGCATAAAATCTATCTAATACTACAATTGATTCTCCTGTATTTTCTACCTCAAGGTATAGATCAACGGTAGAAGGATCTTTTTGAATAACTATGCTATTTTCTTTATTGATTTTAATTTCTCCTTCTTGTGCTTCTCTAACAAAGAAATTGCTTGTACTGTTGGAAAACGAATAATCCCTATTGAATAATGCCTGTGATTGAGCGTCTACATCAATTGTAACAACATCATCTATTTGAAAATTTGCATCTGTAGTATTAACCCAAACAAGTGCTTCAGAACCTGGTTCAACATAATTATCCGCTATGAAAAAATCATAATTTGTTTTATTAATAGCGACGTTTTTTATGTATAATTCTTTTTTACCTGTATTTATGAGTTTGAATGTAGCATATCCTTTATCAGTAACCCTTGGATTTTTTATAACAAAACTGGAATCCAATATTGTATAATCCACTCTATACAATTTTACCAAATGGGCATGAGAAAAATATGTAGGGATAAATATCATGGAATCATATAATCCATTCTCTGGGATATGATCAGACCATAGATCTCCATCATTATCTCGCCTATTAGTAATTACATTTACATAATTTTGCTCAAAATAGTTTAATGTATCCTGAGTACCGGATGTTTTTTCACCTCCAAATAAAAGGTGAATCAATTGACTGTTAAACCATGCATCCTTCATGGCCCCTGTAGTTTGATTTATATAATCATTCATATCAAAAACAGCATTATCAGCCCAGTTATCTTCTTCCCAGCCGAACTGTTTATATTTTTCATAATTATCGTTACAAATCTGGACCATCCAAGTCCACTTACCCTCATCTCCGCCCAAATTATTAATCAGATAACCCCAGTATACTAAAACATAATCAGCATGTAATCTTCGCAATGCCTTAAGGCTATATCGCTCATTGGTTTGCATCAACGCCATTCCAGTTAAACCTATTCGAGTTGAGTTTTTGGTAGCATTATCATTCACGGTTGTTACGTTACCTATAGGAGTGAGCCAATAACCATAATCCCACCACGATACTACCACATTTGTCCCTTTAAGATTAGTTCTCATCCATGTTAAGCTTTCTTCCCAATCGTGAAGTTGCCCTCCAGGTGCAATTTGAGCAAATGACATTTGTGTTATTGCTATATTTGTGGTATGAGCCACCTGGGCATATAATAAAACTCCTACAAGAAGGTAAACAACTAACACTTCAGAACTTCCTAAAGTTCCTTTTAGTTGTCTTTTTCTTTTTCTGCTAATACCAACTTTTCTTTCTCCAATGAAACTCCCAAAAATTTTTAATACGCTAGCTAAACCATAGGCTCCTGCTAATGATGCTGCTGGAGCAAAAATCAGTATGATACGAATCATACTACCTGTAAAATAGTACATTAAAATAATGAAGACGATAACAAAAATATCAGCAGCATTTAATCTTTTAAAACAAAAATAAATACCCAACGGTACAAGAATCAATGGAATTAATGTATTATAATAAAATACAGCCCAATTACTAGGCATTTGTTCTGCTACTGAAGCTACAAGGCTAACATCTTCTCGAAAAAGCGGATTAAGAATTGTCCAAAATCGTGAACCAAATCCAAAAGGTAATATATGAGGCGCAACCCAAAGAATTACGGCAAAAATTAGAACAGTAGGAATTGCTCCCCATTTTATCGTATTTATTAATCGATAATAAAAATTTGGATGTTCAGTCCTTTTGGTATGTATGATATGGAATATAAGTAAAATAATAGTGAAGAAAAAAATACCACCAATATCTAGATCTGTAAATAAACTTCCAGGATTAAACCTTTTATATAAAGCAAAAATCAATAAACCAGTTCCTTGAACTCCGGCGTAAGATATTAAAACATTTTCGCTATATTTATTTGTTAATATTAAGATAATGCTTATTATAGGAATTACTAAATAAACAAACTGATATCCACCCCAACTTAAAGAGAGATATCCTAAAAATATACCAGCAATAACGGAATGTGAAAACCTGCCCGTTCTTAAAGCTTTTAAGAAAAATAAAAATATCATTAATGTAGCAAAAACACCAATAGTTTCATTATCAAAAAATCCCGCGGTAGTCCGTTGTAAATATCCAGGATTGAAAGCTAAAAAGAATGCTGCAAATAGTCCAGTCGCCCGATTGTTCACTTCTTTGCCTAAAAAATATATCACTAATACAGTTAATCCTCCCATAAATGCTGGAAAATAGAAACATACATCATACATTGAAATATTGAATCCAAAGAAATTAAAGATTTTATGGAAAATAACTACTGTAAATGTTAATCCGGGTCGTAAACCACCTCTAAAATGACCCTGAGGAAACCAACTTTTATAGTCAACCCAATGGAAATATTGATACATTGTATGTGTATCTAAATATTCGGCATTATACCACTGAATCCAAGGATCGAAAGCTTTAATCAGAGTAATATCTCTTATGAGGGGGCTTAATCTAACGATTATGGCTAAAACTACTATTAGAAATATTGCTGTAAAGAATAAGATATTTCTTGTTTTTATTGATACCGAAGTTTTGATTCGATCTCGGAAGTTTCTAAGTGAAGTGCCGATTTTAGCCATAATTTCTCAATCTGACTTAATAATACTCATAATTAAATTTTGTTTATAAAAAAAATCCTTAAGATTAAAATGTTTTTCTTTATTCCAACATTTTGTAAAGATCAAAATGCTTAAAATATAGATAACAAAAAGTGAAATATTTTGATAGAAAAAGATTATATAAGATGTTAAATTCTAAGTTTCTTTTCAAAATCTATTATATTGGAACAAATGAATATTTTGGATCCCAAAGACAACCGAATTTAAAGACAATTGAAGAATGCATATTAAACGCTTTAATAAGTAAAGGTTACATCCAAGATACTGAAAAATCCAAGTTTGAGTTTGCAAGTAGAACAGATAGATATGTCTCTGCTAGGGGAGCTTGTTTTACGTGCATAACAGAAAGGGAACCAACTCTTATGGAAATTAATACTGCTTTACCTAAAGAGATTGGAATTTGGGCTTATTCAGAAGTACCAATGGAGTTTATTTCTAGATTTGGAGCAATTTTGCGCCATTATGTATATATAGTACCTTACCCTATTTCCTATTTTAAAAAAACGTCAGGAATTGATATAGATCTAATGAAAAAGGCTTGTAAAGATTTAGAAGGCAACCATGATTTTGAAAATTTTTCGAAAAAAGAAGATGATAAGATAGTTACTATAAGAGATATGAATTTAGTAAGCTTATCAATATACGATGGGTATCTTGTCTTTCAATTTAAAAGTAGAGCATTTTTAAGACAGCAAGTTAGAAGAATGGTTAAAAAAGTTTTAGAATTAGGAATAAATGAAATATCTTATAAGGAGTTTTTAGATCTGTTTGATGTATCAAATAAATTCTCTTATCAACCTGCTGATCCACAGGGATTGATTTTATGGGACATAAAATTTAATGAGAATATTGATTTTATTGTAGACCCAAAATCTAAAGAACGAATGGATAACTATTTCATTAAGAAAAAATTAGATTATAATCTAAAATATCATTTATTCAGAGCTTTGCAACAAAACGATTTTAGCTAATAATGCTTGAAGTTGAATTTCCTCAGTTCCCCCTTGGCTCAGTCGATATTCAAATTCCGCTAACAATTTCAAAATCTCAATTTTCATATCTTCTGGAATATTTAAATCGTAAATTTCTCGATATATATTTTTAATGATATTTTGCCCAGAAAGTCCATACTCTTTAATTAATTCATTCAAAAGTTTAATAGACAGTTGTAGTTGGGCTTCTAATGCAGTGTTCAAAATTTCTTTTATTTTTTCAGGAGGAACTTCTCCTGCAACACGAAATACAATATCTTGATCAATTTTTTTGGAAATTGTGCCGCAAGATTGTAAATAATTTATTGCTCTTCTACAATCACCTCGAGAAACATTAACAATGGCATTTAATCCTCCAGAGGTAAAGGTAATATTTTCTTGTTTAGCTACATATTTTACTCTTAACTTTATATCTTCATTATTTAAAGATGCAAATCTGAACACTACACATCTTGATTGTATTGGTGGTATGATTTTATTAGAATAATTACATATCAAAATCATTCGACAATTCTTTGTATATTTCTCCATTGTTCTCCTTAAAGCTTGTTGAGCGGGAGCTGTCATATTATCAGCTTCATCAAGAATTAGTACTTTGAATGTGATATCTGTAGGCGGTCGTGCTCGAGCAAAATCTTTTATATAAGTCCTAATTACATCAATTCCACGGGCATCACTCGCATTTAGTTCTAAATATGTCTTATTTACAGCCATTTTTCTTTCATACAATTCTCTTACCATTGCCAATGCGGATGTAGTTTTTCCGGTTCCTGCAGGTCCAGCAAAAATGAGATGGGGCATTGATTTGTCAAGTACAAATTGCTTTAAACGTCTGATTATTCCCTTTTGATTTACAATATCATCCAGCACTCTTGGTCGATATTTCTCAACCCATGGTCTATTCTCAAAAGACATACTTTTTAGATATACTTTAAATTTTATATTATTATCTTAAGAATTAAATTTTCTTAATTCTTTATTAATATTCATATCTATAAAAAAACAATGAGATATGTATGACTGATTTTAAAATAACCAAAATTAAGGCAAGATGGATTTTAGATTCTCGGGGAAATCCAACTGTAGAATCTGATGTTTTTGCTGGAAAGCAATTTTCAAGAGCCGCTGTTCCTTCGGGAGCATCTACCGGTCTGTTAGAAGCATTGGAATTACGGGACGGAGGAAAAGATTTCTTGGGAAAACATGTACTAAAAGCAGTTAACAATGTAAATGAAACATTGGGCAAAAAATTAATTGGATTTGATGTTAGAGAGCAGGATATAATAGATGCAGAAATGATCTCGCTTGATGGTACAGAAAATAAGAGTAATTTGGGTGCTAATGCAATATTATCAGTTTCATTAGCGACAGCTAGATTAGCTGCCCAACTATCTGACGTACCTTTATTTGAATACCTTTATAAGCTAGCATATAATAAAACCAGAAATGATTTCTTGCTTCCAATTCCTTGTTGTAATATCATAAATGGAGGTGAACATGCAGGTAATAACCTATCAGTTCAAGAGTTTATGGTTTTACCGGTAGGAGCTAATTCCTTTTCTCAGGCAATACAAAATGTAGCTGAAGTATATCAAACTTTAAAGAAATTGTTACTTAAGGAGTATGGACCATCTTCAATCAATGTTGGAGATGAAGGGGGATTTGCGCCAAATTTAAAACTGACATCCGAAGCTGTAGATATAATTATTGAAGCAATTGAAACCGCAGGATTTTTAATGGGCACTGATTTTGTCTTGGGTATGGATGCTGCTGCTAGTGAATTTTTTGAAGAAGATTTTTATAATATTGATGGTAGAAGGCTCTCTAAAGATGAATTATTAGAATATTATATGGAGTTAATCCGTGAATATCCTTTCAAATCAATTGAGGATCCTTTTGACGAAGAAGACTTTGGGAGCTTTGCAAAGATCTCAGCAAAAGTCGATAATTCTATTCAAATTGTTGATGATGATATAACCGTAACTAATATTAAGATTTTAGAGAAGGCCATTAATCAAAAAGCTGGAAATGCTTTATTACTTAAAGTAAATCAAATAGGTTCTTTAACTGAAGCCATTAAGGCCGCAAAAATGTCTTTTAATAATGGTTTTAATGTTATGGTTTCTCATCGTTCTGGTGAAACAGAAGATACTTTCATCGCAGATTTAGCAGTTGGACTATGTACAGGTCAAATGAAGAGTGGCGCTACTTGTCGCTCAGAACGAACCTGCAAGTTTAATCAATTACTCAGAATTGAAGAAATGTTAGGAGAAAATGCGAAATTTCCCAAAAAATTAGATTCTTGGAAAAGCTTCATATAACTTTAATAATCAAAATCCTTGTTATTTTTTTTTAAAAACCGGTATACATCAACATTAATTTGCTTAAGCTTTTTTTTGTGGAATGGAAATGTTCTTTCTAAAACCATATTGAAAGGAAGAACATTATCAATTTTCCAGTTATATTGGTTTATATAATTTGAAATAAATTTGTGGACTTTTGGATTTCTTAGATGAATTGAATAGACAACATCTGAAAAATCAAATGATTTACCTAGAAAGATTCTATCTGCAAAACTCTTTTGAACTCCAAAAGGAGGATTCATAATTGTTGTTATTTTCATATCAATTGGTAAAAATCTTCTTGATATCTCAAAATATTCAATATCTGCACATATAGGAAATATGACATGATTTAACCCTAAAGATAATACATTTCTTCTTAAAGTATTTAAAGCAAGTATATCAATATCAACACTTAATACGAAATTTGCTTTAAGAAAAGCACTAGCTATTGACAATCTTCCAGTTCCAGCACCTAGATCAATTATAAAAGCGTTATTAATATCATTATATTCAAAACCTGCATAATAAATTATATCTACAGCACAATTTGCATCGATACAATACTGTTCTAATTTAATTTTAGGAGTAATGAAAGATTCGGTTTTCTGTATAATAGAGATTAATTCTTTTTTGCTAAATTTCATCCAAAAAAATGTTTGCTCTTTTAAAATTAATACATTAAATTTATTTATCTTATTTAATAATATTTACTTAAATTAGAAAGAGTTTGAGAAATTAAAAAACTATTGCTGATAATATTGAGTAAGAAATCCCTAAAAGATGGAGAGATAGTTTTAACCGGGGAAAAACTTGGAGTAGTCGAGGAATTCCTCCCTGATAAACAATCTACATTCACTAAAGATGGTAAAATCTTTGCAAGTAAATCAGGTATGATTAGTATTAACGAAAAAGAAAGGAAAATTGAAATTAGTACACATCAAGAAAAAGATCGAAAAGTCGTAAAAATCGGAGATATAGTCATTGGCTCAATTCTTTTTTTACGTCAATATTCTGTTGGAATAAATTTTTATACAATTAATAAAAAGATACATTTTAATTCAAGTTATTTTGGTAATATACATGTCTCACAGATTTCAGATAGATATGTAGAAAAAATTAGTGATGCTTTTCAAATAACGGATATTGTAAGAGCTCGTGTAATAGAGCAAGATTATAATGAATATAAATTAAGTACAGCTGGTAAGGATTTAGGTGTTATTTATGCAGATTGTGTAATCTGTGGAGATCCGCTTCAAAAAATAGGTCACAATAAATTAAAATGTGATCGTTGTGGTAATGTGGAAAGTAGAAAAATTGCTGAGGATTATGGAAATGTGAGAAATAATCTACGGTTCTAATATTTTTCTTAATACAAAATTTGTAAGGGTTTATCAAGTGAGAAAGTTAGGAAAAAAGGTCATTCATTTTTATAATAACAGCGGTTCATTGGAGAACACTATTAAATTTCTTGAAAATGTTCAAAAAAAAGTTAATTATTTAAATTTGAACGTTTCTGTTGAAGGAAAAAGCATTAAAGTAACGCTTTTTGGTTCAAGGGATCTTCAACATTTAGCAACTGAAAGATTAAAAGATTTAGCAAATCAATTTTTGTAAAATCTTTTAAAAACCATAAAAAATTTATTTTATTTTAAATACTTTTTATTAAGTCCTTATCGTTGGGAGTAATAATAATGGCAAAAAAAAAAGTACCAAAAAAAGAAGAGGATACCGAAGAAGATCTAGATGAATTTATGGAAGAATTATTAGAAGACGAGGAAGTTGAGAGTGTTTACCCTAAAGTAGAAGATAAAAAAGAAGTAAAATCAGTTCCTCCTCCAGATGAAGAGATTATTGAAGAAGGAGAAGAAGAAGAATTTGAATTAGAAGAAGAACCATTATTTCCAGATTATAAATATCTTAATCTAAGCTTAAATAAGGGCAAAGGTGAAAATGATTACGAATTAATTGTTGAGGGACAATCCCATGGATTTTGTAATATCCTTGTAAAACATTTATTAAATATTGAGGGTGTAAATATTGCTGCCTATAAAGCAACTAATATATTCCCTGCACAAATTTTCATACGCCTTGAAAATTCTAAAAATTATAAAATTAAAGATATTTTACATAAAGGTATTGAATCATTGAGAGAAGAAGTTCTCGAAACTCAAAAAATATTTAAAAAGCTTACTTAACACATTTTTCTCTTTTTTATGAAAACTTTATAAGAGGTTTTAATTCAACTTATCATAATGGATTACGAGTTTTTAATTTCAGATTTAACCCTTAATAAAACACAAAAAGCTATCGGAACTGATAAAGGGTTGGCAAAAATTGGAGATGCAATTATCAATTTATCCTATTCAGTAGCAAAGTCTATATATTTAACGAAAAATAATCTGAGCCATAAAGTGATTCGAACTGGAAAAAAAGTAAGTAAAAATGTTTTAGAAACAGCATTAAAAAATGCCAATATGAAAAGCTTTGCAAGAACAAGAGCTGATGCTCACGATCTTGCAGATACAGTTGAAGCGATAGTGGCATATGTGTGGTTTATCAATAAAATGTCTGTAAAAGAGATTATAAATTTCTTGGCTGATAATCTCTCAGGAGATCTTCTTAATAGGGCTGAGGAGATTAAAAATGCTACAGTTGCATTTACTAATCTATTAAATCATATTAAACAATTTCTACCCAATAATTAGTAAGACTATGAAAGAAAATCCTATTGTAATTGGAATAGATGATGCAACCTTTGAATTAAAGACAATTGCAAAAACTACTCAGTTAATTGGTGTTGTATGTCAAGGAATTAGACCTGTTAGCGTTTTTCGAACAGAAATTGAAATTGATGGACAAAATGCAACTGAAAAGCTAATAGAATTAGTAACAAATAACGATAAACATGTTCAATTTATATTAACTCATAGTATTACTTTCGGAGGATTTAACCTAATTAATTTAAACAAGATTTATAATGAAGTAGGGAAACCAATAATTGCCGTTAATGAACGAAATGTTGATATCGATTTAGTAATAAAAACTATCAAACAGAAATTTCCAATTAGATTTAAACAAAAAATTCAAAACATTATTGATGCAGGAAATTTATTTCATACTCAAATTGAGACTGCGGGAGGTATATCAGATATTTATTTCCACTCTAAAGGAATTGAAAATGATAAAGTAGAATCACTGTTGCAAAAGGTCTGTATTGACTCTAAATTACCAGAGTGTGTCCGACTTGCTCATTTAATAGGAAAAATATTTTAAGAACTACTTTTAAATCTTCTATTTTGACTCAATCTCGTATTCTAAAATATCTCGTATTCTGTCTCTTAAATCCAACCTAATAGCAGACATACCATAAGTACGTATGCCTAATTTTTTCTGGACTTTTTTTGCAGTCAAAGCATCTGGAAGATCTTGTTTATTAGCAATTGCTATGATTTTGGTATCGAGATATCGTGAAAATTTCTTGTAGATCTCTTTAGTTTCTTTAATATTATCTTCTGTGGAATCACAGACTAAAACTGCTAATCCTGCTCCTCTTAAAAAATCCTGCCACATGAATCTAAACCGTTCTTGTCCTCCAAAATCCCATATATTGACTTTTTTTCCATTTAAAATTGAATCTTCTATTTCTAAACCTACTGTTGGGTTTCTCTCCTTTGATATTTCACGACCTTGAAGTAAGTTTAACAAAGATGACTTTCCAACACTACTTAACCCAAAAATACAAATTTTTGTTTTAGTCGAAAGAACCTTAAATCAACCTTTTCTAAATACAACCTATTAAGAAGAAAAGGCAAATAATTCTTCAAAAAAGAAAATATCATTCATGTATCATGGGAGTATTCTAATAAAACATAAAGTTAAATAAAAACTAGCTTGATTTAAATGAATTAGTATCAAAAAAATATTCAAGTAAAAATAAGAATTTAAGAAAAAATTTCAAATATAGTAAGATTTATGCTCCTGGTACAATATCTTTAACTATACCCACAGCGACGGTTCTGCCCATATCGCGTACAGCAAATCGACCCATCTCAGGAATATCCTCATATTTTTCAAGACACATTTTCTTAATTGGTGTTAACTCAACGATAGCAGACTCGTTCTTTTTCAGAAACTTTGGTGAATCTTCAATCACTGCTCCAGTCTTCTGATCTAACTTCTTAACTAAAGCAGAGAATCTTGCAGCTACTTGTGCTGTATGTGCATGAATAACTGGAGTATATCCTTGTGCAACTGCAGTAGGATGCCAAATAACAATAATTTGTCCCGTCCATTTTCCCTTTGGTGTTATTACTGTTGGTGGATCTTTAGGATGTCCTAAACAATCACCCCGACTTGCATCTTCCATTGTAATACCTCGAATACTAAATCCAACATTGTCTCCTGGGATAGCTTGTGGAATCTCCTCATGATGCATTTCAATTGATCGAATTTCTCCTTTAAATCCAGTAGGCATAATTATTATTTGATCGCCTTTCTTCAAAATTCCAGTTTCTACTCTTCCAACGGGTACGACTCCAGTACCTTTAATTCTATAAGCATCTTGGATAGGAAGTCTTAAAGGTTTACCAGTTGGCTTTTCAGGAAGTGTAAACTCATCAATGGCATCAATCAATGTTGGTCCATCATACCAGGGCATTTTATCACTTTTCTTTGAGAGATTTTCCATTTGCATGCCACTTGTAGGAATGAATTTCACGCCCTTAAAGCCTATACTCTTAAGTAAGTCTCCTACTGATTCTTTGCATTCATTAAATCGATCTTCTGAGTAATCATAGATATCTGCTTTATTGACAGCAACTACTATCTGTTTGATCCCCAGAGTTTGTGCTAAATACGCATGTTCACGAGTTTGTCCATTAGCAGCGATGCCAACTTCCATTTCCCCTTTTTTACCAGAAACAACAAGAATAGCAGCATCAGCCTGGCTGGCGCCGGTTATCATATTCTTGACAAAATCTGCATGACCAGGCGCATCGATGATAGTAAAGTATTTTGTCTTGGTTTCGAACTTTCTAAATGCCAAATCAATGGTAATCCCCCTTTGTCGTTCCTCTTTTAGTCTGTCAAAGACAAAAGCATATGACCAAGAATCTCTGTCGTATTCCTTTGCGAGTTTTTCCAATTCACGGGCTTCTCTGTCAGTTACAGCTCCAGTTTCAATGAGCATTGCGCCCATCATAGTACTCTTACCGTGATCAATGTGTCCGATTATAACCAAATTCAGGTGGTCTTTATCAGCCATTTTCATCAATTTCCTTTATTTTTTTTGATTTAATTATTCTGAATATAATATTAAATATTAAAATTATTTTTATTAGATGTTAATTGTAAATGTTGTTGAATTTATATTTTTTACTATATTACCGCAGAATTATCGAGTATTAAATTAATGTATTGACTAAATATCGATCCTTAGATTAACACTATATAAAAAGGCAAATAAATAGGTAAAACCCGAAATTGGACTTCGGATGTAGTTCAAAAATTCAAACTATAAATTTATTCAATTCTATATTGAATACAATTTTGGACTTTTGAATCAAATAAGAAATTTAAGTAAGACGAAATTTACCTAAATAACATATCAATTTAATTCTAGTAAAGGAGTTTCAAATGGTTAATGGATATACGGGAAATATACTCCGCGTAGATTTGACAAATAAAGAAATCTCAATTGAGAATCCTGATGAAATTTTTTACCGTCGATATATTGGTGGTGAAGGTTTTGTAGCCTATTATCTTTTACAAGAAGTTTCAAGAGGGATCGACCCATTAGGACCAGAGAATAAATTAATCTTTGCTACGGGCCCTTTAACGGGATATGCAATTCCAGGAACCGGTAGAAATAGTGTAGGGGCAAAATCCCCTTTAACGGGTGGCTTTGGTGAAGCTGAGGTTGGAGGTCACTGGGGGGCTGAATTAAAACATGCAGGTTTTGATGCGATAATAGTTGAAGGAAAAGCAAAAAGTCCGGTGTATTTATGGATAAAGGATGGAGTGGCAGAAATAAAGGATGCTAGTCATCTTTGGGGTAAGGTTACTGGAGAAGTAGAGTCAATTATTAAAAATGAGTTGGGGGATGAATTAATCCGTGTTGCTCAAATTGGACCAGGAGGAGAACGATTAGTGCGTTATGCTTGTGTTATTAATGATCTTAGAAATGCTGCTGGTCGAACTGGTATGGGAGCTGTTATGGGTTCTAAAAATTTAAAAGCGATAGCAGTTAGAGGTCATAAGAGACTAGAAGTCAAGAATAAAGAAAAGTTAAGGGAAAAAATTAAAGAATTCAATGAATTAGCTTATAAACCTGTTAGAGGATATTTTGAATATGGTACTGGAGGGGGTATTATGGAACCATTTGCTAAGTCTGGAAATCTTCCAACGCGAAATTTTCGGGATGGTAATTTTTCTGGTGCAAGGCGTTTAGATCCTGGTATTATGAAAGAAGAAATTGGACTTAAGATGGAAGCATGTTATGCTTGTTCAATTCGGTGTAAAAAAATAGTAGATATTAAGGAACCATGGACAGTTGATCCAATTTATGGGGGTCCCGAATATGAATCGATTGCAGCGTTTGGCTCTAATTGTGGTGTGGATGATATAAAAGCAGTTTGTAAAGCTAATGAGATTTGTAATCAATATTCTTTAGATACGATTTCTGTAGGAGTTTCTGTTGGATTTGCAATGGAGTGTTATGAGAAGGGGATCTTATCTGATAAAGATACAGATGGGTTAAAGCTTAATTTTGGAAATGCTGAAGCTATGGTTAAGATGGTTGAAAAAATAGCTAAACGTGAAGGATTAGGCGATATTTTAGCTGAAGGTGTCAAAAAAGTTGCTGAAAAATTTGGTAATGGTGCAAATAAATTTGCTATGCATGTAAAAGGGCAAGAAATTCCAATGCATGAACCTCGTTTAAAACAGGGATTAGGAATCGGTTATACAATTTCTCCGACGGGAGCAGAACACATGGCAAATTTACATGATACTTCAATTGCGAGTGAACGAGCAATAGAATCTCATAAAGCAATTGGAATTTTAGAACCTCTTGAGCTAAATGATCTAGGAGAAAAGAAGATTAAAGCATTGGTATATTATAGTAATTGGCGCAATCTATACAATGCTTTATTAATATGCTATTTCTTGCCTTGGGATTATGTTGATGCGCCTGAAATCTTAGCAGCGGTAACGGGGTGGTATACTTCAACTTGGGAATTAATGAAAGTAGGAGAGAGGATAATAACTATGGCAAGAGCATTTAATATTAGGGAAGGACTTACAAAAGAAGATGATTGGTTACCAGAAAGATTTTTCGAACCTCATACATCAGGAGCTCTCGCGGAGACTTTTATTAAACCGGATGAACTTAAAAATGGGATAGTTACTTATTATAAAATGATGGGATGGAATGAAGCCGGAAAGCCTACAAAATCAAAATTAGCAGAATTGGATATAGGATGGGTTTCTCAATATCTATAAGTTTTTTTATAAGTAACAAACGATTTCAATCTTCATCTGTATTTGCATTTTCTAAATCTTCAGCATAATGTCCTTTTATGTCCTCATACAATTCTCTTTTATTATCTTTTAATAGTTTAAAGATTTCTTCCACATCCTTTCGAAAATTAACTTTTTTTCCCTCAGAATCAGTAATTTCAATAATAACTTTATTTTGTAAAAATTTTTTAAAAACTAAATCAATATCATAGATATTTACATGAGTTTCTTTAAAAAAATCTAATAGATGATGCAAATAAAGAGCTTTAATATAACCTTTCTTATCTTTGTACTTTTCACAGAAATATTTGAGTTGTTGTGAAATGATGCTCTCATCATCATCTTCAGGTTCTATATTATCTTCTTTATAAAGAGCCCAATCAAAACCATAATCTAAAGCTCTATTTACTAAATCAGCTACATTCTTGCGAATACCTGCCTTTTCAGCCCATTTTGTATGAATAAACCAATTTGGTATTTTTCATCAACCTTAGTCTGATTTTTATGTGAAAGATAAAAAAAATAAAAAATTATAGTTCGTTATTACAAATAATAATTTTAAAAAATTAAATAATAAACAATAACCTTATCAAAACAATGGTAAAAAGTAAAACAAAGTTTCCACATGAAGGAGAATTTGTGGTTGCTAAAGTAACAGAGGTTCAAAATCAATATGTTTATGTTGATTTAATAGATTATGATGGATTAGATCATGAATCTAACGCACGTGGTATGATTCACATATCAGAAATTAGTTCTAGATGGATTAAAAATATACGTAATTATGTAAGAATTGGTCAAAGAGTTGTTTTACGAGTATTAAGAGTAGATGTGGATAAAGGGCATGTAGATTTATCATTGCGCAGGGTTAATTCTGCTCAAAAAGAAAATCGAATAAAAGAATGGAAATATGCACTCAAATTTGAAAATTTATTACAATTTCTTATTGAGTCCGAAGGAATTAATATGACACTTGATGAAGTTTATGATCTAATAGGATTTCCAATCTTAGAAATGTTTGAAACACACCAAGAAGCTATTGAAACTTTAAAAGAAAGTGGTGAAGAAATTTTGTCAGATTTACCAGGGATAACAGATGATATTAAGGAAAATCTGTTAAAAATTATTGATGAAAATGTAAGTATATCGACAGTAAGTATATCTGGTAAGGTTAAACTTTCATTTACTTCAGAAAATGGCATAGATTATATTAAAGAATCCCTCTTGGACGCATTAAAAGTAATAGAACAAAAGAAAACAAGAAATATTAATATTAATTACATTGCTGCCCCTTTTTATCGATTAGAAGTTGTCTCAAAAGACTACTTGGATGCTGAAAATATCTTGTCTACTGCTCTCGAAGTCATTGAACATAAAGCTAATGAATACAAAGGATCTTTTGAATTTATTAGAGATTAATATATAAAATGTTGATTTTTCTCATGACAAAATACCTTCTAAAATGCAAAGACTGTAATAAATATGGACTACATAATTCCGAATTAAAGTGCCGTTATTGTGGAGGGCAATTAGTAAATCCAAGACCTCCTAAATTTTCTTTAATTGATAAGTATGGAAAATATCGATTGAAATATTTTAAAGAAGAGTTTGATAAGAAGTTCAAGTAACGTTAGTTAATTTCTATTTTTTCGGCAAATTTTTCAAATATGAGAATTTTTGCATTTTTTTGAGGGAGATGTGCTATATCTTCTACTTGAAATGGGCCATAGTTAACAAGATCAATACCTACTAAAGGAGGGGTATCCTTTAAGAATCTTACTAAAATATAATCAATTTCTTCTTCACTTCTCTCTTTTTTAGAGTCAAGAATTTTAGTAGGTATTTCATCCTTCGAAATTGGAGTTTCTTCAAATGCAGCCTTAATTTTCTCTCTCACTTCATTCAAGTTTAGGGTTTTAATTTCATCCTCTTCATAGAGAGAAATTGCTTTTACTTTTTTATAACCCTTAATAGAACTTACCAAATTTTCATAAAGTAACTTCTCTGCTTCAATTACACTGTCCAAATTGATTTCTTTAAGTGCTAAGGCGAAGTTTATTATTTTAAGTTCTCTAATCTTCAAAAAATCTTTAAACAGATAATTCATATTCTCTTTATATGATTTTATTAGCTGATCTTTTAGATCATCTTTTATTTCTTCGTGATAATTGTTTATAAAATCCAAATTCTTTTTATATTCATTGAATTCTTTTTGATTTAACTCAGTTAACTTAGTATTCTGAAATTCTTTAAGCCAATGCTGGTAAAGTTTTTCGTAATCTTTTTGTAATTCCATAAATTTCGAATTTTTCAGTTTGATATAATAAGAAGGTGTTCTAAGTTTAAAATTGTTGAGTTAGATAGATTTAGCAACCCCTTTACATAACAAAAATATAGCAATATGATGAGGAACTTCAATCTTTTCTCCAATTTTATATGGCCCATATGTTTCACCTTTAATTATTGTTGCTGGTACAATTGGTTCGGTTATTTCTAGCTTTTGAATCGTTTGAACCTTGCTTAAAAAAACAATCGGATCTAATTTCTCGGTTTGTTCATCTAAAGGATTAAATAGATCAAGTTCATCAACCAATATCTCTTGAACCTTAAATCCTGTACTACCATGTAAGGATCCGGGATATCTTATCAGCCTATGGATATCTATTGAAACAGGTGCATCAAGTTTAATTCCAATCTCTTTAACTATTGCCTCTAAAAACTTATACCACATATTAAGATTCGAACTCACGAGAGTCCAATTGTTATTCTCATCTTTCCTAATAGTGGACAATAATTGATCCTTATAATTTACTAAATTTTCTATAAATTTTAGAGATAAATTATATACATTTTTATTTGATAATAACGATTCGATTGCTAAATTAGGCATATTTAATATTTCTTCAATTTTACTTATTATTTTTTGAGACCATCCTAAAGTTTGTTTAGATAATCCAAAAACGTTTCCTCCAATCTCTCGTAAACCTAGAATTTCAAATGATATATTTTCTCCTGTAAGATAATCTACAATTTCCCTCCTTTCATCACTCGATAAGGATCTAAGGTCCGCATCTTCAACTTTTAAATGGTATCCTCTATGCCCAGAAAATGCTATCCGTATGTTTTCAATATCAATATTAAAATCGTTTAGTAAGAAATCATTGATCTTCATTATTTCTCTCTTAGCAATATTTAAACATTTTTCACAGATCCATGTTAATTTCTTCAATTTTGATTTTCCGCAATCTGGACATTTTTCCACCATTCCGTTTCCGTTTTTTCCACATTCTTTACAATACCAAAAATCATGTTCATTCTTACATGGTGTATAAAAATGATCTACGTCAATATCGACAATGAAATCACAACCGAGGTAGTCTTTATGTTCCATGTTTTGAATTTCTGGTTTTGAGTAGAGAGAACCACTTGCGTAAACATGTCTAGGCCCATTATTGGTTAATTCTATTAAAAGTTGGTCAAATTTTGAATAACCTATATGTCTTATCATCCTTATCTGTTGATCCCAAGGAATAAAACCAAATTCTCGTTGCTTAAAAGAATTGACTTTTGGTATTTTGGTTTTATTTTCGTTATAAAATTCTTTGAATTGACGCTGTAAGTAATTTAGATCATTCATTTTCTTCTTGAAATTGTTTTTTAGTATTTTTTTCTTCTTTAGATTCACGGTATTGTCTAACTCTGACATACTGTACAGGATTAGAAATAAATTTTTGCTCTTCTTGCATTTTTGAATAATATCCCTCTACACATATTTTTAATTTGTCTTGATTTGCTAAACACAAATCATAAGATTTCAAAGATTTGCAGGAATATGGGATATATCCTTTTTTAATAGCATATTTTACTTGATAAGTCGTTTTTTCCCTGTCAAAATCGGGTAATGTTGAAAATACATCGATTATTTCTTCTTCACTATAATTAAGTGCATTTAGGAACCATAAAATATACAATCGTTCAGTATGAATCAAATTGCGTCCTTCTTTCGCTTTAGAAAGAATTTCTTGCACACAAGGCGGAAATAATTTTCGGCTTCCCTTTTCTTTTTCAAACTCAATATCTAATCTAGTTTTAAATTCATCTTTCTTTTTTTCCCATAGAGTAGTGATCTCATCAAATATTTCTTTAAAACTAGAAATTTTCAATAACTTCTCCTTTAGGATTTTGATATTAGCAAGATTTCTATCTTTTTCTGATAAGATTTTCGTTCTTACATGTTCTTGTATTAATCTATTAAGGTTTTCTGGTCTCAAATATACGTAACCACCCAATAGAGCATTATTAATTAATTTACGATATTCATCTTTCAGCTTTGATGCAAGTTTAATGTAATCTATATATGAAATTTTGAAATTAGTTGAATGAATTTCTTGTAAATCTTTTACTGTCTTCTTTTTATATATTGTAGGTTGTGCTTCATAAAGAATTTTATAATCCAAATCTTTATAAATGAAGTCTAAGATGAAATCATTTTCTTTATTCAATTGATTGTAAGTTGCTTTTGAATAGAGGTTAGCAACTCGATTTGAAATTGATTTATTATCTAAAACATAAAGTAAAATTCGTAGAATTATATAGAGATCAATATTAAGATCGTCTTCAATACCTTCTGGTATAGTTTCAATATTATCGAAAGCAGCGAGGAAGATATTCAAGGTTTTAGCTCTCAGAATATCAATTTCATCAGATGAAAAAATTTCTTTGATGAAATCTGCAGCATCTCCAAATGAATCATCAGCTTCAATTTCTTGGTTTAAAGTCCCTTCTTCGTTAACATTTGATTTTGCTCTATTGTAGTATTTATCTTTAGATGGGAGCCAAGGGTATCGTTTTATTATATCGAAAATATTACTCATTATCTAAAATTTCTCTGCTTTGTTTATAAAATGATTTGGTGTTTTAAACCATTAATAGATTAAGAGTAGATTAATTTACTGATAATTTTAATAAATCTATTAACAAACTAATAAATCATAAAGGGGGAAAGTTCCGACTATAATCATTTTCATGTTGAATGATGTTTTATCTTGAGTGCGTCATATCCTAATTTGTTGAATTGACACTCTTTTATACAAACCGAGCAGCCATGATTCTCTACAAAATAAGGAAAGCATTTTTCGGTTTCTATATGGCTTATTAATCCATTGTTTTGTTCAATTGAAACGGTTTTTATTGCTGATGTAGGACATTTACTGATACATACTCCGCATTTTTTACACCAATCTTCAATCCAGCTATGAGGGTTATCAATTGAGTAGGGTAAATTCTCAATAGATGTAAATACCGTAGCTATCCGCATCCTAGGGCCATATTTAGGGGTAATTATCATTCCATGACGTCCCTGCCATCCTAAGCCAGCGATTTTTGCGATTGGAGGAGTGAGTACTGCACCACCTAAAGGATGTATTGGATGCGCTCCGAATCCATTTTTTCTTAGATAATTTGCGATCTTATTCGTAGCTATTCCAAGATCCCTATATGTACGATGAACCTCATGAAAAGTGTCGTAACTTGGTGCCTTATCTATTTTCTCCTTATTCATTTCCATTATTAAAACGATACAATTTTTGTATAAGATGTCTTTATTTTGAAAAATATATTTTGGAGGTAGCTCACAATACCCAATCATCCCAATTCCCAATGACATAATGAATTCCTGTAATTTTTGAAGTTCATGATTTGATATTGTGGTTTTTGGATTTGAAGGATTTTTATCAATCTCCTTAAATCCTTTTAAAATTCCTCTTATACTTCCAATTAAAACAGGCAGAATCTTGAATCTGAAGAATTTAGTAGGTTTTCCCTCTTCAATACGTTTAATTGCTTCCAGAGGAATCTCAAATCGTACAGGTGATTCTGGAGTAAATGAAATACAATTATATAACTCCTTGATTTTTCCTTCTTTTTCTAATATTTTCAAATACCGAGGTTTACCGAATTTTATCAGAGTAGCTTCTTTGATACGTTGTCGTATTCCCATATATATTATAAAGCTCCGTTATCTAAAAAATATTATTAAAGACCGTAAATCTCTCCTTAATTTCTGATAATGATAATTCTATTTCCAAATAGATGCAGACATATTAATGATGTAAAATTAAAATAATATACCATGACAAAGATGAATCCTAAGGTTGATGAATATTTAAGTAAAGTTGAAAAGTGGCATGAAGAAATGGAGAAATTGAGAATGATCATTCTAGACTGTGGGCTTGCCGAAGAATTGAAGTGGGGCAAACCTTGTTACACGTTTCAGAAAAGCAACATAGTTATAATACAAGGATTTAAAGGATACTGTGCGATTATGTTTTTCAAAGGTGTCTTGTTAAAAGATATCAATGGCATTCTAATCAAACCTGGAGAGAATACACAGGCAGGGCGCCAGGTTCGGTTCACTAATGTTCGGGAAATAGTTGAAATGGAACCCATCTTGAAAGCCTATATTTATGAAGCTGTTGAAGTGGAAAAAGCGGGTTTGAAAGTGAATTTTAAAAAGACTACAGAATTCATAATTCCTGAAGAATTTCAAAACAAATTAGATGAAATCCCTGGCTTGAAAACTGCTTTTGATGCATTGACGCCGGGACGGCAAAGAGCATACATTTTTTATTTTTCCCAACCCAAACAATCCAAAACTCGGGAGTCAAGGGTTGAAAAATATATACCACAAATTCTCAATGGAAAGGGATTAAATGATTAGTATATTCGATGAGAAAATAAATTAATCAAACTTTAAGATAATACTTTGAAATCTATAATAGCTTATATACAAGATTCTAATTTTCTTTAAAAAATACAAAATTGGGTGATTTTTTTAAAGAAAGAATTAATAACTAGTAGGAGATTTAATTATTTCTTCGTAGTTTCACTTATTTAAAACTCATCCATATCATCATCATCTTCAAATTCTGCTTCTTCTACTCGAGGTGCTAAAAAGTAGCTTAATTCTCCACCTTCCAGAAGGTTGAAGATCATTTTTAAGGGGTGATCAGTTTTCAATGAAATTTCTAACTTTTCCGTGATAGAAGCTATTTTAAGAATTGCTTTCAAAAAGGTCAATGAATATGCTCCACTACTCGTACCACTGATATCAGTCTCAATTAAATCATCTTCATTCAGATCATATTCCATTTCACCAATCTGTCCTGTAGAACTGAATACTAAGCCTTGTCCTTCTGTTGCAATCATATTTAAGATTTCAGAATAGATTTCAGCGTCTTTAATGGCTTCAACTAAAAATTCAGGGTCAAGTACCCATTTTGCAGGGTATTCAATCTTTAAAAGGTTATCCATTGGAATTTCTTCTATCTCAATATCTAGTAATGCTAAGCTGAATGTTCTTGTGCGTGATACACCCTCACGTTGCATCTTTATTTTTATTTTCTGATCTGCTTCATTAAATTCAATTTCAACTGAATCGTTTGCTGCACTTCGTTTTAAGATCTTGTCTAAGTCATCTAAGTTCAATCCAACTTTTGTTTCTTTATCACACTGATAATCATCAAAATTCTCTTTATTAATTGAGAGTTTTAGCAAACAAATTCTACTTGGATCCATAGCAGAGATGGTAAAGTTTTTAGGAGTGACTCGAAACTCTGTTTCGTCTATAATACTCGCGAGAGTTTCAACTATCCCTTTCAATATCCGACTATTTTCCAATTTTAATGTAAAAGTCATAATCTTTCAGTATCTTTATTGAATGGTAATTAAGATAAATATGTTTTATTCACATTATTAATAATGTTTGATATTAGTCTTTTAATAATACCAATTTTAGGTATTAAATTAATTATTTATACTTATCCTAAATTTTCAAACATGTATTATTTAATTAAATGATTCATATTTAAAAAAAAAATGTCTTTTCAATACGCTAAGCAAAGAATAATTAAAGATATTTCTCTTGACGATGAACGAATTCAAGTAACTGGATACATTAAGAGTAAATCGAGTGAAAAGCAAATAGTTTTAGATGACAAAACTGGTGAAATTAATGTCAATCTTATGAATATTGATGATTTCAAATTCAAGGAAAATGATTTAATTAATATAATAGGAGATATCGAGTTCCAATCTTCTGGGGAAAAAGTACTTAATGCGGATATAGTCCAAGATATGAATAAATTGAATTTTGAATATTATCAAAAGATATATAAAATTAAAAAGGAACTGAATTTAGATTAGATGATATTTACCTTGTTCTATAAGTACTAATCTAAAAATCTTTGAATTTCAATAGTATAACCATTAGGATCTTCAAAGAAAAAATGGTATATGTTAAATTTTTGATTAATCTTAGGTTTTTCTGGAATACTAGCTCCTTTTTTGATTAATCTGATATAGAAGTCATCAACATCTTCAGTTACAAGAGTCAAAATTGGACTTTTTTTATTATGGATAATTTGCATATGTTCACAAAAACCAATTTTACTTTTACTATTTATGTTAAAAATTAGACAAACACCTTGATCTTTATATAAAGATAACCCAAGTAAATTTTTGTAAAAATTAGATGTGACAGTGAGATCATCAGTACCCAAAAATGTAATAAATTCTTTAAATTCCATATATATCACTTAATTTTAATAGAATTTTTACTATACTTAAAATTTTTAAAAATTTATACAATTATTTAAAAAATTAATATACTATAATTCAAGATCATAAAATTTTTTAATTTTTTATGTTTTAATTATATAAATTTTACTTAAGTTTAGTGATATTGGTAATATGGTTGAATTTTGTCCTGAATGTTCAAATCTCTTACGTAAAAAGATAATGAACGGTAAGTCATTTTTAGCATGTAAATGTGGTTATGAAAAACAACTAAACTCTGATAAAAAAAAAATTGAAAAATCTATCCAAAAGAAAAAAAAAGATTTGGAACAAAATTTAGTTATCATATCTGAAGAAAACAAAATTACACCGAATCCGATCACTAGAAAAGAATGTCCTAAATGTAATAATATGGAAGCTGAAACGTGGCAAGTGCAAATTAGGAGTTCTGATGAACCCAGTACCCATTTTTTCAAATGTACAAGTTGTAAATACACCTGGCGTGAGCAATAATAATAATTGACTCTATATTTCATATTACTGAGATATCGCAAAATCTACGTGAAAGAACAGTTTCACGAATTATTTTTTAGTAAATGAGACTTAATAATTTAATAAATCATTGAATGATAAATTCAATTTGGAAATTAGAACATATGAGAGGGAAAAAATGAAGAAATCAAAATTAGAAATTGGATCATTTCTGATACTTTTTATGGGAATGTATACTGCAGTATTGGCATTACTTTGGATATTTGTTACTGAGATAATGTTTGTAAGTGATTTTGCATATTATACAGGTTTTACATACCAACAATATTTAGCTATTGATCTTGAAGTTGCGCAGATTTACATTATAACAAAAAAGCTGGTGGGGTGTATCCTTTTAGCTAATGCTATTATGATTGTATTGATAAATCGAAAAAGTTATCGTAAAGCTGAAAAATGGTCTTGGTATGCAATTCTTATAGGTGGTGGGATATCTTGGTGCACTTTTATCATCTATAAAATTTACATAGGGTATATTGGAGCTAGTATGATAACATTTGTTGTGGGGATTACACTTCTCGTGGTTGGTTTAGTTCTTCCTGTGAAAGAAATATTAACTAAAAAAACCGCATAAATAACATATAAATTTTTGAGTAAGAAAAAAGTATCAAAGAACGCTTAATTTAAAATTGCAAATTATTTTCTTTTTATTGTTTCAAATATCTTATGAGTTAAATTAAACTATAATGAGAATTTAATGAAAATTTTAAGTTTAAGAAAGAACTTCTAATATTTTAGTGAGAATACGAGCTTTGCCCCCTGTGGATTGAAGTAAAGTTTTTCCACAGACTAAACATTCTACATCAGTAGCAGAACACCCAAAAATTATTTGTTGGTTTCCACAATTTAAACATTTTACACGTAAAAATCTACTTTTTGGTTGAGGGATAAGGTCCTTTTCTTTTTTTTTATGCACCATAATTTTTCAGTTCTTTCATACTTTTTGTAATTCGAGTTGTTTGATTATACCTCACTTATGTTTCAGAGATTTCTAAACGTTTGACTCTATATGATTTAGCATATTGCTTTTTTCCACATTCAGAGCATTCCAATAAAGGAGTAGATCTCTTATTAATTTTAGCATTCTTGTGAAATATTTCTTTCGGAAATGAGCCATATCCTCTCTTTTTTCGTTCAACTCTTCTGCGTCCATGATTTAACATACGTTCTTTACCTTTCTTATACAGAGCCACTGTATGCATTTGATGTGACCGGCATGTTGGGCAGTATCTTCGTACTGTGCGAGGGTATTTCAAATTTATCAAACCAATTTTATATGATAACCTAAAATAATTATTTATAAATTTTAAATTTTATTAGTTCTGGTTAGTTCTTTTTGAAGAGCATCTTTATAATAAAAAATAATTTAAATCTTATTTACATAATGTTAATAAAAACATATTAATTGAGATTATAAATGTTCAAAGAGAAATTTAGCGAAGGAGTCATTAGTGCTAAGCAATTTGATAGAGAAGATATTGAATATATTTTAAAGAAAGGCAAAGAAATGATTAATATAAAGAATTCCAATCTTCTTCAAGGAAAAATTTTAGCTACACTATTTTTTGAACCCTCTACTCGAACTCGTCTTAGCTTTGAATCTGCGATGTATAGATTAGGTGGAAGTGTAATTGGATTTCATTCTGGAGATGTGTCTTCAATAAAAAAAGGCGAAAGTATCGCTGATACAATAAGAACTGTAGAAAATTATAGTGATTGTATTGTTATGAGGCATTCGCTTGAAGGGGCAGCACGAATGGCATCTAAATTTTCTAAAGTTCCTATAATTAATGCAGGTTCTGGAAGTGGAGAACATCCAACTCAAGCCTTATTAGATCTTTTAACGATTACAGAGGAAGTTGGTTCATTAGATGGTTTAAATATCGGTTTGATGGGAGATTTAAAATATGGAAGGACAGTTCATTCCCTTTCAATTCTTTTATCGAATTTTGATATAAATGTTTATTTTATTAGTCCTATTGAATTGAGAATGAGAAATCGAGATAAAGATTTTCTACAACAGCAACAAGTCAAATATAAAGAAATCACTGACTACCGAAAAATTCTAAATATTCTAGATGTACTTTATATGACTCGGATTCAAAAAGAAAGGTTTGCTGATTTAGAGGATTATGAAAAAATAAAAGAGTACTATATTTTCAATGAAGATGACCTTAATGATACAAAAGATAATTTCAGATTGTTGCATCCCCTTCCAAGAATCACAGAAATTTCTCCATATGTTGATAGTTCCGAAAAAGCAATTTACTTCAAACAGACTTATTATGGAATCCCTATGAGAAAGGCTCTCTTAGCAGAATTGATGACAGATTGATTTTTAAAATGTTCTTTTTCTTTTCAATTCAATCAATTATTGAATAGAATCTTTTAGTAAAACAGCACTAATTTTGGATTCAATAACACTTTTTAGAGAATTTAGTAAAGTTTTTTCGTTTCTTTTTGTTTCTAGAGTAAACAAAGATCCTCTGTCGAAAATCTTTTGAAATTTTTTGAATAACGCAATTTTTTTATTAAAAGAAAGATTGGACGTATCTCTTATTAAACTTGAAGAATAGCTTCTCATTTTCGTGTTATATTGTTTATCCCCATCATACAGTTGATTGTTTAAATAAGAATCATAATGAGGCTGGCTTAGAACAAAATTTTTATCATGAGTGTTATTTTTTTCCATTATTATCATCTTCATTAGATTAAGTATTCTTAGGGCAAAAGATTCGCTATTTTCTGTTTTATCAAGTTCAATTCCACAATGATTACAAATAGCTTCATTAAGACCAAAAAAACTAATAGATTTTAAAGCATTTTTTAATATTTCGTTTTTATCACTTTTCAAAAGATTTGAAACAATGAAATTCCATTGTTTTAGTGAATTTAGTTTCTTCTGTACTAATTTTTCTTTATAATTGAACAATTCAAAAACAAGATTAATTTTTTCTTGTAAGAGTTCTAAAAATTTTTCATCATTTTGCTTAGCTTCTTCGGATATGCTGTGTAAGTTAATTAGAATTTTATCTAAGATTACCTGATCTATTTGCGGATTTGCTATTTGAATTATGGATGAATTAAAGAAATCTGAATTGGACTTATTATATAAAATAACATTATTTTTCAGATTATTAGTAATTAGATTTAGAATATTTTGATTTCGAGAATATTCGAATATGAAAAAAGGTGTGACACCGTTTTTACATCTTGAATTTATTGACTTAAGAAATGCTTCATCAATAAATCTTTGATCTGCAGGACACTCATCGTAACTAAACTCAAGAGTTACAGAAGATTTTATCTTATCATTATTATTATTAAAACTAATAATTTGTGATGTTAAGATTGGGAAATCAGAAGATATTGCTTTTGTCAATGAAAATCTAGAAAGGAATTGGTTATTAAAATTCCCTAGTACTAAATCCTCAGAGCAAAATTGTCTCAAATTATACAGCAGATCTGAGAGAAAAATAATTAATTCTGAATGGCCTAGCTTCTCCTTTAATTTATTTTTTAAATCGTTATGTTCATTAAGTAGATAATCCATTATTGTTTTAGAATCGATGTATATACTTAAAGGTCTTAAAGCCCAATAATTTAAATGCAAAAGAGCAATTTCTCCAGATAAATATAAATCAGCTAAATTTTTAGGAATAAGATTAAGAAGTAAAAACTGCTCTGAAACATCAGAACCTAATTTTTCAATAAATGTAACAGGATTTATATCTATAGATTTAGATTCAAATAATTTAAATACTTCAAAAGGGGGCGTTCCCAGTCGAGTTAATTTATGCCTTACTTCTTCTAAACCATTTTCTAGTAAAATTGCATTAATATATTCCCGCATTAATGGAGCAGTTAGATATTCTATATTTGTCTTAGAAAGACGTTCTTCTACTTCACGAGCAATTTGTCGAGCCAAATATTGCTCCAATTCTCCCTCTGTTACTAAATATTCCTCAATTTTTCTAGTATCAAAAAGTTCCTTAGAATATTTTGAAGTTCTGATCATTTTAGTTTGATATTGCTGATCTATAATCTCTTCAATAGATAAGATCTTATCGATAATTTGCGCTCCTAAAATTGTAATTGTATAACCTTCTTCAGAAGAATCTATCAATTCACTTTTTTTTAGCGTGTTTAAATGAAATGACAAATTTACTGAAGAAAGATCGTTTCCTAAAACCTCTTTTTGTATCACTGAAAATGGCAAAGGTGTTTGCATGTTTTTCAGCCTTTTTAGAATATCGATTCTAACCTTCTGACCTAAAGTTTTTAGTTGTTTTTCTAAGAGATTAGGATTTTTGTCGGTATCCACTTTAATTATTAACCCTGTTCTAATTTGTTAATTTTGTATAACATAATATTATATCTTTTATATATATAAAAATTTAGAAATATTCTTCATGTTCTGTGGATAAGGATAATACGTGGGTGATATTAAACCACAATTTAAAAGAATTGATTTATATCTCAATCATTTTCATATTTTTGGCATTCAAATTTCTAAATTTTAATTCAATTTTTTAACTATAAAAACTGGACTACAAATAGCTTTAATAATTATATACCAATTTTTTAGATATTAACTAATTTTAAAGTATAGGTTGATAACAGAATCTTAAAAGTGTATTTTATGAAGCCTAATGACATTAATAGAAAAATTAGATTAGGAACAATAGGATTGTGGACTATTTTTGCCATTGTTACTATAGTAATGATCGCTCTAGTTTTTGGTCAAGTCTTTATGCCTTATGATTATTGGATTCCTATTATTCCTATTGGAGTATTATTAATATTATCAATTATGGCTACAATTGTAGATTTTAGATCTGAGCAGAGGATTAAAATGGGGATAATTGGAGCATGGACCATATTTTTAATAGTTGTTGTTGTAATGGTTGCTCTTATCTATGGTGGTATTTTCACCTCTGAAGAATATTGGATTCCTGCAATTCCAATTGGCACATTAGCTGTGCTAGCAATTATTGCCACCATTAGTGAATATGTGAGAGGAGAGATAAGATATTGTCATAAATGTGGAAAACGATTTGATAAAAAATGGGATTATTGCCAAGAATGTGGTGCTAGGGTACTCTTGGCGTGTCCTACATGTGGAATGAAAGTTAAGGGAAATCCCAAGTACTGTTATAAATGTGGAACTGATTTAAGTGAAATCAAGATCGCTCCAGTTTATAGACCCCCTGCAAAACCAAAAATAGATAATCACGCTAATTTCTGTCGTGAATGTGGGAGTATCAAAAATCCGGAAGCTAAGTATTGTGGTTATTGCGGCGCTGCTCACGCCTAAATCTTTTTACTTTTTTTTCTCTTTTAAGAATTTTAGATTAAGAAGGAGTAATATTATCTTGCAGAAACAGCAATTCGTTCAATCTCATCTTTACGTTTTACAGCTCTAGATTCTTGGCTATTATTTGCTGCTAATATTAATTCTTGTGCTAAATTTTCTTCAAACTGTTTCTCATTAGAATGGGATCTGGCACCTATTGCTTGAACGAGATACTTGATAGCTAAATCAATTCGACGCTGAGGCGCGATATCTACTGCTGATGCATAGGAAATACCACCCATTGCGATTTTGGTAGTTTCTTCTCTAGGTGCTGTATTAATTATTGCGTTTACTAAGATTTGTATAGGATTTTGACCTGTTATCAACTCAATTAATGTGAAGGCATTCTCCAAACTTCTTAACAGTTTCACTTTTTTACCAGAATTATATGAACTTTTATGACCTCTAATTTTTCCACTAATAAATCCGGGAGAAAGTAATCTATTATTAAACCTTTCAATTATTGAGACTTTAGATGATTTCCAAAATCTTTTATGTTCATGTTTCCCAGCTGAATGCGGTACTATGATAGGCTTCAAATTGATATAATTTTCAAGTGTTATATCATCAACATTAATGTTTTCAAAAGACCATTTATTAAATAATTTTATTTCGTTCTTTGCTTTACTCATAGCTTAATACCTCTTTAACGAAGCGGTTTCTCTTTCTTCCCTGCTAAAAGAGCGTCCAGGCTTACGCCATTAACTTTTACTACTTTATAACGAACACCTGGGAGATCTCCAATAGAACGTCCTTTTGCTCCTCCAATTCCTTCCACAATCACTCTATCATGCTCTTCTATGAAATTTAGTGCTCCATCTCCTGGAAGGAATGCCGTTACACCTTTTCCATTCTTTTTCAATTGCACTCTTACACATTTTCTTATTGCTGAGTTTGGTTGTTTGCTCTCACGTCCAACTTTTTGAAGAACAATACCTAGCGCTTGGCACGATCCTTCTAAGGGATCTACTCTTTTTTTCAATTGAAGCTTTCTTCTTTTATATTTTGTTTTGGACCATCGAAACTTCTTTCGATTTGTTTGAAGCTTTCGAGCAGCATAAAGTCCTTTTGGGCTACCTATATAAAACACCTTAATATATTATTTGATAGAACTTAAGTAGTAGAAAAAATGTTTCCTTAAACTTAAAATTTATGTATAGGTAGAGTTATTTTTAGATATTTTTAGTATTAATAATTACATTATCCACTTCAAAATATCTCAGAACTAGTTCTTTTATTTTTCTTATCATGGAGCCGTCTTTACCAATTGCTTTTCCACGATCTTGAGGTCTAACAGTTATAACAACAGTTTTCTTTAGGTTTCTATTTTCTTTGATTTCAATATTTTGAACCATTATTGTATTTTTTGTTGTTTGTAAGATATTTTGGATAAATTTATCTAACTTTTCTGAGAAAGCGATGACATCAATCTTCTTTTGGAGTTTAGATTTTAGGTCTTTAACATGTTCACCAGATTTTCCAATTGCTTTTCCAACATCTTCTTCTTTTACTAAAAAAATAATGATTTCAGAGCCATTTTCAGGAGATTTAAAGATAAGACAATCTTTAATGATGGCACCAGAGATATTATTAAATAGGGAAATAAGTTCCATTGCTTCCCTGTCAATTTTTATATTTTTTTTTAACATGAAAAAATCAAGTCTCTACTGTTTGTTAATATCATTTAGTTTTTAAAGTAATTAAATCTGAATCTCCAAAATCAATTACTCCTATAATAGAGATCATATAAGGTTTAGCACATGCTAAACCTAAATCCCAACTTGAACCTTTATATTTATAAATAAAAAGTTTATCCTTAAGAAGATAATTGTGATTATCTAACTCATTAATCAAATCTGTTGGACAATTATTGCTGACAATTAACATTTTATAGGGATTTTCTCTTCGTAGACTCTTAAGAACTTGTTCCTTGCCAAAAATAATTTTACCAGTTTTATAAGCGACTTTGATATTGGTATCTACATCAAATTCTTTCGTTTTTTTCCTACTAAGATCTACTTTCTCAACGGAAGTTTTAGTTTTTCTTTTTGGCATGATATATTCAAACAGTTTCTATATAATAAGTAATAAGAACAATACTTTTTTAATTTTTTTAGGCACACTTAAGTTATTTCGTCTTAATTAAAAGTTTTCGATTGATTTTATTTTTTTTTCTTCTTCCTTAATAAATCTAAATTAGCATCAAGATCAAACATTACATTAACACGGCCAGAACCTATTGGACTAATTTGTCCTACAATTACATTTTCGGGAATGCCCAAAAGACGTTCTTCCTCACCATAGAGCCCTGCATCAAGAAGTTGATTGACGGTAACTTCAAAGGCAGCTCGTGCAAAAACACTTGATTTTGATCCTGAGATTCCATGTCTTCCAATGGACTGAATTGATCCAGAATAACACATTAGATCAGCTAAGATTAGAAGATGCCTTAGATCTACATCTAATCCTTGTTGTTCAAGCACTTTTTGAGATTCTAATATGATCATTTGACGTGCTGCTTCAATCCCATACAATTTTTCTATTTCATGAATATGGTTTGAAACAGTTCTAGTTATGTCAACTCCTTCTATTTGAATGACACTTTGCATGTTCGTTCCTTCGGTTTTTATTATCCATTCTTCCCCATCATCTGAGGGTGTTAATAAACCTCTTTTTACACCTCTTATTCCTTTTACAACTTTCTTAAGAATCTTCTCCCTTAATTTTTGTAAACTTTGTAGATCTTCTATCCCTGGATCAATAATAATCGAATTTCCTTCGCGTCTTATCGTCCCTTTCTTCTTATAACGCTTTAAAATTTCAGGTATTTCATCAATATCAATTCCCTTTTTTTCACAAATTTCAGGGATTAAATTTATAACTATATTCCAATTTACAAAATCTAAATCAATATCATGTATAATTTGTTCTATACGAATTTGCTCAATTCGATTATGTACATCAATTGCTTTTTCTTCAGATTCTGAATATGGTTTTTCAAGATATACAGACATTTGTGGGGTACTTGGAAAACGACGCGCATCTACAATCTCAATTAGTCGAGGTAGTCCTTGGGTAACAGAGAATTCTTCTACTCCTGCATAATGAAAAGTTCTTAGAGTCATTTGGGTTCCAGGTTCACCAATTGATTGTGCTGCAACTGTACCAACAGGTTCTGAAGTTTCTACAAGAGCATTATTAAAATTGATATAAATCTTATTTAAAAGGTATTCCAGTTGTTCTTCTTCCAAATCTTCATCAATAACTTTATTTCTTATTTTAACAATTAAATCTTCAGGAATACCATCTTGTTTTAGTATTTGTAATTGATCATCTAATAATTTTGGATTAACTTTTACCATTTATATCTTCCTACACGTTCAAAAATTATTTTATTTATTTTGGTTTTCTTTCCATTCTTTATAAGCGTTGGTTTCTTTACCACGCCATATTGCCTTTTTTCCTGTTTCTTCTTCAAATTTTTGTTGTAAAGTTTCTTCATCAATTACTTTTTCAGCTGATTTTTTAGCAGATTCAACTTTTTTTGCTGGTTTTTTCTCAGAATCTATTTTTTCCTTAGATGTGGCTTTTTTTGAGGATGAGCTTTTTTTAATCTCTTCTCGTACCTCATTAACATTAAGAGCTTTTGCTTTTAGTAACAAAACATCTAGATTCACTGCAGCACCATGATCAGTGTGCATTGCATCAATGCCATCGTCTCCAAAACAGAATTGAATGACATTTTTATCAGAGTTTCTCACAGTACCATCATTTTCTACCACCATGTCCTGTAAAGCATTTACTAATCTGCGTTGCATATATCCAGATGTGGAGGTTCTTACAGCTGTATCAACTAATCCTTCTCTTCCTCCCATTGCATGAAAGAAGAATTCCACGGGTTTTAATCCATTTCTATACGAGGAAGAAACAAAACCTCTAGATTTAGGAGAGAGATCATTTATTTTAAAATGAGGAAGTGTTCTCATACTATATCCTCTATTAATTCTCTCCCCTCTGATTGCTTGTTGTCCTACCACAGCAGACATTTGTCCAAGATTTAATATGTTCCCTCTCGCTCCAGATTTAGTCATAATAACTGAATGAGCTTCATCTCCAATGAATTCAGCTGCAGTTTCTTCTGCTTTTTTTCTAGCCTCTGCTAATACTTGTCGGATTCTTAACTCCAGTGTTTCTCTCATTGAACGACCGGGAGCTCTTCGAAGGATTGTTGTATCATCCTCATAAAATGCTTTAATTAATCTTTCAGATTCTTTATTTGCTTCCTTTAATATATTTTGGATAGCTTCATATGCATGCCCATGAACATAAACTTCATCAAGCCCCATTGTCATTCCATTCTGCCGAATAACATATAAAAGCATTTTTGTAGCGCTATCCAAAAATTTCCTACCTGTTGCATTACCATGATCCTTAATAATTCGTTGTAAAATACTATTGGATTGCATAGCACCAAAAGAATTTTCATCAATAGTGCCTGTTATTAAATGTCCATTTCTGATTACAACATAAGCATCATATGGGCAGTTTTCTTCCTCACATACTTCACATTTTTTACAGAATTTTGATTTAACTTTTATATTGAGATCATCTGGAAATAAAGTACTGAATATGTCCTTTCCAGAATACATTGGTTCTGGATCAACAACTACAGGAATAAGTTGTTCCAAACTAAAATTAGGATGGTTTTCGAAAACATCACCAATATATAATAATTTTAAAGTGTCCATTTTAGTATATAAAGAATCTTTACTGGTAAATTGGAAAACACTTGAGATAAAATCCTGGATGCCACCTAAAATTGGACCACCAAATCTTGGAGATAATATATGTTCTTGAACTTTTAGAAGCAGTTCTGCTTCTGTTCGAGCTTCTTCACTTTGAGGCACATGTAAATTCATTTCATCTCCATCAAAATCAGCGTTATATGGGGGACATACAGTTAAATTTAAGCGGAATGTTCTTCCTTCCATTATTTTTACTTCATGAGCCATTATTGACATTCGATGAAGAGAAGGTTGACGGTTAAATAAAACTAGATCTCCGTTGTTTAAATGACGTTCAATTGTAAAACCGGGTGCAAGCATGTCTGCTATAATTTTTCTGTTTTTTACATATCGCAGGTCAATCCTTCTACGATCATTCCGAATAATATAATTAGCTCCAGGATGTTTAAATGGTCCATTTAATACCATCTGTTTCATTTCTTCAATATTCCAATCATTAACATTAGTAGGAATAGTTAATATTTTAGCGATTTCTATAGGAACACCTACTTCATTAATACTAATATAAGGATTTGGAGATATTACACTACGAGCTGAGAAATCAACTCTTTTTCCACTTAAATTGCTTCTAAACCTGCCTTCTTTACCTTTTAATCTCTGAGTTAAAGTTCTAAGTGCTCTACCTGATCGATGTCTAGCTGGAGGTATACCTGACACTTGATTATCAAAATATGTAGTGATATGATATTGCAATAATTCCCAAAGGTCTTCAACTATTAGATGAGGGGCTCCAGCATCAATATTTTCTCTTAATCTTTGGTTAATTCTAATAACATCAACTAATTTATGTGTTAAATCATCTTCAGAGCGAATACCACTATCCAATGTAATAGAGGGTCTAGCACACACAGGGGGTATTGGCAATACGGTAAAAATAACCCATTCAAGACGAGCATTCTCGGGGGAAATACCAAGGATCCTAAGATCAACATCACTCATCTTTTTTAAACGTTCTAAAATCTCAATAGGAGTTATTCTTCGCGATCCTTTTCCTTCTTCTTCTTCGTAAAAAGTCGTTGGTTTTTCAATAATAATTTTTTTCTTTTTTGCTTCACAATAAGGGCAAGTTTTTGCTTTTCTTGCTCGTTTAAAGACAATTTTTGCAGCATCTTCATCTCCTTCGAAAAAGATTTTTCGATGCTTAATCTGTTCTTCTCTGAACTTATCCTTTTCGTCTTCTGTAAGCATTAACCGAGAACATTCTGGACATATACTTCTCAATACTTTTAAAACTTTTTTGGCATAACCTACATGAATAACTGGTCGAGCTAATTCAATATGTCCGAAGTGTCCCATACAATTACTTACAAGATTGCCACATGTTTGACAGCGTTGACCTGGCTCGATTGTGCCCAATCGTTGATCCATTAATCCAGAAGGTATAGGTAATCCATCTTCATCATAAGTGTCAGCTGTTATTATTCTTGCTGCTGACATTTTACGGATCTCATCCGGGCTCAAAAGGCCAAATTTGATTTTTTCAATCATTTTTGTTCTTGAAAACGTATAGCTCATAAGTTAAAAACCTCTAAAAAAATACTTATATAATCTGAAGAAGAAGTACAAATCATGGGAGAAAACATCCTTTATAATGGTTATAATGTGCTATATTTAAAAAATAAGAATACGAGTCTTCCACTGTATATTAATTAAGGTAGCAATTTTTAAAAATTTTACTATTTTGGGCATTTCAAATAGAAATCTTTATACAATCAAGATACCAAATTTTATTTAATACCTAAATTTAAGATAAGGATTTGGAAGAGTTTAATTTTTTGAAATATTTAGTAAACATAAATGAAAATAATTGAAATTATTAGAAGTAGGATTGTTCTTTTTATAATTCAAATATCAATTTTATTTTTAATAATACAACTCTTAGGATATAAATTCGATTTAAATCTTTTATCAATCCACCGACCTGATAACACTACAGACGTGCAAATAGGTATAATTGAGTGGTTGGTCACCTATCTTATGTATCAAGAATTGACAGAGTTAATTTTTATATTTATAATCTGGATTTTAATATCTACAATTCCAATAATTATCTATAATAATTATAGAAAAGCGTATTCTATGAATTTAATGACATTTTTCTTTCCCAATTTCTTTTTTTATGTTTTTCTTTTTAACTATTATCAACCATATTTCAGTATTTATTTCCTCGCCCTTTTTATAAAAACTGTAATGCTTGGAACAACAATTATACTATATTCAATTGGTCTTTCTTTAATTTTAAAGAAGATTCTAGATTTTAGAGGCGAAAAAAAAGGTATAGATTTAAGTGAAATTGCTAGTTCGGGAAAATTAATTTGCCCAAAATGTGGAGTTGAGTTTGAATCTATTCCAAAAGTATGTTATAATTGTAACACTGATTTAACAGTAAAAAGTGAAAACACAGTTGGAAAATGAGTCTAATCAATGCTAGGAGAACTCGTCGCAATTTCAGCAGTACTTACATTTGTTGTGTCTAATGTTATTTTTCGTAAAACGGAAAAAGAAGTAAGTCCAATTTACATTAACTTTTTTCGAACTGCAATAGGAACTCTAACATTTTTCTTGATTGGACTATTTTTAAATCAGTTTACTCTTATTTTTATTATTCCTTGGCAATTATGGATTTTATTGATTATAAGTTTTGTATTTGGTCAAGTTATTGGAGATACTGCATATTTTGTTGCTCAAAAAGAACTAGGTACCACGATAGCTCTTGCAATTTCAATGACATTTCCTCTTTTTACCTTTATATTATCTTTAATATTTCTTAATCACCTATTTAAGCTCAATTTAGTATTTTCTCTAATTTTAATTGGTTTTGGAGTAATAATAATAGGAAAATCTAAGAACAAGTCTAAGAATGTAAAACAGGATGACAATTTTCTCCAAGATCAATCTAAACAGGAAAAGGTAAAGCAGAAATATATTAAAGCGATTGGGTTTTGTTTTACGGCTTCTTTAGGGTGGGCTATTGGTGCAGTTTTAATTGAATATGCAACTGATCAAATAGATCAGATTATTCTCATTAAAGAATTAAGTTCTATTATAGGAAATATAATTAGATTCCCTTTTGCGTTGATGATTTTAGGTTCAATGGTATTAAGGGAAAAAATTTTAACAAAAAAAAATAATAATGTTTTTTTTAAAAAGATTTCAGCAATGTCATGGGTATATTTATTAGTTGCTTCTTTAATTGGGACATCATTAGGAGCATATCTATATACTGAGTCAGTACATATTGCAGGAGCTAATGTAGTCTCATTAATAGCGACTACAAGCCCATTATTCGCCCTTCCATTGACATTCTTTATAAATAAAGAGAAAATATCTAGATTCGGTCTTATTGGAGTTATATTAACTATTTTAGGTGTAGTTATTATTTTAATATAATTTAAATTAGACTATTCGAAATATTGTTCAAATAGTTTTATTTCTTCTGAAATTTTTTTTAATTCTAATAATTCTGCTTCTGTCGGGGGATCTTCTTCATAAATATCATAGAGTTTTAACTTTAGGCTTTTTCTCACTTGCTTTTCTAATTTATTGATCTTTTGTTTTGTTGCGAAATACTTTATCATTTTAAATTTCAATTTAGTAATTTTTTTCTCCCATTCTTTAGTAAATTCCCCGCTTTGAATTTCTTTTAAAATTGTTTCGAATTTATTACGAAGGGGGAGTTTCCTAAACCTTATTCCTCTACTCATAGCGCCATATTGACTTGTCTGAGAATGGAAATCTACCTGCTTAACTAGTCCTACATCTGCCATTTTTTTATATGTATAGGACATTTCATTGCTCATATACATTTCAATTAATACCGCTTCTGGAGGATAACCTGCATCAATTAAAGTATAAATACTTGATAATAAAACTCTTCCAAAAGCAGGTCCAAACCCTTGTTCATTAAATAAATCTAATTCGGCTTCTTGTTTAAAAGTCAACATTATTGCTCCCTTTCTTAAAGTTCCAATTCCTTTAGCTAAAGCGAGTAAAATCTGTTTTGCTTGCCCTGAAGCATCTTGATCAATAGCAACAAAACTAAAATAACCTATATCTCTCAGAAAGTTCTCTCTAACGCCTACTCCAATCATTCTAGGAGCGATTAATATAATATCTATATCTTCTGGAGGCTTTAGTAAGTCGAAACCAATATTATACCCACTAGCAAACACAATTGCGGATTTTGGCTTTAAATTAGGTTTAATATTACTCTCAAATACGTCATTCATTATCTCATCTGGAAGAAGCAAAAAGATTATATCAGACTTTTCTGTTGCTTCTTGGATTGTAAAAACAGAAAAATTATCATGTAAAGCTATATTCTTGTATCGATCTTCAACATTCCCTACAATAACATTTAACCCTGAATCTCTCAAATTAAGAGCTTGTGCTCTACCTTGGTTTCCATACCCTATGATCCCTATTGTTTTATCTTTCAGTATTGAGAGATCTCCATCGTTATCATGAAAAACGTCAACCATATTAAAACCACATCATAAATTATCTAAAGTCTATATATAAGCCTAAAAAAATTCAAAATATATAATTTCTTTATGGTATTTTATCAAAATCTAATTTATTTTTCTCTAATATTTTAACAACAAGGTTTTTAAATACTACGTCAATATTGTAATTTTCTTTTGAAGAAGTTTTATAAAAATCCTTCTCATCATGTCTTTCCATGAATCTTTTAACTACTAAATCATCTACTTTAGATTTCTCATCAGCATTTTTCACTAGATCATTCTTAGCTCCAATACACATTCTTGGAGTGTCTCCATGATTATAATCTCCTAATTTTTCATACCACCAATCTAATCTTAATAATGTTTGAAGATTGATTAGATCAAAAACCATAAAAATTCCATTCGCACCATTAATATAATATGGAAACAACTTTTTGAATTGTTCTCGTCCACCAAAATCCCATATACTCAGTCGTACAAAAGAGTCTTCACCATTAACAATTATAGGTATATCTTTTGTGTAAAATTCGATTCCTAAAGTTTCTTTAGTATTTACATCAAAGGTATCAAAACACAACCTTTTTGCAATGCAAGTCTTCCCTACCCGTTCCTGACCTAAAATTGTGATTTTAAAGATATATGATGGCTTTCCTTTAATATTCAACTCAGAAAGAGTATTTATAGGCTCATGCATGGCGTTAAAAGATAAATTAAATTTATAAAAATATAAGTTTATTATTTAAAAATAAAAGCTGTATTTTATAGGTTATGAACATTTAAAAATAATTTAATGTTGAGAAGCAAAAAGCCTTATAACATTTCTTAAGATTTAATGATATTAGAAAAAGCTTTCAATTTCAATATTCCTTCTGATAAAATTTCGACATAGGAAGGCTGCACATGTTGCCAAGCACCATCATTTATTATTTCTACTCTTCGATTATTAATATTTCCATAAGCAATTCCACTGTGGTGAGAATGACCATATATTAGATGATTAATATTTGAAAAATCATAATTATTTTCTTCTAAAAATGCCTTGATTTCATCAAAATAATAATCTGGTTTACTTGCATGATGCCATCGCTTCATTACACGCATGTTCGCTTTAATTAAATTAAATTCAATATTACTCATTGTTGCAAATAAGTTATTGACAAATTCAAATGATTTATTTTTTAACTTAGCTAATTCAAATTTCATCAATTCATAAGTAATGGGTTTAATTTTTCTTCCATTCTTTATTATATAATTCCAAAAATAATCATAAGTCTCCTTTACTCCAAAATTCTCATTGATAATTAGTGATTTCCATATTTGCCCTATAAAGAATCTATATACTTCACTATCAAACTGATACCCATGCGTCATAAGACATTCATAATCGTTATCTAAATCAAATCCCTTAATTTTTACTTGGTTAAGAGGATTAGCTCCAATTTCCTTTCTCTCATCGTACAATAAAAGTGTGTCCTCATTATTCCATTTTTTTAAGACTAGATATTGACTACACCATTCTTTATCAAAAATTTCGTTGTAATCAGTATTGTCAAACCTTTTTAAAAATCTTTCTTTTCGACGAAAAAATTTCTCATCGTAATCTCCAGTAACAGGGATTTCATGATTTCCAAGTACTAAAATGAGATTAAATTTCTTTTTAATTTCTAATAATGTATTTAAAATTTCTTGGACTTTTTCTCTTTTTAATAGAGTTTCTATAACATCGGTACATAAATCAATAAAATCCCCTAAAATTATTAGCGCTTGAACCTTACTTCCATACTCTCCATTCACAATACCGTTTAAAAATTGTAAAAATAACTCCCTTTCACAATCCAAAGAACCTAGATGAATGTCGGATACTACTAAGAGTTTAGAATTAATTTCTATCATTTCTAAAAATGTAAAATTAATATTTTATATTTATATTTGGTTAAAATAAAATATAATGCAAGTAATAAGTAAATTCGCTACAATTTTAATAAAGTATATAATGAATATAGAAAATAAAATGAAACACTTAGACCAGTTAAAAAAAAAGGGAGTGAATGAAATGAGGGAAATTTTAGAAGATTTTACAAGTCCTGACAAAATATTTCACCTCTCTATTGTAATGAGTGAAGATATTGAAATTGAGCTATTCAGAAAATGGGTTTCTTCTTTTGGGGAAAGTTACATCAAATCTGTAGGCGTTGAGCCTTATAGTAAAAATGTAGAAATTGATGGAAAAAACATAAAGTTAGTATTGCGATTATGTTCTTTAGAAGCAAGATTTTTTAGTATTGTTGAAGGTGTTATGAGAAATTTGCCATTAATTTTACTCTATAATGTCAGCAATAACAAAACTTTAAACAAATTACTTGAGAATCAATTTATCAAAAATCTAAAACAAGATGTACCAATTTTATTAGTAGGAAATAAATCAACTTTAGAACAAAATAGAGAGGTTTCAAAAGAACAAATAGAAATGCTAAAAGAACAGTACAATATTTTAGCTTCTATGGAGATATCTTTAAACACAGGAGAAAATGTAGAAGAAATGTTTAGGACAACAGCAAAAATTCTATTGAAAGAATGTGAGGAAAGAAAGAAAAAAAAGAAAGGAAGAAAGAAAAGAAAGAAATAAATAGAATTTATAAAAAAATATCTTGTTTTGAATCCTTCTCCTCCCTAATTGAATTTTTTATAGTAATAAGTAAATTCGCTATAATTTTAATTAGTACAAAAAAGGATAAACTGATGTGTCAGAATTATTAAAATGTAAAAATTTGACATAAATTAATGCCCATTTTTTTATCTCATATAATATATATAATGGTTGGGAGAAAATGTTCCACCAGAATATATTCATTCATCTAGTGTTAAAATTTGAATTTTTTATCTGAAATCAAAAATTGATCCTTTTATAGTAATAGATTTTAATAGTAAATAATTACTCAATTTTTTTCGTCAATTTTTTTTGTCGACTACATTTGAGTGATCACATACATCGGATTAACATTGATCAACCAACACATTTAAATATAAGAAATACTAATTAAAATTTAAATACTCTTTAAAAAAAAGGTTAAAAAAATAATTATTAATAAAGTGGAGGAAAAATAAAATGGCTGCATTTGCATGGAGTCCACTACGGGCTCTAATGAAAAAAGCTGGAGCGGAAATTGTAAGTCGAGCCGCAGTTGATAAATTAATGGATTATTTAGAAGAATATGCTAAGAGTTTAACTGGTTGTGCGCTTGATATTGCTAAACACTCCGGTAGAAAGAAAGTTACCGCTGCAGATATGAAAATCGCTATTGGGTTAATTTAAAACCAAAATTAAGGTTTAAATTTATGCGATTTTATTATTTTCAGCTCTTATTTTTTTTTTATTTTTAAATTTGTTCAAAACAGCTTCTATTGAGTTTAGATTGGATTTTGTTTCCCTTCTTCTTCTTTGTTCATAATTAAAGACTATTTTTCTGCTGTATAGTCTTTTAAAAAGATTTTTCCATTATTACTTTCAAGAATGGACAAAGTTCCATTTTTATCTTTTCCTTCCAACACCAGTATCTCATCTTCAGCTTCTATTAGAATTCTCTTTAATGTTCCACAACCATATTCTTTTACAAATTTCTCAGAGATATGTAGAACTGCTGCACTTATTGCAGCTATTAGTTTATCACCTTTATCTTCTGAATCAAGGGGGAGGCCTTCTTTAGTAAAATTAAAAGATTTCATAAATTACTCAAATAGTAATTATTTTTTTTACATATTTATCCTTTTTCTTTAGAATCGGGACTTTTGAAGAAAAAGTGATTTTTATATTTGTAAAGGCATATACATTTATGTATAGATTTAGAGATATCACATTCAGTAAAGATGATAAATATAAGAAATAAATTTTCTACTTCTTCTATTTTATTACAAAATCATCCTACTTAATTGATTTAAATATGGTTTGAAGTGTAATTTTAAATATGTTGTCAAATATCAAATGTGATATATGTGGAGACTTTTTGAATGCCAATTTTATAAATCGTGAGGGTTGCTCAGAGTGTACACAACACTATTGTTCTAAGTGTGGTTATCAATATGAAACAGGATTTAGATATAATTTATTAATCAAACAATTTATTAGATATGTAAGATTCAACCCTTAAGTTACTAGTTATTATTTAAAAAAAATAAGGACAATTATAATCCCAAAAAACCTTTGCTCGGTTGTCCTTAAACGTCTCCTTTTTATACGCTTAATTCATTCTTTATTGGGATTTACAATTAATTTATCAATAACATCAGTCATCATTTCAATTGAAGGTCTATCTGTTTTATCATTTCCAATATATTTCCAAACGATCTTCTCATCTTTATTAATTAGAAATTTGCTTGGAACCGCTTGTTTAATTTTATAATCTTTTCCTCCTCCAGGTGCGTACCAATAAACATCGTATAATTTTGCTATTTTAGCACCTCTATCAGAAATCATATCAACATGAAAATTGTTTTCTTCTTTAAATTTACTCAAAAGTCTTACACTGTCGCTTGCAATAGATATTAATTTAATATTTCTTTTTTCAAATTCAGAGATTTTCTCTGTTAACAACGCTAAATGTTTTTTACAGTGACTTCACCAATTTCCTCGGAAAAAGTCGATCATAACTCCATCATATGTTTTTAGAAGATCAGTTAGATTTATAGAATTCTCATAAATATCTTTTGTATCAATTAATGGTGCTGTTGTATTTAGATCCAAACCTTCAGGTCTTGGAGGTTCTTCTGGGTTAGCATTTATCATTTGAATAGCCTTTTTTTAGTGTAAATTAATGAATTTAGCATTTTAAACATATGTCTATTGATAAATAAATAGTTATTTTAAAGTAAGAAGATTTGGTAGAATTTCTTACTCACTTGAAAACCTATCGAAGAGAATTTCTGTCATTACATTAAAAGTTTTTTCAACATTAGCCCCGGTTTTGGATGAAAGTTCCAAAAAGGATGCTAGATTATACTTTTTTGTTGCTAATATCCCTTCCTCTCTGGGGATTACCCTAAATTCATCAAGATCTGCTTTTGAGCCAATTAACATAATCGGAATATCACCTGTGTGTTCTCTAATCACTTGGGTCCAATCAGGAAGATGATTTAATGATGATTGATTAGTGATGTCATATAAAAAAAGAGCACCATTAGCTCCTTTACAATACTGGGAGAGTAAGAATCGAAATCTTTCTTCTCCTCCAAAATCCCATATTTGTAGCTTTACTTTTTTATTATTAAAGGTTGTTGTTTTGGAATAGAAATCTACTCCAATTGTTAACTTTAAATCTTCTTGAAAAAACCCCGAAATATATCTTATTGTGAGTGATGTTTTACCCACAGAAGCATCACCTAACATTAGAATTTTAAACGTATAATCGTATAGTGTCAATTTAATCAATAAATTTATATTTTTAGGTCATAAATTCAATAGGAATTTTGATTGGTTAAAGTCCAGTATAAGGGAGATTAAATTTTGATTTATAATATAAATATACCTAATAGTAATTAATTTTTATTTAATTTAAAAATAATAATTTCATCATAAAGCAGAATTTATATAACCATTACTAAGATATTAAAAAGTGAATGAGCAATAGAATTGGGAATTATTGAATAATTAAAGTATATATAAATTGAAGATAGTAAAAGTCCAAAAGTAAAGTAATACCCAAAAAAAGTTATAATTGTTGAGAACGGGACTAAAAAAGGTGGAACATGATATAAAGCAAAAATGATTGAGGAAATAAGAATTGAGTATATTGATTTCAATTTTAGATTAAACTTTTTAATAAGAAATCCCCTAAAAAAAGCTTCTTCACATGGCCCTGTTATAATGATTTGTAAAATAATTAGGATAGACATTTGAATTACATCAGGTTGAACAGGTGTAGTATCTATGATTCCCTCTTGAGCAGATTCAACAAATTCACTACCAAGTAAATTCCTAATAATAAAATCTCGAAAAAAAAGGATAAGATAACCACTTAAGAAAAAGAAGATTATACCGAAACATAGCCCAGATATGATTTTTCTAACCAATCTGTCATTCATTTGAAAACCCATCTCATTAATTTCAGTCATAAATGATTTCTTCTTCAAATTACTCAAAAATAAAGCTGGTAAAATAACAAAAAGAAGTTCAAAAAATATTAATCCAATTAAAATCCATGGATTTTCTCCTAATTGTACAGTCATTTTATAATATTATGCTTTCCTTTCTCTGTGTTAAAAATCAAAAAATTATAGATCTCATTATTATTAATATTAATAAGATTATTTGAACTTTTAATGACAATTCGGGATAAATTCATCAATCCTGATGATAGGAATTTAAAAAATGCAATAAATAGTAATAAAATAGAGAAAAATGGTCTAACAAAAGAGCAAATTCTCTATGAGCACCTTAAAATTATTGCAAGGGAATATCTAGCGCTTGAAAAAATAAAGAATTCCTTTATAAAAGTCCTTCTTAAAAATGTGGATGATTTAGATTTTTCTCAATTTATTAATTATCCCAAATTTTATATTAAGGAAGACTCTTTGATAAAAGCGGTTCAATCTGCAAATATAAGAGGATTGAATGTAGTAAGTGTTGATGGAAGTTCTGTAACTAAGAAATATGTTAATGTAGATTTTTCATTTCTAAAAGCGATTGCAGTTAACTATTATTTTAAAGAAAATCATGTTGCACATATTGCTTATTATCCTGATCTTAGTGGTTTTAATAATTATTTAGTGCAAGGCAATTTATTTAATCGAGATGAGACTCTGGTTGATACAAATATATCTATTGATATGACCTTTATGGAAATCAACCTCTTAAATAATATGATCGAGAGGATTTCTAATATTGATATGATAATAATAGATGGATCGATTGTCATTATGCCTATAAATTTAGTATTTTCTAAGGACATTGAAACCTCAAAGAAGTATGACAGATTATTGAAAGAATATCATAAGTTATATTTGAATTGTAAGGAAAAGGGAATATTGTTAATTGGTTCGATCAAGGATACTAGAACTTCTGCTTTATGCCATTTATTAAGAGATTCTATTCAATTATTAAAGCCAAACTATACAAGATTAACTGATTTTATTAAAGCTGATTATCGAAAAGTCATGGAATATTTTTCAGACATAGATTTATTCAATAGATTGATGAAAAAATCTGAGAGAACATGTATCTTCAATTGTAAAAGAGAAATTGATAAAATTAGAGATACTGGAATTAAAAAGGAAATACCTTATTACTTTCCTCTTTCATTTTATGCATTCTATCTAAAAACTGTCAAATATGATACTCCTTGCAGAATAGAATTTTTTATGGATGAGAAGCACTCATTTAAAAAGGCTTCGGAAAAAGCAGATTTAATTACTTCTATTTTATTGCCAATTTCAAGTCTAAATGAGAATTACGGTCTACCAATCCCTCAAATTGAAGCCCATAGAAGGGCTGTTTTTAAACCAACAGAAGTAGATATATTACTCAATAATTTGACAAGGACTCTTAATACACATGGTATATCTCTTTTAGAAAAAAGAAGAAATAGAAGACCATTTTAGTGTTGAGTGTATATGAGTCTATTTAAATGAAGATCTTCAAAGAAGATGTGTATTTTGTAAACAATTTCATTCACATAACCTAGTTTATTAATTTCCTTATTAAATGCTTTTAAATTAGTCCTACTAGATGTAGTGCAATAAATATAATGATCATGTTTTAAATTTAAAAATGGAACTACACTTTTTAGAAAATCTATTAAAATTTCATATCCTTTATTCCCGCCATCCCAACTATAATCAATAACTTCTTTCTCTTCTTTTTTTATCAACTGAGAGGAGGGTAAATAAGGTGGATTGAAAACAATAATATTAAATGATGCTTTTAATTGATTTGGAAAAGATTTAAACAAGTTTGATTTTATAAAAAATATTTCATCATCAATTCCATTTTCAATTTGGTTTAATTCTGAACATTTTATTGCTTCTTCTAAGATATCAGAAGCATAAATTTTTGGATTAAAATCTTGGAATTTATTTTTAATTAATTGAAAGAAAATAGCAATTATTCCAGTCCCAGTACCTAAATCAAGAATGTTTCTTATTTCACTTAATTTTATCCCATCAAAAGATGTAGAATTAATATGAGATTTGAAATAATCTAATAACATATATGTATCATCAGAAGGAGTATAAACATTTTTATAATCACAGTTAATAATTGGATCTGGAAATGCTGACATACTTTAATCCTATTTTAATTAGCTTTTTGAATAAAAAAGTTTACAAATTTCAATATAGTCATCAATTTCAAAAGTAAATACCTTTCTATTTTCAAAACTATTCTTATGCAAAATCAAGAGAATATCATCTTTTGAATATTGAATATTTGTGTGATTTTTAAAAAATAACTCAATTGCATTTGCGATATTTCTATTCTTATAGGGCATTATTCCTGATAAAAATTTCAAAAAAAATTTAATTGCTTCATTCTCCAAGAAGAAGGCATTAGGTTCTTCTATAGGAATAAGTTTAATAAGTGATATGTCAATTTTTGGAATAGGCCAAAAGCTTTTTCTTGGTACAGGTGATTTCAGAACAGGTTTCATGAAAGCATTCACATTAATACTAATTCGAGAGAATTTTTTATAAATTGAAGTTAAAAATATGCGATCTGCTATACTTTTTTCAATAGTTAATACTCCTATAGGGGGATTTAATCTAAAAAATATCTTTTCTAATATAAGCCCTGTAATAGTATAAGGAATATTAGAAATTACTTTATCATGTTTTGGGAGATCAATTTTAAGAATATCACCATGAATAATTTCTATATTATCATATATAGAGAATTCATTGTCTAGATATGCATATAATCGGTGATCAATTTCAACAGCATATAATTTTTTTACTAATTTTATTAATTCTTGAGTTAAGCTTCCTAATCCGGGCCCAATTTCTAAAACAACATCATTCTGAGATGGTTTAGAGAGATTGATGATTTTCTTTGTAATATTTTTATCAATTATAAAATTCTGACCTAGATATTTGTTAGGTTCTATTTTCAGTTGTTTTAAAATCAGTTGAGGTTCTTTAATTTTCATTTGATTCATTCATACTTTTGAGTCTTGCTAAAGAGGTAATATTTTACATCTCTTTGAAGTTCTTTAATAATTCTCTGTGCAATCAATTTAGCAGGATGAGAAATACTTGTTCTATCCGCAATATCTTGAAATGTTACAAATTTTTGTCTTTCTCTAGCATCAAGGATTTCCCACATATGCTTCTGACCAACACCGGGTAACAATTTTAAAGCGTGCATTCTAGGAGTAATTGAAGTAGAGTTATTAAAGAATTTGATGAATTCCTCCTCATATTTTAATACTTCTTTTTCAAGAATTGGCAAAATTAATGCTTTAGAAGTACTAGTTAATTCATTATAGTCTATTTTCTTTAAAACTTCTTTTAACTTTTCTTCATTTAAAAATTCTTCATAGGTTTTATGTTCTTGAACTGCAATATCAGAATTTTTATTAAATTTAACCTCATAAAGGACAAAATCTGGAAAAGTAAGAACTTGAGCTATTGGAGTTTTGGCCCAACTAGGTTTATCATCTTCGGGATGGCCATGTAATAATAGATCTAGGATTATAATTTCCCGAAATTTCTTTATGAATTGTTTCTTCTTCTTCGGCCCTCCACGATAATCTCTTCTGCGTGGAAGGTCTCTGTAACGCTCTCTTCTTTCCATTATTACTAACTTTTCTGTTTTTAACTTTTCCGATTACCATTTCAAAATTTTTATTTTAATAAACTACATAATTAGATGGGATTGCTCATTGAATTTAAAACAAAACAGACTTATAAATTTTATTTGAATTTTATAGAATAGAATCGAAATTTAATAATTAAGCGGATTTTAGTTCTTCCATCTCTTCAATTATAACTTCTAATTGATCATCTGTTAATGTTTTACCTGTAAAACTTTTTTCTAATATAGGTCTAAGTTCTAAAATTGTCTTTGGATCGATATTAATAATGTTAATTGCGTAAAGTTCTTCAATCTCATACTTATCCATTAATAATTTTTTTATTTTTTTTGCAGTTTTTGCATCATACTTCGCAAATTTATTCACATAATTATAGGTAATTTCCTGAAAATGAGACATACCTTCCTCTGAATCAATTTGTAATAATTGATCCTTTAAATTTTCCATTATTTCTTTCACTTCAGGGATAGAAACACTTTTTTCTTCTTTCTTGCGACCAGACATTTTAATTCAAATCATTTTTAAATTATTCTTTAACAGAAACAGAATTTAACCTAAGATGCTCCTTCCCAATTATTAGCGTTTTTTTAGAATTCCCCAATTTTACTTCTACTAAATAACAGCGTCCTCTCTGAGCAATGATAGTACCAGTACGCCCGTGGTATCTACTATTTGGCATTCCTCGCTTATGTTGAGAAGGATCAGTGATAACATCCACTTTATCTCCTTGATTATAGTCAATTAAATATTTCTCGATGGAGCCAAGCCCTCTATCTCGTACATTTTTCCTGTGTTTATGTCTTGTTTTCTTACGGTATCCACGATGCTTTACCAGTTTCAAGCACCTACACAATTTTCATAATTATAACTAATCAATTGATTTGGTAGAATTATGTATTATAATTTATTTATTTTTTGATTTTGACTATATAAAATTGAATAAAATCAACATTAAATAGAAATTTTTAGAACATCTAATTCTATACAATTTAGAGGAATTTTAAAGACTTCTGAAAAAGAAGGAGTAGTGCGCCCTTCATCACCACTAATAAGCTCCTTTATATAAGTTCCACCTTGAGTTTCTATAATAAACTCATATAAATTTGATTTTTTGAATTTTCCATCAATTTTGTAAATAGATTTTTCTCGTACTTTATCACTCCGCCGATGAGATACTCTATTTGGTGTTCTTTGCTGAATATTTTTATTTTCGAATATGCTTTTCAGAATGATTACTTTTTGGTCAAAATCCTCTTTATTTAGTTTAGTTTCAGATTTGATAACAGCTTTATATATTTTTCTTGTGTTTCTTGCTTCTGTTTTAAGATTTATTACTTCTTTTTTGTTACTATATCTTAAATCAAAAATTCTCACTTTTTTTCTATTAATTTTATTGATCTTATTTTGGATTTTATCCAAATTTAAATCTCTAATTTCAGGATTTCTTAATTCAAGAATAAACGGTCTTCCATCGCCTAACATTCTTACATCAATATCCTCTCTTCCAGCACCGTGAAACTTCAAATCGGTAGCATTCGATTCCTTAATAAATTCGGAGCTTATTAAATCCTCTACGCTTGTTAAATATTGTTTACCAGTATAATTACACAGTTCACATCCAGCACCCTTACATTTTTTGCAAAACCAATGAGTTTGAGGGATCCCTCGTATTAATTTATTATATCTCCCATAAATAAAGAGAGATTTTAGGATTAATTCAATTGAATAGTCATCATAGTCAAATGAGTAAATTAATAATACTTCGGGGTTAGAAAACTCTGGATTTTGATTTAAAACCGGTATTAACGCTTTACCTACAACACGATTAAAATGACTTTTAAAAGACTCTGCTCCTAAAAGATTGAACTCTGATTTGAATTTATCTTCTTGATTAATAATTATAGAATCTGGCTTGGATCCAATTAAAAAGCTATTAAATTCTATTTTTTCAAGTTCTTCAATTGCTTTAGATGTATAATTATCAATATTAGAAAAAATGTTATGACATAAATAACAAATTTGATTTGAAGTACCATTCACATCACCTAACCCTTCATTTTCTAAAACTTTCTGGGCAGGAATAAAATTCGCATTCTTAGCCAATAACTTTAGATTTTTGATTGACTGTTTTTGAATAGCTCCATTTCCTGATAGATAATTTCTATGATTTTCCATCGTTATTGTGAGCAGTAAAGAATATCCTCTATCATAGTTCGTCGTACTAGTTCCTAATAGAGAAAACATTCTACCAAGACAATGAATACATATCTGGTATCGCTGATAAATTTCTAAAACTTTATCAAAAATCATAACTACGTAAATTAAGTAAACTATTATTTATTGATTTTATCCAAGAATAAAGTGTCTTTAAAAAGATTTTAAAATAAAAATTGATTTTTTTATATATTCTAATAAATTTTACTATTATTAAAACAAGAGTATACGAGTTGTATTTATTTTTTAATTAAAAACAAGAGAGTTACATATGGCTAAAAAAAAGAATATCGAAAAAGGAATCGTCAAATGGTTTGATGCGAAAAAAGGTTTTGGATTCATAAGTGTTGTGGATCAAGAGGATGTCTTTGTACATTTCTCAAATATTGACATGTCTGGCTTTAAAAAACTGGATATGGGAGATGAAGTTGAGTTTGAAATTAAAAACTCAAATGATGGAAAAGGTCCTGAAGCTTTAAAAGTAAAAATCGTTTCAAAAGATAGACGATATTAATATTAGATTTTTGAGTTCTGTTTACTATTTTTATTTATTTTTATTATATTAATCATTAAAAGAGTCACTTGAATTCTTTTTTGTGTTCCCAATCAAAATCAACTTTAATAAACCTTCTGGAATATAAATAAGCACCAATTAAAATCAATGAGCAAATAGGACCCCACCAGATAAAAAATAGATTTCCTAGAAGAAAGCTTAAACCCGATGAAAAAAGTAAGCCTATCGCTTGGAAAATATTAAGTATTATACTAGAAAACCCACGATATAAACCTGCTTTTAACTCCCCAGTCGATTTTTCATCATCTTCTGCGAGATCTGCATAGATTATATAAGGGAATAAATTCCAACCGCCAATAGAAGCAACTACTCCAATTATAAAGATAATTCCATATATTAGATATGTTTCCATTGGAATTAAACTTATTAATGTAAAGGGTAGCACAATAATTGCGAAGAGAAAAAGATATAGCAGACTCTTTTTTTTACCCAACCTTTCTATCAGTTTTCGCCAAAGATAAAGGAAAAAAAGAACCCCGAAAATAATGATTGAACCTCCAATTATGAACTGCAAATTATCAAAATTTAAAATATCGGTTAAAAAGGCTAGCATCGTTGGTGTTACAATTGACCATGCAATACTCGCAAATCCTTGCATGAAATTAAAAGACAAATAGTTTTTATTTTTAATAATAGCCTTTAAATTACTAATTAGAGTCGTTTTGATTTTGTAATATGGTTCTGTTGGCATCAAAATAGCTACAAGATAAAATAATGGAATTGTGATAATTCCAAATATTAATACACCAAGTAAAAAATTATAAGGTAAAACACTTGGATTTAATTCTACTTGAGCAGCAAAATCTGTTAATACCAATAAAGTAAAAATTTCGCCTATTCCTGCACCAAGATAGATAAAAAGATTTATGAACTGTGAAGCTTTAGGACGATCACCAACTTGGAACTGCTCCGCCATCCATGCATTATGTACTGTTGTCACTCCATAACTTGCTTGAAAAAGTACATCCCATACCAATAACCAAGTAAATAAGGCGGTTGTATTTGAAATTGATAAAAACTGATTAGGAATTAGTAAGAATATAAATGAAATTGCGAGGAGAGGGCTTAATATTATTAAATATGGTTTTCTTCTTCCCCATTTAGTATATTTAGCATCACTTAACCAACCTAAAAGAAATTGAGAAAGGGCAATACTGAGTTTTCCTAAACTAGTAGCCAAGAAGGTTTGCCAAGCAGGCAAATTAAACCCTATACTGTAAAGGGTTAGTAAGGCAAAATCTACTATAGTCAAAAGAATATTTGTTCCTAGTCGAGGTGTACCAAAAAGTATAAATTTTTTTAGTTTTCCACTATTTCTTTGTTCTATATCAAATTCAGTCATAATAGTTCATAGAACTTGTAACATTAATTTTAAAATTATATATAGATTGGAGTCAAAATTATTTAAAAGTTTAAAAATTAAATTAATTTTAGCAAAAAAACTGTAATTGTAGCACCGTAGAAAGTATGTAAGATTAATCCTCTTCTTCCCATCCAAGATCTCTTAGAACAGACCCAAGTGCTTCTGATTCTTCTTCTAAAACAAATTCAGTATCATATTCAGAAGCAGAAACTTCAGATTCAAAATCTGGAGGTCCTAATTCTTCAAAGGAGGGTAATTCATCGAGTGGAGGTAGTTGTTTAGTAGGTACAGGTTCTTCTATAACAGGAGCTCTTTCTTCAGAGATAGATTCACCTTCAATTTCCATTGGAGTATAATCTTCTAAGGGAATCGGAGGAACTTCATCTTCATATACTTTAAATTTGCTTTCTGCGGACACACTTTCCACCACAGGAGGTTGAGTTTCAGTGACTGCTTTCACTTCTTTATCAAGTCCTAAACCTACTGATTTTGGAATAGAAACAATACCACTTTCAGTAGTTGGTTCTAGTTCTTCAAACTCGTCGTCACCTCTTTCCCATTCATCTAAAAAACCAAGTAAGTCATCTAAAGCTTCTTTATCTTGTTTTACTGAGGGTTTTATTATAGGTTTAGCTTCTTCTTCGAATTTTTGCTTCTCTATTTTTTCTAACTCAGATACTTCGAGGGAAAGCATCATTTCAGTAACTTGATCACCTGAAATTAACCTATTTAATTTTCTTGCTAATTCTCTTAAATAACCTAAATAGTATCCAATTCGATAAATTTGAGAAAGCCCTCCAAATACAATATATTCGTCATTAATCGCCATTAAAATACTATATCCTGATGTGTTATGCAAAATTATTTCAGTCAATGCACCATGAACAGTAGCTTGATTTAATCTTAATCCTAAATCAATTAATGCAGTACTAGATGCAGAAGTGGCATCAGCATCTAATTCTGAAGAAGTTGAACTAGCTACTTTCATTCCTACTCGAGATAAAACTGCTAGGTTCTCTAAATCTGTTTTATGTTCCTCCTCTTTTAAAAGAAACATCATATTTTTACGAATATCTTCAGCAATTGTAGACAATTATTTTCCCACCTTATTAGAATAAAGATTGAATACTTTTTTTTAGGCTTTAAATTTATGTATAAATAGAAAGTCTATTTTAATATATTTTATCATCACTCTCTTTTAAAAAATTTAACAAATTCATCTGAGTTGAACCTGATTTTTCAATTTTATCAAAAGAATATCCTGATAATTGACTTATAAGTGTCTTCATTTTAAGGATTACATCTTCCGGAGTCAAATTTTCTGTGTCGATTGTAAAAACTGATTCATTATTTGCTAAAAATTGCTTGTAAAATGAAATGATTCTTAATAGATATTCTCTATCATCCTCGTTCCATTCCTTTCTTATTTTTTCTAAGGAACCTCTTTGGATAATCCTTTTCATAATTGTATTTGGTTCAGCGCTTAAATAGAATATGTAATTTTCTTTCCATTCTATTGATTTGTACGTGTCTAAAATAAGATTATAGTCCTTTTCTTTTAAATTCAAACTCTTAGAATAAATTAAAACACATAATGGAGTTCGATCTAAAATTATAATTCTACCATTATATTTATTATCGAAATTTACTACATTCTGATTGCGTCTAATAAGTTGTTGAAGAAAATGAAGTTCACTTCTAAATCCAATTTGTTTGTCAGATGAACCAAATGGGAAAGGAGGTTTTTTTACATATCTTTCAGGGAAAAATTTGAATTTGTTATTATCTTTCACCTTTTTATCTTTTTTAAATAGGTTGAATACAGTTGTTTTGCCAACCCCATGTACTCCAGCAATTGAGATTATGATATTATCCTTACTCCCTTTATTTCTATATAATTGTTTGCCCAAATTACTTACTCCAAACCTATTAGACTAAATCATGTTAATAAAACTATGGTTAAAATAAAAAATAAATCTAGAGATTATTGATTTATTATATTTTATTAAATTTTATATTTAGGGGGTAATGATAAGGTTAAATTAGAGAAGGATAAGAATAATCGAAATTATATTATTCAAGAGCCCAGCTATAATCGTATTATATAGATTTTGATTTATTTCATAAATAAATCCAAGCAAGATGTATGATAGGAAATAAAATAAAAAGAAGTAGATTCCAATTGGAAGTGTGAAAAACAACATAAGAAGTGAATAAACTGAAGCAACTATCAGAATTACAATATAATTATTTTTAAATCTTTGTTTTAATGTATTGTGTAAAACCCCCCGAAAAGCAATTTCTGAAAAGGTTGTAACTCCACATAAAGATAATATTAGAAGTATATTCCAAAGTAATCCGGAATCTCTTATTACTTGATTATATGCTTCAATCCTAGGTGTAATATTAAAAACGTCTAAACCTAAATCTGATATGAAGCCAAAAAACTGATCAGAAAAGAAATTGAGTAATAATAACATCAGAGCTCCTAAAATACCGATTATTAATGCTAAAGGAATCTTTTTCGATTCAGAACGAAATCCTAATTTGGTAAAACTATGCTTTTTGTTATAAATATACCATAGTGGATATATGCCAAATAACAATTCAGGAAGATAACTCAGTAATATTAGTTCAATAGTAGGAGTAGCTGATTCTGGTTGGAATAAAAATGTTGCTAATAAAAAATATACAATTATTAATATGTAAATACATGTACCAAAAACATTTAATCCCTCTTTTAAGTTCCAAGTATCCTTCCTTAGAATGAACTTCTGTTCAGGTTCAAGTTTTTTATTAGTAAAAATCAATCCAGGTTTTTTTTGAACAATACCCTTTCTAATTTCAGAAATTTTCTCTAATTTAGCATTACATATTGGACATTGATCCAAGACTGTTGATGTTATTATAGACTTACAATTTGGACAAGTTCTTGAAACTCCTTTTTCTGAAATAGGGTGAGGTTCTGGAATATTCTTCCCAGGTGCAATCTTAATAATTAGTTTACCGCAATTCGGACAATATGTCTTACTTTCTGTTACATCTGCCCCACAGAAAACACAATACTTAATTTTTTTCTGGTTTCCTTTTGACATTGCTCTTATTCTACTCTAAATCTAGATTATAATGTTATTTTGTAAATTATATAAACTAGAAATTATATAATTTTTGTTTACATTTTATTCATTTAATCGGATATTACATTCAATTGATTTTATCATGCTTAAAAAATTTTTCAAAAGAAGAATTAATGAGATACATCAAAAATATAAGGATAAAAAACTTCTGCTTGTAGATGATATCTCTAACTTTTTTGGATTAGAATCATCAGGAGTTTTGAAGGTTCGGGGGAATGGGGTTTTATTACTTACAGAAGAAGAATTATTTTTTGGAATGTGGAAACCTAAAATAGACTTAGTAATTTCTATTAAATCTATTATTGAGGTTTTAAATCCAAAATCCCATATGCATAGATCGATGTTTCAACCTTTATTGAAGGTAGTTTTTACTAATGATAATGGTGTAGTCGATTCAGCTGCTTGGTATGTACGAAAATTAGATGATTGGAATAAAGCCTTTAATAAATTAATTCTGAAAGATAGATAACAATTAATTATCATTTTGCTGCTTTGCATTCTTTTTTGCAATATTTGCTACTTCCATTAGTAAAAGTCCATGATAATAAGAAATAGAATCAAAAAACCCTTCTCCTAAATCTGATTTACCTGCATGAATTAATGCCATTTGAGCGTTTAAAGCTGCTCTCATTAAAATTTCAACTCCTTTGTAAATTAAATTTGGAGACCAAGTTTTATTGTATGGATTGGACCACCAGGTGGGACAAGAGTAAATTCCACGATTGTAATAATATCTAGCAGTGTTGTAGTAGTTTTCAATTTCCCAATCTTTTGTAAGGTCTATCGTATCTGCTATACTCATAAGATTATTCAAACTTCTCATCAGTTTCCAATAAAATTTATGAACACTGTTATCAGGGTGATCCCAGAGGGGGTATGGAATTCCTGCTTTTAAATCTTCATAAGTTGTACTCCAACTTGATTCTCGTGGAATAATTTTTTTCTTAGCTAAGGGAAAATGGAGATCCAAGTCGGATATAAAAATTGTCTTTAGATTTTTATGTTGGCCTATTAATTCTAGAACTGTACCTAAGAAAGTTCTATGATAATTTTTTATATGGTGCCCAAAAGTTTCTCCATCTAAGGCAGTTAAAATATAAGTTGAGTTATCTTTTTCTTTGTTTTTATGAACTGATTTAATATCACTTACAAATTTTTTTGGAGAAATATCCTTAAAAGCTATTTTATTGCTTAATATGTCATCCCTAAAGAATAATTGAAGTCCATTTGGAGAGGTGAAGATTTTATCGTATGGCCATTCTACAGGACATGCAATTCCGCTCATTATAACCCATTTATAGCCTAGCTGACGAAGAAATTTCGCAATACTTCCTGAAATTGCCAATTCTGGTGGAAAGAAACCTTTTCTTTCCCATTGTCCGAATTCTTTCGTATTTATTTCTTCATTCATTTGAATTTGATGTAAAGCTTCTTTTTCAGGGATTAAAGGGAGGATTGGATGGAACTTTGCCGTTCCAACTATTTCAATTTTGTTTTCAGATACTAAATTTTTCAGTAAATCCATTGTGTCAGACAAACCAAATTCATAAAATAACTCAATAAGGATCCCATTAATATTAAGAGAAAATTTTGCATTATCAAATTCTTCTAGCAATGAAAACAGTGGCTTGTAACATTCTTTGTCTATAGTTCTTAGAACTTTAGGATCCTGTGTTGGGGGTTGATAAATGTGAAGTAAAGGTGCCCAATAAGTTATCAATTAAATTCCATCCATTTTTTTCATTTTTTACTTTAAATTTTAAAATAAATAATATTCCCATAATTTAAATTCTACTTTTCTATTATGGTTTCTTTTATAAAGGTACCAAAATGTGTTGCTCCAGATCCAAGGTGGACAAGAATATTATCTCCAATTTTTATATCAACAACAGTTCTAGCTTTACCATCAACTCCAATTAGTCGAACTGTTTCGGCATTTTGGCATATGCAACTTAATTGAATTTTTTTATCTTGGTCTATAGCTTCCAGTTCAAATCTAAGCATTGGACGTGTTTCTACTTTTATTCTTCCTATAAATACAATTCTAGCATCTCCTTCAGAATTTACTGCTAAAATCTTATCTCCTCCTTTTAATTCACTCAGATACTTTGTTCGATAAGTTTTATTTGGATCATCATCAGGTACTAAGATATAAGCTGAAACATCACCAGCATTAACACGAAATGGTCTGGGAGAAATAAATTGATTTTTAAGTGTCTCAGAATGAATCAAACAAAACCCTTTTGCCGTTGAACCAACTAGTAATCCCTCTCCTTCATTTAGAAGTGATGTAGTGTCCACACACACTCTTTCACTTTCAGTTATAGTTTGAATTTTCTTAACTGTTGCATTAGTTAATTCTAAATGATATTTTAAGTTTAGGAGATTTTTCAATTCAATAATTTCAGCGATACTTTTTGGTTTGATCATGATTCCATCAACACCAATTTCAAGTGTCTTTAGCATAGTCTCTGCTTCTTTTATGGTTTTAACTGAAGCTATTAGTTCAGTATCGTATGTATGTAATTCAGCTATAAGATTTTCGATAGGAATTATTTTCCAGTTACTTGTGGAGACAATAATAAGATCCACATTTCTACTTCTTGCTATTTCAATAATTTCTTTTTCGTCTTCTTTAGTTTTTAATTCAAAGAGAACTCCGAGACTTTTATTCTCTTGCTTTTGAAGAATTAAATTGTCCATTAATTTTTCTTTATATTCATATATTAAGTATTTAGTAGGAATAAGAGTATTTTTGGAATATAGATTAAACCTCTTAAATTTCTCAAATTCTTTAAAAGTCTCCTGAGATACAAAAAAATTAAAAAAATTTCTATTTATAGCTTCTTGGACTAGATCCTTAAAAATTTCATTTTTGGATTCAAAATCTAGAATGACTTTTTTCATAGTGCTTAAATATTGGTCTATACTAAACTTTTTTGATGAGAATTATTTTATAATATTATACTAAATAATATTAAATTTTTAAGTCTAAAAAATTATTTAACATATATAATCAGATAATATAAAATTAAAGTTCTAAATGGTGTATTGATAAAATGGGGTTAAAAAAGAAACTATTTCCACGTAAAAGTAAAGAAAAAGACGACTTAGTAGCAAAAGCTAAAGGTCATATTCATAGATTGAATATGATGAACAAGAATTATAATAAAAGAGCAGAAATAAGCAGAAAAAACGCAAAGATTGCTTTAAAGCGGGGTGAAAAGGATCGTGCAAAAACTTATTTAGTACAATATAAGGCATATCAAATGAAAGTTGACCGTAGTAACAATATCCGATTAAAGATTGAGAGACAGATTCAAGCAATTGAAGAAGGAATGCTTATATCACAAACAGGTGATGTAATGGGGGGGATTAGAGATGAATTAGAATATATAGCAACAAAAGCATCCCCTACAAAAGTTGCTGAGATAGCTGAAGATTCTGAAGCATATGTTGCAGAAATCGAAGAAGCAGCCGACATTTTAGGTGGTGATCCAGAAATTGATCTTGCAATTGATGTTACTGATGAATTAAACCAACTTGAAACGGAAATGCTCCTAGAACAAGGGGGAACTATGCCTGAAATTCCTGCTGATGATCTACAATATATACCTGAATATGATCTTGAAGAAGAGGAAGCTGAACTCAAATCGAAAGATCAACTAAAAGACGAGATCGATAAACTTAGAAAAGAATTGGAAGGATAACTCATTTTAACGTAAATTTCTTTTACTTTTTGGAATTAATCCTAATCATTTTAATAATGACTACTTTAATTCTTTCAAAGCAAGAACCATATTTTTTACTTTATTGATTGCAATTTCATATCCATCTTTTTCTCCAAAAACTTTTAAAGGAAGGAAACCACAATCTGGTTTAATAATTAGATTCTCTCTTCCATACAAATCGATGCCCTTTTTGATGAATTTTTTGATAGAATCAATTTTTTCTACATAATCTTCAATTTTCTTATTCAATATTGGTGTAAATTTAGATTCAACAGTTCCCATTGCTAATAATTTATCTGTTCCTTGGAAATGTTTTTTCTCATATATCTTAAAATTTTCCTGATTTGTGGTAAATTCATGATCTAAAATATTTACATTTGTTTTTAAGAGAAGGTCTCGTAGATAAGGACTAATTCTTCCACAAACATGTATTGAGGATAATCCTTTTATTCCAGATATAGCTTTATTAATAGTTTTAATGATAAAATCCTCTGTATGAAATAAAATCCTCTTCCCTATTAATAATCCTAGTACAGGTTCATCACATGAAATAATGTCTATATTCATTTCACTATAAGCAGTTGCTATTTGCTTAATTACTTGAGCAAACGTATCAACAATCCAATCTACCATTACTGCTCTTGGTTCTTCGAAAATTATTGGTTTTAAACCTTTAGCAATATCATTTTTTAGTATTGTTTCGAATGCTAAGGTGAAGGGTCCGGTTATGCAAGCTTTTGTACCTTGTATAGAACTCTTTAGTTCTGGACGTTCAGTAAAATAATTGGTAATAAATTTTCCATATTCAAGGGCAATAGGTTCCTTAGGTTTATTAAATTCACCTGATAGATAAAATTTATCATCAATTTCTTCTAATTGAGGGACAATCTTTGATAATGGAGACAAAAATTGATAGGTCATGGATAAAAGTTGAGGGTAACAAGGGTAATCAATGCCAATTTGAATTAAATCATCAAAAACCTTTAGCATATTGTTTAAAGTATTTTCTAAAGGCCAGCTTCCAACTAAAGTTGTAAATAATCCTTCCTTCTTATCCATATGATATATTATTATGACAAAAATATAAATTTAGAATAAAAAATAATGTAAATTTTGCATAAAGCTTGAAACAAAATTCTAACTATAAAAGCGCCTTTTATCAAAATTCCTACTGTTTTTTTTTAGAGAGTCAATCTCTTCCAAATTTTCTTGTAAATCACCAATTTTTTTTTCAATTAAATAGATTTCTTTTTGAAGGTTTTTAAAAGTTTTAAAATAATCTACTTCAGAAATTATTCCTTGATCGAATTTATTGTCGAGTTTTTTCAACGTTTCTTTTAAACTATATCGTTCTTTATCTAATTCGAGCATTTTTTTATGTTTTTCTTTATCAATTTTAAACAACTTCCGTTTATATCTATAAGAATTATCTCGTGGAATATAATCCGAATCAAACAAGTCAGTTAAATGATTCCTATTATAATCTTGAAACACAGCTTGGTTATCTAGGAAATTACCATCTTTCTCATTAAAATCTTCTATAAATTGGTTCTGATAATGTGGATTTAAGTTATTATTAACATTTATTCTTTGGGCTCCATAATTTTGATACTGATTTGGATTTTGTAGGTTTTGAGAGAAGAAATTATTGTCATTATGATTTGGCATTTGAGAATTAAAGTTAAAGGGAGGATTTTGGTTAGGATTAGGACGATCATGGGAGACTCTATTAATTCGCTGATATATATTCGAAGCTCCCGGAAAATTTAGCCATGGTTGAGCACTATTTTGGGGATTTTGAAACTGAGCAGGTGTTCGAGATGCAATGTTTGCTATTTGGTTGGGATGAACACCAAAAGGATAAGTTAAGTCTTTATTTGGACTATAAAAATTTTCAAAGTTTTTATTATATTGACATTTTATACTAAAAAATGAGTTAATACTCTCTTCAATGAAATTTGTTAAATCATTTAAATCTAATTCAATATATTGTAGTTTTTTTGCTGATTTTTCATCATATATAGTAGTCTCATCGAAAGATCTTGCCAAAAGGATATATTCAATCACTCGTGAAACCGCCTTAGAGGGTAATGTAAATTCATATTTCCCATAGTCGAATTCAATATAAAGCTTTTTGAAGACTTTACCTTTTTCTTTAATTCTTGTTAAATCTTGAACAGGAGCTTTAAAAATTAATTCGATTTTATTTTTCTTTACACCATATTTATGTATAAATGAAAGATCAAAATTTGTTATGAATAAGATACCTTTATCTTTCTTGTATTTGTCATGCGTATTTAATCCATTTGTCAATTTAGCATAAATTGCATATACAGGTTTTTCCCCCTCAGCAAGGTGAAGTATTTTATTGTAACTTTCAAAGTAATGTTTAACTTTATCTATAAAACTTAAATTTTTTTCAAATGTATCAAAACCATCATTAAATGTTTCTAAATTATTTTTTATAAATTCATCAATTAAATTGAAACTACGGGATAAATTTTCAAAAAGCCCCTCAATGATATTTATATTTGAGTTTGGTTGGGCATAAATATCAAAAAAATATTCTTTATTTTGATTTACTTGATGAAATTGAACATTAACCTTTTCAAATAAAGTATTTTGAAGATAATTAAATAATTTAAAAAATGCTAATAAATCTGATTCCATTTGGGGAAAATGGTAATATTTATTAGGAGGATCTCTCACTTCCTTTATTTTAGATTGATAAAGATACAATTTATCAAGAATTTGTTTCAATGGATCGATGAATGAGCGTGTTTTTTTAATTAATTCTAAGAAATTCTTTTCTAAATCTTCTTTTTTTTCATAGATATTTATAATTTGATGTGAATCACATTTTGGACAGGATTTTAAGCGCTGATTGACTTTAACAACATTTTCTGCTCCACATTCCTTACAAACTTTCTTACTTTCAGAATTTAGCATATCTATATTTTTCGATTTGCACACTTGACAAATATAGAAATCCACTTTTTTTTCATGAAGACATTCCGGACAACAACTGGATCCACATTCTTCACAATAATAAGCTAACTTCACATATCTGTGACAAAATCTACATACTTGTTCTGTCATGTTAATGCTAAAACCCAACCAAAAAAGGTAAAATTTACCTTTAAAATCGTTATATCAGAAGAATAAGAAATTCCAAAACATAAAAAAAGTTATAATATTCTAGTATCATGTAATATCCGGATATAATAAAGTGGAGAAATTTATAGAAAAATAAGGATGCTATTTTATGATTTTAACCTTTTTTCCTAAGGCTTGACCAGGAACTCCCGCTTTTTTAAAGTGGGCTCTCACAGCACCATTATTTCCATGAGCTCGAGTTATTAGTCCTCTCAATTCTTTACCTGTAGAAGAATTCCAAACAACGGTTCTACCGATTAGTTTATTTGCTTCTTTTCTAGTTTTTATATTAGAAAATACAATAATACAGTGTTTCTGGTGAACTGTATGGCGTCCACGCTTATAATTTGAAATTACACCTTCCATGCCTAAAATATTCAATTTGTTTAAAGACATTATTGATCCCTAGGTGCTTATGTGAGAATATAAATTAATATCAAAAATAATCCAAAACTATTAAGTTTTTTTGATTATAAGAATTTCTTTAAAAATTATTTGAATTAATCAATTATTCTTACGAACCAATTATACATATGAATATTTCAAAAATGTTATTAATTTAATAACTCATAAGACTTATTCCACGCTTCTAAATTTAACTCTTTAATATTTTCATTGAATTGCGTTTCGGAAATTTCATCACCTACCTTTATCAAATCCTCAACTCTAGTAAGAATCGAGTTCTCAACAGTTTTGAGTTTAATTTTCTTATTCACTGGTTTAGATTTTGTATGTTTCCACCAGAACCATTCAGAGTTTATTTCCTGATAAGGTCCTGGAACATAATATTTTTGGCCTTCAATAGGAAAACTATAAGGTTTATAAACACTAATACATGGAAGAGAAGTGCCAGTTAACCAGTGGATAGATTTTCTTTTGCTTATTAAATGAGAAATTTGAGAACCAGTTGATTCAAAACCACCATGCATACAAATACCTGCTTCATGATCTCTTAAAATTTCCATCATTAAGCTTGATGTGATTTTACCCTTATTCTCATTTAATAGTAATGTTGATCTTCCTCCTCTTGAGTAAGGTGAAGAGATAGTAGAAATTGACAGTCCGGAAAAAGTCTCTGCAAAATCGAAATCATTATCATTTTTACAGTAATTTTTATCAATTGCATGTTGAATTATTCCTTTCTTTCTGAGGTCTCCCTTGCCTCTAATTGTCAGGCTGTTTGAGATTGAACGTACATTTTTAACTTTTTCAATAATCCACCATTTATCAGCAGTCTCTAAAACATATGCTTCTTTTGGATCTGCAATTATAAATGAATTATGATACATCCAACTTGGATCATGATACGCGCAACCTCCTCCTTGTCCATATGTTTCTAATAAACTGATAATAATATTCATTGCATCTTTCGCTGTTTTTCCTCTCTCAAGACCCAACCTCAATAAATCCATTCCCAATAATCCAGTATTTCTTAGTGGTTCATGCGTATTTACAGCTTCATTTCCAATTACAACCCCAAACTCATTTATACCCATTTCTGCTCCCCACATCCAATAGGGTTGACTCATTAAAATGGCATAGCTCTCAGAAACTTGGTTGATTTCTAAATATGTACATTTCAAAGTATCTCCTTTATTATAGTTAATTCTAGGAGAATATGTAATTAATTGTACTTCATTAAAAGGTCTATCCGAATTTTTACCAAATATAACACTCCCATCTTGAGTTGAGTTACCAAGGGCAATTAAAGTATCACACATTTATTTAATTAATTCCTCAGATTTTTCCCATCCATAACTATTTACTTTTTTAATCAATTCTATAAATTCAAGGTCTGAAATATTTTCTTCTTTACTAATTATATCATCTATTTGGTCGATCAAATCGTTTTCTACAGCTCTTAGTTTTCCATAATACTCATTTCGCTCAGGAATATCTCTTTTTGGTCGTTTCTTGTAGAAATTAATAAAATCAAAATGTCTAAACCAAAACCAAATAGGATCTATAGAAGAATAAGGTTTTGATACCATAACTTTTTGTGCATCTGCAGGAAAAACATATGGTTTGTAAATGCTTAGACATGGAATAGTGCTTCCTGTAAACCAATGAATTGATTTCTTGTTATCTTTTCTTAAAAGCGAGACTTGAGAACCTACTGATTGGTCTTTTCTAAGGTGTCTACATATTTCAACCTCATGATCTCTCAAAAAATTCATCATCTTAGGAACTGTGATCGTTCCCTTATTTGATGATAATTGATGTAATGAAAAACCATCTCTATCAGTTATTGGAAACTGTTCCGGAAGGGGAACACGAGAAAAGGTCATTTTAAAATCAAAATCATTGTCATCTTTACAATATCCCTTTTCAATAGCGTGCTGGATAATTCCTTTCCTTCTCATATCGCCTTTAAATCTTACGGATATATGATTAGAAATTGAACGAAAATCTCTAACAATTTCTGCAATCCACCAATCCCCTGCAGTTTCTAGAACATAAGCTTCAGTTGGATCTGCTATGAGATATGAATTATGATAGTTATACTGTGTTAAACTATGAGAACCACCTTGTCCATAATTTTCTAATAAATCAATAATAACCTTTAAAGCTTCTTTTGCGGTTTTTCCTCTTTCAAGTCCTAATCTCAGAAGATCCATACCAGTAAGCCCAATATCTTTTAAAGGTTCTCTTGTTTGTATAGACTCATTACCAATAACTACATTATATTCGTTTGCACCCATCTCTGCCCCCCACATCCAATAAGGTTGACTTAAAATAACAGCAGCAGATTCTTTTACGTGGGGAATTGAAATATGAGTACATCTTACTTCGTCACCATGAGAATAAGTTTTCCGCGGAGTATAAGTTATTAACTGGACTTCCGATTCATTTCTATCACTGTTTTTTCCAAATATAACATTCTGATTTTTAGACCAATTACTTAAACTTACGTAAGTGTCACACATAATAGCTAATCCTTTTTAATGAATTAATTTATTACTAAATTCTATTTAAATGTATTTTTTATACAATAAATGGTTTTTATAGTACAGCGATGGCATCAATCTCAATTAATCCATTTGGAAGTGGACAAGTCGCTTCAACTGTGCTTCTTGCAGGGAAGTTTTTGGATACACCATTTTTTTCAAAAAATTCTCTATATGCTTCGTTCATCTCCTTAAAATCAGATATTTTTTTCAAATAGACCGTGACTTTTACTATATTGGAGATACTAGCGCTTACGGTTTCTAATACTTTTTTAATCTTTTCAAATGCAGCGAATGTTTGTTCTTTTATATCTCTTGTTTCTGGGGCAGCAACTTGTCCAGAAATGAAAAGAAGATTCCCCGCCTTTATACCAAGATTATATGGCCCGGCTACAGGTGTACCAGAATCTACAATTTCAATATTTACCATTTTGTTTATCACTCAAAAATTTTATATTATACTTTTTGATTGTTTCATATTTATAATGATAATTACGATCAACCCTTTGTTATTAAATTTATTTTTTGTCGTATTTGAGTCATACAAATCCAATTTTAATTAAGTTTTAATAAAATTCATTTTTTAACGAATTAGACTTAATTATATTTAACACAGTACATGATTTTTTGGTTTTAGACCACTAAATGCGTCGTAAAAAGATTGAGATATCTTGAATGAAAAAAAAGATAATGTTTGGGTATTTACTTTTGAATACGCGGGAATTGTTAAAGTAGGTGGGCTTGGAGAAGTACCTGCAAATCAAGTTAAACATTTAGCTAATGATTATGATATCACAGTATTTATTCCCTCACATGGTCTATTACAAAAGCTTGAAAAGTCTTTTAAGTGGGAAAAATTACCTTTCAACTGCGTAGGGCAAGTTAATTCTTCTCAATTTGGAATAAATGAACCAGAAATGACATATAATATTGCTTTCTATAGAACTATAATAAATAATGTAAAAGTCGTTTTATTACACGGTGAAAATCCATTTACTAATAGGTTTTTAGATGATATAATTGTATATAACCCTGATACACTTAGTGGAAAAATCTGTCTTTTTAGTATAGGAATGTGTTGTTATATTGAGTATTTAATTGATGAACATAAAGAATTTCTACCAGATATAATTCATATCCACGATTATCATGCTGTTATTCCTTTTATTGGAATGAAACAAAAATTAGCTAAAAATGGATTAGATGTAGCTTCAATTATAACAATCCATTTATTAACTTGGCCAAGACATGGGATAGATTTTTATAGAATATGTGGAATAGACCAGACTTCAATTTCAGTTAATCTAAAAGAGGGTATTAAATTGTTAAGCTTTTCTGAGATATTTTCAATTTGCGAGAGAATTAGCGGGGTGTATCAACCCCCAACTATAGAACAAATAGGTGCATTTGTCAGTGATTTAGTCACAACTGTAAGTCAATCATATTTAAAATCAGATATAATTCCTAATTGTGGAAATGAGTTAATCGAATTCAAGTCTAATTTTGTTTGGGATGGTTGTGATTGGGATTATAATGAAATTTTACAACAAGTTCTAAAAAACCATGAACAGGATATAAGAAAAGCCTTACAATTATCATATGATAAAGAACTAATCCAATCAGATATGAAGGAATATTTATTGACTTATAAATTATCTCATTTAGATAGGAGTCCCTTAATTCAATCAGAAAAAGTTCTAAAGGTTATAAATGAAATATCCAATGAGACTGTTTTCATTGAAAATGGATATATTAAAGCTTTTGAACAATCTGGTCCTTTAGTAATTACCACTGGAAGAATATCCCCACAAAAAGGATTTGAGACTGTTTTTGAGTCAATTCCTAAAGTGATCAAAGTGATTCCAAATGCGAAATTTTTATTCCTCATTTTGCCTACTGATTATAGTTTGAATGAAATTCGTAATTATACTCAATATGTTAAAAAATATCCTAATAATGTGAGAATTATTTTTGGTGTAGCAAAAGATATATTTCATTTAGCACATATTGCTTCAGATGTTTATTGTGCTTTATCGAGATGGGAACCATTTGGTATTATTGCTTTAGAAGCTATGTCTACAAAACTTCCTGTGATTGCAACAAAGGTAGGAGGATTTCAAGAATCGATTATTGATATTAGAAATTTTCCAGAAATAGGGACAGGAATTCTAATTGATAAAGATAATCCCTCTCAATTTGCTAATGCACTAATATCTCTTTTTAAATTAAAGGAGATCTCTGAGAACGTTAAAGATAAGGATTCTATATATGAAACTGAAAATTTTCAGTTGGTTAATCAGATTCCCGATAAAATACTTGAATCTTTGGTATTATTAGATCCTCAATTTTTCAATAAAATTAAAGAGAATTGTTATAAAAGGGTGGAACAAAATTTTAGATGGAGTATTGTCTCAAAGAAATTAATTGAATTATATAATCTTATAAAAAGTCTTCGTTAATTTAAAGAAATAGGGGTCTAAATTCTGATTATATCAAAAAAGTCTGTAATTTTTATTTTAGTATCAGTTTTTATTTTAAATACAGCTACTATCATAGTTTATACATATGTACCAGCATATATTATCAATTTGGGAGTAAATAACTCTTCAATGCAATTAATTATTACGATTTTTCCCTTGACTGCTTTTGTATTTCCTCCATTGTATGGTTATCTATCTGATAAAATTCAAAAGAGATTTATATTCATAGTAATTGGAACAATTGGATTAAATATTACTCTTCTTATTTTATTTTTATTTCGAAATCTTATCTTATTGGTTATTTTACTATTCTTTTTTGGATTTTTTCTGGCTTCATCAAGCTTATTACTAACTTTATTTGCTGAACTCGTAGAGAATGATAAAAAACTAATTTCTTATTATAACGCAATAGTTGTGGCGGGTTGGTTTGTTGGAGCTCAATCTGGCGGTATATTTATTCATCTCTACAATATTGAGAATATTTTTTTATTTATTTTGATTCTTTCATTACCAGCCATTATTTCCGTTGCTTTCATAAAAGAAAAAAGGTCTTTAATAATAGAAAGATACAACAACAAAAAAGACCAAGATATTAATAGTTTAATTTTTAATAATCCTAATATTGAAAATCCAATTTCTCAATCAATTTATTATAGCTTGTTTTTTAGGAATTTTAGTATAAAACCAATTATGCCAATACTTATGTTAATTATGAGACCCCATTTAAACAATGATACAACAGCAGTTGGGTTTTTGATAGGGATAAATTTCTTATTACAATTTTTTCAAACTTTATTAATAGGCCATATAATTTCTATTAAAAATATTAAGCAATTTATGATAATTGGTTATGCATTAAGTGCTATATCTATTTTTGGATATATTATCTCAAATAATTTCTGGAGTTATTTATTTTTTCAATTATTGGTTTCTTTTAGTTATTCTACACATTGGACAGCCACTACTATATATATTGCCCAAAACACAAATCCAAAAAACAAAGGGCGATATGTGGGATATGCTAACACTAGTGTGGCTTCCGGGAGTTTTTTTGGAGGTTTATTTTTCAGTCTCTTGTTGACTATTAATCAAGATTTTTATATTTCTATGTATTTTTTACTCATATTTCCTATAATTTCTACAATTATTATTTTACTTAAATTTAAAGTTCCAGAAAAAATCAGGTAACATTCCAAAAATCGAATAAGTTCTAGAGTCTTTAAGCATTATTAGATTCAAACTATTATAATAAAGTCAAAGAAAATTGCTATAAAAGAGTTGAAAATAATTTTAGATGGAGCATTGTTTCTAAGAAATTAATCTAGTTATTATTAAAAATCTTCGAAAATCAAATTTATAAGGAGTTAATTATTTGATAATCTCTAAAAAATCTGTTTTTTTTATTTTAATCTCTGTTTTCTTTATTTATATTTCCATTATGCTTTTAATAACATTTTTACCTTTGTATCTTGAATTTTTAGATATAGAACCAGCAGGTATAACATTATCAATGACCATTATTATGTTCACCTTATTCATTTTTCCCCCATTGTTAGGAAAATTCTCAGATAAAATTCAGAACAGAATTTATTTTATCTATCTGTTCCCAGTTGGTATTGTTTTTTCTTTAATTTTACTTATTTTTACTAAAGATATAATATTACTAAATATCATTTTATTTATGTTTGGGTTCTTTATTTCATTTTTAACTGTATATCTTACTCTTTTTAGTGAATTGGTTCAAAATGATAAAAAATGGGTATCGTATTATAATGCAACCTGCTCAATTGGAAATTTTATGGGAGTTCTAATTGGAGGTATGTTGATCTTTCTTTTTACAATTGGGAATATTTTCATCTTTACCTTAGCTTCTTTCTTAATAGCTATAGTTTTTATTGTATTCATTAGAGAAGATAGAAATTTAATATTAGAATCTAATAAAAAAGAATACTCGAATTTTAAAAATGGAAAATTAAACAATCTCTTCAATGAAGAACGTAAAATTTCGAATTCTATATACTATAGTCTTTTTTTTAGGAGTTTTGCAATAGTTCCAATCTTAAATGTTCTTGTAAGTATCTTGAGTCCTCATATAGCTACTACTAGCATTGCTTTTTTAGTTGGTTTAAACCCTCTACTACAATTTTTCTTTATAATTATCATTGGAATCATATTAAATGAAAAAAACATAAAGATATTTCTGATTTTAGGTTATCTATTATCTACTATTATTATAATCGGCTATATTATCTCTTTTGATTTTTGGAGTGTTTTTATTGTTCAAATAATGCTCGCTAGTGGTTTTTCAATGTTTTGGATGGCAACAATTGTTTACATAGCTCAAAATTCAAATCCTACTAATAAAGGTCGCTTTATAGGATATGCCACGACTAGCACTTATGCTGGCACAACATCAGGTGGACTCTTTTTTAGCTTATTATTAACTGTTTTCCAAGGTAATTATGATCTATCAATGGTCTTTATGATATTATTTCCAGCAATCTCAACTATGATAATAATCTTCTTATTCAAAATACCACAAAATAAGTCACATAGTAGCCCAAAAAGCGTATAAGTTATGAAGAATTGCATTTGGTTTATCTGGTAATATTTCTAATTCTTTTCTTATCCAATCTGAAATCCATTTATATTTTACTTTAAATCTACTATCCATAAAAATTATTGCCCCTTTATCAGAAACTTTTCTGATAGGTCTTCCGGAAGCTTGATTTGCTCGTTGTACTGCGGGATATAAGTAAGCAAAGTTCCAACCTTGTCTATTAAATACTTTATCATAGTAGTTAATTTTTGCTTCCACTCTAGGAGTTGGTAAATGATAGGGAAATCCGGCAATTATTACAGAATTCATATAATCTCCAGGATAGTCCTCTCCTTCAGAATTCCTCCCTCCACATACGCCTAATAAGACACCGCCTCCATTTTTAGCCATAGTTTTGAAACCATCCACCAATAAAGAATTTTCAGATGCTGATAATCCTGATTCTTCAATGAATAGTTTTTTCCTATTCTTTTCTACAATATTCTCAAATCCATTTTTTAACAATCCTTTAAGAATTGTATAGGAGGCACAAAAAACTCCGATATTTGCTGGAGTACTTTGGAGCACTTCATCAACTTTTTCTATTATTTTTTTATACATAGTTGGATTTCTACTATCTCTTTTAGTATCTACGCCCTCAGTTATAATAGCTTTAATATTTTTATTATTAAATGGTGAATCTGCAACAATTCCTTTATAACTCTTGCCACATTCATTTAATCCCATCAAATTATTGTACACATATGGATTTACCGTTCCAGAGAGATTTAAACATGTATATCCATTTTTTAAAATAGGAATTGTAACTTCTCTTGGATCTAAGGCAACGATTTCAAGTGATATTAACCTCTTTCCCTTATTTTCCTTTGTATTATAACAAAAGAAGTAATTTTCTGATGTATAAGATTCTAACCACTTCAACCAAAATTCTGCTAATGAACTAATAAAATCTCTTGAGATTTCTCCATTTGCCACTTTTTCTTCATGAACAGATAAGCTAAAATCATAAAGTTCATCAATAAAGATCTTAAATCCATTTAGATCAGAAAATCCTAATTTTTTATATATCGATGTTAAGTATCTATCTGGTTCTATGGCTTTTTCATTAACTCGTAGATTCTTTTTCTCTGTTTGTAATTGATCTAATAATATTTGTACGAAACTTTGCATTAAAATAGGTGATCTATACATTTCAAGATCTTTTAAGCATATTTTTAATGAATATGGGGTAATCTTTTTTGAATTAATTTCAGTTGCAATATCAATTATATTATGACATTCATCTAACACAAGAATACAATTTTGGAGTTCTTGACCTATAAATTCTAAAAAAGATTCACGAATATACGGATTAAAAATCCATTGATAATTGCAAATTATTACTCTCATTCCTTCAAGTAAAAATTTACTTAAGAAATAGGGACAGAAATTATGTTCCTTACAGAATCCTATTAATTCTTCAGCGTCAATAGGTTTATTAAATAATTCTGGTGCGATTGATAAAGGATTTTCACTTTGTCCTTTCTTTTTTAATAAATTTAGAAAGTAAAGACAATTCCGGTTTTTTCTTAGATCGGTGCAAACAGACATTGCTTCTCTTGGATTTAACTTGAGAGATAATAATGTTTTATTTAGGCACATTTCATTCCTACCTCTTATTGAAAGACCATTTAAGTTGACTTTAAAATTGTCAGTAATTGTTTTTTGTGAAATTTTAGTCAATTCCTTAATTATTCTACGATTTTGAGAATGGGTCCTGCACATATAAATTATTTTTAGATTTTTCTCAAATGCTAAAGGAAGTAAACCACATAATGCAATAATTGTTTTACCTGTACCATTAGGAGCTGATAATAAAGTAATCTTCTTTAATCTAGAACTTTCTTCAATTTGACTAATGACTTTTTCTTGATTTTCTCTGAAATTCTCGTAAGGGAAAAAGGATGAATAATTTATTTTAGCACACCATAAATTAAAATATAATTTTTATACTTCAATAGAATTTATATTGCTATAGACTTTATAAATTTAAAAATTTATAGTGTTAATCATGTAATATAGGGTTTCTTGCCGCTTGAACAGCATCTAATCGCTTAACATATGTATTATGAGGAGCAGTTTTAAGTATTTCAGGACTAATTCTTGCTTCTTCATAAATTTTATTCATTATTTTAACAAAGTTATCTAAGGATTTTTTCGATTCAGTTTCAGTAGGTTCAATCATCAATGCTCCTGAAACAATCAATGGAAAATAGATCGTGGGCGCATAAACTCCATAATCAAGTATACGTTTACCTATATCTTCAGTTGTAATTTCATTAGGCATATTTCGATCAGAAAGTACAAACTCATGTTGGCAGATCCGGTTAAAAGGAAGAAAAAAATTCTTTTGTAAGAGAACTCTTAAATAATTTGCATTTAAAACAGCTATTTGGCCAACTCTTTTTAAACCTTCAGCTCCTAAAGCTAAAATATAAGCGTATGCTCTAATAATAACGCCAAAATTACCCCAAAAGGCTCGTATTCTTCCAATTGATTTATAATTGTTTTCTTTACATATAATTCCGTTTTGAGTTGAAATTAAGCAAGGTTCTGGAAGAAATGGAACGAGCTCATCTATAACTCCAATAGGTCCTGATCCTGGACCACCGCCACCATGTGGAGTAGAGAAAGTTTTATGCAAATTCAAATGTATAATATCAAAACCCATGTCTCTAGGATGACAAATTCCCAACATTGGATTTAAGTTTGCTCCATCATAATAACATAATCCACCACTTTCATGAACAATTTTAGTGATTTCCTTAATTTGTCTATCAAATACTCCTAATGTATTCGGATTGGTTAGCATTATACCGGCAACATCACCTTCTTTCATGGCAAATTCTAACTTATCTAATGGAACTTCTCCATATTTATTTGATTGTATTTCTATTATTGAGAATCCCGCCATCCTAGCAGAGGCCGGATTAGTTCCATGAGCAGAATCAGGAACAATAATTTTATTCTTTTTAATGCCTTTACTCTCAAAATATTTTTTTATCATTAATAAGCCAACTAGTTCTCCATGAGCTCCTGCTGCCGGTTGCATTGTAAATCCATCCATTCCTGTTATTTCACCTAATAATTCGGAGATATGATAGAGTAATGCAAGACACCCACTATTTTTCTCTTGTAAAGGATGGATTTGAGCAAAACTTGGCATTCTGACTATCTTTTCATTTATTTTAGGATTATACTTCATGGTACAAGAACCTAATGGATATATACCTGTATCTACACCATAATTCCGATTACTTAAATTAATAAAATGACGAACTATTTCAACTTCTGGAATATTAGGAATTGGTAAATCTATTCTTTGGTAAGATTTTGGTAAAATTTCATTAATATCAGTTCCATCAATGTCCATTTCAGGAACAAAATTATTCGATTTACTATCTATTTCCTTTTCAAAAATTAATTGAATGTTAGAATCTATGATTTTCACACCTCTAATCTCTCCTTAGAAGCCAATTGAGCTGCTTCAAGGAATTTATCAATAGATTGTTTTGAATTTATTTCAGTTACACACACTAGAGCAATATTTCTCATTTCAGGATAGTAATTTGAGATTTTTAATGGAGGTAAAAGCTTTAATTGTAGGCAATGGGCAATTAAAGAATTAATATCAGGACACATCACAAGAAATTCATTGTATGTCGGCTTTTTATTTAATATTTTATATCCTTGAATTTTACTTAGTTTTTGTTTTAAATAATGACTCTTTTGAAAATTTTGATATGCAACCTCCTTTAAGCCATTTCTTCCTAACGCTGAGAGATAAGTTAAAGCAGCTAAGGAACATAATGCTTGGTTTGTACATATATTAGAACTTGCTTTTTCTCTTCGTATATGTTGTTCACGAGCTTGCAGTGTTAAAATAAAACCTTCTCCATCTCCATTTATTTCTTTGGTTTTTCCAATCAATCGTCCCGGCATCTTTCTTAAAAATTTTTGTTTAGCAGTAAAAATTCCTAATCCAGGTCCCCCAAAAGTTGGGGTAATCCCAAAAGATTGCCCTTCTGCGACAAAGATATCAATATCTGTTGTTCCAGGAGGTTTTAATATTCCTAAGCATGTAGGATCTGTCATTGCTTGAATAATTAAACAACCAGGATTATTATCTCTTATAATATTTACTAATTTGGAAGAATCTTCAATATCACCAAAAAAATTAGGACTTTGAAATAAAACTGCTGCTATATTGTTAGATAGTAGTTCCTTTAAATTATCTTCAGTTGCTAAGATAACATTAATATCTTGCCCCCAACAATAGGTTCTAATGACTTCTACATATTCCGGATGAATTCCTTCAAGCAATATAATAGAATTCCTTCGTGTAATAATTGTTGACATAATAGCTGCCTCAGCTAGGGCTGTTGATCCATCATACATGCTAGCGTTGGCAACATCCATTTGGGTCAGTCTGGATATCATTGTTTGATACTCAAAAATAGCTTGTAAGTAACCTTGACTAGCTTCAGCTTGATATGGAGTATAGGCAGTATAAAATTCTGATCGAGAAGTCACAAAATCTACCAACGAGGGGATGTAATGAAAATAACACCCAGCTCCTAAAAAAGAACTTGTATATAATTCATTTTTTTTAGAAATATTCTCTAATTGATGTAAAATATCTGGTTCAGATAATCCAGATGATATATTAAGTTTTTTAATAAGTAAATCACTAGGCACATCTTTAAATAATTCTTGTAAAGTTTTTACACCAATTACATTCAGCATTTCTTCAATTGTTTGGTTATCGTGAGACACAAAATCCAATTTAAACAACTCAATTAATTTTTCAAAAATTAAATAAAACTATAAAGAAAAAGATTTTAATTTTTTTCATTTTGGATTATTTCTTTATATTCTTCATTAGACAAAAGCTCATCTATTTCACTTGGATGAGAAAACTTAATTTTAATCATCCAACCTTTTTCATACGGAGATGAATTAACTAGTTCTGGATTATTAGCAATATTATCGTTAATAGCAATAATTTCTCCAGATAATGGCATGATTAGATCTCCAACTGCTTTTACGGATTCAATTTCTGCTGCGTTACTTCCTTTTTCGAACACCATACCAATTTCAGGAAGTTCTACAAATACAATATCACCCAATTGATGTTGGGCAAAATCAGTTATTCCTACTATTGCTATTGAATCTTCAAGTTTAATCCATTCATGAGTTGATGTATATTTTAAATTATTGGGTAATTTATGTTCCATATTTGTTCACCTTTTCTTCACTAAATATACTGTTATTTTTACACATTACGGTAAAAGGGTGTAGTTGCTATTTTTCCTTTCAAAAGTTTATTGCGAATTTCTATATTGATCTCAGTACCTACATCCTTATATTGTTTTTTTACAAGGCCCAAACCTATTGTTTTTTTAAGAGTTGGGGAATACCCTCCAGAAGTAACAAATCCAATCTCATCACTGTTCTTAAAGATTTTATATTTTTCTCTAATAATACCTTTATCAATTAAATTAAGACCTACTAATACTCTATCTGTCCCCTCAGATTTCTGCTTCAATAAGATTTTTTTTCCTATGTAATCTATTCCCTCTTTTGGTTTTACTAACCAAAAAAGACCCGCCTCAATAGGAGAAATTGTATCACTTATCTCATGGCCGTAAAGTGAGTAACAGGCTTCTAGTCTTAAAGAATCTCTTGCTCCTAATCCTGCTGGTTTGGCACCAGTGGCAATTAAAATAGTCCATATCGTTTCTGCAAACTCATTTTCAAATGATATTTCAAATCCTTTCTCTCCGGTGTAACCAGTTCTAGCTATAAAAACAGGGTTTTCTTTAATTGAGCAATGAGTGAAAAAGAATCGATTGATCTTTGATAAATCTACATCTACTAATGGTTGTAGCAAAGTATCTGCATTAGGGCCTTGAAAAGCCATGCGAGTTCTTTTTTCCGATAGATTTGTAATCTTTACATCCATATTTCCAATATGATCTTCTAACCATTTCAAATCTTTTTCGATATTACTAGCATTAACGATCATTCTAAAGCGTTCAGAAGTTTCCTCGTAATAAACAAGGTCGTCTACAACAGTCCCATTTTCAAAGCACATGCAAGAATATTGTCCTTTAGAAGGTTCCAATAAATTAAGATCATTTATCATCATATATTGAAGAAAATCAATTACATCTTTTCCTTCGAGAAGAAATTCTCCCATATGTGATATATCGAAAACTCCAGCATTAGATCGAACGTTTTCGTGTTCTTTTATAATACTATCATATTGAACTGGCATCATCCAACCAGCAAAACTAACCATACGCGCTCCAAGGTTTAAATGGGTCATGTAAAGAGGAGTCTTTTTATTATGTGTTGATTCAGAGTTCATAATTTCTACACAATGTTATAGTACTAATGTGTTTGGTTTATATAGTGGAATAGGAGAAATCATAAAAATTTATTTATTAGATATATTATAATAAAGAAAATGAATGAAAAAAATAATAATAATTATTATTTATCATTAAAAGACATTATATCTGAGAGTCTTTTAAGAGATTTGATACTATTCACTTTCCTATTTCTTTTAATCCTTACTCAAGGATGGGAAAATATATTTTTATTATTATTTCCTTTAATTACATTTGTATTTTCATTGTTCTTTAGAATTCTTAGTAGCAGCAAATTGAAAACGGAATTCACTAATAGTATTATTATATATAATCCGTTAGGGCTTGAAAAAAAAAGTGCGAACCGACTTTTCTATTGTACACTCTTCCAACTAATTTTGATATTTTGGATTGGAGGTGAGTCATTATATGATTCACACATTGTTCAAAATTATTACTCATTTTTTTTAGGATTTCTTGTGTTTTTATATACATTTAGTTTCTTTTGGATTTTTACTGATTCTTGGAAATATACGAAAATAGAAATATTAGATGAATTATCTAAAGCTAATTCAATTTCATTATCATCGGAGGATGATAAAAAAATACTTTCCTATCTTTCATTACAAAATATTAAGTTCGTAGCTTATATCACATTCTTAATTTTCATCTCAATTAACATTTTAAACATATTAATGCTTTTCATCACAAATTATAGTAATATTGGAATGCAAGTAATTCTTCCTGGTTCTCAAATTCTAACAATTTCATATTTGTTCTTTGGATTTCTATTTATTTCACCAATTATAGCTGTTTTTATTTTAATTAAGAATTATAAAATTATCAATAAAATTGATAAAAAGAAATTAGAAAATATTCTTGAGTCATTACCTAGAAATGTTCAAATAAAAATAACTGAAAACCTTAAAGCATTGAACATTAAAAATATAAAACAATTAAGACGTGAATAAAACAAGAAATTTATTTAGTTAATTTCACAATTTGCATACTTTTTATTCTAATTGTTCCTTATTTTTAAGAATTGTACGAGTAATTAGTTCAAATATCTTTTTATTATTTTCTCCGCTTTTTGAAGAAGTCTCAATAAAATAATTAATATTATACTTTTCCTTAAATTTTTCAGCTTGTTCAAAATTAACACTTCTCCTTTCATCTGCTAAATCTGCTTTTTCTCCTACCAAAATAAATACAGGGTTATTAGCATTAGAATTTACAATTTGATACCATTCCTCTAAATTATCAAAACTAATTCTGCGTGTTATATCATAACATAATAAGCAACCTGTTGCTCCTCTTGAATAATTAGGTAAAAAAATTCTAAATCGCTTTTCTCCTGCGAAATCCCAGATCTGAAGATTGGCATTTATTTTTCGATTGATTTTAATGCGGTGGATTAAGAGATCTGTCCCTATAGTGATTTTTTGAGGAATAAATTGTCCTGTCGCCAATCTCTGTATCATTGTACTTTTTCCGACGCCTCCATCTCCTACAACGACGATTTTAAAGAGAAGTTTTCGATTTGACATTGTTTTTGGTTTGAACTGAGAAATTAATATAATTATAATAAATATCGAATTTAATTAATTTTTGTTTCTATAAATAATAGATTAAACGGAGTTTTCATTCAAGTTGCAAAGAATCTATCATCATATAAGAAATCAGTTATTAAGTTAAAGTAATAATAAAAAATTAAAAATAATTAATTAATCTTCCAGAATATCCTTTAATTCATCTATGTTAAGTTTCAGATAGTTAGCGGATATTAATTCTTTACCCAAAAGAGTTAAGAAATTTTTCTTACGTTTCTTATTTAAAAACTTCTTCATCTCAGATAAATCAGGATTTGGATCAGTAATTTCTATTAGTTTTTTTTTAACTGCAGTATCTACTACTTTTTGTCCCACATCAGTTCTAATTATAAGCAATGCTTCCCCAGAACCTTTTGGAGCACCCCATGGTGAGTATGATATATCCGAAAATTCCCCTGAGAAATCAGTACAATATTTGCATCCTGTCATTCCTCCAGATGAACACGCATATGCTATTCTCAAAGATGTACGTTCTGCTCCTGTATTGAAATCTGATGTTAATATTTTTGCTAGACCTTGAATATGACATGGATTAGCTAAAATACCAATATCTCGCTTATATTCTTTATAAGCTTTTCCAATACCAGTAATTAAAGGCCCAGCGTTGTCCATTGTAGCTTTTGGTATATATTTTTTTGCATCTTTTGCATTATCTACTACAACAGGAAAAGCAACAGGTGGTTTTTTACTTTTAACTTCGCTTAAAACCATATTTTTTACAATACCTGCTTCAAAACCTGCAACAACAAGATTATATAATATATCATCTTTATTTTTAGATTTAACTTGAATGATATCATTATAGACCCCAACTGCTAAATCTATGCGTGTCTTACCGAATAATTTCTCTTCAATCTTCGAGATTGGTAAAAAACTTCTTGGACATGAATTATAGCAGAGCCCTACAGTTTCAGCGCATTCATCTACAACGTAAGCTTCGCCCGTTTCTTTATTAAAATCCATATGTGGACAGAATGCATTACATGAACCGCAATGAATACACAACCCAGAATAAATCACTTCATTTTCAAGATCTTGACTTGATTTTTCGACTTTCATAAAAATTCACTTTATGCTTTGTATCAGTGTGAAATTTCACACTAATTGAAATCTCCCACCAATAAAAAGGTTTTTTATATAATTTTAAGTTGAAACTAAGTCTTTTTGAATTATTTAAGACAAAAAATTGTATTTAAATGAAGAACTGAAAGTTTTTAAGACTATGAAGTGTTAAAAATAACATATTTTTTAGATTTAATCTAATAATCTAGAACAAGTATCATTGAGTTTTTTTATTAAATGATCACGATCCTTCCAAGTAATCCATGTGCTACCTGATTTCTCAAAATGAAATCCATCATATTGTTCACTTATTTTTGTTAATGTTTTTTTAACAAAGCTCCAAGAGAAACCAGTCTCCTCAACAATTTCAGCAATAGCAACAGGATGATTTAATTCGAGAGAATTGTTAAAATAATCAACGATCCTGTCAAAACCAGTTTTGGGAGCATCTTTATCTTCAGACATTACATTATTCCTCAATAATTATGCTTTTTTTAAAATTATATTTTTCTAATAACCAATATACAATAATAATGTGAAATTATTGATTAATGTTATTTTGGATTATATATAATTAATTTATCTAAATATAATATTTAATTTGTATAAATTAATTGTATTTTAAACTTATTCTTCTATTTTCTCATTTGAATGAATTTACCAGATTTCATTAATTGACATGGAGTAAAATAGCCTAAATTTGATTCTCTGACAAAATTGTCAAGAAGATTTGTCCATTCTTTATATTTTTTTTTTCCTACACCAAATGGTCCAGGTATATCCATTCCAGCAAGCATTGTATCATCTATAATTTTATAACCAGAAACTACTCCTTCCTCCAAGAGTTTACATCCCTCATTCAACTGAATTGCCAAAAAAAGTTCAAGATTGAGGATGTTTGCTTTTTTATCTGAGGTTATTAGTGGTTTCCCTTTGATCCATTTAAACAGACCTTCACCGGTTTTTCTACCCAATTTTCCTTCATTTACTAATCGTTTCAGGGTTTTACCAGGAGCAAAATCAGTAGAAACAACTTTTTCAAAGTATTTCATAGTGTTATAAATAACATCAAGACCTAAATAATCCCATTTGGCAAATGGTCCAATTTTCATTATCTCTTTTACATCAGCATCAAGTGTTTCTAATGGGATTTCTTTCTCCATTGCATAATCTAAAAGCCAATTTATATAAGCAGTAGTTCCTAACATTAGCCGATTTACAATGAATCCTGGACTCTCTTTTTGTAGAATTGGTAAAAGTCTTTTTCCTTTGAGAGCAGGTAATCGATTGCAAAGGTTTTTTGTAATTTCAATAGTCTCTTCTGAAGTTTCTTTCCCTTTTATAATTTCAATTAATCTAAGTACTACTATAGGGGTAAAAAAATGACATCCGATTACTTTATCTGGTCTTCCTGATAAAGATGCGATTTTTGTTATACTCATCGTTGATGTATTAGTAGCTAAAATTACATGTTTAGGGGCAAACGTTCCTAATTTTTCAAAGAGTTCTTGTTTCAATTTCATTTTTTCTGGAATAGCTTCAAATATAAAGTCTACATTAGAGATTGACTTCTTTAGATTTATTTCAGTTTTAAGATTTCTCATAAGAGAAGAAGCTGTATAACCTTCTTTTAATAGTCCTTTGTTTTCTAATTTTATCAACCCACTATGGATTTTCTTTTCTGCTAATTCGAGTATTTCACCATATAAATCATTTAAAATAACGTGTTCTAATCCTCCCATTAAAGCTACTTGAGCAATTTCATGACCCATTGTTCCAGCACCAATAACAGCAACTCTATTAATATCGTTTATCTTTCCCATTTTGTAATTCATCACTTTCAATTAAAAATGATTAAATTATGGTTATATTTATAAAGAATTTGAATTCAAACTAAAGGAAAAAAGTTGAGATTAAAAACCATGAGAGTAACATTGTCCCTATTCCAAGAAATATTGATATAGGTAAACCTGGCAAAATTTTATTTCGTTTCAACCCTGAAATGGTAATTCCTGTTCCTATTATTGTTGCTAAAGCAGTTAAAATCATGACTATCAGATTATTAGTTTGGACTAAAGCACTCGACGTAAGCATACTATAAAAAGCTAAATCTCCAATCCCAATCTCTATTTTTGAAGTATCATATTGATATTCCCCCTCTTTTATTTTTTTTTGTAATTCCTGTTCTAATATATCCACTTCTTCCTCTGGACTTGATGCAATATCTATTAATTGTTTGATAGGTCCACGCTTATATAAGACTGCAAAAATATCCCAACAGGAAATCCCGATTAAGATAGCTAAAGTTGTCCATAAAGGCATTAAGACGCCCATGGATGCTCCAATTAACAACCCAATATATAAAACGATAAAGTTTTTTATTTTTATTGATTTTGAGGTAAAATATAAATATAACATAACCATAGTAAAGAAAGCTGCTAAGAATATTAATTCATAATAAAAAACATAGAATGCTACAGGTGAATTAGAAAATATTAAATATAAAAATATCTCCCCAAAAAACCACGTTTGAAAAAAACCAATTAACCCAAAACTAAATCCAAAAATATACATTAATGCTCCAATACCTTTTTTCTTAATTATGAAAATAATAATAAATGCAGAAATTCCCGCTAATGCAGTATAAATTAATCCATTTAGTATTCCTCCTAATATACCATATTCGCTTTCCGGAATATAACCTCCATCAATTTGAATTCCAGCTTCAATATATGTTAAATAAGCTAGAATTGCTGCGATAGTTATTACTAAAATTATTGGTATTGGATATAAATTTCTTTTGATTCTGTAAGTGGGGAAAAAATGAGGAATAGAGTCTTTTTTTACTAAATCAACATCTTTTTCTTCCATATTTGTCGAGTTGTTAATCTGTTGTTCTTCTGTGTTTTTTTCAGCTAATTTCTCTGTTGTATCTGTCATAATTTCATAAAAATGATTATAAAAAATAATTAATCTAATTTATAATAGAATTTATGACTTAAATACCTATTAATAATAAATTTAAACCCACATTTACATGTTTATTATCCATCCAAGAAACTTCTTATAGAACGTAACTTTTAAAACTCTGATAATGCCAAGATTTCAGAAGTATGAGCAAAAAATTCGCAATTACAAAAATAAGTTAAAAAATTTAATTACAAGAATAGGAATAACTTACACGGACGAATTTGAATTAAATTTTGAAGCACCAAAAAAGCTTTCACTTCCTTGCCATATAGGAATTCTCTTTTTTGGAGATTTTGATGAAGATCTGTTTGAGAAAATTAAAATTTATTTAGAAAAAATATTTGATTCTTTTTTTTTTTCCGTCAAGAACTTAGGTACTTTTAACTTTTCTTTTGAATTAATCTCAAAAGGCGTTAGAACAGAATATCGAAAGATAAGAAAATCATCTGATAATATAAAGATACATCCTACTAATAAGTTTTACCAGATTTTGATTAATAAAAGAGTAGAAGAAAACCTAGGGATGATAATTGCAGTGACAGATCTGCCTCTATATTCTAGTACTGATGATAATGTTATATTCCTATTTGGAGAAGCTCATTTAAAACATCGTTGTTGTGTAATATCATCATTGAAATTAAAAGAACAGTTTTATAATAAAAAACCAAATTTATCTATTTTTGAACAAAGAGTAATAAAAGAAACAATTCATGAAATTGGACACATCATATTAGGCTCAAATCATTGTCTTGATAACTCATGTGTTATGTGGTTCTCTCGTGATATAACAGAAATTGATAGTAAACTCTTTGATTTTTGTCACAGTTGTAAAGAAAAATTAGAACAAATTCGAGTAAACTATAATTTTTAAAAAAACCTAAAATGATACAATTGGTAATTTGTAAGTGAATTCCTTTACTAATTCTACTCGTTCTTTTCTTTCTCTTTTATAATAACGAAGTGGGTAAAGTTCATTTATTATAAATTTATATAGTTTTATCCATGTTTTAGCTACTTTACTTATTTTGTAATTTTGGGCTATCATTTTAGAGTTTATAGCCATTTCTGCTCGTAAATCATCATCCTTAAACAATGTTACCACTTTATTCTTAAAATCTTCAAGATCATTTGCAAGGTATCCGGTTTTACCATGTCTAATTACATTGGATATTCCAGTGGCATTTGCTCCAATACAAGGCGTTCCTTGTGCCATCGCTTCGATTAAAACTAATCCTTCTGCTTCTACCCATGACCAAAGGCATGATAAATCAGCTGTATTATACAATTGCAATAAATCTCTAAAAGGTACCCGCCCTAAATATGAAACAATATCTTCATAATGCTTTCTTTTTATTAATTTCTTAACATGAGTACTTGATGGTCCATCGCTACCAACAAGTACTAAATGCGTATCAGGAACTTCCTTTTGAATTTTCCTGAAAGTTTTAATTATGCTTAATTGATGTTTTTCAGGAGATAATCTTGAAGCATATAAAAGAATTTTTTTACTATCTAGATTATACTTATCTCTTATTCCATTTTCTCTTACATCTTTAAAATACAAATCTGAAATACCATTTGTTAAGCATATTATTGGTTCTTTAAATCGTTGTTCTCTGAGTAAATCTTTCTTGGATCTTGTTGGAACCGAAACAAGATCATACTTGTCTAAAATATGTCTTTCATATCGCCATACCCAGTCTAATTTTGAGAGTGTTTTTCCAAAAACAGGTATATACTGAGAGGTATAAAAACTAAGGGGAGAATTATGAGTTCCAGCCATCGGAATACCTAAGTATTTTGCCCAATTAATTGCCATTGACCCATAACTTGCATGAGTATGAATATGCGCAATATCTAGATAATCATGGGAACAGAAAAAATACCTATGTATTGGAAAGCTTAACACAAAACCAGTTTTTGGTCCTATTTTTGCTCCAAAAAAATTATAGAGGTGTAGATTCGTTGGTTTAATCTTAGGTTTTTGAATCCCTGGGGCAAAGACATGAACATTGTGTCCTGTATATTTTGCAATACCTTCAGCTAGATTTCTACAAGCAATGGCAGTACCATTAACCTGTGAATACATTGATGTAAAAAATCCAATATCGAGTTTCTGTTTAACCATATTATATCAAATATAAAAGAATAAGGCTTTTAGACAATAGTATTAGTTATCGAAACAAATGTTTTATATAAACATGTTTTTTAATATATAAAAATATGTATGATTTAATAAAAAAAATTCGATTTTTTAATAAGGACTATAAACTATAAAATTAAAGTTATTAATGTAATTGTTAGTTTCGTAAATTAAATTACTAATAATTATGAAAAATTTAAATATTTTAGATAAAAAGGGTTTTTACATGCACATTTTTTAACATTATAAATTATTTTTTTAAATGAAAAATCGATTGATTTTATTCTTTTATCGATAATAGATGAATTGGTTATCTGCATACTCAGTGATCCTAAGGATATTTAGCTTATATTCCTTTAAAATATTTAATATGTTGAATATTTGTTATTTTTAAATCTCTTAAAATACACATATTATATTTCTAACCATGAAAATTGTTAAGATCTATTTTTTCTCAAAAAAGAAAGTAGGTTTTATAATGTATTTTATTAAGAGCCAGTTTAAATTGGTGAATAAAATGATAAATTTTTTTTGGAATGTTTAATAACTTAAAATCATGGACGCTCAAGAAGAAAAAAAAATTATTGAAGACATAATGAAACAAAGAAGATTATCTTATTCTATAGAAATATTAGATGTCCAAGGAGATAAGTATACTATACGTAATAATTTTAATTCTACAATTGTATATATTAAGAAAGGAGATACTTATTTCTTAGAAGAAGAAATATAATATACATAAGTTAAAATTTGAAATCAATATTTGTTTTCAGATTCTATCTTCAAAAAATTACTTTCCCCTAAAAGTGTTTTATTTTTTATTTGTTAATTAAAAAACTTATATTACATTTTAGATAAGAATTTAAGATAAAAATTGTATACTTTAATTAATAGAAATTAGATAATTTAAGCAATTTTTGGTAGATAGATAATTCGAAGAAGAAGAATAGGGTCAGATAATACAGAAAGCAAATTTATTGAAAAATTTAGAGCCGTAATAAATGATAATCTATCAGTATCAATCTATAATAAAAAGAATAGATCATTTATTATAATTCGAAAAGATTTAGCAAAACCGTATGAAATCGAAGTAGATGCATCAGAAGCACCAATATTGAATAAAATGCTAAATGAACCCGAACCTTATGAGAGTTCTATTGCGGATATTAAAATTTTAGAAGAAGAAGTATTTCCCATAAATGATGCTTTCCAGACAGTATTTGGTAGTGATAAAGAATTTAAATTAAACTCTATCAAATTAGCGATTGGTAGTAATTTTCATGATTATGTAACAGTCGGAGAAACTGATTTGATAAAATTTGATGTAAAACCAACGCTTAGTGGATTAAGAGATTTTATTAAGGATAATAAAGAAGGAATTTTAGGTTTTTTAGATAGTGAATTTATTAGTGAGGAGGGTAATGTAATATATCTAAATTGTGGAAAAAAGAATCTCTCAGAGAACGTCTATTCAATAAAAGTATTAATTCTCTCTTCTATGCAACAACGAGGATTTTTTCTTCAACAAGAACATAAATATTATGGACTTCAGCTTTACTTAATAATAGAATCAAGAAAACCAAATGATGATATGATTTTTGAATTATTAAAGGAAATTGGCATTGATTGGGAACTAATATTCTTTAGAAGAAAACTTGCTATACATGATTGGATGGAGATTGAATGTGAGAGGAATTCTGAAAATCTTAAAAGCTTTCTGAGGGCTAAATTTGAGACACTGAATTATTTTGATGTAAATAATATTATTCGGCTAGTAGTTAAAAATCAATTACCTTTTAAAGTCGCAAATAAAATGGCTTCATTGTTATATAAAATGAAAAATGAGCGAGCTCTTAGAGTTCAAGATAAAAATTATAAAGAAAATCTTTATCAAGAAGATCCAATTCAACAGGATGAATATTCAATTACCCTAAAAAAAGCAGAAGTAGCTGCAGCTGCTAAACTAGCATGCGCTTATTTAGGTATCCCACAAAAGATAAAATTCGACAGAGATATTTCTAACGATGATATTGTTAAGTATGAAGCAGAACTAATGAATATGTAATTGCTCTTTTTAAATAACCTAAAAATTAGAAATTAAATAAAATTATTGGATTTTTTCCCGTACTTATTTTAATCCATATGATTGTTTTAGAAGTTCATTATTTACACTTCCGAAAGTTATACAATTACCTGTTAAACTATTTGCTATAGTGTATACTGCTGGAGCAAATAATCCGGGATCAATATCGTAAAAATTATAATTTGCAGTTTTAAAAGTTTCTAGGAATGGTTTTCCATAACTCGGAGATGTATTGGCAGGTGCTTTTCTAATAAGTTCAAAAATTTCTCGTTCTCTATCTTTTTCTACAGAAATATTATAGTAAGTTAACCCAGCAGCACTTATTGAATCATTTGTACGACCCATGGCACCAAGATCATCTTTAGCAATAGGGGCAATTGTGGCCGTTCCAAAACCATCATTTATTAAATCTATTGGAAATTTTATTTCATGTAACTTATGAATTCCTGTTTCCACAATTCTAGCAGCCACTTGTATTGAACCCACTAAACAGGCTGTTGGGGCAAAGACAGCATAAGTTTCAGTTGGATCAACACCACATTTTGTAGCTATAATATCCATTACTTCTTCATTTGGAGATTTAGGGGTCTCGAAAACAATAACAGCACATTCTGAATTATCAATATAATCTAATTCATCAAAAATCTTCTCTACTTTACCTTTAGCACGAGCGGGTCCAGATCCTAGGGATTGAAATATTACTTTTTTATTTACTTGACCATTTTTCTCAACTTCTTTTTTTAATTTAACATTCCATCCTGCTAATTGAGAGGCCATGCATGAAATTATTGGCTCCGAAGTATAAACATTCACACTTGGGATGAAATGACCATCTAGATTATATGATGAAAATTCAACAGAACCTAAACCCCCCATACAAATTTCTCCAACTAGTTTTCCTCCATTCCATGATGCTTTGACCATATCAACAACGATTGATCCATTCTCTAATCTATGAACCTCAGCATTATAATAATCTTTATTATCAATAATTTTTTCAACAATTTGCTTTGCTAATTCATTTATTTTTATGTGATGCACTTATTTTCACTTTGTTAAATTTACTTTTTTAATTGACTATTTATTATTAATTTGATAATTTAATATAATGTATTATTAATTTTGCTACTCCCAGATAAAATGAAGAACTTCGAAAATAAATTCGAGAGATTCAATGATGCAATAAATATTGTAAAAAATAATTTTATTGACTTTATCAGTAAAAATAACTCATCTATCCATATATATACTCATTTAGATGCTGATGGATTAAGTGGAGGCGCAATTTTAGGTAAAGCTTTCATTCGAGAAAATCTTCCTTTTCAAATTACTATTTTAAAGCAATTAGAAAAAGATATTATTATTAATATCTCAAAGGATGTAAAAAGTTTTAATAAATTTTTATTCTTCACCGACTTTGGTAGTGGTCAATACCAAGAGCTTCAAAAGGATTTGATTGTGAAAGAAAATTTCAAGTCTTTTATAATATTAGATCATCACCTTCCACAAAATATATCCAGTAAAGAAGAGACTGATTTGCTTGAAGACATATTCAATAAGACTTATCAATGGCAAATAAATCCTTACTTTTTTGGGTTTGATGGGAGTTTAGAGGTATCTGGAGCAGGTTTATGCTATTTTTTTGCTAAAAATTTAAATTTAAATAATATAGATTTATCTTCCAATGCAATTATTGGGGCGATTGGGGATATTCAAAATCAAGGCCCAAATAAATCTTTTTTTGGCTTAAATTCATTAATTTTGGAAGATGCTATAAATTCAAATTTTATTGAAATCAAGAGTGACTTAAATTTTTCTTCAATAAAGCCATTAAATGAAGCAATTGCGTATTCTAATGAAATAGATTTACCTGGGTTAACTGGTGATATCAACAGAACATTAATTTTTTTAAAGACCTTAGGGATTTTAATGGAAAACTCAGATGGCAACATTAAGTCCTTAAGTGAGCTTGATAAGGATGAGAAACAAAAAATTTCTTCAGCAATTATTGAATATGGTTCATTAAAATTGGATATTGAACCAAGTGAAATTATAGAAAAATTAATTATAAATAGATTTCTTTTAAAAAATGAAACGATTGGAACGGATTTATATGATGCTGGAGATTTTTCTAATCTCTTGAATGCATGTGGTAGATTAAAACATGGTTCATTAGGGATAGCAATAGCTATGGGAGATCGAAAGAAATCTTACAATAAATCTCAAGAAATCCTTCAAGATTACAAAAAAACCTTATTAAAGAGTCTAGGATGGCTTAAAGATAACAAAAAAATTCAACAGATGGAATATATTCAATATTTCTTTGCTGAAGATGTTATTCCTGACACAATGGTTGGTACAATAGCTTCAATGATTGTTTTTGAAGATAGTGAAGGTTTTGATAAAAATAAACCTATATTTGGTCTAGCCAAAAGAGAAGATGAAAATGCTTATAAGGTTTCTGGGAGAGCCCATAAAATGATTGTGAATAAAGGTGTAAATCTATCAACTGCTATTAGAGAAGCTTGTGAGCAATCTGGATTAGATGTATTGGGTGGAGGCCATCCTCCTGCAGCAGGAACAAAGATCCCTATCGATAAAGTAGATATTTATTTGGAAAATTGTAATATAGTTATTCGAAAACAACTATATGGGAAATAATTTACATTTTTGTAAGGTTAAAACTTAGATTTTATATATTTCTCCAATTTCTGGAGCAACTGAATTATAACCATTCTTCACTAATTCACTCGCAAAAGTAGTTGTCGATTTATTGTCACCATGAACACAAAAAATATCATTAAAACTTTTTTTTCTGAATTTTAAATTTTCCACATATTCATAGAGATGCAAATTATCTGCATGACTTGAGAAATCAAAATAATCATAATCACATTTTGCTTCAATTTGAAAATTATTAAAAATATTTTTTTTCTTTTGTGATTCTTTAAATTGAAAAATTCCATTATCTAATAAACCTCTCCCTGGGCTTCCTTCGACTTGATATCCTACTAAATAGATTGCAGATCGTGGATCGTTTAATACTGTCTCTATATAGTCTATTGCAGCACCCCCTTTAAGCATACCAGAAGGAGATATAATAACACCATTTGATTTTTTCGCATAAATTCTATCCTTTTTCCTTGAAATAAATTCAGCCCTTTTTAGCGCTTTTTTAAAAGATTTTATGTCTTTTATAAACTCTGGGTGTTGTAGATAAATATTTGATACTTTTCTAGCTAAGCCATCAATAAATATCTTGCCCGTATAGTTATATTTTTCCAAAATTAATAATGCTTCTTGTGATCGAGCTACTCCAAAAGCGGGAATCAAAACATTCCCTCCATTCTCAGTTATATCAATTACTTTATCAACAAACTTTTCCTCTAGGATATTTCGTGGAGGGTGTTCTCTTAAAGCGTATGTAGATTCGATGATTAGAGCATCTATTTCTGGTATTTCAGTATGATTTGCTGGGGGAATTAAATTTGTATCTTGAGTGTTGATATCTCCAGAGTAGAAAATACGCTTATTATCAACTTCAAGTAAAATTGACACACTTCCAGGTATATGCCCTGCATCAATAAAGGTTATATAAAAATTGTTATCAATTTTTTGACGTATACCATTCTTTAAGAAATAAGAATTTTTTCTTAAGTGATCTAATTCCCTAAAACCAAAAGGATAAGGATAATTTGAAATTTTAATCATATCTCTTATCAAGAGTTCTGTAATTTCAAGGGAAATTGAATTTGTAAAACAAGGAACTTTAGATGATTTGTATACAAATGGTAAAGCTCCTGAATGGTCAACATGACTGTGAGTAAGTGCTATTGATTTTAGATTAGTAAAGTCTGGTTCAAGGGGCAATCGATCATCACTATTAAATCCAATACCATAATCTAATATACACTTCGAACCACTTTTAGATTCAACTAAAATACATGATCGTCCAATTTCTCTACAACTTCCTAAAAAGGATACTTTTGTCATTTTATAAAAAAAAAGATCTAAACCTTATAAAAATATTATATTAAAAAAAAAATCAAGAAATATCAACTTTTTTGAAATTCTTAAAAAAGACAAGAAATTTTTGATATTGGATTTGTCAGCTCAAGATGGAAAAAAAATAAATAATTAAATTTACAAGAAATCTAAAAACTACTTTATTTTAGGGATTGAATTTATCAGTAGGGCGATAACATTATTGACATTTTTGCCAAAAATTTCAAGAATCTCTTCCCAAGTGACGGGGGCCTCATCTTCTTTCCAACAATCATAATCTGTGGACATAGCAACAGCAGAATAAGGAATTCCTGCTTCATTTGCCAGAATAGTTTCAGGAGCAATGCTCATGTTTATTACATCAGCGCCCCATACTCGAAACATATTTGATTCTGCTCTTGTGGAAAATCTTGGCCCTTCGATTGTAACAACTGTTCCAGTTTCATGGTGTTTAAGATTTAACTCCTTAGCAGTTTCGATTAATATTTTTCTTAATACTTCAGAATATGGATCTGCCATTGGAGTATGCTTCATATCTCCAGGTGCAAATTCTTCATAGAATGATATTTTTCTAAGACGCGTAAAATCTATAAATTGATCAAGAATAACCAGATCACCTCTTTCTATTTTTTCCCTTAGACTTCCACAAGCAGTTGTTGCGAGAATATGAGTACATCCTTGATCTTTTAATGCATGTATATTAGCTCTATAATTTACCTGCGTAGGAGGGATTGTGTGTTCTCTTCCATGCCTAGCTATGAGGGCGACATCAACATCATTTATTTTTCCGACTTTTAACGGGGAACTAGGTTTTCCAAACGGTGTTTCAACACTAATATCCTCAGCATTCTTTAAAATATCAGGGTTATCCAATCCTGAACCCCCTATTATTCCTATCTTTACCATTATTTTCAACTTGTATAATTTTTAAAATAGTAAATTTAAAATTTTATAAATTTTTTGTTATTGAGCTATTCATTGCTAAGATATTGATTTTTGATTTTATTATTATTAGTGCAAACTATATTTCTTAAATTTAATTTATATTTCATAGTGAAAAATAAAGTTTTAGTTCTTGGGTCATTAGCTTTTGATTATATTATGGGTTTCAAGGAAAGTTTCATTAATGCTGTAAACATTGATCTCGACAAAGAGAAATACCAGAGTACTGTCACAGCAGATAGTCGTTATCAATTTTTTGGAGGAACTGCTGGTAATATAGCATACAACCTTGGACTTTTGAATATTGCAAAAGTCTCTTTATTTGGTTCAGTAGGAGATGATTTTGAGAGATTAGGATATATGAATCATATGAAACAATTTAAAAATATCGATTTGCGTTTAGATATTTATAAAGAACATTTTACAGCTGCTTGTTATATAGTTAATGATATTAAATCTAATCAGATGATTATTTTCCATGGTGGTGCTTTAGACAAGTGTAAAGAAATTGATTTAAAAGTAAAAATTTCAAATCCAGAAGAATATATTTATGCAATCAATTCGGCCCAGAGTGTTGAAGCTATGATAAATTTTGGAAATCAACTAAGTGATTTAAAAATCCCAACTATTTTTGATCCTGGTCAAGTTACACCTCTTTTCAAAAAAGAGGATTTAATAGATTTACTTAAGAAATCAGAAATAATAATTGGCAATACGTATGAAATAAATCAAATAAAAAAGGTAGCTGCTTTAACGGAAGAGGAAATTCTTGACTATATTGACTCAATTATTATAACAGAAGGATATGATGGTTCTAAATTAATTTATAAAGATAAAAGTAATAAAATTTTTAAATTTCATGTTCCTATTGCCAAACCAGATAAAATTGAAGACACAACTGGAGCAGGAGATGGATATCGTGCTGGAATACTTACTGGTCTAACTATTGATATGACATTATTGGATTCTTGCCGATTAGGTGCAATTATTGGTTCATTTGTAGTTGAAACAAGAGGAGCTCAAACTCAAAAGTTTAATATAGAAATGATAAGAAAGCGATTCTTCAATACTTTTGGTTATATTCCACCAGAGTTAGAAAGAATATAAAAAAATTTTAAATAAATAATAAATCCTTAGTAAAGTTGGGTTAAAAAAGACACTTCATTCTTCAACAGGAATATCTATTAAAGAGAGAATATCATAACTTTCTAATTTATCTCTACCGTGTAAACTTCCTGTTAATTCAATTATAAAAGCTATTCCTATTACTTTTCCACCAGCTTTCTCAATTAGATTGCATGCTGCTTTAGCAGTCCCTCCAGTAGCTAATAAATCATCAAAAACTAATACCTTGTCTCCCTCTTCAATCGCGTCAATGTGCATTTCAATTGTATCCGTACCGTACTCAAGATCATAAGTTTCTTTTAGCGTTTTGTATGGTAATTTTCCCGGTTTTCTTATTAAAACAAATCCCGCTCCCAATTGATAAGCTATTACTCCACCCCATACATAGCCTCGAGCTTCAATAGCAGCTACCTTAGTAATTCCCTTATCTCTATAGTGATTTATAATTCTATCACATGATTCTTTAAAAGCTGAGTGTAATTTAGCTAATGTTGTAATGTCTTTAAACTGAATTCCCTCTACAGGAAAATCTGGTACATTTCTTATATAATCTCCTAAATTCATATTACATCATTTTATTGTTTTAGATTTAAGATAAAATTACTTAAAATTGATAATTAAAAATGATAATTAAAAATGATTAATTAGAAATAAATTCATTTTCATTCAAAAACAAATTTACAATTACTAATTAGAAAAAATTAAATAAAAATTAAAGTATAAGAAATATATTAAAGATAAAGAAAAAAAAAAATCAAATTGATAACAGATAGGAGTTATTTATCTTGAAAATTTTACTTTTTGGACCAGCTGGAGCAGGTAAGACATCCTTAATGCGAACAACCTGTCTTGGATACAATTTTATGAAGGTTTTAAATCTGAAACCTACAAAAGGAGTTTCTCGAGAGAATTTTATATTCCGTGGTATAATGGAACTTAACGTTTGGGACTTAGGAGGTCAAGAACGATATATGGAACGCTACTTCTCAGAATCTCAACGAGAATTAATTTTTTCAGAGGCAACTACTGCGGTTTTTATGGTCGATTCTGCTGCGATTGATCCTGAAGTACGAGTTATTTTCGATAAATTTTTGACATATATATTTGAATTCTCTCCTAAGATGGATATGGTTTATGTCCTGTTAAATAAAATTGATTTAAAAGAATCGAAAGAGGATGAATTCTATGAGATTTTAACCAAGGATTTAAATGATGGTTTATTATCAAAACTTTCGTTTACTCCTGTCTCTGTTAAAGAAGGGAGTGCTCAGCATAGGTTAATTGAGATCCTTGATTATGAAATTCAAAAGAATACCTTATCAATGCAACGCTTAGGAAAAATTCGTCATTTATTGGATGAGCTAAAGATAATTACATTATCTGAATACTTATTATTCAACCAACCTGATGGATTATTAATTTCTTCTACATTTGGTAAATTCGAGTCTAAACCATTAAAATTCATGAAATTTGAAATAGGAACTTTAGATTCTAATATTTATACAATTTATCAACAAATTATGGAACTTCAGAAAAATGCAAGTCTTTCTCCATTATCTTTATCTACAGTTGTTTATGAATCTGATAGTTGTTGGATTTTAGTTAAAGAAGTTAGTAGTGGAGCGGTTTTAATGGCTGTAACAAAAAATAAACAGCCAGAATTGTTTACAGGCGTAATGAACGCATTAACAGGAGATTCGTTCAAAAATTTAAAATTTTATTTGAAATCTTCTGATTTTTAATTTGGATAAGATAAAAGGAAAAGTAGATTTTAAAAAAATGTATTAAATTTACTTTTAATTATTGTTCCTTATCATATAAGCCAATTTTATTAAGAAAATGTTGTTTAGCGTGATGGGGTCTTCTAATTACTGAATCATTAACTTTTTCAATTTCTCTTGCTTCATCACACATATGAGCTGCTGTCCTCATCATTTCATGAGCAGCTGCTAAAAGTGGCATATATTCGGATCTGTCCTTTAATTGAAAACAAGCTTTCCCAGTGACTTTAGATACAGAAGCAGCAAGTTCAAAAGCAGCAATCGCTTTAGCTTTTGCATAGGGATTAGAAAAATTTGCTGCATTTGTTGCTATATTAGCATCAATAATTATTTGAGGTAAAGTTGGTGTTCTACCCTCAAGCATATCCATTATTACTTTATTCAATTCTTCTGCTATTACACGTAGGGAACCTGTAATTGCTAGGATCTTTAATAGATCTGCATTAAAGATACTCATTTCAATGGGATCAAGAAAAGGTCGACGTGCTCCAATCATACTATCAGAACCTACTAGAATGTACCCCATATTTTTCTCTTTAATCTCTTCAACTGCTTTTTTTGCGGGGGAATCAGATATAACTATTGTAGGAATATTTCCTGCCATCTCTCTTGCTGCTTTTGGCCCCGGTAAAGCTGCGTTTGGACTTGACATGATAATTAATTCAGGGCCCCACATTAATAAATTTTCCATAGTTCTTGTACAAATTTCTGGAGGATGCATTTTTGCACCAGAAGTTACCTCATGAATATTAATTCTCACAGATTCAGCACGTTCATCCATTAAAAAGGCAAGAAGTAAAGAGGATCCTATGGTTCCATTCTTTAAAATTCCAATCTTAAGAACTTTTTCACTCATTATCCACAATCTTATTTATAATTTCGAATTTAAATTTTAAAGATAATTCCTATCAATTTTTCAATGTTTTTAATTTTTATTTTAACTTTTATAAAACAAGGAACTCTATTAGTAAATACACACTAAAAAAAAGAAAAATTACAAATATAAGTTGGAGTAGTTAAAATGGAGATTAATGGAGTGGAAATTGAAGATACTTTCTGTGAAGCTTTTGGAGCTGTTTTTGCGAGAGTATTAGTAACAGCTAAGAATAACAGATGGGCTTCAATAGCAGCTCAGGAAGCGACTGGTTATGGTACATCAACAATTGGATGTGATGCTGAAGCGGGAGTTGATTTATTTGTTTCTTCGGAAAATACCCCAGATAAGCGCCCTGGAGTCATATTAATGTTTTTTAAGAACAAAAAGGATGAGATGAGTATGGTTTTAACACATCGAATTGGTGAATGTATTCTTACTTGCCCTACAACTGCATGTTTTGATGCATTAAATGACTCTCTTGATCGATCAAAGGAGTTTGAAGTTAAATCTGGTAATAATTTAAAATTTTTTGGTGATGGATTCCAAGAAAAGCTTGAAGGGGTTTATACATTTGAAGCGTTTAAGATTCCAGTTATGGAGGGAGAATTTGTTGTACAAAACTCTTTCAAAGTGGGGAAGGGAATCGCGGGAGGAAATTTTTTAATTATAGGAAAAGATCAAAATTCTGCTTTAGAAGCCGCTGAAAAGGCAATAAATGCAATTAAAGATATACCAAATGTAATTGCGCCATTTCCAGGAGGAATTGTACGTTCTGGATCAAAAGTTGGCTCGAAATATGAATTCATGAGAGCTTCCACCAATGAAAAATATTGTCCTACTTTAAAAAATAAAATTGAGAATTCGGAATTGAATGAGGAAGACAAATGTGTTTATGAAATTGTTCTTGATGGCGCTACTGAAGATGTTGTTAAAAAAGCATTAAAAGTAGGTATTGAAGCTGCAGTTAAAGTCCCAGGGATAACCCGTATATCTGCAGGGAATTATGGTGGTACTCTTGGTAAATTTCAATATTCTTTAAGGGCCATTTTAAGTTAAAATATAGAAAAGAAGGAATATATATAAATTTATAATTTTCTTTTTATTTTTCTTTGAGGAGTTTCTTCTTTATCTTTTTCTGGTTTTAATTCTTCAGTTTCCTTTTTCTTAGGTTCCTCTTTACTAGGCTTTGCTATAACTTTTTTCTGTGTTCCTGTTTTACTTGAAGATATTTCTTTCTTTTTAGGTGGAGTTCTTTGAATTTCACTTCTTGATTTGAAATAACTATAAGTAGCAATTATACCCAACATAAGTCCTAGAGATACTCCTCCAAAAATTAAGAGCCATGGTAAATAATAACTTACAACATCTGGAATAATTCGAATCGCCTGAGGCGCTTTATCATAATCATCAATAAGACTAACAACAGCACCATCCGAATCAATGGCGTATATGTATACATACCAGATACCATCAACTAAATCAAAAGTCCTAATAGTAATCTCAGTGTTTTCTCCGATATAAGTTCGTGTAAGATTGAACCATTCATTATTCGCACTTAATAGAGCCACTTTTACATATGCTAATCCTTCAGTATCAGATAGATTAAAAGAAAATACTAAATTTCTGCCATAGAATACCGAAATTGGTTTATCCATGCTTAGTCCATTAATTGTATAAGAGTTTATTTCAGGAGCATTATTTTTAACGATAAGATAAGTCGATTTTGATGAACTTCCGCCATTTGGGTCAATTAAGGTCACATTGACTTTATATTTGCCTATGGGCCTATTTGCAGGAATATTAAATGTTTCTGAGAATAAATTATTACTATCAAATGCAATTTGATTTTGAATTACTAGTACACCTTCAGCATCATAAATATACATCCAAGGTATTAAATCTTCTGATTTACTCTCTATATCAGTGACGTTAAATGAGATTGTGAAATCCTCTGTTCTTAATACTTCTTCAGGCGAAAGATTTAACCTTGAGATTATTAGTGGTTTATTATTTCTTACATAAAAAGGGAAATAAGCAGTTCCTCTTCTCCCTAAAAGTCGATCAGTCATATTCAATTGGATATAATAAAATTCATTCTTTCCGAAAGTTTCATTTAACAACTGAAATGAGATTTGATTTATATTTCTATCAAAACTCATAATGTTATTTTGGGTTGATTCTTCTAGACTATCAACTATACTCGTATTCCACGTAAAATCATAAGTACTAAAATTACATACTAGCATTTCTACATATAATGTGTCGTTAATATAGTATTGGCAACTATTTAGATTTACCATATAATTTGAAAGAATGGTGAAATTTGTATATGTAGTGTGTGAATTTAATAATTGATGGGTTGAATTGTAGATTAGGAAACTAACATTTTGAAAGCCTAACGGAGCATTGTATTCTGGTCTATATTTATAATTATAAGTATGGAGAGCTATATTTGACATATCAAACAATCTAGTGGATCCATTACTAAATGATATTTGCATGTTCACATAATCTGTATCGGGAAAATCAAAAGTATTTATCGTTATATTGATGGTTTCAAATAGTCGATATATATTTGTGGTATTTCGTGTTATTGCCCAATATGGTAAAGCGGGTTGAGCTAATTTAGGAACTATAGATTCCTCATTCTTGGAATAATTAAGTGATTGTGAATTTAGGAGGGTCGCACTTACGAAACTAACGAATAAACTAATAATTATGAAAAAAAATATCACTCTATTTTGAATTTGTCTAGTTGCCAAAATATCCTCATCTTCTTAATTTCTTATATTTAATATGCTTATTTTTAAAATACAATACAATTCCAATTGGTGCAAGTATGGGTAAAACGTAGAATAATACGAGATTTAAATTTGATAATTGAATAGAAATTTCAAAATAAAACAGAGCAATATCGTCATTTTCACTATCTTTTAACTCAACTCTATATTTTTTTACCCCAAATTCGTATGGATTAATAGTAGGTATTATAGTGGTTGTTATTGTGTTCTTCCCAGTAATAAGTTGATCAATATTAGTTGTTCGTTTTACGTTGTTTATATATAATGAAAATTCTTCAGCATTTATTTGATTGTTTTGGATTATAATAATTAAATAAGCTGAATCTCCTTGGGGTATTGTATCAGGAAAACTAGCACTTATAATTTCAAATCTCGGTACTATTTCAACGTTAAAGATTTTTGAGTAAAATATTGTGTTATTTATTGAAATTTCCATTTTTAATGTAATTGTATTATTTGATATTGTATCCAGAGTCTTTATATAATATATTACCGTTCTTCTTTCATTCTTGTTTAATGTCTCCTCTTGAATGAAATTTTGGATGGACTTTTCTGTAATCCCTTTAAAACTTACATTTAAAGACTGGGTTGCATTTGGGAGAAAATTTTTCAATGTCATAGATAGGAATATGTTATCTCCTTTAACTACAGAGTCTTGATAAAGAAAATTGCTATAGTCAAATGAATATCCAATTTCTACTATTCTTAATATCTCTAAATATATTATATTGTCTTTTTGTATCCTGAAGTATATTTCACTATTTCCTGGTTCTGCTCCAAATTTAGCTGTAAGGTTAAAATTGATTTGGACTTGTTGAGAAACTGTAAAATTAATTATTTGTGAAGGATAATTAACTATATCTTGCCCTATTAAGGAGGCTGTTAGTGTCAAATCTTCGTTACGGGAATAGTTAATGGTTATAGATACATTAACAATTGGTCCATGATATAAAATTCGTGGCACACCTTTGATTGAATCACTAATCAACCCAGACGTAACATTGAATAACTTAATAGTGTCAGTTAATTTGAAATAAGTTGTATTAGCCCATAAGTATATATAGTATCCATCATTTATAGGCAATGCTTCCGTTATATTATATAAAAGCGTATAAGAGGTTTCAGGATCTCCAATAAAATCTTCAAATTCATAAAAGAATGTTCCATTTGGGTACTTGAAGATATAATTAATTGTAAAGTTTGTAATATCATATCGTATTCTATATCTTCCATAAGAGTCATTATTTGGATTGAAGAATTGTCCTGTCTTTTTAAATGAAAATACGGATGTTATATTCAAAACATCTTGGTTAAATATAAAATTCGGTCTTTCTTCTGATACATTAAAAAATGAGAATAATCTTGTGCTATTATAGATCTTGAAAGCATCTAAGTATGTTTCACCTAATTTAAGATTGGAGTGAAAAGATTTTGTTGAATTTGTTAAATTAAAATTATACGCTTTATTAGAGGTATCATATAAATTACTTTCAATTGAATTGTATATTTCTAATGCTCTATTGTAATAGTTTATATTTCCTGTGACTTCGAATAACTTCAAACATGCACTCATCATCAGACTGTTATCTTTAAGATCCTTAGTATGGTCAAATATTGTACTCCATCCTGGAGTAGCAATTTTTTTATATAATCCATTATCATATAAAAATTCAAGACTATTATAAAGATCAATTGCATTTTGATAATAAATTGAATCATTTGACATGCCTGATTCAATCCAAAAATCTAATAGCGTTATTATACCTAATGCATTTGTACTTAGATGATAGTATTTTTGTCCAGCAATAGATGTATCCCAATTCTGATTTGCATCATGATAGAACGCTTTATCAGATGAATCCCACATATATCCCTTGTCAACCATGTCAATCATTGTTAGATTTGCTAGTTCAAACGCACGATCTCGAATTGTTGGTGCTAAACCTAGATTTACATAAGTTCTATGAATCAAAAGGTTTGCTAGAATTGCATAAAAATTACTTTCCGAATATTTTGTATTTGAAGAATTATACTGATAAAATCCATTGTAAGTTAACCTAGCATCCCAAAATTGAGAAGAATTTATTAAGTAGAACATTTCATTAATTGATTGCCTCGGAGTTGTACCTCTGAGAGTAAAACTATTGATATCATCGCCAATGTTTTCAATTAAAAGGAAAATTGGCATTAAGTTATCAATTAAATATCTATCGTCATTTTTAATGGCACCTGTAATATTATCTATTGATTTTACAAAACCATATTTATATTCATTTACATTGCCCTCGTACCATAAAGTCGTATCTTTTAAATCTAAGTAAGTTTGATATGTTTCAACGTCATTTAGTTCCATTTGCATCAATGATTTATAATATAGTAAATTGTCTTCTGAAAAAATTGTACCATCAATAATATCACCATTGGTATCTCCATATCTATAATATAATGGTACAGAAAAACCTAAATTTGATCGATAAGAGTGTTCAAAAAAATTTCTTAAGTCATCAAAATTTTTCGTAAATGGATCCTGAAGTATTGAAATTGGAGTATTTGTTTGTAAATCATCAATGATAGAATCATTACTGATATCATTTGAAGATGTCAATTCATGATTGGGAGAGGTAATAAATAAGTAATTAAGTAAAAAAATAAATGTAAGGGTTAAACAAATAAGTATTTTTAGACTTTGCTTTTTTTGGTTTTTCCTCTTACCCAAATCTGATAAATTCGAAAATTTCATTTTTATTAATTATAATTATCAAATAAATGTTTACTGAGGTTAAATTATAATGTAAAAAAATCCTTCTCTTTAAAATTTTTTCTGACTGTTTTCAATAGATCACAATATATATCAAGTGTTCAAAATACGATTCTTCGCTTATAATTATAAATTTCTAAAACGTATATAAATAACGTTGATTTGAACTTTTCAAAATAAGATTTTTAAAAAAACTTAGAAAGATCTAATTCTTTTTTTTAATATTTCGACAAGGTTGTCTATTTTGACTCTTTCTTGTTTCATCGAATCTCTAAATCTTAGAGTAACTGTATCATCCTCTAAAGAATCATAATCAACTGTTATACAAAATATTGTACCAATTTCATCTTGCCTTCGATATCTTTTTCCTATGGAACCTGCTATATCATAAAAAGAGTTGATACGATTTTCTAATAATTTTCTATGAACTTTTAATGCTAAACCTCGAATTTCTTCTTTATTTTTAACGAGAGGGAAGACTGCTACTGTATTAGGAGCTAAAATAGGGATTAATTTCAGATTTATTCTTTCTTCTTCTACGTAAAATGAGGTTTCAAGTAATGTATAAATAATTCTGTCAATTCCAAAAGCGATTTCTAAAACTTGTGGAATCTCTTTAACATTTGAATCAGAAGTCATATTCACCTCAAAATTTTGCTTAGAAAATTCTGCATGTCTTCTTAAATCATAATCTGTCCTATCGTGAACCCCACATATTTCAACCCATCCAAATTGTTTTGTCTTTATTTCCAAATCCCATGCATCATCAGCATAATGAGCTCGTTCATTCATTGAATGCTGCCGAAATCTAATAGATTCTTCTGGGATCCCCAGAATTTTAGTTAAATAGTAGCTAATATAAATGCAATATGCGAAAGCTGGCTTCTTTACAATATTAGTTTTTATTGCTTTCTCAAGCGAAAATATTTGAGGTGCATCAATTTTCTTTTCTTGTAGTTCCCAATTTAATAATGGAACAGATTTCTCTTTAAATTCATAATATTCTTCAAATTGCATTTCTTGATCTTTACTTATGAACATCTGTAGTTCAAATTGATCAAATGCCCTCATTCGAAGAACTCCTTGTCGTGGAGAAATTTCATTTCTATAAGCTTTTCCAAACTGATAAACTTTAATAGGATATTGCCTTCTTGCATCCTGATCTAAACGATTAAATAATAAGTAAGTCGTTGTGGCAGTTTCAGGCCTTAAATATGCGGTTATATCATTTCCAACTTTTGTTTTTAACATCAAATTGTATTCTTCGATTTTGTTAAAAGGAGCATCACATTTTGGACATACTAAATTGTTTTTATGTATGATTTTCTCCATCTCCTGAAATGATAGACCATCTATCATTAGATCTGGAAGCTTTTCTTGAAGAAATTTATCAGCTCTATAGAGAGTATTACATTTATTACATTTAATAACGGGGTCAATAAAGCGTTCTAAATGTCCAGATGCTATCCATACAATTTCAGGTAATATCGTTGGACATTCAACCTCTCCAAACCCAAAATAACGTAATTCTCGTCGTAATAAATTTAATATATTATTTTTAAGAGCCATGCCAGCGGGGCCATATGAATAAAACCCTGCTAGGCCACCATAGATTTCTGGCGAAGGTCCCCAAATAAAACCTCTTCTCTTTAATAGAGAGTTAAAAGTATCAATATTATCTTCGATTTTCATTTTACAAGGACTATAAAAGTTTGAATCTTATCCTCAATTTTCATATATGTTAAAAAGTGTATTATACTATTTGTATTTTCAGATATTACAAGCAAATTAAAATAAATTTTTATAATAGGAATATAATAATATTATTATATTTTTTATTAAAACTAAAATCAAAATTGATAAATGATGTTATTTCAAGATTTCCAATATTTCGACTTCTGGGATGCCCTTGAGTTTGGCCTTTATTTTGTTATCGTTGGTTATTTTTTTCTCTTGTTTTTCTACTTCCTATTCATGCGATATAGAACATCAAAGAAACCTTATTGGTTATTTTTTAGTTTATTCTTTTTATGTTTCGGGATTGCACGTGTATTTTTCATAATTTATTATTTTTTCGCTCCAGAAATATGGGATGGAGCAACTAATGGACCAGAGGTTGTAGCTTTTCTTATGATAAATTATAGATTAGCAACATTTTTTACATGGGTTGGAGTTGCTTGTGCTGTAGGAGTATTGGGTATTTTACTATTTCCAACTGATACACAAATCGAAGAAGAAGAAAATAAAGGAAAATCTTTCGTAACATGGTTTAGAAACAGTAATAATCTCAAACTTTTTGTCCGTTATGCGTTAATCGTCATTCCAATTATTATAGGGATTCTTGCTTTAACATTATCTGAGGGGCTTTTTATGGATCCTGATTTTCCATCACATTATGGTGTACCTGATAATATTATTAGAATAATTGTAGGAACTTGGGAATATCCTCTTGGTAGATTTCTATTAAATTTCATTTTTATGCCGTTGTTTCTCGTATTAATTCCATTTATCTTTCTTTATCTCGCATGGAAAACTTTTGGTGTACTAAGAAAATCGTATGCTTTAAATGCTATTGGTTTTCTTATCTATTTTATAGGGGGAAGAATACTTCAAGGAGCACTTGATGTACTTTCCCTACCTCATGTAAGAGCAATTTTACCGCCTTTACTAATTCTATTAGCACTCCTTATCTTAGTAATAGCTAATAACTATGAACAACTTAAATGATTCTATTTTTCTTATTTATAATGATATTTTAACGCAATTATAATTCTTAGAACTCCTTTAAATTATTTTTTTATTAATAGTAATTTTTGTCTTTTTACTAGTTTTTAAGAACTCTTTTAAAAAAAAGATTAAAAATTTAAAACTGAAGATCTTTACAATTAATATATTTGAATTAATTAATAAAGAAAAGAATTAAAAATTCAAGGAAAGATCCATGACAGTCCACGGAAATCAATATCTTTTACCATTATTTATTAGAAAAAACTCACGTCCCCTTTCAATGCAGGAGAATGACGAGTTAACTCTTGCTTTTTATTTATTATCAAAAAATTTAGAAAAAAATAGTAGAGTAATTTCTTTTTCAGGGTTACTTTGGCCAATTTTAAGTATTCAAGGAGTTATAAGTACCCATATCATGTTAGATGGATTGAATTTATTAAAAAATTTAGGACGCTTTTCTAATCCTCCTCGACAACCTTTAATAGGTCATATTCTTAGAAATATTGATAATAGAACTCAAGTTGAGCAATTAGACTTATTAAGTGATGTCTTAACGTATAAAGACAAAGAAGCTGAAGAGATTGGAGAGGGAGAAGAATCTGAATTTCATACTCTTAAAATAGATGGATTAATTAACCCAGATTTTCTTCAAACATTATTATCAATTATTCCCTTAATTGAATATAAACCCATTTCAGATTATACTGTATTAGATGTGAGTATTTCTACAGAAAATGCATTATCTCTCTCAGAAGAATACCGACAAATAATCAATACGATGAAAGGAAATGCCTATAGGTGGAAAACTCAAATTGAATTAATAGAAAAGGAAGTAAGTAAATGGCTTATTGATTTAAATGTTCAATTAAAGGATATAGATACAAGATATTCAAGTCAAATTTCTAAAGCCACTATATCTATTGATACTCATCAGGTAGATGAACAAACAAAATTGGAACAGGATAAAATAGATCAATGGAACGTTAATGAAAAGAAGAGAATAATTGAAAACATCTCCACATTTTTCAAAACATTTGAGCGAGAGCTTGAAGAAATAATTAAAAAGAATAGATTTTTTACTAGTGATGATTCTTTAAAAAGTAAAGTTTTTGAGGATCTAATACCTCATTTTGAAAATCAATTTAATTATTTAACAACCGAATGCCAGAGATTTTCAGAAACCCTTACAACACTTAAACAAAAATTTTATGAATTAACGGCACGTGCTTCTCAAATAGACGATGAAGCGACCCAAAAATTGCAGCAATTTAAGGATTCTTTACAAATAAAATTAAAAGATAGAGATAAACAGTTATCTGAATTCCAAAGTGAAAAGCAAGTTAAGTTATCCGAGCTACAGAATTTGAAAACTCAAATAGAAACTAGATTTGAAACTATTAAACAGATTATTCAGAGAAAGCAAAATATATGTTTACAAGAAGCACAAGCATTAACTAGATGGTCTCTTAATGATAATCAATCAGATCTATTTTCAAGACCTATACAATGGATTTATATGCCCGTTTATGCTATGTTTATTGAAAATGAAGATAACATGGAAGAATATATGAATATATTATTTCCAGGGTTTATAACAACTGACCCTAATAATATCTATGAAGATATTTCAGCTACTTTTGTTAGTTTAAAGAATATGTTAAAGAATAAAATGGAGAATGATATGGCTATTCGATCAAATTTTGAATTTTCATGCGAAAGGAAAAATCTAAGAAAAGATCCAAACATAATAAAGAGATTACAACTGGGAATTTCAGTGTTAAGGGAAAAGGGACTATTAAATGAGGATAGTGAGAATCTAATTCGAGAAAATCTAAATCTTATAAAATAATTTCGAACGTTTAAGTTTTGTATCATGTCACAACCAAAATTAGAACGCAAGCGAAGATTGGATCTAAAAAAAAGAAAGATAAGGGCATTTTTTTTATCAATCGAAACAAAGAAAAAACAAGATGAAGAAGTTGACAAGAAATCAGAGGAGCTTTACCAAGATGGCATGGTTTATATCCAAATGAGACTTCCTGTTGATAAAATCACAACAGAATTTGAAACAAAATTAAAAGAAAAAATTGAACATAATATTGTTAAAGCTAATATTAGAGAAGCTACTAATGAAGATCTTGACAGCCTAAAGCATATTTATAATCGGGCTTGGTTGACTTCAAATACTCCTTTCCGTCCTATAACTAAGACAGACCTAAAAAAAATACTTGAATATCCAGAAACTGTCTTTCTTATTGGGAAAATATATGGAACAGATGCTTCTTTTCTACTTCTAGATTTTGAAGGAGAAAATAAAGAATTTGCTATTATAGCAGCTTTAGCAGTTATCCCTAGATTTCAAAGAAGAGGGGTTGGTACCATTTTAGGGATGGCTAGTTGGCAGTACCTAAAAGAACACTTTCCAAATGTAAAAGAAGTCAGATGTGAAGTATATAAAGATAATAAAGTATCTTATTCGTTCATAAAAGGTTTAGGATTTGAAGAATATGATACCAAGATTTATAAAAAGGAAGATTTTGAAATTCAAGAACAATAATTATCTAATTTTCTAATGATTTGATTTTTTCAGTTATTAAATTCAGATTGTATTCATCCTGAATATTTTGATAAAAGTTACGAGCTCTCTCAAAATACGATAAAGCGGTTTCAATCATTCTTTTATTAACATATATATCCCCCAATTTTTGAAGAATAACAGCACTTTCTTTATAATATTCAGATTCTTCATAGATTTCTAATGCTTCTTCAAAAAAATTTATAGTGTATGTTGTATCTTCTTCATATTCTAAATATATTTTCCCAATTTTATATTTAAGTTCTGCACTTTTAATATTATCTCCGAATTTATAAAAAATTTCACGAGATAAATCATAATATTCAATAGCTCGCTTAAATTCTCCATTTGATAAGTATAATTCCGCCAAATTTTCTAAAATTTCACCTTCTTTAATGTTATCACCAATTTCAAAAGCACGAACAGCTTCAAGACTTTGTAAAAATAGATCTTCTGCTTTAGTATTATTATCTCTTAAATGGTAAATTTTGCCAAGGTATAAATAACATTCCCATTCTAATTTTGCCTTTATATAAACAGAAATATTTTCCCCTAATGCATCAACTAATTCTAATGCTTTAGTTAAATGATTATATGACTCTTCATAATCTTCATCCATCAAATAATGCAATTTCCCATATTTTATCTCTGTTTGTATAATTCCATAGATATCTTCTTTTTCTTTAAAGAACTCAAGATTTCTTTCTAATATTTTTCTTATTCGATCATAGTTTTTTAATAGATAAAGAACTTCAACCAAATTGCTAGAGGATTTTATCTCATCAAATATCAAATTTTCCTGTTTAGAAAGTTTAAAAGCTTTCTGATAATATTGATAAGAATTCTCTAAATCCTTAAGTAAGAAATATATATTGCCCAAATTGTTGAGTATTTTAATTATTTTCGAATAATCTTCTAATTTTTCTAGAATTTCGAGAGATCTATTAAAATGATAAATTGCTTGATCAAAAAGACCATTATCTTCATTTATTATTCCTAGTTCGTTGTGACATATAGCCTCATTAAGCAAATCATTCTCATCTCTAAAAATTTTTAATGCAGATTCAAGGTTTTTTGAGGCATTTGTTAAATCTCTCTTTTTATAATATAATCCTGATTTTTCTAAAAATAATGTTCCTGAGATTGGTTCTCCAAGGATTTCTTTACGCTCTATGGTTTCATCAATTTTTTTTATTTTTTGATCTATTTCTTCATCCTCTATTATAGTTGTTTCGTATTCTTGTTCATCTTCTTCCACATCTAAGTGATAAATCTCTGATTCATCATAGGGAAATCTCACATTTCCATTTAATGGGTCTTCAAGGTTCACGAGTAATGGTTTATTACAATTTCTACAATATGACCAATTTTCTTGAATAGGATTGTTACAGTATGGGCATGATTTCATAAGTGAAGAAACTCTTGGCGATATTAAAGACTTTTAATAAAGAAATGAAAATAACGTTATTTATTTTTAATCACTATCTATTTGAAGATTAATATTACTAATCCTTTCCAAAATATATGAATAATTGAGAATTTTCAACCAAAATATTCTACTTTATTCCTCTAATTAGAGGTACTGCATCATAAATTTGATGTATTTCATAATCAGGTTGAATTTTTTTCAATTTTGGAGAATTCGAATCATTTATCCATATTGTTAACATATTACTCTCTTGAGCTCCCTTAATATCTGTTTCCAACAGATCTCCAATATGAATTGCATTTTGTGGTTTGCATTTGATTTTATTTAAAGCTGTTTCAAACATGATAGGGTTAGGTTTATAAAAACCTGTTTCATCTGAGAAAATTGTAAATTTGAAATATTTATCAATATTATAATTGACGAAGATTTTCCTAATGACATGACCAGGAGTAATTCCTGTATTTGAAATTAACCCAATATTATAAGTCTCTGATAAATCCTGAAGTGTTCTTTTCACACCAATCTTCAAGAAAGGAGGATCGTGCAACATTATTTCTTCAAATTGTATTTCAATTTTCTTACTATGAGATTGAGTGATATTAATATTCAGAGCTTGTAGTAATCTTGAAATTCGCTCACGTGTATATATATGACGATAGTTAATATCTTTCAAATTTCCATCCGATAAATGGAAAGTTTTATTAAATGCGTTGTTAACAGCTTTGAGCGAATATGATATCTGATTTTTTGTTAAATATTGAGTAAAATAATATAACCTTAAATCCTTATACGATTTGTTTTCAAATAATGTATTCCATAGATCAAAAGTAACTAATTTTATCATCTTCTCTACAATTCTTAAAATATTTGATAATTTATTACATTTTTAGGAGCATCTTTCTTTAAGTATTATCAGGATTTTTTTACATTTTAGTAAAATTTATATTCTCAATTTACTTAATATTTTCAATTCAAAGATAGTAAATCCAATTTATTAATTGAAATGGAGGTAAAATTATGCCCAAATTTTTAGTTATACATCCTATACCCAGAAATGTAATGGAAGGGATGAGTGAAATACCACCTGAAGAGAATAAGCAAATCATCGAATTACGTTCCTATTGTTCTATTGATGCATATTGGATTAAGTCATTCTATGTCCCAGAATTAGAAAAATTATTCTGTGAATGGAATGCAAAAGATACTGAAACAATCAAAGAAGCACTCGATAAAGTTGAATGGCTCGCAACAGAAGGAATTTATGAGATGAGTGTAATAGAAGCAGAAGACTTCAGGGAAAAAGTACAGGAAATAACAGTTTGATTTATTACTACAATGTCATCAAAAATTTAGTTAAACCATTTGTAAATACTGAAAAAGCAACGTTTCTAAACCACCAGAATTTCGGATTGAATAAGAATCTCAATAATCTCTTTCCAAAGAGAAAAAATCCGATATCATTGTAAAAAAATCTGTAGCTCTCGTCAACTAATTCTTGGATTTCATCACGACCCATATCCGGAGTATTCATAATTGCTTTAATATTCCATTTTTCCCATTTAAAATCTTTAGTGATCCATCCTTTTTCCACAGCATTATCATAAAGTGGAGTTCCTGGAAAAGGAGTAATAGGACAAGTCATCATTAGATCAATATCTAATTCTTTCATTAATTTAAATGTTCTCCACGTATCTTTGGTATTTTCTCCGATATTCCCAATAATGAAAGATCCGAAAACCATAATTCCATTCTTATGGCATAAATTAATAGCTTTTCGGACTTTATCAAGTGTATATTGTTTCTCCATATTATTTAAGGACATTTGTTTGAAACTTTCAAATCCTATAAAAAAACACATAAAACCTGCATTAGCCATAGCTTTTACCATATCTGGGTTATTAGCAATATCATCTACTCTTGATTGACAAACGAACATTAAGCGTTTACTCAATTTTGTTTTTTCTAAAAGCTCACATATTCTCATAACTCGCTTCTTCTGCAAACTGAAATTATCGTCTGTAAAAAATACGAGTTTTGTCGTATCTGGAACTTTTAATAATTCTTCAATTACTCTTTCGGGAGATTTGGTTCGGTATCTACCTTTATGAAATTGAGTAACACAACAAAAATTGCATTTAAATGGGCAGCCTCTTGAAGTTTCACATACCCAAGCTGGAACCCATATATAATGATAAGGATTAGATTCGACTAAATCATTACGAGGAAATGGTAATCGGTCTAAATTCTTAATTAAGGGTCTATCTGGATTATGAAATATAGTTCCATTTTCTTTATAAGAAAGTCCTAGAATTTGATCTTTTGGCTTATTTTCCAGCAATTCTCTAAAAGTAATATCCCCCTCTCCTCGACAGATCATATCAATACAATCAAATTCATCTATGATATTAGGAACCAATGTGGGGTGAAATCCCCCCAAAATAGTCGGGATGGAGTTTCTTTTAGCAATTTTACATATCTTCAATACAATTCCAAAGGTATTAGTCATACATGTTATTCCAATCAAATCAAATTGCCGTATTTTTTCCTCTAATTTATTAATTCCGCAAGAATGGTCAGCATTTAGATCAAGTATTTCAATATGGTGATTAAGATCTCTGACAGCTCCCGCTAGTGTTAATAGTGATAATGGGGGACTACACATGACTTTCCCCATTCCCTCTCCAATTTGAAATGGAGGATATATTAATAAAATTTTCATTTTAAAGCGTAACTGCATAAAATTAATTTTTTATAATTAATAATTTGTTAATTCTATATAAGCTTTGTTGTTTCTACATAGCTCAAAATCCTTGATAATCTGATTGATATAACATTTCAATAACATTTCAAGAAACTTCGACACATACTTTTTATTATAAAAATAGTTAAAAAGGATCTTAATTAAACAAAAGTAAAAAGGTGATTTTACTGGACGCAAAATTATTTAAAAAAACATTTCCTTATATTTGTGAGGATTGTGGTGAATTTGCGCACACATTACATAAATTTTGTGATAAATGTGGTGCGAATGCTCTAAGGAAAGCTAGTAATAAGGATTACAAAAACCATAACTAAAAGTAATAGATTTATTTTTGTTAAATTTTTTTTTTCTTTATTAAAACTAATTCAATTTAGAGTTTTTTCAAATTCTTTAAGTTCTTCATTTATCTGTAAGTCATTTAAACCCAATGACTGTAAAAGAATTTTAAGTTGAACAATAGCATTATTAGCTTTAATGTTCTTAGCAATATGGAGTGCCCTAATAAATTGATTTTTAGCCTCTTTAATTCTCCCTAAATAAAAGAGTGTTTCCGCTGCATAGCTAAGACCACGCAAAATCAGTTCCGCATAGTTTCCGTCAATCGCTACATTAGTCCCTTTTTTGAAGTAGATAAGAGCTTTTTCAAGATAGTTGTTTTTCTTTTGAAGAATTCCCAAATTAAAATATGAAGTGATAATTCCCTTTCTATCATTAATTTCTTTAAATCCTTTTAATGATTTTTTATAGAGATCAAATACAACATCCCATTTTTCATTATTTTCATAAATGTAAATTAAATTTCCCAAACAGTCCAATAAATTATATTTATCATTGTTATCGGAGCAAATTGCACTACAATCCAGAAAGATGTTTGAAGCTTCATCAAATCTATTTAATTTAAGATAATTATTTCCTATTCCTTTTAAACATATAATCTGTTCTTGAACCTGTTTTAATTCCTTATAAATACTATAGGCTTTTTCATAAGATTCAGAAGATTTCTCATAGTTACCTTGTTTGAAATATAATGTCCCTAACACTCCATAAACAGCAGCTTGACCAAATCTGTCTTTTTGTTTCTTAAAATGTTTTAAACAGATTAAATAATTATGTTCTGATTCTATATAATTTTTCAATTGGAGTTGAATTAGAGCAATATCGCTTAATTCTTTAATATAATTTGCGTCTTTTCCAATCTGTTCTAATTCTTTTAAATTTTCCTTTTTTTTTTCTAATAAATCAGCTAATTCTTCTTTATTAGGCTCTTTTTCATTTTCTAACATAAGTAATTGGGGGGGCTATTATCTCAAATTTATATCTTTATATATTTAACTCTTCCAAGATTTCTACAGCATTCTTTACGTATTGTAGACACTTTCTTTCAAATAATTCATTTTGGCTGAAATACTCTTTTCCTTCGGGGGTATTAATATCACAGCCAAGTAATTCTTTGCACATCAAAGAACCATTAATTTCCTGAAATTTATTAGAAAAATTTCTTATAATTTGATATGTATTTTCTTTGGCATTAACATTTTTATTAACACCCATCCCATGTTTTAAACCAATAGCCATAAAGGCACCGGTTACTGCACCACATGTATTTCCAAGGCGCCCCATTCCTCCTCCAAAACCGGTTGCTATTTTTAAAGCTATGTTTTGATCTAATCCATATTTAGTACTAAAAGTACTCAATACTGATTGAGCACAGTTAAAATCTTCTTTAAAGCGGGAAAGAGCGTTTTTTACTTTTGACATTTTACAGACCTTCTTTTATTTTTAATTTAAAAATATAAGAAATATAACATTTCTTATCTATTATATATTTAGAGATAGATTTAGAATATTATGTGAAATAAGGAATTTTTTATGAAATTAAAAGCAAGATTATTCGATAAACTTGATGATAAAAAAGTTAGATGCCATGTATGTGCAAATGAATGTATAGTTTTACCAGATAAAGTGGGAATCTGTAGAACAAGAAAGAATTTTGATGGAGAATTATTTACACTTATATATGGTTCACTTATTTCCGCTGGAAGTCTGGATCCTATTGAGAAGAAACCTCTTTATAATTTTTGGCCAGGTGCTACAGCATATTCAATTGCATCAATCGGATGTTCTTTCAAATGCCAGAATTGCCAGAATTGGAATATATCACAAGCAAATCCAACGGACAATGGAAAAGATGGATTTTATAATCTTACGGGGTATGAAAACCGTGGAATGTCATTAGTTGAAATGACTCCTGAGCAATTAGAAAAAAGAGTGGTAAAGAGTGGAGCAAAAACTCTTGCTTATACATATAATGAACCATTAATATGGCACGAATGGATTCTGGATACGGTACCTTTGCTTAAAAAACATAACATTAAAACTATTTTAGTTACTAACGGATATTCCACTCCAGAAGCAACAAATGAATTGATTGAAGTAGGAATCGATGCTGCAAATATTGATATTAAAGCTATGTCTGATGATTTTTATAAGAAGATATGCGGTGTAACGTCTGTTAAACCCGTCTTAGATACCGCTAAACGATTTAAATCTAATGGTATTCATGTAGAAATCACAAACTTAATTATACCAGATTTAAATGATAGTACTGAAGATATCCAAAAATTGTGTGATTGGATTGTAGATAATCTAGGAAAAAATACTCCGACTCACTTTTCCGCTTATCACCCTGATTTCAAAATGCCATCAATGAAACGTACTCCTTATGAAACATTAAACAAGGCATATACTATTGCTAAAGAGACCGGTCTTTTCTTCCCATACGTAGGAAATATAGCTCATGATAAAGGAAGTAATACCTATTGTCCAAATTGTGATTATTTATTAATGGAAAGGCGAGGTTATAGCTTTAAAAAGATCGAAGTAACAGATGAAAATAAATGCCCAAATTGCTCTTATGAGTTAAATAATGATATTATTGGGAAAATTAATAAACATCCTTCACACAGATATACTTTCATCTAAAGAAATTACATTCATCTTAACTAATTTGATTTTGTAAAAAAAATATAATGAAAAAAAAAGATTTAGAACAGATATCCTATTGAAATTCCAAATACTAAAACTAAGAATCCTTGAAGAAAACAGAATGCTGCAACAATAAAAGCTATAGGAGGCCATGAGATAAATTTTGAAATTTTCATTAACCCTCCAATATAGAATTTTGCTGTAAGTGCAATTATAGCAAAAATTATTATAAACAATATAACAAAGAATACAGTTGGATTCATGAATAATCCAATGACTACATAAGCTGCTGCGGGCATTACCATTACAAGAACTAATACTACAGCACTTCCTGCTAAAAGTCCAACAACGCTAGCTATCGGAAGATCATTAATAGGTTTTAAAAGCGTAAGAATTCCAAAAATTATCAGTATAGCCGAGGTAAAAATGCTTACTTCTCCACTTATAAAGGCTATACTTGGTGGTACATTTTCCATTAACCCACCAACCCCACTTAATATTGCTAAGATACCAATAATGAGACCCAAATAAGTGAGAACTTTTAGGAATTTAGTCACTTTCATATCCCAATCTTCTGTCTTTCGCTTCTTTACAGATCCTCGTCTCTTAGCTTCATATATGCCGAAAATTAACCACATAATCCCTAAGATCAAAACAAAAAAACCAGCCATCCGTCCAAAGAATGCCATAAAATTTTGAAAAATCACTATATTTCACTCCTTTATTTTGTTAAGTTTATGATGAAATTATTTTATTATTATATATTTATTTTGCTTTAAAATTCTAATGTAGTCCAATAATTAAAAACGTAGTAAGAAAAGCTTAGGTAATAAATGAGACTGTTTTTTTGATGTAATCCATGTATAGATCAATTTCTTGGTTTTTTTTGTTTTCATTCCAAGAATATTCCTCAGCCATGATCTTAGCAACTTTACTAGCTGCGATAATTGCTTTTTTGTGATCAATCCATAATGACATTTCAGTACGTCTACAAAAAACATCAATCAGATGTGGAGTTAGTTCATATCTTAAGCAGTATAAGATTTCTGCTTTTGTGAAATTATTCTCTTCAATAATCCTTTCCTTCAGAGATTCATCTTCCTTTATCATTTCTAGGATTTTAACTGCCCCTTTACCGTATTGTTGATAAAGATGATCATAAATATCATTATCTAGTTTAACAGGGTAATCTTTTAATTTTTCTAACCAATTTTCTTTTTTATCCCCAATAATAAAAGGTTGTCTACTGAAATGCTGTTTTCGTTTAATATGGAGAAAAATTTCCTTTTCTGCAATTTTATCGAATAAATCTTCTGCCATAGCGCGCCATTCAGTTAATTTACCCCCGGTGATTGTCAATAAGCCATCATCAGAGAAAAATATGACATGAGATCGTGAGACTTCGCTTTCAGATTTGCCCTTCTGCATAACCAATGGTCTAATTCCAGCATATGTAGAAAGAATATTATCATATCCAATTTCAGCATTTGGGAAATATTTTTGAGTGGATTTAATTAAATAATCAGCGTCATCTTTTGTACAATAAGGATTAGCTAAATCTTCATTGTAATCTGTATCAGTAGTCCCAATAATCGTAAAATCTTTGTCTCTAGGTAAAACAAAATAAACACGACCATCAATCGTTGAATATAGAACATTTGCTATGTTATTCCGGATATATTTACGTCGATATTGTAAATGGACTCCTTTAGTCGGTCGGATAAGAGGATTTGGAATAGGATCAGGATAAGTTTCAAGCAATTTATCTGTCCAAATTCCAGTCGCATTTACGATTAATGTCCCTTTAATCTCAAATTGGTCTTTATTTTCAATATCTTTACATTTAACTCCCTTGATAATATTTTCTTCTTTGACATATCCTACAACTTTGCAATAATTCAAAACGTCAGCTCCCCTTATTACAGCTTCTTTTAATGTCTCAATTGTTAATCTGGCATCATCAATGTTATTATCATAATAAACAGCTCCTCCTAAATTACCCTCTCTTAAAAATTCAGGTTCTATTTCAGAAATTTCCTCAGATGTGTGCCATTTATGTTGCTTAAAGTTTTTAAATTCTGATTTATCATCACTTAAAAAATCATATATTTTAATTGCTGCTTTTAATTCTCTTGCTTTATATTTTCCACCTTCTATTACAGGTAAATAGAATGGTAATGGTCTAACTAAATGAGGGATGTGTACTCGCATCCAATTTCGTTCTCTTGAAGCTTCCTTTACTAAATTCATTTCACCGTGAGTAATATATCTTAAACCTCCATGAGCTAATTTTGAACTTCTTGAAGATGTTCCTGCAGCGAAATCCTGCATGTCAACACAGGCAACTTTTAATCCTCTCATTGCAGCTTCTCTTGCTACCCCTGCTCCAGTTATTCCTGCCCCTATAATGATAATGTCATAATTAGTTTTTTTTAATTTCTTTATTATATTATCTCTGTTCTTAAAATTCCATAATTGATCAAATAATTTTTTTTCCAGTGCTTCCATATTCCTCATTTTATCAAATTTATAAAAATAATTTAATTTTGTGGATTATATCTAAATAAGTTAACTTCTCAAATTATTGAGATTTTCTTATAATAATATTTATCTTTTGGAAATGTAAAGATTTAAAATAAAAAATTAAGTTCATATATAAGTACTGCTAATTTCTGAATCAAAAAAGGAAAGTTAAAGATGTCCAAATCTGAGAAAAAGAAAGTTTTAATCGTTGATGACGCTGCATTCATTAGAAATAGAATTAAAAAGGTAGTTGAGAAAATTGAATATGCTGATGTGATAGGCGAAGCGGCAAATGGAGGTGATGCAATAACCCTTTACAAGGAATTGAAGCCAGATTTAGTAACAATGGATTTAATTATGCCAGATGTGGATGGAGTCAAAGCGATCGAAGAGATCATGAAATTTGACCAGAAAGCGAAAATTATCGTAGTTAGTGCAATAGGACAAGAGTTAACTATCACTGATGCATTAGGGAAGGGAGCAAAAGAATACATTAAAAAACCATTTAAAGAAGAAGATATCTACAGAACTCTCGAACGTTTCTTAAGACCTTGAATTGATATTAAGTTCATTTCTTTATTTGCTAAAGACAAGTTATTAATGTTCGTAGAATTAAGGGCATTGAATATATATCGTAATAATTATGTTCAATAATTTCTTTTATTAATCCGATATATCTTTCAGCATTTTCATTATATTTTCTATAACACAGACCAACAAGATTACTTGGCAAATTATTTTCTCTTGTTAAATTCAATAAATTCTCCTCCATATTTGTGAGAGAATAGATATTAAACTTACCTTTAAACAAACGACGACAATGATGGTATAAATCAATATGATGGAATTTTGTATTACTTTTTTCATATGGAGGATCATCCTTTGAAATCATCGGATTTTCATCAAAAAAATATAAGAATCGATTTGCTAAATAGGGTATATCAAATGTTTTTCCATTATAAGTAATAAAACATTTAAAATGTGGAAATACTTCAGTTTTTAGATGTTCATAAACTGCTATTTCATCTTCAAGTTTTCTTGTGAAGAATATTTTTATTTTAAATCTATTATTCTTAAAGTAGCCAATTCCCACTATTATGACGGGACTGTCAATTATACCCAGAGTTTCAATATCTAAGAATAAAAAATCTTCGAGGTTAAAACAAAAACTCACATCTAAATCTGTAATATATCTATTTTTTGTTAGCTTCTTATAATCCTTATTTTGTATCAAAGTTATAAGTTGATTAGCTGCCCTACTAAAATTTAAATTAAACTTTAAGTCAGTAAGAGTTTTTATCCCTCTTTGCTTAAATTTTTGTTCTATGTAATCCCCAATAAAGTTTACTGCTTTAAGATTATTTAATAATTTTCTCCTTGTTTTTTTAAGGTTTAAATCATTTGGAAAATCTTCTAATTCCCAATAAAATTCAATAAATTGACCCATATGATTTTTAATAACATGGTAATTTTGGTATAAATCTTCGAGAGATTTTCCTTTATGTTCCTCTACTAAGGGAGTAATATCGAAGCTTTCGAATTTGAAGTAATCCATTATCTATAACTAATTAAGATTTTTTATTTAATAATGTATTCTCTTAAGATTTATAGTAAAATTAATAATAGAAAGGCTTTCTATTCTAACTTAAAAATAAAAGTATTCATATTTTCTTTTCCCCATGTTTCAGAAGTAATAATTTCATTCTCAAATTTTAGGAGTTTCATGCCTAAAGGGATAAATATAGATAGAATTTCTTCTTTAGAATAAGGTCTAGAATACATTTTTTCACCTTTAAAATCTATAATAACGTCCTTATCTAATTCAACTCCTTCAGTCCATGGTCCATTCAAGCAGAGATAAAACAATCCTCCCGTTTTTAATGCTTTAGTTATTTTTTTGGCTGCTTCTTTGAATAATTTTGGATTAAGAAGTAGCATAGAGTATGAAGAGAATATTCCATCAAATTTATTTTTAAAATTTAGGTCAGTCATCGACATTTCTTTAAATTCTGCTGAAGGAACATTTTTTTTCGCAATTTTTATCATCTCGGCAGATAAATCAATACCTAAGACCCTAAAACCTTTTTCTATTAATAATTTAGTATAAGGCAATCCTGTTCCTGAACCTAAATCTAAAATATATCCCGTTTCAGGGAGATGATCACAAAAATAATTAAAAAGAGTATAGATTTTTCCATGCGATTCTTGGTTGTAAGATTTTGCTGCGTTATCCCAAGCCTTTTTATTTAGTTTGATAATATCTAGATCTTCTTTCACATTAAGCACAGTAAGAATTTATTTAATAAAAAGAAAATTTATTGTCTTTTTAGTCTTTAGTCTTAAAGAATCTTCTAGATTCAGCATCACCAAGGACGAAGTGACTTCCACCACCATGTATCATACAAAATGCATCTAGTAAACCAAATTGATTACAATATTGTTCGGTAAAAGCGCGACCACCCATAGTTCTATATAAATCTATTGAACTTTGAAATGCTAATTCACATGTCTGTATTTTTAATCCCATAGCTTGATTAGCCATCAATTTAGAACTAGCTGATTGTGGATGATTATCAATCTCTCGAGCATAGTTTACTAAAGCAGAAAGAAATAAATTAGTTTGACGCATATTTTCTGTAATTGGAAACCTAATAATCTGGTATTGATGTAATTTATGCTTAAATTGTTCACGTTGAAGTGCGAAACTATGAGAATAAAATAGCTTTTTAATACAATCTCCTATAGCTTCTGCACTGATGACTAATCTTTCTTCAGTAAGTTGATGGAACATAATGTCTAAACCATCTCCTTCTAAAAGATTCTCTTTAGGAAGCTCAACATCATTGAATACTAATCGACTGACAAAAGCATCATTCATTCCGTAAGTTCTAACTCTCGAAGATTCGAAATTTTTCAATTTTTGATGCTCTGTATCTACTATTATACCACCTAATCTTCCACTATTTAACCTACCGTAAAGGATAATGTTTTCTGCCAACATGCCATTTGTAATAAAAAGTTTTTTTCCATTTGCTATTACTTTATTTCCTTGATCATCAAGTCTTAATTCAATTCTTACAATATCACTTCCAGCATTAAATTCAGTCATACCAGAAGCAGCCATCAACCCATTTTTTATGACAGGTACAAGATATTTCTCTCTTTGATAGTCATTAGCTTTGTAATTCACCGGATTGCAGTAAAGGGTTCCTCCTGCTAGTCTACCCATTTCAATACTCCAGTTGCCATTCACATATCTATCTTTATTTGGAGACCAAAATCCTCCACATAAAGCTAATGCAATAAGAGCATTTCTAGTGACATTCCCAACCTCGTGAGGTTCAAAATCTATAACTGTACTATAGTAGCCCTTTTCTGCTAATTTTTTCATAAAATTTACTACAATTTCACGTTTCTTTTCTTGAATTGGTTCCTCAGCTGAATAATTTAATTCTTCTAATAATAGTAAATCTTTCTCAAGAGTCTCTTCCATATACTCAAAAAATTCAGCTAAAAACTCCTTTTCTTTTACATTAAGGATTGGGTTATTTAATAAATCCAATTCAGGAATAATTCTACTAATTTCTATTTTTGGAAATTCCGGGAGTCTTGTATCCATAATAAATAAGTCAATTTTCTTATGATTTTAAATTTTCTTCTCTCTCAAATAGGATTTTTTTCCCATTCTTATTTTTAAAGCTTAATTAGTAAGTTTTTAATCAAAATAAAACATAAACATAAAATATCAATTTAATTTGAAAACTAAATTGCAAAAATAAAAATAAATATAAAATTCGAAAATGTGTAGTCAATATGATTAAATTTAGCGATAAACAATTAAAAATACCGAAACTAATGAGACCTGTCTATTTAGTTACAGTTGGAATGTCAAAATTCGACAGAGCTTTTCCTGAAACGCGAACCGAAGAATTATGTGTAGATGCACTTACTGCAGCAGCAGATTTTGTAAATATGACTCCTAGTGAATTAAAACAATATATTCACACGTGCTACTACGGGCATTTTGCTGATCATTTCGGAGATCAGTTACTTGGAGAAGCAGTAATTCATGATAGATTAGGATTAGATCCATTAGGAAATATCGGAGTAAAGACAGGTGGTGCTACGGGGGGTTCTGCTATGTGGGAGGCAGTAAAAGCTATTGCTTCAGGTTACAGTGATTGTGCCCTAGCATTAGGATGGGAGAGAATGGACGAAGTTCCTACAGATGAAGGCAACCATCTTATTTCATGTGCAGCAGATAAAGATTGGGAAACACCCCTTGGACATATTTATACAGGTTATTATGCTGTTATGGCTCAGAGATATTGGAAAATATTTGGTAAAGAAGAAGATTCATTTCGAAATACTATGGCCGAAGTAGCTGTAAAAAATCGAGGTTATGCTAGAATGAATCCCCACGCTCATGGACCTATGAAAATTACCGTTGAAGATGTCATTAATTCTCCGATAGTAGCATATCCTTTGCGTGTATTAGATTGCTGTTTAATGAGTGTTGGAGCGGCTTGTGGAATAGTATGTGATGAAAAAACCGCATATGAAATAACAGATAAGCCATTAAGGATTTATATTGCAGCTGGAAGTCATACATTACGGGTAGCTGATAGAAGAGATATGAAAATACCTTTATTACCAAATGAAAAGTCAGGACAATATGATAATTTAGGAAAAAGGTTTCCAGGAGGAGATCGTTATCCCGGTTTCACAAGCTTCTTAGCAGCTAGAATGGCTGCTTATTATGCATATCATATGTCTGGAGTTATAGATCCAACAGAAGATCTTGATTTAGTTGAACTTCATGATGCATTTACAATCAGTGATATTCAGACATACGAAGACATTGGAATCAGACCTTATGGAGAAGGAAGGGATTACATCGAAAGCGGAGACGCATATGTTATTAACCCAAATACTAAAAAACCAGGAAAATTACCTAGCAATCCTTGTGGTGGTTTGATAGGGTGTATGCATGCTGTTGGAGCAACAGGTTTGATGCAAATTGCAGAGATTGGATATCATATTTGGAATCGCTGGGATGAAATTCATGAGCCACAGGAAAAATGGAAATCGTTCAATAGGGAAAAACCAAAAGATTGGACTAGCTTGCAAGTTAAGGGTGCAAAAAGGGGTTTAGCAATTTCTCATGCTGGAGTAGGTTCCCATGTGACGTGTACAATTTTAATGGAACCGAATAATTTAATAAAGGAGGATTAGAAAAATGCCAAAAACAGAAGAAGAAAAAGGTTTTGTAGATATAATTAATGGAAGATATAAGCCTAAAGGAGTTTTTCATATAATTGAGAAAAACCAACCTATTTATAATAAAGACACAGGAAAATTAGCAGGCGTTACAAATCCTAGAGACATGACATATATACATTCATATGGAGGAGAAGCTGTATTTTTCGAGTCTCTTGGTAAAGGAAAACTAATGGCGTCTAGATGTGATAACGAAAAATGTGAAACTAAAGGTTCTATTTATGAGCCATTTAGGATTTATTGTCCTGACTGCTTAAGAAAAAATACAGTTGTAGATATTACTGAAAAAGCTCAAAAAACTGCTAGGATACACTCATTTATCATTACACATCGTTCTGGAGCTTTTAATGTCCTACCAAAACCCATCAAATTTATAAATGTTGAATTTGATGAAGAAGTAGTTACAATTCTTATGAGTGTATTAGTTGTAGGAGAACCAGAAATTGGGAGGAAAGTTGTACCAATCTTTCGGACTAAAAATCCTACCTATACCATTATGGATTTAATGTTTGTAGTTGAAGGAACATCTGAATCTGAATTACCAGATAGTTTTACATTTTAAATTTTTCTTTTTATTCTTGATTTTTTTTATTATAATTTTTAGTATTTTCTGACTCTAAATGAAGAAAATATGGTATTTATTTAATTTATAAAATAGAAAAAATTGAAATTAGAAATTAAAGAATTTATTGTTGGTATAGATTAAAGATCTTTCTTGCTTCAACGGGAGTTGCTGGCTCACGATTTACTAATCTTGCTACCTTCGCTGCCCATTCAACTGATTCCCAACTTCCTTTAGCTAATCTCCCATCAGGTAATTTAGTATTATCTTCTAAACCAACTCTAATATGACCATCCATAGCAGCAGCACACATTGCGGCTTGGAATTGATTTTTAGCTACACCACAAACACTCCAAGTGGCATCTGGAGGTTTTAGGCTAATAAGATGTGCTAAATTTTCATATGAAAATGGTATCCCTCCTAAAACACCAAATACAAACTGAAAATGGAGTGGAGGATCAAGAAGTCTTTTAGGTTGTTGTTTTGCTAAATGCAAAATATTATACATTCCACCAATATCATAAACTTCGATTTCTGGTTTTGTTTCCGCCTTTTTCATGGCTTTCGCAAATTTTTGAATTGTATCGAAGGTGTTCTCAAAAATATTTTTCGAGCCTAACCCAACTTGTCCAGTTTTATGATCTCCCACTGCAAAATTCATTGAATTAGTGTTTAATGAAGCTATAGGAGGTTTAAATGTTGAAATAGGGGCGATCCTCTGTTTAGGAGTCACAATTGAACTAATTGCAGTACTAAGATTAATCAAGATATCTGGAGCTTTTTCTTTAATATTATCTATTATTGCTCCGATAATATCTAGTTCATGCGTGGGATTACCTTTTTCTGGATCCCGAGCATGGATGTGCACTACTGCTGCTCCCGATTCATAACATTTTTTAGCCTCATCCCCAAATTCCTCTGCTGTAAACGGAACGTTTGGGTTCATATCTCTATTGGTTACTGCTCCTGTAAGTGCTGCGCTTATAACCAACTTCTTTTTTAAATCTTTTTCTGACATTTTTATCACAATTTAGAATCTAGTTTATGAGTAATAAACTTAGATTACTATGGAAATTAGATTTTAATCATATTAAAGTGTTTCATCTTCATTTTATAATTTATTCAAAAGTGTAAAACCTTTTTAAGGATCTCTCAAAATACTATACTTGTTATTATTAAGTAAGAAAAAAGTAAATCCAACTTTTTAAAAACATATAGAGGGTAAAGAACAATGGTTGTTAAATTTGGTTTTCAGCATGGAACAAATGCTGCATACCTAGGATTAAAAACAAAAGAATATTTAAAATCAATTCAATACTGCGAAAAAAGTGGATATGACTCAATTTTTATGATGGATCACTTAAATTCATCTCCTATGAATTCTGAAGTGGTGAGTAGTAATGCAATATTACCAATTGCTGCTTCACAGACGGAAAATCTAAGAATTGGTTCATGCGTAACAGATCCTCATAGAAGACATCCAGCCCAGATTGCATTAGATGCGTTAACAATTCAAAGATTAAGTAATGATCGTTTTATTTTGGGAATTGGGGCTGGAGAAGCTATGAATTTGAATGAATTTGGAATTATTTGGGATAAACCAGCATCAAGATTAATTGAAGCCGTTGAAGTTATAAAAGAATTGTGGAAAACTACCCAATCAAGAAAAGGAAGAGTTAATTATTCAGGTAATTATTATAATTTGAAGAATGCTCGATTACAATATCCAATAAAAAATCTTCCAAAATTATGGATCGCTGCTAATGGCCCTAGATTAATTGAGTTTACGGGACGTATTGCTGATGGTTGGCTTCCAATGAGTAATGCACAATCATTTAAGAAAAATTTAAGTATTTTAGGAAAAGGGGGAAGATTGGATGAAATTGAAAAAGCTTGTGAGGTATATGTTGTAGTTAGTAAAGATAAACCAGAAATCGCACGAGAGATGGGAAAATCATTTGGTCTTATTAGCAGTGTAAATTCACATATTCTTGAAGATTACAATATTAAACTTCCGGAAAAATTTCGACATCGCCTTATTAATCAAACTCTATCAGAAATGGTTAAATCTCAGACTGAAATAATGGAATTTGCAAAAGAAAACATTCCAGAAGAGATTGTTGATTCAATGGTGATTTTTGGAAGCCCTGAAGATTGTATTGAACAAATTGAGGAATTCATTAAAGCAGGAGTAGAACATTTTCTAATTGAGGTATTTGGAGTAGGTAATTATTTTCAATCATTAGAATTATTTACAGAATCAGTTTTAAGTTATTTTAAAGAAATTTATCCAACTGCTACTCATTAAAAACATTAATATTAAGTTTTCTTTTGTTTTCTTTTTTTTAATGAATAATGAATGAATTTCACAACATAATATAAAATTTATATATTAGAGAAAATAATTTTGTTTGTTTATTGTACTAAATGATTTATATAAACAAATGAGGAAAAAAATATGAATCTAAGAGAATTAGTGGAAGAACAAGCGAAAAAATATAAAGATAAAGTATTTTTGTATTGGAATGACATAACAATCTCTTATTCTCAATTGAATGAGCTCACCAATAAAGTAGGGAACTTTTTATATGATTTAGGCATCAAAAAAGGAGATAAAGTGAGCGTTTATTTACCTAATATGCCAGAATATGTATATTTATATTTAGGTATTCCTAAAATAGGTGCGGTCACAGGTCCGGTAAATGCGTTATTTAAACCGAGAGAAGTAAAATTTGTAGTAGGGCATTCAGAAGCTAAAGCCATTATAACTATTCCAAAATTTATGGAAATGATAAATCAGATTAAGGAAGATCTTCCCAACTTGGAACATATAATCTTAATTGGAGATAGAAAAGAAGGAACATTAAATTTTCATGAATTATTAGAAAAAGCATCATCAGATCCTCCTCCAAAAGTAAAAATTAAAGAAAAAGAAGATCCTGCCGCTATACTATATACATCAGGTACTACTGGGTTTCCGAAAGGAGTTTTACAAACTCATTTTAATATTCGTCGTAATGCTGAAATGATACGGGATTTCATGGATGCTAAGGAATATTATCGGTTCATGTTGATTTTGCCCTTATTTCATGTGAATGCTCAAATAGTAACTGTCATGGCGCCACTTACAACTGGAGCAAGTTGTATATTAACACCTGGATTTTCAGCTCAAACACATTGGGAAACCGTTGCTAAGTATAAGGCATCTACTTTCAGTTGTGTTCCCACTGTACTCTCTATTTTATTAAGGATGCCACATGAAAATTTAGATCTTTCTTCATTAGAGTTTATTATTTGTGGTGCTGCTCCATTACCTGTGGAAGTGTTCAAGGAATTTGAAAAAACATTTAATTGTAAAATAGTAGAAGGTTATGGTTTGACGGAGGGTACATGTGCTTCTTCAGTTAATCCTTTACCCACAGAAACAGAAGATAGACGAAAAATAGGAAGTATTGGAGTTCCTTTACCCGGAAATGAAATGAAGATTGTCAATGAAGATGGAAAGGAGGTTTCTCCAAATAATAAAGGTGAAATTGTAGTTAAGGGAGATAATATCATGAAAGAATATTTTAAAAATCCTGAAGCTAACATAGAAACTCTCAAGGATGGTTGGTTATATACCGGAGATATAGGATATATGGATGATGATGGGTTTTTCTATATAACAGATCGTAAAAAGGATATGATAATTCGAGGAGGAGAGAATATTTATCCTCGGGAAATTGAAGAAGTGATTTATTCTCACCCAGCTGTTTCATTAGGAACTGTCATTGGAGTAAAAGATGATATCTATGGAGAACTTCCTAAAGCATTTATCGTATTAAAAGAGGGGGAGTCCACTAATGAACAAGAGATTATTGATTATTGTAAACAACATTTAGCTGATTTTAAGGTACCAAAATACGTGGAATTTAGAGATGATCTACCTAAAACTCCTACTGGAAAGATAATGAAACAACCTCTTCGTGAAGAAGAAGAAAAAAAAACTGGTAAAATCTTTAATTCTTAATTCAAATTTTATTTTTATTTGGGAATTAAATTTTATTTGCAAGCTTGTAAGCTCTATGAATTGCTTCTAAAACTGTTTCTGGTTTCCTGACATCCCCAATTTTTTCTACTTTAAGAGATTCTAGCTGTTTTATTTCTTTATAAAGAGAATCATTCGGTTGTACTCCAGTAGCATAATATACTATGTCTATATCATTAATGATTTGTTCGTTATCTCTTGTATCAAGATAACTGACAAAATTCTCTCCAATTTCTTTAACCCTGATACCAGTATGGAATTTAACACCTAAAGCATCACACTTATCAAGAAGAACCCATTTTGTTGTCTTACCTAAAGCTGAACCTAACTTTGGTAGTTGTTCTAAGACAGTTACTTTATTCCTCGCGTTATGTAGCATATTTAATGCTGTATTTGGATCTAGAGCTTTGTAGGAAGTGAGAAAATCAAATGCTTCAAGACTCAAAGCACCATACTTGGCTAAATAAATAGCTAATTCGATACCTGTTGCGCCTCCACCGATGATTACATTATTTTTACCGACAGGAGCATCCATACTAAAGACATCATTAGCCCAATAAACATTTTTTCTTTCAATGCCGGGAATTGGGGGTTTTATAGGCTTTGCACCAGTTGCTATAAAAACTACATCAGGATTGAATTGGTTAACAGTATCTATTGTGACTTCTTGGTCAAGATGTAGGTGGATTCCATATTTCTGAATCCAATAAGAATAATTATCAATCAATCTCTTGAATTCATTTCTACCAGGAGGAATCCAAATTATATTTATTAATCCTCCAATCTTATCATCTTTCTCAAAAATATGAACTTCATGGCCTCTCATTGCCGCAACTCTGGCAGCTTCCAATCCTCCAGGACCCGCACCAATGACCATTACCTTCTTTTTTACCTTAATTGGTTTTAATTCGGTTCTAGCTTCATTTCCCGCTCTAGCGTTTCTTAAACAAGATACTGGAACCATTTTAAAAATAGCATCAAAACATCCTTGATTACATCCAATACAGGACATAATATCGTGAAGTTCACCTTTTTTAGCTTTTAATGGCAAATAAGGGTCAGCAACTAATGCTCTACCCATACAGATGGCATCTGATTTTCCAGTCATTAAAATTTGTTCAGCTAATTTAGGATTATTAATTCTATTTGATGCAAAAACTGGGATGGATATGCAACTCTTGATATTTTCAGCTAAATATGTATAACATCCTTCTGGAACATCCATTGTCGTTTGTGGAGTTTTAGTTTCATGCCAGCCACCAGTAACATTTAAATAATCTAAAAATTTAGATAAGCTTTCAGCTATCAAAGCTTTTTCTTTATAGGTGTTGCTTTCTGGTACAAAATCATCTCCAGAAATTCGATATCCAATCGGAAAATCATTTACACTAGATCTCATTAATTCAAGAGTTTCTATGGGAAATCGTAAACGATTCTCAAAATTGCCACCATATTCATCAGTTCGTCTATTTGTTTTTGGAGATGTAAATTGACTAAACAAATAACCAGCATTAGCACATATTTCTACTGCATCGAAACCTGCTTTCTTTGCTCGAATAGCTGCATCAGCAAATGCTTGCTGCTCTGTTTTAATATCTTCCAGAGTCATTTCTCTAGGGGTTGTTTTACTGAAATTACTATACACAGCGGAAGGCGCAATGGGAGCTTTACCAATTATTTGTGGAAATGTATATGCCCCACTATGGTATAATTGACAGACAACCTTGACATCATCTCGAGCATTATGTAGTGCTTCTGTAAACTCTGTTAGTTTTGGAATATAATCATCGTTTTCAATTGAAATCATCATAGGAACTCCCTTTGCATAAAGATCTATGTAACATCCCCCAACAATTAACATCCCAGCACCACCTTTTGCTCTTTCAACATAGAAATCAATTAATCTCTTAGTAATAAAACCGTTATCGGCTAGGTTAAGATTTAAAGCAGGCATTACGATACGGTTGGAGACCATCATATTCCTAATTTTAAAAGGTGTAAACAATTTAAAGAACTTCAATTTTAATCCTTAAGGTATTATTATTTTTAAGTAAGAAAACATGGTAATGTATTAAAATTTAATCAGAATTAGAAAAGAGGAGCTATTTATTATACCTTTTAGTAGAAATTTTTGGTAGTTAAATTACTTAGCAAAAGCCTTTAGCATTTCTCTGGTTAAAGGGTGAAATAAATAGTTTTTTTATCCAAACATAATTATATTACTCAAAAATTAAATTTTTAAAGAGAAGAAAAATGTCTGAGAATGCAGTATTAATAGAAGAAAATGAAGATAAGACCATAATAACCATCACCATGAACCGATTAGATAAAAAAAATGCTATGAATTATGATATAATGGTTGGACTTCATAAAGCAATAGAGAAAGTCGAACGTACTAACGCTAGAGTTATAATTATCACTGGAGGAAACGATTTCTTCAGTTCGGGAATAGATTTAAATTTCTTAACTGGTCAAGAAAGAGATCCTGATGGAGTAATTCCTGATTTAAGGGTTGTAAGGAATTTTAGATATTTTGCAAACACATGGATTCAGCCAATATTCACTAAAATTGAAAAGATGGAAAAACCTGTAATTGCTAAAATAAATGGTTTTTGCTACGGAATGGCATTTGAGTTAGCTTTAGCCTGTGATTTTCGATTCTGTACTGAATCTGCTGATTTCCATATGTTAGAAACAAAAATCGGTATGAATCCTGATGTAGGTGGTACCATAAGGCTAACTAGGCTAGTAGGTATTCAAAATGCAAAAGATATCATTTTGACTGGACGTAAGTTTGATGGAAACGAAGCTTATAGGCTTGGTGTTGTAAATCGAGTTGCAAAAAACCATGATGAATTAGATTCAATTATTAAAATGTACACTGATGAACTAATTGATTCCGCTCCCTTAGCAGTTGGGTTAGCAAAAAAGTTAATTGATGATTGTTATGGTAAAGACACCGCTTTAGGATTAGAATTAGAAACGCTTATAAGCTCACAATTGCTCCAAACTAAAGATGCCGTGTCAGGAGCTCTTGCCCGTCTCCAAAAAACAAAGCCTAAATGGCGTTGGAAATAAAATCTTAAATTTCAAGTTTTCTTTAATTTTCAAGTTTTCTTTGTAAGATATATATTTATTAGGATTAGCGTGCTAATTATCTAATTCTAATATTTCAATATCTCTAGATCTCTATTTATAGTATTCTTGTTTAATAGTATATTGTTTATATTTGCTATATTAGTAATATTTATATTAGGTTGATGAATAGTCAATAAGGAGAATATTTATATTAAGTTGATGAATAGCAAATAAGAAGAATAATGGATTTATGAAGGTTTTATAAAATATGAAAATTTTAGATGATGAAAAATTTATCAGAAATGTGGAAAGCTTAATTGATCCAAAGGAAGTTAGCTATTTGTATTTCTTCCAAGGATTCAAACGGCTTTTGCCTCGCTCCCTTTTTAAAAAAGTATTAAATAAGACTTCAAAAAAGACTCCCTACATGGGTTTTGTAATTGAACCTTATAGTCTGTTTTTATTCTTTAAGCTTAAAAATATCGAAAAAGCAAAATCATTATTGCCGGAACGCTATGAGTTGAAAAAGACCAAAATATTTGCTGATGAAGAACCAGAACACTATTTGGGAATGGGGGTTTTCAATACCCGAGCAAGTACTTTTTGGGGTTCTAGGTTAGAGTCATATCTCGTTGCGGAAGATAAAAAAACCGGTCTTATATCCTGGATTTTTATCGATATTCTGAGCAATACAATAATTGCTGTCCCTTCAGTAGGAGTTGCAGATAGAAACAGTAAAAATGCTATATATACGACTAGCTCAAAGGGAGATATACTACTGGATTTTAAAGAAGACACAACTGACCGACAGATAATCTTAACAGGTAATATTACCAATGGAAAAATACGCAACCTCGATCAACCCCTTTGGGTACTAGGAAATACATCGATCGGTCATAGTAAAAAATATTCAGATAATAAAAATGATGATACACTTGCCGTAATATTTGATCCTGCTGAAGTTGAAAAAGCTTTAGATATTCCTATTGAGGATATTCACTTAAAGCTTAATACACTTTTCCCAGATTTAGCAGAGCCGGAATTATGCAAAGTATTATGTTTCCCTTTCGCTCAACACTATATTGCCGACAGCCCAGGCTGCCGCACCTATATCAAAAATATCAATGACATGATCGAGAATTATAACAAAATTGTAGATATGAAAGAAATGAAAACCTTCTCAACAAGAGGTATACAGAAAATGTTATTAATAAGTTTCTCTTTACTTATTCTGAGCCTTATTTCCATATTAATTTTATTGATAATTAATCTATGAAGATGGATTTGAAAAAAAAAACAAGGTTTATCTAAATGAACCAAGAAGAAAAACGGAATTTTATAAAAAAGACAGAATCTCTTATAAAGCCTCAAGATGTAACTACTATTAGTTTTTTGAGCAGTTTCAGTAAAGTTCTTCCTAAAAAAACACAGCATAAATTTTCGCAGAGCGGCAAGAAAAAAGTTCCTTATATGGGATTCATAGTAGATCCCTATAGTTTATTTCTATTTTTTAAGATAATAAATACTTCAGTAGCGAAAGACATGCTCCCCGATGGATATGAACTAGCAGAAGCCTCAATCTTTAAGGAAGATGCAAAATTTCCCATGGCAATTGCAAGCGTATTTACCGCTCGAACATCCGCATTTATAGGTATGCGAGCCGAGTTTTATATTATTGCTCGTAATAAAGAAACTGGGTTGTTATCTTGGATTATTTGTGATTATGAAACGAATACTAACAGCTATGACCCAAAAAATGGATTTTGTGGCTACACTTGTGATCCAGCCGTGTATACAACCACACCTTTTGGTGAGTTACTGGTTGATATTAAGAATCCCACTAACAATAAAGAATTTATTGTATCGGTTGACTTAAAAAAAGGTGATTCAAGGGAACTGGACGAATCTCTCTGGATTGAAGGAAATCTTTGTGTCGATTATGGCGGAGAGGTAAAAAGTGATTTATCAGAGCCTTTCACCCTGCTTTTTGACCCAGATATGGTGAAAGAAGCGGTAAACATACCTTTAGAACAAGTTTCAATCAAGGCAAACTCCTATCTGGGTAATATTATTGATTCCTTTAAGCCAGTAAACGCTGTTATCTTTCTTTATAGCCAGCACTTCATTATTAAGCAAGACCTGAAAAAGTATGAGGTTAAAAATCAAAACGAATTAGATCTTCAATTAAAGTCCTTCCTTAAAAGAACTGGATTTAAAGTCATGTCAGGTGATGATTTAAAAAAACCCATTTTTGGAATGGTCTTAATTTCTTATCTAATACTTATCAGCGTAAATGTATTGTTATTAATACTACTCTTCCTATAAGTTTGGGTAAAAATCTCATTTTTTATTTTTCATTAAATTCTTGGCAGCTGCCAATCCTGTAAGGATCGCAATGGGTATTCCAGAAGGACTATATACCCATTGACCAGCTTGGAGTATATTTGGAATAGGAGTTTTCACAGATTTAGTCATTTTAAGAATTTCTTGCACCACAGGAATGGGATTTTCAAACGTCCACCCTGTTATTGCTCCTTCAGAGCTCCCTACTCTGTTTGAAATGCTGATGGGTGTTAAAGAGAAACGAAATAGAATCTTATCCTTGATTTTCGGGTATATAGATTTTGATAAAGTCTCTAGCATGCGATTCTCGACTTCTATTTTGAATTCTTCATACCATCCTCTCTCTTGGACCTTTTTCATAAGATCGTACTCAAAGAAAATGTTCACTATTAATCCAGTCTTTCCTTTTGGAACTAAGGTGGGATCTCTAAGTCCTGGAATGGAAATCTCATATGTATTCAGTTGGCAATACTCGTCTAACCAATCCATAATGGCTTCTCTGGGAGTTGATTCGAAATTTTTAATGATTTTTCTTAAAGTAGTCCAAGTTGATTCTCCTAAACCCTTTTTTGATGGAGTATAAAAAAAATGACCGTTCGAAATCGATTGAAATTTGTCAAGAGGTTCATCTATCCCTAGGAATAAAGAAAAGACTGAATCTCCGCCTCGATTCGATAGCAAATTATCTTTTTGAATTGATATCTTGTGAGAAACTTTGTCCTCCAAATCACGGAATTTAAGAAATTGATATAAAGATTTCAAATCCGCGCACCAAATAAGTTTTTCATAGTTAAACATGTTTCCATTGATATCAGTTATCTTGTTTTCAGAAGGAATGATCTCGTGTATTTCTGTGTTATATAAAATTGATCCTCCCCAATCAATGATTTTTTGCATTACACCTTCTGGAATTTTACCTGTACCCCCCTTTGGATAAAAATAATCAAGATAAGTGTGAAAATATCCTAGGGCAAAAAAAGTAGGCGTATTCTTGAAGAAATGTTGCGTCATAATATTGATAAGTGATTGGTTTGAAGTCATTTTTCTTAGAGTATCTTCAACCGGAACCTTCCTTCGATTTATCCGGCGAATAGCAAGAAGGAACTTGCCAAGATACGGGAGAAGTTCCTTAACAAGATAACCTATTTCGTTTTTCATGTCTCTGAAAATCGGATTATCAATCTCGTTTAGAATGGCCATATCTTTCAAGATTTTTTCGATTAACAAGAAAATTGCGGCAATTTCCTCTTTGTTATCGGGATACAGCTTTTCTAATAGGAACTGATATTCATATATACTTTCTTTTGAAGTGAAGTGTAAAATTTCATTCTCAATACCAATCGAAACCGGACTTTTAAGTAGTTCAAGTGAAATTCCAAGGTCCTTTAAAAAGGGTCGCACGGCTCCTGAATTTTCAATAGATCTCGGACCAATGTCAAAAACAAACCCATCTTTTTTGATTGAACCTAGCAGGCCACCACAAGTTTCGTTCTTTTCAATTAAAAGAACATCATGTCCCGCCCTTGATAAATAGGCCGCAGCGGTTAACCCCGCCATCCCTGCTCCCACAATGATAACCTCATGGCTTGTAATTGTCATGCTAATCCGCCTAATTTTATACTTAAACCCCACAGCTCTTCTGCGACCTCCCTATCCAAAGCAGGAGGTGCAGGTTCTTCTTCCGCTGTAAGACGGTAAAACTTACCGCTCACTCCATTCATATCGTTTGATACACCAAGATAGTACAAAGCTTTAGCAGATATCTCAGGTGATTTTGCTGCTCGATCAATAAGAAGATGTTTAAAAAATCGGTAACTTCGTCCATTGTTTTCTCCCATGTTTGTTTTTACACTCCCTGGATGCATCGCATTTATCGATACTCCGCTATCTTTGAAATATTCGTTAAATGAAATCATTGAAAGAAGCTGAGCTGTTTTGGCTTTCCCATAACTACGCAAACCTGAATAATGATGCTCTTCCCACTCAAGATCATCTAAACTCAATCCAAGAAGAGCAAAGCGATGACCTTCAGAATTTACAAATATAATTCTTGTATTACCCTGAGCTTTTAGTTTATCCTTTAATATATAATTTAGAATAAATGACCCTAGATAATCTACTTGGAAAACAAGTTCGATATTATCTTTAGTAAATATTTTTTTAGTAGAATAAACGCCCGCATTATGGATAAATACATCAATATTTATATCTGAATCTAAAAGTTCATATCCTACTTTCTTTAAATCAGAAATGTGGGCAAAATCCGCAATCTTATATTCACATTCTACTCCAAAATCTTGACTAATTTCTTCGCAAACATTTATCGATTTTTCTTCATTTCGATTTATTAGTAGAAGATTAGCTCCATGTGAAGCATACTCCCTTGCAGTACAATAACCGATTCCAGAAGTCGCGCCCGTTATCACAACTAACTTTTCTCTAAAGTCTTCTTGGCATTCCTTTACCTCTGCCTTTTTATTCCTCCGCATTTGGCCCATTTGGCGCCAAAAAAAAGAATATTTAAAGTATTCTTTTAAATATTTATTCAAACAAATCACCCGAACAATTTACTCATGAACTTTCGATATCCTTTACCCAAAAATGGAATATTATCGAAGATATCCCCCCAGAGATCGTAATAATCTCTTTGGGAGATTATTTTCCCATTATCATTCAATGTCAGACGACTTGCCCCGAATACCTTCGAATCAGGAGTTTTCTTAAAACTTAACCCCATCTCCCATTCAAAAAAAATGATGTTACCTTCAAAAAGAATGTTGACTATTTTCATTCTTAAATCTTTAGATCGCTCAACTAATCGTGCAGTCATAGCTTTAAATTCTTTTATACCTCGAATTTCTTGAATAGTATCGCGAAAATATATCTTATCGTCATAATAGGGGAGGATATGCGACCAATCAGGTTTACCTTCGGTGTTGTAAATTTTAGTCCATAATTCAACAAATTGCTCTTTACTTTCAATTCTTAAGCTCATGAATATTTTCCCAAGTATAATTTTTTACAATAATCTCAAATATAAGATAAAAATTGCTATATAAATAAAATTCATCAATAATTTTTAAGTCATAGATTTTGCTAAAGTTAAATATTATTATTAGTGAAGGGTTTTTTACTTCTCAATGGGTTTTTTTTCAATCTTTCTAAAATTTTCGATTCTATGTCAAAAGCGGTAATTTAAACTATTGGATTCTCAAAAAGCGCTGGAAGTGTGTAGATTCAGAGATGCTCCAGGATCTATTATCAAATAATAATAAGAGATACAAGATTAGGACTTTTTTAAATTTCATCCCAATTTTCTGTGAAATTGGAATGGAAAGGTAAATTTAGTATCTGATTTTGATGAAAATTCAATGAATTTTTAAAGTTTGTTTAATCCTAATTTCTTTAATTTTTCTTGGTCTAATTCTCCTGTTTGAATATTCCAAGATCTGTATTTATAGTACTCTTGTTTTAGTTGTTCAAAGTTGGGGGTTTTACCCGCAGATTCAGTTCCTTCCAGTGGGTTAAGGAGTATTTTGGGTAGTTTATCATCCCTAGGTGAAACACCCATTTTCAGATTAAAAAGCCGTTTAATCGTAAAAATTCTTTCTCCTATGATTTTAAGTTTTTCTAGTTCACAATCGATTCCAGTGCATGTTTGGACTAATTCAGCAATTATCGATGGTAATGGATTTGCGAAAACACACATAAGTAGGGAACTATAAAGCGCTCGATAATCCTGCAAACGTGCACACATTATAGCCATTTCAGTATCATCTCTATGCCTTTCAACAGTGGTTATCCCAAACTCCTCTAGAGGAATTCCTAATGAGATGGTGCACATATCACATGTATTATGACAAGGTCCTCTTGGTGCTGCTACTGCATATGCTATTGCCATCCCAAAATTAGCTCTTAAATCATGATAAGGGACTTCCATTCCATAAACAGTAGCGATTTCATCTTGCGAAATTTTAAATTTTTTTCCAACAGTATCCGAACCCTCAGCTAATAAATCACCTATACCTTTTCTAAGTGAGATTTTCTTAATCAATTCTAAAGCTGGTTTAATCTCTCCCCATTTTGGATTAAGATTATCAATATCTTCTGATTCTATTTTTCCATTGTTAAATAAATAATAAATAAATGCAATAGTGCTGCTACTACTAATCGTATCAATTCCATAATCATTGCATAATTCATTAGCTTTAACTATTGACTCAATATTATCATTTAAAAGCATTGAACCAAAGCCAGCATGTGTTTGATATTCTGGAGCTTCAACTTCCCCTTCAGTTTTATAATCACCTGTGTCTATATCAGCTTTTTTAGCACATCCAATTGGGCAAGCAAAGCAAGGATATTTTTTTGTAATAAACTTTTCCTTAGCAGTTGGACCAGATATATTGAAAGCACCATCCCACTCATCACCAAGGATCCAATATTGTTTTGGCAATTCTCCTGTAAAATTCCACATATCTATTCCTGCTGTTGTTCCAATATCACTATACATCCTGGAATTAAATGCTTGGTTCACATCATCTAATGCTTCTTGAACTGATTGTTTAAACTTTTTGGGATCTGCTGCTTCAAATTGTTTTTTTTTAGCTCTGACCGTTATAGCTTTCAATTTTTTGGATCCCATAACTGCTCCCATACCTGTTCTTCCTGCAGCTTTTTCTTCTGAAGCAATAATCGCATATTTAACTAAATTTTCACCAGCTTGCCCTATACACGCTATTCTTGTTAAATTTGAGCTTGATTGTTCTTTCAAAATTTTTGAGGTTTCTATTATACCTTTCCCCCATAAAGAGGATGCATCTTTAATATTAGTACCATTATCAGTTATTTCTAGATAGACTGGATTTTCAGAAGCACCTTTTATGATAATTCCATCATAACCTGCTTTCTTAAGCTCTGGACCAAAAAAACCACCACAATTGGATTCACCCCAAATTCCTGTATAAGGAGATTTCGCACATACAACAAATCTCCCACTAGTAGGAACAGTCGATCCACAGAAAGGACCTGTCATAAACATTAAAATATTCTCTGGAGATAATGGTTCAGTATCCATAGAGATCTGATCATAGAGATACTTGCAACAGTACCCCGCACCTCCCAAAAATTCTTTTGCTATTTCTTCATTAAGATTTTCTTCAGTGATCTCATTTGTGGTAAGATTTACTACTAATAACTTTCCTACAAATCCCTTTAAATTTCCCATATCCTTCACTGTTAAGTCTAGAAATCAATGTTTTTTCCATTAAAAGCATAATCATAAATTTTTCTAAAGTACTCGTCAGTAATTGATCTTGGCGTCATAACCGCTGTAGCATCTTGAAAACAACACATAATTAAAAGATCCAGATTTTCCTCAAATTCCTTTTTTGAGACACCTAGATCCTTTAAAGAAGTTGGAAAATCTACAGCATTTTGAAGAGCTTTAATTTTCTCAACTGCTTTAAATGCTGCTTTTTTATTTTCATCTGCCCACTTAGCCCATCCCATTTGTTTCGCGATCTTTGCATATATTTCTAAAGTATTATCATCTACATCAGGATTGTTAAGACAAAACTGTGAGATATAAGGTAGTAAAATTCCAACGGCTCTTCCATGTGGCGTATGAAAAATAGCACCCCAACTATGACCCATCCCATGACCAATATGAACTTGGGAGTTGCTAAATGCTAAACCTCCCATTGTTGCTGCCTGATGTAGGTAATCTCTTGCCTCTTTATCATGCCCATTCTTGTATGCTATTGGCAAATATTTAAAAATTAATTCTATAGCTTTTAAACCCATGGCGTTAGAAAACTCGTTTTTCCAATTAGAAACCATACCTTCAATAGCATGTGATAATGCATCAAAGGCAGTGTCTACTGTTAAACTTGATGGCATTCCTTCTGGAAATATAGGATCCACTATCGCATAGGTAGGGGTAATGCCTCGATGAGCGTAGATGAATTTTTTCCATACATCATCTTCAAACTTTGAAATTATAGTACCATTTGACGCTTCCGAACCAGTTCCTGAAGTGGTTGGTATTGCGATAAATTTTGATTTCTTTCCTGTCTCATATAAATCAGATCTAAATAGATGGATATCCCCAATATTTAACTCTGGAAATTCATACAAAACCCATGCTGTCTTAGCAGTATCTATTACGGACCCCCCTCCTAAGGCAATTATTAGCTCTGGAGAATATGATAAACACTCTTCTCTCGCCTTTAATACACCATCTTCTCTGGGATCTGGAATGACTTCATTAAATACTTTGTATTCTTTTTTAAATTTATCTAGCTTATCTGTTAGAATTTTGAGATAGCCTAATTCTTCGATAATTTTATCAGTAACTATGTAACATTTACTACCTTTAATATCTTTAAGGAAATCTAGACTATTCTCACCATAAATAATATTTGGACTATAGAAATACCACATTTTTTACCCTCATAAAATTATTAGAAAACTTTTGATAAAAAAAAATAAAATTTGAATTCAATTATAAATAATCTGTTTCGAAACTTCCAAGACTATTGACAATTTCTAATGCTGCTTTAGTATGCCGCATTAATTTTGCCATATCTCCCTCAAGTCTTAATTTACCCGCCATTATCGCTCTAATAGGATCAATTTCTTTTTTCATCACTAATACGAAATTATCATAGGGTCCTGCCATGATGTATTCTGTTTCAATTTCTTCTCCTTCTGGTACCAATTTAGTACCAGTACATTCTCCATGATATAATCCTATAAAGATTCTAACTTCGTGATCTAAATTTCCACTAGGTTCAATGACTAGAAGCATATCTCCCTCCCAAGTTAAAGCTGATGGTTTATAATTCGGATTTTCATTGATAGCTTTACCGAATGCTTCAACCCATTCTTCTGTTAAGATTTTCATATATTACACTTCTTTATACATTTTGATTTATTTTAATCGATTTATAATATTAAATATATAATTGGATAAAAAGGAATATAAGATTTCAACTTTTTTTTGTTTATGTTAGAGTTAAATCCAAATGAATATCTGTTAATGGATATGCCACACAAGGATGAATAAAACCAAATTCTTGATCAATCTCTCTCATTTTAACTTCCGGAAGCATAAAAACTCTGCCAGATTTTAATTTGGTTCTACATAAAGCACATGCACCTGAACGACAACCACTATTGATTAATAATTCAAAACTCCTTTTTCTTTCAAGACTATTTAATAATGGTTCTATACATGGAACTTCTATAGTTTCTTGGACTTTTTTTCCTTGTTTTATGAAATCTAATACAACCTTTACCTTATTTGATGCTGTAATTTCTTTTGGCCAACCTACTGTTTTAGTGATGTCATCAGGAACCCCATACAATTCATATATACTACGAGATCTGGGAATATTTAACTCTTCTAATTGTTCTTCTATAAAGGAATACATAGCCCTATTTCCAACAATATAAAAAAATTTTTCCTCAATACTCTTTATTTCATCTAAGATTATCTCTTTTGTAATGAAACCACAGGTGCCATCCCAATTTGTTTCTGGTTCTGATAGGATATACTTTATCTTGATATTAGAACGTCGAGATTGAATACTATCTAATTCAGCCCTAAACAATATATCTTCTTCTGTTAAACACCCAAAAAACAGCCAAACATTCAACTTCAAATTAAACTCAGTAATGTT